>NZ_JACHEH010000004.1 GCF_014201415.1 Chelatococcus composti
GCAAGCGGAGCAGCACCGTCATCTGCCCAGGCAATAGCCCCAAGGCCGATCATGAACTAAGATTGAAACCGGACCACCCTATGGGGTCAGGCCACAGCACCGCCGTTGTACTGGCGTTCTATGGAATCGGCCGCTGGATACAGCCTCGCCTGCGCGCTCGAGGACACGGGCCGACGCTCGATACCCTCGCCGGTTAGCATAGCCGCATGTCGCGGCTGGGCGCGCTCCATTCCCTGCACGCGCTGCGCACCATCCAGAGCCTTCCGCTTTACGGATCGAGGCAACAGCGCGAAACCATCGACATGATGATTGTCCGGGTGCAGCGGGAAACCGATCCCGCCCGCCACGACCTCTACAGGTAACGGGTTCGGCCCCGCGTTCGGATCGCGGGGCCACCACTCAGACGCGATTTCCGGGCCACAGAGCGATTTTGAGGCTCTGGCCTAACCTCCCCACCTTACCTCCCACGAAAACCGCTCCACGGCTTGCCAGCGCCATCCTGGGCGTTTGCGATTACACGTGGAAAGCTCCCATCCCCCTTTGGTGCCATTTTCAGTTTGTCCGTCAAACGACCATTTGGCGGACATTCGTAATGTGTCCAGTTTGGAGCCGTTTGCGACGAGTTTGCGGACAGAATAGAAAGGCGGACAGAAAGCGGACACCTACGACAGACCGAAAGCCGTAGCCTGCTAGGCGCGAAGCTTTATGAGAAATCAGGGTCAGGGCGAGCTTGGTTGGCGTTAAAAGAAAGATAAATGTTAAATCTCGCGCGCGCGTTACGGTTTCTAAAGGCCTTACGCTCTAAGGCTTTGCAGGTGGATTGCGTTCCTAAAAGCACGAAGTCGGGCGTTCCTAAAAGCACGATTTGATCCACAAGCGAGCGTTCCTGAAAGCACGATGTGATTCACAGGGAAGGCCTATTTATCCACAGGATGCAGCCCACAAAGGCTATGGCGCAGCACGGGCGTTTACGCCCCTTGGGGCCGCTTCCGGGCTTTGCGGACGTAGGCCTTCTCATGGGCTTGCACGGACGCATGGGGCCGCCCGGCGAGCATGTCTCGTACCTCGGCCAACTTACCCTTGGGGCCGTTGGCGTAGAACGTCACCATGTCCCGGTCGGCATCGAAGGCCATCAGATAGTCCGGCAGATCGCCGGACTCGGCCAGCGCCTTCAGGTCGAAACGGAAGCGCCGAAGCGCAGCGGTGCTGCCGCTCTTTTGGTGCAGGACGGCTAACGATACCCGCCATCTCGGTTGCTCGCCGCAGTGCTTGCGGGCCAACTCATAGATGCGCCGATCCAACGGCTTGCGCAGCCGAAAATAGGAGCGGGATAAGGTCAACACCCGCTTGGCCTCGACCGAACGGAACAGCCAGCGCGGCAAGTCCACTTCGACGGCCACCATACGGTCATTGTCGAGCGACTTCTCGACCACTCGCCAACTGTCGATCAAGCCGAAACCCCGCCGCTCACGCTGCCCGTTCGTCTCGATGTTGGTTTCGATAACGGTACCTTTCAGGCGTCGCAACATGTCCGCCAAGCGCTCGTAGGCGCGGCCGCTGGTGCCACGGTTGGTAACAGTCAGGAAGTCGAATGCGGTAAAGCGGACCGTGGGCGTAATTTCCCGGCCTCGGTTGGCGGCTTCGACCAATTGGCTAATGCAGTAGATCCACAAATCCTTGTCGTGGATGGTCGCGCAGCCAGTTGCACCGGGCAGCACCGTAACTCTATGGCCGTTACGCTCATAGACGCGCACGCGCTTGTCACCGGCGCGAAGCGCGAACAGTGGATGCTCCATGCTGGCCGTGTCGTCTTTGAGCGAGGCATCGATGATGTCGGCTACGAAGAAACCGCCTTGCCGGCGACGGTCAGGCGCGAGGCGTGTGGCGGCCTCGTGATCCATGCGCTCGACCCGGCTCTCGTTCGGTGCGATGAACACGGATCAGCGACTCTCAGGCCCCCATCCCGGGACGGGCGGCTTGAATGCCCGACGACTTGCGCGTCTCAATCCATTGCTCCACGTCGGCCAGATCCCAGGCGACGTTCCGGCTAGTTAGTGCTATGCGGCGCGGGAATTCACCTCGCTGCTCCAAGTTGTAAATCGTGCGCTCGCACAGCGGGATCATCGCCAACAGCTTCTTTTTATTGATGAGAGTCCTGCTCGTCTTTGCTTGCATGCTTTGACCTCCATCAGTCACTTTCGAATGCGTGCCTGATGGTGCCCCGCAATACAGATTGCATCGACCTAATGATTGGCTAAAATGGTTGACATGAAAAATCAGCCGACCATTACCGTCTGGGACGGGTGCGATCCCACCGTTTCAAAGGCCATCGGACAATTTCAGGATCGCTGGAAGCCCTACTCCGAGTCCGGGAAGCGCTACCCCATCGCTCGGCTTATCGAAGAACTCATTGACCCCGCTGTTGCGGCATACTCAGCAACGCTTCCGTCTCGTTACGTCGGCCACATCCCCGGCGCAGGAACGGGCGTGGCCTTCAGCGAGATTGTCCGACTGGTCGGGCTCACTGCGATGGTGCGTTTACAGCGCCAGTTGCTTCGAGCGTTTGTCCTCACAGAGGACCAACAGTCCCCGCGAGATCAGCGATTTGTCGCGACACTTGAATCTTTGATTGAGTTGGTTTGGGCCTGCGCTCGTAAGCGTCCCGCGAAAAGGCAGGTGCGCAATACTCGCCTGAACGGGCAACGCTTGCAGGGCTTTTGCCGCTTTTGCGGCGAACTCGCGGAGTTGGCTTCCTTCGCCGCAGGAAGCGACGCGCCCAAAGCGGACGATGCAGACGAGCAGCTCCGCCTGAGCAACCTGTACTGCGTGGACCACCGGCCCAAGTTAGCGAATGGCGCATGGAATCCTGCGTACAGGCAAGCGAAACGCTCCGTGGCGCAGTTCGATCTCGAACTAGAAAGACTCACCCGACAATGCGCAATGCGGGGCGCGCCGCAAGCGAAATCTGGCGACGAACTGGTCGACGGCTACATCCTCCATTACATGCTCGGACAGACGTTGCAGCCGGCGGATGAAGCCGAGCTGCGAAACCGAGCACGCCTAATGGTGGACTCGAAATTGTCGGATCGAAAAAAGCAGATACTGATGCTTCAGCGAGCTGGCTTCAACCAGTCTGAGATTGCCCGCAGACTAGGTATTGAACGGCAAGCTGTATCGAAGGCCATTGCCTCGATCCCCCAGATATTTCGACTGAGCTTGCCAAAGCGCTCTGCCCGCTAACTTGTTCGCTCCGCTTAAGTGCATCCCGGCCGAGCGTGAATTGATCTCCGGCCGTCAACGCAGTCGCATCGTGCAAACCGAAGCGTCCAATAAAGAGCCCGTCGTTCGACAAAGAAATCAGCAGTCTTTCCCCACTTGCGGCTTTTTAAGCGTCCACTCGTCTATCATGTCCGCCCAGTCCTGCAACATCGCCGCCCGTTGCTCCCGGTACTCCGCCTTGTTGTAGACAGCCCTCACGCCCCGCTGCTCGTGCGCAAGGCACTTCTCTATCCAATCGGTGTTGTAGCCGGCTTCGTGGAGTAGCGTGCTGGCGGTGCGCCGTAAGTCGTGCGGGCCAAATTTGCCAAGGGGCTTGCCCTCCTTCTGCGCCAAGCGGTAGGTCAACGTCAGCACCTGATTGAGCGTGGCGCTGCTCATGGGCGCACTGGGGTCATAGCGTGACGGCAGGACGTATTCCGAACCACCGGCAAAGGTTTTCAGCGCGACCAGCAGGTCCATCGCCTGCCGCGACAGGAACACCAGGTGCGGGTTGCGCCGCTTCATCCTTTCCTTCGGGATGGTCCACAGGGCCTCGCTGAAGTTGATCTCGCTCCACCTGGCGTTGGTCAGCTCGCTCTTGCGTACCATCGTCAGCAGGAGCAGCTTCACGGCGGCGCGGATCGACGGCGACGTGCCGACGCGCTCCAGGTACTGGTACATGAGGCCGATCTCTTCCGGCGTCAGGGCGCGGTCGCGCGGCGCGAACTTCGCGATGCTGGCCGGGCGGACCAGCTCGGCGGGATTCTCCACCTTCTGCCCACGCTCGATGGCCCACCGATAGACTTGGTACACGATCTCGCGCGCATGGACGGCGGTGGCCGGCGCGCCCCGCTCGACGATGGCGTCGGTCAGGGCCCGCAGGTCTTCGTGGGTGATCTCGGTCAGCTTGAGGTTGCCGAACCTGGCCTTCAGGTCGCGCTCATAGACCGAGCGCCGCATGTCGCGGGTGGAGTCGGCCATCGGGTAGCTGCGAAGCCACTTTTCCGCCCAGGCACCAAACGTCTCGGCGTCGCGCACACGGGCCTTCTCCCTGGCTTTCTCCCGGGCCGGAGACTTCCCCGCGGCGATCATCTTCTTGGCTTCGGCCAGGCGTTCCCGGGCCTCGGCCAGCGTGATCCCGCCCGGCCCGTACCGGCCGAAGGTGATGGTCTCCTGGCGCCCGTTGAGGGCGTAGTTGTAGCGGAACGAAATGGTTCCTGAGGGGGTGACGGCCACATACAGGCCGTCCCTGTCCGCCACCTTGTACAGCTTGCCCGTCGGCTTGAGGTTACGCAGCTTGGTATCGGTCAACATGACACACACGCTCCCTTGCAACACCATGCGTCGTGCGCCCTGCTTGAACCAAAGAGAACCCCTTACAAGTCAACAGCTTACGGGGACGTACCCATGGCACGGCCATCGTGACGCACACACTTCACCGGCCATCAATACCATGCCAGGAAAACCCCGCGCGGAACGACAAAAATTCGTTTTACAGCAACCACTTACATGATTCCGATACCATGACCACCTGGGAACGAGGCGCATGGCATCGACGGCGAGGCATGGCACAGGGCCGGTTTCGTGCCATCGACTATGCCATGAAAAATTCGTGCTTGGCCATACCCCAGGCTGCCAGTCCGTGCCAGGTTGAAAGCACAAAAAAGCCCGCAGTGACGCGGGCTTGGGTGTGTCTGGTGCCTGATCCTGCCGGCAGCTGCCGGACGTGGAATCATTCCCACTCGATCGTTCCGGGCGGCTTGCTCGTCACGTCGTAGGTCACGCGGTTGATGCCGCGCACCTCGTTGATGATGCGGGTGGCGACGCGGCCGAGGAAGGCCATGTCAAAGGGGTAGAAGTCGGCCGTCATGCCGTCGACAGAGGTCACGGCGCGCAGGGCGCAGACATAGTCGTAGGTGCGGTGGTCGCCCATCACGCCCACGGTGCGCACCGGCAGGAGCACGGCGAAGGCCTGCCAGATGTCGTCGTAGAGGCCGGCGCGGCGGATCTCCTCGAGGTAGATGGCGTCGGCCTGGCGCAGGATCTCGAGCTTCTCGCGCGTGATCTCGCCCGGGCAGCGGATGGCGAGGCCCGGCCCCGGGAACGGATGGCGGCCCACGAAGGCCTCCGGCAGGCCAAGCTCGCGGCCGAGCGCCCTCACCTCGTCCTTGAAAAGCTCGCGCAGCGGCTCCACGAGCTTCATGTTCATGCGCTCGGGCAGGCCGCCGACATTGTGGTGGCTCTTGATGGTCACTGACGGGCCACCGGTGAAGGAGACGCTCTCGATGACGTCGGGATAGAGCGTGCCCTGGGCGAGAAAGTCCGCCCCGCCCAGCTTCTTCGCCTCGGCCTCGAACACGTCGATGAACAGGCGGCCGATGGTCTTGCGCTTCATCTCCGGGTCGGTGACGCCCGCGAGCTCCTTGAGGAAAAGGTCCTCGGCCTCCACGTGCACCAGCGGGATGTTGTAGCTGTCGCGGAACAGCGTCACCACGCGCTCGGCCTCGCCGAGGCGCAGCAGGCCGTGGTCGACGAAGACGCAGGTCAACTGGTCGCCGATTGCCTCGTGGATCAGCACCGCCGCAACGGCGGAATCGACGCCGCCGGAGAGGCCACAGATGACCCGGCCGGAACCGACCTGGGCGCGGATCTTCTCGATGGCCTCGGCCCGGTAGGCGGCCATCGTCCAGTCCGGCTTGCAACCGCAGATGTTGACGACGAAGTTGCGCAGCAGCTTGCCACCGTCGGGGGTATGCACCACCTCGGGGTGGAACATCGTCGAATAGAAGCGCCGTTCCTCGTCGGAGGCGACGGCGAAGGGGGCGTTTTCGGACCTTGCCTTGACAGAGAAGCCGGGCGGCAGCTCCGTCACCCGGTCGCCATGGCTCATCCACACGGGATAGCGGCCCCCCTGCTTCCAGACGCCCTCGAACAGGGCCGAGGGGGCGACGACCTCGACATCGGCCCGGCCGAACTCGGCCGCGTGGCCGCCCTCCACACGTCCGCCGAGCTGGTGCGCCATTGTCTGCTGGCCATAGCAGATGCCGAGCAGGGGGATGCCCGCCGTGAACACCTCCTGCGGCGCCCGGGGCGAGCCCTCATCCGGCACGGAGGCCGGCCCGCCGGAGAAAATGACCCCCTTCGGCCGCATGCGGGCGAAGGCCTCCGCGGCGGACTGAAAGGGCGCGATCTCGCAATAGACGCCGATCTCGCGCACGCGGCGCGCGATGAGCTGCGTGACCTGACTGCCGAAATCGATGATCAGGATCTTGTCGTGATCAGCGCTCGGGGCGGAGGAGGTATGGTGAGGAGCCGTCATGGACATGGCGTTAATGGATCAGGGGGCCCAGCGCAACGGGCGCGGCCCCGAATAACACATGTGCGTGCGGCGGGGCAGTCCCGCACGACGGGCATCAGGACCGCCGCAGCACGGCGATGAAGAAGCCGTCGGTGCCCGTCGTGCGCGGCGTCAGCAGCACGCCGGCATCCGTCCAGCGGTGCGGCACGGCCGCGAGGCCGGCGGCGGCGAGCACTTCGGCTCCCGGCACGACGGCAAAGCCCGCGTGGCGGGCGAGGAAGGCAGAGACGGCGCCGTCGTTCTCCTCCGGCAGGAGGGAGCAGGTGATGTAGGCGATGCGCCCTCCCGGGCGGACGAGGCGCGCCGCACGGTCGAGCACCGTGGCCTGCTCCTTCCGGCGTTCGGCGAGTGCGCCTGGCCTGAGGCGCCACTTGGCGTCGGGATTGCGGCGCCAGGTGCCCGAGCCGGTGCAGGGCGCGTCCACCACGACACAATCGATGCTACCGGCGAGGTCGGCCAGCGGGTCGGGCCGCGCCGGGTCGTAGCGGCCCTTGGGCGAGCGCACCTCTACGAGCGTCGCGCCGCTGCGGGCGAGCCGGCCGTGCAGCGGCACGAGGCGGCGCGTATCGACATCTGTCGCGAACAGCGCGCCATCGTTGCGCATCAGGGCCGCGAGTGCCAGCGTCTTGCCGCCGGCACCGGCGCAGAGGTCGACGATGCGCTCGCCGGCCTGCGCCAGCGTGAGGCGCGCGGCGAGCTGCGAGCCCTCGTCCTGGATCTCGAAGCGCCCGTCGAGAAAGCTGGGCTCGCTCTGCAGCGTGGGACCACGGCCGTCCTCGCCCACGGCAAAGCGCAGGCCGTCGGCGGAATGCGGCGTCTGCCGTGGAGAAAAGTGCGCCAGCTCCTCGGCGAGGGCCTCCCGGTGCGTCTTCAGTGTGTTGACGCGGATGTCGAGCGGTGCGCGGGCCACCATGGCCTGCATCTCGTCAACGGTGGCGTCACCGAAGGCGGCCGTGAGCGAGGGCGCCAGCCATTCGGGAAAATCCCCCGCCACCGGTGCCGGCGCGTCGTCCAGGGACGGCAGGCTCGCGAGGCGCAGCGTCTCCTTCTCTGTCAGCGGCGCGGGCGCGTGGCGCTCGCCCGAGAACAGGCCGGCGAGAGCCGTGGCGTCGAGCCGACGCAGGCGCACCAGCATGCCGAGCACGATGGCGCGGGGTGTGTCCGCGCCCATCAGGAAGGCAGCGGATGCCCGGCAGCGCAGGGCGTCGTAGACGAGGCTCGCCACCGCCGCCCGGTCTTTCGAGCCGGCGAAGCGGCGCGCAAGCCCCCAGTCCTTCAGTGCGTCGGGGGCGGGGCGGCGGCGCGTCTGGATGTCGGACAGCACCTCAATGGCTGCCGCGATGCGTGCTGCAGGCGTCATGGCGCCTTCCTGTCGAGCGTGAACGAGCCGTCGCGCACGGCGGCGGCGAAGGTGTCGAGCGCCGCCGCCAGCCGTTCGTCGATAATGTGGAGGTATTCCGTCCAGTCCTCGAACTTCGTTAGTTCGGAGCGGCCATCGCTGATGCCGCGCAGGCCGACGATGGGCAGGCCGAAGCGCCTGGCGGCGCGCAGCACGGCAAAGGTCTCCATCTCCACCATGTCCGCCGCGATGGCGTCATAGGCCGCGCCCGTGACGATGTTGGCGCCGGTGGAGACGCTGGCCGCGGGAATGCCGGGGATGCGGTGCGGAATGGGGATCACCGCCGGCTCGTCAAGCATGGGCGTACGCCCCTTCTCGAAGCCGAGGGGGGAGGCGTCCATGTCGCGGTAGGAGACGCTCGCCACCTGGTAGACCGCGGCATGCTCCAGCGTGCGCGAGCCAGCCGAGCCGAGGGTGAAGACGAGGTCCGGCAACCGCCCACGGTGGGCGAGCGTGGCGAGCGCCGCGGCCACGGAGGCGGCGGCCTCGACGGGGCCGACGCCGGTGATCAGCGGGTCGATCTTCTGCCGAAGGTGCGCGCCATACTCCTGCTCCGTCGCCATGACGAAGAGCACGCCGAGCCCGCCGACGGCCGTGATGTGGCGGCGCGGATCGTCCAGCACGGTCCTGCCCCCTGCCGGTCAGGCGCGCGTCGAGTAGTTGGGGCTCTCGCGCGTGATGGTGACGTCGTGGACGTGGCTCTCGCGCAGGCCGGCGCCTGTGATGCGCACGAAGGTTGCCTTCTGGCGGAACTCGGCGAGGTCGCGCGCGCCGACATAGCCCATGGCAGCCCGCAGCCCGCCGGAGAGCTGGTGCAACACGCTCGAGACCGGGCCCTTGTAGGGCACCTGCCCCTCGACGCCCTCGGGCACCAGCTTCAGCGTGTCCTTGATGTCCTGCTGGAAGTAGCGGTCGGCCGAGCCGCGCGCCATGGCGCCGACGGAGCCCATGCCGCGATAGGCCTTGTAGGAGCGGCCCTGCCAGAGGAAAACCTCACCGGGCGTCTCGTCGGTGCCGGCCAGCAGCGAGCCCACCATGACGCACTCGGCCCCGGCGGCAAGCGCCTTGGCGAGATCGCCCGAGGCCTTGATGCCGCCGTCGGCGATGACGGGAATGTCGTGCTGCGCGGCGACATCGGCCGCATCCATGATGGCGGTGAGCTGGGGAACGCCGACGCCAGCCACGATGCGCGTCGTGCAGATGGAACCCGGGCCGATGCCCACCTTGACGGCATCGGCGCCGGCGTCGATCAGCGCCCGCGTGCCCTCGGCGGTCGCGACATTGCCAGCGACCACCTGCACCGCGTTGGAGAGCTTCTTTACGCGGGTGACGGCGTCGAGCACCTTCTGGGAATGGCCGTGCGCCGTGTCGACGACGATGACGTCCACACCGGCGTCGATAAGCATCTCGGCGCGCAGGAAGCCTTCCTCACCCGTGGTCGTCGCGGCGGCGACGCGCAGGCGGCCCTGGTCGTCCTTGGCCGCATTCGGGTAGGCGACCTGCTTCTCCATGTCCTTGACGGTGATGAGGCCGATGCACCGGTAGTGGTCGTCGACGACGAGCAGCTTCTCGATGCGGAACTGGTGGAGCAGACGGCGGGCCTCGTCCTGGCTCACACCCTCGCGGACCGTGATCAGCCGGTCTTTGGTCATCAGCTCCGAGACCTTCTGGTTCGGATTGTCGGCAAAGCGCACGTCGCGGTTGGTGAGGATGCCGACGAGCTTGCCGTTGTGGCCGCCCGGCCCGCGCTCGACAACCGGAATGCCGGAGATGCCGTGATTCTTCATCAGCGCCAGCGCCTCGGCCAGGGTCGCATCGGGATGGATGGTGACCGGGTTCACCACCATGCCGGACTCGAACTTCTTGACGAGACGCACCTCGTCCGCCTGCTGCTCGGGAGTGAGGTTGCGGTGGATGACGCCCATGCCGCCGTTCTGCGCCATGGCGATGGCCATGCGGGCCTCGGTGACGGTGTCCATCGCCGAGGCAAGGATGGGCAGGTTGAGGGAGATGGTGCGCGTCAGCCGCGTGCCGATGGCGACCTGGCTGGGCAGGACGTCAGAATGTCCCGGCTGCAGCAGGACGTCATCGAAAGTGAGCGCTTCGCGGAAGGAACCGTCGCGGATGACCGGCATCGCCAACCCTTTCATGGCCGTTTCGGCAGCCCGCTCAGGGACTCATCGGGCCCGGGCTGCATCGTTGAGTTGGCAGCGGCCTGTAACATGCATGTGGCCGGCCCGTCGAGTGTCATATTGCGGCGCCGCACGAGAAATCTGCCCCTTGTCCCGCCCCCGGCACCCGCCGGCTGCACGGATTGGCATGAACAACCGCCCGATGCATGCCGCTGGCGCAGGCGTTGAGAGAGCGGCACCCTCCCCCGCCTGCAATGGGCGCATAGGTGATGGGCGACCTGCACCCTGCCCGCGCTAGCGCCGTCCGGGGGGTGTGCTAAGAGAAACGCCCACCGCCGTGGGCCGTGGGTCCGCTCCTCCGCGCCCGATGGGGCCAGCCGTGTCACGCAACGTCCTCGTTCCCCTGATCGTCGCCTGCGCCCTGTTCATGGAGAACATGGACTCGACTGTGCTGTCGACGAGCCTGCCGGTGATCGCCCAGGATCTCGCCGTCGACCCCATCGCGCTCAAGCTCGCCCTCACCTCCTATCTCGTCAGCCTCGCCGTCTTCATTCCCGTCAGCGGCTGGATGGCGGACCGCTTCGGCGCGCGCACCATCTTCCGCGCCGCCATCGGCGTGTTCATGGGCGGCTCGCTGCTCTGCGCCCTCGCCCATTCGCTCGAGTGGTTCGTCGTCGCCCGCTTCGTCCAGGGCATGGGAGGGGCCATGATGGTGCCGGTCGGCCGGCTCGTCATCCTGCGCACGGTGCCCAAGGCTCAGATGGTGCAGGCGCTGGCCTATCTCACCATTCCGGCCATGGTCGGCCCGGTCGTCGGGCCGCCGCTCGGCGGCTTGATCTCCACCTTCTTCGACTGGCGCTGGATCTTCTTCATCAACATCCCCATCGGCCTCGTCGGCATCGTCCTCGCCAGCGTCTTCATCGAGAACGTGCGGGAGCAGGACGTGCCGCCGCTCGACCTGCCGGGCTTCGCCATGACGGCCGTGGGGCTTTCGGCGCTGATGATGGGCTTCGCCACCGGCGGGCGCCACCTCGTCTCGGAGGAGGTGTCGGTGCTCCTCGTCCTCGCCGGCACGGTGATGCTCTATTTCTACTGGCGCCACGCCAGGCGTGCGGAGCACCCGGTGCTCGACCTGGCGCTGCTGCGCATCCCGACTTTCCGGGCCAGTGTCGCCGGCGGCGGGCTGTTCCGCATCGGCGTCGGGGCGGTGCCCTTCCTGCTGCCGCTGATGCTGCAGCTCGGCTTCGGCCTCAATGCCCTGCAGTCGGGTCTCCTGACCTTCGCGGCGGCGGCGGGCGCCCTTTTCATGAAGACGATCGCGGCGCGCATCCTGCGCATGTTCGGCTTCCGCCGCACGCTCGTCGTCAACTGCGTGCTCGCCTGTGCGTTCCTCGCTGCGACGGGCCTGTTCACGCCCGAGACGCCGCACGTCGTCATCATCACGGTGCTACTCATCGGCGGCTTCTTCCGCTCGCTGCAGTTCACCAGCATCAACGCCGTGGGTTACGCGGACGTGACGAGCCGCGACATGAGCCTCGCCACGAGCTTTGCCAGCGTAGCGCAGCAGATCTCCCTTTCCATGGGCGTCGCCGTAGGGGCGCTGGCGCTGGAGGCGACAGGCTACGTGCGCGGAACGGACGGCCTGACTGCCGGCGACTTCGGGCCCGCCTTCGTCGTCGTCGCCCTCATCTCGCTGTCGTCCCTCGCCTTCTGGCTGCGGCTGGCGCCGGACGCAGGCGCCGAGGTCTCCGGCCACGCGCGCACGTCCCGGCAGATCACGGCCGAGGCCGTGCAGGACAACATGCCGGGCCACTGAAGGGTGCAAGGGTCAGGCGGCTGCCAGGAGGCTGCTGACGACCTGCGGCAGCTCCGCGGGCACCGCGCAGATGTGGCGGGCGCCGGCCTCGGCCAGCTCGCCATGGCTGCCGTAGCCCCAGGCCACGCCGATGCACGGTACGCCGTTGCGCGCAGCGCCGAGGACGTCGTGCTTGCGGTCGCCGATCATCAGCGTCCCGGCCGGCGCTAGCCCCTCGGTGGCGAGGATATGGGCGATGAGCTCGCCCTTGTTGTCGTGCGTGCCGTCCAGCTCCGCGCCGTGAATGGTGACGAAGCGGTCGGCGAGGCCGAAGTGGGCGAGCACGCGCCGCGCATAGAAGTGCGGCTTGGAGGTCGCGACGAAAAGGCGGTAGCCGTCCGCGGCGAGCCTGTCGAGCGTCTCCGGCATGCCGGGGATGACGATGGCATCCTTGTAGCCGGTTGCGCCGTACTGCTCGCGGTAGAGCTCGATCGCCCGCTCCACCAGCGCCTCGCCGAGCAGCGTGCGGAAGGTTTCGCGCAGCGGCGGACCGATGACCCAGGCCAGGTCGTCCTCCTCCGGCGCGGGCCGGCCAAGCGTTGCGAGCGCATAGCGCACCGCGCCCGTGATGCCCGGCTTCGGGTCGGTGATGGTGCCGTCGAGGTCAAAAAGCAGGTTCATGCGCTCCTCCCGTCGCCTGTCCCAGCCTCGATAAGGGCGGGCGGGCGAAGGGGCAAGGGCCGCAGGATCAACCTTGGCCATCGTCCCGCAGAGGCTGCGTCACGAGACGATCCAGCCGTCGTTCGCACGGGTCGCGGAACTCGCGGAGCCCGAGCGTCATGCCCTCGTGGCCCTGCTCCGGCTCGGGCCGGTAGGTGCCGAACAGCCTGTCCCACCAGGGCAGGTTGAAGCCGAAGTTGCTGTCCGTCTCCCGGCGCACTGCAGAATGGTGCACGCGGTGCATGTCCGGCGTCACCACAAGCCAGCGCAGCACCGGCTCGAGCCGCGCCGGGATGCGGATGTTGGCGTGGTTGAACATGGAGGTGGCGTTGAGCAACACCTCGAAGGCGAGCACCGCCGCCGGCGGGGCGCCGAGGACGAGGATGGCCACGCCCTTGATGGCGAGCGACAGCAGGATCTCCCCCGGATGGAAACGCCCGCCGGAGGATACGTCGATCACCGTGTCGGTGTGATGCACCCTGTGCAGCCGCCACAGCAGCGGAACATGATGAAAAACAACATGTTGCGCGTAGATGACAAGATCCAGAATCACCACGCTCGCGACGAAGGCGAGCCAGGGCGGCACGCCGAGAAGCGGCAGGAGCCCCCAGCCCCGCGCCTCGACAGCGATCGCGATGCCAACCGCCGAGGCCGGCGCCACCAGGCGCACCACGAGCACGTCGACGACGAGAATTGCGAGGTTGTTCGTCCAGCGCACCGGCCGGTCAGCCGCATCGTGCCGGCGCGGAGCCAGCGCCTCCCACAGCGCCATGGCCGCGAAGACGGCGAGGAAGGCACCGAGCCTGATAGCGGCTTCGCCCGTCAGCATTGGCGACGCTCCCCGGTCACCCGTGCATGATCGGCCCTGACACGGAGTTAGGAAACTGATTCAGGTTCCTCACATTCTGATTCAGCCAGTTGAGAAACTGATTCAACCGGCGCCGATCAGCGAGTCTCTTCAGAATCTTGCGCGGGGTCCTTCGCGCGGCCTCTGAATCCCGTCGCGAGCACATAGAGTTCGGCCGAATCCGCGCGACTCGCCGCCGGCTTCACGTGACGGACGGTGGCAAAGTCGCGCTTGAGGTCGGCGAGCAGGGAGCTTTCCGTGCCTCCCTGCAGCACCTTCGCAAGGAAGGCTCCCCCCGGCGCCAGCACCTGGCGGGCGAAGTCGATGGCGGCCTCGGCCAGGCCCATGATCTTGAGATGGTCGGTCTTCTTGTGGCCCGTGGCATTAGCCGCCATGTCGGACATGACGACATCGGCCTGCCCACCGAGCATGGTGACGAGCCGCTCGGGCGCCTCCGGGCTCAGGAAATCGAGCTGCTCGAAGATGACGCCCGGGATGGGCTCGATATCGAGCAGGTCGATGCCGACCACCCGCCCGCGCCCGGACTCGACGCCCACCCTGCGCGCTGCGACCTGCGACCAGCCGCCGGGGGCCGCCCCGAGATCCACCACCCGGTGGCCGGGCTTGAACAGCCTGTACTTGTCGTCGATCTCGATGAGCTTGTAGGCGGCGCGCGAGCGGTACCCCTCGCGCTTGGCGCGGGCCACGTAAGGGTCGTTGAGCTGGCGCTCCAGCCAGCGCGTGGAGGCGACGGAGCGCTTGCCCGCCGTCTTGACCCGCACCTTCAGGCCGCGCGGACCCTCGCGCCCGCTGCCACCGCGCCTCGCGCCACCGGCTTTCGCGCCCCCTGCCCCGCGCCCGGACTTGTCGCCGGAACCCGCATCACTCACCGCGTCGTACCCTTCTGCCAGACGCCATCCTCACCCATCAGGCCCATGAGGATGCCTTCCCGCAAACCTCTGTCGGCGATTCGCAGCCGTTCGCAAGGGAAGGCGCGGCGGATGGCCTCGAGAATGGCGCAGCCGGCCAGCACGAGGTCGGCCCGCTCGCGGCCGATGCAGGGGTTGGCGGCGCGCTCGCCGTACTCGGCGGCGATGAGCCGCTCGATGACGCGCGTCGCATCGACGTTGGCCATCCACAGGCCATCGACACGGCGCCGGTCGTAGCGCGGCAGATCGAGGTGCACCCCGGCGATGGTCGTCACCGTGCCGGAGGTGCCGAGCAGATGGAAATGGCGGCCCCGGCTCGCCTCGCGCGCGCGCTCGGCGAAGCCGGCGAGCAGCACGGACACTTCCTCCACCATGGCCTCGAAGATGTCGCGCGTCACATCGATGCCGCCATGGCGCTCGGCCAGGGTGACGACGCCAGTCGGCAGCGATTCCCACGCCTGCACGTGGCGGCCGGGATCATCGTCGAGACCGCCGGAAAAGCCGGAGACCCAGGCGATCTCGGTAGACCCCCCACCGATGTCGAAGACGATGGCGCCGTCCGCATTCGGATCGAGCAGGCTGGCGCAGCCGCGCACGGCGAGGAAGGCTTCCGTCCGCCGGTCGACGACTTCGAGGTGCAGCCCCGTCTCTCGGGCAACGCGGGAGATGAATGCCGGCCCGTTGACGGCCGAACGGCAGGCCTCCGTCGCGACGAGGCGCGCCCGGGTAACGCCGCGCGCCTCCATCTTCGCCCGGCAGATCTTGAGCGCCTCGATGGCACGGGCGATGGCCGGCTCGCCGAGGACGTTGGCTGTGCCGAGCCCCTCTCCCAAACGCACGATGCGCGAGAAGGCGTCGATCACGCGAAAGCCGCCGCGCGTCGGCTCTGCCACCAGAAGACGGCAGTTGTTGGTGCCGAGATCGAGCGCCGCATAGGCCGTGGCGCCCCCCGGCCGGTTGCGGAAACGCCGGCGCGGGCCGCGTCTGTGCGGCCGCCCGTGCGAGCCGGCCCCCTCGCGCAGCGCCTCCGCCCCCCGCGTGTGGCGCGTTTCGAGAGGCGGAACCGGCGATGCCCCTTCAAGGGCGCCGAGGTCGTCGATGACCGTCACGGTCGAAATCCCGGTCAGGCGCTGCATGCCACCGGCAGGACAGCGCAATCCATTCGCAACCAGACTACATAGAGGGGCAGTCTGTGCCAAGCGTGCAGCGGGATCTCAACCGGAGGACGATTCGGACATTCGCGGCGCGGATGCCTGCCGGCCCGGCAGGCCGCTGCAGGCCAGCGGCACCAGCAGTCCCAGCACGAACCAGAAGATGCGCTGGTAGAAGAAATCCTGCGACATCCCGCCGAGGCAGAAGACGGTGAGGCAGATGAGCGCCGCATTGGCAGGCACGGCCGTGTCAGGCCTGCCGCGCTGCCCGAGAAGGCCACGCACGAAGAGCAGCAGGGCTGCGGCGAACATCGACAAGCCGACGAGCCCCATCTCCGCCAGTACCCAGACGGGAACGTTGTGAATGACCTGGCTGGTCTTGCCCTGCACGAGACGGTCGTGGATGAAGCCCCCGAGCCCATGGCCGAACAACGGCGCCTCGCGCCACAGCTCGAGCCCGCGCCAGACAGTCTCCCAGCGCTCGCTGTCGGCATAGGCGCGTTCCATGCCCCTCGCGAAGGTCGTCAGCATGGCGCCTCCCCCTCCATCCCCCGCGAAGGTCGTCAGCATGGCGCCTCCCCCTCCGCCCCCCGCGAAGAAGAGGGACAGGACGATCCTGACGAGCACCTCGACGATGGGAATGGCAGCGATGAAGCCGAGCCCTGCCAGGATGGCGAGAAGCAGCTCCCGCCGTACCGGCGGCATCCAGACGCTTGTGAGAATGGTCGCCGTGCCCAGCAGGATCCAGCCGGTGCGCGACTGGGCGAACACCACAGCGACCACGAGCACGGCCGGAATGAGGTGAACGCCCGCTTTCGGCCTGCCGACGGAGGCCAGCGCCCTCAAGGCGAAGAAGGCCGTGAAGGCGATCACGCACTGGAAGGAGAAGGCGTTGCTGTCCCCCAGATAGCCCTCGAGCCTCACCACATTGAAGCCGGGCGGTGCATAAGGCGTGTAGGTCGTGACAAGATAGAGCGCGATCTGCATCGCGGCGACGATGGCGATGGCGCTCGTGACCAGATGGACGGCGCGCAGAAGCCGCGCCCGGCCGCTGTGCGCCCACAGCAGGAAGCCGACCCCGAAATAGGACAGGATGACGAACCACCCCATTGTGCGGTTGACGAACGCCCAGGACAGGAAGCCGTGGTTGACGTAGCCGATGGCGAGGGACAGGCCAATGGCGGCGGAAAGCAGCACAATCGGCGGGACAACCCATCGCGCGGGGCGGATGATCGGCTGCGTCCAGCTCCAGGTCAGCGCGAGCACCGCCGACGCCGACACCGCCAGCAAATCAGCCAGGTTCACGTTCAGCCAGTGGGTCGGCATCGGCACCCGCAGCTGGAACATCACGCTGAGCGGCAGGAGAAAGGCCGCGAGCGCGGCGAACAGGCGGTCGATGTCGTCGCGCGTGGCGATGATCCGCGGGGCCTGCGCGCCGGGCCGCGCCCGCCCCGGCCGGATCGTCATGAAAGGTACGGCCACGAGGCAACCGATGACGAGAACGAGCGACAATAGACCGATGGCGACCCCGACAGCTGCCCCTATCGCCGCCGGCACACCGAGTGCGCCGAGCACGTGGGCAGCGCTCAACTCGCGGATGCCCCAGCCGGCAAAGCTGATGGGCAGGGCGGCGAGGAACATGACCACCGCCAGCGCGGCGAGCGCCGCAACGGTCGGCACCGGCTCCCCGTAGGCCGAGAACTGGGCGTAGAAGGCGCCGAGCATGGCGCAGTGCGCGAGAATGGACAGAAAGAAGCAGCCTGCGAGCACCGACCACACGAGCTGCCCCGACAGCTGCGCGAGGAGCCGCTTCAGCTGGCGCATGTTGGCAAGCCCGTAGAGCAGCACGACTGCGATCAGCGACAGGATGAAATAGGCGAAATAGCCCCCGCCGCCTTCGACATCGAACACGATTCGCCCAAGCGTGTAGGCCCCGCCGGCGAGCGCGAAGAGAAGCAGCGATCCGAGCGCGATCATGCGCTCGAGGAAGCTGAGGAAGGTGATTGCCGAGGGAGAGACGCCCGCTTCGGCGAGGACCGCGGACCTGCCCACCGCCTGGCCCACCACGCTGAAGATGAGCTGGTTGCCCAGATGCCCGAGCATGAAGGCACGCGCCGCCTGCCAGACCGGCACCCTCAGCCCGAGCGCCCTGAACGAGTAGCAGAAGCGCACGAACGACAGGTAGAAGTTCAGCACGATGCAGAAGAAGGCGAGGATCGTCTCGGGCCCGATCCCGCGCTCGATCGCAGTCAGCAGGCCGCCGAGGTCAACCTGCATCACTACGGCGATCGCTGCGAGCACGGTCAGCGCGACCGTCAGGCCGCGTCGAATGCGCATGCCATGGGTCCTCCCTGAATCAGGCGAAGGCCCCCCACGCCATAACGCCCGAGCAAAATCGCCAATTTCTGGGCGCAGCCGGCAGCTTTGCAGCCGATGGCGGGTGAGATTCAGCAAATGCGTTGCAACCTGCGACGCTCACCGCCCGGCACGGCCCCCGGAAGCGCGAACAATGCGGCGTCAGCCGCTCCTGGACATCAGCCTGTCGATAAGCCGTCGCATGCGCCCGGTGTGCCTCGGGACTTCCTTCGCCTGAACAAGCAGGTCACGCTCCCGAGCGAGCGCCCGGAGCATCCTGGCCGCCGTCACCAGTCTCTCGCGCGACGAGAGGCGCGTGGCAGAAGCGCTTTCCTGCAAGAGACGCCGCGCAAGGCGCTCCACCTTTTCCGTGGACGTGTCGACCATACTCACTCCGACGCATACTATCGGAGCGGAGTTAACACATGTGCCCCGCTGATCGAATAGCGGCCGGCGCTCGGCGGCCATGTCCGGCGGTCACCCCAACACGACGTCGCCGCCCGCCACGCGCGAGGAGGGCCTTGCCATCTCCATCTGGCCGGGATGCATAATCATGCTGGGATGCGCCGGGCTGCGGTGCCTCCTCGCCGAGAGAGGGGACGATGGCCAACTGGCCGGAACAGGAGCCGCCGGACGACGTGCGCGAGATGCGGCCGAGCGGCTGTCTCATCATCCTGGCGGTGATGCTGCTGGCGGCCCTCATCGCCGTGGCGGTTCACGGGCTGCGCGGCGGCCTGTCCTGACCGTCGCAACGCGAGCCATCGGACCGACCGGGCTGCAGCGAAGCTGTAAAGGATGTGCGAAACCGCCCGCTCGGGCCGTCTTGTGTCAGGGCGGATTGTTGTGGGATTTCAGATGGCTGGGGGACGTGGATTCGAACCACGACTAACGGAGTCAGAGTCCGCTGTTCTACCGTTAAACTATCCCCCAAGAGAAACAACGACTTAGCCGCTGTTTTTGTACCCTTGGCGTCCGCGGGGGTACGAACTCCCGTTCGGTGTGCGTTCTGATAGAGGCCACGGGGTGGGGTGTCAAGGGATGTCGCAATCGGGCGTGTGGATTTAACAGCCAAGATCGCCGGTCGACGACCCCGCTCACAGAGATCGGCGGAAGAGCCGCCGTTGCTGTGGATCGATCCGCAAGCGGTGTGCCGGCCCCTTTCTCAGCCGACATCCTCGACGGTGACGACGCGAAAGGTATGCATCTCGCCGTCGTCATCGCGGATCGAGACATACTCGCCCGGCACCCAGACATGATCGCCCAGGCGGAAGCCCGCCTCGTCGTCGTCCTCCGCCGCCGCGTCATAGTCGAACACCCAGGTCGAGCCGCCCCTGCCGCCAGCCCGGTGCACAAGGTGGCCGAGTTCTGTCCGCTCGCCGGCCCAGAAGCGGCGCACGCGGCACGCCTCGCGGTGCTTGCGCCACGTTTCCACGTCGAGGCGATTATCCGCGTCAAGCGGCGCGATGATCTCGTAGCCGTGGCGGGCCGAGCCCTGCGGGAACTCCCGCGAGCGGGCGAGCTGCAGCGTGATGCGCTTGAAGCCGGCAGGCACACTCATGATCATCTCCCCAGCCTTGCGGGCGCCGTCACGGCCTGTCCTCGCACGGCCGTAAGGCCCACGGTCATGATCGCGCCGCGGCAACCGCAAACGCAAGCGCAACAGATGCCGCAGCAGAGCGCCGCTGACGTGCATCCCCCCTCGCCCCTGCTCTTTAGAGAGATTATAAACTATTGATTTGATTGGCTTTTTTGTTGACGCGCCGCTTTCGGGGCGGCATACGCTTGCACCAAAGGCAAATGACGGGTCCGCGCGGGCTCTGTCCCGGACCGAGGAGGCTACACATGCAACGCTATGCTCGCACGCTCATGGGCGCCGTTTCGTTCCTCGTCGCGGGAATGGGTGCTGGCACGGCTCTCGCGCAGGAGGTCAACCTCTATACGACGCGCGAGCCCGGGCTCATCAAGCCGTTGCTCGAAGCCTTCACCGAGAAGACAGGCATCAAGGTCAACACCGTCTTCGTCAAGGACGGGCTCGGCGAGCGCGTTGCCGCCGAGGGCCAGAACTCCCCGGCCGACGTGCTGATGGTGGTTGACTTCGGCAACCTCATCGACCTCGTCGATCGCAACGTGACGCAGCCTATCCAGTCCAAGGTGCTGGAGGACGCGATTCCGGCCAACCTGCGCGACAAGGACGGTAATTGGTTCGCCCTGACGATGCGCGCCCGCGTGCTCTATGCCTCCAAGGACCGCACCAACATCGACGCCTTTACCTATGAGGAGCTGGCCGATCCCAAGTGGAAGGGCAAGGTCTGCATCCGCTCGGGCCAGCATCCCTACAACACGGCGCTGATCGCCACCATCATCGCCAAGGACGGCCCCGAGCGGGCCGAAGAGTGGCTGAAGGGCGTGAAGGCCAATCTCGCCCGCAAGGCCGGTGGCGGCGACCGCGAGGTTGCGCGCGACATCCTCGGCGGCATCTGCGACATCGGCATCGGCAATTCCTACTATGTCGGCCTGATGCGCTCCGGCGCCGGCGGCCCGGACCAGCAGAAGTGGGGCGAAGCGATCAAGGTCGTGCTGCCGACCTTTGCCAACGGCGGCACGCACGTGAACGTCTCCGGCGCCGCCATCGCCAAGAACGCGCCGCACAAGGAAGAGGCCATCAAGCTCCTCGAGTTCCTCGTGTCCGATGAGGGGCAGGAGCTCTACGCCAAGGCGAACTTCGAATATCCCGTGAAGGCCGGCGTGAAAGCCGACCCGATCATCGCCAGCTTCGGCGAGCTCAAGGTCGACCCGTCCCTGCTGACGGACATTGCCAAGCACCGGAAGGCTGCAAGCCAGCTCGCCGACAAGGTCGGCTTCGACAACTGAAGGCGGGCGTGGCAGGCGGACCCCTTCGCCGCCCCCGGCCCGAGACGTTGATGACACGATCTGACCGGACGTTTCCCCGTCCCGGTGCGCTCCCTGGGCGCCCCGGGACTGTCCGTTTCCACCGCGTGCCGGCGGCGGCCGGCCCCGGCGCTCTTCTTCCCGACCGAACGGTGCTGCGATGACCATTGCCACCGCCGGCAGGGAGCACGCCGGACCCTGCCTGCGCCGCGCCCCCTCCCCGCTCTCGGGCTGGCTCCTGGCCGCCGGCCTCATCGCCCTCGGTGTCCTGGCGCCGGTTGCGGCCCTCGCCTGGTTCGCCGCCCAAGGCTCCGGCGATCTCTGGCCGCACCTCATCAATACAGTGCTGCCACAGGCGATCCGCGACACGGCGATGCTGCTTGCTGGAGTCGGCGCGCTCGTCATCGTCATCGGCACGGGCTCAGCCTGGCTCGTGACGGCCTACGACTTTCGAGGGCGTGCGGTGCTCGACTGGGCGCTGCTGCTGCCCCTCGCCATACCGACCTACATTGTTGCCTACGCCTATCTTGACCTGCTGCACCCCATCGGCCCGGTGCAGACGACGCTGAGGACCCTGCTGGGGATCGCCAACCCGCGCGACCTGCCATTTCCCGACGTCAGGTCCATGGGGGGCTGCATCCTCCTGCTCAGTCTCGTGCTCTACCCCTACGTCTATCTCTCGACGCGGGCGATGTTTCTGATGCAGGCAGCCAGCCTCGTCGAGGTGGCGCGCACGCTCGGCCACGGGCGCCGGCGCGTGTTTTTCCATGTGGCGCTGCCGCTCGCGCGCCCAGCTATCGTTGTCGGCACGAGCCTTGCGCTGATGGAGGCCCTCAACGACATCGGCGCGTCCGAATTTCTCGGCGTGCGCACGCTCACAGTGTCGATCTACGCAACGTGGATCAACCGCTCCAGCCTGCCGGGCGCGGCGCAGATCGCGCTCGTGATGCTGGTGCTTGTAATCTCGCTCATCCTCATCGAGCGCTGGGCGCGCCGCCGCCAGCGCTATGCGGCCGCGGCGCAGCAGGCGCGCCGGCTCGTGCCGCAGCGGCTCGAGGGTGCACGGGGGCTTGCCGCGCTCGCCCTCGGCCTGCTGCCGGTGCTGCTCGGCTTCTGCGTGCCGGCGCTGCACCTCGCCAACGAGGCGTACAAGCGGGTGTCCTTCGCCGGACTCTCCTCCGACCTTCTCGAGGAGACCGTCAACACCGTCACGATGGCGGCCGTCGCCACGGCCGTCACCATCGCGCTCGGTCTTGTCGTCGCCTACTCGGCACGCATCGTGCAGCGGCGGCAGGCCGACATCCTCGCGCGGCTTGCCAGCGTCGGCTACGCCATTCCCGGAACGGTGCTCGCCATCGGCCTGCTGACGCCGCTCGCCGCCTTCGACAATGCGGTCGACGGGGTGATGCGCAGCCTCTTCGGCATCTCGACAGGCCTCATCCTGTCAGGCTCGGGCGTCGCGCTCGTCTATGCCTATGTCGTGCGCTTCCTCGCCGTGGCCAATGGCGGCATCGAGGCGGGGCTCGCCAAGGTTCCCCATTCCCTCGACCACGCGGCCCGGGCGCTGGGGCAGAGCCGGCTCGGCACACTGCTCGGCGTACACCTGCCGCTGGTGCGCCCGGCCCTGCTGAGCGCAGCCCTGCTCGTCTTTGTCGATTGCATGAAGGAGCTGCCGGCAACGCTGCTGTTGCGGCCGCTCAACTTCGAGACGCTGGCGACGCACCTCTACGCGGAAGCCGCGCGCGGCACCTACGAGGACGGCGCGGTCGCCGCCCTGCTGATCGTGGCCTTCGGCCTCGTGCCCGTCATCCTGCTCGCCCGCATGAGCCGCGGCCGCTACGCCGTCTCCCTGCGCGCCTCAAGTTCCGGGGTGGACCGCCCCGCCTCCTTCAGGCCGTGATCTCCGGCCGGCGCCGCATCATCTGTGGCGCCTCCGGCTCAGGAAGCCTCCGGTCACTCCTTGAGTTCAGGAAGATCCCTGTAGAGATCGAGCGCCTCGGGGTTGGCGAGCGCTTCCTTGTTCTTCACCTCACGGCCATGCACCACGTCGCGCACCGCAAGCTCCGTAATCTTGCCGGACTTGGTGCGCGGGATGTCCGCCACCTGGACGATGCGCGCCGGCACGTGGCGAGGGCTCGCCCCGGTGCGCACCTCGCGCCGGATGCGCTCTTTCAGGGCATCGTCGAGCACCACGCCCTCGCGCAGGCGAACGAAAAGAACGACGCGCACGTCGTTGTCCCACTCCTGGCCGATGGCAAGCGCCTCCACAACCTCGGGAATGCGCTCGACCTGCGCGTAGATCTCGGCCGTGCCGATGCGCACGCCACCAGGGTTGAGGGTGGCATCCGAGCGGCCGTGGATGATGAGGCCTCCGTGCTCGGTCCACTCGGCGAAGTCGCCGTGGCACCAGATGCCCTCGA
The DNA here is from genome assembly GCF_014201415.1 of Chelatococcus composti. Taxonomy (GTDB): domain Bacteria; phylum Pseudomonadota; class Alphaproteobacteria; order Rhizobiales; family Beijerinckiaceae; genus Chelatococcus_A; species Chelatococcus_A composti. The sequence goes on from NZ_JACHEH010000004.1 coordinate 23,254, forward strand.
AGCGCTCGAAGTAGGCGGCGTGATACTTCTTGCCGCCGGGGTCGTTCCAGAACATCACCGGCATGCAGGGAAAGGCACGGGTACAGACGAGCTCGCCCTTGCCGGAGCGGATGGGCTTGCCCGTCTCGTCCCACACCTCGACGGCCATGCCGAGGCCTGGCGCCTGGATCTCGCCCCTGTAGACCGGCGAGATCGGGCTGCCGCCGACGAAGCAGGAGACGATGTCCGTGCCGCCGGAAATCGAGGCCAGATGCACGTCCGGCTTGATGGCCTCGTAGACGTAATCAAAGCTTTCCGGCGCCAGCGGCGAGCCGGTGGAGGTGATGAGGCGAACGCTCGAGAGGTCGTGCGTGCGGGCAGGCGCGAGCCCGGCCTTCCTGCAGGCGTCGATATATTTCGCCGAGGTGCCGAAGAGCGTGATGCGCTCGGCCTGGGCGAGGTCGAACAGCACCGATGGCTCGGGATGGAAGGGCGAACCGTCGAAGAGGATCAGCGTCGCCTCGGTGGCAAGGCCGGAGGCCAGCCAGTTCCACATCATCCAGCCACAGGTGGTGAAGTAGAAGAAGCGGTCGCCCGCCCTCAGGTCGCACTGCAGGCGGTGCTCCTTGAGGTGCTGCAGCAGGGTGCCGCCCGCGCCGTGAACGATACACTTCGGCACACCCGTCGTGCCCGAGGAGAAGAGGATGCACAGCGGGTGGTTGAAGGGCAGGCGCTCGTATGTCACCGGCCGGGCGGCATACTGCGCCGTGATGGCCGGCAGCGTCGTCGCCTCCTTGCCGAGGCTTTCCGCCACTTCATCGGCGATACCGATGTAGGGCACGACCAGCACCGCCGCGAGGCTCGGCAGACGTGCCACCACCTCACGCACCTTGTCGGTGAGGTCGAGCCGCTTACCCGCATAGAAATAGCCGTCGATGGCGATGAACACCTTCGGCTCGATCTGGCCGAAGCGGTCGATGACGCCTTGCACGCCAAAGTCCGGCGAGCAGGAGGACCAAGTGGCGCCGAGCGAGGCGGTGGCCAGCATGGCGGCGATGGTCTCGGGCCGGTTCGGCATCATGGCCGCAACACGGTCTCCGACGCCGACGCCCTGGGCTGCGAGCCACTGCTGGAGGCGAGAGACGAGTGCGTGGAGGTCCGCCCAGGTCAAACGCAGGGAAGAGCCGTCCTCTCCCCTGAAGACCATGGCCTCGCTCGCGCCGTTGCAGCGCAGGAGGTTCTCAGCGAAGTTGAGGCGCGCGTCAGGGAAGAACCTGGCCCCCGGCATGCGATCATCGACAAGGACGCGCTCGCCCTTCTCCCCGATCACACCGCAAAAGTCCCACAGGGCGGACCAGAAGGCCTCGCGTTCCGCGATGGAGAAGGCATGGATGTCAGCATAGTCGGCAAAGCGCCTCCCGACACGCTCACCGAGGAAGTCCATGAACCGCCGCAGGGCCGTTTCCGCCACACGTTCAGGCGAAGGGGTCCATAAAGGGGCGGCATGGGTCATCGTTGCTGTCCTCCCTGGATTGTTGCCGGCGGTGATAGCGCGCCTTGCATTGTCCATAAAGCGTCAATATCGCTCGGCATAGAAGGGCAAGAATCCTATGCGCGGCGGCTGAATCGGCGTAAAGGATCAGACTGCCTTATGACTGGGTTGCGCCGTCGGTCCTCAGCCGGGGCCAACGGCGGACGCGAGTGGCAATGACGAGGTCCAAGCTCTTTCTGGTTACGGCCGCCGTCCTTTTGGTCTGCGCCATGGCAGTGATGCCGTGGACGCTGGCCACGACGCCGCTTGCCACTTCCATCGGCGAGGAGCTGCGGCGCACCACGGGCCTTTCCCTCGCGACCGACGGCAAGGCCACCTTCGCGCTCCTGCCCGTGCCGCGCGTCAAGCTGGAGAACGTCAGCCTGCAGACACCGCAGGGCGAGGAGGTGGCGCAGGCCCGCCAGCTCCGCGGCGAGCTGCGACTGCTGCCCCTGCTTTTCGGGCGGATGGAGCTCGTCGAGGTCACGCTTGTGCAACCGCGGCTCGACCTCAGCCGCATCGGGACGCTGCGCGATCTGTGGGCCGTGCTGAACGCGCACACCGGGCGCGAGATCGCGAGCCGGCGGGACGGCACCGCCAACGGCCGCCATGTCGGGCGTCTTGTCATCATCGACGGGCTCGTCCTGACGCGCGCGAAGGACGCGGGCCCCGCCCTCGCCAGCCAGGCCAATCTCGTCGTCTACTGGCCCTCGCTCACCGGACCGCTCGCGGTGGCGGGCAGGGTACAGTGGCGCGGCGAGCCGGTGGATCTCCAGATCGAATCCTTCTCGCCGGCGGCGATTGTGGACGGCCGCGCCTCACCCCTCGCCGTCAAGCTGCAGAGCCCGCTCGGCGACCTCGCCTTCAAGGGCGAAATCACCAGTTCGGACGATCCGCAGCTCAACGGCGACCTGCGCGTCTCGACCCGGTCCCTGCGCTGGGCCGACAGCCAGTTCGGCGGCGTGGTGCCCCTCGGCCATCTCGTGGAAGCCTTCTCGCTCTCCGGCCCCGTATCCCTGTCATCGCGCGGGCTGCTGCTGCCGCAGGCGAGCATCGAGATCGACCGCTACCGCATCGACGGTGCGATCACTGCACGTTTCGATCAGGCGCGCCTCGCTGTCTCTGGCACGCTAGCGGCTGAGGAGTTGCAGCTCGCACGCTTCCTGCGCCCGCTCCTGCCGACGCGCGGCTCCGACGGCGGCTGGAGCCGTGATGCGCTTGCCACGCGCTGGCTCGAGCAGGCGGACCTCGACCTGCGTCTGTCGATCACCAAGGCCCACTACGAGCGGATGCCTGTCGAGAACATCGCGGGCTCCATGCAGATCAGGAACGGCCGGCTCGAGATCGCCCTCGGGCGGGCCGGCCTGCACGGCGGCACAATCAAGGGTCGGCTCATCATGTCCCCCTCCCCGGCAGGCTATGACGTGCGCCTGACCGGCCAGGCGGACAAGGTGAACCTCCTCGGCCTGCTCAACGACACGGCCAACATCACCCGTTTCTCGGGCCATGGCACTGCCCAGTTTCAGTTCGAGGCGGCGGGCGCCTCCTTCGCCGAGCTCGCGCACGCCCTGCGCGGACAGTGCCAGTTCGAAATTTCGGCGGGTTCGATCGCCGGCGTGAACCTGCCGGAGCTCGCCCGGCGCGTGGAGGCGCGCCCCCTCGCCGCGGCGCTTGACTGGCGCGGCGGGCGCACACCCTTCGAGAGCATCACGGGGCAGCTGACGATCAGCGAAGGCATCGCCGACATCGGCACGGTGGAGATGACCACGCCGGGCGCACGCGGTCTCATGACCGGCCACGTCTTCGTCGGCGAGCGGCGTCTTCTGCTCGACGCCACCGTTACGTCGCCGAAGGCATCGGCTTCGACGGTTCCGTCCGGCTTCCCGCTCAAGATCCGCGGCAGCTGGGACGACCCGATCGTCGGGCCTGATGTCGACGCGCTCATCCAGCGCTCCAGCGCGGCGGCGCCCTTTTTCCTCACCGCGTCGCCGCCGCAGGTGCCACCGGCAGATCTCTCGTCGGCGGGCGGCACGCTGCAGTAGGCGCTAGCGGCCCGCCATTGCCTGCCGCTTGGTGGCGAGAGAGGCGGAGATCACGCCCACCGTCACCAGCGCCACCAGAATGGTACAGACAGCGTTGATCTCCGGCGTCACGCCGAGGCGCACCTGGCTGTAGATGCGCATCGGCAGCGTGGTCGCGCCCGGCCCCGAGGTGAAGCTCGCGATCACGAGGTCATCGAGCGACAGCGTGAAGGCGAGCAGGAAACCCGCCAGCACCGACGGCGCGATGAGCGGCAGCGTGATCGTGAAGAAAGTCTTCAGCGGCGGGCAACCGAGGTCCATCGCCGCCTCCTCGAGGCTGCGGTCGAAGTCGACGAGCCGCGCCTGCACCACCACCGTGACAAAGCACATGGTGAAGGTCGTGTGCGCGAGGACGACGGTCCAGAAGCCCCGGTCGAAGTCGACAGCGACGAAGAGCAGCAGCAGCGACAGGCCGGTGATCACCTCCGGCATCACGAGCGGGGCATAGACCATGCCCGTGAACAGCGTGCGGCCCGGATAGCGCCCGTAGCGCACGAGCGCGAGCGCCGCGAGCGTGCCGAGGACAGTCGCCGCCGCCGCCGACAGGAAGGCGACACGCAGCGACACCCAGGCGGCTTCCAGGAGCTGCTCGTTCTTCAGCAGGGAGGCATACCACTGCGTCGAGAAGCCGCCCCAGACCGTGACGAGCCGCGAGGCGTTGAACGAGTAGACGACCAGGATGAGGATGGGCAGGTAGAGAAAAGCAAAGCCCAGCGTCAGGGCCGTCGCGTCGAAAAAGCCGAAACGCCGGTTCATTGCGCCTTCTCCCAGCGCCGGGCCTCGATGTCGCGATAGGCGACGATGGGGCCGACGAGCAACACCAGCAGCACGACGGCGACCGCCGAGGCGAGCGGCCAGTCGCGGTTGGAGAAGAACTCGCTCCACAGTGTCCGCCCGATCATCAGCGTCTCCGAGCCGCCGAGCAGGTCTGGAATGACGAACTCGCCCACCACAGGGATGAAGCACAGGAGACAGCCGGCGAGGACGCCGGGCATGGCGAGCGGCACCGTGATGCGCCAGAAGGCCCGCCACGGCGGGCAGCCGAGGTCCTCCGCCGCCTCGAGCAGCGTGTAGTCGAACTTCTCCAACGTCGCGTAGAGCGGCAGCACCATGAAGGGCAGATAGGAATAGACAATGCCGATGAACACGGCCGTATCCGTGTTCATGATCTGCAGCGGCTCGCTGATCAGGCCGAGGTTGATGAGCAACGCGCTGAGCAGCCCTTCGGGCTTCAGGATGCCAATCCAGGCATAGACGCGGATGAGGAAGCTCGTCCAGAACGGCAGGATGACGAGCATGAGGAGCGTCGGACGCCAGCGTTCCGGCGCCTTCGCCATGGCATAGGCGATGGGAAAGCCGATGGCGAGCAGCAGCACCGTCGACACGGCCGCGATGCGCAGCGAGGAGATGAAGGACGAGAAATAGAGGCTGTCTTCGAGCAGCAGCGTGAAGTTGTAGAAGCTGAGCTGCGAGAAGGCCTCGCGCAGACCCTCGAAGCCCTGCGAGAGGTCAAAGACTGGCCGGTAGGGCGGCTGCGCCGTCGCCGGCTCCGACAGCGCGATCTTGAAGACGATGGCAAAGGGAACGAGAAAGAAGAAGGCCAGCCAAAGAAAGGGCACCGCCGGCACGAGGGCCGACGGTGCCCTGCCGAGCGCGCCCCGATCCGGCGGGCGCGGAGCCACATCCATCCTTTCCTGATCGCTCATCGTCTTCACCGCGTCAGAACGACGCCCGCCTCGGGCGCGAAATGAACGAAGACCTTGTCGTCCCAGCTCAGGGGCCGCTCGACGAAACGGGTGACATTGGCGCGCGAGACGCGCAGCGTCTTGCCGCTCGCGAGGCGCACCAGATAGATCGTCCAGTCGCCGAGATAGCCGATGTCCCAGATCGTGCCGGCGAAGACGTTCGGCGTGTGAGGCGGCGGCTCCTCCTGGGTCAGCACGAGCTTCTCCGGCCGCAGGGCGAGCGCCACCTCGCGCCCCGGCGACAGCGGCTCGGCGACACCGGCGACGGAGACGGGTTCGGGCGCATCGGCCACCGCGAGCGTGCAGCGCCCCTCCCCGGCCGCGATAACCTTGCCTTCGAGGATGTTCACGTCGCCGATGAACTCCGCCACGTAGCGGCTCGCCGGCTGCTCGTAGATCTCGCCCGGCGTCGCCACCTGGACGATGCGGCCGTGGTCCATCACAGCGATGCGGTCGGCCATCGTCATCGCCTCCTCCTGGTCGTGCGTGACGACGAGGAAGGTCATGCCGAGCTTCACCTGCAGGTCCATCAGCTCGAACTGCGTCTCCTCCCGCAGCTTCTTGTCGAGCGCGCCAAGCGGCTCATCGAGCAGCAGCACCTTGGGGCGCTTGGCGAGGGCGCGGGCGAGCGCCACGCGCTGGCGCTGGCCGCCCGAGAGCTGCGACGGGCGGCGGCGCGCGAAGGGCTCGAGCTGCACGAGGCGCAGCATCTCGACCACGCGGTCGGCGATCTCCGCCTTGGGAAGCCTGTCCTGCTCCAGGCCGAAGGCGATATTGCGCTCCACGCTCATGTGCGGGAAGAGCGCGTAGGACTGGAACATCATGTTGACGGGGCGCCTGTAGGGTGGCACCCCGGACAGGTCTTGGCCGGCGAGCACGATGCGCCCCTCGCTCGCCGCCTCGAAGCCGGCGAGCATGCGCATCAGCGTGGTCTTGCCGCAGCCCGAGGGGCCGAGCAGGCAGAAGAACTCGCGCTCGTAGATGTCGAGCGACAGGTTGTCGACCGCCGTGACCTCTCCGTACCGTTTCGTTACTTGCTCGAAACGGATGAGGGGGATCGCTCCGGGGTCAGCCCAGGGGGCAAAATCGCGCCGCACGGCACCGATTGCCAACGAACCTCGCCTGCGACCGTCGACAGCCATGGACATTCCGGCGAACCTCCCAAACCGGACCGTTGCGGCCGGCACGTTATTCGCAGCCGGGCCGCGCGACAACAAGTCTGCAGGGCTTTCCCACCCTGCCGACGGTTGACAGCGCAAGGTGTGGCACCGTTACCTCTTTCCACACGCAGGTAGGTGACATGGCCAAGAAGAAAGCGCACCAGCACAAGGCGACCCCCGCGCCCCGTGGAGCCGCCTCCATCGAAGAGGCGCGCGCCTTCGTCGCCAAGCGCGGCATTGAGGAGATCGAATGCGTCGTCCCGAATCAGGCGGGAGTGGCACGGGGCAAGGTGATGCCCGCGGAGAAGTTCTTCCGCAGCCCCTCCATGAGCCTGCCGGGAGCCATCTTCTACCAGACGATCGCGGGCGACTATCCGCACGAGGTGCTTGACCAGGATGCCCCGGCGGACGGCGACCTCGTGCTGATCCCGGATTTCTCCACCATCACCCTCGTGCCGTGGGCGAATGACCCGACGGCCCAGATCATCCACGAGGCCTTCTATCGCGACGGCCGCCCCGTCGACCACGCGCCGCGGCAAGTGCTGAAAAGCCTCATCGAGCGCTACCGCCGCCGCGGCTGGCAGCCGATTGTCGCGCCCGAGATCGAATTCTACCTCGTCAAGAAGAATCTCGACCCGGACTATCCGCTGGAGCCGCCCATCGGCCGCTCGGGCCGGGCAGAGATCGGCCGGCAGGCCTACTCCATCGCCGCCGTCAACGAGTTCGACGACCTGTTCGAGCTGATCTACGATTACTCGGAAGCGCAGGGGCTTGAGATCGACACCCTGATCCACGAGGAAGGCGCCGGGCAGATGGAGATCAACCTGCGCCACGGCGACCCGCTGGACCTCGCCGACCAGGTGTTCCTCTTCAAGCGCACCATCCGCGAAGCGGCGCTGAAGCACGACATGTATGCCACCTTCATGGCCAAGCCCATCGCCCACCAGCCGGGCTCGGCCATGCACATCCACATGTCGGTGACGGACATCGAGACGGGCCGCAACATCTTCTCCGACAAGGAGGGCAAGCCGACTGACGAGTTCTTCTCGTTCATCGGCGGCCTGCAGGCGCATCTGCCGGCGGCGATGTCCATGCTCGCGCCCTACGTCAATTCCTACAGGCGGCTGACACGCTACTCCGTGGCGCCGATCAACGTCGCCTGGGGCTACGACAACCGCACCACGGGGCTCCGCATCCCGCCGTCGGAGCCCTCGGCCCGGCGCGTCGAAAACCGGATTCCATCCTCGGACGCCAACCCCTACCTTGCCATCGCGGCCTCGCTCGCCTGCGGCCTGCTCGGCCTCGAGGAAGGGCTCAAGCCGAGCGAGCCGGTGCTCGGCTCGGCCTATTCGCTCGACTACGACCTGCCGCGCGGCATTCTCGAGGCGGCGACCGCGCTCGAGGAGAGCGAGGCCCTGACCAGCATCTTCGGCGAGAGCTTCGTGCGCACCTACACCGCCGTGAAGCGGGCCGAGTTCGAGACCTTCATGGAGGTCATCAGCCCGTGGGAACGCGAGTTCCTGCTGCTGAACGTGTGACCGGCGAGTGAGCGAAGGACCAGCGCCTGTGCCGAGCCTCCCCGCCGGCGGCAACCTCTACGAGACAACGGCTCCGCCCCTCCCACCGCAGCCCGCGCTCGACGGCTCGGCGCAGGCCGACGTCGCCGTGGTCGGGGCCGGATTCACCGGGCTCGGCGCGGCGCTAACGCTGGCGCGGGCAGGATTGAAGGTCATCGTCGTCGAGAAAGGCCGCGTCGGCGCAGGCGCATCCGGCATCAATGGCGGCCAGATCCACCCCGGCCAGCGGCGCGACCAGCGCTGGCTGGAGGAGAAGGTGGGCCCGATGCGGGCCCGCGCGCTCTGGGACTATGCGTGGGAGGCGCACCGCTGGCTCTTCCAGCTCATCGGCGAGGAGGCCATCGCCTGCGCGCCCCGGCGCGGCCTGCTTACGCTGGCGCACCGCCCCTCCCTCTTCCGCGACCTGGCGGCCGACGCCGAGCATCTCGCACGCCACTATGGTGCAAGCCACCTCACGGTGATCGAGCGGGAGGAGCTGTCGCGCTACACGGGCGCCCAGGGCTATTACGGCGCCGTCTTCGATGCCGAGGGCGGGCATCTCGACCCGCTCGCCCTCACGCGGGGGCTCGCCGCGGCCGCACTCGCTGCCGGCGCGCGCATCGCCGAAGAGACCCCTGCGACGGCAGTAGCGCGCACGGGCGCGGGATGGCGCCTCGCCACGCCGCGGGGCGACATCGAGGCGGCCACCATCGTCGTCACCGGCGACGGCAACAACGGCCGGCTGGTGCCGGCGGTGGCCGACCACGTCATGCCGATCGTCAACTTCATGGTCGCCACCGAGCCGCTCGGCCCGCTGGCCGATGCCGTCCTTGCCGGGCCCTACGCGGCCGCCGACACGCGCTTCGTGGTCAACTACTTCCGCCGCACGGCGGACGGACGCCTTGTCTTCGGCGGGGGCGAGAGCTACGGCGCCGCGCTGCCGCGCAATTTCGCCCGGCGCGTGCTGCGGCGCATGCTGCCAATCTTCCCCATGCTCGCCGACGTCCGCATCACCCACGGCTGGGGCGGTGTGCTCGGCATCACCTCGCCTCGCCTGCCCTTCGTGCGCCGGCTCGAACCGGGGCTTTATGTCGCCTCCGGCTACAGCGGCCAGGGCGTCATGCTCGCCCCCTTCACCGGGCGCGCCATTGCGGAAGCCATCCTCGGCGATGACCGGCGGCTGTCGGTGATGACGGATCTTCCCGTACCACGGCTGCCCGGCGGCCGGCTGTTGCGCCGGCCGCTGCTGGTTGCGGCAATGCTGGGCTTCTCCCTGCTCGACAGGCTCTGACGGGAGCGTCCTAGAGGTCCTCCCGCAAGGCCTCGGCGACACGGGCCTCGAGCACTTCCGGCTTCTTGAGGATGAGCGCCCCGCGCGTGCGCTCCACGAGGTTCTCGTTGGTGAGGGCGGTGAACTCGCGCGTCACCTGCTCGCGCCGGCAACCGATACGCGCCGCGAGCACGTGATGGTAGGGCGGCGGCGTCACCACCCGCTCGCCGGGATGGCCGGCGCGCGGCTGTGACAGGCGCAGCAGCTCCGAATAGAGCCGGTGCCTGAGGTCGAGCACTGAATGCTCCATGAGGCGGGCGTTGAGTTCGCGCACGCGACCTGCCAGCAGCCGCAGGACCTTGTCGCAGACCACCCTGGAGGCGAAGACGATCTCGCGGAACACGGCGGCGGGCATGATGCACACCTCGCCGCGCGTCAGCGCTGTCACGTTCGCCGAGCGCTTGACGCCGTCAATGGCGGCAAGCTCGCCGAAGAACTGGCCGCCGCGCATCTCGCCGAGGATGACCTCCTTGCCCGACTGGGTGCGCACCAGGATGCGGACGTCGCCGGCAACCAGGAAGTAGACGTCCGTCGAGGCATCCTCGAAGTCCACGAGCACCTCGTTCTCGTCGAAGCGCCGCCAGTTGCAGCGCGTCTCGAAGGGGCCGAGATCGATGTCGACATCCTTGAAATAGGCAACCCGCGTCAGCGATGCCATGGCTCCTCCCCCCAGCGGCCGAAGAACGAACGGACAAGCCGCCCCCGGACGATACGCCGCATCGCATCGTTCTTTCCCCGGGCCGCGAGGTCAAGACCGCGGCCCGGGGCGAATCTCACGCTTCGAGCGCGCCGGAGCGGAAGGCGAGCCCGGCGCACAGCCCGCCCAGGATAGGCGCGACGATAAACAGCCAGAGCTGCGCCAGCGCCTGTCCGCTGACGAACACGGCCGGGCCGAGCGACCGGGCCGGATTGACCGACACGCCGGTGACGTTGATGAACACGATGTGGATGACGACCAGCGTCAGGCCGATGGCGAGCCCGGCTGCGGGTGTCGTGCCGGCCCTGGACGTCGCCCCGAGGATGACGGCGGTGAAGAGGAAGGTGGCCACGAACTCGGCAACGGCAGCGGCGGCCGTGCCATACGCGCCGAGATACCCTTCCCCCCACCCGTTTTGGCCGAGCCCACCCGTCGCCACGTCATAGCCGCCTGCCCGGCCGCTGGCGATGAGCAGGAGGATCCCCGCCCCGACGACGCCGCCGAGGCACTGGGCGATGATGTAGCCCGGCACGTCGGAGGCCGGCATACGCCCCGCCGACCAGACGGCGATGGTGACTGCCGGATTGATGTGGCAGCCCGAGACAGGACCGATGCCATAGGCCATCGCGGTGACGGCGAGGCCGAAAGCGAAGGCGACAGGCAGCATGCCGAGCGGGAACTCCGCCCCATAGCCGCCGAGAACGACAGACCCGCAACCGAACAGAACGAGGCAAGCAGTGCCGAGCAGTTCAGCCAGATACTTCTTCATGTCTGCCCCCCTATGAGGCGGTTCGCCCTGGAGATGGCCGGGCACAGGAATCGGCCGGCCGAGCAGACGAAAGTGGAACACTGATCGCGCTCCAAATAAAGCAAAATATCACGGTCTCTATTTGCAATAATTAAAACAGAAACTGCCGGCTTTCAGAAATACAAAATTCTAATTCTTTAACCCACTCGCAAAATCTGCCTCCGTCCGGATCGGAAGGCCACCGGCCAGACGTCACCGCACCGCTCGCAGCCTCGCGGTCAGCAGCGCGAAAGCTGCGCCGCGCCCTCCGCCACGTGGCGAGCCAGATCGGCCACAGTCAGAGCCGGGAGCACCTCGCCGACGGGCTCTGCGGCGGGGGCCGGCGGCAGGCGCCGCGCCCAGGCGCTTTCGACGACCACGGCGATGCCGGCGACGAGAGCGAGGACGGCGAGCACGAGGGCGCCGAGGGAATGCTGGGTATCGGAACGGCGACGCGACATGGCGAATCACAAGCTGTACACAGACCTTCAACAGGCCCTGCGTGACTTATCCACAGGGCAGCTTCGCGGCGGCATTGTGGCGACGATGTGGCGGCGCGGAACCGGTTGTGCGCCCCCCCACGCACCGGGACTTGCCCGCCGCGGCACGGCGCGCGACAAGACGCCATGCTGCACATCAACGATCTCACCTACCGGCTCGGCGAACGCATCATTCTCGACGGCGCGACGGCCGCCCTGCCGGCGAATGCCCACATTGGCCTCGTCGGCCGCAACGGCGCGGGCAAGACCACGCTGTTCCGCATCCTGCTCGGAGAGATCGCGCCAGAGAGCGGCTCCATCTCCATTCCGCGAAACCTGCGCATCGGCGCCGTCGCGCAGGAGGCGCCCGGCGGGCCTGAGCGGCTCATCGATGTCGTGCTCGCCGCCGACAGGGAACGGACGGCTCTCCTCGCCGAGGCCGAGACGACGGACGATCCCATGCGGCGGGCCGAGATCGAGACGCGCCTCGTCGACATCGGCGCCCATTCGGCGCCGGCGCGTGCTGCCGCCATCCTGCACGGCCTCGGCTTCGACGCGGAGGCGCAGCAGCGCCCGTGCTCGGACTTTTCCGGCGGCTGGCGCATGCGTGTGGCGCTCGCCGCGGTCCTCTTCTCCGAACCGGACCTGCTGCTGCTCGACGAGCCCACCAACTACCTCGACATCGAGGGCACACTCTGGCTCTACGACTACCTCGGGCGCTATCCGCACACGGTGCTCGTCATCAGCCACGACCGCGAGCTGCTCGACACGGCGGTCGACCACATCCTTCATCTCGACCAGGGCAAGCTGACCCTCTACCGCGGCGGCTACACCTCTTTCGACAGGCAGCGGCGCGAGAAGCTGGCCCTGCAGGCCAGGACGCGCATGAAGCAAGAGGCCGAGCGCAAGCGCCTCATGGCCTTCGTCGAGCGTTTCCGCGCAAAGGCATCGAAGGCGCGACAGGCGCAGTCGCGCCTGAAGCGGCTGGAGAAGATGGAGCCGATCGCCCCGGTCGCCGAGGAGGAGTCCCTGCCCTTCGACCTGCCCGGCCCGGCGCGGCCCCTGTCCGCGCCCCTCGTCGCCATGGAGGGCGTCGGCGTCGGCTACGATGGGCGCCTGGTACTGGACCGGCTCAACCTCACCATCCTCCCGGACGACCGCATCGCCCTGCTCGGCCCCAACGGCAACGGCAAGTCGACCTTCGCCAAGCTGCTGTCCGGCCGCCTGAAACCCATGAAGGGCGAGCTGCGCCATTCGCCGAAGCTGACGACGGCCTATTTCGCCCAGCACCAGCTCGACGAACTCATTCCGCACGAAACGCCGGTGCAGCATGTCGCAAGGCTGGTGCCGGACGCGCCGGAGGCGCACCAGCGCGCCCGCGCCGCGCGCATGGGCTTTCCCGGCGCCAAGGCCGACACGCCGGTCGCCAACCTCTCCGGCGGGGAGAAGGCGCGGCTGCTCATGGGCCTCGCCGCGTTCGTGGGGCCGCATCTGCTCATCCTCGACGAGCCGACCAACCACCTCGACATCGACAGCCGTCAGATGCTGATGGAGGCCATCAACGACTACGACGGGGCGGTGCTGCTCATCAGCCACGACCGCTTCCTGGTCGAAGCCTGCGCCGACCGGCTCTGGCTTGTCGCGAACGGAACGGTCAGGCCTTACGACGGCGATCTCGACGACTACCGCCGCATGGTGCTATCCGCCCCCGGAACCGGCGGACGCAGCGAGGGCGCCGGTGGAGAGAAGGCAGAGCGACGGCGCGAGTCGGCGCAGAAGCGCATCGCGCTCGGCCCCCTGCGCAAGCGCATCGAGGCGCTGGAGGCGCGGATGGAGAAGCTCTCGACTGCCATCGCCAAGGTCGACGCCGCTCTGGCCGAGCCCGACACCTTCAGGAAGAACCCGGAGAAGGCGGCCGAGCTGGCGCGCATGCGCGCCGAAGCGGCGGAAGCCTTGGCGAAGGCGGAGGAGGAATGGCTCTCGGCCTCGGCCGAGATGGAAGCCGCGACCGCGACGTGAGCTGTCGCTATTCATGAAACGAGAATGGGGGTGGGGTCCCTGAAAGGGACTTTCTTCCCCACCCATTCCGGTCTTATAGCCCCGGCGGCCCTTCCCGAGGGTGGGAAGGGTCTGAGATGGACCACCCTCAGCGGGCGCCCACCGTCATAAGTTAACGCCATCCGAAGCGGATTCAAAGAGTTTTCCACAGGGCTGCGCGATCCACAGGGATCGCGCAGCTCATGCGGCCACTCTGCGGCTCGTCGCAGTTGTTCCGCGGGAACACAGCCCTCCGCGACAACGTTTCGGCACTGCCCGCAGCGCCTGCGGGAAGCCGGCATCAAGGCCGGGAAAGCGCCCCTTTCCCACCGCACGGCACCGGCCGGAGCTCCGGCCAGGGCCGGCGCAAGACGAGCGGGAGGCAGCCCAGGGCGTTGAAGCGGATGGACAATGTCGGGATCGTCGTGGAGGACCTTGCGGCGGCGATCGACTTCTTTCGCGAACTCGGCTTGACCCTCGAAGGACGGGCCATGATTGAGGGAGCCTGAGCGGGAAGGGTCACCGGCCTCGGCGACCAGCGCGTGGAGATCGCCATGATGCGCACGCCGGACGGCCACGGCGGGCTTGAGCTCTCCCGCTTCCTCGCGCCAGCGGTTGTCGCGGACCACAGGAACGCCCCGGTCAACGCCCTGGGCTATCTGCGCGTCATGTTCGCGGTGGACGACCTCGACGAGACGCTCACGAGGCTGGGCCGCTACGGCGCGCAGCTCGTCGGCGAGGTCGTCCGCTACGAGGACGCCTATCGCCTCTGCTACATCCGGGGGCCGGAAGGGCTCCTCATCGGCCTCGCCGAGGAGCTCGGCTGATCCGCCGGCCCGTTACGACGCGACGCAGGGCCCCTTATTCCACGATCCGCGTCAGGCGGTTGTCGGTGAAGAGGTAGAGCTTCTTGCCGGTGGGCTCCTGGTAGAGCACCTGCACCTCGCGCTGGCCTTTGCCGCTCTCACCGATGAGCACGTCAGTCGGCTGGCCCTTGATCGCGACAAGAGCGCATTCGGTCATCCCGAGGGCGATGTCGGCCGGCCCGCCCGCAGCCGGGTTGAGGCTGACGTCCGCCGTGCAGCGCCCGTCCGGCCCAAGCACAGGCTCGCTGGTACCCGCATGGACAGTGACGGAGCTGTCGTTGACGAAAGCGGTGCCGGCCACGTCGGCGGTGCAGGCGCCGATCAGAAGGGCGGTGGCGCAGACGAGCGCACTCTTCATCATCATCGTGCTGTCATCCTCTCCTACTTCACCCGTTCATAGAGTGGACGCACGGCCTCCTTCAGGGCGCGGCGCGAAGTGTCGCGCGTGTAGAACATATGGCCGCCTGGCAACACCTCGAGCCCGACTCGCGCACCGTCGCTGCCGAGCGCCGGCAGCTGGTCGAGCGCCAGCTTGGAGGAGAAATAGGGCGTCACGAGATCCGTGAAGCCATGCACGACGAGTGCCTGGGCCTTCCCGTCGAGGGCCAGCACGGCCGCAAGGTCGCTGAGCACCTCGGGCTGCCGGCGGCCGGAGCCCCAGTTCCAGCGGCCGCTGACTTCCCGGTTGAGCAGGTGATAGCGCGCATCGACCCTGTAGCCAAGCGCGCGGGCGAGGTAGTCGACGCTCGCACTGGTGAGCGGCGCGACGGAACCGTCGAGCACCGGATCGTCAAACTCCGACCGGGCGGCGAAGGGGTCGGGATCGAGAGCCGTGACGTTGCCGTCGTAATAGCTGCCCACCCGCTCCCGGTCGCGGTGCAGCTCGCGCACAAAGCTCGTCAGGTCCACCCTGCCGGCGAACCGGCGCACCAGGGCTTCATCGAGGCCGGTGAGGCGAGTGACATCGGCGATGAGTCGCTCCCTCGCCTTCCTGTCGCGCGGCCCTAGCAGGAAATCGGTAAGGAACGGCCCTTCCGCATAGCGCTCTGCCTCGGCAAGCTGCGCGCGGCTGGTGACGGTCTTGCCTGCCCGCTCCAGCGCCGTGGCCGCGAAGGACGGCAGCCGCGCGGCGGGGGCGAGCGGCGAGACCGGCCCATCCTCGATGAGAGCGAAGTCGAGAACCGGCGAGATCATCACCAGCGTGCCGACGCCGACGCCGAAGCGCGTCTGCAGCGCACGGGCCAGCTTCGGCACGCGGAAGCCGCCGTAGCTCTCGCCCACCAGTGCCTTGGGCGACGCGAGCCGGTCGTAGCGGTTAAGGAAGCGCCAGACGAAGCTGCCGAGCGCGGAGATGTCGCCTTCCACCGACCAGTAGCGGCGGCGCACCTCGGCATCATCCGTCAGGAAGCGGCTGAAGCCGGTGCCGACCGGATCGACGAAGACGAGATCGGTGAAGGCGAGCCAGCTCTCCTCATTGTCACTCAGCACCGGCGGGCTCGACGGCACCTCGCCCTCATTGCCGAAGGAGAGCCGCTTGGGGCCGAGGGCCCCGAGGTGCAGATAGGCCGACGCCGCACCGGGGCCGCCGTTGAAGGCGAAGGTGATCGGCCGCTGCTGCGGATCGGCCCCTTTCCTGAAATAGGCGACAAAGGCGATGTCGGCCTCTGCGCGGCCGTTGGCACCCTCCAGCACGATGCTGCCGGCGATGGCCTGGTACTCGATCGTCTCGCCGCCGATCGTGATCTGGTGCTCTGTGGTGACGGCCGGCGGCAGCCGCCGGGATTCGGCCTGCTCGCGGCGGGCGCCGCGGCGCGCCTGGCCGACCTCGTCGCTCGCCGGAGCGGAGACCGCTGGGGCAGGCTCGCTCTCTTCCTGCGCAGCGAGCGGCGCAGCGAGGCCGAGAGGGAGAAACAAAGCGACAAGGAGGAGGAAAGTGGCTCGTTTCGACATGGCTCCATCCGGCTGACACGTCGGAAGACGGTGTTCCGACGCTGTTGAGGCCGGCACCGTGCAGGCGGCAGCGGCCGGGTGGCAGTGGTGCGCCGGTTCCATGGCTGGAGGAAGGCCGATCAGGCCTTCTTGATCCAGCGACCGGCCTCGTCCTGCTGCCAGTAGGTGGCGGCGAGGCCCATCTCGCGCGCCCGCTTCCACTCCTCGCGCGCCGCGACCAGGGCCTCCGCGTCGTTGCCGTCGAACATCAGCACGATGCGCTCGTAGCCATCGACGCTGTCCGGCAGGCGCGCCGAGGCGGCGAGGAAGCGCACCTGCGCACCGTTGGGATTGTGCCGCCCGGTGGTGAGAAGGACGGGCTGGCTCGCCGCATCCCCCTCCTTCTCCGTGCCGTGCGGCAGGAAGCTCTCCTCCGAGAACGTCCACAGGTGATCGTCGAGCGCCGCGAGACGCTCCTCGTCGGGCACCTCGACGACGACACGCCAGCCACGCTCGAGGCTCCTCGTGATGAGCACCGGCAGCACCGCCTCGAGCGGCTGGCGCTGCAGATGGTAGAAGAGCACCTCGGCCATGGCCTTTCCGGTCAGCTCTCGTAGTGATCCTTCACCAGCTGGTCGAGCAGCCGCACGCCCCAGCCCGATCCCCAGCTCTGGTTGATGTCACTCGATGGGGAGGACATGCCCGTTCCGGCAATGTCGAGATGCGCCCACGGCGTGTTGTTGACGAAGCGCTGCAGGAACTGGGCGGCGGTGATGGAGCCGCCGTTGCGCCCGCCGGTGTTCTTCATGTCAGCGAACTTGGAGTCGATGAGCTTGTCGTACTCGGGCGCGAGCGGCATGCGCCACACCTTCTCGCCCGTGGCGCGGCCAGCGGCGGCGATGCGCTCGGCAAGCTCGTCGTTGTTGGAGAACAGGCCAGCATGCTCGGTGCCCAGCGCCACGAGGATGGCGCCCGTCAGGGTGGCAAGGTCCACCATGAAGGCGGGGCCGTACTTGTCCTGCACGTGCCAGAGCACGTCCGCAAGCACGAGCCGCCCCTCGGCGTCCGTGTTGACGATCTCGATGGTCTGGCCTGACATCGACGTCACGATGTCGCCCGGACGCTGGGCCCTGCCGTCGGGCATGTTCTCGACGAGGCCGATGGCGCCGATGGCATTGACCTTGGCCTTGCGCGCGGCAAGGGCGTGCATGAGGCCGACGACGCAGGCAGCGCCCGCCATGTCGCCCTTCATGTCCTCCATGTTCTGTGCGGGTTTGATGGAAATGCCGCCCGTGTCGAAGGTGACGCCCTTGCCGACGAAGGCGATGGGCTTCACATCGTCCCGCGCGCCGTTCCAGCGCATGATGACGACCCGGCTCTCGTTGTGCGAGCCCTGCCCGACGCCGAGCAGCGCCCGCATGCCGAGCTTCTTCAGGGCCTTCTCGTCGAGGATCTCGACATCGACGCCAAGCCTGGAGAGCTCCGCCGCGCGTTCCGCAAAGGCGGCAGGGTAGAGCACGTTCGGCGGCTCGTTGACGAGGTCACGGGCCAGGAAGACGCCATCAGCCACCGCAGCGCGGGACTTCCAGGCGCGCTTGGCGGCCGCCGGATCGGAAACGTGGATGGTGACCCGCGCCGGCGCACCGCCGTTGTCATCGTCCTTCTTCTTCGTCTTGTAGCGGTCGAACCGGTAGGAGCGCAGGAGAACGCCGAGGGCGAAATCGGCGGCGTTCTCGGCTGAGGCGGCCTCGCCCGGCGCCTCGAAGAGCACGTGCGCATGGCCGCCGGCGGACAGCCGGGCGCAGACGGCGCCGCCGAGGGCTGTCCAGTCGAGCCTGGCGCGCTCCTCGCCCTCTCCGAGGCCGGCGACGATCAGCCGGTCGGCGGCAAGGCCGCCTGGGGCAATAAGCACCAACACGCTTTTTGCCTTGCCCTTGAAACGCTCAAGCTCGGCCGCGCGGGCGATGGTCTCGTCGAGCTCGGCCCCGAGAAGGCCGGCCGCAGACGGCGCGCTCTTGCGGTCGGCCCCCACGAAGACGACGACGTCGCCTCCCTCCGCCGGCTTGTCGTAGGGCTTGAACTCGAGCTTCACGTTGTGCGCCATGTCGTCGTCCCCGTTGCCGTTCTGCGCGTGGCCCGGCATCTGCT
This sequence comes from Chelatococcus composti, assembly GCF_014201415.1. GTDB lineage: Bacteria > Pseudomonadota > Alphaproteobacteria > Rhizobiales > Beijerinckiaceae > Chelatococcus_A > Chelatococcus_A composti. The sequence goes on from NZ_JACHEH010000004.1 coordinate 41,579, forward strand.
GCCACGAATCCGGCCCGTCGTCTGGGCAGATATAGCATGCATGGAGAGCTTGGGCAGGCAGCCGGCCGGAATGACGAGAAAGCGAGGCGGCACGTCTTGCCTCTTGCCGAAGCGGTCGCGGCAGATTAGCTCCAAGCGCTGGAAGGCGGACGGGGCGGGGCGCGACCAGGCGGGATAATGGGCCAGATCGAGCGATACATCTTCCGCAATGCGGTCATCGCCTTCATGGCCTGTCTCGTGGCGCTGACGCTCGTGATCTGGGTCACCCAGATCCTGCGGGAGCTCGATCTCGTCACCGGCAAGGGCCAGACATTCGCCATCTTCCTCACGGTGACGATGCTGTCGCTGCCGGCGCTGATCACGATCATCGCACCGGTCGCGCTGTTCATCGCCACACTCTACGTGCTCAACAAGCTCAACGGCGACTCCGAGCTCATCGTCATGAGCGCCGCGGGGATGGCCCCTGGGCGGCTGCTGCGGCCCTTCGCCGTCATCATGCTGGCGGTGAGCATCGTCGTCGCCGCCATGACGCTCTACCTGATGCCGGCAAGCTTCGCCGCGCTGCGCGACCTCATCACGCAGATCCGCGCGGATTTCGTCGCCACGATCGTCAAGGAAGGCCAGTTCACCACCCTCGAATCGGGGTTGACCTTCCATTTCCGCCAGCGTGCCGGCGATGCCCTGCTCGGCATTTTCATGCAGGACCGGCGCGACCCCGAAAAGACGACAATCTATCTCGCCGAGCGCGGCCAGACGGTGGACGTCAACGGCCAGAGCTACCTCATCCTTGAAAAGGGATCAGTGCAACGGCAGGAGCCGAACAGCCGCGATTCCGCCATCGTCACCTTCGAGCGCTACGCTATCGACCTCTCCAGTTTCGGCGAGAACGGCGGCGAGATCGTCTACAAGCCGCGCGAGCGTTCCACGATGGAACTCCTCTTCCCGAACGAAGAGGAGAACTACTACAAGATGCAGGTGGGGCGGTTCCGCGCCGAGCTGCACGAGCGTTTCGCCGCGCCGCTCTATACCATCGCCTTCACGCTGATCGCCTTCGCCGCGCTGGGCGAGCCGCGCACGACGCGCCAGGGCCGCGGCTCGGCCATGGCCGCGGCGCTCGTCGCCGTGGTGCTGGTGCGCATCGCGGGCTTCGCAGCCTCGAGCGCCCTCGTGCGGACGCCGGCGGCGGTGGTGGGCGTCTACGGCGCCCCCATCCTCGGCAGCCTCGGCGCGCTCTTCCTCATCTTCGGCGGGCACAGCCTGAAACGCCGCATGGCGCGGGTGGCCGATTCCGTGGCCGGTTACATCGCCGCCTTCCTGCCGCGGCTGCGGAGGGCCTGACATGATGCTCATCGGCCCGACGCTCACGCGCTATTTCTCCGCCCGCTTCCTCGTCATGATCGCGGGCGTCTTCGGCACGGTCTTTGCCCTCATCTACACGCTCGACTTTGTCGAACTGATGCGCCGTGCCGGCGACGCACAGGGTGCCTCGACCGGCCTGATGGCGATGCTGTCCCTGCTGCGCACGCCGTCGGTGGCGGAGCAGGTGCTGCCCTTCGCCATGTTGTTCGGCGCCATGGCCGCCCTCCTCAACCTCAGCCGCCGGCTGGAGCTGGTGGTGGCGCGCGCCGCGGGCATCTCCGTCTGGCAGTTCCTGCAGCCGGGGCTGCTCGTGGCTCTCGGCATCGGCATCTTCTCGGTTGCGCTCTACAATCCGCTGTCTGCGCTGATGAAGCAGCAGGCGAGCGCGATCGAGGGCCGCATCTTCGCGACGGCCACCCGCGCCTCTGGCGGACAGGAGATCTGGCTGCGCCAGAACAGCGTCGACGGTCAGGCCATCATCCGCGCCGAGGTCGCGGTGGAGAACACGACCACGCTGGCACGCGTCACCGTCTTCCTCTTCTCCCCAGATGGCGCCTTCCGCGAGCGGATCGAGGCGAACCAGGCAGAATTGAAAGAGGGTTACTGGGATCTTAAGAACGTCCGCATCCTCTCCGTCGATGCGGAGCCGCGCAACCACGACAGCTATCACCTGGCCACGACACTCGACCCCGCTCAGGTGCGGCAGAGCTTCACCTCGCCCGATGCCGTGCCGTTCTGGAGCCTTTCGGGCGTCATCGAGCGCACGGAACGCGCCGGGCTCGACGCCACGCGCTACCGCCTGCAGCGCGACATGCTGCTGGCGCGGCCGCTTCTCTTCGTCGCCATGGTGCTGGTCGCCGCATCTTTTTCCTTAAGGTTTTTCCGATTTGGTGGTGTGGCGCGGATGGTTCTCGGTGGCGTCGTCGCGGGCTTCGTGCTTTATGTTGCGACCGAAGTCATGAAGGACCTCGGCGCGTCGGGCCTCGTCAGTCCGCCGGTCGCGGCGTGGTTTCCGGCAGTCGTTGGGAGCTTGCTCGGGGTGCTCGCCCTCCTCTATCAGGAGGATGGCTGATGCGCCGCGGGAAAGGCAGGAACCGGCAGGGTGTGGGTATGCGCTCGAGTTACGGCACGGTCGCAGGGCTAGCGATCGCGGCGGCGCTGTGCGTCGGCGCGTCGGAGGCTGCGAACGCGCAGGGCACGCTCAACGACCGCCTCGCCGCCACCACCCAGCAGAGCGGCAACCAGGACGAGCACCTCGTCGTCGAGGCGCGCGAGATCGTCTACGACAACGACAAGAACACCGTTTCGGCTGTCGGCGACGTGCACCTCTACTACCAGGGCCGGGTGCTCGAGGCCGACCGCGTCACCTATGACCGCAACACGCGCCGCGTCTATGCCGAGGGCAATGCGCGTCTGACCGAGACCGACGGCACCGTCGCCACCGGCGAACGGTTCGAGCTGACGGACGACTTCCGCGACGGCTTCATCGATTCGCTGCGCATCGAGACGACGGACAAGACGCGCTTCTCCGCGCCGCGTGCCGAGCGCACCAGCGGCGAATCCACCACCTTCGAGAAGGGCACCTACACGGCCTGCGAGGCGTGCAAGAAGGACCCCTCGCGTCCCCCGTTGTGGCAGGTGAAAGCTGCCAAGATCATCCACAACAACAGCGAGCAGATGATCTACTACGAGGACGCCTCCATCGAGTTCTGGGGTGTGCCTCTCCTCTACATGCCGTATTTCTCGACGCCGGACCCGACGGTGAAGCGCAAGACGGGCTTCCTCGCCCCCCGCTTCGTCACCTCGTCGTCGCTCGGCTACGGCGCGTCGCTGCCGTTCTTCTGGAATCTGGCGCCCAACTACGACCTCACCATCACGCCGACCATCCTCAGCCGCCAGGGCGTCCTCGGCCAGGTGGAGTGGCGGCACCGGCTGATGAACGGCTCCTACAACATCCGCGCGGCCGGCATCTTCCAGCAGGACAAGAAGGCCTTCCTGCCGCCGCCGTTGGGTGCCGGCGACAAGACGTTCCGCGGGTCCATCGAGACGACGGGGCGCTTCGACATCAACCAGCAGTGGAAGTGGGGCTGGGATGTCGCGCTGACGACCGACAAGTGGTTCCTGCAGAACTACAAGATCAAGAGCGAGAGCATCACCTCGACCTACTTCAAGGAATCGACCTCCACGGTCTATCTGACGGGTCGCAGTGATACCGGCTTCTTCGATCTGCGTGGCTACTACTTCCGCTCGCTGTCCTACGAGGACTGGCAGAAGCAGCAGCCTGTCGTGCACCCGGTGCTCGACTACAACAAGCGTCTGCCGGGCCCGAGCTTCCTCGGCGGCGAGGTGACGATCGACGCCAACGTCACCAGCCTGACGCGTGATGCGGCGCAGTACGCGAGCGTGCCAAACGCGCTGTCGACACCCCTGTTCACCACGTCCGGCGGCCGCTCGATCTACTACACCTGTGGCACCTTCACGCCGGCGGACTGCATCGTGCGTGGCGTCGGCGGCACGACGACGCGCGCCTCCGTCGGCCTGTCCTGGCGGCGCAGCTTCATCGACCCGCTGGGCCAGGTGTGGACCCCCTTCGCCGGCCTGCGTGTCGACGCCTACGCGCTCGACATCAACACCACCCGTTACCAGAACGGCGAGATCTCGAACTTCCTCAACCCGAACGAGAATTTCCTCGCCCGGGCGATGCCGACCGTCGGCCTCGAGTACCGCTACCCGCTTATCGCCGCCACCAACGGCCTCGGCACGCACACCATCGAGCCGATCGGCCAGATCTTGGTGCGACCGCGCGAGACGCGGATCGGAGAGCTGCCGAACGAGGACGCGCAGAGCCTCGTCTTCGACGACACCAACCTCTTCGAGTGGAACAAGTTCTCGGGCTACGACCGCGTCGAGGGCGGCGTGCGGGCCAATGTCGGCCTGAAATACGCGCTGACGATGGACAAGGGCGGCTATGCCGACGTCCTCTTCGGCCAGTCTTACCAGCTCGCCGGCCGGAACTCCTATGCCGCCGGCGACATTGCCCATGTCGGCCTCAACTCGGGCCTCGAGACGAAGCGCTCGGACTATGTCGGCCGCATCCACATCGCGCCGAACTCCAGGCTGTCCTTCACCGGCCGCGGCCGCTTCGACGAGCGGGACTTCAGCCTGCGCCGCCTTGAGCTGCAGGCCAATGCGACCCTCGGCCCGGTCACGACCAGAGTGATGTATGCGCGCTACGCGGCCCAGCCGGAGCTCGGCTATCCGACGCGCCGCGAGGGCCTGCTGACCAGCGCCAGACTCAAGGTGTCGGACAACTGGTCGCTGAACGGATCGATCCTGCTCGATCTCGATCGCTACCTGCAGGATCGGCAGAACTCAATCGCGAATCCGCAGATGCCCTATGCCAAGTCCAATCCCTGGACCGTGGCGGGCCTCTCGCTCGGCGCCGTCTACCAGGACGAGTGTACGCTGTTCGGCATCACCTATTCCTCGAGCTACAAGGACGCGGCGACCGGCACGAAGAACCGCGACCAGACGCTCATGTTCCGGCTGGAGCTGCGCACGATCGGCGAGGTCAGCTATCAGCACCAGCTCGAGAATGGCACCTCGCTCACCGACGGGGTGAGCAGCAACTGACATGACAGGCAAGGCCCTCGCGCTGACACAGGGCGATCCCGCGGGCATCGGCCCCGAGATCGCGCTGAGGGCTTGGCTGCGGCGCCGGGAAGCGGCCCTGCCGCCCTTCGCCCTCGTCGGCTCCGGCGCCTTCATGCAGGGCCTTGCCGCCCGGCTCTCGCTCGACGTCCCCGTCGAGGTCGCGACGCCGCAGGATGCCGCCAGCAGGTTCGACAGGGCGCTGCCCGTCATCGAGACGGGTCACGAGGTCGAGGCCGAGCCGGGCGTCCCCTCCCCGCGCTGGGCGGCGGGCATCATCGCCGCCATAGACCTTGCGGTGCGCCTCACCCGGGACGGTGCGTGCACCGCCGTCGTCACCAACCCGATCGCCAAGCACGTCCTCTACGAGGCGGGCTTCGCCCACCCGGGGCATACGGAATACCTGGCCGCCCTCGCGGCCCGGCCCGGCACACCCGCTCCCCATCCGGTGATGATGCTGTGGAGCGAAGATCTCGCCGTTGTGCCCGTTACCGTCCACATACCGCTGGCGGCCGTGCCGGCGGCGCTGACCACGGAGCTGATCGTCGAGACGGGCCGCATCGTCGCCCGCGATCTTTCGGCGCGCTTCGGCATCGCCCGCCCGCGTCTCGCAATCGCCGGGCTCAACCCTCATGCCGGGGAAAAGGGCGCGCTGGGCTCGGAAGACGAGGCCATCATCGCCCCGGCCATCGCCACCCTGCGCGCCGAAGGCTTGGAGGCTGGCGGCCCCTACCCCGCCGACACCATGTTCCACGCCCGGGCGCGGCGCGGTTACGACGCGGCGCTGTGCATGTATCACGATCAGGCCCTCATCCCCATCAAGGCTCTGGCCTTCGACGAGGCGGTGAACGTGACGCTCGGCCTTCCCTTCATCCGCACCTCGCCGGACCACGGCACAGCCTTCGACATCGCGGGCAAGGGCGTGGCCCGAGAGGACAGCCTGTGCGCCGCGCTGCGGCTCGCGGGCCGGCTGGCGGCGGCCAGCCGATGAGCGCCATCGACGACCTGCCGCCGCTGCGCGAGGTGGTGCAGCGCCACGGGCTGATGCCCAAGAAGTCGCTGGGCCAGAACTTCCTCTTCGACCTCAACCTGACCATGCGCATCGCGCGCGCCTCGGGCCCGCTCGAAGGCGTCAGCGTGGTCGAGGTCGGGCCGGGGCCCGGAGGGCTCACCCGCGCCCTCCTCGCCGGTGGCGCGCGGCACGTGCTCGCCATCGAGCGCGACGAGCGCTGCCTGCCGGCGCTTGCCGAGATCGCCGAGCGTTATCCCGGCCGCCTCACGGTGATCAACGCCGATGCGCTCACCCTCGACCCCACGGCCCATCTGCCGCCAGGGCCGGCGCGCGTGGTGGCCAACCTGCCCTACAACGTCGGTACCGCCCTCCTCGTCGGCTGGCTCACCACCGAGCCGTGGCCGCCGTGGTGGCAATCCCTGACGCTGATGTTCCAGCGGGAGGTCGCCGAGCGCATCGTGGCCGACGAGCGGCGCCCGAAGGACTATGGCCGCCTGGGCGTGCTGGCCGGCTGGCGGACGCGGGCCTCCATCGCCTTCGACGTCTCCCCCTCCGCCTTCGTGCCGCCGCCGAAGGTGGTCTCTTCAGTGGTACACATCGTGCCGCGGGCGGAGCCCGAACCCTGCCGCCTAGGCGCGCTCGAGGCGGTCACCCAGGCGGCCTTCGGGCAGCGGCGCAAGATGCTGCGTCAGAGCCTGAAGGGGCTCGCTGGCGGCGACACGACCCGGCTCATCGAGGAGGCTGGCCTCGCCCCGACAGCGCGTGCGGAGGATATTCCCGTCGCCGGCTACCTCGCCCTGGCAAGGGTACTCGATCGGCACCTACACCTTTGAGCCTTTGGCCCGCTCTCCGGGGCCATGGTAAAAATCCCTAAAATTCTTCCGAATTCAGCGGGAAGCGGGGCATGAGGGGAGCTGCCGAGGCCATCTTGCGTTGCAACGGGCCCGTCCTTTACGGCCCGCGCCGCCCGTGCGCAGCAGTCCGTGTCATCCCATGACGACGATCGCCACGCCCCTCAGCGCGAGCCGGAGCGAGCGGGCACCCGCCGCCGGCCGCACGGAGAGGGCACAGCTCCTCGCCGTCCAGGTCCTGCGCGCCTTTGCGGCCCTGGCCGTCGTGGTCTTCCACGCCGAGTACGACGCCGAGGTTATCGCGGCGCGCGCCGGGCTGGTGCTCGAGCACAGCGAGCTGCTGCCCTGGATGGCGGGGGTCGATGTCTTCTTCGTCATCTCCGGCTTCATCATGGTCTACACGAGCGAGGAGCTCTTCGGCGTCTCCGGCGCGGCGGGCTTCTTCCTGACGCGGCGCCTGATCCGCATCGTGCCGCTCTACTGGACGGCGACACTTCTCTTCCTCGTCAGCCTGGTGCTGCTGCCGAGCGCACTCAACAAGGCAGCGCCGAACCTCTGGCAGATCGTGGCCTCCTTCCTGTTCATCCCCGTGGAACGAAGCGACGGCCTCATCCGGCCGGTCTTCTCGCTCGGCTGGACGCTGAACTACGAGATGTTCTTTTACGGGCTGTTCGCCGCGGCGCTGTTGCTGCGCCGCGCGGCAGCGGTGGCCACGGTGACCGCCGCCCTTGTCCTTCTCGTTGTCGTGGGCGAGACCCTGCACAGGTTGGGCATACAGCCGCCCACCATCCTCGAATTCTGGAGCGACCCCATCGTGCTCGAATTCGCCTTCGGCATGGGCCTCGCGCTCCTGCGTGCCGACGGCATCAGGCTCACCCTGCCGGCACGCGCCGCGTTCGCCGCTGGCGGCGTGCTGTTGCTGCACCTCGACCTCGCGCGGCCGGATGGGTGGCTCGTCCTGCCTCCGCTCGTCGCCTACGGCGTCCCGGCAGCGCTCCTCGTCGCGGCGGCGGCGCTCGGGCATCAGGCGCAGAACGGGCCGCGGACCGAGCGCCTCATGGCAGCGCTCGGGGATGCGTCATACGCGCTCTATCTGGTGCATCCCTTCGTGCTCAGGCCACTCCGCCTGGCCGTGGTCGCCGCCGGCTTTGCCGGCATCGGCGCGGCCTGGGGCTACGTGGCGCTGGCGCTCGTCGCCTCGGTTGCGGTCGCGCTCGTTGTGCACCGACGCTTCGAGAGGCCGCTGATGCGGGTCCTGCGCCGGTGGACCGGACGGGCCGCCGCGATGCGGATCAGCGCGGCGCCCGGCCCTTCTCCTCACTGAGCAGCTCGTTGACGAAGGCCTCCAGCCCCACGCGGCGCTCGCGCTTCAGGCGCTCGGCGGTGAGGATGGCGACGAGCTCGTTGAAGGCCCGCCCGAGATCGTCGTTGACGAGCACGTAGTCGTAGAGCGACCAGCGCGCGATCTCGTCGCGCGCGTTCTGCAGCCGCTGCGCGATGACGTCCTCGGCATCCTCGGCGCGCCGCTCCAGCCGCGCCTTCAGCTCCGCCATGGAGGGCGGCAGGATGAAGCAGGTGACGACGTCGGAGCGCATCTTCTCCACGATCTGCTGTGTGCCCTGCCAGTCGATGTCGAAGACCATGTCGTGGCCGGCGGCGAGGGCCTCCTCCACGGGCCGGCGCGGCGTGCCGTAGAAGTTGCCGTGCACCTCGGCCCATTCGAGCAGGTCGCCCCGGTCGCGCATGAAGAAGAACTGGTCCTTCTCGATGAAATGGTAGTGCACGCCGTCGATCTCCGACGGGCGGCGCTGGCGCGTGGTGACCGAGATGGACAGGCGCAGCCCGAGCTCCGCCTTCTCGATCATGTTGCGCGTGAGCGTCGTCTTGCCGGCACCGGAAGGCGAGGACAGGATGAGGACGAGCCCGCGACGCTCGATCGCGGGGCCGGAGGAAAGCTTGTTCATTCGACGTTCTGGACCTGCTCGCGGAACTGCTCCACCACCGTCTTGAGGTCAAGACCGATGGCCGTCAAGGAGGCATCGCCCGCCTTGGCGCACAACGTGTTCGCCTCCCGCGACAGCTCCTGGGCGAGGAAGTCGAGCCGCCGGCCGATGACGCCGCCCTCGGCCAGCAGTGCGCGCACGCTCTCCACGTGGCTCTTGATACGGTCCAGCTCCTCCCGGATGTCGGCCTTGGCCGCGATGAGCACCGCCTCCTGGTACAGCCGCGTCTCGTCGAGGCGCCGGTCGCTGTCGAGAAGGGCAGCCACCTGCGCGGCGAGACGGGCCTTGATCGCCTCCGGCTGGCGGGCCGGGCAGGCTTCTGCGGCGGCCGCAAGCTCGGCGATGCGGTCGATCTGAGCGGAAAGAACGGCTGCGAGCGCCTCACCCTCGGCGGTTCTCGCGGCGACGAGAGCCGCAAGCGCCCGCGACAGGCCGGCTTCGACATCCGCCGCAAGACGCGCCAGCAGCGCCTCGTCGTCGGCATCGTCGATGATCTCCACGACGCCGCGCACGGAGAGCAGCCCGTCGAGCGTCGCCGACGCGATGCCGGCAGGCAGGGTGATCCCCCTGAGCGAATCGATAAGCCCGTTGAGCAGCGCCGTATTGATGCGGGCGACCGGCGTCTGCTCCGCCCGCGCGAGCGAGAGACTGGCATGGCAGGTGCCGCGTCCGAGCGCCTTGCCGATGAGCTGCCGCGCCATCTCGCCCAGCGCCTCGTGGCCGGGGGGCAGCCGCAGGCGCAGGTCGAGCCCGCGGCCGTTGACGGTCTTGATCTCCCAGGCCCAGCGATAAGGCCCCGTATCGCCCGCCTCGCGGGCGAAGCCGGTCATACTGCGAAGGGTCATGATGCCTCGTGAAATGCACATCGGGCCGCCCTGCAGCCCGCCGATGCCTGTCCTGCGACCGGCCACCGGGAGCAGAAACACACCGCCGCGCGGCTTATTCGATGAGCTTGCTCGCGTCCGGCACCACCTTGGGCGACGTGAGGTCGAAGGTCTTGTTCCGCAGCGGATCCTTGGGTGTGCCTTCCGAAGCGTCGTAGATCTTCGGTCCGCGCGTGCCGGCGGCGCCCTGCTTCTGCGGATCCCCCGCGGGCGGCGCGCCGCCCTCGTCGGGCTCGACCCGGTCCACGTCGGGTGCGGCGCCGGGGGACGGGCGCCCGGCCTCGATCTTGCGCCAGCGCTGCACATTGCGGTTGTGCTCGTCGAGCGTCTCGGCGAAGGCATGGCCGCCGCTGCCGTCAGCGACGAAATAGAGGTCGTTCGTCTTGCTCGGCCGAGCGGCCGCCTGCAGCGCATCGCGGCCCGGGTTGGCGATAGGGCCCGGCGGCAGGCCGGGGATGACGTAGGTGTTGTAGGGCGTCGGCTGGTTGATCTCGCTGCGCTTGATGCCACGGCCGAGCGTCCCCTTGCCGCCCACGAGGCCGTAGACGATCGTCGGGTCGGACTGCAGCTTCATGCCCTTGCGCAGGCGGTTGACGAACACCGCCGCAACCCGCGGCCGCTCGGCCGCAACGCCCGTCTCCTTCTCCACGATGGAGGCGAGGATGACCAGCTCCTCCGGGCTCTTGAGGGGCAGGTCGGGATCGCGGTTGGCCCAGATCTCCTGCACGACGCGCTTCTGGTCCGCCTTCATGCGGTCAATCAGAACCTGGCGCGGCGTGCCGCGAGCGACCTTGTAGGTCTCGGGCAGCAGTGTGCCCTCGGCCGGCACCTCGTTGATCTGGCCGGTGAGCAAGTCGTTCTCCATCAAGCGGGCGACGATCTGCTCGCTCGTCAGGCCTTCCGGCAGGGTGATGGGATGCAGGAGCGTGCGGCCCGAAGCGATGGTGTCCATCACTTCGCGCAGGCTGGCTTGGCGCTTGAAGAGATATTCGCCCGCCTTGAGCTCGTCGTTCTTCCCCGTGAGGTAGAGGCCGAGCACGAAGAGCAGCGGATACTCGATCACGCCTTCCCGTCGCAATGTCTCGGCGACGGTCTGCCCGCCGCCGCGCACGACCACCGCCTTGTCCTCCGCAAGCGGGCCCAGCGCATCGAGCTGCCGCTGCCCGAGATAGACAGCGGCGCCGAAGGCGAGCACGGCGATCATGATGAAGGTGAAGAAGGCGCTGAGCGCGGACAGCAGCCCGCCGCGGCGACGGCGGGAGACACGCGGCGGTGGAGGTGGTGCTACCATTGGCTTGATCGCCTCGCTCGGACTGCGTGGGGCGACGCGCGGCGCCGGGTCCACATTACGCGCCGGATCCTGCACCGACGATGCGTGCTCGTTCTCGCCCATCGGAATCAGGCTGACCCTCCCGCGAAGAACGTGCCTTCGCCCCAACACTAGGATCGATTATGGCGAAAGCACGCCGCCGGACACAACTCAGGCGTCGACCTTGCGAAAAGCAAGTGACGCGTTCGTGCCACCAAAACCGAACGAGTTCGACAGAACGACGTTGATCTCGCGCTGCCGCGCCTTGTGCGGGACGAGATCGATCGCTGTTTCCACCGACGGGTTGTCGAGATTGAGAGTAGGCGGCGCCACCTGGTCACGGATGGCGAGAATGGAGAAGATGGCCTCCACGGCGCCCGCCGCACCCAGCAGATGGCCGATGGCCGACTTGGTCGACGACATGCTGATCTTGCCCGCGGCATCGCCGACGAGCCGCTCCACGGCACGCAGCTCAATCTCGTCGGCCATGGTCGAGGTGCCATGGGCGTTGATGTAGTCGACGTCCGCGGGGGTGATCCCTGCCCGCTTGAGAGCCGCCTTCATGCAGCGGTAGGCGCCATCGCCGTCCTCCGACGGGGCGGTGATATGAAAGGCGTCGCCTGACATGCCGTAGCCGATGACCTCGGCATAGATGCGGGCGCCGCGCGCCTTGGCGTGCTCGTATTCCTCCAGCACGACGATGCCCGCACCCTCGCCCATGACGAAGCCGTCACGGTCGCGGTCATAGGGGCGCGATCCGCGCTTCGGATCGTCGTTGAAGGTCGTGCACAGGGCCCGGCAGGCAGCAAAGCCCGCGAGTGACAGGCGGTTGATGGGCGATTCGGTACCACCGGCGACCATGACGTCGGCATCGCCCAGGGCGATCAGCCGGGCCGCGTCACCGATGGCGTGGGCGCCGGTCGAGCACGCGGTGACGACCGCATGGTTCGGGCCCTTGAGCCCGTGCTCGATCGACACATAGCCCGAGGCCAGATTGATGAGGCGCCCGGGAATGAAGAAGGGAGAAATGCGGCGGGGCCCGCGCTCGTTCAGGAGCAGCGACGCATCGTGGATGCCGCCGATGCCGCCGATGCCAGAGCCGATCAAGACGCCGCTGGCGATCTGATCCTCGTAGGAGGTCGGATGCCAGCCGGCGTCGTCGAGGGCCTGCCTGGCGGCGGCCATCGCATAGATGATGAAGGGGTCGACCTTGCGCTGCTCCTTCGGCTCCATCCAGGCGTCGGCGTCGAAGGCGCCCTCGCCCTCGAGTGGAATGGAGCAGGCAATCTGGCAGGGCAGATCCGACACATCAAATGCTTCGACGCGCGAAGCACCGCTTTCGCCAGCCAGCAGCCGGCGCCAGGTTACGTCCACACCGCATCCGAGCGGCGAAACCATCCCGAGGCCGGTGACGACGACACGTCTCATGCAATCACTCTGTCAGCAAGCAAATGCCGGCGCGGCGCACGAAGGCGCCGCACGCAGATCGACAAGGCCCGTTCAGGCCGCGACGTTCTTCTCGAGGAACTTGATCGCGTCGCCGACGGTGACGATCGTCTCGGCGGCGTCGTCCGGAATCTCGACGCTGAACTCCTCCTCGAACGCCATGACGAGCTCGACCGTGTCGAGGCTGTCGGCACCGAGATCGTCGATGAAATTGGCGCTGTCCGTCACCTTCTCGGCGTCGACGCCAAGGTGCTCGACGACGATCTTCTTCACGCGCTCGGCGATATCACTCATCGGTTTGTCCTCAGTTCCACTTGTCGAAGGTCCGGGGATATCAGTCTCACCCACGGATCCGGGAAAACACAACTTCCAGCTTGGGGCCGAGGCGGGGCGGGATCGCTGCCCCTCCCGCACCCAGCCAGCCAGCACGAACCCATGGGTATCGGCGGGCACGGACAGGGTTAGAACGGCTTGTTAACATACTCGGATCGTGAAGGCGAGAGCCCTTGCCGACCCGGGCAGGCGATTCCGGAAGTTGCGATAAGCTATTCAGAACATTGCCATTCCGCCGTTCACATGCAGCGTATGCCCCGTGACATAGGCAGCTTCGTCGGAGGCGAGATAGACGACTGCAGCCGCCACTTCCTCGCTCGTGCCGAGCCGGCCGGCCGGTACATTGCCGAGGATCGATTCCCGCTGCTTCTCGTTGAGCGCGTCGGTCATGGGGGTCGCGATGAAGCCTGGAGCGACGCAGTTGACGGTGATGCCACGGCTCGCGACCTCGGCGGCGAGGGCCTTCGTCATGCCCACGAGGCCCGCCTTGGCGGCAGCATAGTTGCCCTGGCCGGGATTGCCGGTGGCGCCGACGATGGAGCCGATGCTGATGATGCGCCCGAAGCGGCGGCGCATCATGCCCTTCACCGCCGCGCGCGAGAGGCGGAAGGCGGAGGTGAGGTTGACGGCGAGAACCGCGTCCCACTCCTCGTCCTTCATGCGCATGAAGAGGTTGTCGCGCGTGATGCCGGCATTGTTGACGAGGATGTCGAGCCCGCCCATCGCCTCCTCGGCTGCGGGCACCAGCGCCTCCACCTCGGCCGTGTCGGCGAGGTTGGCCGGCACCACGTGAACCCGCTCGCCCAGCTCAGCGGCGAGCTTGTCGAGCACCTCCCGGCGCGTGCCGGAGAGCACCACCTCGGCGCCGCGCGCGTGCAGCGCCCGGGCGATGGCCCCGCCGATGCCGCCCGTCGCACCTGTGACGAGCGCCTTGCGACCCTTGAGTTCGAACATGCGACCCTCCGCTGTCAGAGCCCGCGCGACGCCTTGTAGGCAGCGACGTCCTCGGGTGTGCCCACGGCCTGGGCCGAGGCCCCGGCGGCAATGCGCTTGGCAAGGCCCGTCAGCACCTTGCCGGAGCCCAGCTCATAGAATGTATCGACGCCCTGGGCCGCCATGAAGGCGACGCACTCGCGCCAGCGCACGGTGCCTGTGACCTGCCGCACGAGGCCCTCGCGGATCTCCTGCGGATCGGTGACGGCGCGCGCATGGACATTCGCGACAAGCGGCACTTTGGGCGCCGCGATGGTGACCTTCGACAGCGCCTCGGCCATCACCTCGGCGGCCGGCTGCATCAGCGAGCAATGGAAGGGGGCGGACACGGGCAGCAGCAGCGCCCGCTTGGCGCCGCGCTGCGGGGCGAGCGCCACCACCCGCTCGACAGCGGCCTTGTGACCGGAGACCACCACCTGCCCGCCGCCGTTGTCGTTGGCGGCCTCGCAGACCTGGCCCTCGGCCGCCTCGGCCGCGACCTTGGCGGCCTCCTCGAATTCCATGCCGAGAATGGCGGCCATGGCACCCTCACCCGCCGGCACGGCCTTCTGCATCGCGTCGCCGCGGATGCGCAGAAGGCGCGCCGTGTCGGCAACGGAGAGGCTGCCCACCGCCGCCAGAGCCGAATATTCACCAAGCGAGTGCCCGGCGACGAAGGCCACGTCGCGCGCGATGTCGAGGCCGGCCTCGCTCTCCAGCACGCGCACTACGGCAAGGCTCGCGGCCATGAGGGCGGGCTGCGCGTTCGCCGTCAGCGTCAGCGTCTCCAGCGGCCCTTCCCACATGATCTGCGAGAGCTTCTGGCCGAGGGCCTCGTCGACCTCGTCGAAGACGGCGCGGGCCACCGGAAAGGCGTCGGCGAGAGCCTTGCCCATTCCGACAGCCTGGCTGCCCTGGCCCGGAAAGGTGAAAGCGACTGGCATGCGGCACTCCAACCAAAAACGTCGGCGGGCAGTGCCATTGGTTCTGCCGCGCTGTCAAGCCGCAGTGGCCCCTCCTTGTGGACCGGAGGGGACCTCACCCTGTCCATCTGCCGCCTCGACCCCCTTGAGGAAGGCATGCACGCTCGCCTCCAGCGCATCCGCCTGCTGCGCCAGCCGCGACGACCATTCGCTGACCGCGGCCGCGGCGGCAAGCGCCCGTGCCACCTCGTTTTCGACGCTGCGCATGGAAAGCACGCCTGCCCGCGCCTCGCCCGCGACGGCCTGGGTTTCGGCCGCCATGCGGGCAACGATGCTGTGCTGCTGGCGCGCCGCCTCGGCAACCCCCGTCGCCACGCCGGATACTTCCGCCACCAGGCTGTTCATTGCTCCCACGGACCGCTCGGCCGCTGCGGAAGCCTCCTGGATCTCCTTGATCTTGGCGGAGATCTCGTCAGCGAACCCGGCCGTCTGGGCGGCGAGTCCCTTCACCTCCTGCGCCACAACGGCAAAACCGCGGCCGGCCTCCCCTGCCCGCGCCGCCTCGATGGCGGCATTGAGCGAGAGAAGATTCACCTGGTCGGCTATGGCGTGGATGATGTCCGTCACCTCCTCGATGCGCGCCGCGCGTTCGGCCAGGCTGCGGATCGTCTCGACCGTGTGGCCGATGGCAATCACTGCCTGCTCGGCGACGGCGTCGGACTGGGCGGCACGGTTGGCGATGCCCTCCGTTGACGAGGTGAGATGCTCCACACCCGCAGCCACCGAAGCCACGTTGTCCGACACGCCGGTGACGGCCACCTCGGCCTCGCGCGCCTTCTGCGAGACGCCGGCCGACATGTTCGTCAGGTCCGACGCCATCGCGTCGAGCAGGCGCACCCCGTCGCGCACACTGCTCAGCGTGCGGGAGATGTCGGCCTCGAAGCGCGTGACGAGCGCCTCCAGGCGCTCGGCGCGCTGCCGCGTCATCGCGGCGTTCCTGTTGGCGTTGGCGATGAGCGCGTCGCGCTGGCGCGCATGATCCCGGAACATGGCGAGGGCCTGCGCCACCTCGCCGATCTCGTCCTGCCGGTCCTCGCCGATCAAAACGACATCCCGCTCGCCCGCCCGCAGCCGCCGCATGACGTCAATCATGCTCTGCAGCGGACGCGACAGGCCGCGCGCCATGAAATAGGCGGCAAGGCCGGAGAGGATGACGGTGACGATGAGGGCGAGGACCTGCGCTTGCCGGAGCGCAATGCTCGTCGTCCGCATGGACTGGAGGGTCGTCGTCTCGTGCTGGCCCGCAAGGGCGACCACGCGCTGGGCCACCCCAAGACCGTCGCGCAGATGCTCCGTGAAGGCGGCCTCGGCCGAGCGCCGCGCGGCGGTGTCCGCGATGTGGCGCTCGAAGGCCGTACGGTAGGCCCCGAGATAGGGCATGACCTGATCAGCGAGCCAGCGCTCGTCTGCCGGCACGGCGGCAAGCTCCCGGTTCAGCGCCTCCAGCGCCTGCCGGTGCCAGCCGAGCGCCTCCTGGGAACCTGTCAGCATGTAGTCCTTCTCGTAGCGGCGCACCATCAGGAGGGCGTTCATGACCCGCAGCCGCCACGGCGTGGCATCCTGCGGCGCCTCGGTCCGCAGTCGCCTTTCCATCTCGCCGGCGGCGTCGCGGAAGGTGCCGCGCAGCCCTTGGTCCAGCGTGAAGCCGATACGGTCCTGTGCCGCGACGAGATCAACGAAGCGCTCGCGCATGCGGGCGAGCGCGCCGGCGATGGCGCCGACCTCACCACGCAGGACCATTCCGGCGTCGAGCGTGGCGAGGCGGGCGAGCAGGCTCTGGGCGCGCGCCATATGCTCCTCGACCCGGACGAGATCCGCGTCACCCCGGCCCGTGAGCAGCTGCTCGAGGGATAGGTCGACATCCCTGAGCTCGGCCTGGATGACGAGGGCTGTCTGCTCGAGCTGCGCGGCGCGCGACGCCTCGGTCTGCTCCCTTTCGATGGCAATGAGGCCTACAAGCGAAATGGCGGTGACCGCGAGCATGCCGAAGAACGGTACGCCCACCAGCATCATGAGCCGCAGGCGCAGCGATACGCCTGTCCGTCGCATGAACGTCCTCACCTTCGTACGCGCGGCCTCTCCCGGCCATGGGCGAGTGTTCACGCGAGGCCCTTAAAAATGTCGGAAACCCGATCATTAATTTTGCAAATACTCGCTTCGTAGAGAGCCGCCTCGCGACTCGCGTACGTCTGGCTTGCATTGTCCGCCGATGATGCCATGCCTCGTTGGCGCGGAAGACGGGTGGCCTGATTCGTTCGCGCATGATGCGATCTTGCAGCCTGACCTCGAGGAACAATGTGACGGATACGGCTTTCACCCACGAAGTCTTCAACCAGACGCCGCCGTTTACCGACGTCAACCTGGCTGCTCTCGACCAGCCGCTCCTCGATGCACTGAAGAGCGCGGGCGTTGATGCCATCGCCAACGGGCTCCTGTCCTTCGGCGAGAGCTGCGGCGCGGCCGCGCGGCTCGACCTCGGCCGCCTCGCCAACGAGAACCCGCCGCGCCTGCGCACGCATGACGCACAGGGCCGGCGCGCCGACATCGTCGAGTTTCACCCGGCCTATCACGCGCTGATGGAGGCGGGAGTCGAGGCCGGCTTGCATGCCTCGACCTGGGAGGCGGGCGGCAACGGCCGAAGCCTGCCGGCTGCGAACGGAGCGACCCAGGCCAGCTCCCATGTCGTCCGTGCCGCGCGGCTTTTCATCACGGCGCAGGTTGAGAGCGGCCATCTCTGCCCCCTCACCATGACCCATGCCTCGCTGGCCGCGATCGGGGCGTCGCCGGAGCGGCTGCGCGACTGGTTGCCCATGGTCCGCTCGCGGCACTACGATTTTCGTTTCGTCCCCTTCTGGGAAAAGCGCGGCGTCACCGTCGGCATGGGCATGACGGAGAAGCAGGGCGGCACGGACGTCCGGGCCAACACCACCCGCGCGGAGCCCGTGAGCGGCGACGAATACGAGATCACCGGCCACAAGTGGTTCCTATCGGCGCCGATGTGCGACTCCTTCCTCGTGCTCGCGCAGGCGCCAGGCGGCCTCACCTGCTTCCTGATGCCGCGCTTCCGCCCGGACGGCAACGTCAACGCGCTTCACCTGCAGCGGCTCAAGGACAAGCTGGGCAACCGCTCCAATGCCTCCTCGGAGGTGGAGTTCCACCGGGCCTTCGCCTGGCGCATCGGCGAGGAGGGCAAGGGCGTGCGCACCATCATCGAGATGGTGCAGCTCACCCGGCTCGACTGCGTCGTCGCCTCGGCCGGGCTGATGCGCATGGGGCTGGCGCTCGCCATGCACCACGCCCGCCATCGCTCCGTCATGCAGCGCAAGCTCGTCGACCAGCCGGCGATGGCGGCCGTCCTCGCCGATCTCGCGCTGGAGAGCGAGGCAGCAACAGCCCTCGCCATGCGGCTCGCCGCCAGTTTCGACCTCGCCGCCGAGAACCCGCGCGAGGCGGCGCGGGCGCGCATCCTGACGCCAGCGGCCAAGTTTCTCGTCTGCAAGGCGGCGCCGGCCTTCCTCGACGAGGCCATGGAATGCCTCGGCGGCAACGGCTATGTTGAGGAAAGCCCGATGCCCCGCCTCTACCGCGAGGCGCCGGTCAATGCCATCTGGGAAGGGGCGGGCAACGTCATGGCGCTCGACGTGCTGCGCGCGGCCGAGCGGGATGCAGAGGCGATGGCCTCCGTCCTCGTCACCCTCGGCGAGGAGGTCTCCGGTCTTCCCGGCGCGCGCGAGGCGCTTGCCGACATCGAGGGCCTCCTAGCCGGCAGTGAGCGGGAGCGCAACGCGCGCCGCATTGCCGAGACCCTCGCCCTCGTCGCGGCGGCGGGCGCCCTCACCCACGTGGCGCCCCCTGCGATCGCGGAAGCATTCGCGCGGACACGCATCGCGGCCCCGCGGCGCGGCTTCGGCTCCAACGACCTCGCCAGTGCCGGCAGTCTGCTTCTCGGCCGGGCGCTGCCGTTGCTGTAACAGCGGTGGCCTTCCGACGCGGGCCATGCAAGAACAGACCTGAAGACCGATTGGACGAGAACCTTGGCCCGACGCCTGAAATCCACGCACGCCACCCACAGCACCGTCCGCGGTGACGCGCACCTGCCGACGAAGGAGGACATCGCCGCCTTCATCGCCGAATCGCCCGGCAAGGTCGGCAAGCGCGAAATCGCGCGTGCCTTCGGCATCGGTGGCGGCCAGCGCATCTGGCTCAAGCGCATGCTGCGCGAGCTGGAGGACGAGGGGGTCATCGATCGGCGCCGCAAGGTGCTGCACAAGGCCGGGCGCCTGCCACCCGTCGTGCTGGCGGACATCACCGGCCGCGACGCGGACGGCGAACTGGTCGCCGAGCCGGCGGAGTGGAGCACGGACGAGGACGGCAAGGCGCCGCGCATCATCATCACCCCTTCACGCAGGCGGCGCGCGGGCGAGCCTGCGCCGGGCGTCGGCGACCGCGCACTGCTGCGTGTCGAACCTGCCCCGGACGAGGGCCCGCAGGTCTACATCGGGCGCATCATCAAGCTCATCGCCAAGCTGAAGGCGCAGGTACTCGGCGTCTATCGCGCCAACCGCGAGCGTGGCGGCGGCTACCTCGTGCCCGTGGACAAGAAGGCGCTGGGGCGCAAGATCATCATTCCCCCCGGCGCCGAGGGCGAGGCTGAGGATGGAGACCTCGTCAGCGTCTCCGTCGCGCGTGGTACGCGCCTCGGGCCACCGCAGGCCAAGGTGCGCGAGCGCCTCGGCTCCCTGAAGTCGGAAAAGGCCATCAGCCTTGTCGCCATCCATGCCCACGGCATTCCACATGTCTTCCCGCCGGCCGCCCTGCGGGAGGCGGAGGCGGCGAAGCCCGCCACGCTCGCCGGGCGCGAGGACTGGCGCGCCCTGCCGCTCGTCACCATCGACCCCGCCGACGCCAAGGACCACGACGACGCGGTGCATGCGGAGCCGGACGAGGATCCCGACAATCCGGGCGGCCACATCCTCCACATCGCCATCGCCGACGTCGCCGCCTATGTGCTCCCCGGCTCCGCGCTCGACCGCGAGGCGCTGGAGCGGGGCAACTCGGTCTATTTCCCCGACCGGGTCGTGCCCATGCTGCCCGAGCGCATCTCGAATGACCTGTGCTCGCTGCGCCCGGGCGAGGACCGGCCGGCACTCGCGGTACGCATCGTCATCGACGCCAACGGGCGCAAGAAACGCCACAGCTTCCACCGCGTGCTCATGCGCTCGGCCGCGAAGCTGGCCTATCCCCAGGCGCAGAGGGCCATCGACGGCAAGCCGGACGAGGTGACGGGACCGCTCCTCGAGCCTGTGCTGAAGCCGCTGTGGGCCGCCTACCACGCCCTGGCGCGCGCCCGCGACGCGCGCGAGCCGTTGGCGCTCGACCTGCCCGAGCGCAAGCTCATCCTGAAGGAGGATGGCACGGTCGACCGCGTGCTCGTGCCCGAGCGGCTCGACGCGCACCGGCTGATCGAGGAGTTCATGATCCTCGCCAACGTCTGCGCCGCCGAGACGCTGGAGAAGAGCGACCTCCCCTTCACCTATCGCGTGCACGACGAACCCTCGCTTGAGAAGATGCGTATTCTCGGCGAAGTGCTCGCCTCCATCGGTCTCAAGCTGCCGAAGGGCGGCGCGCTGCACCCGTCGCTCTTCAACCGCATTCTGGCCTCGGTGGAGAAGACGCCGCACCGCGCCTTCATCAACGAGATCGTGCTGCGCTCCCAGGCGCAGGCCGAATATTCGACGGACAACTACGGCCACTTCGGCCTGGCGCTGCGCCGCTATGCCCACTTCACCTCGCCGATCCGCCGCTATGCCGACCTCATCGTGCATCGCTGCCTGATCCGCCACCTCAGGCTGGGCGAGGGCGGCCTTCCGGCCACGATGACCCGGGAAGAGATGGCTGAGATCGCGGCCCGCATCTCGGCGGCGGAGCGGCGCGCCATGGCGGCCGAGCGGGAGACGGTCGACCGGCTCATCGCCCACTACATGGCCGATCAGGTGGGGGCCACCTTCGAGGGGCAGATTGCCGGTGTGACGAGCGCCGGGCTGTTCGTGAAGCTCGACCACACTGGTGCCGACGGCTTCGTGCCCGCGGCGACGCTGGGCTCCGACTACTTCCGCTTCGACGAGCGGCAGCATGCCCTCGTCGGCTCCCGCTCGGGCGAGACCTTCCGTCTCGGCGACCGCGTGACCGTGCGTCTCGTCGAGGCCGCGCCCGTGGCCGGCGCGCTGCGTTTTGAGATGCTCAGCGACGGCAAGGCCGGCGCGCGACAGAGCGCCCAATTGCGTGCGCGCGGCCGCAATGCCAAATCCTTCCGGCCCGCCAGGAGCGCCAAGGCGGCCGAGCGGGCGGCGGCACGCAAGGCGGCGCGGCAGAAGGGCGCGCGCAACACCCGGGCAAAACAGGAAACGACATGGCCTTCACGGGACGACTGACGAATGCTTTCGAGGCGCCGCGCGACTGGCGGAGCGCGATGAGGCGCGGCCTCGCCTGCCGCTGCCCGGCCTGCGGCAGTGGCCGGTTGTTCTCGAGCTTCCTCAAGGTGAGGCCCAATTGCGAGGCATGCGGCGAGGACCTGTCGCACCATCGCTCCGACGACCTGCCGCCCTACATCGTCATCACCATCGTCGGGCACGTCATTGGTGGCGCCAACCTCACCTTCGAAAGCTTCGCCGAGTGGCCCATGTGGATGCACATGGCGCTGTGGCCTGTGCTCGCCCTTGCCATGTGCCTCGGCCTCCTGCAACCGGTGAAGGGTGGCGTCGTCGGCTACCAGTGGGCACTGCGCATGCACGGCTTCGGCGACAACAGGGACGAGGAAGCGCCCCTGCGCGTGGGCGGCAACGAGGGATGACGCGGTGAACGACCAGGCGCGGCATCTGACGACGACGGAACGGCTCAATAACGCGGCGCGTGAGCGGCGCTGGGAGAACCAGCGGCCGAAGGATGCGGCTACTCTCATCATCATCGACCGGCGCCGCCGCACGCCCAAGGTGCTGATGGGCCGGCGCCACGAGGGCCACAAGTTCATGCCGGGCAAGTTCGTCTTTCCCGGCGGGCGCATCGAGGCCGGGGACCGGTCGATGCCCGTGGCCGGGATGCTGCACCCGGTCTCAGAGGCCCGCCTCGTCTCCCGCGTCACGCGGCTCAGCCTCGCCCGTGCGCGGGCGCTGGCCCTGGCCGCGGTGCGCGAGACCTTCGAGGAAACGGGCCTGCTCATCGGCTCGCGCGACTACGGGCCGCCCGAGCACGCGCCGGAGGGGCCCTGGCGGGCCTTCGTCGAGCACGGCGTCTTTCCCGATCTCGAGGCGCTGCAGTTCGTCGCCCGCGCCATCACGCCGCCGCGCCGGCCCAAGCGCTTCGACACGCGCTTCTTCGCCGTGGATGCGACGGCCATCGCGGCCACCGTTCCCGACATCGTCGGCCCGCAGTCGGAGCTGACGGAACTCGTGTGGGTGTCGCTGCCCGATGCCAAGCGCCTCGACCTGCCGACGATCACCCACGTGATCATCGAGGAGCTGGAGGCGCGGATCGCCGCCGGCTTCGCGCACGAGCTGCCCGTGCCGTTCTATTACGAACGCCGCGGGCGCTTCGTGCGCGAGGAGCTCTGAACGGCTGGCCTTGAGCGAAGGGCCCCTCGCCCCCTGCTCCACATCTGCCTCGCCCTGCCCGAGGCTGAGGAGCGGAAGACCTGGGGCGGGAAGCCACCGTGCACGGCGGCTACCGCCTCACCGCGCCGAAGCGACTCGCAGCGGGCGTCTGGATCGGCCGACGCATCGCGCTGGCCGCGCCTTCAGGCACGTGGCCTGCCCGCCTCACCCCTTGCATTTGCGGGCCCGCGGGTGTAGGTAGCGCGTTCAATCCGTAACTTCTTGTTGCTTGAGAGGGAGCCCAGCATGGCTCGCGTTACCGTCGAGGATTGCATCGACAAGGTCAACAATCGCTTCGACCTCGTGCTCCTCGCTAGCCATCGTGCCCGCATGATCTCTGCCGGTGCTCCGCTGACGGTCGACCGCGACCGCGACAAGAATCCCGTGGTGGCTCTGCGCGAAATTGCGGAAGAGACCATCTCGCCGGAAGACCTGAAGGAAGACCTCATCCATTCAATGCAGCGCTATGTCGAGGTCGACGAGCCGGAGGCGGATGCCGTGCCCCTCATCGGGACCTCGAGCGGGGACGACAGCGACGTGCAGTTCGACCGCATGAGCGAGGAGGATCTGCTGCGCGGCCTCGAGGGCCTCGTCCCGCCCGCCGACAGCGGCGACGACGACTGATCCATTCGCCGCACCATGGCGGCAGGCTGAAAAGCCCGGCATACAGCCGGGCTTTTTTTTTTGCGGCGGCTGCGGCGTCCTGACATTGCACGGGGCCTTGCGCCTGCGTCCTATCTTCATGATATCTTTCAAAAAATAAGAACAGACCCCGGTCCTCAGCCCATGATGCGGCAGTACGAACTTGTCGAGCGCGTGAAGCGCTACCATCCGGATGCGGACGAGGCCCTGCTCGACCGGGCCTACGTCTATGCCATGCGGGCACACGGCCAGCAGAAGCGCGCCTCGGGAGACCTGTTCTTTTCTCATCCCCTCGAAGTCGCCGCCATCCTCACGGACCTGAAGCTCGACGAATCGACCATCGTCGCAGCCGTCCTGCACGACACGATCGAGGACACGGACGCGACGCGCGAGGAGATCGACAGCATGTTCGGTCCCGAGATCGGCGCGCTCGTCGATGGCCTCACCAAGATCAAGAAGCTCGACTTCGTGTCGAAGAAGGCCAAGCAGGGCGAGAACTTCCGCAAGCTCCTGCTCGCCATCGCCGCCGACGTGCGCGTGCTGCTTGTCAAGCTTGCCGACCGGCTGCACAACATGCGCACCCTCCACTACGTCGCGCCCGAGAAGCGCATTCGCGTGGCCGAGGAAACGCTGGAAATCTATGCCCCCCTCGCCGGGCGCATGGGCATCCAGGAGATGCGCGACGAGCTGGAGGATCTCTCCTTCCGCTATCTAAAGCCGGAAGCCTACGAGACGATCACCCGCCGCCTCGAGGAAGTGGCCCAGCGCAACGGCCCGCTGATCGAGACCATCGAGAAGGACCTGACGGCGCGTCTCGCCGAGCGCGGCATCAGCGCCAAGGTGAGCGGCCGGCGCAAGCGTCCCTACTCGATCTGGCGGAAGATGGAGCGCAAGTCCATCGCCTTCGAGCAACTCTCGGACATCTTCGGCTTCCGCGTCATCGTCGACACCATCGACGACTGCTACCGTGCGCTCGGCGTGGTGCACACCACCTGGCCGATGGTTCCCGGCCGCTACAAGGACTACATCTCGACGCCGAAGCAGAACGACTACCGCTCCATCCACACGACGGTGATCGGGCCGGGGCACCAGCGCGTCGAGCTGCAGATCCGCACGGCCGAGATGCACGAGATCGCCGAATACGGCATCGCGGCTCACGCGCTCTACAAGGACGGGCGCACCGGCGGCCGCACGCTGATGAGCGAGAGCCGGGCCTACCAGTGGCTGCGGCGCACGGTGGACCTCCTCGCCGAAGGCGACAGCCCGGAGGAGTTTCTCGAGCACACCAAGCTCGAGCTCTTCCACGACCAGGTCTTCTGCTTCACGCCGAAGGGGCGGCTCATCGCGCTGCCGCGCGGCGCGACGCCCATTGATTTCGCCTATGCGGTTCATACCGACATCGGCAACACGGCGGTCGGCGCCAAGATCAACGGCCGGATCGCGCCACTCCTGTCGGAGCTGCAGAACGGCGACGAGGTCGAGATCGTGCGCGCGGAGGGGCAGGTCCCGCCGGCAGCCTGGGAATCGCTGGTTGTCACCGGCAAGGCGCGGGCCGCCATCCGCCGTGCGACGCGCAGCGCCGTGCGGCGCCAATATGCCGGCCTCGGCCGCCAGATCCTGGAACGGGCCTTCGAACGCGCGGGCAAGGCCTTTTCCGACGACAAGCTGAAGGCCGCCCTGCCGCGCCTGGCGCGCCAGTCCATCGACGACGTGCTCGCGGCCGTCGGGCGCGGCGAGATGTTCTCGGGCGATGTCGTGCAGGCCATCTATCCGGAATACCGCGAGGACAGGAAGCCGAGCAGCGACGGCGCCAACGGCACCGGCTGGTTCGACATCAAGGGCGGTGACAACCTGCGCTTCAAGGTGCCTGGCAACAACGAGGAAGGCTCAAGCAAGGCCATCCCCATCCGCGGCCTCAACGGCGATCTGCCGGTGCGCTTCGCGCCGGAGGGAGGCGCCGTGCCGGGCGACCGCATCGTTGGCATCCTGACGCCAGGCGAAGGCATCACGATCTATCCCATCCAGTCGTCGGCACTGGCGGCCTTCGAGGATTCGCCGGACCGCTGGCTGGACGTGCGCTGGGCCGTGGAGGAAGGGAACCGGCAGCGTTTTCCCGCCCGCATCGCCCTCAACACCATCAATGAACCAGGCACGCTCGCCACGGTGGCTCAGGTCATCGCCGAGCACGACGGCAATATCGATAACATCATCATGCGGCGCCGGACGCCGGACTTCACCGACCTGACGATCGACGTCTCGGTGTGGGACCTGAAACACCTCAACGCCATCATCAGCGAGCTTCGCGCGAAACGGGTGGTCAGCAAGGTAACACGCGTCACGGGCTAAAAATTGCACGTGCCATTGCACGGGACGCATGACAAGCCCCTGCAACTCGTCTAGTAGATATAGACAAGCTCAAAGCCTAGGCGACTGGGACCACGGCGATAGCCCGACACTGCCGGAAAACGCAGTACCGGCAACTGGCAGGAGAAACGGAACGATTATAAGATCTGTCGCACCGGCGGGTGACCGCACCCAGTAGAAGCGATATGACACCGCGCCGCACGGAAAGAATTCCCCCTCCCGCTCCGGAGATCCGGAATGACAGCAAAAACTGAACAGTATTAAACCATGCCGCCGCAATCAAACAATCGATGTTGCCATAACCATGAAACACAACAGAAATATTTGATAAATTATCATTGCACTCCTCCATTAATTTATAAATCTGATTATTAAACCTCATCAAATACGGTAGCGCCCCATCCACCCCCCCTGAGCATGATCCAATGAGCAGCAAGCAGCGTATCGCACTGTTTATCGACGGCGCCAATCTCTACGCAACGACCAAAACACTTGGTTTTGACATTGATTACAAAAGGCTTTTGAAAGAGTTCCAGGAAAAGGGGCGCCTGGTCAGGGCTTTTTATTATACGGCGATGGTCGAGGATCAAGAGTATTCCTCGATCCGTCCTCTCATCGATTGGCTCGACTACAATGGCTATCGCGTTGTGACCAAGCCGACCAAGGAGTTTGTGGACTCCTCGGGGCGCCGCAAGGTCAAGGGCAACATGGACATCGAGCTCGCCATCGATGCGCTGGAGCTCGCCCCCTACATCGACGAGATGGTGCTTTTCTCCGGTGACGGCGATTTCCGCTCGCTCGTGGAAGCCATGCAGCGGCGTGGCGTGCGCGTGTCGGTCGTCTCCACCATCTCGACCCAGCCGCCCATGATCGCGGACGAATTGCGCCGGCAGGCTGACGAGTTCATCGAGATCATGCAGCTCGAACCGCGCATCGGCCGCGATCCGGCGGAGCGTGCGCAGCGTATGCAGCACGGCGGCTTCGAGGACAATCCGCGCACCGGTCGCGGGCTCGAGCGGCGCTACGGCATCCGCCAGGCGCCGCTGCAGAGGGATGACGCCAGCGACGAGGGCTGATACCTCATCGCACATGATCGAGCCTTCGTCAGACTGTCCGCGGTGCCCGCGTCTCGTCGCCTTCCGCGACGAATGGCGGGCGCGTGAGCCGCATTGGCACAACGCCCCCGTCCCCTCCTTCGGGGACATGGAGGCGCGTCTGCTCATCGTGGGGCTGGCACCCGGCCTTCGCGGCGCCAATCGCACGGGGCGGCCGTTCACGGGCGATTATGCGGGCGATCTGCTGTACGAGACACTGTCCGACTTCGGCTTTTCGTCCGGCGTGTTCGCCGCGCGGCCCGACGACGGGCTGCGCCTCGAGGGCGCGCTGCTGACGAACGCCGTACGCTGCGTGCCGCCGGAGAACAAGCCGACCGGCAGCGAGATCGCCACCTGCCGAAACTATCTCGCGGCCACCATCGCCTCGCTGCCGCGGCTGCGCGCCATCCTGGTGCTCGGCCGCATCGCCCACGACAGCACCGTGCGCGCGCTCGGCGCCTCGCCGGCCAGGGTGCCCTTCACGCACGGGGCGGCGCACGACATCGGCCGCGTGCGCCTGTTCGACAGCTATCACTGCTCCCGCTACAACACGAACACGGGGCGTCTCACGCGCGACATGTTCCGCGCCGTCTTCACCGACATGAAGGCGTATCTCGACGCCCTCTGACCCGCCTCACATCGACAGGCGGGCATTGCCTGCGAGGATGTCTGCCGCCAACTCCCGGGCCGGGCCGGCGAGCTCACGGCCGGCCGAGGCCAGGACGAACTCCACCTCTTCCAGCTCTGGCAGATGGCGGCCCGTGCGCAATTCCACGAGCCCCGGCGGCAGCATGCTGCGCGGTTGCACGAGGACGCCGAGCCCCGCCACGGCGGCCGCGCGCAGCCCGCCGAGGCTGGCGGAGGTGCAGACGATGCGCCATGGCACATTCGCCCGCTCCAGCGTCTCGATGGCCACGGCCCGCGTGATGCTGGGCGGCGGAAAGGCAATGAGCGGCACCGGCCGCTCCGGCACCACGAGGGCCGGATTGGCCGCGGCCCAGACCAGCGCCTCGCGGCGCACCAGCGTGCCCTGCTCCTGCCCGATGCGCCGCTTGGCGAGCACGAGGTCGAGCTCGCCCGCCTGCAGCATCTCGTTGAGGATGCCGCTCGAGGCGACCGTGATCTCGAGGTCGACGGACGGGTTGCGGCGGGCGAAATCGCTGAGCACCTCGGCAAGACGCGACAACACAAAATCTTCCGAGGCGCCGAAACGCAGCGTGCCGCGCAGCTCCGCGCCGGCGAAGTAGCGCTCCACCTGCCGGTTGAGGTCCAGGATCTTGCGTGCGAAGCCCAGCATCGCCTCGCCGTCCGGCGTCAGCGCCACGGAATGGGTGTCGCGCGCCACGAGTCGACGGCCGACGGCCTCTTCCAGCCGGCGCACCTGCTGGCTCACTGTCGACTGGCTGATGCCCAGCAGGCGTCCGGCGCCGGTGAAGCTGCGCGTTTCGGCAACGGCCACGAACGACCGCAGAAGGGCGGGGTCATACATGGTTATTCCATTTCTGGATGGCTGATATTTGTATCAGCACAATTCCAAATAAAGCGGCCGAGGGCTAGATGTGGCGCCCGGATAGGCAACCAAGGGCGGCGATCATGCGGCGGCTTCTGGCGGACAGGTTCCTTCTGGCGCTTCTCGGCGCCGTCGCCTTGTCGAGCGTTCTGCCCGTCAGCGGTGCGCTGGTCGAGCCCTTCAACGTCGTTGCCGACATCACCATCGCGCTTGTCTTCTTCTTGCAGGGCGCGCGCCTGTCACGGGCGACGGTTGTCGCTGGCTTCACGCACTGGCGGCTGCATCTCGTGGTGTTCGCCGCGACCTTCGTGCTCTTTCCCCTTCTCGGACTGGCCGCTGCCCCGCTGGTGCCGACGCTCCTCAGCCCGGCGCTCTACACGGGCATCCTTTTCCTGTGTGTCCTGCCGTCCACGATCCAGTCGTCGATCGCCTTCACCTCCATCGCACACGGCAACGTGGCCGCCGCCGTCTGCTCGGCCTCGGCCTCCAACATCATCGGCATGTTCCTGACGCCGCTGCTCGTCGGGCTGCTGTTCAGCGCCCGCGGCGGCGGGCCGACGCTCGAGGCCGTCGGCAGCATCCTCCTGCAGCTGCTGCTGCCTTTCGTAATTGGACAGATTCTGCAGCCGAAGATCAGCAAGTGGGTTATCGAGAATCGCCGCGTGCTGGGCCTCGTCGACCGCGGGTCCATCCTGCTCGTGGTCTATCTCGCCTTCAGCCATGCCGTCGTGCAGGGGCTGTGGAACAAGCTCTCGGCCGCGGATCTTGCGGTCATGGTGGGCGTGGACGTAGCGCTGCTCGCCCTGGTGCTCGTCACCACCACCGTTGCGGCTCGGCTCCTCGGCTTCAGCCGCGAGGACGAGATCACCATCGTCTTCTGCGGCTCGAAGAAAAGCCTGGCGAGCGGCGTGCCCATGGCGAATGTGATCTTCGCCGGGCAGGACATCGGTATCATCCTGCTGCCGGTGATGCTCTTCCACCAGATCCAGCTCATGGCCTGCGCGGCGCTGGCTCAGCGCTACGCCGACAGGCGGCTTGCGGAGATGGAGAAGGAGGAAGAGGCCATGCCGGCGCAGGCCTGACGCGCCTCAGCCGTATGCGATGAATTCGAGCAGCGAGCCGTCCGGGTCACGGAAATAGACGCTGGTGCCATGGCCCCGCGCACCGAAGCGCTCCACCGGGCCGAGCTCGACGGCGACGCCGTGCGCAGCGAGATGGGCGATCGCCTCCTCGATCGTGCCGTGCCACTCGAAGCACAGGTCACTGTTGCCCGGCATCACCGGCATCCGCGCCCGCGGCTCGCCGATCTGGCCCGGCCCGTGGCAGTTGAGCTGCATGTTGCCGAAGCGGAAGGCGAACCCGTTGCGCACCGGGATCGCCTCGGCGCCGAGCACGTCGCAATAGAACTTGCGCGACACCGACCAATCGGAGACGTGGATCACGCAATGGTCGAACGAGATGTGCTTCGCCAAGGCCCCCTCCCCCGTCCGAGCGGATTCAGCCGCGCTCGCGCATGACGCGCGCCTTCTCGCGCTCCCACGAGCGCTTCTTTTCCGTCTCGCGCTTGTCGTGCAGCTTCTTGCCGCGGGCGAGACCCAGCTCCACCTTGGCGCGGCCGCGCTCGTTGAAATAGATGCGCAGCGGAATGACCGTGAAGCCCTCGCGCTGCGTGGCGCCGATCAGCTTGTTGATCTGCCGCCGGTGCAGCAGGAGCCGGCGCGGCCGCCGCGTCTCGTGGTTGAAGCGGTTGGCCTGCAGATATTCCGGAATATAGGCGTTGAACAGGAAGAACTCGTTGCCCGCAGGCCCGGCATAGGCCTCGCTGATCGTGGCCTTGCCCTCGCGCAGGGACTTCACCTCCGTGCCCGTCAGCGCGATGCCGGCCTCGATGTTCTCGAGGATCTCGTAGTTGAACCGCGCCTTGCGGTTGTCCGCCACCACGCGTGGCCCTGGCGTCTTGTTGTTCTTCGCTGACACGTTGCTTGTCCCCGTTCGCCACAGCGGCTCTCGCCGCTGCGGCGGACATGGTCATCTCTCAGGCGTTGATCAAGCCCGCGTGCACCATCGCGGCCCGCACCTGGCGCCGGGTCGCCTCCGACACCGGCACGAGCGGCAGGCGCGTCTCCTCGCTCATGCGGCCGAGGACGGACAGGGCGTATTTCACCGGCGAGGGGCTGGTCTCGACGAACAGCGCCGTGTGCAGCGGCATCAGCCGGTCGTGGATGGCGAGCGCCGTCTTGAAGTCGCCTCTGAGGCACGCCTCCTGGAATTCCGCGCACAGCTTGGGTGCCACGTTCGCCGTCACCGAGATGCAGCCGTGGCCGCCGTGGGCCATGAAGCCGAGCGCTGTCGCATCCTCGCCCGACAGCTGGTTGAACTCGGGGCCGATCGCTTCGCGCTGCAGGCTCACACGCGCCACGTTGCTCGTCGCATCCTTGACACCGGTGATGTTCTTCAGCTCCGCGAGGCGCTTCATGGTGTCGACGCTCATGTCGATCACCGACCGGCCGGGAATGTTGTAGATGAGGATCGGGATGCCGACCGCGTCGTTGATGGCCTTGAAGTGCTGGTAGAGGCCCTCCTGCGTCGGCTTGTTGTAGTAGGGCGTGACGACGAGCAGGCCGTCCGCGCCCGCCTTCTCGGCATGGCGCGCAAGGTCGATGGCCTCGGCGGTGTTGTTCGAGCCGGCGCCGGCGACGACAGGCACCTTGCCCTTCGCCTCCTCGATGCACCAGGCCACCACCTGCTTGTGCTCGTCGTGTGTCAGCGTCGGGCTTTCGCCGGTGGTGCCGACGGGGACGAGACCGTGCGTTCCGTTCTCGATCTGCCATGCGACAAACCCGCGGAAGGCCGCCTCGTCGAGTTTCCCGTCCCTGAACGGCGTCGCAAGCGCTGTCAGTGACCCGGTGAAGAGGCGATGCGTCGTCATTACTGTCGCTCCAAAACGCGGCTGCGTTCGTTGTCCTTGCGGGAATGCGCACGACCGGACGGTCATACGTCTGCCGCAGTCATAACGCTCATTGAGGGAGAGGCAAAGGGGCGCCACCGTTTTCGGCGTCCCAATATCGTTAGCAATTCCTCAATGGAGGGCTGGGACAATCCATAGCCGCGTGGTCGAGGCCGTCATCTTCCCGACGAGGACGCGATGAAGCCGTTCACACGTTTTCTCGCTGCGAGCACCGCACTCGGGCTCGCCGGCGCGACGCTCCTGACCGCCGCCGCCCAGCGGCCGAGCCGTGCGGCCGTGTTGCCACCGCCGCGCCCGGAAAGCACCGCCACGCTCGTCTCCCTGCCCGCCCCTCCTGCCCGCCCCGGAAGCGAGGAGGCGCCGAGTTCAGCACCCTCGCCGCTGCTGACGCTGGACGAGACCATCAAGCACTATCGCGCCGGCCGCATCGGTGAGGGGGATGCCCTCGCCCGCTCCCTCGACACGCCTGCCGCGCGCACGCTCGCCGAATGGGTGGCGCTGCGCCACAACGCCCGTGCGCTCACCTTCGAGCGGATCAACGCCTTCCTCAACCGCAACCCCGGCTGGCCAGGCGAGGATGGCCTGCAACGGGCCGCTGAGCAGGCCCTTCTCGACGAGGCGAAGCCGGCCCGCGTCGTGCGCGGATTCTTCGCAACGCGCGAACCCGTCAGCCCCGAGGGGCAGATCGCCCTCGCCGAGACGCTGGCCGCCGAGGGCCGCGAGAGCGACGCTGCCGAGATTGCCCGGCGCGTCTGGCGTCGCGAGGCCATGAGCGATGCGCTGGAGAAGCGGATCCTCGCCCGCTTCGGGTCCGCCCTGCTGCGCTCCGACCACGAGCGGCGGCTGGAACGGCTGATGTTTGCCGAGCGTCTCGCCGAGGCGCTGCCCGAGGCCAGGGCGCTGGGGCCGGGCCACGAGGCCCTGCTCAAGGCCTTCGGTGCCGCCATGAAGAACCCGGCCGGCGCCGCCAGGCTGCTTGAGGCCGTGCCAGCCGAGCTGCGCAACACACCGGCCTATGTCTTCGCGCGCGCCCGCATGCTGCGCCGGCAGGGCAAGCTGGCGGAGGCGGCGAAGGCCCTCGCGGATGCGCCGCGCGTCGTCGCCTCGCTCGCCGATGGCGACAGCTGGGCGCTGGAGCGGCGTATCCTCGCCCGCGAGCTGCTCGATGCCGGCGACGCGCGCACTGCCTATGCCGTGGCGCGCATCAACGAAGCCGTGAGCGATGCGGCGAAGATCGAGAATGCCTTCTTCGCCGGCTTCATCGCCCTGCGCTTCCTCAACGAGCCGGAGCGGGCGGCGGCGCATTTTGCCGAGGCGGCACCTGCCGCGACCCTGCCGGTCTCCGTCTCGCGCGTCGCCTACTGGCGCGGCCGGGCAGCGGAGGCGGCCGGGCGGCACGAGGAGGCGCAGCGTTTCTACCGGGAGGCCGCGCGGCACGGCACGGCCTATTACGGCCAGCTGGCACGGCACAGGCTGGGCGAGGCAGAAGTGCCGGTGACAGCGCAGGTTTCGCCGAACCCGGCTGCGCGCGCCCGGGCCGAGGCAGACCCGCTCATCGGTGCGCTGCGCCTCGCCTACCGCCTCGGCGACTCCAGCCTCACCGTCCCGCTCCTCGTCCAGGCGGCTCGCACGGCACCCGACGCAGAAACCTTCGCGCTGCTGGCGGAAATCGCAGCCGAGGCAAACGATGTGCGCGGACGCCTTCTCGTCGGCAAACGGGCGCTCTATGCCGGGCACCCGCTCCATGCGGAGGCCTTCCCGACCGACGGTGTGCCGCCTGTCGACGCGCCAGGGGCTGGCGTCGAGCGCGCCATGGTGCTCGCCATCGCCCGGCAGGAAAGTGCCTTCGAGCCAGGCGCCATCTCGCCCGCCGGTGCCCGGGGGCTGATGCAGCTCATGCCGGCGACGGCTCGCGAGACGGCAAAGCGCGTGGGCCTGCCTTTTGACCTGGGCCGGCTGACGGCGGACCCTGCCTACAACGCAACGCTCGGGGCCGCCCACCTTGGCGAGCTCGTCTCCTTCTGGCGCGGCTCCTACATCCTCACCTTCGCCGCCTACAACGCCGGCCCCGGCAACGTGCGCCGCTGGATCGCCGCCTACGGCGACCCGCGCCAGCCGGGCGTCGACCCCGTGGACTGGGTGGAGCGCATCCCCTTCAACGAGACGCGCAACTACGTGCAGCGGGTGATGGAGAACCTGCAGGTCTACCGCGAACGGGTGGAGGGACGCACGGCCCTCCTCATCGACGAGGACTTGCGCCGGGGCGCCAACTAGATCAGCTTGCGGACGCCGGCCGCGCGCCGGCGCTCCTTGTCCTTGCCGATCTTCACGGACCGCCGGCCTTGCACGCTGCAACCGACACCTACCGGAGCCGTTTCGTCACCGCCCGCGACGGCCTGCGCCTGCACCTGCGCGACTATGCCCCCGCGGGGCCTGCCCGGGCGCTGCCCGTGGTCTGCCTGCCGGGGCTCGCCCGCACCGCGGCCGACTTCCACGCGCTCGCGCTGGATCTTGCCGGCGATGCCCGACGCCCGCGCCGGGTGCTCGCCGTGGACTACCGCGGGCGCGGCGCCTCGGAGCGGGACCGCAACTGGCGCAACTACGACGTGCGTGTCGAGCTCGACGATCTCATGCAGGCGCTTTCGGCGCTCGGCGTGGAGCGCGCCATCTTCATCGGCACCTCGCGCGGCGGCCTCATCACCATGGCTCTTTCGGCCGCCCGCCCGGCCGCCATCGCGGCCGCCGTGCTCAACGACATCGGCCCTGTCATCGAGGCGCGCGGGCTCATGCGCATCCGCAGCTATGTCGGCAAGCTGCCGAGCCCGCGCAGCATCGAGGACGCGGTCGACATCCTGCGGCGCCTGCAGAGCGCGCAGTTCCCGAACCTCAGCGACGCCGACTGGCGAGACATGGCGGCGACGACCTGGCGGCAGGATGCGGACGGGCGCCTGCTGCCGGATTACGACCCCGCCCTGCTCAAGACGCTCGAGCTGCTCGACCTTGAGACGAAGCTGCCGGAGCTGTGGCCGCTGTTCGGCGGTCTCGCCGGGGTGCCGGTGCTCGCCCTGCGCGGCGCGCATTCTGACATCCTGTCGCCCGAGACGCTGGCCCGCATGCGTGCCGCCCACGAGCGGCTGGAGGCGGTGGAGATCCCTGCCCAAGGCCATGCGCCGCTGACGAACCACAAGGACGTCAGGCGCCCCATCCTCTCCTTCATCCGCCGCCTCGACTGAAATCACCCGGAAATGGCAAAGCCCCCGCAGGCGCTGCGGGGGCTTCGGGCCATGCGCCTGCCGGCGCCTTCCCGGGTCAGAACTCGCGCTGGAACCGCAGGCGCGCTTCCCAGATGTCCTCCGAGCGCTTGACGAAGACCGGAGCGGCGGGGAAACGGTCGACATCGAGCTTCTGGTAGATGACCTCGAGGCCGATATCGAACGCCGAGACCGGCGACCAGATCACATTGGAGCCCACCGTCCAGACCTTGAAATCCGGCACCAGGGTCGCCGCCGAGTAGTCGAGCGCCGTGTAGTTGCCGAAGAGCGACTGGCGGATCGACGGCGTCCAGTAGTGCAGGAAGGCGGCCGTGGCGCCCCAGCCCCTCGTCTTCTTGATGTCGCCGTTGACGATGACGGCTTCGCTGACCGGACCGAAGACCGGGCCGATATTGAAGTCCCCGTAGACGCCGAGATAGGAGGTGGCGCCGTCCGCGTAGGCAGCCTGCAGCCACAGCGTATCACCCGGCGCAATCATGGGCAGATCGAACTTCAGGCCGGCCTGGATGGCATAGCCATATTCTGTGCCGACGCGGCTGCCGAGGGGGCCCGAACCAGGGCCAACGCCGCCGGCGCCGATGCCGATGTCGACTGAATTGAGCTGGTGCAATGCGGCCGACAGCTGTGCCGAACCCCAGTCCTGGTCGACGCGCAGGCTGGCGACGATATCGGGCATGCGCTGCCCGGCCTGGGCGTAGATGAAGCCGTTGAGCGTGTGGGCGCTGCGGTCCTCGAGCGCGAGGGTGGCGGAGAAGCCGTTGCCGAAGGTCGCCGTATAGGCAAGCAGGTTGACCGTCAGGTCCGAGCCGAGGCTGCCGAGGGCGCCGCCGCCGAAGTTGAGGTCGTTGGCGTAGAAGTCGAAGAACGAGGTGGCGCGACCTGCAGTGATGCCCGCCCACTGGATGTAGGCCTTGTCGAGGACGACGCTGGTCGTGTCGCCCGCCGGCCCCGGCTGCCCATTATAGACGCCGGTATCCGCAAAAACGTCGACCTGGATGAAGGCGCGCAGCGTGCCCCAGTCCGTCCCAGTGCGCGCATCGACATTCACGCGGCCGACGGCGCGGAAGCCGGTGGCGTCATGTGCACGGCCGAGGCCCGGGATGGCCCACAGCGGCTCGAGATAGCGGTATTCGGCGCGGACACGGCCGCCGATCTTGATGCAGGTGTCCGAGCCCGGAATGTAGAAGAAGCCGGCTCCGTGCACGGAACAGACACGAACGTACTCGACCGGCGCGGCCTTCCTCACGGGAAGGTCGGCCGCCATGGCACCGCTGGCGAAAGCAAGCCCAGCGACGCCGCCCAACAGCAGCTGCGATACGAAACGCATTCGTCCCCTCCATCACCCACGTTGCCGGACCGGATGGTCTGCATCCGTGGATGACAGTCTGGCGCAGGCGGAACAGTACTCAAGTAAAAACACCAGAACACGCGGCACCGAGGTGGCCATTTGGACCTGATGTTGCAGGACAACAACGCTGCAGCGATCCAGGCACATAAGAATGCATGCATGATGTGCAATGTGCACAAGAAGTAATACGTATGCAGCACATTTATTTGGCAGTCGCAATATCGCCAGACTGCATGGCGCGCGGCGCATCCCGCCAGGCGACGCAGAACCCGCTCTCGGCACCGCAGCACAAAGAAAAACCCCGGCGCTGTCGCGCCGGGGTCTCGATATCATCCTTGCGGGATGAGATCAGAAGTCGCGCTGGAAGCGGATGCGAGCTTCCCAGATGTCAGTCGAGCTACGGGAAACACCCGTCGGGAAGACAACCCGGCCCTTCGGGTCGAGCTTCTGGTAGAGGACCTCGACGCCGATGTCGAAGGCCTTGACCGGCGACCAGATCACGTTCGTGCCGACCGTCCAGAGCTTGAAGTCGTTCAGGCCGTAGCCGTTGAACACCTGAGCCGAGTAGTCGACAGCCGTGTAGTTACCAAACACGGCCTGACGGACGGACGGCGTCCAGTAGTGCAGCAGGGCAGCGGTCACGCCCCAGCCCTTGGTGCGCTTGATGCTGCCGTTGACGATCGCGCCGTCGACAGCCACGCCGGTCAGGCCAGCGAACGAGGTCGTCGTGCCGAGGCCGAGACGGCCCACAGCGCCGTCGGCGTAGGCAGCCTGCAGCCACAGGGCGTCGCCGGCGGCGAGCATCGGCAGGTTGAACTTCACGCCAGCCTGGATCGCATAGCCGTACTCGGTGTCGATACGGCCACCGAGCGCGTCAAGCGCCACCGTGTTCAGCTGCTGCACAACACCCGACAGCTGAGCGGAGCCCCAGCCCTGGTCGACGCGAATGTTACCGACGATGCTCGGCATGCGCTGGCCAGCGAGCGTACCACCGACGAGCGGACGCACGACGGCACTGCGGTCCTCGAAGCCGATGGTGGCCGAGAAGCCGTTGCCGAAGGTGGCCGTGTAGGCGAGGACGTTGACCGAGCCGTTATCCGAGCCCAGCGACGCCATGTAGCCCGAGCCAAAGTTCAGAGCCGAGGCGTAGAAGTCGAAGAACGAGCTGATGCGACCAGCCGTGATGCCGGCCCACTGAATGTAGGCCTTGTCAAGGATCACGTCGGTCGTGTCACCCCCAGGACCGAAGCCGTTACGGCCAGCGCCGAGGTAGTTGCCCGTATTGGCCGTCACGTCGACCTGGATGAAGGCGCGCAGCGTGCCCCACTCGGTAGCGGTGCGGGCATCGACGTTGATACGGCCGCGAGCGCGGAAGCCGGTGGCGTCGGACGCACGGCCCGGGTTGAAGACCGGCCCGCCAGCAGCATCGACGCCCCACGAGGACGTCGGCTCGAGGTAGCGGTACTCAGCGCGGACGCGGCCACCGATCTTGATGCAAGTGTCCGAGCCCGGGATGTAGAAGAAGCCGGCGCCGTGCACCGAGCAAACACGAACGTACTCGACAGGCGCAGCCTTCCTCATGGGAAGATCGGCGGCCTGAGCCCCAGCGGCCGCGGCAAGGCCGGCAACCGATCCGAGGAGAAGGCTCTTGGCGAGCTTCATAGTGACCTCCAAAGTTTCGAGACCCTTCGGGAGCGGTTCTTTTTCCTCAGCCGGCGGAGCCGCCCCTCGGAAATTCCCCTTGTCCCCCAACCTGTCGAGCCTGCCGTCATCCTCGGCATTGCGGCTGAGTATAGCGCCAGGCTCGAGTCTGCGGCCGGGTCGCCCCCGAACGCAGAGCCAACATGTCCGACAGCTTCGTTGGGATCAACTGAAACCAATCCCGGTTGTGGCGTTTTCGAGGCGCTGTTGCAGAAACGCCACTTTTTGGGCATCCGCCCGGCAAGTTCTTCTGTTTACACATTTTTAACAGATGGCCGAACACCGCCTTACATCCGCTTCTGGCCCTCGGATACGCTGAATGCGGCCGAGCGCCGACGGGATCGGAACAGCCAAAACCCGTCCACCTCGGGGACAAAGCCGGGATTCGTCGCAACGTCACATGCAGCGCCGAATCCTTGACGCAAAAACCGGGAGCAACGCCCCGCATCGAAGCCGGAGCGCCCGGCCGCCGCATCCGCGCTGCACACGCAACACATAACGGGAGCCACGCCATCGCAATAAGGAACGCGCGAGGGCGCGGCCGCAGGATTCGTGCGATGCCCGCTCCTTATAAGATGGCGCAAGCCCCCCCGCCTTGCCTCACACCCAGCCGCCGTCAACGACATATTGCTGGTTGGTGCAGGCGGACGCCTCCTCGGACGCGAAGAAGACGACGACACGGGCGACATCGTCGGGCATCAGCTTGCGCTTCAGGCACTGGCGCTGCATCAGCTCTGCCTCGCCCTCCGGCGTCAGCCATTTCTCGATCTGCCGGCGCGTCATGATCCAGCCCGGCGCGATGGCGTTCACGCGGATGTTGTAGGGGCCGTAGTCACGCGCCAGCGAGCGCGTGAGGCCGAGCACGGCGGACTTGGCGGCCGTGTAGGCGGCCATGCCGCCTTGGCCCACCATCCACGAGACGGAGCCGAAGTTGATGATGACGCCGCCGCCGGCCGCCTTCATGTCCGGCAGCACAGCCTGGGCAGCGAAGAACTGGTGCCTCAGGTTCACGGCGATTCGGTCGTCCCAGTAGTCGGGCGTCACCTCCTCCGTCGGGTGCCGTTCGTCGTGCGCCGCATTGTTGATAAGCACCGTAATGGGGCCGAGCGCCTCGCGGATGCGCGCGACGGCGGCACGCAGGGCCGCAATGTCCGTCAGATCCGCTTCCTCGAAATGGACCTGCGCGCCGGCCCCGGAAAGCTCCGCGACGAGCGCGCGCGATTCATCGCCCTTGATATCGATGAAGCCGACCTTCGCCTTCTGCTGCGCGAAGCGGCGCACGATCGCCTCGCCAATGCCCGAGCCGCCGCCAGTGACCAGCACCACCTTGCCAGCAAGATCCGGATAGATCGCCCCCATGGCACGCCTCCCATGAACTTTCGCGTTGGCGCGGCCGGCGCCTTCCGGCCTGCGGCCGCCGTGTCTCCGACGCCGCACAGTAGCGCCCGGCGACAAATGTTCAACGCAATTGACATGCGTACCTCAAAATTTTTGAGGTACACCGCAGAAATGGGTTGCGTGCCGGCACCCGATTGGGCATCGTCACGTCCACGGAGCCGCCACAAGAGCGGCCCGGCCGGACGCCATGAGCCGGCCACGACCAGGGGAGGACGGGCATTTGGCGCTTCTCGAACTGAGAGGAGTGGGCAAGGATTTCGGCGCCATCCGGGCGCTGAGCGACGTCGATCTTACCATCGAGCCGGGTGAGGCCGTCGGCCTGATGGGCGACAACGGCGCAGGCAAGTCCACTCTCGTCAAGATCATTGCTGGCAATTTCGCGCCCACGCACGGCAGCATCGCCTTCGACGGGCAGCCGGTGCACTTCACGCGGCCGGTGGATGCGCGCAACGTCGGCATCGAGGTCGTCTACCAGGACCTCGCGCTCGCCGACAACCTGACGGCGGCCGCCAACGTCTTTCTCGGCCGGGAGCTGCGGCGTCGCATCGGGCCCTTCCGCTTCCTTGACCATCGGGCGATGAACCGGCGCGCTAGCGAACTCTTCGCCGAACTGAAATCGGAGACCCGCGCCAGCGACGTCGTGCGCGCCATGTCGGGCGGCCAGCGTCAGGCAGTGGCCATCGCCCGCACGCGCCTGTCGGACGCCAAGCTCGTGCTGATGGACGAGCCGACGGCCGCCATCTCCGTGCGCCAGGTGGCCGAGGTGCTGGACCTCATCCGCCGCCTGAAGGACCACGGCGTCGCCGTCATCCTCATTTCCCACCGTATGCCGGACGTCTTCAGCGTGTGTGATCGGGTCGTCGTGCTGCGGCGCGGCCGCAAGGTGGCCGACAAGCCCGTCGCCGCCTCGAGCCCCGAGGAAGTCACGGCCCTGATCACCGGCGCCAAGGAGGCCGCATGATGGCGAGCGAGACCTCACCGGCGCCGGCGGGCACCATCGAGACGGCGGATTTCGCCAACGTCGGGCGGGCGGCGTGGTGGCAGCGCGGCTTCTTTGCCAGCCAGACCGCCTATGTGGCGGTGGCGCTCGCCGCCATCGTCGTCGTCATGGCGGTACTGAGCCCGGCCTTCCTGTCGCCCGGCAACGTCGCCAACGTCGCCAAGAACTTCTCCTTCATCGGCATCGTGACGCTCGGCATGACGCTCGTCATCGTCACGGGCGGCATCGACCTGTCGGTCGGCTCGGTCATGGCGCTGTCGGCCATTGCCTGTGCCATGGCCATGCAGGCCCTCGCGGGCACCGGCCTCGCCAGCGTCCCCTTCGCCACCATGGCGCTTGCGATCCTCGCCGGGCTCGGCGTCGCGCTGCTCATCGGGCTCGCCAACGGCCTGCTCGTGGCGCGTGTCGGACTGTCGCCCTTCGTGACGACGCTCGGCATGCTGTCGATCGCGCGCGGCCTCGCCTATGCGGTGACGGAGGGGCGCGGGCAGACGCCGTCGGGCCCCGACATCGACGCCTTCTACGCCTTCACGGACGGGACCATCCTCGGTGTGCCGATGGCGGTCATCTACCTTCTGGGCCTCGCCGCCATCCTTGGCATCGTGCTGCACCACACGGCCTTCGGTCGCCACGTCTTCGCGCTCGGCGGCAACGAGAAGGCCGCGGCGCTCACCGGCGTCGCGGTGGAGCGCGTCAAGGTCTGCGTCTACGTGCTGTGCTCGCTGTCGGCCGGCTTCGCCGGCATTCTCATGACCGGCTGGCTCGGCTCGGCGCCCGCCAACCTGGCGACCGGCTACGAGCTCACCATCATCGCCGCGGCGGTCATCGGCGGGGCGAACCTCGCCGGTGGCGTCGGCGGGCCGGCGGGCGCCGTCATCGGCGCGCTGCTCATCGAGGTCATCCGCAACGGCCTCGTGCTCGCGGGCATCAACGCCTACTGGCAGATCGTCCTCGTGGGCATGATCATCATCCTCGCCGTGCTGGTGGACCGCCTGCGCAGCGGCCGCACGGCCTGAGGATGCGCCCCCGAACGGGGGCCACCCGTCGTCCGGAGCGGACGTTTCTCCCCGCTCCCGACACCGCCCGGCAGCCGGGCCAAGAAACACAAGCTGGGAAACTCACGCTGAAGAGGGACAGACACGACAGGCCGTGACCCTTCGCTGAAAGAGGGGCGCCCATCACCGAGGAGGAAAACGATGCGAAAGATGCTTCTGGCGGCGGTGGCGCTCGCCGCCCTCGCCCTGCCCGCCGCGGCCGAGACCTATCGCTTCGCCGTGGTGCCCAAGGCCATGAACAACCCGTTCTTCGACCTCGCCCGCGACGGCTGCGTCAAGCGCGCCAAGGAACTGGGCAATGTCGAGTGCATCTACAAGGGACCGGTGGAGCACGAGCCGGCGACGCAGGCCCAGATCATCCAGGACCTCATCGCCCAGGGCGTGGATGGCCTCGCCATCTCCGTCTCGGACGTCGCGGCGGCCACGCGCTCCATCAAGGCGGCCGTGGATGCGGGCATCCCCGTCATCACCTTTGACGCGGATGCGCCCGGCTCCGCCCGCGCAGCCTATATCGGCACCAACAACAAGGACTTCGGCCGGGCGCTTGGCGAAATGCTGCTTGAGATGCGTCCCGAGGGCGGCAAGTTCGCCATGATCTCCGGCGGCCCGGCCGCCAAGAACCTCGCCGAGCGCGTGGAGGGCGTGCGCGAGGCGCTGAAGGGCTCGAAGTGGGAAGAAATCCCCGGTTCGCCGCTGTTCTGCAACGACGACATCGCGCTCGGCGTGCAGCAGATGCAGGACCTCAAGACCGCCAACCCCGATCTGGCGGCCATCGTGCCGGTCGGCGGCTGGCCGATGTTCGCGCCCGAGGGCTTCAAGAGCTTCGCCTCGAAGTACAAGAAGGACCTCGAGGACGGCAAGTTCACGCTCGTCGTCGCCGACACGCTGAGAGTGCAGCTTGAGCTGCTCAAGGAGGGCTATGCCAACGGCCTCGTCGGCCAGCGGCCCTTCGAGATGGGCGAGAAGGCCATGGACGCCCTGCTGGCGCTCAAGAAGGGCGAGAAGGTCGAGGAGATCATCTACACCGGCCTCGACCGCGTCACCCCCGCCAATGTCGACGAGCTGCTGAAGTAGGCCCGAGGCCGGGGTCCGCAAACGCTCCCGGCGCCGGTGCGCCGGGGGCCCGCAGCCAGGCAACGAACGAACCGGGGAGGTTCAATCCATGAAGCGCTTTTCAACGACGCGCACCATCGTGACGCACTGCCTCGCCACCGCCGCGCTCGCCGCGGGCGTGTCGCTGCTGTCGCTGGCCGCCCATGCCCAGTCGGGCGTGCTCGAGCGTGCGGTGGGCGGCTATTCCTTCGACGAGGCCGCCAAGGAGGCGCCGGAGACCAAGGACTTCAACTCCAAGGACGGCAAGCTCACGTTCGCCATCGTCACCCACACGGCCGGCAACGGCTTCTTCGACCCGACCTATGTCGGCGCCAAGGTGGCGGCCAACGCCTTCGGCATCAACCTCTTGATGCTCGGTTCGGAAGCGCCGGTCGACGACATTCCGCGCGAGATCCAGATCCTCAACCAGATCATCAACGACCCGACCATCGACGGCGTCATCATGACGACGCCGCAGTCCGGCGCCTACGACGACATCGTCAAGAAGCTGATGGAACGGGGCATCCCAGTCGCCACCACCAACTCGCACGACCCCAACCTGTTCAACCGCTCGCAGATCTCGCACACTGGGCAGGATGCCTCGGCGGCCGCGATCGGCGGAGAGGCGCTCGTCAAGTGCCTGCTCGACAAGGGGGTGCAGGGCGGCTCCATCATCTTCCCGTCCACCACCACGCTTGGCAACGTGGAGGTGAACAACCGCATCAAGGCTGCCTTCGAGGCGACCGTCGCAGCCCTCAACGCCGCCGGCAAGCTGAAGGACTTCAAGGTCGACGCCGGGCCGGAGAACATCGGCATCGACGTTGATCCCAACAACATCGTCGGCTCCATCGTGACGCTGATCGAAAGCCGCAAGGACGTGGTGGGCGCTTTCGCCGCCAATGGCTTCGTGACGCCGGCCCTGGGCGACGCCATCAGCCAGCTCAAGCTCAACGACAAGGTCTGCGCCTTCGGCTTCGACCTCGGCCCCAAGCAGCAGGAGCACATCCGCACCGGCGCGCTCACCGGCTCGCTCGGGCAGCAGCCGTTCCTGCAGGGCTTCTGGCCCGTGGCGCAGCTCTACCTGCAGATCGACCGCGGCATCGCGGCAGCCAACCTCGACACGCGCGCCCAGCTCGTGACGAAGGAGACCGTCGACACGGTCGGCAAGCGTTTCGAGAACTGAACCGCCGGCCCGCCGGCGCCTGACCGGTGTCGGCGGGCGGCCAAGGCGACGCGGCCCCAAGCCGCGCAGCGGAACGTGAGGAACATCGGATGGCAATTGCGGCGACAGCCGGCCGCCCGGACACGCCCCGCCCGACACAGCATCTTCCGATGCAGCTCGTAGGCGGCTGGGAGGCGGGCCTGCTGGCCTTCATGGCCCTGCTCTACCTCGTCGGGATCGCCCTCAACCCGACCTTCTTCGGCTCGACCGACGCCATCTCGGCGGTGCTGCGGGACACGGCACGCTATGGCGTCATGGCGGTCGGCATGACCTTCGTCATCGTCAACCGCGATCTTGATCTGTCGGTCGGCTCGACACTGGGGCTCACCGCTGTCGCCTTCTCGATCTTCTTCTCGCCGACGCACTACGGCATGGATGCGGTGCCGGCCGCCCTGCTCTGCCTTGCGCTCGGCCTCGCCATCGGCCTCGTCAACGGCATCCTCGTCGCCATCCTGCGCGTGCCGCCGTTTATCGCCACGCTGACCATGCTGTTCATCGGCCGCGGCCTCGTGCTGGGCCTCACGGGCGGCAAGACCATCGGCTTCGACATCAAGGCGCAGGGCTACTGGCTGTTCGCCATGGGCGAGACCAACGCCCTCGGCTTCAACAACCAGATCCTCGTCTTCCTCGTCTTC
Source organism: Chelatococcus composti (assembly GCF_014201415.1). GTDB lineage: Bacteria > Pseudomonadota > Alphaproteobacteria > Rhizobiales > Beijerinckiaceae > Chelatococcus_A > Chelatococcus_A composti. Next base: position 85,329 of record NZ_JACHEH010000004.1, read on the forward strand.
GCCGTGGTCGGCGCCGTGGTCCTTGCCAAGACCCGCATCGGCTACGAGACCTATGCCGTCGGCGGCAACGAGCAGGCGGCGCAATATGCGGGCATCAACGTCAAGGCGGTGCGTATCCGCGGCTTCATGATCTCGTCCTTCTGCGCCGCCGTCGCCGGGCTGATGAACGTCACGCAGGACAAGGGCGTGACCTCGCAGTACGGTCAGGGGGCGGAGCTCATCGTCATTGCCGCGGTCATCGTCGGCGGGGCGGCGATCGCCGGCGGGCGCGGGCGCGTCATCGGCGCCTGCCTCGGCGCGGCGCTCGTCGTGCTCATCGACAAGGTGTTACGCGAGGGCATCCCCGTCACGCGCACGATCACCGTGGGCGGCGTGGAAATGGAGGTTCAGGCACTGGCCCAGCTGCCGCCGGGCGCCGTGCCGGCCTTCCTCGGCTTCATCCTTCTCGCGGCCGTGCTGATCGAACCATGGGTGGTGCGCGGCAACGTCTTTGGCCGCCTCAGGGCCTGGCTCACCGGGGCCGAGCCGCCGCCCAGCCTCGACCCGGGCGGCACGGCCATCGTCGGCGTCAAGACCTTTGGCACCGCGAGCGACGCGCGCGCCGTCGGCGCCCGCAGGCTCAGGGCCTTTCTCCACCGGCGGGACGCGGCGGCCATCATTCTCGTCGTCGCACTCTGGCTCGTCGGCATGTGGCTGCGGCCGGACTTCTGGGGCTCGCTCAACAATTCCTTCAACCTGCTGCTCGCCTTCTCGGAGGTTGCGCTCCTGTCGCTCGGGCTCACCTACGTCATTGCCAACGGCGACATCGACCTTTCGGTTGGCTCGGTGCTGGCGCTCTCCGGCGCCATCGCCGCCTACGTGATGAAGGAGCTGGGCGGCGACCCGCTGCTGGCCATCGGCCTCGCGCTCGCTGCCGGCGCGCTCTGCGGCGCCTTCAACGGCTGGCTGACGACGCGCTTCAACATGCCCTCCTTCGTCGCCACGCTCGGCATGTTCTACATCGCGCGCGGGCTTGCGGCCTGGATCGTCTCCGGGCGCCAGCTCTCCGGCTTCCCGGAGCGCTTCAACCTCATCGGCCGCAATCTCTACGAGGTGCTGTCCTATTTCGGCGCGCCGCCGCAGTCCGGACTGTGGCTGGAGGTGACGCGCGCCGTCAGCGTGCAGACGCTCTTCCTCCTCGTCGTCGCGACCATCGCCGGTATCGTCCTCGGCGCGACGCCCTTCGGCCAGAAGGTCTATGCCACGGGCGGCAACGAGCGGGCGGCCAGCTATGCGGGCATTGACACCAAGCGCGTGCGCTTCCTGTCCCTCGTCTTCTCGGGCCTCTGCGCCGGGGCGGCGGGGGTGATCTATGTCGCCTTCTACCGCAGCTTCAACCCGTCCGCCGGCCTGCTGCGCGAGCTCGACGCGATCGCCTCGGTGATCATCGGCGGCGGCTCCATCTTCGGCGGCTACGGCACCATCATCGGCTCGCTCGCGGGGGCGGCCGTCATCACGCTCATCCGTTCGCTGCTGTCGTTGCAGGTGATCCTCGCCAATGGCGCCTCCTTCGTGCTGCCGCAGCACTGGATGAACGTGTTCATCGGCCTCATCCTGCTCATCGCCGTGATCGGCGACATCTGGTTCCGCCAGAACAACATCTTCGGCGAATGGCGCCGCCGCCGACAGGCTGCGGCTGCCGCGCGACTGGAAGCAGGGAGCAAGGGCGCATGACGACGCCGATCATCGAGATGCGCGGCATCATGAAGCGCTTCGGCGCGGTGCAGGCGCTCAACAACGTCAACTTCCGCCTCATGCCGGGCGAGATCCTCGGCCTCGTCGGCGACAATTCCGCCGGCAAGTCGACGCTCATGAAGGTGATGACGGGCGCCTATCAGCGCGACGCGGGCCAGGTGCTCGTCAACGGCGAGGAGACCCACTTCAAGAGCCCGCACGAGAGCCGTGACCGCGGCATCGAGATGATCTACCAGGACTTCGCCCTGTGCGGGAACATGGATGTCGGCCAGAACATCTTCCTCGGCCGCTGGCCGAAGCGCTTCGGCCTCTTCGTCGACCGGGCGCGGATGTACGAGGAGGCGCGGCAGGTGCTGGGCCGCCTCAAGGTGGACGTCAACTCCGTGTTCCAGAAGGTGGAGAGCCTGTCCGGCGGGCGCCAACAGTCGGTCGCCATCGCCCGTGCCATCTCCTTCGAGCCCAAGGTCATCGTCTTCGACGAGCCGACCGCCAATCTCTCCGTGATGGCGACCGAGCGGCTCCTGGAGACGATGGCGGAGCTGAAGCGCCAGGGTGTGGCCCAGGTCATCATCTCGCACCGCCTCACCGACATCTTCGAGGTCGGCGACCGCATCATGGTGCTGAAGCGCGGCGAGAACGTGGGCGACCGCTACATCGCCCACACAACCGAGAAGGAAGTGCTCGAGCTCATCGTCTCCGGCACGCCCGAAACGGCACTGACCGCCGACGAGGCACTTCAGAGGGCCGCGTGAGGCAGCCGGCTGCCGGCCGTCTACGGGATGTTGTCCCGCAGGAAGATGTCGATGCGGATGCGCTCCTGCTCGGGCAGGATGGGCTCGCCCGTGCAGTGGGCGAGCAGCACGCGCGCCGCCGAGCGGGCCTCGTGGCCCGCATCCTGGTTGATGACTGCGTCCATGACGCCGCGGACGAGAAAGCGGCGCGTGTGATCTGTCAGGTCGTGGCCGATGAAGATGACGTCCCGCTCCCGCCCGGCGGCCTCGAGCGCCGCGGCGATGCCCCGGTTGCCGGCGCCGACGTTATAGATGCCCACCAGATCAGGGTGGGCAGCAAGAATTTCCTCGGTCAGCCTGCGGGTAAGCTCGGAATCGTCGCGCCCCTCGCGCAGGGGCAGGGTTTTCAGGTTGGGGAACTCGCCGTTCACCACCTGCATGAAGCCGAACTGGCGCTCGGCATGGTCGCGCAGGGCGAGCGAGCCGGCGATGAGCGCAACGGGCCCCTTGCGGCCTCCCGAGAAACGGCCCATCAGCGTGCCGGCCGTGCGCCCGGCGGCCGTATTGTCGATGCCGACATAACGCAGCCGGCGGGAGGTCGGCGCATCCGACACCAGCGTCACCACGGCCGAGCCGCGGGCGACGAGATCGTCGATGGCAGCCCTGACGCGCGGATGATCGAGCGCGATGACGGCAACGCCGTGGTAGCGCCCTTCGAGCCGCTCGAGCGCCGTGGCGAGCACGTTGGGGTCGAACACATCGACGTGCAGGATGTCGACAAAGGCGCGCTGGGGTGCGAGCCACTCCGCCGTGATGCCCACCTGCTCCTCAAGGTTGCGCATGAAGGTGTTGGTGCCCGTCGGCAGGACGAAGCAGAAGCGGAAGGTCTCCTTGCGCGCCAGCCGCGCGGCGGCGGGATCGGGCCTGTAGCCGAGCTTGGCTATAGCCGCCTGCACTTTTGCTGCCGTCTTCTCGCGCACACCGGGGCGCCGGTTGAGCACACGGTCCACGGTGGCGAGCGAAACGCCCGCTTCCCGCGCCACATCCTCCAGCGTTATCCGTTCCGCTATCGCGCTCATGGCCGAGCCATGTTGCCCTCATTTCTTGAGGTGCGCAACGCAAGATCACCCCGCCGAGGCTTAAAAGCCGGAACCGGCCTGGACATTCAGCAGTCGCTCCACTTCCTCCCGGCTGGGCGCGCCGCGACCGCCGCCGAAGCGGGTGCATTTGATGGCCGCGGTGGCATTTGCGAAACGCACCGCCCGGCGTGGTGCCATCCCCTCCGCGAGCGCCAGCGCAAGCGCCCCATGCCAGACGTCGCCCGCTCCCAGGGTGTCGACGGCCTCCACCGGAAAGGCGGGCTCATGCGCGATCTGCCCGTCCGCCATGAAGAAGACGCCCCCTGCCCCCGTCGTCACGGCGAGCCAGTGATGGGGAAGATCGGCGGCGAGGCGGCGGAGTCCCTCCCGCGGATCCTCGCTCCCGGTCCGTTCCCGCAGCGCCTGGGCGCTGCAGGCAATGTGGGTCGCCGCCTCGAGGACGCCAGGATGATCGGGCGCGCGGTCGACGTCGAACACAGCGGGGATGCCGGCGGCACGGGCCAGCGCGAAGACCCGCGCTGCTCCTTCCTGCCAGCGCGTATCGCCCAGCACGGCGGCCGTTCCCGGCGGCAGCGCGGACGGCAGGCGCTCCACCGCGGAGGGATAGCGCGGGTCGGAATAGCTGATCACCGTGCGCTCGCCGGCCGCGTCGACGAGAATCGCCGATACCGGGGAGCGCAGGCCGTCAATTCGCACGACGCCCCTGCAGTCGACTCCCTCGCCCACAAGCGACCTTACGATGTCGTCGCCGACGCGATCATCCCCGAGGCGCGCAATCAGCAGAGCCTTACCGCCGAGACGGGCGATGGCCACGGCCGCATTACCTGCACAGCCGCCCGTCGTCACCGCCACATCGCTGGCACGGTATTTCTCAGGCCGCGTGGGAAGCGCGTCCAACTTATACACATAGTCGAGGGTCGCGATGCCTATGCTGAGGACAGAATGCATTCCAAGGCTCGCTATGAGGCCGCGCGCATGCCAGATTGGCGACACGCGCGATGCCAGCGGGACGGGCATGTGTCAAGCTAGCCTGCGCCACTGCGCCATTTTGCCCCGGATGCATAAACGGGGTTTTAAGGTTGAATAGGTACAATCTGAATCAAATTTTAATTTATTTGCTGCCCCTACGGACAGACTCCTGATGAATGATTGCAGCTCCGTCCCGGAAAGCTGGCCTAGTATTGATCGATCTGGATCCGCCCCCCTCTGGCGGCAGATTTTGAGCGACATCGAGTTTGAAATTCGCAGCGGCCTCATTGGCGCGGGCCAGAAACTCCCCTCCGAGCTGGAACTGACGCGGCGTTATGGCGTCAATCGCCATACGGTCCGCATGGCGCTCCTCAAGCTCGCCGACAAGGGCCTGGTCGTATCGCGACAGGGAGTGGGCGTCTTCGTCACGAACGAGCATGCGGAATACCGCGTCCCTCCCCGGTCGAACTCCACCGAGCTCGAGCAGGCCATGGATGACGCGCGAACGGGCGAACTCATCGCCTCCTACCGCCGCCCCGCGCCCGCCTGCCTCGCCGATCTCTTGCAGATCGACGAGGGCAGCGAGCTGCTGGTGCTGGAAACGCTGCGGCAGAATGGCCCGAGATTGCTGGCCTATGGCTATCACTATTTCGAGGCGGCGCGCTTCGCTGGCCTCGATGCCGCCTTCGTGCGCCTGCGCAGCCTCTCGGGCGCCCTCGCGGAGCGGGGCTGCCGCATCCTGCGCCGCCGCGCAACCTGGATCGACGCGCGCATGCCGCGCAAGGTGGAGGCGAATGCCCTAAGTATCGACCTCGACGAGCCCGTGATCGTCCTGAGCTACGTAGACGAGAACGTGGACGGCCAGCCAGTCATTTACGGCAACAGCGTGTTGCGCGGCGGTTCCGTACGCGTGCGGGTGGAAGCGGCCTGACTCTTCAGGCCAGATAGTCGTAGGCGACGCGGCCGAGCCCAAGCGTCAGGTCTGCGACCAGATGGAGCGCAGACACCACCTCGAGCACCGGCAGCTCTGCCACCGGCGCGAGCGCGTGCGGGTTGAGGGAAAGGGCTGACGGCCCCGTCCAGGCACCTTTGACCGTGACATCTTCGAGGTAATATTCCACCAGCTCGCAGATGCGCGGCGTGCCGTCGACATGCGGGATGATCTTGAGCAGGAAGTTGGGCTGCATCAGCGACGCCCGCACGGCTTGGAGATCGGCGCTGCGATGCTTGTAGCCCATTGTGCCCGTCGCCACGCGCACAGGGCCATAGTCGAGTGTGCCGACGAGCGTGTCGATCTCGGCCCTGAGGCTCGGGCTCGCAAGCTTCTTGGGAAAGCCCCAGAGCTCTCGTCCGCCCGCGATCGGCGGATGATCGTTCAGGAACATGCAGTGGGTGTAGCTGCCCCGGCGCCCCTCGAAGCGCACCGGGATCACCTGGCCGGTCTCGGTATAGTCACCGAAACCAGTCGAATCCGGCATGCGGATGAACTCGTACTTGACGAGCGGCTCGTCGATCTCGAGCGGCTCCGGCACGACGGCGCGCAGCCTCTGCGGGTCGGTGCGATAGGTGATGATGAAAAACTCGCGGTCGATGAAGCGATAGGGCCCTGGCGGATAGGCCGGGCTCGTCAGCGGCATGGCGAAGGCATTCTTCACGACGTCTTCCAGCTTCATGACACCTGCTCCTCGTGCCTGGCGGGCCGACCGTGACAATCCTTCGAGCCGACGGCAGCCCGTCCGCCGATCCGTCGCTACTCGTCGGCGAAATCGAAGACCTGCAGCCCGGCCTGGTTCTGCGGCCTCGTGAAGATCTCCGGATGTGACAGGGCGCGCGCCGCGTCCTCGTAGCCCGACTGCCAGTGCTCCTGCATGCTGCGGCGCGAGAATTCGTAGTCCTTCGAATCTCCCTCGTAGGCGCGGGAGCGGTAGATGAGGTGGACGAGGTTGTAGACCTTGTAGTCTGCCACCCGGCCGAGAAGGCGCGCCTCCTCGCTGCGGCGCAGGTCCGGCGGCAGCTTGTCGAGCAAATGCGCCAGCGCGTGCCGCAGCTCCTGCAGCTGCTTGAACTGGTCCGTATTCGCCCGGGTGCGGCTGGAGAACTGGATCTCCTTCTGCCGCGTCGCCACGTCCGTCAGCGTGGCGGGAAAGCGGCCGCGGGCGCTCCACAGGTCCACCTGGAAGGCCAGCGTGTCCGCGCGCGTTCCGCTCTGCATCACCACCCATTGCAGGGGCGTGTTGGAGATGAGGCCGCCGTCCCAGTAGAACTCGCCGTCGATCTCCACGGCCGGAAAGCCCGGCGGCAGAGCGCCGCTCGCCATCACGTGCTCGGGCCGCAGCCGGTGCCTGGTGGTATCGAAATAGGTGAAGTTGCCGGTGGTGACATTCACCGCCCCGACGCTCAGGCGCGTCGCGCCGGCATTGATGCGGTCGAAGTCGACCAGTTCCTCGAGGGTGCTGCGCAGCGCACCGGTGTCGTAGAAGCTGGTGGCAGCAAGGCTGCCAGGAGGCTGGAAGAAGGGCGGCGGAAAGCGGGGCATGAAGAAATCACTCGCGCCCTGGAAGAGCGCGATCTCGGCACTCAGCTGGTTGACGATGCTGCGGGCGAGGTCCCCGTGCGGCATGGCCCCGAACCAGGCGCCGGCCATCTCCCATGTCGGGCGGGCGGTGATGCGCTCCCAGAAAGTCCTGAGCTTGCTGACGCGCTCGTCCGGCGCATTGCCGGCGATGATGGCCGCGTTGATGGCACCGATGGAGATGCCCGACACCCAGTCGGGATGGATGCCGGCTGCGGCAAGCGCCTCGTAGACGCCGGCCTGGTAGGCGCCGAGGGCGCCGCCGCCCTGAAGGACGAGCGCGATGCACTCGAACGGAAGACGCTCCTTTCGGCGCGATGCGCCGGACCTTGCAGCCTTGGCCAAATCCCCCTCCCCTCGCGCTGCCGTCGTCACACGGTCGCATGGCACATGTGCGAACGATGATCCGGACGACCGCAGACGGCGGATCGTGCGGGGCGATATCTTGCTACGACCTTTCGCCGAACGCTAAAACTTGCTGCCAGCAAAAAGCCGCGGGCGTTGCTGCCCGCGGCTTCCGTTCTCGACCGTTGCGCCGATCGACGGCCTGGGCCGCCGGTCAGTCGGCGTAGGAAATCGTCGAGGCTTCGCGGCCCTTGGCGCCGGCAACGACGCTCATGTGGACGCGCTGGCCCTCGGTGAGGTCGGCAATACCGCCACGCTGCAGAGTCGAGGCGTGGACGAACACGTCGCGACCACCGTCGTCAGGCTGGACGAAGCCGAAGCCCTTGTCCCGGTTGTACCACTTCACCGTGCCGGCCATCTCCTCGGCCGGGCCTTCCGGGATCCGCGAGAAGCCGGCGCGCGGGCCGCGCGGCGCACGCGGCTGCGGCGGCAGGTCCTCGAGCTCGAGCACCTCGGCCACCTGGCTGCCCTTGGGCCCCTCGCGCAGGCGCACGACGATGCGCGCACCTGGCTCTGCCCCGCTGAAGCCGGCCGCCTCAAGCGAGCGCATGGAGAGGAAGGCATCGCCCGACCCGTCGTCGCAGGCGACGAAGCCGAAGCCCTTCTCCGGGTTGAACCACTTTACCGTGGCGTCGGTCGGCGGACCGGCCGGCGCTGCAAACGCATCACGCGAGGGACGACCGCCAAAACCGCCCTCGCGGCCACCAAAACCGCCGTCCCGGCCGCCGAAGCCATCACGGCCACCGAAGCCACCGTCGCGCCCCCCGAAACCGCCGTCGCGGGAGTCAAAACTGTCGCGACGGCCACCACCACGGCGGCGGGCGTCACGGTTATCATCGTATCGGTTCATACAGGATATCCAACTGGAGAGTTTTCATCATACCCGAAAAGACATGGCCACACCATGCTTCAGGCCAAGCGGTCTCATCCGTAAGCGTGCTTGCGGCGACGATTAATCATAGCCTCGATTCCGGCTTTGCGCGACTACCTTTTCGCGAAGAAGCCGGCTATTCGAAAACGACAAGCAAATCCTTCGCTTCGACGGGCGTAGCAGGCGCCACGACGACCTCGGCGATCCGCCCATCGCGCACAGCGTGTATGGCGGTCTCCATCTTCATCGCCTCGATGGTGAGCAGGACGTCGCCGGCCTTCACCTCCTGCCCCGCGGTCACCGCGACGGTGGCCACGGCGCCGGGCATAGGGGCCGCGACATGCTTCTCGTTCGCCTCGTCGGCCTTGCGGCGCACGGGCCGGCTCGCCGCGGCGGCGCGGTTCGGCACCTTGATCATGCGCGGCTGGCCGTTGAGCTCAAAGAAGACCCGCACCTGCCCTTCCTCGTCAGTCTCGCCCACGGCTTGCAGGCGGATGACGAGGGTCTTGCCCTTCTCGATGGTGACGGCGATCTCCTCTCCCACCTGCATGCCGTAGAAGAAGACCGGCGTCGGCAGCGACGAGACGGGGCCATACTTGCGGCTCGCGCCGCAAAACTCGGTGAAGACCTTCGGATACATGAGGAAGGAGGACAGCTCCTGCTCGCTGACGGTGCGTCCGCAGCGCCTCTGCGCCTCCTCACGCGCCGCCGCAAGATCGGCCGGCGGCAGAAGCGAGCCCGGCCGGGCGGTGGACGGCTTCTCGCCCTTCAGCACCTTCCTCTGCAGGGCCTCGGGCCATCCGCCCGGTGGCTGGCCGAGGTCGCCACGCAACATCTCGACGACCGAGGCCGGGAAGGCGATATCGCGCTTCTCGTCGAGCACGTCCTCGGGCGTGAGGCCCTGCGCGACCATCATCAGGGCCATGTCGCCGACGACCTTGGACGAGGGCGTGACCTTGACGATGTCGCCGAAGAGGTCGTTCGCCGCCCGGTAGGCCTTCGCCACCTCATGCCAGCGCGCCTCGAGGCCGAGCGAGCGCGCCTGCTCCTTGAGATTGGTGAACTGGCCGCCCGGCATCTCGTGCAGGTAGACTTCGGAGGCGCCCGACTTCAGGTCGCTCTCGAAGGCCGCATACTGTGTGCGCACCGCTTCCCAGTAGAAGCTGATCCGGCGGATGGCCTCGGGGTCGAGGCCGGTGTCCGCGTCGGTGTGGCGCAGAGCCTCGACGAGCGAGCCGAGACACGGCTGGGACGTGGCGCCCGACATGGCGTCCATCGCCGCATCAAAGGCGTCGACGCCGGCCTCGACGGCGGCGAGCACGCTGGCCGCCGAGATGCCGGACGTGTCGTGCGTGTGCAGGTGGATCGGCAGCCCCACCTCCTCACGCAGGGCCCTGACCAGCACCCTGGCGGCCGCGGGCTTCAGCAGCCCCGCCATGTCCTTGATGCCGAGAATGTGGCAGCCCGCCTTTTCCAGCTCCTTCGCCAGGCCGACGTAGTAGCCGAGCGAATACTTGGCGCGGGAAGGGTCAAGGATGTCGCCGGTATAGCAGATCGCCCCCTCGACGAGCTTGCCCGCCTCGCCCACAGCATCGATGGCCACGCGCATGTTCTCCACCCAGTTGAGGCAGTCGAACACGCGGAAGAGGTCCATCCCTGCATCCGCAGCCTGGCGCACGAAATGGCGCACGACATTGTCGGGATAGTTGGTGTAGCCGACACCGTTTGCCCCGCGCAGCAGCATCTGCAGCAGGATGTCCGGCACCTTCTCGCGCAGCAGCGCCAGCCGCTCCCACGGGTCCTCGGTGAGGAAGCGCATGGCGACGTCGAAGGTGGCGCCGCCCCAGCACTCGAGCGAGAAGAGGCCGGGCAGGCCGTTGGCATAGGCCTCGGCCGCGCCGACGATGTCGAAGGTGCGCATGCGCGTGGCGAGAAGCGACTGGTGCGCATCGCGCATCGTCGTGTCCGTAACGAGCACCCGGCGCTGGGCGCGCATCCACTCGGCGAAGCGCTTCGGCCCCAGGCGGGCGAGCACCCGGCGCGTGCCCTCGACGCCCGATGGCGGCGGGAAGACGGGCGCCTGCGGCGGGCGGGCGTCGGCCGGCGGACGGGCCCGCCCCTTCACCTCCGGGTGGCCGTTCACCGTCACGTCGGCTATGTAGGTGAGCAGCTTCGTCGCACGGTCCCGGCGCTTCGGCGCGGTGAACAGCTCCGGCGTCTCGTCGATGAAGCGGGTCGTGTAGTCGCTGCCACGGAACTTCGGGTGTGATAGCACCGCCTCGAGGAAGAACAGGTTGGTCGCGACGCCGCGGATGCGGTATTCGCGCAGCGCCCGGACCATGCGGGCGATCGCCTCCTCCGGCGTCGGCGCCCAGGCCGTGACCTTCTCCAGCATCGGGTCGTAGTAGCGGGTGACGACCGCCCCTGAATAGGCCGTGCCGCCGTCGACGCGGATGCCGAAGCCGAAGGCGCCGCGATAGGCGGTGATGCGCCCGTAGTCCGGGATGAAGTTGTTCTCCGGGTTCTCGGTGGTGATGCGGCACTGCAGGGCGTGGCCGTCGAGCGTGATTTCGGACTGCGTCGGAATGCCCGTCTCGGCGACGACGCCGAGATGCCCGCCCTCGGCGATGCGGATCTGCGCCTTGACGATGTCGAGCCCGGTGACGACCTCCGTCACCGTGTGCTCCACCTGGATGCGCGGGTTGACCTCGATGAAGTAGAACTCCCCCGTGTCGGCATCCATGAGGAACTCGACGGTGCCGGCCCCGACATAGCCCGTCGCCCGGCCGATCCTGAGCCCGGCCTCGCACAGGGCCGCCCGAGTCGCGTCGTCGAGATAGGGCGCCGGCGCGCGCTCGATCACCTTCTGGTTGCGGCGCTGGATGGAGCAGTCGCGCTCGAAGAGATGGACAAGGTTGCCGTGCGTGTCGCCGAGGAGCTGCACCTCGACGTGGCGTGCGCGGCGGACGAGCTTTTCCAGGTAGACCTCGTCCTTGCCGAAGGCGGCCCGCGCCTCGCGCCGGGCGCTCATGACCGCGTCGATGAGCCCGTCCTCGCTCTCGATGGGGCGCATTCCGCGCCCGCCGCCGCCCCAGGATGCTTTGAGCATGAGCGGATAGCCGATGCCGGCGGCGAGACGCCTGATCTCGTCGGGGTCATCCGGCAACGGGTCCGTCGCCGGCATCACCGGCACGCCGACCGAGATGGCGAGGTTGCGCGCCGCCACCTTGTTGCCGAGCGTGCGCATCGTCTCGGGCCTCGGCCCGATGAAGATGATCCCGGCCGCGGCACAGGCCTCTGCGAATTCCGGGCTCTCGGACAGGAAGCCGTAGCCGGGATGGATGGCGTCGACCCGCGCCTCCTGCGCGACGCGGATCACCTCGTCGATCGACAGATAGGCCTCGAGCGGCCCCTTGCCCTTGCCGACCTGATAGGCTTCGTCCGCCTTGAAGCGGTGAAGCGAGAGCTTGTCCTCCTCCGCATAGATCGCCACCGTCTGGATGCCGAGTTCCGTCGCCGCCCGGAAGACGCGAATGGCGATCTCGGAGCGGTTGGCAACCAACAGGCGCTTGATCTTCATGCGGCTCCCCCGTTTCTAATTGTGCAATTCTCTTTTGCCATACACGCAATGCTGCGTCGCACAAACAACGGAGTTTCCGCGTTAAATGCCCTCTCGGCCACAGGCGCCACGGCGTCGCAAAATGGTGGCGGCGCCTGCGCCGCGCGCCGGCGCCCGGCATGAAGGCGGGCACCGATGCCTCAGGTGCCGGTGCATGACCCAACTGGCATGTTGACCGGAATCGGCGAAAAGGTTAGGGCTTGGCCGCCGCAGGAGACGTGGCCGAGTGGCTGAAGGCGGCGGTTTGCTAAACCGTTATACGTGGTAACACGTATCAGGGGTTCGAATCCCCTCGTCTCCGCCATTCCCTTACGCCCGCATTTGCCGACATCTCCCCATCCCTTCGCGCCGCCGACACGCGGGGCCGGGCCGCCGATTCGTGTCCGCTCCGAGATGGGGGTGAAATCGCTGTCGGCCCTTGTGAAGATTGTGGATCGTCGGCCCGGCTGCCGCGCGGGGAGCGGCGCGATCCTGACCCAATTGCCGCCACACGCGAAATCCCGACCGAAGCGCGACCGGCTGGTTCACGGGCGGGCCGGCGGGCTGCACCGCCGGGGGCGATTTTGCGAGGCCGGCAAAGGGGTTGGCCCAGCGCGAAAAGGTCTGCTTCCTGCGGCGCGCTTGCGGTTCGCGCCGGTGGCCGGCGAGGGACCTCCGCCCCCCGCCTGCGGCGCTCCCCGCGTCGCTCACCGCAGCGGCGGCGCATACTGGATGCCGCCGAGGCTCCAGAGCTGGTTGATGCCGCGCGGGATGCCGAGCTTCGAGCCGACGCCCACGTTGCGCTCGTAGATTTCGCCGTAGTTGCCCACGGCGCGGACCATGCGCACCACCCAGTCGTTGGAAAGGCCAAGCTTCTCGCCAAAGCCGCCCTCGGCGCCGACGAGGCGGCGCACGTCGGGTCTGGCCGAGGCCAGCGCCTCGTCGATCCGCGTCGACGACACGCCGAGCTCCTCGGCGTTAAGCAGGGCGAAGCTCACCCATTTCACGAGAGTGAACCAGGCCATGTCGTCGTTGCGCACGGCAGGCGCGAGCGGCTCCCTGGAGATGATGTCCGGCAGCACTGTGTGCTCGGACGGGCTGGCGAGCGCCAGGCGCTCGGCATGGAGCTGCGAGACGTCGCTCGAGATGGCCTCGCAGCGGCCTTCGCCATAGGCCTTCACGGCCTCCTCGGGCGAGGAGACCACAACGGTCTCCAGCGTCATGCCGTTGGCGTCGAAGAAGTCGCGCAGATTGGCCTCGCTCGTGGTGCCGGCCTGCACGCACACCTTCATGCCGCCCATCTCGAGCGCCGAACCGATGCCGCGCGCCTTCGGCAGGAGGAAGCCCTGCCCGTCGTAGTAGTTGACGGCGGTGAAGACGATGCCGTGGTCGAGTTCGCGCCCCAGCGTCCAAGTGGAGTTGCGCGAGAGCACGTCGACCTTGCCGTCCTTCAGCGCCTCGAAGCGTTCCGCTGCCGAGAGCGGGACGAACTCCACCCTCGCCGCGTCGTCGAAGACGGCGGCGGCGATGGCGCGGCAGAAGTCGACGTCGAAGCCACTCCAGCGCCCGTCCGCCTCCTGCGCCGAGAAGCCTGCGAGCCCCTGGCTGACGCCGCAGACCAGCTTTCCGCGCTGCTTGACGGTGTCGAGCGTGCCGGCCACAGCCGGTGTCGCGAACGCCGCGACCGCCGCAAGGCCGGCCGCCGCCACAAAACGGAAGACACGCATTCGGTTCCCCCCTGCCCTCGCGGTCACAGCTTCGCCGCGTGGCGAACGATGACCTTGGTGCCGACCGGCACACGCTCGTAGAGATCGATGACGTCGTTGTTGACAAGGCGGAAACAGCCGGACGAGACGGCCTGGCCGATGGTCTGCGGCTGGTTGGTGCCGTGGATGCGATAGATGGTGTCGCCGAGATAGAGCGCCCTCGCCCCCATGGGATTGCCGGGCCCGCCGGCCATGAAGCGCGGCAGGTAGGGCTGGCGCTGGATCATCTCCGGCGGCGGGCGCCAGTCCGGCCATTCCTGCTTGCGCGAGATCCTGAGCAGGCCGGACCACTGGAACCCTTCCCGGCCGACACCGATGCCGTAGCGGATGGCACGGTTATTGCCCTGCACCAGGTAGAGGAAGCGCTCCGATGTATGGATGATGATGGTGCCGGGCGCCTCGTTGGTGCGGAAGAAGACGAGCTGGCGGGCGTAGGGGCCGGTAAGGATCTCGTCGGCCTCGTCAGGCACGAAGCCCGGCTGCTCCTCGATGTCCAGCATACCCCGCGGCGCCTGTGCCGTCGCCGGAGCGGCCGCGAGCGCCGACAGGAGAAGCCCCGCGAGCACGCCGAGAAGCCGCCGATGGAGAACGCCCCTGTCTGGCATCGCCGTCACTCCACTCGTTCGCCGCCTGCGTTGCTGCGCCACCCTCATCGTGCTGTCGTCCGCGCGGGTGCGGGACGCGGCGCGCAGCTCACGTAGACCATCGTGCCGTAGCGGGACGAAACCTCCGGATCGACCCACTGCACGGTGAAGCTCGTGTCGTCGACGGCGACAATTTCCATGTCGGTCAGGTCGCCGGGCGGCCGGTCGGCCGGGCCGATGAAGGTTCTGCCTTCCTGCGTCGGCTTGACCAGCAGTTCACGCGGCTCCTTCTCGTCGGCGAGGTTCATGATGATGCCGCCCTCGTTGCCCGCCTTGATGACGTAGGGATTGCGGCACTGCGCGCGCGCTTCCTTGATCGTGCGCTCACGGTCGCTGTCGCGGTGATAGGCACCGAGGCCCCAGCGGCCCACAAGTTGCTCCGCCATCACGGGCGGCAGGGCCGGCGTCGTCACCGCGGGCGAGACCACGTCGTCGCCCGCGCAGGCGCCGAGCAGCGCCGCGCCGGCCAGCATGAGCGACATGTGCAGATGAACCCGACTTCCCTTCGCAAGACCCATGGCATCCCCCCTTTGCCAGGTTGCGCAGCCGCCGGTCGAGCCGTGCGGTCACACGAGCATCAAGGCGAAAGGACGGTGGGTCAAGCCGCTTTGCGCACGGCAGCGCGCCGATCAGAACGGCCACAGATGCGTGAAAAGGCCGACGGCCGCGGCCGCGATCGCCGTCGAGAGCGCGGCGAGCACGCCGATGCTCGCGAGCTTGCCCAGCCAGCCGATGGTGACTGCAATACCGTCGCGCTCCATGAGCCCGAGGGCAAAGGCCGAGATGGCGAAGGCCGGCAGCATGTTACCGAAGGGGATGGGCAGGAAGAGCACGATCGCAAGGATGAGGCAGGCCGCGCCGATGATGCGGTCATGCATGGGGTTGAACATCACGGTCAGCCGCGGCTGCAACAGGCTCTCGAAGCGCGTCAGGTAGGGCAGCACCTTGTCCGTCATGGCGGCGAAATCAGCGCGCGACAGGGAGCGCTCCGCGATGGCCCGCGGCAGCCACAGCGCGGGCCGGCCGAGCATGAGCTGCGCGGCGATGAAGAGCAGCGGCGCGCCGAGGATGGCCGAGACGCCCGGCGGCATGGGCAGCACGTTCGGCACGGCAAAGACGAGCATCAGCGCGCCAAAGGCGCGGTCGCCGAAGGCATCGAGAATGTCCGCAACGCGCACGCGCTCGGCCGGGAAGGCGGCGAGTTCCCTCAGCACCTCCGAGAAGCGGCGGCGCGGACGCACCGCCTCGAACACCACCGGCATATGCTTCATATCGTGCAGCATGCTGCTTCCCGAACGCGGCCCGGCCCATGCGGGCGCCACCGGGCAAAGATGGGGGCTGCCGTGTCGATGACAACGGCAGGCCACATCTGAACGAACAACAAGGACGAATCATGACAGGCACGGAACACGACTGCCCGGTGCGATGCTGCCGCCTCGGGCGTTGATGAAGCCGCACGGCTCGCCCTATGCTGTCATCGAGGCGCATCCGGCGCGCAACGGGAAGGAGACGGTCCCATGCTGAAGACGCTCCTGGCCGCCGCCGCGGTCATCGCCATGGCAACGGGCGCAGCACGCGCCGACGTCGTCGTCGCATCGAAGATCGACACCGAAGGCAGCCTGCTCGGCTCCATGATCCGTCTGGTGCTGCAGGAAAACGGCATCCCGGTCGTCGACCGGGTGTCGCTTGGCGCAACTCCCGTGGTGCGCGCCGCCATCAAGGCGGGCGAGATTGACATCTACCCCGAGTACACCGGCAATGCCGGCTTCTTCTACAACATGGCCGACAGTGACGTCTGGAAGGACGCCGTCAGGGGCTATGCCGAGGCCAGGAAGCGTGACTACGAGGCCGAGAAGATCGTCTGGCTCACCCCGGCCCCTGCCAACAACACCTGGGCCATCGCCGTGCGCGGCGACCTCGCGGCGGCGGAAAACCTCAGAACCATGTCGGACTTCGGCGCCTATGTCTCCAGGGGCGGCAAGGTGAAGCTCGCCGCCTCGGCCGAGTTCGTCAATTCGGCCGCGGCCCTGCCCGCCTTCCAGAAGGCCTACGGCTTCACCCTGCGCTCCGACCAGCTCCTGACGCTCGCCGGCGGCGACACGGCGGCCACCATCAAGGCTGCGGCCGACGAGACGGATGGCACCAACGCGGCCATGGTCTACGGCACGGACGGCGCCATTGCCGAGGTCGGCCTCGTCGTCATGGCGGATGACAAGGGCGTGCAGCCCGTCTACCAGCCGACGCCCATCATCCGCGAGGCGGTGCTGAAGCAATATCCGCAGATTGAGAAACTGCTCGAGCCGGTATTCTCCTCGCTCGATCTCGAGACGCTTCAGAAGCTCAACGCGCGCATCGCCGTGGGCGGCGAGAACGCCACGGCCGTCGCCAGGGATTATCTGACGAGCAAGGGTTTGCTGAAATAGCCCGGCCGTGACCGACGAGCCGACAGCCAGCCGCATGAGGGAGGGCCCCGCCGCCGAGGGCCTGGGCCTCGCGCGGCTGTGCGCCCTGGCCGCGCTTCTTGCCGTCACCTTCGCGCCCTTCCTCGCGCTGCAACCCAACCGGATCGTCTCGGGCGAGGGCTTCACCCTCGCCGGCCTGCCCGCCTCCGGCCTCGGGCTTACGCTCGCGGCCGTCCTTGCTGCCTGCGCCGTCGTCGCGGCGTTCGCTCCCCATGCAGCGGTGCGGGCGCCGGCCGGCGCCGCCGGAGCGCTCACGGCCCTGCTCGGCGCCGGTCTTGCGGCGACGGCCCTGCTGCCGGCCGGGCCGTCGCTGGCGCGCGTCTCCCTCGGCTCCGGCTTCTGGCTCTCCATCGGCGCCTTCGGACTCATCCTGGCCGATGCGCTCGCGCGGCTGCGCAGCGGCCCGCTGGTGCGCATCGGTTTCGCCTTCGCCGCTGTCGGGACAGTGCTCGCCGTGCTGGCGGCGGGGGTTTGGGACGACCTGTCGATCATGCGCGAATACGCGGCGAACCGCGACAGCTTCTGGCAGAACGGCGCGCGCCACCTCGTCCTCGTTGGCGGCAGCCTCCTGCCGGCGCTCCTGCTCGGCATCCCCCTCGGCTATCTCTGCCATCGCCATGCGGCGGCGCGCAGCGCGGTGCTGGCGGTGCTGTCCATCATCCAGACCGTGCCGAGCATCGCCATGTTCGGCCTCATGATGGCTCCGCTTGCCGCGCTCGCGGCTGCCTATCCGGCGCTCGGCGCTGCCGGCATCCGCGGCATCGGCCTGGCACCGGCGCTGGTGGCGCTGTTCCTCTACGCGCTGCTGCCGGTCGTTGCCAACACGGTCGCGGGCTTCGCGGCTGTTCCGCCGGCCGTGACGGAGGCGGCGCGCGGCATGGGCATGGGGCCGTTGCGGCGCCTGGCTCTCGTCGAGTGGCCGCTCGCCTTCCCCATCATCGTCACGGGCGTGCGCGTCGTTCTCGTCCAGAGCATCGGCCTTGCGGCGGTCGCCGCGCTGATCGGCGCGGGCGGCTTCGGCACGTTTGTCTTCCGCGGCATGGGGCAGACCGCCATGGACCTCGTGCTGCTCGGCGCGGTGCCCATCGTCATCCTCGCCTTTCTCGCCGCCGTCGTGCTCGATGCGGTTGCAGACCGTGCAAGAGCGAGGCCGGCATGATCACCGTCGACGCCCTGACCAAGACCTACGGCCCCGTCCGGGCGGTCGACGGCATCTCCTTCGAGCTGGCGGAGGGCGAGGCGCTGGCGCTCATCGGACCGTCCGGCTGCGGCAAGTCGACGACGTTGCGCATGATCAATCGGCTCATCGAGCCGAGCGCCGGGCGGGTCCTGATCGACGGCGTTGACACACGCAGCATCCCGCCCGCGGCGCTCAGGCTGCGCATGGGCTATGCCATCCAGGGCATCGGCCTCTTCCCGCACCGCACCGTGGCCCAGAACATTGCCACCGTGCCGCGCCTCCTCGGCTGGCCGCGGGCGCGCATCGCGGCCCGCATCGAGGAGCTGCTCGACCTCTTCGGCCTGCCGCCAGCCGTCTTTGCGCACAAGTATCCGCACGAGCTCTCCGGTGGCCAGCAGCAGCGCGTCGGCGTGGCTCGGGCCATGGCGGGCAAGCCCGCCGTGCTGCTGATGGACGAGCCCTTCGGCGCGCTCGATCCCATCACACGCGCGCGCCTGCAAGACGAGTTCCTCGCCATCCGCCGGCGCATGGGCACGACGGTTCTCCTCGTCACGCACGACATGGACGAGGCCTTCAGGCTCGCCGACCGGCTGGCCGTGATGGAGAAGGGGCGCATCGTGCAGCTCGACACGCCGGAGGCCCTGCTGCGCCGCCCGGCGAGCGCCTTCGTCCAGTCCATGGTCGGCAACGAGGACCGGGGGCTGAAGCTGCTCTCCCTCGCCGGCGTGGCGGCGCTGATGCGACCGGCCGAGGGCTGGGCTCCGGCTGGCGAAGGCACCTTCCGCAAGGCCGGCGGGCAGGAGGCGCTCGCCCCCCTCTCCGCCTCCGCGAGCCTTCGCGAGGCCGCGTCGCGCCTCGTTCTCACCGGCGTCGACGAGCTGCCGGTGGTCGACGAGACAGGCAACCTCGTCGGCACCATCGACATGGCGCGGATCATCGCCTTCGGCGGAGGCCGACGGTGAGGCGAGAGTGGCGGCGTCTCCTGCGCATCGGCGCGGCCGCGGCCGCCGTCGCGGCCTTTGCCGTGATGCTGCTGGCCCCGCAGGCGTTCGAGAGGCCGCTCGCGGTGCTCACGAAGTTCGGCCAGCCGGCGATCTATGACCGCGACAGCCTCCTGTCGCTGACCCTCGCCCACGTGGGTATCGTCGCCGCGGCGAGCCTTGCTGCGCTCGTCGTCGCGCTCTCCATCGGCATCTTCGTGACCCGTCCCGCCGGCGCGCAATATCTGCCGCTCGCCCGCGCCGTCGCCAATCTGGGCCAGACCTTCCCGCCGGTCGCCATGCTCGCCGTCGCCGTGCCGCTCACCGGCTTCGGCGCGCGGCCGACGCTGATCGCGCTTTTTGCCTACGGCCTCCTGCCGATTTTCGAGAACACCATCGCCGGGCTGAAGGGCGTCTCGCCACAGGTGGTCGAGGCCGCACGCGGCATGGGCATGACGGACGGACGCATCCTGAAGGAAATAGAGCTGCCGCTGGCGCTGCCCGTGATCATCGCCGGCTTACGCATCTCCATCATCGTCAGCATCGGCACGGCGACGATCGGCTCCACGGTGGGTGCACGGGGCCTCGGCGAGATCATCATCGCCGGCCTTCAGGCGGACAACCTCGCCTATGTGCTGCAGGGCGGCGTGCTCGTCGCCATGCTCGCCGTCCTCGCCGACTTCGGCCTCGGCTTCATCGAGCGCCGGGCCCGTCAGCCGAGGAGCCCGTAGGGATAGACATCCACCATGTCACCTTCGGCAAGGCCCGTCATGTCCTCCGGCAGGGCGGCGAGGCCGTCCGTCTCGGTGAGCGAGGTCAGCACGCCGGCACCGTCGCGCGGATATTTCACCGCCTCGTAGGCCCCGTCCGTCCTGCGGCGCAGGCTGACGCGCACGAACTCGCGCCGCCCGGCCTTCTTGCGATAGGCAAAGGCCGCCCGGGCGGGAATGGCCAGCGGCCGCGGCACCTCCGCGCCCATCAGCCGCGCAAGGAGCGGTCGCACGACGAAGGTGAAGGTGACGAAGACGGCGACGGGGTTGCCAGGCAGGCCGACGAAGGGCGTGCCGGCGATCACGCCCATGGCCACCGGCCGCCCCGGCTTGATGGCGAGGCGCCAGAAGACGAGGCGTCCGGCCGCCTCCACGGCCGCGCGCACATGGTCCTCCTCCCCCGTCGAGACGCCGCCGGAGGTGAGGATGAGGTCATGCCCCCCGCTGGCGGCGGCCAGCGCCTCGCGCAGGCTCGCCGGCTCGTCGCGCAGCACGCCGAGGTCGGACACGGCGACGCCCATCCGTCCGAGCAGGGCGATGAGGGCGAAGCGGTTGGAATCGTAGATGCCGGCGGGCGGCAGCGGCCGGCCGGGTTCGACCAGCTCGTTTCCGGTGGAGAAGACGGCGACGCGCAGCGGCCGGCGCACGGGCAAGTGCGCGTGCCCGACGGCCGCCGCAAGCGCGAGATCCTGCGGCCGCAGCAGGCGGCCGGCGGGCAGCGCCACCGCCCCGCGCCCGATGTCCTCGCCCGCCCGGCGGGCGTTGGCGCCCCGCTTCAGTCCCGACGGCAAAACGACCGTCTCGCCGTCAAGCGTCACGTCCTCCTGCATGAAGACGGTGTCGGCCCCCGCGGGCATCGGCGCGCCGGTGAAGATGCGCACGGCGTGCCCCGCCGGCATGGCGCCCGCGGCGCTGCCGGCTATCACCCGCCCGGAGACGGGCAGGCGCGTCTCACCTTCGCGGGCGAGATCGGCGTGCCGCACGGCCCAGCCGTCGACGGCCGAGTTGTCGAAGGGCGGCAGGTCGACAAGGGCCGTAACCTCGCGCGCCAGCACCCTGCCCGCAGCGCTGTGCACCGGCACATCCTCCACTTCGGCGACGGGGCTGATGCGCTCGCCGATCAGCGCCAGCGCCTCCTCAACGGACATCAGCGGCCCACCGAAGGCGAAGCAGTCGTCACTGAGCTGGGCCATGCGCGGAAAGCCTCTCCATCAGTCGCTCCACAGGCTCGGCATGGGCGATGACGATGTCGGCGATCGCCCCGATGTCGTCGATGTCGACCACCGGGCGCCCGGCGTCGGGCAGCGCGACGTCGCTCGCCACGGCGACGATGCGCCGGTCCTCGGGATAAAGCGGCGGCTTGCCGTTGGCCTGGCGGTAGACCTCCAGCTTCACGTGATCCTCGCGCTTGAAGCCCTCGACGAGGAGGATATCGCAATCACCGATGAGCGCCACGAGCTCCGCGAGCCGCGGCTCGCGCTCCTCCTCGCACTCGTGCATCAGCGCCCAGCGCCGGCGCGAGGCCACCAGCACCTCGCGCGCGCCGGCCTGCCGGTGCAGGAAGGAGTCCTTGCCCGGCCGGTCGACATCGAAGGCGTGGTGGGCGTGCTTGATGGTGGAGACGCGGAGCCCGCGGGCGATGAGGGCCGGGATGAGGCGGGTGAGAAGGGTCGTCTTGCCGGAGCCGCTCCAGCCGGCGAGGCCAATGACACGCATTGAGTTTCAATCCGGACGCAGAGAGCCGGGCGCCTCCGGCGAGGCGCCCGGCGGGACTGTGCACAAGGCGGCGGGGCGCGTCGAGCCCCCGTGTGGTCCGTATCGCGGATGACGGGCGTGTTGCGGCCGCAACGACCGCGCCCGCCGGAAAGAGCGCCTACTCCGCCGGCACGGCCGACGGCGGCACGCCGCGCCTTCCCTCCTCCGCTGCCTGGTTCTCCACCTCGGCGACCCACAGGCTGTGGTGCTGGCGCGCCCAGTTGAGGTCCACCTGGCCGCTGCCCATGGCCCCGAAGGCGCCTTCCATGCCGAGCGTGCCGATGTAGATGTGGCCGAGAATCACGGCGATGAGCAGCACCGCGAGCAGGCCATGTATCACCTGGGCCGTCTGCATCTGGGCGATCGTCGTGCCGTAGAAGGGGAACAGCAGGATGTAGCCGCTCGCTGCGATGGCGCCGCCGACGAGGATGACGAGCCAGAACAGCACCTTCTGGCCGCCATTGAACTTGCCGGCCGGCGGGTGCGTGTTGCCCACGATGCCGCCGCCCTGCATGAACCAGGCGATGTCGACCCGGCCCGGGATGTTGCGCAGCGCCCAGATGAAGAACATCAGCACAAGCCCCAGGGTGAAGGGGAAGCTGAGGAAGTTGTGGGCGTACTTGGCGGCCATCGAGAAGCTGGAGAAGGCCTCCGGCCCGATGAGCGGCAGCAGGAGCGACTTGCCGAAGGCGACGTTGAGGCCGGAGAGCGCCAGGATGACAAAGCAGCTCGCCGTCAGCCAGTGCACGAAACGCTCGAACCACCTGAAGCGCACGATGGTGCGGCCCGACAGTCCTCCCTCGATAGGGATGCGCCCGCGCACGATGTAGAAGGCAGCGAGCACCGCGAGCGTGCCGAGAATGGCAATGCCGCCGATCCAGGCCAGGGTGCGTTCGTGATAGGCGCGCCACTCCTGCCCCTCAACCTGGATGAGCGTCGCCGCCTTCTGGTCGGGGATCGACACGCGACCGGTGACCCGGTCGAGCGCCTGCATGAGCTGCTCTTCCTTCACCGCCTCGGTCGTGGGGTTGACCTGGGCGACGGCGGGGCCGGACGCTGCCGGCAGCATGAGAAGCACCGCCATCAGCATCAGCAGCGCGGCGGCGATGCCGTGGGCAGACCAGCGCCGATCGGTTCCTGTGCGGGTCATGGCTCGTTCCTCCCTCCCGTCGACTGCTCCCGATCAGACGTCGATCGTTTCCTTGTAGGCCGTCTTCCAGCCCCAGGCGCCGGAGCCGTAGCCGCGCTTGAGCACGCGCTCCTTGTAGATGGCGGCGATGATCTCCCCATCGCCGGCGAGCAGCGACTTGGTCGAGCACATCTCGGCGCAAAGCGGCAGCTTGCCCTCGGCGATGCGGTTCGCGCCGTATTTCTCATATTCGGCGGCGCTCAGGTCCGGCTCCGGCCCGCCGGCGCAATAGGTGCACTTGTCCATCTTGCCGCGCGAGCCGAAGTTGCCGACGCGCGGGTACTGCGGCGCGCCGAAGGGGCAGGCGTAGAAGCAGTAGCCGCAGCCGATGCACAGGTCCTTCGAGTGGAGCACGATACCGTCGGGCGTGTTGTAGAAGCAGTCCACCGGGCACACTGCCTTGCACGGGGCGTCCGTGCAGTGCATGCACGCCATGGAGATGGACCGTTCACCCGGCTTGCCGTCGTTGATGGTGACAACGCGCCGGCGGTTGATGCCCCAGGGCACCTCGTTCTCGTTCTTGCAGGCGGTGACGCAGGCGTTGCACTCGATGCAACGGTCGGCGTCGCAGAGGAATTTCAAACGGGCCATCTCATCCTCCCTCAGGCCGCCCTGATCTGGCACAGCGTCACCTTGCCCTCGTGCATGCCCGTCACCGGGTCATAGCCGTAGGTGGTGATGGTGTTGACGCTCTCGCCGAGAACGATGGGGTCCGTGCCCGGCGGGTAGTTCTTGCGCTGGTCCTCTCCCATGAACCAGCCGGAGAAGTGGAAGGGCATGAAGGCGACGCCCTTGCCGACGCGCTCTGTGACGAGCGCCTTGACGCGTGCCCTGGAGTTGTTCTCCGGCCCCGTCACCCACACCCAGCTGCCGTCGGTGATGCCGCGCTCGGCCGCGTCCGCCGGGTTGATCTCGACGAACATGTCCTGCTGCAGCTCGGCGAGCCACCTGTTGGAGCGGGTCTCCTCGCCGCCGCCCTCGTATTCGACGAGGCGCCCGGAGGTCAGAATGATCGGAAAGTCCCGGGCGATGCCCTTGTCGACCGCCGCCTTCTGCACGGTGAAGCCGATGTTGGGCACGCGGAAGCTCCTGAAGTCCTCCCGCGTGGGATATTTCGCTACCAGGTCGGCGCGTGGCGAATAGATGGGCTCGCGGTGTACCGGTATCGGGTCGGGCAGGTTCCACGCCACGACGCGCGCCTTGCCGTTGCCGTAGGGGATGCAGCCGTGCTCCAGCGCCACGCGCTGGATGCCGCCGGACAGGTCCGTCGCCCAGGAAACGGCATCGGGATTGTTGCCGCCGATGCGCTCGATCGTGGCGCGCTCCGCCTCCGTGAGATCGGCATCCCAGCCGAGCTTCTTGAGGATGCCGTAGGTGAACTCCGGATAGCCGTCCTGGATCTCCGAACCGAGCGAATAGGAGCCCTCCGACAGCAGCGTCACGCCGTTGCGCTCCACACCGAAACGGGCACGGAAGGTGCCGCCGCCGTCCTTCACATGCAGGTTGGTGTTGTAGAGCGTGTGCGTGCCCGGGTGCCGGTATTCCGGCGTGCCCCAGCACGGCCACGGCAGGCCGTAGTAGTCCCCGCCCACCTCCGGCACGTCCTTGGGCGCACGCAGGGTGACGATGTCGAACTTGTCCTGGTTCGCCATGTGCGCCTTGAGGCGCTCCGGCGACTGGCCGCAGTAGCCGGTGGACCAGCCGCCGCGGTTGATCTCGCGCAGGATGTCCTCCGGCACGGGCCTGTCGTTCTCGACCTTGATGTTCTTGAACATCAGGTCGGCAAAGCCAAGCTTCTTCGCCAGACGGTACAGGACCTCGTAATCGTCCTTCGACTCGAAGATGGGCTTGACGATCTGCTCGCCCCACTGGATCGAGCGGTTGGAGGCCGTGCGCGAGCCCGAAGTCTCGAGCTGCGTGCAGATGGGCAGGAGATAGGTGCCGTTCTTGCGCTGTGAGATCGCGGCGAAGGTCGTGGGGTGCGGATCCCCGACCACGAGCAGGTCCAGCTTCTCGAGGCCCTTCACCATCTCCGGCATGCGCGGGATGGTGTTGCCGCCGTGGCCGAAGACCATCATGGCGCGCAGGTTGTCGCGCTGCTCCACCTGGTCCTTGGGCAGGAGCACGGCATCGAACCACCGTGTCGAGGGGATGCCGGGCGCCTCCATCATCTTCTTGTCTTCGAAGCGGGAGACCATCCACTCGTAGTCGACGTCCCACACCCGGCACCAGTGCTTCCACGCGCCCTCGGTGAGGCCGTAGTAGAGCGGCAGTGACGTGACATCGAGGCCGAGGTCGGTCGCGCCCTGCACGTTGCAGTGGCCGCGGAAGATGTTGGCACCGTTGCCGAAGCCGCCGACATTGCCGGTGGCCAGCAGCAGCGTGCAGTAGGCGCGCACGTTGGCCGTGCCGACCGTGTGCTGCGTGCCGCCCATGCACCAGATGAAGGTGGACGGCCGCTCCTTGGCAAAGGTCTCGGCCACGCGCCTCAGCTGCTCGCCCGGCACGCCCGTCACGTCCTCGACGGTGGCGGGATCCCACTTCTTCACCTCGGCCCGGACCTCGTCCATGCCGTAGACGCGCTGGGCGATGAACTCCTTGTCCTCCCAGCCGTTCTCGAAGATGTGCCACAGCATGCCCCAGATCACCGCGATGTCGGTGCCGGAGCGGATGCGCACGTACTCGGTGGAATGCGCCGCCGTGCGGGTGAAGCGCGGGTCGAAGACGAAGACGTTGGCGCGGTTGGTCTCCTTGCCCGTGAGGATGTGCTGCAGCGACACCGGGTGGGCCTCGGCGGCGTTGGAACCCATGAAGACGATGGTCTTCGCGTTGCGGATGTCGTTGTAGCTGTTGGTCATGGCGCCGTAGCCCCACGTGTTCGCGACGCCCGCGACCGTGGTGGAATGGCAGATGCGCGCCTGGTGATCGACCGAGTTGGTGCCCCAGAAGGCCGCGAACTTCCGCAGGAGATAGGCGCCTTCGTTGGAATACTTGGCCGAGCCGAGCCAGTAGACGGCGTCAGGCCCAGAGGCTTCACGGATCTCCAGCAGCTTGTCGCCGATCTCGTTGATGGCGTCGTCCCACGAGATGCGCTGCCAGGCGCCGTCCACCAGCTTCATCGGATACTTGAGGCGGCGGTCGCCGTGCACCAGCTCGCGGATGGCTGCGCCCTTGGCGCAGTGGGAGCCGCGGTTGATGGGGCTGTCCCAGGCCGGCTCCTGCCCCACCCACACACCGTTCTGCACCTCGGCAATCACCGTGCAGCCGACGGAGCAGTGGGTGCAGATGTTCTTCTTGCGCTCGATGGGCTGCTGGAAATCGGTGGGGCCGGCCTCGGCGCGGCGCACCGTTCCCACCTGGATCGTGCCGACCGCGGCGAGCGCGCCGGCGGTGAAGCCGGCACGCTTCAGGAAGGCGCGCCTGTCGACCAGGGACGCACCCCCGAACCCGGCTGCGACAGCCTGCAACCGGCCCCGCGCGGCGGCAGCGGACTTGCGCTTGATGAGCATGGCGCCCTCCCCTCAGTACCGGTTGACCCGGTAGTAGGTCTTCACGTGTTCGGTTTCGCGATAGCGCGTCTGGTCGTTCCCGGACGGCTCGGCCATGGCCTCGGCCTTGTCGGCGGCGACCGGCGCGAGCGCCGTCATGGCGGCACCCGCGCTGGCGGCGCCGAGGAAGCTGCGTCGATCGAGAACCGTCTTCTTCTTCTCGCCCTGCATGGCCTCCTCCCTCGTTCCCTGTGTCAGGCGGGCAGCGCGAAGGCTTCCGCCTCGATCTCCATCATGACGCGACCAAGCGTGCCGACGGCCCGGTAGAACCGGCCGGCACGCGATGTTTCCAGATCAGCGAAGAACCGCGCCGCCCACGGCTCCATGTGGCGGAGGAAGAACTCCCGCTCACCAAGGCCGGCGACGCCGAATTCGCAGCGGATGAGCCCGGCCATTGTCTCGCAGAGGATGGCGATGTGATCCTCCGGCTCCGCCACGCGCTCGGCGCGCTCGATGCCGAGCCGGGCAAGGTCGCCGCGCAGCACCGCGAGCGGACGCTCGTGCAGGAAGCCGGTGAGGTAATACGAGGCGTAGGGCAGCAGCTCGCCCCGGCCGAGCCCGATGAAGAGGTCGAAGAACTCCCGGCTCACGGCCTCGGCATCGGTGCCGGCAGCCGCCTCGGCAAGCGCCAGATGCGCCATGCCGATTTCGCTCGCATCTCCCCTGAGCCGCGAGAGCCTGTCCAGGAGGTCCTGCGCCGGTGCGCGCCAGAGCAGCGCCGCAAGCAGCGCATATTCCTCGGCGCGCGCCCAGTCGACGGGATCGATGTCGGCGTCGTCGGCCGCATCCTGCGGCGGGTAGAGGTCCGGACGCAGCACTGTCCGGTCGATGCCCGTCAGCGCCTCCACGGCGAGAACACGGTCGGCCGGCACGCGGCGCCAGCCTGAAACCGTGGGCTGAGACACCCCGAGCAAGCGGGCCAGCGCACGCACGCCGCCTGCTGCTTCAATGGCCTGCCTGAGCCCTGCCTCCCGCATTACGGCGCACGCCTCCCCCATAGCCGAACGGCAATAGGGGAAGCCTATCACCCCTTTTTTCACATTGCAACCATTCCAAAGAAGTATCGCGTGCGCTGCGCGTCATGGCTGTAGCGGCGGGCGTGTCGCCGCGCGGAACGCACAGGTCCGCGAATCCCTCGTCTACGTTGGCTCAGACGGGCGTCGCCGAGCCCGAGCGGCGGCGCGGGATGAGGCGGTGGCCGTCGGACGCGGCCTTCACATCAGCGTGCGCCCCGTCCGCCTCTGCCGTTGTGGCGGGCACCAGCGGCTCCTCGCCGGGCAACCGGACAGCCTTCGGCACGTCCGCGTGCCCGGCCGTCACCTCGGAGGCCGGCGGGGCAGCAGGCTCACAGGCTGCGGCCCTGACCGCCCCTCCCGGCTCTTCGTCCGACGGTGGCGGAACCCCCTCGACCGCGGCGAGCAGGCGGCGGCGCACCGCTTCTCCCGCCTCGAGCGGCCCGTAGCCCGGCATGCCTCCGGGCGTGTTCCAGTCCCAGTCGTAGTCGGCAAGGCCGACGAAGTCGCGGATGGCAGGGTCGCTCACCCACAGGCGGCGCAGGGCCGCCTGGCGCCAGGACTGCGGCACGTTGCGCTTCAGCCAGGGCCTCAGGTCCGTCTCGGGCCCGATGCTCTCGATGGGCGGCAGCTCCTCGAGCGGGACGGGCGCCTCCTCCGGCGCCGGCGATGACTGCTCGACGGATGCGGCATCCGGTGCGGGAGGCGGTTCCGGCACCTCCGCAGGTGGCAGCGCCTCCCTGCGTCGCGCGGCCTCCTTGCGTCGCGACCAGCGGGTGAGGAAGCCTTCGTCCGCGCTCACGGCTCCCTCTCCTTGCCATGAGCAGGCCGCAGCGCGAGGGCGTCCGGGTTGGCCCGATCGCGGCGGCGCTTGATGAAAGCGCGCTCCACATGGTGCTCAGCAACGAAGCGGGCGACAACGCCCGCCACCTCGTCCGGCATCGGCACCGCCTCGACGATGTTGTCGCCCGCCTCCGTGTAGGCCGCGCCCTCGTTGGGATCGGCCGTCACCACCAGGATGTCGAGCGGCGGGGTGACACCGGTGGCGTGGGCGGCGATCCACAGCTTCGGGGCTCCGCTCTCCAGATTGTCCCGGTATCCGGCCGTCTCGGTCCGGTAGAGGTCCACGGCATAGGCACCGGCATAGAAGCGCTGCACGCCCCCCTCCTCGACGAGCAGGGTCCACGGCGCGGCCTCCGGCACGCCGGCGAGGACGGCGACCGGCAGCCAGACGTGATCCACCCAGCGGCTTTTCAGCGGGCGGCGTTCCACGACCACGCCGACGCTGAATCTCTCGTGCGCCATGACTTCGCCTCCTCAGTGCACCGGCTGGTTCGCCGCGAGCGGCAGGCCGGCAATGAGGTTCTGCGGCTTGAAGCGTAGCAGATTGCTGCGATCCATCGCCATGATGAGATAGACGGGGTGACCGCTGACCTCCGGCCGCACCGGCACCGCCGGGTCGAGCCGCATGCTGAAAAGGGCGAGGACACGCGAAAGGGCCTCCTCCTCCACGTCCTCACCCCGCCACAGGGCGTTGCCGATGGCGGTCGCCTCGGCATCGAGCCCGATGAACCAGCGCCAGTCGCTGTCCTCGATGCGCGGCACGGCCTCGACCTCGGCGGCGAGCCCCAGCGTGCCGCGCAGGAAGGCCTCGATGCAGCGGGCGACAGCGGCGCGCCCCTCCTCTCCGAGGTCCAGCACCAGGTCGAAGGCGTCACTGCGCGCGTGATAACCAGTCTCGCCGGGCTGCAGCACGTCGAGCTCGGTCACGGCCGGCCCGCCCAGCATGGCGAGCAGCGGGGAGGCCTGCCTGCTCTCCTCGTGCATTTCGATGGTCTCCGCGTCGGCGAGCAGCAGGCGGCCCTCGTGCACGGTTACCTTCTGCGGCCGGAAGAAGATCTCTCCCGCTCGCAGCACCATGGCGTCCTCGCAGCCGTCGAGCGCCGCGCGCATCAGCACGTGGACAAGCTGGTTGAGGAAGAGCGGCGGCACACCGGAGACTCCCTCCCCGATCATGCGCACATAGGCTCCCTGCAGCGTCGGCGCGGCGAGGAGACGGTCGCGGAAGGAGAGGAAGGCCCGCCAGTTGTCCTGCGCGTCGGCATCGGCCAGGGCGGCGACCGCCCCCGGCGGAACGTCGGCGAAGGGATCGTCCAGCAGCTTGGCATGGAGGGCGCGCTCGGCCGCGCAGGCCTCGGCCGGCGGCACGAGCTCCGGCCGTGCCAGATAGGCCTTCAGAAAGGCATCCGTCACCACGAGGCCGCCGTCCTCGCTCCGGTCGAGCAGCACATGGCCGCTCGACAGCCAGAAGTCGCGGACATCGGTATCGGTCATGGCTTGTCCTTCATCAGGGCGATGAGATCGACCTCCTCGGCAGGCTCCTCGTCGGTCTCGAAGAAGTCGAAGGCGCGGAAGCTGTCGCGGGGACGGTCGCCGCGCGGGGTGAGCGTGCGGTAGCGCTCGCGGATCTCGCCGTTTTCCATCACGCGCTGCAGGGCGAGCAGCGTCCCTGCGGGATGATCGCAGAGCGACGCGGCAAAGGCGATCTCCTCGCGCGCTGCCGGCAGCGCAGTGGCGACGTCCGGTGCCCCGAGTCGCTCGACGAATCGCCGGGCGAGAAGGGCCGTGGCTGCCTCCGCCTCGTCCTCGCTCGCCTCGCTCACCACGGCAAGGGTCGAGAAGCCGAAGCTGTCGATGCCGAGGAAGCCGGAGCGGAAGGCGACGCGCTCCTTGGTCGGCAGGACGGCCACGTCGACATCGGTGAAGAGGAAGCTGCCGGTCACGGCCCATTCGCCCGGCGAGGCCGCACGGGTGAAGACGAAGGTGTCGGAGGCGTCGAGCCGGATGGTGCGCGGCAGCTTCATGCGGGCCTCCTTCCGGCCTTGTCCGCACCCCGCTCCAGCGCCTCGACGAAGAGGTGCCGCCGCCGGCCGCCGCCGGTCGTGACGACGAGGTCGCCGTTCACGTCGATGGCGAAAGACGAGTCGCCAGAATCGCTTGGCGCGAGACGCTCAACATAACGTGGAAGTTGAGAAGCGCCCCTGTCGCCGGAGAAGCCGTGCAGGTTGGCCATGAGGTGGCGGGCAAAGCTCTCCACGAGGCTTTCGGCATCCCCCTCCATCCCGCCGACCTGATCGAGGCCGAGCCGTTCGCCGTCCGCCTGCCCGTCAAGCGTCGCGATGCGCACGCGCGCACCGAAGACGAGCCAGTCCGGCACAGCCGCGTCATGCGCATCCTTCGGCCAAGCGAGCCGCCCGTCACCGACGGGGACACCGTCGAGGCGGATGCCGCCCGGCCAGTCGAAGGCGAGCGGATGCTCCGGCGCGCAGTGGGCCGCGACGGCATCGGCGAGCGCATTCATGGCCGGGTAGAAGGCAAGACGCGCGAGAGCGAGCGGCTCGGCCGGCTCCAGCACCACGGCGCAATCGACGAGATCGAACCGGCGCGCCCAGACGAGCGTGCCGGCCCCCGCCTTCCCCGCGATCGCCTGGGCATGGGCGAAGGCATCCCCCGCCTCGCGCAGGGTGATGAGCGTGAACGGTGGCGGCAGCATGAGCTCGCGCCGGCCGACTGACGTGATCCTGACCGAAATGGTCTCCTCCCCGGCGTCGTGCGATTGGAATTCATCCAATTCCATATAAGCTGCGCTCAAACAGCGCGAATGCAAGCGCTGCCAGCGCCAGTCCCGCGGAGGTGAATGCATGGCTGAAGGTCCCGGTCGCGGCAAGCGCCCCGTCGCAGGCAACGCTGTCGTCGAGACGCGGCCCGTCGCCTTCGTCTGCTCCTGCGAAGGCACGATGCCACTCGACGAGACGCTGCTGACACGTGCCTGCCCGGGCCATGACCTGCGCTTTGCCGACCAGTTGTGCCGGCGCGAGCTGGAGCGGTTCCAGGCCGCTCTCGGCCCGGAGGCGGCGCTCGTCGTCGGCTGCACGCAGGAGGCGCCGCTCTTCGAGGAAGCGGCAGGCGAGAACGCACTGTCCGACATCACCTTTGTCAACCTGCGCGAGACGGCCGGCTGGTCGGCCGAGGCGGATGCGGCGGGCCCCAAGATGGCGGCGCTGATCGCGGCAGCCGTGGCGGCGCCGTCGGAAGCGCCGCTGGTGTCGCTGAAGAGCGAGGGAATCACCCTCATCTACGGCCGTGACGAGACGGCCATCGCGCTTGCCGAACGCCTGAAGGACGTGCTCGACGTCACCGTGCTGCTGACGCGTCCGGGCGAGGTGGCACCGCCGCGCCGCACGGACTTTCCCGTTCTCAAGGGCACCATCGCCCGCGCCACCGGCTGGCTCGGCGCCTTCGAGCTGACGGTCAACGACTTCGCGCATCCGGCCCCTTCTTCTCGCGACAGGCTCGTCTTCGGCGCGCCGCGGGACGGCGCCGTGTCGCGCTGCGACATCGTCGTCGATGTCAGCGGCGGCGTGCCGCTGTTCCCGGCCGGGGAGCTGCGCGTCGGCTACCTGCGCGCCGACCCGGGCGACCCGGCGGCCGTAGCGCGCCTCGCCTTCGAGGCCTCGCAGCTCGTGGGCGAGTTCGACAAGCCCCGTTACGTCACCTACGAGGCGGCGCTGTGCGCCCATTCGCGCTCGAAGAAGACGGGCTGCACCCGCTGCCTCGACCTCTGCCCCACCGGCGCCATCACGCCGGACGGGGACCATGTGGCCATATCGGCCGAGATCTGCGCCGGCTGCGGAGCCTGCGCCGCCGTTTGCCCGACCGGCGCCGCGACCTATGCCCTGCCTGCGAGCGACGCCCTGATGGCGCGGCTGCGCTCCCTGCTGCACACCTATTCCGAGGCCGGCGGCGAGCGGGCGGTGGTGCTCTTTCACGACGAGGCGCACGGTTCTGCGCTGATTGATGCCCTCGCCCGCCACGGAGCCGGCCTGCCGGCTCACGTGCTGCCCGTTGCGGTCAACGAGGTGACGCAGCTCGGGCTCGATGCCTTCGCCGCCGCCCTCGCCTACGGCGCGGCGGCGATCCGCGTGCTGACACGCGCGCGCCCCAAGCACGATATGACTGCGCTGCTGCGCAATCTCGCTTACATGGACGCCATCGCGGTGCCCCTCGGCTTCGGCGAGGGCTCAGTGGCGACGATCGAGACGGACGATCCCGACCAGCTCGCGGCCGCGCTCGCCGGCGTGCCGGTGCCGGCGGCCGCGCTGCGGCGGCAGGCTGCGAGGTTCCTGCCCCTCGGCCGCGGGCGCGAACTCACCGTCATGACGCTCAAGGAGCTGCGCAACGTCGCGCCGCTCGCCGTCGATGCCCTGCCGCTGCCCGAGCGCGCGCCCTTCGGCACAGTCCATGTCGATGCCGAGGGATGCACGCTGTGCCTCGCCTGTGTCTCCGCCTGCCCCTCCGGCGCACTGGGCGACAACCCCGACAAGCCGATGCTGACCTTCGCTGAGGACCGCTGCGTGCAGTGCGGGCTGTGCGCCGCCACCTGCCCGGAGAAGGTCATCACGCTCGAGCCGCGCATCGACTTCGCCGCCTGGGCCGCCCCGCCGGTGACGAAGAAGGAGGAGGAACCCTTCCACTGCATCGCCTGCGGCAAGCCCTTCGGCACCCGCTCCACCATCGAGCGGATCGTAGTCCGGCTCGAGGGGCGGCACTGGATGTTCTCGGGCGAACATGCCCAGCGCATCGCAGTCATCAAGATGTGCGAGGACTGCCGCGTCGAAGCCGTGGTCAACGAGAGCTTCGATCCGCATGGCGCGCCGGCCAGGCCGGCGCCGCGCACCACCGAGGATTACCTGCGCGAGCGGGACAAAAAGGGAAGCTGAAGGGGCTCAGCGCACGTCCTGCGCCGCGGCGGCGATGAGCTCGAACGACCGCAGCCGCAGGGCATGGTCGTAGACGTCGGAGACGACGATCAGCTCGTCGGCCGCGGTCTCGGCGACGAGGGCGGCGATGCCATCGCGCACCGTTTCGGGCGAGCCGACGATGGAGCGGGCCAGCATGCGCATGACCTGCTCCTTCTCCGTCGGCGTCCAGTAGGTCTCGATGTCGTCAATGGGCGGGCGGCTCACGCCGCGCGCACCGCGGAAGATGTTGGTGAATGACATCTGCTGCGTGGTGGCGAGGCGGCGCGCCTCCGCGTCGGTCGGCGCGGCGATGATGTTGACGCCCACCATGGCGTAGGGCCGTTCGAGCTGGGCCGAGGGCTTGAAGCGGGAGCGATAGGTCTCCAGCGCCGGCAGCAGCATGTCGGGTGCGAAATGCGAGGCGAAGGCATAGGGCAGGCCCAGTTCGGCGGCGAGCATCGCGCCGAACAGGCTGGAACCGAGGATCCAGATCGGCACGTTCGAGCCCGCCCCCGGCACCGCCACGACCGCCTGGCCCGGCACCGGCGGGCCGAGAAGCGCCTGAAGCTCGACGACATCCTGCGGGAAGGTGTCCGCGCTCGCGGGTGAGCGGCGCAGGGCGCGCAGGGTGCGCTGGTCGGTGCCGGGAGCCCGGCCGAGGCCGAGGTCGATGCGGCCGGGGAACAGCGCCTCGAGCGTGCCGAACTGCTCCGCTATGACGAGCGGCGAATGGTTGGGCAGCATGATACCCCCCGCGCCGACGCGGATGGTACTCGTGCCGGCAGCGATGTGGGCGATGACGATGGAGGTCGCCGCGCTCGCGATACCCGGCATGTTGTGATGCTCGGCAACCCAGATGCGGCGGTATCCGAGGCCCTCCGCATGGCGCGCCAGGTCGCGGGCGTTGTTCAGCGCGCCGCGCGCGTCCGTCTCCTGTGTGATGCGGACAAGGTCGAGAATGGAAAGCGGAACCATGGTGTCACCCCCATCGGGCCGTCGTTCTGGCAAGATGGGGAGCCGGAAGGCTGCAGGGAACCCGCCGGAGACGCCTGCCCCGGCGCGGAGCCATGCGCCGGGCGCACCTTTCCGGATGACAGCGGCCGCGGGCCGCGGTCACCGCGGTGCGGTGGCCTTCTTCAGGAAGTCGACCAGCGCCTGCCTGTCGGCCTCGTTCGTCACCCGCTGCTCCGGCATCTTGGTGCCGGGCAGATAGGCGTTGGGGCCGACCTCGAAGAGGCGGGCGATGGTCTCTCCCGTCCAGACGAGGTCCATCGCCCGGAGCGCCGGCGAATAGTCGTAGCCGGGTACCGAGGCGATGCGGCGGCCGAAGATGCCGTAGAGCGTCGGGCCGGCGCGGTTGCCGCCGTCCGGCGTCAGCGTGTGGCAGGCGGCACAGGCGCGGAAGACCTCGGCGCCACGCTCGCCGGAGAAGGCCGCGAGCGGATCCTCCCCCGCCTGCGGGACGACGGCACCGATATGCTCGCCCGTGCGTGCGTTCCAGCGGCGCACCACGCGGTCGCCACCGCCCGAAAGGATCTCGGCCCCGTCGGGGGAGAAGGCAAGTGACCACACCGGCAGCCCCGGCCCGACGAGGGTCGCGATCGTCCGGCGCGTCCGCCGCTCGACGATGGCGACGTTGCCGCGGATGCCGCCGGCGGCAACGCGCGTGCCGTCCGGCGACAGGGCGAGCGCGATAAGGGGCGTCTGGCCCACCTCGCACTCGGCAAGCACCGCGCCCGCCGCCGAGACGAAATGGAGCTTTCCGTCCGCCCCCGCCACGACGATTTCGCCGTCGGGCGCGACGACGACGCCGTTGAGCGGCGTCGGCAGGGTGACGACCCGAGGCGGCTGCGCCGGATCTGGCGGCCACAGGCGCAGCGTGGCGTCGTAGCCGGCGGTGACGAGCCCGCCCGAGGGCGTGAAGGCGACGCCGTTGACGTTGCCCTGGTGGCCTCGCAGGCGCCGCAACTCCTCGCCCTGCGCCGACCAGAGCGCCGCGGTGCCATCCCAGGCCGCCGAGGCGAAGGTGCCGTCGGAGCCCGCCGCGAGCGCGGCGACCGGTGCCTCGTGGGCCGCGATCACCCGCTGCGGCGTGCGGCCGGTCGCAGGCCAGATGGCGATGCGGCCGTCCTCGCCGGCCGTGGCGAAGCGTCCCTCGCCGAGCGCCACAGCCGCATTGACCGATCCCTCGTGGGTGCGCAGCACCGCCTCCGCCACGCCGTCGGCCAGCCGCCAGCGGATGGCCGAGGTGTCGAAGCTGCCGGTCAGCGCCACCTCGCCGCCCGGGTCGACGGCGACCGCCCGCACCGGCCCGCCGTGGCCGCGCAGCTCCTGCGCCGAGGAGCTGTCAGCAGGCGTCCATATGGAGATGAGCGCGACAAGGCCCAGCATTGCCCGGGCGGCGCGACGCGGTGCATGATCCGGCCGAATCATCGAAGGGAAGCCTCCGAATGCGTGACGAGACCAGCGATACGCCCGCCGGGCGAACGCTCGACCTGCGTGGCCTCAAGTGCCCCCTGCCCGCCCTGCGCACCCGCAAGGCCCTGCGTGAGCTAGAGGCGGGCGCGCTCCTCCTCGTCGAATGCACCGATCCGATGGCGGCCATCGACATACCCAACCTCGTGCGCGAGACCGGCGACGTGCTGGAGGCCCAGGACAAGCGCGACGACACCCTCCTCTTCACAATCCGCAAGGCCTGACGGGCCGCGGCTCAGGGAATGTCGCCGAGGCGCACGCCGCTCGTTGTGAAGGCCACGTCCACCGGCTTCTGCAGGTCGGACAGCACGAAGCCGGCGCCTGCCGCGACGACGATTGCGACGACCACCGCTAGGATGAACGCGCGCATCACTTCCTCCCCCGATTCTGCGGGTCTTCCACCCGCGTTGCCCGCGCAGAGGGTGCGTGCGCAAGCGCGTTCCGTCAACTCAGGCGCGCGTGAGCGAGGATCGACTCCGCCACCTCGATGTCCGCAGGCGTGTTGGCGTTGAAGAAGACGTCGAAGGGCTCCGCCGGCCACTCGGCCACCGCAAGGGGGAAGCGGGCGGTAAAGCGGTCGATCTTGCGCTCGCCCTCACCGACCAGCGCGCGGCGCAGATCTTCGCGGATGCTCACAGGCCACAGGCCGATAACCGGATGGGTGCGGCCGCCCGAGGCTGCGCAGGCGAGCATCGCCCCCTCCTCCTCGCGCGCGGCATGCAGGCGCGCCACGAGATCGGGCGGCAGGAAGGGCGTGTCGGCGGCGACCGTAACGATCCATTCTGCCTGGCGCCGGCGCGCCACGTGGTCGAGCACCGCAAGGACCCCGGCCAGCGGGCCGGCGAAACCGGGCACGTCGTCGGGCACGACGGGCAGTCCGTAGGATGCGAAGCGCGCCGGATCACCGTTCGCGTTGATGACGAGGCCGGCACACTGGGGCGCCATGCGCTCGACGACATGGTCGAGGATGGGCCGGCCGCCGACGAGTCGCAGCGGCTTGTCTCCGCCGCCCATGCGCCGGGCAAGCCCCCCGGCGAGCAGCGCGCCGATGGTCGGTGGCCAGGCCTCACCCATCCGCTCCTCCCTTGCCTCCCTTTTCCTCGTCCTCGGCGCCCTTGCGCCGGTGCCGCGCCGATTCCTCGGCCACGTAGGCGAGATCCTGGTCGAAGACGATGCGCTCAGCACCGCAAAGAGCGATGAAGCGCTTGCCACGCGCGCGACCTATGAGCGTCAGCCCCGCCTTGCGGGCGAGCTCGACGCCCCAGGCGGTGAAGCCGGAGCGCGAGACGAGCACGGGAATACCCATGCGCACGGTCTTGATGACCATCTCGGAGGTGAGACGCCCGGTCGTGTAGAAGATCTTGTCCGCCGGATCGATGCCGTGCCGGTGCATGTAGCCTGCCACCTTGTCCACCGCGTTGTGGCGGCCGACATCCTCCATGTAGACGAGCGGCCTGTCGCGCTGGCACAGCACGCAGCCATGGATGGCCCCCGCCTCCAGATAGAGCGAGGGCGTGCGGTTGATCTTGTGGGTGAGCGCATAGAGCCAGGATGTGCGCAGCTCCGCATGCGGCAGGCGCGCCTCCTCGATCACGTCCATCAGGTCGCCGAAGGCAGTGCCCTGCGCGCAGCCGGAGGTCAGGGTGCGCTTGCGCAGCTTGTCCTCGTAATCAGTCTTGCGCTCGGTGCGCACCACGACGACGTCTAGCTCGGCGTCGTAGTCCACGGCCGTAACGACATCG
The DNA here is from genome assembly GCF_014201415.1 of Chelatococcus composti. GTDB lineage: Bacteria > Pseudomonadota > Alphaproteobacteria > Rhizobiales > Beijerinckiaceae > Chelatococcus_A > Chelatococcus_A composti. Next base: position 122,634 of record NZ_JACHEH010000004.1, read on the forward strand.
TCCGGCTTGAGCATGTTCTGGTTGAGCAGGTAGCCGACGGCGAGATGCTCCGGATGGTCGCCGATCGTCATCATCGTGACGATCTCCTGCGAATTGAGGAAAAGCGTCAGCGCCCGCTCCGTGACGACGCGGGTCTCGACCGGCGCACCCGTGTGGTCGATGCCACGGACCGCGACGCTGAGGCGCGGGTCGAACGGGTCGGGCCGCACCAGATACTCGGAGAGGAAGGCGAGATCCTCCTCTTCCGCGCCCGGCGGCCGCGCCACGCTGCCCGACGGTCCGTTCACGACGACACCTTTTCGCCGGCTCCGGCCCGCCCGGCCACCTGCGCGACGCACCACGCCTCGAGGGCCCCGAGCGTCGGCTCGAGCCGCTGCCAGGCGTCGCCGGCGAAGGCGCGCCAGGCGGGCAGCAGCGCCTCGCCCACGGCAGTGAGCGTCGGCAGGCCGCGGCCGACCGCGAGGGCAAACTCGTCCCGCAGGCCGCCGCCTTCGGCCTCGGCTTTGCCGAACTTGTTGAGGATGACGAGGTCGACATCGTCCGCGCCGATGGACGCGGCTGCGAGGCCCGCCGACATCGCAAGGCCCTGCGGATCGAGCCGGCAGCCACCGGCGCCCGGGCCACGCTGCTCGCTGATGAGGATGCGCTGGCCGGTGGCGAGATCCTCGAGCGCCATGTCCCCGCAGATGGTGCAGGCATCGTCCTCGTTATGCTGCACGAGACCGGCGAGGCGCAGATCGCGCCGCCGAAGGCGCCGGCTCAGCTCCACGAGCAGCCCGTCTACGAGATGCTGCGATTGATAGACCACGACCCCGATGGCCGATTGCATGGCTCTCTCCCCGGCACCATTCTATTGTGCCGCCTGCCTCCCGCAACCCGGGCCGTCGGGCTGGCAGAGGAAAGGGCGCCCGCACCCCGGCCACGGTCTCATCTCCGTCACAGTTGCATGGTGAAGCAGCTGCGCCGATTGATTGCAGGAATCCACGGAACATGATCAATCTTCGTCGTACCGTCCTCGCCGCCGCCCTTGCCGCGACCGCGGCCACCTCGGCTCTCGCCGCCGAGACAGCAGCGGAACGGGCGCCCGGACGCATCACCATCGTCGGCGAAGGCACCGTCAACGCGGTCCCCAACATGGCGACGCTCACGTCGGGCGTCGTCACCTCGGCCTCGACCGCACGCGAGGCGCTCGACGCCAACACCGAGGCCATGGCCCGCGTTATCGAAGCCTTCAAGAAGGCCGGCATCGCCGCCAAGGACATCATGACGGACGGCTTCTCCGTACAGCCGCGCTACGTCTATCCGGAGCCCAAGGACGGTTCGAGCCAGCCGCCGCGCATCGACGGCTATGAGGTGCGCAACCATGTGATCGTGCGCGTGCGAGAACTCGCCAAGCTCGGCACGGTGCTCGACGCTGCCATCACCACCGGCGCCAACCAGATGGGCGGCCTCTCCTTCGATGTCGCCGAGCCCGCTGCCCTGCTCGACAAGGCGCGCACCGCCGCCATTGAGGACGCCAAGCGCAAGGCCGAGCTCTACGTGCAGGCCGCGGGCGCCAAGCTTGGCCGCCTCGTCGAGATCAGCGAGGCGACCATGCAGACACCGCCCAGGCCGATGATGATGGCGCGGTCCATGGATTTCGCCGAGGCGAAGGCCGTGCCCGTCGAGGCTGGCGAGCAGACGCTGCGCGCGCAGGTGCGCATCACCTGGGAACTGGCGGAGTGACGAGGCGCCGTTCCTTGCCTCACTCTCCTTAACGTTGCCGCGCGGCCGGCTTGTCCGGCCGCTTTTGTCATGCGCTGCCCGGCACGCACTCAGCCAGCGGCTCCCTCCGATCGGCGCCGAAATCGACAAGTCCCAGCCGCTCCCGCCGCGCCCAGCGCACCAGCATGAGCACGGCGACGACGGCGAGACCCGAGGCAAGGCCGATCCAGATCCCTGCCCCGCCAAGGCCGGCGCGGAAGGCGAGCGCCGTCCCCAGCGGCAGCCCGACGCCCCAGTAGCCGATGGCCGCGTAGATCATCGGCACGCGCGTGTCATTGAGGCCGCGCAGCATGCCGGAGCCGACGGCCTGCGCCCCGTCGAAGACCTGGAACAGGCCGGCAAAGGCGAGGAATGTCACCGCGAGCGCGACGACCTCCGCATTCGCAGGCGCGTCGACGTCGAGGAAGGCGCTCACGAGCAGGCGCGGCGTCAACAGCATGAAGAAGGCCATCGTTGCCATGAAGGCGATGGCCATGACGAAGCCCGTCCAGCCCGCGACGGCCACACCCGTCCTGTCCTGCGCGCCGAAGGCGCGGCCGACACGGACGGTCGCCGCCTGCCCGATGCCGAGCGGCACCATGAAGGTGAGCGAGGCGATCTGGATGGCGATGGAATGGGCGGCGAGCGAGGCCGTGCCGATGAGCCCCATGAGAAACACGGCCGCATTGAAGATGGTGGTCTCGAAGGCGAAGGTGGCGCCGATCGGCAGGCCGATGCGCCAGATCTGCACGAAGCGCGACCAGTCCGGCCGCCAGAAGCGGCCGAAAAGCGCGTAGCGCTTCAGCCTCCTGTCGAGCTGGATGGCAACGGCGAGGCCGCCGAAGAGAAAGAGGCTCGAGGCCGTGGTCGCCACGCCTGCGCCGGTGAGGCCGAGCGCCGGGAAGCCAAGGTTGCCGAAGATGAGGCACCAGTTGGCGAGCACATTGAACAGATTGGCGGCGATGCTGACCGTGAGCGCCCACATCGGCCGCTGCAGCGCCGACAGGAACGAGCGCAGCACGACATAACCGCAGAACGGCAGCAGTGCCCATTGCAGGGCGTGCAGATAAGTGGCGGCAGCTTGCGCGAGCTCCGGCTTCTGCCCCATGGCGAGAAGAATGGTCTCTCCCTGCCAGAGCAGCAGCCAGGTCGGCACTGCGATGACACCGGACACCCACAGTCCCTGCCGGACGGTGCGGCGCACCTGGCGCACGTCATAGGAGCGGCGACCCACGTCGTGCGCGATCATCGGCGCAGTTGCCGTGACGACGCCGATCGCGAAGATGAGCACCGCGAAATAGAGGTTGAAGCCGAGCGCGGCGGCGGCGAGCGCCTCGGGGCCCAGCCAGCCGAGCATGATCACGTCCGTCGTGCCCATGGCCGTCTGGGCGAGGTTGGTGAGCACGAGGGGCCAGGCGAGCGCCAGGGTCGCGCGCCACTCCTTCGCCCACGCCCCCGGCGTGGCGTTCCTCACGGTATCGTTCTGTGTCATGGGCCGGCAATCTATACGCAAATGCCAAAAGCGCCCATGCCGATGACGCAGAATTAGGCAGCGAAATCGTGGGGAGAGCGTTCGCCTCCGTGGCGACACGGTCAGAGCCGCCCGCACCGCCTCCCCTTTCCTGCCTCGGGCGTGTGGCAGCGCCGCGAAAAGGCGCTAGAAGACGGCAAAAGCCTGTGCGAGCGACGCCGACGGAGGAACGCGAATGTATCAGCCCCCGCATTTCCGGGAGGAGAGGCTCGAGATTCAGCATGCGCTGATCCGCGCCCATCCGCTTGGCCTGCTGATCTCCTCGGGCGAGGACGGGCTGCTCGCCAATCCGGTGCCGTTCCTGCTCGACGCGGCGGCGGCGCCCAAGGGCGTGCTGAGGGCACACCTCGCCCGCGCCAACCGGCAGTGGCAGGCCCTTGCCGCCGGCCAGCCGGCCCTCGTCGTCTTCCAGGGCGTCGACACCTACATCACGCCATCCTGGTACGAGACGAAGAAGGAGACAGGCAAGGTCGTACCCACGTGGAACTATGCCATCGTGCAGGTGCGCGGTCCGGTGCGCGTCGTCGAGGACCGGGAATGGCTGCGCCGCCAGATCACGGCACTGACCGCCGAGCACGAGAGCAGCCGCAGCGAACCCTGGGCCGTGACTGACGCGCCGGAGGATTTCGTGGAAGCGCAGCTCAAGGGCATCATCGGCATCGAAATGACGATCGAGACCATCGAGGGCAAGTGGAAGGTGAGCCAGAACCGCCCCCTCGCCGACCGCATCGGTGTCACCGCCGGCCTCGCTGCCGAGGCAGATCCGCGCGCGGCTGAGATGGAACGCCTCGTGCGCGCGTATGGAGGCATACCTGGCCCGTGACCGCGGTGGCTGCGGATTGAAACGTCTCGATCTGCTGATCTTCAGGGGAGGAGTGGTGCCCAGAGCTGGAATCGAACCAGCGACACTGCGATTTTCAGTCGCATGCTCTACCAACTGAGCTATCTGGGCTCACGCTCGCAGCGCCGTTCGGCGCCGCTGCGGACGAAGCGCTTATAGAGAGAGCCGCCGCGCCTGTCCAGTGGGTGTTGGCTCATCCACAGGCGGGCGGAAGGCTGTCCCGGCGGCTCAGTCCTCGTCGCTGCTGCGGCGGCCCTCCCCGCCCGTGCTGCCGTCGTCCGGCAGGTCATCGTCCTCCACGGCGGGGATGACGTATGAACCGCTCAGCCAACGGTTGAGGTCGATGTCCGCGCAGCGCGAGGAGCAGAAGGGGCGCCAGCGTTCGACGCGCGGCTTGCCGCAGATCGGGCAGGCCGGGGTCTTCGGCGCGTCGTTGGCTGGCTTGGTATCGCGATCCTTGATGGTCCGAACTCCCTGGGACATGGCCTTATGCTCGGGCCGGATGCTTGTCACACGGCGTTGAGCCAGCTGAGGCGCACAGGGTAGCCTTCGCCATCCAAGATGGCGACCGTCTCGTGCAGCGGCAAGCCCACCACCGCCGTATAGGAGCCGACGAGCTTGACGACGAAACAGCCGGCGAGGCCCTGGATGGCGTAGCCGCCGGCCTTGCCGCGCCATTCGCCGGAGGCGAGATAGCTCTCTAGCTCGTCGCGCGACAGGTTCTTGAAGCGCACGCGCGTCTCCACCACCCGCTCGCGGAACTTGCCCGAGGGGGTGACGACGCAAACACCCGTGTAGACGCGGTGCACACGGCCGGACAGCAGGCGCAGGCACTGTGCCGCCTCGTCCACGACCTCGGCCTTGGGCAGGATGCGCCGGCCGACAGCAACCACCGTATCGGCGGAGATGAGGAAGGCCTCGGCCAGCTCCTCGCGTCCGCGCGCCACGGCAAGTGCCGTTTCCGCCTTCTCACGCGCGAGGCGGCGTGCATAGTCGCGCGGCTTCTCGCCCCGCCGGGGCGTCTCGTCGATATCTGCCGGCAGGACAGCGTCGGGCTCGAGCCCCGCCTGTTGCAGCAGGGCAAGCCGGCGCGGCGAGGCCGATGCCAGTATGAGCCTGGGACGCCAGCTTCCGGCGGGGTTGGGCTTCAAGGACAAACCTTTCTCCACTTCGAGCGTGGGGCCCGCCGCAGGTGCCGCTGCTGCCTCACTTGAAGCGGTATGTGATGCGCCCCTTGGTCAGATCATAGGGCGTCATCTCGACGAGGACGCGGTCACCGGCGAGGACGCGAATGCGGTTCTTGCGCATCTTGCCCGCCGTGTGGGCGATGATCTCGTGATCGTTCTCAAGCTTCACACGAAACATCGCGTTGGGAAGCAGTTCGGTAACGACCCCAGGAAACTCGAGCAGCTCTTCTTTCGACATGCTCCGACCAGCTCTGACAACGAAACGGCGCGGAACGTAATCGAAAGCCGAAGTCTTGTGAACTGGGCCGTTGGTGAGATTTCACACACCCGCCGGCCCGGCCCCCTTCGCCTCGCCGGCCCCTGCCTCAGGGGCAGCGGCAGCCTCCTCTGCCCGGGCGCGGGCCGCTTCCTCGCGCGCCCTGCGCCGGTAACGCGCGACGCCGAGCGGAATGAGGGCGAGATAGACGATGACGCCGACGGCCAGAACCTGGAAGGTGAAGCTGACAAGCAGCGCCGCGAAGAGCACGATGACCGCAAACAGCGGCAGCACCTTCTCGCGCGGGATGCGGCTGCCCAGCGTCTTGCCGGCATAGGTCGGAATGCGGCTCACCATCAGGAAGGCGATGCCGACGAGATAGGCGGCGACGAAAGGGGCCGCGATGCTGTCGACCGGCAGGCCGAGCATGTAGAGGTAGATCGGCAGGAGGGCGCAGATGGCGCCCGCCGGCGCGGCCATGCCGACGAAGTAGTTCTTCTGCCACTCTGGCCGGTGCGGGTCGTCGATCATGACGTTGAAGCGCGCGAGGCGCAGCGCGGCAGCGATGGCAAAGACAAGCGCCGCGATCCAGCCGATCGACTTCAGCTCGTGCAGCACGAAGCTGTAGAGGATCAGCGCCGGCGCGACGCCGAAGTTCACGAAGTCCGACAGCGAGTCGAGCTCGGCGCCGAAGCGCGAGGTGCCCTTGAGCAGGCGCGCCACGCGCCCGTCGATGCCGTCGAGGATGGCGGCGATGACGATGGCGATCAGCGCCGGCTCGAGCCGCTCCTCGATGGCGAGGCGGACGGCGGTGAGCCCGAGGCAGAGCGCAAGCAGGGTGATGACATTGGGCACCAGCACCCGCAGCGGAATGGGCGTGAAGCGCCGGCGGCGCGCTTCCTCCGGATCCGGCGCGAAGGGCGGGAAAAGGTCAGTCATCGCGGATCATTCTCGGGCAAAGGCACCGCCGGTACAACGTCAGGAGCTGCGGAAGGCGCGCGGCCCTTCCTGCGACTTGAGATCGGCGAGCACCGTCTCGCCGGCGACCGTGAGCTGGCCGAGCCCGACGAGAGGCTGGATGCCGGCCGGCAGGTAGACGTCCACGCGCGAGCCGAAGCGGATGAGGCCGAAGCGCTCGCCCGCAGCGAGCGTGTCACCCTCGTGCACGAAGCTGACAATGCGCCGGGCGATCAGGCCGGCGATCTGCACCACGCCGATGCGATAGGGGCCGGACTCGATGACGAGGCCGTTGCGCTCGTTGTTCTCGCTGGCCTTGTCGAGCTCGGCGTTGATGAACAGGCCCGGCGTGTAGACGATGCGCGCAATCCGCCCCGGAACCGGCGCGCGGTTCACGTGGCAGTCGAAGACGTTCATGAAGATGGAGATGCGCGTGTGCGGCTCGTCGCTCAGCGCAAGCTCCGGCGGCGGCACCACGGTGGCAATGCCACTGATGCGCCCGTCGGCGGGGGCGATGACGAGGCCCTCGCGCGTCGGCGTCACGCGCTCGGGATCGCGGAAGAAGTAGCAGATCCAAAGGGTGATGATGAGGCCGATCCAGCCGAAGGGCGCCCACAGGTGCCCGAGGACGAGCGTAGCCACCGCCGCAATGGCGATGAAGGGATACCCTTCCTTGTGGATCGGCGTCAGCGTCTTGCGAATCGATTCGTAGATGGACATCTCTTGCTCTCGCATCGGCACTGTGCCGCCGGGACCCCAACGCCGTCCCTTGGCGGAAACCGTCAGCCGGCAGTGGAGCCGGTTCCGTCATTGAAACCGCACCGTCACGGCGGCGCTGCCACTCGCAACCCGCGCCCCGCCAGGATCTGCGTGGCGCAGTGGGATGGCAGGCATTGCCCCGCCCGTCAACCCGCCGTCAGGCTCATCCGCAGGCTTTCGCCCTCCTCCTCCGCGGCACGCTTGAGCTTTTCGCGCGCCTCGTCAGCCTCGCGCTGGCGATTCCACATGGCGGCGTAGATGCCGCCAGCGGCCAGCAACTCCTCGTGCGTGCCGCGCTCGGCGATGACGCCCTTGTCGAGCACAATGATCTCGTCCGCGCCGACGACGGTGGAGAGACGGTGGGCAATGACCAGCGTGGTTCGCCCGCGCGACACGCGGTCCAGCGCGTCCTGGATCTCCTTTTCCGTGAAGCTGTCGAGGGCAGAGGTCGCCTCGTCCAGCACCAGGATGGGCGGGCCCTTGAGGATGGTGCGGGCAATCGCCACCCTCTGCTTCTCGCCGCCCGAGAGCTTGAGGCCGCGCTCGCCGACCGGCGTGTCGTAGCCTTCCGGCAGGGAGCGGATGAAGGTGTCGATCTGCGCGAGGCGTGCAGCCTCGGCCACCTCCTCCTCGCTGGCCTCCCAGCGTCCGTAGCGGATGTTGTAGCCGATGGTGTCGTTGAACAGGACAGTGTCCTGCGGGACCATGCCGATCTTCTCGCGCAGGCTCGCCTGCTGCACGTCGGCGATGTCCTGCCCGTCGATGAGGATGCGGCCGCTGCTCGGCTCGTAGAAGCGGAACAGCAGGCGCGAGATGGTCGACTTGCCGGCGCCCGAAGGGCCGACGATGGCGACCGTGCGCCCTGCCGGCACCTCGAAGGTGATGCCCTTGAGGATCTCGCGCTCCGGCACGTAGGAGAAGCGCACGTTCTCGAAGCGCACCGTCCCCTCGGTGACGACAAGCGGCTTGGCACCCGGCTTGTCGCTCACCTCCGGATGGCGGGCGAGGATGGAGAACATGTCGTCGATGTCGATGAGCGCCTGCTTGATCTCGCGATACAGCATCCCCATGAAGTTGAGCGGGATGTAGAGCTGGATCAGCATGGCGTTGATCATGACGAAACCGCCGACCGTGGTGTGGCCGGCCCGCACGTCGAACACCGCCATCACCATCGCCGCCGTCAGCCCCAGCGTAAAGATGATGGCCTGGCCGGCGTTGAGGATGGCGAGCGAGGTATAGGTCTCGATGCTGGCCCGCTCGTATCGCTCGACGGAGCGGTCGTAGCGACGGATCTCGCGCTCCTCGGCGCAGAAATACTTCACCGTCTCGTAGTTGAGCAGGGAATCGACGGCCTTGGTGTTGGCGTCGGTGTCGGATTCGTTCATGCGCCGGCGGATGCCGATGCGCCACTCCGTCGCCTGGTAGGTGAAGGCGAGGTAGACGACCACCATGGCGAAGACGACGGCAGCGTAGCGCCAGTCGAACTGCAGCCAGAGGATGGCGAGCACCAGCGCAAACTCGATGATCGTGGGCACGAGCTGCAGCACTGCCAGGCGCACCAGCTCCTCGATGCCGGAGCGCCCGCGCTCGAGCACGCGCGTCAGCCCGCCGGTCTTGCGCTCCAGGTGGAAGCGCAGGGAGAGGCGGTGCATGTGCTCGAAGGTCTTGAGAGCCAGGCGCCGCACCGCGTTCATGGCCACGGAGGCGAAGATGCCGTCCCGCAGCTGCGTGAGTCCGGCCATGAGCATGCGCATCAGGCCGTAGAGCACCGTAAGCGCCACCGCCCCGCCCCACAGCGGGGCAGTCACCTGCACGCCGGCGCCGCCGAGCTCGCCCGTCAGCGCGTCCGTCGCCCACTTGAAGCTGTAGGGCATGAGGACGGTGACGATCTTCGCCGCCAGGAGCAGGGCGAAGGCGATGTAGATGCGCAGGCGCAGGTCCGCCCGATCGTGCGGCCACAGGTAGGGCCACAGGCGCACCATGGTGCCGGCGATGCCCGGCCTCTGCGGCGCTGCGGCAGGCCCCTGCGCTGCCGCTGCCTGGGCGGCCGGGCCGGTTGCTTGGTCAGCCATTCGGAATAATTCCAGGACAGAAGGTGCCCCTGATATAGGCGCGTCCGACCGTTTGTGCACCCCGGCCATGCCGGGCGTGTGCAGGCGCGGCGCTTGCCGAAAGCGCCGCGCCGCCGCTCACTGGCGCTTTTCGTCGTTGGGCAGCACGAAAACCTGGCCGGGATAGATCAGGTCCGGGTTGCGGATCTGGTCCTGGTTGGCGTCGTAAATGACAGTGTAGCGGATGCCGTGGCCATAGATGCGCCGGCTGATCCGCCACAGGCTGTCGCCGCGCGAGACGACGGTGGTGCGCACCTCGGGCACCACCACCACGCCCTCGCCGCCCGACGGAGGCGCGCCTTCGGCCGGAGTGGTCTGCCCCTGCCCCGCGGCTCCGCCTGCGACATCCGGTGAGGCCGGCGCGGCGGGTGATGCGGTGGCGGCGCCCCCCCCCGCTTCCGCTGCCGGCATGGTGAAGGGCACCTCCGCGCGCGACAGCACGGCTCCGGTGGCCGGGTCGATGTCGTCCAGGCGCACGCGGTAGTCGCCGGGTGCCACGCCGCGCTCCACGGAGAAGGACAGGCGCCCGTCGTCTGGCACTGTGCCGGCGGCGAGATAGCTCTCGTTGAGATAGAGCCTCACGGTCGCACCGGGCGCGCCGCGGCCGGAGACGAAGAACCTGCCCTGCCCCTCGACATCGACCGCATCGATGGCGACGCGGGCACGCTCGTTCTGTTGCTCCGTCGCCGCGGGCGCATCCGCCGCAGCGGACGTTCCGGCTGCCGGGACGTCGGCGCCGCCGGCGGCGGGCGGCTGCGCGCTGTCAGCTGCGCCGGGCTGCGCATCCTGTCCGGTGCCGGACGAAGCCTGCGCCACGTCCGTCTGCGGGCGCGACAGCACCTGCGTCGGCGCATTGGGCGTGGCGAGCGCCACCATGGGCTGCTGCCTGCCGTCCTCCGCGACGACCACCGTAACCGCCTGCCCGGAATGGTGCGTGCGCCCCTCGGCGTCGGTCAGGCGCAGGGTCAGCTCGTAGGTACCCGGCGGCAGGGGCGGCGGCGTCATGGCGAACTGGCCTGCCGCATCGGTCGTGGCCTCGGCGAAGGGCTCGCCGTTGCGCAGCAGCTCGACCTTGCCGTTGGGCGCCGCGCGGCCGGCGATGACGGCGTCGCCGTTCGGCTCCACGCGAATGATGTCGAAGGACGGGACGATGCCTTGCGGCGCGGCCGCCTCGGCTACCGCCTGCTGCTGGGCCCCGCCGGCTTCATCCTCCTCCGCCGCCGCGTCCGCGGCCTGGCCGCTTTCCTTCTGCCCGGCCCCGGTCTGTCCGTTCGCGGGCTGTGTCGTCCCGGCCTCCGAGGCACCTGCTGGCGAGGCTCCTGCCTCAACCTTGCCGGAATCGCCGGCGGACGGCTTGTCGTCCGACGGCGCAGGCGTCGTCGCGGGGGCGGACGGCACGTCCCGGGCCGGCGGGCTGCCGGCCGCCACGGGCTGCTCGCGCCCGGCCTGCTGCCCCGCCTCTTGCGGAATGCCGAAAAAATAGATGATGAGCCCAAGGGCGATTACCCCTGCGACCGCAATGGCAACTTGCGAGTTGCGGGACAGGACCATATGCGACTACCCCCGATTTTCCGTCCGCCCAAGCTAGCGGCGTTGCCGCCGCCTCGCCATATCCTTTTGAGCCAGCGGCACATTTACGCTCTTTGACGGCAGTCCATGCCACACCAATCTTGCCTGTGCCGTTCCGGGCCACAGCACGCTTCGTGACTTGACCGGCGGCTCCGGGACGCGCAAACCCCTAGGCATGAGCAAGATTCGATCCATCTGCGTCTATTGCGGCTCGGCGTCCGGAGACGAGCCAGCCCACGAGGCTGCGGCAAAAACACTCGGCACCGCCATGGCTGAGAAGGGCATCCGCCTCGTCTACGGCGGCGGCAACGTCGGCCTCATGGGCACCATCGCGCGCGCGGTGCTGGACGCGGGCGGACACGTGACCGGCATCATCCCGGAATTCCTCAAGAAGCGCGAGGTGATGCTGACGGAGGCGCAGGAAACCATCGTCGTGCCCGACATGCATACGCGAAAGCGCATGATGTACGAGCGCGCCGATGCCTTCGTCGCCATGCCAGGCGGCATCGGCACCCTGGAGGAGCTCGTCGAGCAGCTCACCTGGGCCCAGCTCGGCCAGCACAAGAAGCCGATCCTCCTGCTCAACACGCAGGACTTCTGGCGCCCGCTGCTACAGCTTTTCGCGCACATGCGCAATGAGGGCTTCATCCGCCCCGGCTTCGAGATCTCCTACCTCGTCGCCGAGAAGGCGGGCGACGTGGTGCCAATGCTCGAGAAGGCCGCCGCCCGCGTCAGCGACGAGGAGCGGGAAGCCAAGATGCCACTCGGCGAGCGGTTCTGATATCCGCGCCGTCGTGACCGGGGGCGGCCAGGTCATGCGGATCGGCATTTCATGCCGGCATGCGGAGGTGGCGATGCCCGCGGCGGGCGCAGGCATCGCAGCAGCCTCTCACCCCCTGCCCGCGCCGCTGCGGACGAGCTTGTAGACGATCGAATCCGTCAACGCCTGGAACGACGCGTCGATGATGTTGGCCGAGACGCCGACGGTGCACCACCGCTCGCCGGTTTCGTCACCCGATTCGATGAGCACGCGCGTCACCGCGTCCGAGCCGCCCTGGAAGATGCGCACCTTGTAATCGAGGAGCTGGAGCCCCTCGATGAAACGCTGGTACTCGCCGAGATCCTTGCGCAGGGCAAGATCGAGGGCGTTGACGGGCCCGTTGCCCTCGGCGGCAGAGATGAGAACCTCCTCCCCCACCCTCACCTTGACGATGGCCTCGGCCACGGTGACGAGCTCGCCGACGGCGTTGTAGCGCCGCTCCACGTTCACGCTGAAGCGCTCGACCGTGAAGAACTCCGGCACCTCGCCCAGCACGCGCTTGGCCAGCAGGAAGAAGGAAGCGTCCGCCCCCTCATAGGCGTAGCCCTGGGCCTCCTTCTCCTTCACCGCAGCGAGCAGGCGGGAGATGCGCGGGTCGTTGCGGTCCACCTTGAGCCCGACGCGCTCGAGCCCCGCGAGCAGGTTGGAGCGGCCGGCCTGATCCGAGACCAGCACCTGGCGCACGTTGCCGACGCGCTCCGGCTCCACGTGCTCGTAGGTGCGCGGATCCTTGAGGACGGCGGAAGCGTGGATGCCCGCCTTGGTAGCGAAGGCGCTCGCGCCGACATAGGGCGCGTGGCGGTTGGGTGCGCGGTTGAGGATCTCGTCGAGCGCGCGCGACAGCTTGGTGATGCCGGCGAGCGCGTCGTCGTCGACGCCGATCTCGAAGCGGTCGGCGAAGCCTTCCTTGAGCTTCAGCGTGGGAATGAGGCTGACGAGATTGGCGTTGCCGCAGCGTTCGCCGAGGCCGTTGAGCGTGCCCTGCACATGGCGCACACCGGCACGGATCGCGGCGAGCGAATTGGCGACGGCGCAGCCCGTGTCATCGTGGGCATGGATGCCGAGATGGTCGCCGGGGACGTGGCGTGCCACGTCGGTGACGATGGCGGCGACCTCCTCCGGCAAGGTGCCGCCGTTGGTATCGCACAGCACGACCCAGCGCGCGCCGGCCTCGAAGGCGGTCTTTGCGCAGGCGATGGCATAGTCGCGGTTGGCCTTGTAGCCGTCGAAGAAGTGCTCGCAGTCGAGAATGACCTCGCGTCCTGCCGCCTTCGCAGCCGAAACACTCTCGCGGATACTGGCCAGGTTCTCCTCCAGCGTCGTCTCCAGCGCCACCGTGACCTGATAGTCCCAGGACTTGGCGACGAAGCAGATGACGTCGGCCTCGGCCTCGAGCAGCGCTGCGACGCCGGGATCGTTGGAGACAGAACGGCCAGCCCGCTTCGTCATGCCGAAGGCGGCGAACTTCGCACGCTCGGTGCGCCTTGTCTTGAAGAACTCCGTGTCGAGCGGATTGGCGCCAGGATAGCCGCCCTCCACATAGTCCACGCCCAGCCTGTCGAGCATGCCGGCGATAAGGCGCTTGTCCTCCAGCGAGAAATCCACGCCCGTGGTCTGCGCGCCGTCGCGCAGGGTGGTGTCGTAGAGATAGACGCGCTCGCGCGTTGTCATGAGACTTGTCCTTCCCCTGCAGCCGGCAGGGTCTTTTCCATGCGGGTGCTGCCGAGCCATTCCTCGCCCAGCATGACTGTGTTGCGGTGCTGCGGGAGATAGCCGCGCTGCTCGAAGAAGGGCAGCGCAGTGTCGCTCGCGTCCGTTGTCAGGCGCCTCGCCTGGCGGGCGCCGGCCAGCTTCTCCAGCGCGTCGCAGAGGGCGGAGCCGATGCCGCGGCGCGCGAAGTCCGGGTGCACGTAGAGCATGTCGATGTGATCGGCGCCCTTGAGCGCGGCGAAGCCCACCGGCATGCCGCCGATGGTGGCGACGATGGTCAGCATGCCCGCAAGCCGGGCACCGAACGTCGCCTCGTCATCCGCCACGGCCATCCAGGCCTCCTGCTGGGCCTCGCTGTAGTCCTCTCCCGTCAGCTCCTCGACGCTGGCGCGGAAGATCATGGCGAGTTCAGGCACGTCCGCCGGCAGGAACGGCCGGAGCGCGGGCGCCGGCATGGCCTGGGCATTCATCGCACGACCTCCCACTCGGTCACGGGCTCACCCGTCACCGGGTCCTTGCCGTCCTTGGCGGCGAAACCGAGCTTCGCGAGCTCGTCACGCAGGCGATCGGACTCCGCCCAGTTCCTCGCCTTCCTCGCCGCCAGGCGCGCGTCCATGAGGGCCTTGATTTCGGGCGTGACGGCGAGCGGCGCGGCAGCCGCGCGCACCGCCGCCTCGCCATGGGACGCCAAGAGGGCCGCCACGTCGAAGCCGAGCAGCGTGAGCGAGCCGTGCAGGGCACGGGCCGCCTCGACGTTGCCCTTGCGCGCCTCGCCCGCGAGGCCGTGCAGGCCGGCGATGGCCTTGGGGGTGTTGAGATCGTCACACAGCGCCGCAATGACATCGGACCCAGCGGCACACGCCTCGACAAGTGAGGTCTGGTACGCCTCCAGGACATTCGCCCAGCCGCGCAGCGTCTTTTCCGCCTCCTCCAGCGCCTTCACCGTCCAGTCGATGGGCTGGCGGTAGTGCGTGCGCAGCATGGCGAGGCGCAGCACGTCGCCGGGCCAGGAGCGGCCACCGAACCGGTCGGTGGCGAGCAACTCATGGATGGTGACGAAGTTGCCGAGCGACTTCGACATCTTCTCGCCTTCGACCATGAGGAAACCGTTGTGCAGCCAGAAGTTGGCCATGCGGGCGGTGTCGAGGGCGCAGCAGCTCTGGGCGATCTCGTTCTCGTGGTGCGGGAAGACGAGGTCGATGCCACCGCCGTGGATGTCGAAGACGTTTCTGGCCGGATCATCGCAGGAAAGGCCGCCGCCGAACGGCTCGAGAAGCTTGGCCATGGCCATGGCCGAGCACTCGATGTGCCAGCCCGGCCGGCCGAGGACGGCGATGCCGCAGGGGCTCGGCCAGCCCGGCTCCCCCTCCTTCGAGGGCTTCCACAGCACGAAGTCCATCGGGTCGCGCTTGTAGGGTGCGACGTCGACGCGCGCACCGGCCAGCATCTCGTCGAGCGAGCGGCGGGCGAGAGAGCCGTATTTGGGCGCCTTGCCGCGCGCGTCCATGGCGCTTGGGGAGAAGAGCACGTGGTCCTCGGCCACATAGGCGACGCCGCGGGCGACGAGCCGCTCGATGATGGCCTTCATCTCGTCAATATGGGCCGTGGCGCGCGGCTCGGCCGTGGGCGGAAGGACGCCAAGGGCAGCAATGTCGGCGTGGAACTGCGCCTCCGTCTTCTCCGTGACCCTGGTGATGGCTTCGTTGAGTGGCAGGTCGGGATAGTCGCGGGCGGCGCGGGCGTTGATCTTGTCGTCCACGTCCGTGATGTTGCGGACGTAGGTGACGTGCTTCTCCCCATAGATGTGCCGCAGCAGGCGAAACAGCACATCGAAGACGATGACGGGCCGGGCGTTGCCGATGTGGGCGTAGTCGTAGACCGTCGGCCCGCACACATACATGCGCACGTTCGCCGGATCGATGGGGCGGAAGTCGTCCTCGGTGCGCGTCAGCGTGTTGTAGAGCCGCAAGATCGGTTCAGACATGAGTTATCCCCTAGCCGCCGGCCGGAGGGGCAACCCGATCTTTGCGAGAGAACAGGACGGCTCCAGCCAGCGGAAACGCTAGCTGCAAATAATAATCGGGCGAATGATCGCGGTGGCCGTCATGGTGGGGATGTTTGCCTTTTTGGCGAGAATCCGTCAAGAGACCTCGCCGCGAATGCGTCATTCGTGCCTTCCCATGTGCGATGGCGCACCTCGCTCGCGGAACTTTCAGGGTTTCTTCAGCATCGTTATGGAGAGTGCCTTCGGGCCTCGTCCCAACTTATCGTCGACAACAGACACGCTTCCCATGCGCCGCGCACTCCTCCTGACCGGTCTTGCCGTCCACCTCGTTGCGCTGACCCTCATTCTGCCCGCAGCCGTCACGGCCTCGCCCGCGGACGAGGCGACCTTCATCATCCCCGCCAGCGACGGCTATGGCGTCGCGGAATGCCTGGCCAGCGCCGACGACTGCGCGGCGGGCGTGGCGCAGGCGTGGTGCACCGCCCAGGGCTATGCCCGGGCGACGCAGTTCGGCTTCGTCGACCGTCGGGAAGCAACCGGCTCCCTGAAGGAGCACGTGGCTGTGGCGAGCCGTCGCGGCTCGCCGTCCATCTCCATCACCTGCTCGGTCGCGCCCTGAGCGCGACGGGCCGGGACGGCCACACCGTCCGGCCTCAGCTCTTCAGCCAGTCGGCACAGCGCGGCGCCTCGCTGCCGCCCCAGGGCATGATCGGCACGCTCGAGGTGGAGTTCTTGGGCGAGCCCTCGATGATCTTGTCCGAATAGACGAGATAGACGAGCACGTTGCGCTTGACGTCGCAGCCGCGCACGATCTGCATGCGCTTGAAGACGAGCGAGCGGCGCTCACTGAAGACCACCTCGCCCTGCTCGAACTTGCTCTTGAAGGTGATCGGCCCCACCTGGCGGCAGGACAGGGAGATGTCCGACACCTCCTCCGCGACGCCGAACATGCCCTTGACCCCGCCTCTCTCGGGCAGGGTGTAGTGGCAGGCGACGCCCTCCGCCACCGGATCGTCGATGCCGTAGACGGCGAGCTTGTCGTCCGGCGTCAGCATCTTCCACACGGTCGATTTCTTGAAGATGAGGTCGGGACCGTCCGCGCGCGCCGGCGCACCGGCCGCGACGATGATCGCCGCCGCACTGGCCGCGGCAGCCATGAGAAATCGACGAAACGCCATGCGTGCCCTCCTGCAGTGCTGCAGGATCATATGGGCAGCGCCGGCTGCCTGCACCAGCCCTCGCCGCCACGTCGGCACAACCACATCGGAAAAATTATAAATTATTGATTTTGTTTGATTTTAACCACGATCCACATTACCCACCCCGAGGGCGCGCGGGGCAGCATGGCATTCGACCAACCGGGGAGCCACGCATGAGGGGAAGAATGCAGATTGCAAAGCCGCGGCGTGTTGCACGGACGGAATGGGCGCTCTGCCTCGCCGCCAGCGTCGTCGCGGTCGCCGGCCTCACCCTCCTGCCACCCCACCATCCCTCCGGCCCGCAGCCGGCCGTCACACGGCAGTCGCCGACCGCCTTGCCCTCCAAGCCGACGCTCAGGACCATCCGGGCTCAGGCCGGCGAATGGCAGACGCAGCAGATCTTGTGGCCGTCGAGGTCGCGGATATAGGCCCCGTAATAATCCGGATGATAGTGCGGCCTGAGGCCGGGTGCCCCCTCGTCGCGGGCGCCGGCGGCCAGCGCCGCGTGGTAGAAGGCATCGACCTTGTCACGCGATGGCGCGACGAAAGCCACCGTGACGCCGTTGCCGACTGTCGCCGGGCGGCCGTCGATGGGCCTGCCCAGCCAGAACTGCGGCAGGCTTTCCGGCCCGGCTGCGTAGCCGACCCAGCCCTCCTCGCGATGGTCGAACTGGCATGAAATGCCGAGCACCGCGAGCACGATGTCGTAAAAGCGCTTGGCGCGCTCGATGTCGGCCGTTCCCAGCGTGACGTGGCTCAGCATGTCCTCTCCCCACCAGTCGGCCGGCCCTTGCCGGCAGAGGCCTTCTAGCACGGCGGGCCTGATCGCAGTTGCGGATTTGCCGCCCCCTCACCATATAGCCGGCCGGAAAGCACCTCCCGGGTGCATGCGTCAGTGCCATTCGCCTTCGACGCACCGCCGACCTTTGCAGGGGGCACCATCTCGGGTATCGATCAAATCCATTAGATCTTTCGGGCAACGCAAAGAAGCAGCGGGCGGACGCTGTAACCTGCGCGGTGCCCACCGACGGGGCACCGCTAAGAGGCAACGATCTGCAGCACATGAAACCCATAGCGACGGATCAGGCGGCCGCCCCCGCGAGGCGGGCGAAGCTCGCCCTCTCGACCTTCCTGCCCTACCAGCTCAACGTTGCGGCCCAGCTCGTGGCCGAGGCGCTTGCTGAGAGCTATGCGGAGACCTTCGGCCTCGGCATTCCCGAATGGCGCGTCATCGCCACTCTCGGCGAATACGAGGTGATGACCGCGCGCGACATCGGCCGCCATAGCCGCATGCACAAGACGAAGGTGTCGCGGGCCATCAGCGCACTCGACGAGCGCGGGCTCATCGAGCGGCGCTCCAACGAGGAGGACCGGCGCGAGGCCTTCGTCTCGCTGTCGCGCGAGGGCCTCGAGGTCTACGACGCCATCGTGCCCATCGCGCTCGGCTTCGCGGAACGGCTGACGGACGGGGTCCCGCAGGAGGATCTCGCCGCCTTCAGCCGCGTCATCGAGCATCTCATGCAGCGGTGCGCCGCCCTGCACGAGGAGCCGCCGGCGATTGATCAGTGAAGCCCGCTCAGCTAAGGCATTGACGGGTGTCCGCCGCCTCTCGCCTCCGGGCGGGAGCGGCGACACACTTTGGTCGATGTCTCGTTGTCCTAATCCGCGGACTTTTGCCACGTGTCCGCTGTTCCGCCGTCCCGGGAAGGATCGATGGTTGCTCGCCCCCTGAAGATCGCCTTTGCGACCGTCGCCCTCGTGGTCGCCGCTGGCTCCGCGCTGGCGCAGTCGCCCGCCTGCGACCGCTACCGGGCCGAGCTCGCCTCACTGCAGGCGGGACCGGATCCGCGCGCGCGCCAATATGAGACCGCAGCGCGGCGCCAGCGGCAGGAGCTCGACCGCACCCGTGCCTATTTCGACCAGCTCGGCTGCAGCCGGGGTCGCTTCCTGTTCTTCGGCGACGCGCCGCCCCCTGAGTGCAACGGCCTCGCCGCCCGCATCCGGCAGATGGAGAACAACCTCGACCAGCTGCTCGCCACGGCTGAACGTCTTGGCGGCGGGCCGGGCGTGGAGCAGCGCCGCCGGCACCTGCAGAATCTGATCGCCCGCGAGTGCCAGCCGGGCGGGCGTCCACGCGGCTTCTTCGAAAGCCTGTTCGGCGGCGGCCCGCTGCCCGACGAGCCGATGCCCGAGATCACTGAGGTACCGCCGGAGGAGAGCCAGCGCTTCGGCGGGTCGCGCGCCGTCTGCGTGCGGACCTGTGACGGCTACTTCTTCCCGCTGGAGGCAAGCCCCGGTGGCCGCGAGGGTGCGCGCAGCATGTGCCAGGCGCTGTGCCCCGGCGCCGCGACCGACCTCTACTTCATGCCGCAGGGCGGCGCCATCGAGCAGGCGGCGAGCTGGAACGGCCAGCCCTATACCGCGCTGCCCAACGCCGGCCGCTACAAGCGGACGTTCGACCCCTCCTGCAGCTGCAAGAATCCGGACGAGACCTGGGCGCAGGTGCTGCAGCGGGCCGAGCAGATGATCGGCGGCCGCAAGGGCGACCTCATCGTCACGGCCGAGAAGGCTGAGGAGTTGTCGCGTCCCAAGCGCGAGGAACCGGCGCAGCGCCGCGCCGAGGCCAGGAAGCCCGCCGCTGCAGAGGCGGAGGAGGAGGCAGGCGAATCGGCAAGCACCCTGCCCACGGGCTCGAGCGAATCCTCGGGCATCGATGCCGGCGCCATCGAGACGGCCGCTCCGACGGTGGACCAGAACGAGGGCCCGACCCAGGACGTCACCCGCCCGGACGGCATGCGCACCCGCGTGCGCATCGTCGCGCCGAACGTCGTCGCGGTGCCGAAGGTCGAGCCGCCCGTCGCCAAGCAGTAAGGCGGCGCCCGCCGGGGCGCCCTCGCCCTGCTGTCGGCACGCCGCCCGCGCCTGCCTGAAAGCCCACGCCTGAACCGGCGTGGATGACCAGCCGACCGATTTTCCCGACCACACCTTCTCCGCCGGGCGGCGAGCAGGCATTGCTTGCTCCCGTCGCCATGGGCGCCGAGGCCAAGCTGCGCCGGCACCGGCCTCCCATTGGGCCATCATTCAACCAATCGGTTGACAATCAATCCGCGGGCCATATCTTTAACCATATGGTTGAATTTGACACTGCCCAGCTCGACACTGTCTTTCATGCTCTCTGCGACGCGACGCGGCGGCACATGCTGCGCCAGCTCTCGGCCGGCGAGCGCACCGTGAGCCAGCTCGCCGAGCCGTTCTCCATCTCGCTCGCAGCGGCCTCGAAGCACATCAAGGCGCTGGAAAACGCCGGGCTCATCCGGCGGGAGATCAGGGGCCGCACGCATGTGTGCCGCCTTGACCCGGGGCCGCTCGCCAGCGCCCACCAATGGCTGAGCTTCTACGAACGCTTCTGGACCGAGCGTCTGGACGTGCTCGAGGCGCTCCTGCGCGCGGAGGACGCCGGCCCCTCCTCCACCCCGAAAGGAGAGGAACCATGAACGACCGAGACGCACCGGATGCCTACGGCGTGGTGACCAAGCCCGCCACGCTGATGATCCAGCGCCTGCTGCCGGGCCCCGTCGAGCGGATCTGGGCCTATCTCACGGAGAGCGACCTGCGCCGCCGCTGGCTGGCGGCGGGAGACATGGAGCTGAAGGTGGGCGCGCCCTTCGAGTTCGTCTGGCGCAACGACGAGCTGACCGTTCCGCCTGGCCGGCGCCCCTCCGGCTTTGCGCAGGAACACCGGATGCAGAGCCGCCTGACGGAGGTTGAACCTCCGCACCGCCTCTCCTTCACCTGGAGCGGCACGGGGGAGGTGACCTTCGCGCTGGAGCCGAGGGGCGAGGCCGTGCTGCTTACGATCACCCATCGCCAGGTCGCCGACCGCTCGACCCTGCTCAAGGTCAGCGCCGGCTGGCACGTGCACCTCGACATCCTCGTCGCCCGCACATCGGGCGAGGAGCCGGAGCCCTTCTGGGACGGCTGGCATCGCCTGCAGCAGGACTACGAGCGCAGGCTTCCGGCCTAAGCTTCTGGCCCCGCCCTCAGGCCGTGCGGCCCTCCAGCCGCGCGGCCACCTTGGCGCGCCCGATCAGTGGCAGCAGCGCGGCGAGCTCCGGCCCGTGGTCGAGCCCCGTGAGGGCCTGCCTGAGCGGCATGAACAGCGCCCTGCCCTTGGCGCCGGTCTCAGCCTTGACCGCGTCCGTCCAGCGCTTCCAGGTCGAGCCGTCCCAGGGCTCCTCCGGCAGGAGGGCCCGTGCCCTGGCGAGGAAATCCGCATCCGTCACGACCGGCGTGATCTCGCCCGCGACAACCGTCCACCACATCGCAACATCCGCCATGCGGACAAGGTTGCCGCGCACGGCATCCCAGAAGGCGGGGCCGCCATCGGCACCAAGGGACACGAGCCGCGGCTTCGCCGTCTCGTAGGGCATGGCGTGCAGCAGCCGGGCATTGAGCCCCTCCAGCTCGGCCTCGTCGAACTTCGCCGGCGCATGCGACAGGCGACCGAGATCAACAAGGCCGGCCAGCTCGTCGAGCGAGGCAACCGGCCGCACCGCCTCGGCCGAGCCGACGAGCACGGCAAGGCTCGCGACCGCCATCGGTTCCAGGCCCCCGTCGCGCAGGCCCTTGAGGGAGAGATGGCCGAGCCGCTTCGACAGCCCCTCCCCGCTTGCCGTCGTGAGCAGGTTGTGGTGGCCGAAGGCCGGCACCGCGCCGCCGAGCGCCTCGATGATCTGGATCTGCACCGCTGTATTGGTCACGTGGTCCTCGCCGCGCACCACGTGGGTGATGCCGAGGTCGAGATCGTCGACGACCGAGGGCAGCGTGTAGAGATAGGTTCCGTCCTCGCGCCGCAGCACCGGATCCGACAGGGAGGCACAGTCCACATGACTGTCGCCGCGCACGAGGTCGTGCCAGCGGACGACGCGATGCTCCAGCAGGAAGCGCCAGTGCGGACGCCGGCCCTCGGCCTCGAGCCTTGCCCTCTCCTCCGCTGTCAGCTTCAGCGCGGCCCTGTCGTAGACCGGAGGCAGGCCGCGGGCGAGCTGGCGCTTGCGCCTCCGCTCCAGCTCCTCCGCCGTCTCGTAGCACGGATAGAGGCGGCCCATGGCAATGAGCCTCTCAACCGCCGTGTCGTAGAGCGCCGTGCGCTCGGACTGGCGCACCGTGATGTCCGGCACGATGCCGAGCCAGGCGAGATCCTCGACGATGCCATCGGCGAACTCCTGCGTCGAGCGGACGAGATCGGTGTCGTCGAGACGCAGGATGAAGCGCCCCCCCTCGCGCCGCGCCAGGAGGAAGTTGAGCAGCGCCGTGCGCGCATTGCCGATGTGCAGGCGGCCGGTGGGCGAAGGAGCGAAGCGGACGACGGGAGCGGACATGGGACGGACCTTATGATTTTCCGCGCGGGAGACGAGGCGCGTTACGCCGACGGACGGTGCAGGAGTGCCCGTCGCGCCACGACGTGGCGGCGGGCGCCCGGCTCCTCAGAAGTCAATGGCATCGGCGCGGGCGGCTCCCCTCGCCCTGTCCATCCCAGCCTCCGGCATGTGCGCCGGCGCACCCGTGTCGCGGAAGCGGTTGACGATCGGGTAGCGCCGGTCGCGGCCGAAATTGCGGCGTGTCACCTTCACGCCGGGGGCCGATTGCCGGCGCTTGTACTCGGCGAGGTAGAGCATGCGCTCCACCTTCTTCACCGTCGCCTCGTCGTGCCCGCGCGCGACGATCTCGGCCACGCGCAGCTCGTCCTCCACCAGCCCCTTCAGGATATCGTCGAGCACCTCGTAGGGGGGCAGCGAATCCTGGTCTTTCTGCCCCTCGCGCAGCTCCGCCGTCGGCGCCTTGACGAGGATGTTGGCGGGAATGACCTCGCCGTGGGGGCCGAGCGCGCCCGGCGGCTTCCAGCCGTTGCGCAGGGCGGACAGGCGATAGACCTCCGTCTTGTAGAGGTCCTTGATCGGGTTGAAGCCGCCGTTCATGTCGCCGTAGAGTGTGGCATAGCCCGTCGACATCTCCGACTTGTTGCCCGTGGTCACCACCATGGAACCGAACTTGTTGGAGATGGACATGAGCATGGTGCCGCGCGCGCGGCTCTGCAGGTTCTCTTCGGTCACGCCGCGGGGGGTGCCGGCAAAGAGCGGCGCGAGCGCCCGCTCAAGCCCCTCCACCGCCGGTGCTATGGGCAGGATGTCGTAGCGCACCTTGAGCGCCCTGGCGCAGGCCGCCGCATCGTCGAGGCTCTCGCTCGAGGTGTAGCGGTAGGGGAGCATGACGCAGTGGACGCGCTCGGAGCCGAGCGCATCGACCGCCATCGCCGCGCAGAGAGCCGAATCGATACCGCCTGACAGGCCGAGCACGACGCCGGGAAAGCCGTTTTTCTCCACATAGTCGCGCAGGCCGAGCACGCAGGCGGCATAGTCGGCCCGCTCGCCCTCCTCCACCACCTCCCGGGGCGCGGCCACGCAGCGCCAGCCCTGCTCCCCGCGCCGCCACTCCGTGAGCGCGACGGTCTCGGAAAAAGCCCTCAACTGGCCGGCCAGGCTCGCATCGCCGTTGAGGATGAAGGAGGCGCCGTCGAAGACGAGTTCGTCCTGCCCGCCGACCTGGTTGAGATAGGCCATCGGCAGGCCCGTTTCGGTGACGCGCGCCACGGCGATGTTGGTGCGCTCCAGCATCTTGTCGTGCCAGTAGGGCGAGCCGTTGGGCACGAGCAGGATCTCGCTGCCGGTCTCGGCGAGGCACTCGACCACCTCCTCGCCCCAGATGTCCTCGCAGATGGGCAGGCCGAGGCGCAGGCCGCGCAGGTTGACAGGCCCCGGCAGGGGGCCGGGGGTGAAGACGCGCTTCTCGTCGAAGACACCGTAATTGGGCAGGTCCACCTTGAAGCGCACGGCGGCGATGGAGCCGGCGTCAAGCACCGCATAGGCGTTGTAGACCTTGCCGTCCTCGTTCCACGGCAGGCCGACGAGGACGGCCGGGCCGCCGTCGGCCGTGTCGCGGGCCAGCTCCTCGCAGGCCCGGCGGCAGGCGTCGAGGAAGGCGGGGCGCAGCACAAGATCCTCCGCCGGATAGCCGGCAAGGTAGAGCTCGGTGAACATCACGACATCCGCCCCCATGGCGGCGGCTTCTGCGCGCGCCTTGCGCGCCTTGGCGAGATTGGCCGCGATGTCGCCCATGATGGGGTTGAGCTGGGCGAGCGCGAGGCGGAAGCGGTCGATGGATGTCGTCATGCCTCCGATTTAGCGCGGGCAGACCGGCCCGGCAACGGCGGCGAGGGGCGACGGAACGCCCCTTCCCGTCAGCCGAAGCGGTAGGCGTCCATCATGATGACGCCGTACTGCGCGCTGGAATGGACCTGCTCGCCCCGCGCCCCGCCGGCCGCCCCCATGGCGACGAAAAGCGGCAGGAGGTGTTCCTCCGTCGGGTGGTTCTCCGCACCGAAGGGAGCCCTGCGGCGATAGTCGAGGACATCATCGGCGCGCCCCTCCTCGATCGCCTCGCGCATCCATTCGCCGAAATCCCGGACCCAACGCGGGGCGGCGGCATCGAGGGCATAGCCGCGCCCGAACATCTCGTGGAGGTTGTGCGTCAGCGCGCCGGAGCCGATGATGAGCACGCCCTCCCGCCGCAGCGGCGCGAGAGCCCGCCCCACGGCGAGGTGATGCGCCGGCCCGGAGCGCGGCTGGACCGAGAGCTGCACCACGGGAATGTCCGCTTCGGGATAGAGCAGCCTGAGTGGCACCCAGGTGCCGTGGTCGAAGCCCCTGTCGTGCACCGTGCCGGCCGCGATCCCGGCCTCGCCGAGCAGCGCCGCCGCCCTCTCCGCGAGCGCGGGCGCGCCTGGCGCCGGATAGGTCATGCGGAACAGCTCCGGCTCGAAGTTGCCGAAATCGTAGATCGTCTCGGGCCGCTCGTCGGCCGTCAGCGCGGGGGTGGCGGTGGCGAAATGCGCCGTGGCCACGAGGATGGCGCACGGACGTGGCAGAGCGGCGCCGAATGACTTCAGAAAGCGGTGTGCCTCGGTGTTGTGCAGCACGAGGTTCGGCGCACCATGCGACAGGAAGAGCGTCGGCATGAGGGGGGCTGGGTCGGTCATCGCAGGCTCCGCGACTTGCTGCCTGCCGATATATCGTCGCCGGCCGCTTTTCGCCCTTGCAGTGGCGCAAGACATGCTTTGCAGGGCAGCCGTCAGATGCCGAAGACAGCCCGCTCAACAAGCGTCGCCCCCCAGACGAAGGCCGCGAGCAGGCGCGTCAGGAAAACGGCCGCCGAAGCAAAGTCCTTGGTGCGCTTGATGTCAGGGTTGCGCTCGGGCGTGACGTGGTCGGCAAGCTCCTCGATCGAGGTATTGAGGAGCTCGACGGCCAGCGCCAGCACGACGACGCTGATGAGCGCCGCGGAGACGAGCGGCGAGAAGCCCACGACGA
Source organism: Chelatococcus composti (assembly GCF_014201415.1). GTDB lineage: Bacteria > Pseudomonadota > Alphaproteobacteria > Rhizobiales > Beijerinckiaceae > Chelatococcus_A > Chelatococcus_A composti. The sequence continues at coordinate 147,748 of NZ_JACHEH010000004.1, forward strand.
GCGACAGCGGCACCGCCGCCAGAAGCGCCGCGACGAGGATGCGCACGTTTCGGTCGTTGTGGAACGCAACCGTAAGGCCGCTCCAGGAATTCTTGAACGCCACAACCTTCCCTCCGCAAGGGTCCCGTGGCGTCAACGCCCTCCCGCCGCCGGCAGTTCCCGATGCCCGGCTCCCCGTGTCGGAAACGAAAAGGGCGACCGCAAGGGCCGCCCTTCAACCGCTCTGCAAGGCCGCTCACTCGGCCGCCGCGACATGCGGCACGGTGCGCGCGGCGCGCTCACGCTTCAGCCGCTCGGCGACCAGGAAGGCCACCTCCAGCGCCTGCTCCGCATTGAGGCGCGGGTCGCAGTGGGTGTGGTAGCGGTCGTGCAGATCCTCGTCCGTCAGGGCGCGGGCACCGCCGGTGCATTCGGTGACGTTCTTGCCCGTCATCTCGAGATGGATACCGCCGGCGTGGGTGCCCTCGGCCTGGTGCACGTCGAAGAAACCCTTGATCTCGCGCATGATGAGGTCGAAGGGCCGGGTCTTGTAGCCGTTGGCGGCCTTGACCGTGTTGCCGTGCATGGGATCGCACGACCAAATGACGATGCGCCCGCTCTCCTTCACGGCCCTGACGAGCGGCGGCAGGTGTTCCAGCACCTTGTCTGCGCCGAAGCGGCAGATCAGCGTCAGCCGGCCCGGCTCGTTGTCCGGGTTGAGCATGTCGATGAGGCGCAGCAGCTCGTCGGGCTTCAGCGACGGCCCGCACTTGAGGCCGATGGGGTTCTTGATGCCCCGGCAGTATTCGACATGGGCATGGTCGGGCTGGCGCGTGCGGTCGCCGATCCAGAGCATGTGGCCGGAGGTCGCGTACCAGTCGCCCGAGGTGGAATCGATGCGCGTCAGCGCCTCCTCGTAGCCGAGCAGCAGGGCCTCGTGGCTGGTGTAGAAGTCCGTCGAGCGCATCTCGGGATGCGACTCCGGGTCGATGCCGCAGGCGCGCATGAAGTCGAGTGCCTCAGTGATGCGCCCGGCGAGCTCCTGGTAACGGCCCGAGGACGGGCTGTCCTTGACGAAGCCCAGCATCCAGCGGTGCGCGTTCTGCAGGTTGGCATAGCCGCCGCTGGCGAAGGCGCGCAAGAGGTTCAGCGTCGCCGCTGACTGGCGGTAGACCATGAGCTGGCGGCGCGGGTCGGGCGTGCGCGCCTCTTCAGTGAACTCGATGCCGTTGATGATGTCGCCGCGGTAGCTCGGCAGCTCCTTGTCACCCACCTTCTCGGTCGGCGCCGAGCGCGGCTTGGCGAACTGGCCGGCGATGCGGCCAACCTTCACCACCGGCGAGGCGCCGGCGAAGGTAAGCACCACCGCCATCTGGAGAAACAGGCGGAAGAAGTCACGGATGTTGTCGGCAGAATGCTCGGCGAAGCTCTCGGCGCAGTCACCACCCTGCAGCAGGAAGGCTTCACCGGCCGCGACCTTGGCGAGGTCACGCTTCAGCCGGCGGGCCTCGCCGGCAAAGACGAGCGGGGGAAAGCCGGCAAGCTGCCGCTCGACGCCTTCAAGGGCCTCGGCATCCGGATAGACAGGCACCTGCTGGATAGGCATCTTCCTCCAGCTCGAGGGCGTCCACCGCTCGGTCATCTCACCAACTCCCGCCAAGAAACAGGGAAAGCCGTCAGGCCTCCTCCATAGTGCCGCAACAGAGGTGGCGCTTATAGCTGACAGTCGGCCACAAGGCGAGCGTCTTTGCCGTCGTCCTCCGCGCGGCGGAAGGCACTTGCCGCCGCGAAGACGCCGAGCATGAGGAGGCAGGCGCCGCCCGCCTCTCCGGCAGTTGGCCAACGCCCCTGGAAGAGGAAGCCGTAGATGAGCGCGAAGACCGTCTCGGAGACGATAAGCTGGCCGGCGAGCGCCACCGGCAGGCGCCGCGCCGCCACGATCCAGAGCATCGTGCCGGCCCACGAACTCACCATGCCGAGCACAAGCGCCCACAGCACGAGGTTGAGCCCGCCGGAGTTGAACAGGCCGAGCCCCGGCACGGCCGACCAGCCGTCGACGGCGAGGAGCGGCACGAGCGGCAGCACCGCGACCAGGGAACCGACGCCCTGCAGGCTCGTCCAGGCATAGACGCCGTCGCCGGTGAGCGCCCGAGAGGTACGGGCGTTGACGAGGGCATAGACCGTCCACACCACGACGGCCCCGAGGGCGCACAGACTGCCGAGCAGGACATCGGTGCGCGAGGTCACACTGCCCGCCTGCGCGAGCGTGGTCACATTGACGAGCACAAGGCCGGCGAAAATCAGCAGGAGCGGCATGACGAGGGCCCGCCAGCGCACCGCTGGCTCGCGCCAGTTGCCGACGATCGCAAGCACCACCGGCAGCGAGCCGATGACGAGCGGCGGGATGGCCGGGCCAGCAAGCTGCACCGCCCCGGCCGCCAGCAGGTAGTAGAGGACATAGCCGGTGAGGCCGAGCACGAGCCCCACCCCAGCATCCCGCCGCGGCACAATGCCCGCCCGGCAGCGCGGCACCATCAGCATCAGCACGAGCGAGCCGATGCCGAAGGCGAGATAGCGCGCGACCGTGAGGTCGAGGCTGGTATAGGGTTCGACCGCTGCCGGTCCGACGAAGACGAGCCCCCACACGGCGCCGGCGGCAAGCCCGGCCAGAAGACCGATGATCATGATTCGAGGTTGCTTCCTGCGCACCGGCGCCAGGCCGCCGGCCCGCCCGAGCGGGCCTCCAGCGTCCATGCGCGCCGTTCGGCGGGACGATCGCGCATCGCGGGAGCATTTTGCGCAAAATCGCCGCCCGTCCGCCGCCATAATCGCTCAGAATGATCCTCGGCCGCAGCCGCAAGGTTCGCGACGCCTTGCCGTGTCTGAATGCCAGTCGCGTCGACGCGTCTTGCCCGAACACCGGAACCGATCGTGCCAACCGTTCTCGTTGCCCTGTCCCCGGTTCTCCTCGCCGTCTTTATCCTGATCGCCGGCAACGGCCTTCTGACCACGCTGGTGCCGCTGCGCGGGGTGCTGGAAGGCTTTTCGCCCACCGAGGTCGGCGTCATCGGCTCCGTCTATTTCGGCGGCATGCTCGCCGGCACGTGGGTGACGCCGGCCATCGTGCGGCGCGCCGGGCACATCCGCGCCTTCGCAGCCTTCGCCGCCATCGCGGCGGTGGCCTGCCTCGGCTTCGCGATCTTCATCTCGCCACCCGTCTGGATGGTGCTGCGCGGGCTCGTCGGCTTCTGCTTCGCGGGGCTCTATGCCATCGTCGAGGCCTGGATCAACGCCAAGGCGACGGACCGCAACCGCGGCCGCATGCTCGGCCTCTACAACATCGTCAACTACGCCGGCTCCGCCGCCGGCCAGCAGCTCCTGCGCCTCGACAGCCCCCGCTCGTTCACGCTGTTTTCAGGCACGTCCGCCTTCCTCATGCTGTCACTCGTGCCGCTTGCCATGACGCGGGCGGAGGCGCCGCCCCTGCCGGCCAAAGGCCAGCTGCGCATCCTTGCGCTGTTCCGCACCTCTCCCATCGGCGCCGTCGGCATCCTGCTCGTCGGGCTCGCCAATGGCAGCTTCTGGTCGCTCGCCCCGGCCTATGTGGAGCGGCTCGAGCTGGGCGCGGGTGTGGTCGCAAGCTTCATGACGGCCATGATCCTCGGCTCCGCCATCGCGCCCTACCCCATCGGCAAGCTGTCCGACATCGTCGACCGGCGCGGTGTGATCCTCGCCGTCTCGGCCATCGCCTTCGTCATCGAGGTGGCGCTCGTCATCGTCGGGCGCGGCGAGACGACAGTGCTCTACGCGCTCGCCCTCGCGCTCGGCCTCACGGCGTCCGTCACCTACCCGCTGATCTCCGCCCACGCCAACGACCGGGGCTCGCAGGAGGGTGCGGTGCATCTGTCGAGCACGCTCCTGTTCCTCTACTGCGTGGGCGGCATCGTCGGGCCGCTGGTCGCCTCCACGCTGATGACGCTCGTGGGTGACGTCATGCTCTTCGTGCACAACGCCGCCATCCACGCCATCCTTGCCGGCTTCGTCGCCTGGCGCATGATGAAGCGCCCGCCTTCGGACGCGCAGCTCGTGCTCGATGCGCCGCCCGGAACGGCGGCGCATCATCCAGTGCCATAGCGCGTTATACGATGGAAACGCCGTATCCAGCCAACGGCTCGGCTTCTGCGACTGCCGTCTCGGTGCGCAGGGGCGACCCCGCTTGCGGGTAATCCATCATCTCGACAGCATCAAACCACTCGTCTTCTTCCGTTTCCGCAGGGTCCACGCAATCAGAGCCCACGACACCAAGAGCGGAGAACGTCGCTCCAACGAGCCAGAAGGCTGCGGAACTCAGAGACCAGCCTGCCCAGCTGCATGCGGCGCCCAAAGAATTCAACCCGGCTGACAAAAAATTGCACGCGTCAATGCCAATCTTGAACAACTTCCTTGCGCCCAGATTGTCATCATTATTGCATGTCACATAACAATCCAGAACGACCTTAGAAGCATTCAGCAGGCCACCCAAAAACCACGAACCGTCTGATAATTTTCCAAACAAATCTTGCAATTCTTCCAAGTCTTCATGCTTTTCATAAAATACATTTGCGACATAGATTGCCGCACTGACCGTTGCAGTGAAACCAGCAAATATATTAACAGCATTCCCAATCGTCGTCGCAGAACGATATAATATACTGTCACCCTGCTACGATGAGCAATATTGTATTTGCGCCGTTGTCGGGGATGATAACCATAAAAGGCCACTGACGCCTTTTGTTATTGATGCAACTCCATGATACTTTTTACTTTCCGCGTAAGATCCGATACCTGCGGTGAGCGCCGCCAATGCATCCGTCCAAACTGGCAGGATCGGGTTACAACAAGGGTTCTGCGCCGTTTGCGTCGTGCCCGCCCTCTGGGGAGCGGGAGAGTTCATCGACGCCGGCCCGCGTTGGTCGGCCGGCACCAAGGCTCTACAGCCTGCCCTTTCCTCATGGCCGCGCCCTCGGCGGACACGCGATCCGCCGCGGCCGTCCGCACTCCGCCTCGCATGAGGGGAGCCGTTCGCCGACGCGGATTCACGTTCACGTTCGACCCCTGACACAACAGTATGGAAATGGGCCGCAGCATCACCGCGATTAACCGATACCGAACCCTTACAAGCACTATAAACTCGACTGTCCATAGCAGTAAACCCGCTTCAAATAGCAATAAACACGCGCTACTGCGTTACTTTGTCAACAAAATGGCACAACGAAATATTTATAAAGTATATTAATGCGACAATGATATACATGGCCATTAAAGAACAAGGGAAGCAGCACCGACAGCGACGGGGCTGCAATGCAAACGCCCTCCCGCGGGTATGACCACCCGGGGAGGGCGCTTTCTTTTCGGATAGTGAAGCGCGCGTCGGCCCTCAGGCCACCGGCGAGCGCATGGTCACAAGCTCTTCCGCCGCCGTAGGGTGGACGGCCATGGTGCGGTCGAAGTCGGCCTTGGTGGCCCCCATCGTGACGGCGATGCCGACGAGCTGGATCATTTCGCCGGCCCCGTCGCCCACGATGTGGACTCCGAGCACCCGGTCGGTCTCCCCGTCGACAACGATCTTCATCAGCACCTGCTCGTCGCGCCCGGACAGGGTGGCCTTCATGGCGCGGAAGGTGGTGCGGAAGATCCTGACATTGCCGTAGCGCTGCCGCGCATCGGCTTCGGTGAGGCCGACAGTGCCGATCTCGGGAGTCGAGAACACGGCGGTCGGCACGACAGCATGGTCGACGCGCGTGGGGCGGTTGCCGAAAACGGTGTCGGCGAAGGCGTGCCCCTCGCGGATAGCCATGGGCGTGAGATTGACCCGGTCCGTCACGTCACCGACCGCGTAGATGCTCGGCACGCTGGTACGCGACATCTCGTCGACGATGATGGCGCCATTGGCAGCCAGCTGTACGCCCGCCTCCTCCAGGCCGAGCTTCTCGGTATTGGGCATCCGCCCGGTCGCGATCATGACCTGGTCGACATGCAGCTCGCGCCCGTCCGTCAGCGAGACGACGAGGCCATCCACCGCCTTTTCGATACGCGCCAGGCCCGTTTGGAGGCAGAGCGTGATACCGCGGCGGGCATAGGCGCGGCCGAGCGCGTCGCGCACGTCCTCGTCGAAGCCGCGCAGCAGCTTCTCGCCCCGGTGGACGAGCGTGGTCGCCACACCGAGGCCGGCGAAGATCCCGGCGAACTCGACGGCGATGTAGCCACCGCCGACCACGGCGATGCGCCCCGGCAGCCGCTCGAGGTGGAAGGCCTCGTTCGAGGTGATGGCATGCTCGATGCCCGGCACGGCCGGCGCCTTCACCGCGCGTCCGCCCGTGGCGACCAGGATGAAGCGGGCGCGGATGCGGGCGCCGGTCTTCAGGATACGCACCGTGTGCGCATCCTCGATCACGGCGCGGCTGTCCACGATCTCGACCCCGGCCCTGACGAGATTGTTGCGGTAGATACCTTCGAGGCGGGTGATCTCGGCATCCTTGTTCTTGACGAGCGTGGGCCAGTCGAACGTGGCCTGGGGCACGCTCCAGCCGTAGCCGGCTGCATCCTCGAAATCGGCGGCGAAGCGGCTCGCGTAGACGAAGAGCTTCTTGGGGACACAGCCGCGGATCACGCAGGTGCCGCCCACCCGGTATTCTTCCGCCAGCATGACGCGGGCGCCGTAGCCAGCGGCGATACGCGCGGCGCGCACACCACCGGAGCCCCCACCGATCACGAAGAGATCAACATCGCAATCACTCATGATCCACCCCTTCGGTGGGCACCACCCCATCGGAACGACAGCGGAGCCAGACGATCGCAGCCCCCAACACTGCAACCCACCAGCCCTGCCAGGCCCCGTGCCCGACGAACATGACACCGGCGGCCGAGGCCACGAGCCCGAGCGAAGCAGCCAGCCGCAGCCCCCGCAAGTGCGCCAGCGCACGCATCATTGTTGCAATCACGAGCGCAGCCAGGGCGGCGCCGACGGCACCCAGCTCGACCCATATCTGCAGAAAGGCATCGTGCGGATGCCCGATGGCCAGCATCCCGCGCAGCTCGTCCGGCACCTCCTGCGCGACCGTGTCGTCGGGCAGTCCCGGGCTCGACCCGAAGCCCGTGCCGAGGAACGGCCGGCGCCACACCACCTCCTCAAAGCTGCGCCACAGCGCGATGCGCTCGATGGCGTGGCCGCGCTTCTGCACGGCTTCGATCAGGGCGTCCGGCAGCCGCATCGTGAGCGAACCCTTGAAGGGGCCGACGGCAAGACAGGCCAGGAGACCGGCCGTGACGAGAGCAAGGGCGAGGCGCCGGTCGAGAAGCGCGATGGCGAAAGCCGCCGCGCCGCACAGGATACCCATCGTTGCCGCCCCCGATTCGCCAACGGCGATGACGAGCAGCTGGAAGGCCACCGCCGCGCCCACGAGCGGTCGGCGGCCGGCAGTCCACCAGAGCAGGCACAGCGGCCAGGCCAGCATCAGCACCGTGAGGATGCTGCGGTTGAAGACGAAGCCGCCCGTGGCACGCAGCCCCAGCGCCCGCCGCAGCGCAAGCTCGCTGGCGAGATCTCCGGTGACCACAAGGCAGGCCGCCACCATGGCCACGGCCGCAAGCGTCAGGACGGCCCGCGGCACCCGGAACGGCAGGACGGAGGTGGCGACGGTCCCAGCGACGGCCGGCAGCAGCACCTCCCCGTAGCTGAAGAGCGAGGCGCCGGGACGGATGCTCCACGTCATACTGACGGCCGCATAGGCGGCCAGAGACAGGACGGCCAGGAACACCGGCGTGCGCACGATGGCGCGCGCCGCCCGGACGAGGCGCATCCGCCCATCAGGCTCCAGAAGCGCCGCAAGGAGCGCGAGCACTGCCGCCACCGTCAGTACGAGCGGCGCCGAGCGGTTGGCGAGCGCCATGGCCAGCGGCATCAGCGCCAGCGTGACGAAGGCGGCGAGGGTCAGCCGTCGGGCATGAACGGAAGGCTCGGCGCTCGGAACGGGCATGGCGTGAGGCAAGAGAATGCTCGCTGGCTTTGAAGATGCGACGCCCGGCTTTAGAAGAAGCCTCGGAAAAGGGAAAGCCGCAAAGGCCGGCGACGGGAGGATTGTTGCGATATATTGTGTCGTGAGGTTCGCTTGATGGGACAGAAAGCCGTGATACCGTCCGGCACCCTATCGGCAAAGCTGATTTGTTAAACGGGAGGAACCACATGTTTCGTTCGTTAAAAACGGCCACCGGTGCCATCGCCGCGCTCGTGATGGCGGCTGGCCTGTCCACCGGCGCGCTTGCCCAGGATCTCGAGCTGAAGATCATGGCGCCCGCCGGGCCGGGCGGCGGCTGGGACCAGACGGCGCGCGCCATGCAGGCGGCCCTCACCGAGAGCGGCGCGGCCAAGAGCGTGCAGGTGGTCAACGTACCGGGCGCCGGCGGCACCGTGGGCCTTGCGCAGTTTGTCAACGCCAAGGGTGACGGCTCGCAGCTCATGGTCAACGGCTTCGTCATGGTGGGCGCGATTCTCACCAACAAGTCGCCCGTGACGCTTGACCAGACGACGCCGATCGCGCGCCTTACCGCCGAGAACCAGGCGATCGTCGTGCCGGCCAACTCGCCGATCAAGGACGCCAAGGATCTCGCCGAGGCGCTGAAAGCCGACCCGGCGAAGGTGACCTGGGCCGGCGGCTCGGCCGGCGGCACCGACCACATCATGGTGGGCCTCTTCGCCAAGGCGGTCGGCGTCGACCCGACCAAGATCAACTACGTGCCCTTCTCCGGCGGCGGTGAGGCCCTGGCGGCCATCCTCGGCGGCAAGGTGACGGCCGGCGTCTCCGGCTATGGCGAGTTCGAGGGCCAGATCAAGGCGGGCAAGCTGCGCCTCATCGGCATCGCCGCCGAGAAGCCCGTGCCGGGCATCGACGCGCCGACCCTGAAGGAGCAGGGCATCGACCTCGAGATCGTCAACTGGCGCTCGGTTGTCGCCCCTCCCGGCCTCAGCGAGGAGCAGAAGAAGACGCTGCTCGAGGCCGTCGACAAGATGGTCAAGTCGAGCCAGTGGCAGGAGACGCTGAAGGCCAAGGGCTGGGACGACGCCTATCTCGCCGGTGACGCCTTCGCCGACTACCTCAAGAACGAGCAGGTCCGCGTCGCCGAGGTGCTGAAGTCGATCGGCCTTGTGAAGTAAGCGGGCCCGACACCGCCTGAAAGACGGGAACGGCGGGCGCTCCGTCCGCCGTTTTCGCTCATCCCCCGCACTGCTCCCTCACCGCCAGGCGCCACGGACGGCCGGCGACGGAGCGGAGCCGCGGAACCATCCTGGAGATGTTCATGACACAGCAGGAAGACGACCGGCCGGAGGGCCGCAGGGGCGATCCCGTCGGCTTCGTCATCGCCGCCGGGCTGCTGGCCCTTGCCGCGGCCGTCGCGTGGGACGCCTCGGGCATGGGCGCCGTGTCGAGCTATGCGGGCATCGGGCCGAGCGCCGCCTCCTGGACAGTTGCCGCCGCCCTCACGGCCCTCGCTCTCGGCACGGTCGTCAGCGCCGTGCGCGGCAAGATCCCCGTGCCCGAGCCGAGCGACCACGCCGCCGTTCTCACCATCCTCGCGGGCATCGCCGGCATGATCGCCATCATCAGCTTCGGTGGCGGCTTCATTCCGGCCATGGCCGTGCTCTTCGGCCTTACGGCGCGCGGCTTCGGCCGGCGGGCGCTGCTGACCGATCTGGGTATCGGCGTCGCGCTCGGCCTTTTCGTCTATCTCGGCTTTACGAAGCTCCTCGCCCTGTCGCTGCCGCAAGGGCCGATCGAACATCTCTTCTGAAAGGTCGTCCGGTGCTCGATTCCGTTCTCGCGCTCGCGCAGGGATTCTCCGTCGCCCTGGAGCCGACGAAGCTGCTCTTCGCGCTCATCGGCGTCTTCCTCGGCACAGCCGTCGGCGTCCTGCCGGGCATCGGCCCGGCGCTCACCGTGGCGCTGCTGCTGCCCGTCACCTTCAAGCTGGACCCGACGGGCTCGCTCATCATGTTCGCCGGCATCTACTACGGTGGCATGTATGGCGGCTCGACCACGTCGATCCTGATCAACACACCCGGCGAAAGCTCCTCGATGATCACGGCGCTCGAGGGCAACAAGATGGCCAAGGCCGGGCGCGGCGGGCCAGCCCTCGCCACCGCCGCCATCGGCTCCTTCGTGGCCGGTCTCATCGCCACCATCGGTCTTGCGCTGTTCGCCCCCTGGCTTGTCGAGATCGCCATCCAGTTCGGCCCGGCCGACTATTTCGCGCTGATGATCCTGGCCTTCGTCACCGTCTCGGCGACCTTCGGCGATTCGCCGCTGCGCGGCCTCACGAGTCTCTTCATCGGCCTGATGCTCGGCCTCGTCGGCCTCGACGCGCTGAGCGGCCAGGCGCGCCTGACCTTCGGCGTGCCCGAGCTGCTGGACGGCATCGAGGTGACGACGCTGGCCGTGGGGCTTTTTGCCGTCGGCGAGGCGCTCTACGTCGCCTCGCGCCTGAAGCACGCGCCCGAGACGATCGAGCCGGTGCGCGGCTCGCTGTGGATGACGAAGGAAGACTGGAAGCGGTCGTGGAAGCCTTGGCTACGCGGCACGGCACTCGGCTTCCCCATTGGCTCGCTGCCGGCCGGCGGCGCCGAGATCCCGACCTTCCTCTCCTACACCATCGAGAAGAGGCTGACGAAACACCCGGAGGAATTCGGCAAGGGCGCCATCGAGGGTGTCGCCGGCCCCGAGGCGGCAAACAACGCCTCGGCCGCGGGCACGCTGATGCCGCTGCTGACCCTCGGCCTGCCGACCTCGGCAACGGCGGCGATCCTGCTCGCCGGCTTCCAGCAGTACGGGCTCAATCCCGGCCCGCTGCTGTTCGCCGAGAAGCCGGATCTCGTCTGGGGCCTCATCGCCAGCCTGTTCATCGCCAACGTGATGCTGGTGGTGCTCAACCTGCCACTCATCGGCCTGTGGGTACGGCTGCTCGCCATTCCGCAGCCCTGGCTCTATGCGGGCATCCTCGTCTTCGCGGCGATGGGCACGATCGCGGCAAACCCTTCGCCCGTCGAGCTCATCATGCTGGCGGTCTTCGGCCTGCTCGGCTTCGTCATGCGGCGCTACGACTATCCCATCGCGCCCATGGTCGTCGGCCTCATCCTCGGGCCGATGGCGGAGACGCAGCTCAGGCGCGCCCTGCAGATCAGCCTGGGCGATCCGATGGCGCTGGTCGAGAGCCCGCTCGCGGCGACGCTGCTCGCCATCGCGGCGCTGGCGCTGGTGGCGCCCCTCATCTTCAAGGGCCTGTCGCGCTTCAAGGCCGAGGAGGACTGAACCACCTGCCCGTTCACCGACAAAAGAAAACCGGCGGCCCTTGCGGCCGCCGGTTTTTTTCCGCGCGGGGCGAAGCGTCAGAGCTGGTGGCCGCGCTTGGCCATCTCGGCGCGAACCTGGCTCATCGTCTCCTCGAAGACGCGGTTCGTCCAGTCCTGCATGGCGATGTAGAGGTCATCGAGAACCGCGGGCTGGGCGGCAACATAGGCCTTGCCGGCATCGGAGGTGAAGAAAGCCGCCGTGGCCTTGAGATCGGCCTCGTTCATGCGGCTCGCGAGGATCTTGGCCGCCGTGTCGACCAGCTCTGCCTTCTTGCTCTCGATGGAGGGCTGCACCTGCGCCAGCACCTCGTCGAGATCCTTCGTGATCTCGGGCCGTGTGACGTAGCTCTGCTTGATGCGCGCCGCGAAGGTCGGCACGAGCGCCTCGAAGGAGCGGTCCATGCCCGAGCCCGTCACGATCTGGCGCGCCGCCTCGACCTTGGCCGGCGTGATGGGCCCCACCTCCTGAGCAGCGACCGGGCCGGCAAGGGAAAAGGCGACGACGGCGGCCGCGACGTGAATGGCTGTACGCTTCATTGATCGATCTCTCCCTGGCGCCTCGCGCCCTGCAAGCGCATGTCGTGCGGATGGCTGCGATCAGAACGACGGAACGGCAATCGAAGTCAATATCCCGTCCCGCGGTCTCAGCCGAGCTCGCCGAGCTCGACGAGCCCCTGCTCCGTGGCGATGATCGCCCCGGATGCGAGGCCGAGGAAGAGCCCGTGCTCGACCACGCCCGGAATGGCGACGAGCTCGCCGGCGAGCGCCTCCGGCTCCTCGATGCGCTGCAGCGCGGCATCGAGGATGTAGTGCCCGCCATCGGTGACGAATGGGTTGCCGTCCGCCCCCCGTCGCAGCGTCAGCGACGCCGAGGGCCAGCGCCTGGCGAGAACCTGCGCGATGGCTTCCTGCGTGGCGCGCAGGCCGAAGGGATTGACCTCGATGGGCAGCGGAAAGCGCCCGAGAACGTCCACGCGCTTGGAGCTGTCAGCGATGACGACCATACGCCGGCTGGCGGCCGCGACGATCTTCTCGCGCAGGAGCGCGCCGCCACCGCCCTTGATGAGGCGCAGGCTGTCGTCCAGCTCGTCGGCACCGTCGACGGTAAGGTCGAGGGCAGGCGTCTCGTCGAGCGTGGTGAGCGGAATGCCTTCCGCCTCCGCCTGCATGCGTGTCGCCTCAGAGGTGGGAACGCAGACAACCTTGAGCCCGGCCCGCACCTTCTCACCGACGATGGCGACGAAATGGCGGGCGGTCGACCCCGTTCCGAGGCCCAGGCGCATGCCGTCCCGGACCAGCTCGGCTGCCCGCGCGGCCGCGGAGCGCTTCATCTCTTCGGCATTCATTCCAACGATCCGCCTTGAATCTGCCGGCTGGCGCCCTGCATGCCTGACTGGATGCGCGCGCCGGCCCGCTCATGTCCCGCCGCTTTAACACGCGCATCGGGCAGCGCAAAGGCAGCGCGGCTCAGCGCGCGCCCGTGCCGCGCTGCCCGCTGTCGCCGCCGGCCGGCTGCTCGCCGCTGCCGCCCCCGCTCGCGGCCGCGCCGCTGGTGGCCTGCGGCGTGCAGACCACGTGGTCGTTGAAGACGTAGCAGACGCTCATCTCCCCGGTGCGGTAATTGACGCGGAAGACGCCTGCCTCCTTCTGATGGTTCGAGGCGACGAGGCCGTATTCGCCCGGCGTCTGCGGCCCTGCCCCCTCGCCCGCCGGATAGCAGAAGGTGACGCCGATGGTGCCTTCCTTGAGGCCGTACTGGCAGGCCCCCACCTCACCCGTGACCCGGTCGACCCGGTAGATGCGGTTGAGGTCCGTCTGCGGGGCGGCCTTGAACTCGAACTGGTTGGCCTCGGCGGGCAGGACGAAGGCGGCGAGCAGCACGGCAGCCGCGGAAAACTTCGCGATGGGCGTCATGACAACTCCGATGCGGGCGAATCGCGTTGGCATTCTACCATCGCCCCGTTGGCACCGATGCAGCCGTCAGGCCCCGCGGGCTTGCCCGCACCGGCCACATCGGCTAGCCCTTCCTTCCATGTCCCACACCGCGACCATCGTTTTCGACCTCGACGGCACCCTGGCCGATACGGCGCCCGATCTCATTGCGACGCTGAATTTCATCCTCGTCGAGGAGGGGCTGAAGCCCGTTCCCCTCGACAGGGCGCGCGACCTCGTCGGCGCCGGGGGCCGCGCTCTGCTCGAGCGGGGCATCGCGGCCAACGGCCGCACCGTCTCGGCAGCGCATCTCGACACGCTCTACCAGCGCTTCCTCGAGGTCTATGCCGGCCGCATCGCGGTGGAGAGCCGGCTCTTTCCGGGCGTTGCGGAGGCACTCGAGCGCTTCGAGGCTGCGGGCTGGCGCCTCGCCGTGTGCACCAACAAGGTCGAGCGCCACTCGGTCATGCTGCTTGAGGCGCTGGGCATCGCACCGCGCTTCCACGCCATCTGCGGGCGCGACACCTTCCCCTTCTTCAAGCCCGACCCGCGGCATCTGACGATGACGATCGAAGCTGCGGGCGGTGTACCGGACGCAGCCGTGATGGTCGGCGATTCGCAGACGGACATCGCCACCGCCAAGGCAGCCGGCATCCCGGTCGTGGCCGTGCCCTTCGGCTACACCATGACGCCGGTGAGCGAGCTCGACCCGGACACCATCATCGAGCACTTCGACCACCTGTGGGACGCTGCGACGGCCCTGTCCCGCCGCACGTCCCTCGCCCGGTCGTGACGGCTGCTCAGCGCTCGATGAGCCGACGCAGCTTGCGCATCTGCGTCTCCTGCTGCTCGTGATAGTCGAGCGTGCCGGCGAAATTCCCCTGCCGGTCCATGAGATAGACCGAGGCCGTGTGGTTGATGGTGTAGCCACCCCCCTCGGTCGGCACGCGCTGATAGGTGGCGCGGTAGGCCTTCACCACCGCGTCGATCTCCTCCTGCGTGCCGGTGAGGCCGATGATGCGGGGATCGAAGGACTCGAGATAGGTCGCCAGCAGCTCCCGCGTGTCCCGCTCGGGATCGACGGTGATGAACAGCACGGTGAGCCTGTCGCCGTCGGGCCCGAGTGCCTTCAGGTTCTCCGACATCTCGAAGAGCGTCGTCGGGCAGACGTCCGGACAGTGGGTGAAGCCGAAGAAGACGGCGAAGGGCCGCCCCGCCAGGTCGGCAGACGACAGCTTCCTGCCGTCGTGCGTCGTCAGCGTGAACGGCCCGCCGATGTTGGCGGCGCCGATCATGCGTCCGCCCTGGGGCGCCATGAGACGGTCGCCGACGATCCACAGGGCGCCCGCGAGCAGCGCGATGACGGCCACGAGGCTCCACAGGATGATGCGCAAACGGCTCATGGCGCAGCTCCTCAATGGTTGGCGTGGTTCTTGTGGCTATCGGCCTTGCCGTCGCCCCGGGCGCCGATGCCCTCGACCTTGAACTCGACCGTGACCTTGCCGGCCTTCTCGAAGACGAGCTCGCCCCTGAAGGTGTCGCCTTCCTTGAGCTGCCGCGCCAGGGGCATGAACATGAGATGGTAGCCGCCGGGAGCGAGCTTCACCGTCTCGCCCGCCCTGATGGGGAGCCCGTCGGGCAGCGGGCTCATCTTCATCACGTCGCCCTCCATCTTCATCTCGTGGATCTCGCCGCGCGGGGCGATCTCGGCGCTCACCGCGACGAGCCGGTCATCGGCATCGCCCGTGTTCTCGATGGTCATGTAGCCGCCTGCGACAGGAGCGTTGGCCGGCGTGGCGCGCGACCAGGGGTGGCCGATCCTGAGGGCGCCGGCCTTGTAGCCATGCGCCGAGGCGCCGCCGGCGAAAGCCGCAAGACCGGTGGCAAGAATTGCCGCGCCGACGAGGACACGGCGGCGGGAAGCGGAAAGTTGCGCAGTGAAGCCGGCAACAGAAAGCGATGTCATCAACCTGATCTCCGATGGCGGCGGGCGGGCGGCGGCATCGTGTGCCGTCCGTCATCCGCATTCGCCGCGGTTGGCTCGAGATGCGTGAATCGGGATCAGATCACCGGTGGCGCGCGCGGTGCCGGCTTGAGGCGGGACAGGTCCCGCCGCGACAGCGGCTCGGCCAGTGGCAGCGCCGGCCGGTCGTGCGCCGGCCGGGCGACAGGAATCGCCGACGGCATGGCCGCCGGGACGAGCGCGGAGCCGGGCGTCAGCTGGCCGCAGGTGAGGATGCAATGCAGATCGTGGTGGGCGGCGGGGGCCTCGTCCCCGGTCGTCGCATCTGCGCCTCCAGGCGTGCACCAGACAAGGCCCAGGGAGGAGCCGGCACCTTCCGCCGCGGCGGCGGGCACGGCGGCCATCCCCGCAAGCATGGCCTGCAGGGCGAGCGCATAGGCCAGCGCCAGGACGGCAAGGAGACGCGGCAGCCGCATTCATCCCTCTGGATCGACTACGGGACGAGCAGTAGCGCGGGCTTTTCACAGGAGCAACGTGACATTGTGCGCTTCCTCGCTTGACGCCGGCGCGCACTGCCCATAGAAGGCGCGTTACGAGCCCTGCAGCGGCAGGCAACGCTATGGCTCGGGCGTGTAGCTCAGCGGGAGAGCACTCCCTTCACACGGGAGGGGTCACAGGTTCAATCCCTGTCACGCCCACCATTCATCTACCCTCGCGCTCGAACGCATTTTACCGAACACATTTTACGCGGGCAGTCCTGCTTCGCGGCCGGGTTGCGGATGCACCCGCGCGCCTGACCTGGCATGCGGGGGCATGGACGCCCCGTGAAGACGGCCCGCTTCGTTGCGACAGAGGTGGCTAGCGCGTGATATCGTCGGCGCGCCGTGTCAGCGCGGCGCGTTGGTGCGCAGCCAGGAGACGATGCGGCGCGCGTCCAGCGAACGGGCTGCAAGGCGCCGTCCTGCTGCCATCGCCCGGGGCGTGGCGGCGACGGGCACGGATGCGGTGTGCCCCTCCCCTTCGCCGTCTGCCGCGCGCCGCGCCGCAGCGGCGGCCGCAAGCAGCGCGCCGGCGACAGACGAGGCCTCCTCCGCCACCTCGACCGCGGCCTGCCAGCGGTCGCCAGCCTGCTCCGCGGCCGGTTGGGCAAAGAGCGGTCGCGCCGCCCTTTCCAGCCGGTCTGCCAGCCTGCCGAGGCGGCGTGCCGCCTCGACCGTGCCTGGCCCCTGCGCGCCTGCTTCGGCGACGACGAGGGCGCTGTCGAGGCCGACGACGGCAAGGTTGGCCGCCAGCGTGCGGACGCGCGCCCCGGCCGCATCGGCCTGCGCGCCATGCAATGATTTCGCCGGATCCGCCATGTCGATTGACCCCATTTTAGTCAGATACGACTAAAATACGGCGCGGAGTGTTGAGTATTCATTTACGCCGCTCCAACAACGGCGGCGGAAAGTGTGGCAGCGCCGCCACGCACCCCGGCGTTCACAATGATTTGGGCGCGGAAACGTCACGCTGTCGTTGCACGATAGCCGATGTTTCGACACATTGGCCTCGAGGCGGAACTTTTGACAGCCTTTTGTCACTCTCGATTCCCGCACACCCATCGAGGCAACCGATGCGCGGCATTCTCTTTGCCATAACGGGCCTTGTGGCTCTCGCAGCCACACCGGCCAGCGCCTACCAGATCGATCCCCTCACACGCCAGCCGCTCCACGAGACCGACCAGTACCAGCTGCAGGCGAGCCCGGTGACGCGTGAGGTCGTGCCCTACAACGGCCGCCACGCCCCCGGCACCATCGTGGTCTCCACCTCCGAGCGGCGCCTCTACTACGTGCTCGGCAACGGCCGCGCCATCCGTTACGGCATCGGCGTCGGCCGC
Source organism: Chelatococcus composti (assembly GCF_014201415.1). Taxonomy (GTDB): domain Bacteria; phylum Pseudomonadota; class Alphaproteobacteria; order Rhizobiales; family Beijerinckiaceae; genus Chelatococcus_A; species Chelatococcus_A composti. The sequence continues at coordinate 164,878 of NZ_JACHEH010000004.1, forward strand.
CCGGGCTTCACCTGGAGCGGCGTGAAGACGGTGACGGCAAAGCGCGAGTGGCCCGACTGGCGCCCGCCGCCGCAGATGCTGAAGCGTCGTCCCGACCTGCCGCGCTATATGCCCGGCGGTCCGGACAACCCGCTCGGCGCGCGCGCCCTCTATCTCGGCAACTCGCTCTACCGCATCCACGGCTCGAACGAGCCGGACACCATCGGCCAGGCGGTGTCCTCCGGCTGCATCCGCATGATGAACGAGGACGTCATCGACCTCTACGACCGCGTGCGTGTCGGCACGAAGGTCATAGTGATGCGCTGAGCCGCAGCTTCCCTGCCTTCACGACAAAGCCGGCCGCCGCGCGGCCGGCTTTCTTCATGGCGAAACGCCTCTGCCTTGTGCCTCACCGCCTCCTCGGCGGCTCCCGCGACAGCCCCTTCTCCTCCAGCTCGGCGAGATAGGCCTGCCACCTGGCCTCAAAGTCGCTGCCGAGCTCGTAGAGATAGTCCCAGGTGTAGATGCCGGTGTCGTGCAGGTCGTCGAAGACGAGCTTGACGGCATAGCGGCCGACGGGCTCGACGCCGATGATCTCGACGTTCTTCTTGCCCGCCACGGTCTTGCGGTCGCCCGGCCCGTGGCCGCGCACCTCGGCGGACGGGCTCGAGACGCGCAGGTATTCGGCCGCGAGCGTGAACTGCCGGCCGTCCTCGAAGGTCACGAGAAGCTGGCGGCGGTCCTTCGCCAGGCGGATCTCGCTCGGCCAGTGGATGCTTTCCATCGATCCGTTATCCCCGCACAACTGTGATCGGCTTTCCTGCCGCAAGTGCCGATCCGGGATTGATGCCCCGGCAATCACCCTTAAATTGGTATCCATAAAGACGCCAGAGCGGGGGTGGAGGAGGACGGTTTGGCCGACACGACAGTTCTCGACCGGGGCGAGGTCCGGCCTGCCCTGCCGCTCCTCGATCCGTTCGCACGGGCCATCACCTATCTGCGCGTGTCGGTGACCGACCGGTGCGACCTGCGCTGCGTCTACTGCATGGCCGAGGACATGCACTTCCTGCCCAAGCGCGACCTGCTGACGCTGGAGGAGCTGGACAGGCTGTGCAGCGTCTTCATCCGCCGCGGCGTGCGCAAGCTGCGCATCACCGGCGGCGAGCCGCTGGTGCGGCGTGATATCATGCGCCTGTTCGCCTCCCTCTCCCGCCACCTCGAGAGTGGCGCTCTGGAGGAGCTGACGCTGACGACCAACGGCACGCAGCTAGCCCGCCATGCGCGCGACCTCGCGGCCTGCGGCGTCCGGCGCATCAACGTCTCGCTCGACACGCTCTTGCCCGCGACCTTTCGCGCGCTGACGCGCTGGGGCGACCTCAGCAGGGTGCTCGCCGGCATCGATGCGGCGCAGGAAGCGGGCCTCGCCGTCAAGATCAACGCCGTGGCGCTCAAGGGCGTGAACGAGGACGAGATCCCCTCGCTGATGGAATGGGCGCACGGGCGGGGCATGGACCTCTCGCTCATCGAGGTGATGCCGCTTGGCGAGATCGGGCCGGCGCGGGTGGACCAGTTCCTGCCCCTCTCCCTCGTCAAGGCGCGGCTCGCCGAGCGCTACACGCTCGAGGAGATCGACTATCGCACCGGCGGCCCGGCGCGTTACGTCCGCGTGCGGGAGACAGGCGGGCGCCTCGGCTTCATCACGCCGATGACGCACAATTTCTGCGAGAGCTGCAATCGTGTGCGACTGACCTGCACCGGCACGCTCTACATGTGCCTCGGCCAGGAAGACGCGGCCGACCTGCGCGCACCGCTGCGCGCCTCCGCCAGCGACGGGCCGGTGGAGGAGGCGATCGAGCGCGCCATCGCCCGCAAGCCGCGTGGCCACGACTTCGTCATCGACCGGCGCCGCCGCCAGCCAGCCGTCGGACGGCACATGAGCGTCACCGGCGGTTGACGCCCGGCCCCTTCTTCGCGATCAATCGCCGTGCCGCCGATCCGGGCGGTCGTCCTGATGCGGAGGAGCCGATGGGTGCGGGGCAGCGTTACGACGTCATCGTCGTCGGCATGGGCGGGATGGGCAGCGCCGCCGCCTACCAGCTCGCCCGGCGTGGCAAGCGCGTGCTCGGCCTCGAGCGGTTCGACATCGGCCACAGCATGGGCTCGTCGCACGGCGTCAACCGCATCATCCGCCTCGCCTATTTCGAGCATCCAGACTACGTCCCGCTGCTGCGCCATGCCTATCGCCTCTGGCGGGAGACCGAGCAGGCGCACGGTGAGCAGCTGCTCTTCATCACCGGCTCCATTGATGCCGGCCCGCGCGGCAGCCGCGTGGCGGCAGGCTCGCTCGCCTCGTGCATCGCGCACGGGCTGGAGCATGAGGAGCTGACGGCCGGGGAGCTCGCTCGGCGTTTTCCCGGCTGGCGGCTGCCGGACGGCTATTCCGCGGTCTACCAGGCGGAGGGCGGCTTCGTCGCGAGCGAGCGCGCCATCCTCGCCCATGTGTGGCTGGCGCTGCGCCACGGCGCCGAGATCCGGGCGCGCGAGCCCGTGCTCGACTGGTCGACAACCGCCGAAGGCGTTTGTGTGCGCACGCCGCAGGGCACCTATCACGCCGAGCGGCTCGTCCTGTCGGCTGGCGCCTGGATGGGCGAAATGGTGCCGGCGCTCGCCGGCAAGGCCGTGCCCGAGCGGCAGGTAATCGGCTGGTTCTGGCCGAAGGATCCCGAGCTCTTCGCACTCGACCGCTTCCCCGTCGGCAACCTCCTCACCGAGCACGGGCACTTCTACGTCTTCCCGCAGTGGGGCATGCCGGGCTTCAAGATCGGCCTCTACCACCACTTTAACGAGACCGGGGCGGCAGACGATCTGCCGCGCGAGGCGACCGCGCGCGACGAGGAAGCGCTGCGCACGGGCATCCGCCACTATTTCCCGGCCGCCGACGGGCCTGTGATGTCGCTGCGCGGCTGCCTCTTCACCAACACGCCGGACGAGCATTTCGTCATCGACACGCTGCCGGGCGACCCGCGCGTCGTCGTGGCCTCGCCCTGCTCGGGCCACGGCTTCAAGTTCGCCAGCGCCATCGGAGATATTCTCGCAGATCTGGCCTGCGGTGCACGCCCTGCATTCGACCTCGACCTCTTCAAGCTCGACCGGCTGGGCAAAGCGGCGTAATCATCGCCCGCAGTATCGCTCGAGGAGTCTGTCTTGGCCACGGCTGCCGACAACCGGCGCGGCATCGTCGCGATGCTGAGCGCCATGGCGCTTTTCTGCGGCAACGACACGCTGGTGAAGCTCGCCACCACCTCCTATCCGGCGAGCCAGATCCTCGTCGTGCGCGGCGTCTTCGCCGTCGTCGCAGCGATCGTGCTCGCCCTCGCGCTCGGCCAGGTCGGCAAGTGGCGCAGCCTCGGCAACCCGATGCTCCTGCTGCGCGCCTTCCTCGAGGCGGGCGTGGCCTTCACCTTCATCACCGCGCTCGCCCGCATCCCGCTCGGCAACATCACCGCCATCCTGCAGGCGACGCCCATCCTGATGACGCTGTTCGCCGCTGTCCTCGGCCTCGAGACCGTCGGCTGGCGGCGCTGGTGCGCGATTTTCGTCGGCTTCTGCGGCGTGGTTCTGATCGTCAAGCCGGACATGACGGGCTTCGACGCCTGGGCGCTGATCGCCCTTTTCTCCTCGGCACTCGCAGCCATGCGCGACCTCGTCACGCGCCAGATCCGGGCGGACGTCTCGACCGGTCTCGTCACCATCGCCAGCGCCATCGCGGTCCCCCTCGTCGGCCTGGTCCTGGCACCGACGCAGGAGTGGCAGCCTCTCGACACGCGGGCGACCATCTTCCTCGCGGTGGCGGCGGTGCTCGTCTCCGTCGGCAACTACTGCCTCATCGTCGCCTGCCGCGGCACGGACGTTTCGCTCGTCTCGTCCTTCCGCTACAGCGTCGTCGTGTGGGCGATCCTGGTCGGCTTCCTCGTCTGGGGCGAACTGCCCGACGTGCTTTCCATGGCCGGCATGGGCCTCGTTGTCGCCGCCGGTGTCTACACGATCCACCGCGAGCGGGTGCGCATGCGGGAGGCGCGCGCCAGGGAAGCCGCGCAGCGACAGGCCGAACCCGTGCCGGCGGGGCAGCCGTGAACCGGCCCCTCCCGCCCGGAGAGGTTTCGGCGCCGCCGCGTCCAAGCCTCGCGGTGCTGGTGGCGGTGTCGGCTCTGCAACCCTTCGCGCTCAACGTGCTCGCGCCGGCGACGCCGGCACTGGCGCGCACGTTCTCCACCGACTACGCCACAATCCAGCTCACCCTCGGGCTCTATCTGCTCGCCGTCGCCGTCACGCAGGTGGTGATCGGCCCCATCTCCGACCGCTTCGGCCGCCGGCCCTGCGTCATCGGCGGTGTCGTCCTCTTCACCATCGGCTCCCTTGCGGGCGCCTTCGCGATCGACACCGTGACCCTGCTCGCCGCCCGCGTTGTCCAGGCGGCCGGTGGCGGCACCGCCTTCGCCCTGGCGCGCGCCATCGTGCGCGACACCTCCGGCAGGGACGAGGCGGCGAGCCGCATCGGCTATCTCACCATGGTGATGGTGGTGGCGCCGATGGTGGCGCCCTTCGTCGGCGGGGTGATCGACGCGCAGCTCGGCTGGCGCGCCATCTTCGGCGCGAAGGCGGTGTTCGGCCTCGCCGTGCTCGTCTATGCGCTCGCCGTGCTCGGCGAGACGGCGCCGAAGACGCATCTGACCAGTGTTGGCGACATGCTGCGCGCCTTCCCTCTCCTGCTCGGCGACCGCGGCTTCCTCGGCTACACGCTTTCCCTGTCCTTCACGAGTGCGTCCTTCTTCGCCTTCATCGCCGGTGCGCCTTTCGTGGTGGTGGAAAGCATGGGCCACTCGGCCGATGTCTATGGCGCCTTCTTTGCGCTGACAGCCCTCGGCTACATGGTCGGCAACTTCATCTCCGGCCGCTATGCGCTGCGCATGGGCACGGACCTCATGGTGACGATCGGCACCGTGCTCTCGCTCGCCGCCATCCTCGCCGAGATCGCCCTCATTGCGGCGATGCCCTGGACGCCGACAACGCTGTTCCTGCCACTCGTGGTCAATGCCGTGGGCAATGGCCTCACCATGCCCGGCGCGACCGCCGGGGCCCTGTCGGCAAGGCCGGAAGCGGCGGGCACCGCCTCTGGCGTCGCTGGCGCGCTGCAGCTCGGGCTCGGCGCGCTCGTCTCCTTCATCACCGGTGCGGTGGTGGTCGCGGCGCCGACGGCGCTCATCGCCGTCATGGCCATCTGCATCGTCGCCAGCTTCGCCGGCCACCGCTTCGGCCGCGCCGGGCGCAGCCGATAGGCTTTAGACGATAGTCTAATATGCCTGCCATCGGTGCAGGACAGGGCCGGCGCATATCTTGTACGTAACCGGGGGATGCGCTACCACCCCCTGCGGGCGGCGGGCGCCAGACCCGTTGAATGGCCGCCATTTCCAGAGGAAAACCTCGGGCAAGAGGTAGGAAACGGTCCGAGAAGGGATGTCACGTGTCGATTCTACTTGCGATTTCGCGGGCCATTGACGCGGTCAACACGCGCATTGGCCGCTGGCTTGCCTGGCTGATCGTGGTCGCGATCGCCATCTCTGCTGTTAATGCCGTCATCCGCAAGGCGTTCGACATATCGTCGAATGCCTGGCTCGAACTTCAGTGGGTTCTGTTCGGCGCCGTGTTCCTGCTGTGCTCGCCGTGGACGCTGATCGTCAACGAGCACATCCGCATCGACGTGGTGCATGCCCGCCTTTCGGCCCGCGTGCGACAGTGGATCGAGCTCTTTGGCACAATCTTCTTCCTCCTGCCGCTGTGCATCGTGATGCTGCTCACGTCGATCCCGTTCGCCGAGCGCTCCTACGCCATCAATGAGCAGTCGCTCAATGCGGGCGGCCTGCCGCAATGGCCGGCCAAGATGCTGGTGCCGCTGGGCTTTGCCCTGCTGCTGGTGCAGGCGATCTCTGAACTCATCAAGCGCATCGCGGTGCTGCGCGGCGACATCGACGATCCCCATGCCGACGCCGACGTTCCGCCCGAGTTGGCGGAAGCGGAGCAGCTCATTCAGGAGCTCAGGGCCGATCCCGGCTCCGGCCGATCCTGACAATCCGCGAACGCTTCAGGAGCCTCTCCATGGTGGAGTTCTTCATCCACAACATGGCGCCGATCATGTTCGCGGCGCTCGTCGTCTTCCTTCTGCTCGGCTACCCGGTGGCCTTCGCGCTGGCGGCCAACGGCCTCATCTTCGGCCTCATCGGCATCGAGCTGGGCCTCTTCGCGCCGGACTTCCTGCAGGCCCTGCCCGAGCGCGTCTACGGCACGATGAACAACGACGTGCTGCTGGCCATCCCCTTCTTCACCTTCATGGGGCTGATCCTCGAGCGGTCGGGCATGGCGGAGGACTTGCTCGACACCATCGGCCAGCTCTTCGGCACGGTGCGCGGCGGCCTCGCCTATGCCGTCGTGTTTGTCGGCGCGCTGCTGGCCGCGACGACGGGCGTGGTGGCGGCCTCAGTGATCTCCATGGGCCTTATCTCGCTGCCGATCATGCTGCGCTACGGCTATGACCGGCGGCTGGCCACCGGCATCATTGCAGCCTCGGGCACGCTCGCGCAGATCATTCCGCCTTCGCTCGTGCTCATCGTCATGGCCGACCAGCTCGGCCGCTCGGTGGGCGACATGTATCAGGGCGCCTTCATCCCCGGCCTGGTGCTGACGGGGCTCTACGCGGGCTACATCTTCCTCTCAAGCATGATCAATCCGAAGATGGCGCCGGGCCTGCCGCCGGAGGCGATCGGCTACCGGGAGCCGAACGGAGCCCGCGGCATCTGGCAGCTCGTGGTGCTGGTCATCTTCTCCGCCCTCGTCGGCTACTACGTGATGACGCAGACGGAGGTGCGCGGCGGCGCCGACTTCGTCGTGCTCTCCATGTCGGTCGCGGTCGTCGTCGCCTTCCTCTCGGCGCTGTTCGACCACTACCTGGGCGCGCAGCGGGTGGTGCTGACGTCCGTGGCCGCCGCCGTCCTCGTCGGCATCTACGTCGTCCTGCGTCAGGGTGGCTGGCTGACGGCGGCCCTGGCGACGGAAGCCCTGATCGCCGGCACGGTCTATGCCCTCGTCGCGGGCCTTCTCGCCCGTTTCGCCGGCATCCGGCTGATCTCGAACATCGCCCGGCAGGTCACCTTCGTCATGGTGCCGCCGCTTGGCCTCATCTTCCTCGTCCTCGGCACGATCTTCATCGGCGTTGCCACGCCGACGGAAGGCGGCGCCATGGGTGCCACGGGTGCCCTGCTGCTCGCCCTGTTCAAGGGGCGTCTCAAGCTGGACCTCGTGAGCCAGGCCACCTATTCCACGGCCAAGCTCTCCGCCTTCGTGCTTTTCATCCTGCTCGGCGCACGCGTCTTCTCGCTCACCTTCTACGGCGTCGACGGGCACAAGTGGGTGGAGGAGCTGCTGCTGGCGCTGCCCGGCGGCGAGACCGGCTTCCTCATCGTCGTCAACATCCTCGTCTTCGTTCTCGCCTTCTTCCTCGACTTCTTCGAGCTGGCCTTCATCGCCATCCCGCTCATCGGGCCGGCGGCGGAGCGCCTCGGCATCGATCTCATCTGGTTCGGCGTTATGCTGGGCGTGAACATGCAGACGAGCTTCATGCACCCGCCCTTCGGCTTCGCGCTCTTCTTCCTGCGCTCAGTCGCGCCGAAGACGAGCTACATCGACAAGGTGACGGGCAAGCGCATGGAGCCCGTGACGACGGGCCAGATCTACTGGGGCGCGGTGCCCTTCGTCGTCATCCAGATCATCATGGTCGCGCTCGTCATCCTGTTCCCGCAGATGGTCATGCACTACCGGTCGGCGGGTGTGCAGCTCGACGAGCAGCAGCTCGAGCAGCAGCTCGAGAATCTCGCGCCGGGGTTCGACGACCTTGCGCCGCCGCTGGACCTCGGCCCGCCGAAGATCGAGTGACGCGAACGAAAAGGCCCCGGATCCCGGGGCCTTTCCTTCACCGCAGCGGACGGCCGGGGCAGAGCCGTGCAGAGGGCTTCCGTCATCCGCGGGTGCGGTTGCGGATCATGAAGTTGTCATAGGTGTATTCACACACCTGCCACCACAGGTACTCGTCGTTGCGGAAGCGCTTCATCGACTCGTAGGTGCGCTTGAACAGGTCGTTGCGGGCGGCGATCTCGTCAAAGATCTCGCTGGTCGCCTTGAATGCGGCCTCCAGGATGTCCTGCGAGAAGGGGCGAAGCTGCGCCCCGCCTGCCACCAGGCTCTTGAGCGCAGCCGGATTCCTGGCGTCGTACTTCTCCATCATGTCGGCGTTGGCGAATGCCGCTGCCTGCCGCACGATGGCCTGGTAGTTCTTCGGCAGCTCCTCCCACTTCGCCTTGTTGATGAAGAAGTGGATGGAGGCGCCCCCCTCCCAGAAGCCGGGATAGTAGTAATAGGGCGCGACCTTCTGGAAGCCGAGCTTCTCGTCGTCGTAGGGGCCGGCCCATTCGGCCGCGTCGAGGGAACCCTTCTCGAGCGCCGGATAGATGTCGCCGCCGGCGATCTGCTGCGGCACGACGCCGAGCCTGGCAAGCACCTGGCCACCAAGGCCACCGATGCGCATCTTGAGCCCCTTGAGGTCGTCGACCGTCTTGATCTCCTTGCGGAACCAGCCCCCCATCTGGGCCGTGGTGTTGCCGCCCGGCAGGCCGTAGGCACCGAACCGGCCGAAGAGCTCGTTGAGCAGAGTCATGCCATCGGCATGGTTGAACCAGGCATTCTGCTGGCGCGTGTTGAGGCCAAAGGGCACGGCTGTGCCGAAGGCGAAGGTGGGGTCCTTGCCGACGTAGAAATAGGGCGCCGAGTGACACATCTCGACCGTGCCGTTCTGTACCGCGTCTAGCGCCTGCAGGCTGGGCACGATCTCGCCCGCCGCAAAGACCTGGATCTGGAACCTGCCGTCCGTCGCCTCCGAGACGGCCCGTGCCAGCACCTCCGCACCGCCGTAGATCGTGTCGAGGGACTTGGGGTAGCTCGAGGTCAGGCGCCACCGGATTTCGGGCGCCGATTGCGCGATGGCCGGCGATGCCACCGTGCCGGCGACGAGGCCGGCGCCGGCCGTCTGCAGAAACTGACGACGCTTCATCGTTCGACCTCCTTCAGGACGTGCTCGTCGTGACGGATGCGCTGCAGTCTGTTCCCGTCCGTGGGTATCGCTCCCCTCCGGCCGAAAAAGGGCAAAGGCCCGCGCCCCCCGGCGCGCAAAGCAAAAGGCCCCGCCAGGGCGGGGCCTTCAGTGCCGGCTTGCGGCAGGCAATCAGCCGCGCGCGCGGGCGCGGATCATGAAATTGTCGTAGGTGTACTCGGCCACCTGGAACCACAGGTACTCGTCGTTGCGGAACGCGCGCATGTGGTCGTAGATCTTCTTGAAGTCGGCGTTGGTGGCCGAGATCTCCTCGTAGATCTCGTTGGCCGCCTTATAGCAGGCCTCCATGACCTCCTGCGGGAAGGGCCGCAGCTGGGCGCCGCTCGCCACGAGCCGCTTCACCGCGCCCGGGTTCTTGGCATCGTAGCTCGCCTGCATGTCGACGTTGGCGCGCGCGGCGGCCGACGTCAGCACGGAACGGTAGATCGGCGGCAGCTCGTTCCACTTCGCGTCGTTGAAGAAGAAGTTGAGCGCAGCGCAGCCTTCCCAGAAGCCCGGGTAGTAGTAGTAGCGTGCGACCTTCTGGAAACCGAGCTTCTCGTCGTCGTAGGGGCCGACCCACTCGGCCGCGTCGATCGTGCCCTTCTCAAGCGCCGGGTAGATGTCACCACCGGCGATCTGCTGCGGCACGGCGCCGAGCTTGGCCAGCACCTGGCCGGCGATGCCGGCGATGCGCATCTTGAGGCCCTTGATGTCGTCGACCGTCTTGATCTCCTTGCGGAACCAGCCGCCCATCTGCGTGCCGGTGTTGCCGCCCGGCAGCATGTAGATGCCCGACTTCTTGTAGAACTCGTTGAGCACCTCGAGGCCGCCGCCGTGGTAGAACCACGCATTGATCATGCGGGCGTTGAGGCCGAAGGGCACGGCGGTGCCGAGCGCGTAGGTCGGATCCTTGCCGACATAGTAGTAGGACGCGGAATGGCACATCTCGACGGTGCCGTTCTGCACCGCGTCGAGCGCCTGCAGGCCCGGCACCAGTTCGCCGGCCGCAAACACCTGGATCTGGAACTTGCCGTCCGTCGCCTCCGAGACGGCCTTAGCGAACACTTCCGCAGCACCAAAGATGGTGTCGAGCGACTTGGGGAAGCTCGACGTCATCCGCCACTTCACCTCCGGCATGGACTGGGCGATGGCGGGCATGGCAACCGCACCGGCGGCAAGCCCCGTGCCTGCCGCAGTCAAAAACTGGCGACGCTTCATATCCGTTCTTCTCCTCTGAGCTTTCCTGTTTGGCCCTGGCGGTTCTGTTGCCGCTCTCCTCTGTATGGCGTGCCACAAGAAGCCAGTCCGCGCGCCGTTTCAAGACGGAAATTCGTCTTGGGCCACTGGATTTTTCGCACGGCACGCCAGGTTGTCGCGCGTCACTCGATCACGATGCGCGGCGCAGCGCGGCCTGTGGTGCCGCCGGTGAGAGCGGCCGCGATCTTGCGGGCGATGTCGAGATAGGCCTGCGCGTGCGGACCGTCGGGCTCGCTGACCACGACAGGCAAGCCCGCGTCGGACTTCTCGCGGATCGTCATGTGCAGCGGCACCTCGCCGAGGAAGGGCACGCCAAGCCGCTCGGCCTCGTGCCGCGCGCCGCCGTGGCCAAAGATCTCGGAGGCATTGCCGCAATGGGGGCAGATGAAGGTGCTCATGTTCTCGACGATGCCGAGGATGGGCACGTCGACCCGACGGAACATCGCGATGCCGCGCCGCGCATCAATGAGTGCGAGATCCTGCGGCGTCGAGACGATGACGGCACCGGCGAGCGGCACCGCCTGGGCCATGGTGAGCTGGGCATCGCCGGTGCCCGGCGGCATGTCGACGACAAGCACGTCGAGCTCGCCCCAGGCCACCTCGCGCAGCATCTGCTGGATGGCGGACATCACCATCGGCCCGCGCCAGATCATGGCCGCCTCCTCGTCCACGAGGAAGCCGATGGACATGACCTTGAGGCCGTAGCCCTCGAGCGGCTTGAGCGTGCGGCCGGACATGACCTGCGGGCGGCCCTTGAGGGCGAAGAGACGCGGCATCGACGGGCCGTAGATGTCGGCATCGAGCACGCCGACGGAAAGGCCGGTGCGGGCGAGCGCCAGCGCGAGGTTGCAGGCGGTGGTCGACTTGCCCACGCCGCCCTTGCCACTCGCCACGGCAATGATGTGCCTGACGCCTGGCACGGCCACCTTCGCCTGCGCCGCAGCCGCGCGCGGCCCCGGCTGGCGCGGGGGCTGGGCCGCGGGCCCCGAGCCCGCCGGCCTGTCCGACGTCAGGGTGACGATGGCCTGGCTGACGCCGGGCACCGAGGCCGCCGCCGCCTCCGCCGCCCGGCGCATGGGCTCGAGCTCCATGGAGCGCGCCGGGTCGATGGCAATGGAGAAATAGACCTTGCCGTCCTGTACGACGATTTCCGACAGCGCCCCCGATTGCGGCAGGGGCGTCTTGCCGTCCGGTCCCGCCACCTTCGCCAGATGCTCCAGAATCGTCTCCCGCGTCACCATCATGCGTCTCCCTGAAACGGGCGCACATTGCGACCGGTGGCCCACCCGGTCAACAGCGGGCCTGCCCCGCCTGCCCGGGTCGGGCCCGGTTCGGCAGCGCGACATCCACACGCCTTGCCGGAATTGCCGCGATCGTGGAAACATCACGACAGAGCCAGCCGCATGCAGCGGCCGCGCCACCAAACAAGATTCCAGAGGTCCGAAATGCGTCTGCCGATCGCTGTCGCCGCCGTTTTCCTTGCCCTGACAGGGGCCGCTTCCGCCAAGGAGTGGAAGGAAATCCGCATCGCGACCGAAGGGGCCTACCCGCCCTTCAACTTCTTCGATTCGAACAACACCCTGCAGGGCTTCGAGGTCGATCTCGCCAAGGCGCTCTGCGAGAAGATGAAGGCGAAGTGCACGATCGTCGCCCAGGACTGGGACGGCATGATTCCCGCCCTGCTCGCGGGCAAGTACGACGCCATCATGGCGTCGATGTCGATCACGGAGGAGCGCAAGCAGAAGGTCGACTTCTCCGACAAGTACTACCAGACGCCGCCGTCAGTGGCCGTGCCGAAGGACAGCCCGATCGACAACGTCGATCCCGCCACCTTCAAGGGCAAGACGATCGGCGCCCAGTCCTCGACCATCCACGCCAACTACGCCGAGGAGGTCTTCGCCGACGCCGGCGCTTCGGTGAAGCTCTATCCCACCCAGGACGAGGCGAACGCCGACCTGGCCAGCGGCCGGCTCGACGCTATCATCGCCGACAAGACCGTGCTGTCCGAGTGGCTCAAGACCGACAACGGCGCTTGCTGCAAGCTCGCCGGCGACGTCGACCGCGAGGCCAACGTCCGCTTTTTCGGCAACGGTGTCGGCGCTGCCGTGCGCAAGGAAGACACTGACCTCAAGGAAATGTTCAACAAGGCGATCGCCGAGGTGCTGGCCGACGGCACCTATCAGAAGATCCGCGAGAAGTACTTCGACTTCGACATTTACTGATCTGCCCCGGGCCCGCGTCGCTCCTGCCTGCCGGCAGGGGCGGCCGCCTGCCGCCCCTTCGGGCGAGGCCCGCATGAAGCCGCCCGCGGAGGGGGCTCTCCCGCCCTTGCTGCGGCACTCGCGGTGACTGGATGAACCACTATCTCGAACTTCTCTCGTTCGGCCCCGGCGGCTGGGGAGACGAGCTGGCGCGCGGAGCGCTCGTCACCATCTCGCTCGCGCTCGTCACGCTGCCCTTCGGGCTCATCCTCGGCCTCGTCGTCGCGCTGGGCCAGCGGTCAGGCAACCGCCTGGCGCACAAGGCGGCCATCGCCTTCACCACCGTGTTTCGCGGCCTGCCGGAGCTTTTGACGCTCTTCATCGTCTACTATGGCGGCCAGATCCTGCTGCAGAAGGTGGCCGGCCTGTTCGGCTACGGCGCGCAGATCCAGATCAACTCCTTCCTCGCTGGCTTCTTCGCGCTGGGGCTCGTGCTCGCCGCCTTCTCAAGCGAGGTATGGGTGGGCGCCTTCAACGCCATTCCCGACGGGCAGCGCGAGGCGGCGAGGGCGTTGGGCCTGTCCGCCGGGCTCTCGTTCCGCCTCGTCGTGCTGCCGCAGCTCATCCGCATCGCCCTGCCCGGCCTCGGCAACAACTGGCTAGTGCTGCTGAAGGACACGTCGCTCGTCTCGACCATCGCGCTCGCGGATCTGATGCGCCAGACGAACCTCGCCGTCGGGGCGACGAAGGAGCCGCTCTTCTTCTATTTCGTCGCCTGCCTCGTCTACCTGTTCTTCTCCATGCTGTCCGGCGGATTGCTGGGACGGCTGGAGGAGCGCCTTGGGCGCGGCCAGACGCGGGGGGCGGCATGACCGAAATCATCGGCAGCGTCATCAATCTCGACCTCATGGCGCGCTACGGTCCGCGCTTCCTGGACGGTGTCGTCGTCACGCTGCAGCTCGTGGCGATCTCCTTCCTCCTCGGGGGGCTGCTGGCCGTGCCGGTGGCGCTCGCGCGCCTCTCGAAAAGCGGCGTGCTGCGCGCCCTCGCCTATGGCTATGTCTATTTCTTCCGCGGCACGCCGCTGCTCGCCCAGGTCTTCCTCGTCTATTACGGTGCGGGGCAGCTGCGCGGTGCCTTCGAGGCCGTCGGGCTGTGGACCTTCTTCCGCGACGCCTGGTTCTGCGCGCTGCTGACCTTCACGCTGAACACGGCGGCCTATCAGGCGGAGATCTTTCGCGGCGGCATACAGGCTGTGCCAAGGGGCCAAAGCGAGGCGGCCTTCGCGCTCGGCCTGCCGCGCTGGGTGGCCTATGTGAAGGTGGTGTTCCCGCAGGCGCTCGTCACCGCCCTGCGCCCGCTCGGCAACGAGCTGATCCTGATGATCAAGGCGAGCGCCATCGTCTCGCTCATCACCATCTACGACGTCATGGGCGTGACGCGGCTCGCCTTCTCGCGCAGTTTCGATTTCCAGGTCTATTTGTGGGCAGCAGCCCTTTACCTCATCCTCGTCGAGGCGGTACGTCGTCTGTGGGCGGCCGCCGAGCGGCGGCTGACACGGCATCTGAAGCCGGTCTGATCAGCCGGCACGGGTGCGATGGGCGTCATCGCCCCTCAATTCATCGGGAGCGGAACACATGAAGGTTGCCTTTCTCGGGCTCGGCGTCATGGGCTATCCCATGGCACGGCACCTCAAGGACAAGGGCCACGAGGTCACCGTCTACAACCGCACGGCTGCCAAGGCCGAGAAATGGGTGGCCGAGAACGGCGGCCGCGCGGCAGCCACGCCGAAGGCCGCGGCCGAGGGGCAGGACATCGTCTTCGCCTGTGTCGGCAACGACGACGACCTGCGCTCCGTCACCATCGGCCCCGACGGCGCCTTCGCCGGCATGAAGAAGGGCGCCATCTTCGTCGACCACACCACCGCCTCGGCCGAGGTGGCGCGCGAACTCTATGCGAAGGCCCGGGAGATGGGCCTCGGCTTCGTCGATGCGCCGGTCTCCGGCGGCCAGGCTGGTGCCGAGAACGGCGTGCTGACGGTGATGTGCGGCGGTGACGAGGCCGACTACGCCAGGGTGGAGCCGGTCATCGCCAGCTATGCCCGCGCCTGCCGGCTGCTCGGCCCGTCTGGCGCCGGCCAGCTCACCAAGATGGTCAACCAGATCTGCATCGCCGGCCTGGTCCAGGCCCTCTCGGAGGGCATCCATTTCGCCAAGAAGGCGGGGCTCGACGTGGAGGCCGTGATCTCCGTCATCTCCAAGGGGGCCGCCCAGTCGTGGCAGATGGAGAACCGTTGGCAGACGATGAACGAAAACAAGTTCGACTTCGGCTTCGCCGTCGACTGGATGCGCAAGGATCTCGCCATCTGCCTGGCCGAGGCGCGGCGCAACGGCGCCCATCTGCCCGTCACCGCCCTCGTCGACCAGTTCTATTCCGAAGTGCAGCGCATGGGCGGCAACCGGTGGGACACCTCGTCCCTTATCGCCCTGCTGGAGCGCTGAAACGGCCTGCGGGCCGCAGCCGCCCGCAGCCCTCCTCCGCGGCGGCGCGGAGCGTCAGACCTCGCGCGTCAGCCCGTCCTCGGCAAGCAGGAAGCCCGCCTCCGTGGCCTTGTGCCGGACGGCCAGCATGGCCTCGTTCATGTGGGTCAGCATGATGGCGCGCGCCGTGAGCCGGTCGCGATTCGCGATGAGCGTCTCGAGGTCGAGATGGTTCGCGGTGCGACCGGACGGGCGGTAGCACTCGACGACGAACAGGTCGGCATCGCGGGCGATGTCGACGAGTGCGTCGGTCCAGGTCGTGTCGCCAGAATAGGCTAGCACGCGCCCGCCGGCCGTCACGCGCACGCCGGTCGACGGCGCGCCGGAGGCATGGTCGACCTCGTAGGACTCCACCTTAGCCTCGCCGAAGGTCCACGGCGTGCGCAGCGGCAGGTCGATGACCTTGAGCGGGAAGCGCCAGTCGTTGCCGACGGCGCCCGGATAGAACACCTCGAGTGCCGCCTCCAGCCGCGCGCGCGTGCCCGGCGGTCCAGCAATGGTGAGCGGCGCCTTGCGACTCGAGGCGAACTGGGCATCGAGAAGGAAGAACGGCAGGCCGCCGAAATGGTCGCCGTGCAGGTGCGTGAGCACCACGGTGTCGATCACGTTGGGCGAAATGCCGCGCTGCTTCAGCGCCACCAGGGAGGTGGCGCCGAAATCGACTGCCATCGTGGTGCGGCCCGCCTCCACCAGGAGGCAGGTATTGAAGCGCCCGCCCGAGCCAAAGGCATCACCGCTGCCGATAAACGTCAGGCGCATCGCTCAGCCCTCCTGCGCCGGCGCCTGCTGACGCACCGGTTCCTGCTCAACGCTTGCGCGCATCGTCGATTCCTCCTGCGGCGGCTGGCAATCGCCCCTTTGGGCAAGTCGACCACCGCCGTCTGCACCCGTCAATCGCCCCGACAGGGCGGACGCCCGGGTTCACAAAAAAGAAGGGCGCGGTGTTGAGCCGCGCCCGAGGAGGGGTCAGGGAGGGAGGTCCTTGATGTCGATAACTGTAGGCCCCGGCCTTTGTTCCCGATGTGCGCCAGAACACATGGGCAAAGGGTTAGTGAAACGGCGTTAACGCGGCCTCAATGCCGCGCCCGCCAGTCCGCCGGCCGCTCGAAGCTGCCCTGCCACAGCCCGCGGCCGGCCGTGCGCGCCGCGGCTTCCTCGACCCGATAACGCCCGTTCGCCACGGCCCAGCCTGCGGCGACCAGACTGGCGCCGATGTCCACCTCACCCGCCCTGCACCGCCCGAGCAGACGGTCGTAGCGATCGCGGCCGTGGGCGACGCAGGTGACGTTGGCGCCCGCAACCAGACGGAAGAGCGCGCGGCGGGCCGCCCGGCCGCAGGCATAGGTGCCGGACGGCCGCTCGCAGAACTGGTCGATCTCGGGCGCATCGAGCCCCTCGAGCCGCAGTGGCCGTCCGTCAGCCAGGCGCAACGTGTCGCCGTCGATCACGTCGACGGGCCCGGCGATGTGCGTCTCCTCCCGCCACAGCAGAACCGCAAGCACGATCAGGAGCACCGTGAGCACCGCGACGGCCCGCAGCAGATCGCGCAGCCGCCATTCCACATGGCGCTGCCTGCCCCGCACCACAGAAACTCTGCCCCGTCGCATGGGCGCCTTCTAGCCGAGTTCCCTGAGGAGGACCTTAACGGCGACGGCCATGGCCGCCGGAAAGGCCACCAGCGGCAACGGGCCGGCAACCATGCCGCACGGCCGCAGAGCCTGCCGCACGATTGGCAACACCTGCAACACAGATATGCGCGCCACCCCGGCAAGGATTCCGGCCCCGCAGACCGTCCAACGACCAACAAAACTGCAAACCGCGAAAATATTTTTCTCGATACACAAATAATTTATACGCTAGAAATAATAAATGAATGTGTAGGATTTTATTAAATTGTGATTTTATAATGAATTGCGAAAGAGATAATGGATGCTCCATGAATATGAATGATAAGAATATCTTTTATTATAGCGTATTTCATAAAGCGAGGTTTTCATGGACAAGCTGATGATGATGGCAGTATTTGCCCGCGTCGCGGCTAATGGCAGCTTTGCAGAAGCTGCACGGCATTTTCGCATTTCTCCGGCGGCTGCGACCAAGCACGTGCAGATGCTGGAAGAGTGGCTGGGTGCGCGGCTGCTCAACCGTACGACGCGGCGCGTCAACCTGACGGAGGCCGGCGCGGAGTTCTACGCCCGCTGCGTGCCGATACTCGAGGAGGTCAACGACCTGCGCCATGGCGTCAGCTCCATCCAGGAGCAGGTGAAGGGCACCTTGCGCATCAACGCGTCGATGACCTTTGGCGTGACCTATCTGATGCCCGTCATCGACGGCTTCCTGAGGGAGCACCCGGAAGTGCAGGTGGACCTCACCCTCAACGAGATGATTGTCGACATCATCGAGGAGGGCGTCGATCTCGCCGTCCGCATCGGACGGCTGAAGGACTCATCGTTCATCGCGCGCCGGCTCGCGCCCTGCCGCTTTGCCCTGTGCGCCGCCCCGGCCTATCTCGCCGAGCATGGAGAGCCCCTGCTGCCCGCCGACCTCGCCCAGCACTCCTGCCTCGACTACGCCTACCGGCAGAGCCAGTCGAACTGGACCTTCCAGGGGCCGGAGGGTGAGGAGAGCGTGCGCGTGCAGCCGCGCCTCATCGTCAACAACAGCTTGATGCTGCGGGAAGCGGCGCTGCGCGGCCTCGGCATCATCCTGTCGCCGACATTTGTCGTCGGGCCTGAGATCGCGAACGGCACACTCGTGCCGCTGATGCCCGATTACACCCCGACGGATGCCGGCATCTACGCCGTCTACCCGCAGGCGCGCTACCTGCCGCTGAAGGTGCGGCTCTTCATCGACCGGCTGGTCAGCCACTTCGCCGGTGAGCCGGCGTGGGACCGCTGGCAGACGGAGCCTCAGCAGCGCGATGTCGCCTGAGGCTGCCGTGTCCGTGTCACTGCAGGCGCTCGGGCCGCTCCCCCGTCTCCGCCGTGTCGACCTTTGCCTGGGCGAAGGTCGCCATGTCGTTGTGGCAGGCCACCGCCGCCTTGACGATGCCGGCAGCCAGCGCGGCGCCGGTCGCCTCGCCCAGGCGCATGCCGAGGTCGAGCACGGGCGTCAGGCCGAGCCTTTCGAGCACCTCGCCGTGAGCCCCCTCCGCGGAGCGGTGGCCGGCGAGGCAATGGGCGATGGATCGCGGGTCGATGGCGTGCAGGATGGCAGCCGCCGCCGTGACCACGTAACCGTCGAGAATGACGGGGATGCGCTCAAGCCGCGCCGCCAGGATGGCACCGGCAATGGCCGCGACCTCGCGGCCACCCAGCCGGCGCAGGACCTCGAGCGGATCCCTGAGATGGCCGGCATGGGTGGCGAGGGCCTGTTCCACCACAGCCGCCTTGCGGGCGAGGCCGGCATCGTCGAGCCCGGTGCCGCGCCCTACCCAGTGCGTCGCCGGCCCGCCGTAGAGCGCAGCATAGATGGCGGCCGCGATGGTGGTGTTGCCGATGCCCATCTCGCCGAGGCACAGAAGATCGGTACCGCCGGCGATGGCCTCCATGCCGAAGGCCATGGTGGCGACGCAGGCCTTCTCGTCGAAGGCGGCTTCGGTGGCGATGTCCCCGGTCGGCAGGTCGAGCGCCAGGTCGAAAACCTTGAAGCCGAGCTCGTAGGTGGCGCAGATCTGGTTGATGGCAGCCCCGCCCGCAGCGAAGTTCTCCAGCATCTGGCGGGTGACGCTCTGCGGATAGGGCGAGACGCCGTGTCGCACAACGCCGTGGTTTCCGGCGAAGACGCACACGAGCGGGCGCATCACGCTCGGGCGAGCCTTGCCCTGCCAGCCGGCCACCCAGGCGGCGATCTCCTCCAGCCGGCCGAGCGAGCCCGGCGGCTTCGTCAGCTCCGCATTCCGGCGGCGCACGGCATCGATGGCCGCCTCATCGGCGTCGGGCAACATCGAAAAAAGCCGCCTCACGTCATCAAACGGTAGGCCGGTTGCCGTCGCATCCATCACAATTCTCCACTATGTCGTTATGGCCGGCCAAGGGTCGCGGCTGTGAGGGCCCGGTGCTAATAGCACGCCGCGCGCCAAGGTGAAGATGATGCAGGAAAACGAGAAGCCACCGGCGCAGGCGCGATCGGAAGCGGGCCCGGCGCTCGCCTTCCTTGCCGATGCGGCAGCGTGCCTGCGATTCTACTCCCGCCTGCCCGTGCCTGTCCTGCCTTTCGAGGCGGCGCCGCATGCCATGCCGGACTTTTCCCGCGTCGTCCGGGCCCTGCCGCTCGCAGGGGCCGCCATCGGCCTCGTCGGTGCCCTCGCCTTCCTGGTCGCGTCGGGCCTCGGCTTCGGGCCCTATCTTGCGGCCTGCGCCGCCCTCGCGGCCATTCTCGCCACGACAGGTGTCTTCCACGAGGACGGCCTCGCCGACACGGCCGACGGGCTATGGGGCGGCTCGACGCCGGAGCGGCGCCTCGAGATCATGCGCGACAGCCGCATCGGCTCCTACGGCGCGGCGGCGCTCACGCTTGACCTCATGATTCGTGTCGGCCTCATCGCCGCGCTTGCCGGGCGCATGTCCGCCCTCGCCACGGCTCTGGCCATCGTCACGGCCGGGGCCGTCTCGCGCACGGTGGGGTTGATGCCCTTCCTGCTGCTCACGCCCGCCCGCAGCGACGGCGCCTCGCACGCGGCCGGCCGGCCGACGGCGGCCGCCTTCGCCACAACGGCCGTTGGCTCGGCTCTCATTTCGTTCCTCCTGCTGCTGCCCGCCGGCTTCGGCCTTCTCGCCATCGTGCTCGCCCTCCTCCTCGCCGCCGGCGGCGGCGCGGGCGTGTCGCGCATCGCGCGCGCCAAGATCGGAGGGCATACGGGCGATATCGCCGGGGCGGCCCAGCAGGTGGGCGAAATCGCCTTCCTCGCCGGCCTCACCGCCCTCACGCCGCTGTCGCAAGCGGCGCTCGCCGCCTCGTGAGGCAGCCCATGCGCGGTTTCGTCGCCCTCGCCATCATCATCGCCGCCATCGCAGTGCTCGTCCTCTTCGGCGGTAACGAGACCATGCTCGGGCTGCGGCCGGACCTCATCGCCTCGCTCGCGGGGCTCGGGGCCGTCGGCATCATCGCCCTCGGCTGGGTGGCGCAGCACTTCCGCGGGCAGTGGACGCGCGCCCTGGAGGCCATGGCCTTCTGGCTGGCGATGATCGTCATGCTGGTGGGGGTCTATAGCTACCGCTTCGAGCTGCAGGGCCTTGCCAACCGCCTGCTCGGCGAGGTGGCGCCGGGCTATACCGTGACGCTCGCCGGCGGAGAGGTGCAGGTCACGCGCCAGGCGGGCGGCAGCTTCGTCATCGACGGGGCCGTCAACGGCGTGCCGACGCGCTTCGTCCTCGACACCGGCGCCTCGGCAGTGGTGCTGACGAGCGAAGATGCGGCGCGCGCCGGCATCGATCCCGCGACACTTTTCTACACGCAGCCGGTGTCGACGGCGAACGGCCGCACGATGGCGGCGGCCACCACCATACGCGAGCTCACCGTGGGCAGCATCACCGAGCGGAGCGTGCCCGCCCTCGTCGCCCGCGAGGGCAGCCTGTCGCAGAGCCTGCTCGGCATGACCTTTCTCGACCGGCTCGCCTCCTTCGAGGTGCGCGGCGACAGGCTGATCCTGCGCGGGCGCGGCGGGTGAGGCTCAGGTCAGGAGGCTCCAGGCGAAGCGCGCACAGACGGCGAGGAGGAAGAGTCCGAAGGCCACTTCCAGCCGCCGCTTCGACAGCGAGTGGGCGAGACGGGCACCAATGGGCGCCGTGTAGATGCTCGTCGGCACGAAGAGCGCGAAGCCGATGAGGGAGACGTAGCCGAGCGCCATGGGAAACTGCAGGGCCGCGACATCCGGATATTCGGCGGCGCGCGGCCAGCCGGCGTAGACATAGCCGATGGCGCCGGGAATGGAGATGAGGACGCCGAGGCCCGAGGACGTCGCCACCGCCTGGTGGATCGGCCTGCCGTAGAAGGTCATGAACAGGCTCGACAGCTGTCCGCCGCCGATGCCCATCAGGGACGACAGCACGCCGATGAGGACGCCGTAGATGCGCATGACGAGCTTGCCGGGCACCTCCGTGCCGAAGCGCCAGCTGTCCTTGCCGAAGAGGAGCCGCACGGCCGAGATGCCGGCGACGAGGACGAAGACGGCCTTGAACAGGTCTGCCGGCGCGTAGCGGGCGATGAGGCTGCCGAGCGCCACGCCGGCGACGACCGGCACGGCCCAGATGCGCACGATGGACATGTCGACCTTCCCCCGTGCGCGATGGGCGTTGAAAGAGCGGATCGAGGTCGGGATGATCACGGCGAGCGAGGTGCCGACGGCCAGCGGCATGCGCACCTCCTCCGGCACGCCCACCACACGGAAGAGCTCGTAGAGCACCGGCACCACCACGGCACCGCCGCCGACGCCGAAGACACCGGCCAGAATACCCGTGAGCGCGCCGGCCGCCAGCAGCGCACCGGCGAGCATGACCAGATCGGATGTGGGAATGGCAGCGAACATGAAGGCCCCCGCGGCAGGAGCCCACTCGTGCGCGATAAGGGCGGCGAAGGCAAGCGCCGCTGCCGCATGGCCGGCCGGCGCCTGGCTCAGTCTGTTATGCCCTCGCGCCCCTCAAGCGTCACCAGCGTGGCCGTCATCACCGCGACGGTCTTGCGTCGCTCGCCATCGACAGCCTCCACGTCGGCCTGGGCCACGGTCAGCAGGCGCCCCGCGCGCACGACGCGCCCGTGCGCCTCGAGCCGCTGGCCGGCCGCGGGCGCGAGGAGATTGATCTTGAACTCGGCGGTGAGGACGCCTGCGCCTGGCGGCATCAGCGACAGGGCGGCATAGCCGCAGGCCGAATCAGCAATCGTCGAGACGACGCCGGCATGGACGAAACCGTGCTGCTGGCTGATGTGCGGCGCGACCGCGAGCTCGACCGTGGTCTCGCCCGGCGCAACGCGGGTGAGGCGCGCGCCGATGGTCTCCATCACGCTCTGCCTGGCGAAGCTGCGGCGCACGCGCGCCTCGAAATCCGGATCCTGCGGCTGGTGCATGCCCCGTTCCTTCCCCTCTCATTGTCGGGACCAGGCAAGGAAGGCCGCAAGCCAAAGGCGTGCAAAGCGCCCTTGGCTGTTGCGCACGCGCTTCAGGCGGCTTCCGCCTCGCGCCGCGCCATCTCCCGCCGCACGTGGGCAACCGCATCGACGATGACCTCCGGCCCCGCGCCGGGCTTGCAGGCTTCCGTCGCAAGGTGGCGGCGGAACAGGCGCGCGCCGGGCCGGCCCGGAAAGAGGCCAAGGATGTGCCGCGTGAGCTGGTTGAGGCGCACACCCTCCGAAAGCCTGCGCTCCACATAGGGCAGATAGGCCTCGACGACCGCAAAGGCGTCCCCAAGCGGTGCCGGCGTGCCGAAGAACAGCGGATCGACGCCGAGCAGGATCTCCGGGTTCTGGTAGGCCGCGCGGCCGAGCATGACGCCGTCGAGCGCCGGCCCTTCCGCCGGATACATCGCGGCCTGGGCCGCCTCCAGCGTCGCGAGACCGCCGTTGAGGACAATCGGCACATGCGGCAGGCGTGCCTTGAGGCGGTGGACGCGGTCGTAGTCGAGCGGCGGGATCTCCCTATTGTCCTTGGGAGAGAGGCCCTGCAGCCAGGCCTTGCGCGCATGGACGACGAGCCTATCCGCCCCGGCCGCGACGACGGCGTCAGCCAGCCTGTCGAGCGCCTCCTCCGGATCCTGATCGTCAACACCGATGCGGCACTTGACGGTGACGGGAACATCGACCGCGTCCTTCATCGCCGCGACGCAGGCCCCCACCAGCTCCGGCTCGCGCATGAGGCAGGCACCGAAGCGCCCGTTCTGCACCCTGTCCGACGGGCAGCCGACGTTGAGGTTGATCTCGCGGTAGCCGAAGGCGGCGCAGATGCGCGCCGCTTCGGCTAGCTCGGCTGGCTCGCTGCCGCCGAGCTGCACGGCGAGCGGCTGCTCCACCGCGTCGAAGCCGAGCAGACGCTCCCGATCCCCATGGATGACAGCGCCTGTTGTCACCATCTCCGTGTATAGCAGCGCATGGCGCGTCATCAGCCGGTGGAACACGCGGCAGTCCCGGTCCGTCCAGTCCATCATGGGCGCGACGGAAAAGCTGTGGGAGATCAGTTCCTTCACCTTCTTCAGCGTCCAGCGTTGTCCTATTTGCCGTATCGTCAGGCGTGCCACCCTGTGGCGGCCGGCAGGCACTTTTCATAGCACGGCCGGCGCCATCCCCGCCCGCATGCGGGAACGGCCCGCCCCCTGTCTAGCCCGGATCGCCTCCGAACGCGAGGACCGGTGCACACCACCTTCCGGCAAGCCCCGTTTCGTAAAATTGTTGTGATCGCAATTCCGCCACGATTGTTTCCGCAACTTGAAGTACGAGTAAAAAAGCCGGAGGACGCACATGACCGTTGATGAACCGAGGCACAAGGCTCCGGAAGTGAAGGAAGCGATGCTGAAGCTTGTGGTTCATCAGGTTGTCGAAGCGTATTCTCATGCTTTCATCCAGGCTATTTCGAGCGAAATCGAATCGGACCGCTAGGCTGCATTCGAGACGTTCGCCTCCGCGGCGCAGGAGCGCGCCTTGATCGTCCTCGGAGAACTGGATGGAGCGATCAAGGCGAGGATTGCGGAAACGAGTCGCGAGATCATCGACCAGTCGCTGGCGACGATCGCCGAGGGCGCCGGCGTGCGCCTCACCAAGGGGCGGCGCCGCTCGCCCGTCACCCACTAGGCCCGGCGGCGCCCCCTCGCATGGGGAGCGAGCGATCTCTGACCCTCCACCCACCACCTCGCGCAATGGTGCCCGCTCGGGCACCGGCGGTCGGTTGCCTGTCGCATTCTCTGCGCACATACTCGCATCTCGGCCCATGGCCATCGGGAGGGAGATGACCATGCGATCGGAGCGGGGCGATCTCTTCTTCGGCGGACAGCGCGTCAGCGATGTCGATTTCTCGATCGATGGCACGGTAGCCAGGGACCGAACGCGACAATATCGCGGAAGGCTCGGGGCTCCGCGGGACGTCATCCTGCGCGCCTGGCGGTCGGGCGGGGCGCGCCTGCAGACCACGGACGGCGCCTTGATCGACATCATCATCACCGATGCACAGAGCGGCGCCTTCATCGGCCGGCAGACGGGCCGTGCCGGGGAGACGCCGGCGGATTGAGCCGCCTGACGCGCCGGGCGGCCGGGCTGCGGGCGGCACCTTCCCCGGGGCGCGAGCGGAGAAAGGGCGATGACGAGAGCGCGCCTTTACCCGGCCCTTGCGGCCGTGAGCCTCGGCTTGCTGATGCCGGCCTGCACCGCGTCGTCACCGGTTGAGCCGGCTGCGGCGCCCGGCCCCTGCCGCCCCGATGCCGCGAGCGCGCTCGCCGGCCAGCCGAAACCTGCCGATGACGAGGCACGGCGGCTCACCGGCGCCACCGTCGTGCGCCAGATCAGGCCGGGCCAGCCGGTGACGATGGACTACTCGCCCGCCCGCGTGACAATCGAGACCGACCCCCGCTCAGGCCGCGTGCTGCGCGCGGCCTGCGGATAGGGTGCCTGCCATTCGCCCCGCGCGCTCCGCAGCGTCGGCAGAAAGCCGTATCCTGCCCCCCTGAAAGGCTGCTATACTAAGAAAAAGTAAAAAATGGCAGGCCGCCGTCGGGCCAAGCCTGAGCAGTCATACGCGAGGGGGCATGCCGATGGACCGGGGGCGTACGGGGGCATACGCGGCGGTGCAGGAGCAGCTGCTCAGCGCGATGCGTCATATTGCCGAGGCCCAGCGCCTCGTGGGCGAATTCCTCAGCCACTGCGCCGGCTTACGAGTGCATCCGCCCGCCGACATGGCTCATGGCCCCTGTCTGCCTGGCCATGGCACTCCTGCCCTGTCGGACGAAGCCCACATCGACGGCAGTCACTGAGCGCGGCGCCGCGAGGCACAGGTCGCGGCCCGGTCATTCACCACGAGCGAGCTGCGGAGCCGTGAACCTGCGGTTGGCCAGAACCGGCAGGACGCTGCGCGCATGGGCGATGCGGGCCGGGTCGATGTCGGCGAACAGCAGCGTCGGCGCCTCGCCGGCGCGGGCGATGGCGACGCCCAGCGGGTCCACCACCATGCTCGCGCCGATGTTGCGCTCCCCGCATTCGCCCGTCGCCACCACGTAGCAGGTGTTCTCGAGCGCCCGGGCGGTGACGAGCACCTCCCAGTGCGCCTCCTTGCCGGGGCCGCGCAGCCACGCCGACGGCGCGGCGATGACATCGGCCCCGTCGAGGGCGAGGCGCCGCGCCATCTCCGGAAAGCGCAGGTCGTAACACGTCATGGTGCCGACCTTGAGCCCCGCCACCTCGATGAGCGGCGGAATCTCGTCGCCGGGGGCGACATGGGTCGATTCCTTGACGCTGAAGGCGTCGTAGAGATGCAGCTTGCGATAGGCGCCGATGACGGCGCCGTTGCGCACGGTCACCAGCGTGTTGAAGACGCGCCCATTGCCGGCCGGCACGTGGATGCAGCCCATCACCGCAAGGTCGCTGCCGCGGCTGGCGCTGAGCACCTCCTGCATGAAGGGCCCGTCGAGCGGCTGCGCCGCCTTGAGCACGATGTCGGGATCGGCGATGTCTCGCGCCAGGATGCCCTCGGGCAGGACGAGCAGCCTGGCGCCCGCATCCGCCGCCTCGTGCATCAGCCGCACGACGGTCGCGGCGTTCTCCCGCCATTCCCGCCCGACGGCGAATTGCCCGAGCGCCACCTTGATGACCGGACGCATGGACGACGGAGAACTCATGCCGGCTTCCTCGGGATCTTGCGTTTCGTCGCGGGGGCCGGGCTTCTCGCGCCCGGCCATGTGCCGCGCCGAAATGAGCGACCATCCGAGCGCCGGCGTCAAGCCGCGAGGCGCTCTCCGATGCGGGAAAGCTCACCGCGCGCGGCAGCCACGGCCTCGGCGCTCGCCTCCGGCCCGAAGCCCTGCCGCTCGGCCCGCACGAAGACCACGTCCGTGATGCCGATGAAGCCGAGCAGCGTGCGCAAGTGCGGCTCCTGCGAATCCATGGCCTGCGCCGGCCCCTCGCTGTAAAGCCCGCCGCGGCTCTCGATGACGATGGCGCGCTTGCCCTTGAGAAGCCCTTCCGGCCCCTTCTCGCTGTAGCGGAAGGTGATGCCGGCGCGCAGCACGTAGTCGAACCAGGCCTTGAGCGTGGAGGGGATGCCGAAGTTGTACATCGGCGCGCCGATGACGATGACGTCCGCCTCGCGCAGTTCGCCGATCAGCTGATCAGACAGGGCGATGGCCGCACGCTCGGCCTCGGTCTTCACCTCGCCCGTGCGCAGGGCGCCGACCGTCTCGGCCGTCAGGTGCGGGATGGGGTCGGAACCGACATCGCGCGTGATGACGCGGTCGACGCCGCCGTTCGCCTTCAGCGCCTCGACTGCTTCGGCAACGAGGCGGCCGGAAACGGACTGCGCGCCCGAGGCGCTGCTGGTGATGGCGAGAACCGTGGTCATGGACTGCTTCTCCGAAACGGATGACAAAGGCGTGCCGGATAACTGGCGGTTCTCTTGCCGCACCGGTATCCTCTCATTTAGCACCAAGGCGTTGCTGAAAGAGGAACAGGCGATGCCGGACATCGAAGACATCAGGTGTTTCATCGAGGTGGTGGACAGCGGCGGCTTCGGCCGCGCGGCCAAGCGGCTCGGTATCGCCAAGTCCATCGTCAGCCGCCGCATCGCCCGGCTGGAGGCGGAGCTCGACGCGCGCCTGCTCACCCGCACCACGCGCGGCATCAGCGCGACGGAGGCTGGGCTCGAGTTCAAGATGCGCAGCGAGCGCATCCTCGCCGATCTCGCGGAGGCACGGGACGCCGTCGCGCAGCACGGCAACGGCATCGTGGGCACCCTGCGCCTGTCGGTCCCCCTCTCCTTCGGCGTCAGGTACGTGGCGCCGGTGCTCGCCGAGATGGCAGCCGCCCACCCGCGGCTCGGCATCGACGTGGCCTACAGCGACCGCATCGTCGATCTCATCGGGGAGCGGTTCGATGCGGCCATCCGCATCGGCTACCTGCGCGATTCGAGCCTCATCGCCCGCAAGATCGCGCCGGTCTACACTGTCGTGCTGGCGAGCACCGACTACATCGCCCGCCACGGCCGGCCCGGAACGCCGGACGACCTGATGCGCCACGAATGCATCGTCTATACGGCCGCAAGCGACCCTGACCTGCGCTTCCGCTGCGGCACGCGCTGGACGAGCGTGCGTCCGCGCGGGCGCCTCCTCGCCGACAACGGCGAGGCCATCCTGCAATGGGCACGGGCGGGCCTCGGCATCGCAGTGGTGCCCACCTTCCTCGCCGCCGAGGACATCGACAGGGGCACGCTGGTGCCGCTGCTGACCAACTACGAGATGCCGGAGGCCGGGATCTACGTGGTGCGGCCTCCGGGCTCCTATCTCCCGGCCAAGGTCCGGCTGCTCATCGACACGCTCGCCGCCCGCTTCGGCGGCGAGCCCTACTGGGATGCCTGCCTCCTGAACCGACTGCGGCGCAGGCAGGCGTCGGAACCGGCCGCGGCCGACTGCATCGCGTCCGGCTGAGCGCGGCTCAGGCCGCCTCGCGCTCCGAGACACCGACGGCGGCCGCCAGACGCTCGGCAAGGGCGTCAACGGCGCGCTCGGCATTCGCGATCGACGCCGCGAGGCGCTCGCCGGCGAACTCATCGTATTCGACAGCCACGGTCGCCACGTCCGTGATGCCGATGTAGCCGAAGGCGGTACGGATGGCCGGCTCCACATGGTTCATGTGGGCGATGCGCCCGCCCTCGTCGTAGCCGAAGTCGCCGCGCGAGGAGAGAATGACGAGCCGCTTGCCCATATCCGCGAGCAGCGGCCAATAGGGCTCGCCCGCTCGCGTGCGGTCGAAGCCGAAGGTGCGCCCCACGCGCACGATGTTGTCGATGTAGGCCTTGAACTGGGCCGGCACCCCGAAGTTGTACATCGGGACGCCCGCCACGATGACGTCAGCGCCGATCAACTCGTCCACCAACATGTCGCTTTCCCTGAGCACCGCCCGCATCCAGGGCGTTCGGCGTTCCTCGGGCGTGAACGCCGCGTGGATCCAGGAGGCGGAGACGGGCGCCGGGGGCGTCAGGCCTACATCCCGGTAGAGCACCGTGTCCCCCGGCCTCAGCTCGCGCCAGCGGGCAAGGAAGCGCTGGCCGAGCCGGCGGGTGTGGGATCCGAAGGTGGTGAGGTCGGACCCCGCGGGGCGGGCGCTGGCATCGATATGCAAAAGCGTCGGCATGGATGATATGTCCTCATCTTCATTGAGGGTTGATGCCGACGATGGTCCCGTCTGATGCAAACGATGGCAAACGCGAAATTCTCAGCTTATAGATGATTTGGGTTCATCTATTTTCAGCCTCGTCATCATGATCGACAGCCGCCCCGGTCGCCGCCTGCCGCCCCTGCCCGCCCTGCGGGCCTTCGAGGCCGCAGCCCGCCACCTCAGCTTCAAGGCCGCCGCCGAGGAGCTGGCGGTGACGCCGACAGCGATCAGTCACCAGGTGCGGCAGCTCGAGGACGGACTCGGCGTCCGGCTGTTCCTGCGCCGGCCGCGGCGCGTGGCACTGACGCCGGAGGGGCGCATGCTCTATCCCGTGCTGCGTGACGGTTTCGACGCCTTCGAGGAGGTCATCGGCCGCCTGCGTGGCCAGCGGCTCAAGCCGGTCGTCACGCTTTCGGCCACGGTCGCCTTCACGGCGCGCTGGCTGGTGCCGCGCGTCGCGGCCTTCCATGCGGCCAATCCGGGGCTGGACCTCAAGCTGCACGCCTCCGACGATCCCGTCGATCTTCTCGCCGGCACGGCCGACGCTGCCGTGCGCTACGGCCGGGCCGTGCCCGCCGGCCTCGTCGGAGACCTGCTTTTCGAGGACGCGTTCGCGCCGGTGTGCAGCCCCGCCCTCGGCCTGCGGCGCCCCGAGGATCTCGCCGACCATACGCTGATCCACTTCGAGTGGCGGCGTCCGCACAGGGACAATCCCGTCTGGGAGCGTTGGCTCGCCGAGGCGGGTCTCGCCGGCCTCGTGCCGCGGGCCGAGCTGACCCTGAGTGACGAGAACCAGGCGGTGCAGGCGCTCGTGGCGGGCCAGGGCGTCGCCCTCGCCGGGTTGGTGCTGGTGGCGGACGAGATCGCCGCCGGCCGTCTCGTCGTGCCCTTCGGGCCGCGGCTGCGCGGCTACGACTATCGCCTCGTGTACCCGGCCGATCCGCCGCATCCGGAACGCATTGCGGCCCTGCGCCGCTGGATCCGCATCGAGGCGGCACGCACCCTGCCGCTGGCGGGAGCGGCATGAAGAAAGCGGCCCCTCGCGGGGCCGCACGCAGGTGGCCCGCTCTGGTCAGAAGGGGCTGTCGGGGAAGTAGAAGTCCTTGGCGTTGTCCTTCGTGATCAGCTCCGAGCCGATGACGAAGCGCCCGGAGACCGGCGCGTTGGAGACGAAACGCAGCGCCGTGATCTCGATGGCCGTGGCGATCATCGACGGCGGGTAGGTGACATTGGCCGGCACGCGCGTGTCGCCGTCCATGACGCGCTTGATCATCTCCTTCATGCCCGCGCCGCCGAGCACCCACATCTCGTCCTGCCGGCCTGCCTGGTTGATGGCCTCGAGCACGCCGACGGCCATGTCGTCGTCGGAGGCCCAGACGGCGTCGATCTTGGGATGTTTGGAGAGGAAGTCCTGCATCACGGTGAAGGCATTGTCACGGTTCCAGTTGCCGTGCTCCATGCCGATGATCTCGATGCCGCTGCCCTCAATGGCCTTCTGGAAGGCTTCGACCCGCTCGTTGTCGATGGTGGTCGGGATGCCGCGCAGCACCACGATCTTGCCGCCATTCGGCAGCCGCTCGCGGAAGAACTCACCCGCGACACGGCCAAAGCCGGGGTTGTCGCCGGCCACATAGAGGTCCTCGATCCCCTCCTCCGCCAGGCCGCGATCAACGACCGTGACCCACTTGCCCGCCTCGGCTACACGCTTGACCGGGCCGGTGAGCGGCGCCGACTCGAAGGGCAGAACAACGAGCGCATCGATGTTGCGGGTCGCCATCATGTCCTCGATGTCGCTGACCTGCTTGGCCGGGTCGCCCGCCGTCGCGAGAACGAACTTGAGCTGCGGATAGGTTTTCTCGAGGCGCTTCACCGCCTCCTGCGCATGATAGTTCATGCCGCCCGCCCAGCCGTGCGTGGCGGCGGGGATGGACACGCCGATGACCTTGCTGTCCTGCGCCTGCGCGGCCGGCGCGGCGAGGACCGCCGCTACCGCCAGCGCCCTGAAAGCCTTGACCACTCCCATCGTTCTTCTCCCTCTCTGTTGTACAGCCCTGTCGCCGGGCGTTGGCGCCGTCCGCTCAGAGCGCCTTCTTCTGGCGCTGCAGCACGACGGCAAGAACGATGATCACGCCCTGGATGGCTCCATTGAGGTAGGGGCTCACCAGGTCCGTGAGGTTGAGGATGTTCTGGATCAGGTTGAGGATGAGCACGCCGACGACCGTGCCCCAGACGCGGCCGAAGCCGCCCTTCAGCACCGTTCCGCCGATGATGACGGCCGCAATGGCCTCGAGCTCCCACAGCACGCCCGTCGCCGACGAGGCCGAGCCGAGGCGCGGCACGTACATGATGGTGGCGAGGCCCACCAGCATGCCGAGGATGACATAGGTGGCGAGCCGCACGCGCTCCACGTGCACCGCCGAATAGCGCGCCACCTGTTCGTTGGAGCCGATGGCGGCGCAATGCCGGCCGAAGGCCGTGTGTCGCATCACGATCTCGCCGGCCACGGCCACGACAAGGAAGACGATGATCGGCCAGGAGATGCCGAGGATGCCGCCATAATAGACAGGCCGGTAGACATCCCTCACCTGGAAGTTCAGCGACAGCGTGCCGCCATCGGCGAGCCAGGTGATGAGCGAGCGGAAGATGCCCATGCTGCCGAGCGTGACGATGAAGGCCTCGATGCGCGCCCTGGTGATGAGGAGGCCGTTGCCGAGGCCGGCGAGGAAGCCGAAGACGAGCGCCGCCGCCATGCCGACAAGGATGACGGGCCAGCCGGCGCCGAGCGTCGGCACCAGCGCGTTCATGACGAGGATCATCAGCCCCGCGATGAAGGCCGCCATGGAGCCGACGGAAAGGTCGAGCCCGCCGGAGGTGATGACGAAGGTCATGCCCACTGCGATGATGCCGATGAAGGCCGAGCGGGCGAGCACGTTGGTGACGTTGCCGTAGCTGAGGAAATTTGGGTTCAGCAGCACGCCGACGATGACGAGGGCAGCGAGCGCGACGAGCGGTCCGATGACGTGCAGGTTGACCGCCGGCCGGTGCGCCTTGCGCGGCCCCTGACGCGTGGTCGTGGCGTCAGCCATTGCCCTCGACCCTCCTTGCTTCGAGCCCCATGGCGAGGCGCACGATGGTGTCCTCGTTGATGTCCGCCCCGCTCACGACGCCGGCAAGGCGCCCCGCGCGCATGACGCAGACGCGGGTGGCGAGCCCGATGATCTCGGCCATCTCCGACGAGACGAGGATGATGCTCTTGCCTGCGGCGGCGAGGCGCTGCACGAAGCCGTAGATCTGCTGCTTGGTGCCGATGTCGATGCCGCGCGTCGGCTCGTCGATGATGACGATGTCGGGCTCCGCCAGCATGGTCTTGGCAAGCAGCAGCTTCTGCTGGTTGCCGCCGGAGAGGTTGCCGACCGGGATGTCGCGCGTCGGGGCGCGGATGTCGAACTCGGCAATGGCCTTGTCGAGCGCCCTCTCCTCTGCCTTGCGGTCGATGAGGAAGCACCCGAAGCGGGCGAGCGCGAGCAGGGTCAGGTTGGGCCGCATGGGCTGGCCGAGCAAGAGGCCGCGCTCCTTGCGGTCCTCCGTGAGGTAGGCGATGCCAGCGCGGCGCGCCTCCTCGAGAGAGCGGATGCGCACCGGGCGGCCGGCGAGCGTGACCCTGCCGCGCGCCGGGCGCAGGCCGACGAGCCCCTCCATCAGCTCCGTCCGCCCGGAGCCGACGAGACCGGCGAAGCCCAGCACCTCGCCGCGCGCGAGGGTGAAGGACACGTCCTCGGCGAAGCCCTCGACGCTGAAACTCTCGACCGCCAGCACCGGCGGGCCGGGCGCCGGCTCGACCTTGGGCGGAAAGAGGTGGGACAGCTCGCGCCCCACCATGGCCTCGGCCATGGCGTCCTCGCTCAGGGCGCCGCGCGG
This sequence comes from Chelatococcus composti, assembly GCF_014201415.1. GTDB lineage: Bacteria > Pseudomonadota > Alphaproteobacteria > Rhizobiales > Beijerinckiaceae > Chelatococcus_A > Chelatococcus_A composti. The sequence goes on from NZ_JACHEH010000004.1 coordinate 197,307, forward strand.
CGCCGTCACGACGTGCCGGCCGTCACGCAGCACCGTCACACGGTCTGCGAGCCGCGCCACCTCGTCAAGCTTGTGCGAGGTATAGAGGATCGCCGTGCCCGCCGCCCTGAGGCGCTCGATCTGGCGGAAGAGCACTTCCGCCTCCTTGCGCGTCAGGACCGCCGTGGGCTCGTCCATGATGATGACGCGCGCCCTGCGCGACAGCGCCTTGGCGATCTCCACCATCTGCTTCTCGGGCACCGAGATGTCGGCGACGATGGCCGCGGGATCGACCGGCGTCTCGAGCTCGGCGAGCAGCGCCAGCGCCCTCTCGCGCATGGCGCGATGGTCGAGGAAGGGGCCGCGCTTCAGCTCGCGGCCGAGGAAGATGTTCTGCTCGACGGAGAGCTGGCGGGCGAGGTTGAACTCCTGGTGGATGAGCACGATGCCGCGCTCCTCAGCCTCCTCGCTCGAGGCGAAGGTGACGGGCGCGCCGTCGAGCAGCACTTCGCCCCTCGTTGGGGCGAGGTAGCCGGCCATGATCTTCATCAGGGTCGACTTGCCGGCGCCGTTCTCGCCGATGAGGGCGTGCACCTCCCCGGCCTTCAGGTCAAAGTCGATGTCGAACAGCACCTCGACGGGGCCGAAGGCACGGCCGACGCCGGCGAGCGCCAGCACCGGAGCGGCGACCGGGTTGGAAGCAGCCGAGGCGGCGGGCGCAGCCACGGCCATCGCCTCAGAGCGTGACCCAGGCGGCGTTGCGTTTCGACGAGCGCACGCAGGCCTCGACGAAGGCAACGCCGGCGACGCCGTCCGCGATCGTCGGGAAGACGACATCCCGCGGCACCGGCCGCCCCTCGCGGCGGGCGAGGATGGCGCGGGCGGCCTCGGCATAGATATTGGCGAAACCTTCGAGGTAGCCTTCCGGATGTCCGGCGGGCGTGCGCGTGACGCGCCGTGCCGCCGCTCCGGCACCGGCGCCGCCGCGTGTCAGCAGCTGCTTGGGCTTGCCGAAAGGCGTGAACCACAGGCGGTCCGGCTCCTCCTGGCTCCATTCGAGGCCACCGCGCGTGCCGTAGACGCGCAGCCTGAGGCCGTTCTCGTTGCCGGGCGCGACCTGGCTCGCCCACAGCATGCCCTTGGCGCCGCCGGAGAAGCGCAGCAGCACATGGGCGTTGTCGTCGAGCCGCCGGCCTTCCACGAAGCTGTCGAGGTCGGCGCTCAGGCTCTCCAGCGTGAGGCCGGTGACAAAGGTGGCGAGGTTGAAGGCGTGGGTGCCGATGTCGCCGATGGCTCCGCCTGCGCCCGAGCGGGCCGGATCGGTGCGCCACTCGGCCTGCTTGGCGCCGGTGCGCTCGAGTGGTTCCGTCAGCCAGTCCTGCGCGTATTCCACCTGCACCAGGCGCAGCTCGCCCAGCTCTCCGGCGGCGACCATCTCGCGGGCCTGCCGCACCATCGGGTAGCCGGTGTAGTTGTGGGTGAGGATGAACAATGCGTCCGACTTCTCGGCGAGCGCCGCAAGGCGCTTCGCATCGGCCAGCGTCGAGGTCAGCGGCTTGTCACAGATGACGTGGATGCCGCGCTTCAGGAATTCGCGCGCCGCCTCGTAGTGAACGTGGTTGGGCGTGACGATGGCGACTGCCTCGATGCCGTTCCGGAGCCGCTTCTCGCGCGCTGCCATCGTGCGGAAGTTGTCGTAGATGCGGTCCTCGGCGAGGCCGAGGAGGCGGCCGGATTCACGGGCCTTGTCCGGGGTGGAGGAGAGCGCGCCGGCCACGAGCTCGAACTCACCGTCGAGCCTGGCGGCGATGCGATGCACGGCGCCGATGAAGGCGTCCTTGCCGCCGCCGACCATGCCGAGACGGATACGCGCAGGTGCACTCTCGCGGGAAGCCTCGATCGCCATCGCTCACCCCTCCAGCCCGAGCATGCGGCGGTTGGCGGCCTCGTCCGTGCCAGCGCCGGCAAAATCGTCGAAAGCCTTCTCCGTCACGCGGATGATGTGGCGGCGGACGAACTCTGCCCCCTCGCGCGCCCCGTCCTCCGGATGCTTCAAGGCGCATTCCCACTCGACGACGGCCCAGCCGTCGAAGTCGTTGGCCGCCATCTTGGAGAAGATGGCCCCGAAATCGACCTGCCCGTCGCCCAGGGAGCGGAAGCGCCCGGCACGGTTCACCCAGCTCTGGTAGCCGGAATAGACGCCCTGCCGGCCGGTCGGGTTGAACTCCGCATCCTTGACGTGGAACATCTTGATGCGGTCACGGTAGATGTCGATGTTGTCGAGATAGTCGAGGCACTGCAGCACGTAGTGCGACGGGTCGTAGAGCATGTTCGCGCGCGGATGGCCGCCCACCCGCTCCAGGAACATCTCGAAGGTGATGCCGTCGTGCAGATCCTCCCCCGGATGGATCTCGTAGCAGATATCGACCCCGTTATCCTCCGCATGGTCGAGGATGGGGCGCCATCGGCGGGCGAGCTCGTCGAAGGCGGTCTCGATCAGCCCCGCCGGGCGCTGCGGCCAGGGATAGACGAAAGGCCAGGCGAGAGCCCCCGAGAAGGAGGCGAGCGTGGTGAGACCCAGATTGCGCGAGGCGGTGATCGCCTTCTTCACCTGATCAACCGCCCATTCCTGCCGGGCCTTCGGATTGCCGCGCACGGCCGGGGCGGCGAAACCGTCGAAGGCTTCGTCATAGGCCGGATGGACGGCGACGAGCTGTCCCTGCAGATGGGTGGAGAGATCGGTCACGGCCACGCCGTTCTCCCGCGCCCTCCCGAGAAACTCGTCGCAGTAGTCGCGCGAGGCGGCAGCCTTGTCGAGGTCGAACAGGCGCGCATCCCAGCTCGGCACCTGCACGCCGATGTAGCCGCAGTCCGCGGCCCAGCGCGTGATGGAATCCCACGAGTTGAAGGGGGCTGTGTCGCCCGCGAATTGGGCGAGGAAGAGCGCGGGGCCCTTAATCGTCTTCATCGTTTCCTCCCGAAGGGCTTGGTGCCCTGCGGGCGGTCGGTGCCGCCCGTTTTGTTGTAATCGGTTGCAACCAGTCATACGCTAGACTGTAATCGTTTACAAGCGGGCGCTCCGGGCGGCCGAAAATCTGTTTGCCTTCCTCCAAAAAGGCGGACAAAAGGCAGCCAGGAGTTGAAACAAGCCTATGAACAAGCCCCTGCCGCGCATCCGGGACGTCGCCCTGGCCGCCGGCGTCTCGACCGCCACGGTCAGCCGCGCGCTGTCACACCCTGAGCAGGTCTCACGCGAGACGCGCGAGCGTGTCCTTGCCGCCATCGACGCCACCGGCTACACCATCAACCACGCGGCCCGGAACCTCAGGCGCAGGCGCACAGGGGCCATCGTCGTCCTGGTGCCGAACCTCGCCAACCCGTTCTTCTCCAAGATCCTCTCGGCCATCGCCGCCGAGATCGCGCCTGCCGGCTACAACGTGCTCGTCGCCGACACGGCGCCGCAGGGGCAGGAGCGCGACGACGAGCGCATGCTCGGCTATCTCAGCAACAACCGGGCCGACGGGCTCATCCTGCTCGACGGCCACCTGCCCGGCGAGCTCCGGCAGGACATCGGCGTCTCGCGCTCGCTGCCGCCGCTCGTCTTCGCCTGCGAGTGGATTGACGGCCTCGCCACGCCCTCGGTGGTCATCGACAATGCGGAGGGGGCGCGCCTCGCCATCCGGCATCTTGTCGGGCTGGGGCACCGGCGCATCGCGCACATCATGGGGCCGCCGACCAACGTGCTCACCATCGAGCGCCGCCGTGGCACGCTGGAAGGGCTGGCTGAGGCCGGCATCTGCCCGCGCGAGGAATGGCTCCTGCCCGGCGACTTCACCATGGAGAGCGGCGCCGCCGCCGCGCACCGCTGGCTCGCCTGCGCCGAGCGGCCGACGGCCGTCTTCTGCGCGAGCGACGAGATGGCCTTCGGCTTCATCTCGGAGCTGCACCGCATGGGCCTGTCCGTACCGCGCGACGTCTCCGTCGTCGGCTTCGACGACATCGAGACGGCGTCCCGCTACGTGCCGGCGCTGACGACCGTGCGCCAGCCGCGCGACTGCATCGGCACCACCGCGGCACGCATGCTCCTCGCCCTCATGGCGAAAAGCGAGGAGGCAAAGGCGCCCGTGCTGTCAGGCGAGCGGCGGCTGCTGCCGATCGAGCTCGTGGTCAGGGAGAGCACCCGCCCCCCGGAATGATCCGGCACCATGCCGGAGGCTCACCCCGCCCGGCCACCGGCCAGCGGATGGGCAATGCTCCAGGAATGGCCGAAGGGGTCGCGGATACGGGCATAGCGAGCGCCCCAGAAGGTATCCTGCGGTGGCATGGTGACGGTCGCACCGGCCGCCTCAGCCTTAGCCACCGCCTCGTCGCAGCTGGGCACATCGAGATGAAGCGTCACGCCCGTGCCGCCGATGACGGGTGGCGGAGCGACCTTTGCGTCGCCGCTCGCCTCGCTGCAGAACTCCGGAAAATGGTCGCAGAGATAGACACTGGCACCGTTCACGCGAAGTTCCGCATGCATGAGGCGCCGCCCGTCGTGGGCCGGCACGCGCATCACCTCTTCAGCCCCGAAGGCCCGGCGGTAGAAGTCGATCGCTGCGGCGGCCCCATCGACCACGAGATGGGGAACGAGACTCTGCCTCCCGTCCATCCTGCCTCTCCCCTGTTCCGGCCGTTATGTCGCGCCGCAGCCGTCTTGCGGGGCGTCGACCCGGCGGCTAAGAGCCGCCAGCATCGCATTGGGCAGGCATGCGGCAATCTCGCCCATTGCTTTTTTACGTTGATATCAACATTAATAGGCCATGTCAAAGATGGACGCGCCGGCCGAAACGATCCTGCCCTACGAGGTCACGCTGCACGTGCGCGACAACTGCCTGTGCCTGCACGTGCAGCGTGCAGCGCGCGCGCTCGCTCGCCGCTTCGACGAGGCGCTCCGCCCCGTGGGGCTGACGAGCGGGCAGTTCTCGCTGCTGATGTCGCTCAACCGGCCCGATCCGCCGAAGATCGGCGAGGTGTCCGCCCTGCTCGCCATGGACCGCACGACGCTGACGGCCAACCTCAAGCCTCTGGAACGGCGCGGCTTCCTCGTCGTCAGCGTCGATCCCAGGGACAAGCGCAGCCGCCGCCTGATCCTCACCGACGAGGGCCGGCGGGCGCTGGCCGCCGCCTATCCCTACTGGGAGGAGTGCCAGGCGAAGCTCGTGAGCCGCTTCCCCGGTGAGGACGCGGCGCGCCTGCTGGCCGACCTGCAGGCGCTGTCTTGACCCGTGCGGCGGGTTACGCCCGCCTTGCCCGGTAGGGCGCGAACCAGCCGAGCCCTTCGACGGTGCCGCCCCGCGGGCGATACTCGCAGCCGACGAAACCGGCGTAGCCGAGGCGGTCCAGCTCGGCGAAGAGGAAGGGGTAGTTCAGCTCCTCTCCGTCCGGCTCGTTGCGCGAGGGCACGCTCGCGATCTGGATGTGTCCCGTCACCGGCAGGAGCGCGCGCAACGCCATGGTGACGTCGCCATGCATGATCTGGCGATGGTAGATATCGAACTGCAGCTTCACGTTGGGCCGCCCCAGTGCCTCGATGAGGGCGACGGCGCGGCCGAAGTCGTTGAGGAAGTAGCCCGGCATGTCGCGGCCGTTGATGGGCTCGAGCATGAGGTCGATGCCCTTCTCGCCGAGCCTGTCGGCGGCAAACGCGACAGCATCGCGATAACGGGCCGCGGCGACGGGATCGGCCGGGTCGGCCAGGCCACTCATGAAGTGCAGGCGCTTCACGCCCGTGGCCTCGGCATAGCGCAGCGCCGTGGCGATCGACTCACGGAACTCCTCCTGCCGGTCCGCGAGCGCCGCAATGCCGCGCTCGCCCTTGCCCCAGTCGCCGGGCGGGCAGTTGAACAGGGCCTGCGTCAGGCCGTTGTCGGAGAGGGCGCGCGCCACGTCTTCCGGCGCGTGCTCGTAGGGAAAGAGATACTCGACGGCGTCGAAGCCCGCATCCGCCGCCGCCTTGAAGCGGTCGAGGAACGACCATTCGTTGAACATCATCGAGAGGTTGGCGGCAAAGCGCGGCATCGGGGCCTCGTGCGTTCGCGGTTCGGGAGGATCAGGATTTCGCTGCCGGCAGCGTCACGCCGGCGGTCTGCGCATAGAAACGGGCAACGGAGGAATCGTCGTCGCGGCCCATGCCGGCCGCCGAGGTCATGGTGAAGAGCTGCAGCGCCGTGGCCGCGATGGGCACCGGGAAGTTGTTTGCCCGGCTCATGTCCATGATGATCCCGAGATCCTTCGTGAAGATGTTGACGGCCGACAGCGGCGTGTAGTCGCCCTCGAGAATGTGGGGCACCCGGTTCTCGAACATCCAGGAGTTGCCCGCCGCACCCTTGATCACCTCATAGACCTTGCGGATGTCGAGGCCGAGCTTCGCCGCGAAGGTGATGGCCTCGCAGGCAGCCGCGATGTGCACGCCGGCCAGGAGCTGGTTGACCATCTTGAAGGCGGCCGCCGTGCCCGGCTCGTCGCCGAGCTCGTGCACGGTCGCGGCCATGGCGGCGAGCACCGGGCGGGCCTTGTCGACGGCGGCGGGCGCACCGGAGGCGAGCACCGTCAGGGCGCCTTCCGCGGCCTTCTTCGCTCCGCCGCTGATGGGCGCATCGAGATAGTGGCGCCCCGTCGCGGTGAGGCGGGCGGCAAGCGCGCGCGCCGCCTCCGGCGCCATGGTGGCGCAGGAGATGAAGACCGCCCCCTCCGGCAGGGCGGCTGCTACCCCGCCCGCCCCGAAGAGCACGTCCTCGGTCTGTGCCGCATTGACGACGACGCAGACGACCGCGTCCGCCCCCTCGGCCGCGGCGGCCGGCGTCGCGGCGGCACGGCCGCCGGCGGCGACGAATTTCTCGACCGCTTCCGCAGACAGGTCGAAGCCCGCAACATCGAAGCCGGCGCGAACGAGCGACGTCGCCATGCCGAAGCCCATGGCGCCGAGACCGACCACGCCGACGCGCCCCTTCTTTGTTTCCTCCTGCGACATGAGCTTTCTCCGTGCGGCTTGTGCAAGCGCTGTCAATCAAGCAATATAATGGATGACAGCGCTTGCATAGATGCTATCTACGCGGCCATCAGCCGCCGGGGCCCGCCCATGACCATCCGTGACGAGACCGTGCCGACGCCCGCGAGCCCGCTGCGCCTCGCCGAGGTTGCGGCGCGCGCCGGCGTCAGCGAGAGCACTGTCTCGCGCGTGCTGCGCAACATCGGCCCCATCGCGGAGACAACGCGCGCCGCCGTGCTGAAGGCGGCCGAGGAGCTGGGGTACGTGCCCAATCGCCTGGCCGGCGCGCTCGCCTCGACGGGCAGCGCCCTCGTCGGCGTTGTCGTGCCGTCGCTCGACAACATCGTCTTCGCCGAGGTGCTGCGCGGTGTCACCGAAAAGCTGGAGGAGGCCGGGCTGCAGGCCGTCATCGGCGTCACGGGCTATGACCTCGCGCGCGAGGAGCGCATCGTCTCCGCCCTGCTCGCCTGGCGGCCGCGCGGCATCGTCATCGCCGGCATCGACCATACGCCGCGCGTGCGCGACCTGCTCGCCGCCAACGGCACGGCCGTTGTCGAGATGATGGACATCGACGGCAGCGAGCCGGCGCTCGGCCGGCGCGTCGGCCTCTCGCACGGGGCGGCGGGCGCGGCCATGGCGGCGCACCTCGTGGCGCGCGGCCACCGCCGCTTCGGTTATGTCGGCCACGACATCTCTCGCGACATCCGTGCGCGCAAGCGCCTCGACGGCTTTGCCGCCGAGCTCGCCCGGCGGGGGGGTGATCTGGTCGCACGCCAGATGGTGCCCGGCCCCTCCTCCGTCTCCGCCGGCCGGGCCGGGCTCGCCGCACTGCTCGCCGCCCAGCCCGACCTCGACGCCGTCTACTTCTCCAACGACGACATGGCGGTCGGAGGCTATTTCCACTGCGAGGCGAACGGCATCCGCATGCCGGACGACCTCGCCATCGCCGGCTTCAACGGCCTCGACATCGGCCAGGAGCTGCCCCGGCGGCTGACCACCGTGCGTTCGCCGCGCTACCGCATCGGCCAGCTGGCGGCCGAGCAGATCCTGACACGGCAGGACGCGGCTGGCCCGGCGAGCCCAGCAACCATCGATGTCGGTTTCGAGCTCATCGCCGGAGAGACGGCCTAGCCGGCCCGGCATCACGACAAGAGAGGAAAATCCCATGCTTCTCGGCTGCATCGCCGACGACTTCACAGGCGCGAGCGACCTCGCCAACACGCTGGCCAAGGGCGGCATGCGCACGACCCAGTTCATCGGCGTGCCGTCCGGGCCGGCGGCGGCCGACTGCGAGGCGGGCGTCGTCGCCCTGAAGAGCCGCTCCATCCCGGCCGCAACGGCGGTGTCGCAGTCGCTGGCTGCGCTCAAATGGCTGCAGCAGCAGGGTTGCCGGCAGTTCCTCTTCAAATATTGCTCGACCTTCGATTCCACGCCGCAGGGCAACATCGGCCCGGTGGGCGAGGCGCTCGCCGAAGCGCTCGGCACCAAGGGGGTGGTCGCCTGCCCGGCCTTTCCGACCACCGGGCGCACGATCTACCAGGGCCACCTGTTCGTGAAGGACCGTCTCCTGTCCGAGTCGGGAATGGAGAAGCATCCGCTGACGCCCATGACGGATCCCGACCTGCGGCGCTTCCTCGCCCTGCAGACGAAGACGCCCGTCGGCCACGTACCGTGGACCACGGTGAATGCCGGCGCCGCGGCCGTTGCGGCGGCGCTGAACGAGGCGGCCGGCCGCGGCGAGACACTGGTCATCGTCGATGCGATCACCGACGCCGACCTCCTCACCATCGGCGCGGCGCTCGCCGGCGCACCGCTCGTGACCGGCGGCTCGGGCATCGCCCTCGGCCTGCCCGAGAACTTCCGCAAGGCCGGCCTCCTCTCCGGCCAGGGCTCCGCCTTCACGCCCGTCGACGGTCCAGCGGTGGTGCTGGCCGGCAGCTGCTCGGGCGCGACGCGCGAGCAGGTGCGGATCCACGCCGGCAAGCATCCCGGCCTCGCGCTTGAGATCGACAAGATCATGAGCGGCACGCTGACGCCGGAGCAGGCGGCCTTCTTCCTCATGGAGCGAATCCGCCTCACGCCCATCTGCTACTCCACCGCGACGCCCGAGGAGGTGAAGCAGATGCAGGACCGCTACGGCCGCGAGGCGGTGGCCGAGGCAATCGAGGGCTTCTTCGGCGAGCTCGCCGTCATCCTCAACAACCGGGGCGTGAACCGCATCGTCGTCGCCGGCGGGGAGACATCGGGCGCCGTCGTCAGCGCGCTCGAGATCGACCGGCTCGACATCGGCCCGGAGATCGACCCCGGCGTGCCGGCGCTGTCGGGCACGCGCAACGGGCCACTGGCGCTGGCGCTCAAGTCCGGCAACTTCGGCGCGCCCGACTTCTTCGACAAGGCGGCCGCCGTGTTGGCCGGCAAGGCGGCTGGAGGCGCGGCATGAACGAGACGAAGCTGCGCGAGGAGATCGTCCGCTTCGGCCGCTCGCTCTTCGAGCGCGGGCTCACGCCCGGCTCGTCGGGCAATATCTCGGTGCGGCTCGACGACGGCGGCTGGCTGGTCACGCCGACGAACGCCTCCCTCGGCTTTCTCGACCCGGCCCGTATCTCGCGCCTCGACGCGCAGGGGCGCCTTCTCGACGGCGATGCGCCTACCAAGGAGATCCCGCTGCACGCCGCGCTCTACGAGACGCGCGGCAGCGCGCGGGCCATCGTACATCTGCATTCGACGCACTCGGTGGCCGTGTCCATGCTGCCTGACATCGACGCGCGCAACGTGCTGCCGCCGCTCACGGCCTATTCGGTGATGCGCGTGGGTCGCACGGCGCTGGTGCCCTACTACCGCCCCGGCGACCCGGCCGTGGCCGATGCGATCCGCGGCCTCGCCGGCCGCTACAGCGCCGTGCTGCTCGCCAACCACGGGCCGGTGGTGGCCGGCGACACGCTGGAGGCGGCCGTCTACGCCACCGAGGAGCTGGAGGAGACGGCAAAGCTCCACCTGCTCACGCGCAATCTCAACCCGCGCATGCTCTCGCCGGCCCAGGTGCGCGATCTCATCGCGCATTTCAAGCTGGAGCCCTGGCCCGAGGACGACCACGATCACGGGCACGACCACTGAGGCGCGTCAGGTCCTGCGGGCCGCGCGCCCCTTCGCCTCGCGCCCGCGGCCAAAGTCAGCGAGCTTCATCTCGAGTCGCCGCGCCTCCTCCTGCAGGAGCGCGGCGACCTGCGCCTGGCGGGCCGGGCCGAGGCGGCTTTCGATGGCCGCGATGCTGAGCGCGCCGACCGGCTGGCCGGCACCGTCGCGCACTGCGACCCCCATCCCCCAGGAGCCCTGCATCAGCAGGCCGGGATTGAGCGCATAGCCGGCGGCCCGCGTCTCGGCCACGCTGGCGCGCAGCAGCTCGGGGGTGAACTGCGGATAGCGCTCGGCCAGCACGGCGCTGTTGGCGGCGATCACCGCCTCGACGTCCTCGTCCGGCAGCGCCGCCAGGATGGCGAGCGAGCCGGAGCCGACGCCAAGCGGGTGCCGGTCCCCCGGCATCAGCACATGCGTGCGAATGGGAAAGGCCCCCTCCTCCCTGTGCAGGCAGATGGCGTAATTCTCGCGCCGGATGGAGACGAAGGCCGTGTCCTCCGTGCGGGCGGCGAGGCGCGCCACGCCTTCCAGCGACAGGCGGTGCAGGCCGAATCGCTCCTCCGCGAGGGTGCCGAGAACGTAGCTCTCGGGACCCAGGTGGTAGCGCCCGCCGGCAGCCTCCTGCTCGACGAGGCCTGCGCGCATGAGCGACAGCAGCAGACGGCGGACGGTGGGCTTGTTGAGCCCGCTCTCGGCCACCAGGTCCGCGAGCCGCGCGCCCTCCCGCCGACGGGCGCCGACCATCATGAGAAGCGCCAGCGCCCTGTCGACGCTCTGCGCACCGTCCGACCTGCTGCTGCCACGATCCACACTGCGGATCAAGCGACGCCTCCGACTATTCCTTGAAACTCATGAGAGTAGCCATTTCGACCGGCCACGCAACCGCGCGCCGCTCAATCTAGGCATTTACGGTTCACATATCGGACCAATGCCGCCGGAAACCTGCCCGAAAATCCACACCCCGGACGACGCCGTGCCGCGACGCAGCGGAGCCATATTGCTCTACCATCGTGGGCGTCGGGCACGGGACTGGAGAGACGCACGATGGATGCCCGCTGGTTGATCATCGGCCTCGCTGCAACGATCTTGCTCGGAACGGTGTCAGTGGTCCGCGCCGGAGACGTGACGGCTGGCCGGGCCCTGGCCCAGAAGCACTGCGGGGCATGCCATGCCCTCGACAGGGCGGACAGGAGCCCGAAACCCGAGGCGCCGCCCTTCCGCACCCTGCACCAGCGCTACCCGGTCGACGGCCTTGAGGAGGCGTTGGCCGAGGGCATGGTGACCCTGCATCCCGACATGCCGGAGGTGACCTTCGCACCCGACGACATCGACAACTTCATCGCCTATCTGAAGACGCTGGAACAGTAGCCTAGCGGCCGGTGAAGCGGGGCGGGCGCTTGCCGACGAAGGCGCTGACGCCCTCCGCGAAGTCGGCACTCGCAGCCAGGGCGGTGAAGGCGGCCGCCTCCTCGGCGAACTGTTCGGCGAGGCTCCTGTCGAAAGAAGTGCGCATCAGCTGCTTGATCCTGCCATAGGCGAGCGCCGGCCCGGCGGCCAGACGGGCGGCGAGCGCCGCCGTCTCCCCCTCCAGATGCTCGCGCGGGACGACGCGGTTGACGAGATTGAGCCGCAACGCCTCTGCAGCATCGATCGTCTCGGCGAGCAGCGCCAGCTCCAGCGCCTTGCGCAGCCCGACGATGCGCGGCAGCGACCATGTGGCCGAACCGTCCGGGCTCGCGCCGATGCGCGCATAGGCCAGCGTGAACTGTGCATCGTCCGCGGCGATGGCGAGATCGGCCAGCAGCGCGAAGCTGAGCCCGGCGCCGGCGACGGGTCCGTGCAGGCTGGCGACGACCGGCTTCGGCATCTCTGCGAGGCGCGCCACCGCCGCGTGGAACGGCTCGATCACCCGCCGCACCAGGGACGGCGCCTCCGGTCCCGCCGCGTGGAAGCGCCCCACGTCGCCCCCGGCCATGAAGCCGCGCCCCTCGCCCGAGAGAACGACGACGCGCACCCGCTCATCGCGCGCCGCTGTCTCCACCGACGCGCGCAGGGCGGCCACCATGGCCTCGTCGAGCGCGTTGAGCACGCTCGGCCGATTGAAGCGGATGGAGGCGATGCCCTCCGCCCGTTCGAAGATGATGGGGCTCTCGCTCACGCAGCGTCCTCCCGGCTCGTTTGCGGGAGAATGGCGGCTGGCGCGCGCAGGCGCAATCGCCTCAGCCGCCTGCGCGCAAACTATTCGGCCACGCGTGTCCCGTCGGCTCTGAAGGTCTTGAGATAGGCCACGAGGTCGTCGATCTCCTGCTCCTTCTTGAGCCCGGCGAAGACCATCTTCGTGCCCGGGATTCTGGCCCTCGGGTCGGCGATGTACTCGCGGAAGGTCGCCTCGTCCCAGACGAGGCCGGATTCCTTGTTGGCCTTGGAATAGCTGTAGCCGGGCGCGGAGCCTGCCGGGCGACCGAAGAGCCCGTTGAGCACCGGGCCGACGACGTTCTTCGCATTCTCTCCCACCTGGTGGCACGCGCGGCACTTGAGGAAGACACGCTCACCGGCCTTCACGTCGCCGGCCGCGGCGGCCGGCGACAGGGCGACCGCGAGAAAGACGGTCGCCAGCAGCGATCTGACAATCATCGGAGAACTCCCTGTACACCGGCTCCGGGCCACGGCCCGGAACCGGAAAACGAGGCCCAGCCTCTTCGTCGGCAGATCAGCCCTGCGCCATGAAGGTGGCAACGTCCGCCGCCCGTGGCATGGGCGCCACGGCGCCATGGCCGAGGGTGGAGAGCGCCGCAGCGGCATTTCCGTAGGCGGCGGCCGCGAAGGGGTCGCCCGAGCGCAGCCACTCGACGAGGAAACCGCCGTCGAAGGTATCGCCCGCGCCCGTCGCGTCGACGGCCTTGACCGGGCGGCCCGGGATCAGCCTGCGCTCGCCCGGCACGGCGACCATCGTGCCGTCCTTGCCGAGCGTGAGGGCGACGACGCGGGCGCCGCCCTTCAGGTAGAAGTCGCAGATGTCTTCCGGCCGGTCGAGCCCGGTGAGCTGGCGCGCGTCGTCGAGGCCGGGCAGGACGATGTCCGCGAGCTGGGCCGTCGCATTGATGACGGCACGCGCCCGGTCGAGCGGCCACAGCCGCAGGCGCAGGTTGGTGTCATAGCTCACCACCACACCCTTCTCGCGGGCGTGACGCACCGCCGCGAAACAGGCATCGCAGGCCGAGACCGAGATCGCCTGGCTGATGCCGGAGAGGTGCAGGACCCGACTTGAACCGATTAGATCGAGAGGCAAAAGAGAAGGGGTGACGAGGCTCGCGGCGGAGCCGGCGCGATAGTAGCTGAACTCGTGGCCGTTCGGGCCGTAGCTGATGAAGTAGATGCCTGTGCGCTCGCCGGGCATGGTGATGACGGAGGAGCGATCGACACCCTCCTCGTCCCACAGCTTCAGGAAGTCCCGGCCGAAGGAATCGTCCCCGACGGCGGTGAAGACCGCGGTCTTCGCGCCGAGCCGGGCCGCGGCGATGGCGACGTTCGACGTATCGCCGCCGAAGCCGGGCAGATAGTGCCGCCGCGTATCGTCGAGCTGGGCGAATTCCATCAGCGGTTCGCCGAATGCCAGGATGTCGAAGGCGGCCATCAACGGACTCTCCGGTCTCTCTTCCAGGATTCAGGGGCGGATGCGCCGGCCAGGCCCGGCCGCGCCGACGGATCCGGCCCCGGTCGCGGCTGTCTAGACCATGGCGCCCAAAAGTGTAAGGCCTTTTCGCTTATCGTAGCACCTCGCTCCGCAGGAGGAGATCCGCCGCCGTCGCCGCGGCGATGATGGCCGGCGACTTGCCCGTGATGCCGGCAATTCCGATCGGGCAGACGAGGCGGGCGATGTCCGTCTCCTCCAGCCCCGCCCGGGCGAGCTGGCCGACGAAACGTGCCCTCTTGGTCTCGCTGCCGATGAGGCCGATGTATGGAATGTCCGGGCGCCGCAGGGCCGCCGACACGACGGCGAGGTCGAGCGCGTGGTCGTGCGTCATGACAAGGACGAACGCGCCGGCTGGCGCGGCGGCAAGCTCCTTCTGCGGATCGGCGAAGACCGCGGCGGTCGCGTTGGCCGGAATGTGGGGCGGAAAGGCGTCGGGGCGCGCATCGAGCCAGCGCACGGCAAACGGCAGGGGGGCAAGCGCCAGGACGAGCGCTCGCCCGACATGCCCGGCACCGAAGAGAAGGACCGGCGTCGCCGCCTCCCCGTAGTGCTCCCGCCAGGCGCCGGCCGGCGCTTGCCCGCCGATGCGCCGCAGCACACGGCCGGTCCTGTCCGGCATGGCGACGACCGAGAACGGCCCCTCCTGCTCCGCCGCTGCGAGCACCGCGAGCTCGTCCGCATCCTCCGGGCCGAACACCTCGACGTGGACGGTGACACGCCCGCCGCAGCACTGGCCGAGATCGGGGCCGAGCGCCAGGTCGAGCCGCGTCAGCGCACGCCGGCCGGCCGCCATCGCCCGGCGTGCCTCGGCAAGCGCCTCCCATTCGAGCCGTCCGCCGCCGATCGTGCCGTGAAAGGCGCCGTCGGGCCGCACCACCATGCGGGCCCCGACCTCGCGCGGAGCCGAGCCCCTGACCTCGGCAAGGGTGACGAGCGCCGCACCGCCATGGTCCTGCACGAAATCCCGCAATGTCCGCCAGACGGGCATGATGCCTCACAGCGCGCCAACGATGGCACGCAACACGGCCTCGGGCGTCGCCGGCGCGTCGAGGGGCGCGAGCCCGTCCCCACGCGCGGCGCGCACTGCATCGGCGATGGCGCAGAAAACCGCGTTCGCCAACATCAGCGGCGGCTCGCCCACGGCCTTGGACCGGTAGATGGTCGGCTGCCGGTTGGCGCTCGTGAACAGCCTGACGCGGAAGTCCTGCGGCACGTCCGAGGCCACGGGGATCTTGTAGGTGGAGGGTGCATGGGTGGCGAGGCGCCCCTTGGCGTCGAAGACCAGCTCCTCGGTGGTCAGCCACCCCATGCCCTGCACAAAGCCGCCCTCGATCTGGCCGATGTCGATGGCCGGGTTCAGCGAACGGCCGGCATCGTGCAGGATGTCGACCCGGTCGAGCCTGTATTCGCCGGTCAGGGTGTCGATCGTCACCTCGGCGCAGGCCGCGCCGTAGGCAAAGTAGAAGAAGGGCCGCCCCCGCCCCGCCGCGCGGTCCCAGTGAATCGCGGGCGTGCGGTAGAAGCCGGTGGCGGAGAGCGGGATGCGCGCCTGGTAGGCCTTCTTCACCAGATCGGCGAAGGCGAGGCTCTCGTTGCCGAAGAAGACGCGATCGTCGCGGAACGTGACCTCGCCCTCGGCGACGTCGTACGTCTCGCAGAGAAATTCGACGAGGCGCTGGCGGATGGTGGCGGCCGCTATGCGCGCCGCCATGCCGTTGAGGTCCGAGCCCGAGGAGGCAGCGGTTGGCGACGTGTTGGGCACCTTGGCCGTCGTCGTCGCCGTGATGCGGACGCACTCGATGCCGACGCCGAACTCCTCCGCCACCACCTGTGCGACCTTGATGAAGAGCCCCTGCCCCATCTCGGTGCCGCCGTGGTTGAGGTGGATCGAGCCGTCCTGGTAGACGTGCACCAGCGCGCCCGCCTGGTTGAGGTGGGTGAGCGTGAAGCTGATGCCAAACTTCACCGGCGTCAGCGCAAGGCCTTTCTTCAGCACGCGGGAGCGCGCGTTGAAGGCCGTCACCGCCCTGCGGCGGGCGCGGTAGTCGCAATCGGCCTCCAACTGCGCCACGAGCGCGGCGAGCACGTCCGTGTCCTCCACGGTCTGGCCGTAGGGCGTCTCGTCACGGCCCGGCGCGTAAAAGTTCGCCTTGCGCACGTCCAGCGGGTCGCGCCCGAGGCGGGCGGCGATCTCGTCCATCACGCGCTCGACGGCGAGCATGCCCTGCGGCCCGCCGAAGCCGCGGAAGGCGGTGTTGGAGACCGTGTTGGTCTTGAGCCGCCGCGAGGCGATGCGCGCCGCAGGCAGAAAGTAGGCGTTGTCGGCATGGAACATGGTGCGGTCGACGACGCCCTGGCTGAGATCGGCCGAGCAGCCGCAGCGGGCGTTGAACACGATGTCGTAGCCGAGGATGCGTCCGTCGCCGTCGAAGCCGACGCGCCAATCCGCCCGCATGTCGTGGCGCTTGCCCGTTACCACCATGTCGTCGTCGCGGTCGAGGCGCAGCTTGCACGGGCGGCCGGTGGCCCGCGCGGCGAGCGCGGCGATCACCGCCCATTGCGTCGCCTGCGTCTCCTTGCCGCCGAAGCCGCCGCCCATGCGCCGGACCTCGCAGGTGACAAAGGCGTCGGGGATGCCGAGCACCCGCGCCACGATGTGCTGGACCTCGCTCGGATGCTGGGTGGAGGAATGGACGAGGATGTCCCCCTCCTCGCCCGGCACCGCGAGCGCCGCCTGGCCTTCGAGGTAGAAATGCTCCTGCCCGCCGATGCGCAGCACCCCCTCGAGGCGATGGGGAGCGGCCGAGAGCGCCGCCTCGACGTCACCGCGGCCGAAGGTGTAGTCCGGCAGCACCGTCTCGCCGCGCGCGAGCGCATCCTCCACCGTGATACTCGGCGGCTCCTCCTCGATGTCGAAGGTGGCGAGCCGGGCGGCACGTCGCGCTGCGTCCCGCGTCGTCGCCACCACGGCGAAGACCGGCTGGCCGTGGAAGAGCACCTCCTGCTCGGCGAAGACCGGCTCGTCGCCGTTCGCCGGGGAGATATCGTTGCGGCCGGGCACGTCTGCCGCCGTCAGCACGGCGACGACGCCCGGCGCCGCGCGCACGGCTGCAAGATCAAGCCCCCTGAGGCGCCCGCGCGCGACGGGGCTGAGGCCGAGCGCAACATGGAGCGTTCCTTCCGGCTCCCGGATGTCATCGATGTAGAGCGCGGTGCCCGAGACGTGACGCACCCCGGAATCGTGCGGCAGCGGACGATGGACGTAGCGCAGCGTGGTGCCGTCGTCGCCCGCGACGGGCGCCACGGCCGCCCCCCCGGTCGTGGCCGGCGGGCGGGAAGAGGCATCGCGCATCGACGGGCGAGGTGTCGCCCCGCGTGAGGTGAGGTTTTCCGTCCCTTCACTCTGCCGCATGGCGGATCTCCCGGTGGCCGATGAGACGGGTTGCGGCATCATCGCCCGTCGCGATCTCCGTCAGCGCCTTGCGCAGAAGGTTGCCGGCGACACGGCGGCGATAGCCGGCGCTGGCGCGATGGTCGCTGAGAGGCGAGAAGTCGCCGGCGAGCGCGGTGACCGCCCGCTCCATGGCGGCGC
This sequence comes from Chelatococcus composti, assembly GCF_014201415.1. Lineage (GTDB taxonomy): Bacteria > Pseudomonadota > Alphaproteobacteria > Rhizobiales > Beijerinckiaceae > Chelatococcus_A > Chelatococcus_A composti. Next base: position 214,737 of record NZ_JACHEH010000004.1, read on the forward strand.
CGTCGGCAAGGGTGGCGCCGGCGAGCGCCGCTTCCGCGGCTCGTGCACGCTTCGGGATGCCGGCCATGCCTCCATAGGCGATGCGCGCCTCGCGCACCGTCCCGTCCGCGATGTCGAGGCAGAAGGCGCCCATGACGGCGGAGATGTCCTCGTCGAAGCGCTTGCTCACCTTGAAGGCGCGGAAGTGCCGGCCAGCCGGCTTGCGCAGCGTGACGGCCGTGACGAATTCGCCCGGGCGCCGGTCCTGCTTGCGGTAGTCCAGGAAGAAGTCCTCGAGCGGCAGGCTGCGGCGCTCCGCGCCGCGCCGCAGGTGCAGCGTCGCGCCGAGCGCGATGAGCGCGGGCGCGAGATCGCCGATTGGCGAGCCGTTGGCGACGTTGCCGCCAACCGTGCCCGAGGCCCGCACCTGCCGCGAGCCGAAGCGGCGCATTAGCTCGCCGAGATCGGGATCGAGCCCGGCGAGCACGTCACGCGCCCGCGACAGCGGGACGGTGGCGCCGAGCGTCACGGTCTCGCCGTCCTCCGCCACCGCGTCGAGCCCGGCGACCCGCCCAAGCCAGATGACCTTCGGCAATTCGGCAAGCGCCTTGGTGATCCAGAGGCCGACGTCGGTGGCGCCGGCGACGAGCGTCGCATCGGGGTGCGCGAGACAGAGCTGCGCCAGGGCCTCGATGCTCGCGGGCGCCGCGAAGAAGGACTGGTCGCTGCCGACGAAGACATCCGCCTCGTCGGCGAGGGCTGCAAGTTTCCCCGCGACCTGCTGCCGCCGCGCGACGAACGGGTCCTCCTCCCTCCGCGCGAGGGCATCGAAGGCCGCGTCGACGATGGGCCGGTAGCCCGTGCAGCGGCAGAGGTTGCCGGCGAGCGCGTCCGTTACCTCCTGCCGGTCCGGGGCCATGCCGGCCTCGTAGAGCGCGAAGAGGCTCATGACGATGCCGGGCGTGCAGAAGCCGCACTGGGAGCCGTGGTGCTCCACCATCGCCTGCTGCACGGGATGCAGGCGCCCCTCCGCTGCCAGATCCTCGACCGTCAGCACCTCGCTGCCGTCCACCTGGCCGAGGAGGAGGATGCAGGCATTGACGGGCGCCGGGACGAGGCGCCCATCGACGAGGCGGCGCAGCACGACCGTGCAGGCCCCGCAGTCGCCTTCTCCGCAGCCTTCCTTGGTGCCGGTGGACCTTTCACTCAGGCGCAGCCAGTCGAGCAGCGTTGTGCGTGGTGCGAATTGCTCGACCTCGACCGTTTCGCCCTTTCGCAGGAAACGGATTGTTCGGCGCATATAGTGTTGTCCCCTCTGTTGGCCCGAGTGTGCCCCATTCGGGGAGCCGTGCAACAGAGGAAACGAGAGCGGCCGGCGCCGGACGGCATCGAGGCCCGCGGGCCGCCGAGGCAGCCCTCCCTGCCTCAGCCCGCGTGGAAGCGGAACTCGCTCACCTGCCGGTAGACGTCGCCGGGTGTCAGCAGGACCGAGGGGAAGTGCGGAATGTTGATGCTGTTGGGAAAGTGCTGCGGCTCGAGCGCGAGACCGGCATTCGAGCCATAGATGGCGCCGTCGAGGCCGGGGATGCCGCTGAGGTCGATCTTGCGCCCGTCATAGACTTGGAGTCCGGGGGCTGTCGTCCACACGTCGAGCGCGAGGTTGTTGCGCAGCGAGGTGACGAGGGCGGCATGGGCCAGCGGCATGCCGGGAATGCCGGACGGCTCCAACCGGGTGCGGCGCAGGACGAAGTTGATGTCGTAGTGCACCGGCGCGCCCGTCTCGGCGTCGGGAAAGCGGATGGAGCGGTTGCCGCGGAAGTCGTAGGGCGTGCCTTCGACCGAGCGGATCTCGCCGGTGGGGATGAGGTCCGCATCCGTCGCCGTGATGAAATCCGCCTCCACGCGCATGCGGTGGTCGAGGATCGAGGGCGAGCCGTCGAGATTGAAATAGGAATGGTGGGCGAGATTGACGGGCGTCGGCCTGTCGGTCGTCGCCGAGAGTTCGATGCGCAGCGTCGCCGGCTCGAGCAGGCGATAGACGCAGGTGACGGTCACGTTGCCCGGAAAGCCGTGATCGCCGTCCGGCGAGAGAAGCGTGAGGGTGACGCTGCTGTCGTCGTGGTGGGCGAGCTGCCAGGGCCGCTTGCCGAAGCCCTTCGTTCCCCCGTGCAGCGTATGCCGGCCGTCCTGGTTGCGGTCGACCTCGTAGACTGTGCCGTCGATGGTGAAGCGGCCGTGGCCGATGCGGTTCGCCACCCGGCCGGCAATGGCCCCCATGTGCGGGGAATGGGCAATGTAGGCGTCGAGGCTGTCGAAACCGAGGACGACGCGCTGCAGCTCACCCGAAGGCAGGGGCACCAGCATGTCCCTCAGCACGGCGCCCCAGGTCAGCACCTTGGCCCGCGCGCTGCCCTTGGGAGCGCGAATGGTGATCTCGCGGACGGGCTCGCCGTCGGCCACTCCGAATTCCCTGACGCTCATTGCCGCTCCGTTCCTCGCGCGCCCGGCATCATGATCCCGGCCCGGCTACCATTACTCCCACGACGTCGATCTTGCCAAACTCCGGATCCTACCCCGATACCCGGCCTCACACCTTGACCTCACCGCCCGTCTGGGGCACCTCGCCCCTGAAGAGCGAACGCAACGGATCACAAGGGGATGTCCATGCGCATCATCGTCGTCGCCGCGCTCCTCGGCCTGGTGCTCGCCGCCTGCAGTTCCTCGTCCAGCACGCGCACGCAGGCCCCCCATTCCTATATGCCCCATCCGGCGCCGGGGCAGCTGATCGACCCCGACAACGACCCCTACGCCGTAGACTGAGGGGCTTCGCCCGCCTTCCCGCTCTGCAAGCGGAGCCTGAAGGCTCCGGACCATGGCGCCTCTCCGGCTCACCGGCCGCCCGGCATCGCGCCGCAGCGGCCGGTCGCCGGAGGGATGGCAGCGCCGCCGCCGGCCTCACCAAGTTCCGGTGTTTGGCATGGAGGCCCAGGGCTCGGCCGGAGGCTTGGGCTCACCCTCCTGCAGGAGCTCGATGGAGATGCCGTCCGGTGAGCGGATGAAGGCCATGTAGCCGTCGCGCGGCGGGCGGTTGATGGTGACACCCGCCTTCATCAGCCGGTCGCAAAGTTCGTAGATGTCGTCGACGCGATAGGCCAGGTGGCCGAAGTTGCGCCCGCCCGTGTATTCTTCGGGATCCCAGTTGTACGTGAGCTCGAGCAGCGGGGCCTGGCTCTTCGCGGCCGCCTCCATGTCCTTCGGCGCGGCGAGGAACACGAGGGTATAGCGCCCCTTCTCGTTCTCCACCCTCCGCACCTCGACGAGGCCGAGCTTGTTGCAATAAAAGTCCAGCGAGTCTTCGAGATTCGAGACACGCACCATCGTGTGCAGATATCGCATGGATCCTCTCCCGTCCGCTGCGGAAAGGATCGTCGATGCCGCGGGCAAGTCAAACCCGCAAGCGGAATAGGTGCCATGAGTCCACCGTCCATCTCGCCGGAGCGGCGGCGCAGCGAGCGTCGCAAGGAGCGCGCCGCCTTCGTCTCGATCCTGGCGAGTGCCGGGCTCACCATCGGCAAGGGCGTCGCCGGCTACGCCACGGGCTCGCTCGCCCTCATCTCGGACGCGGCCAACAGCCTGCTCGACGTGGCAGCCACGACCATGACGTGGCTGGCCGTGCGCGCCGCGCACAAGCCGGCCGACGCGCGGCACCATTACGGCCACGGCAAGTTCGAGTCCCTCTCCGCGCTGGTGCAGACGGCCTTCCTCTTTCTCCTTTCGGGCATCATCGCCGTGGAGGGCGTGCGGCGGCTGTCGAGCGGACAGACGGAGATCTTCCTCTCCTGGCCGGCGGTTGCGGTGGTGGTCGGCTCGATGTTCGTCGACGGCTGGCGCTGGTGGGGGCTAGCCCGCGTAGCCCGCGAGACGGGCAGCGAGGCGCTGGCGGCCGACGCGCTGCACTTCTCGTCTGATCTCGTCAACTCCGCCTGCGTGCTCGTTGCCTTCGCGGCGGCCCATCTCGGCTATCCGCAGGCAGATGCGCTGATCGCCATCGGCGTCTCGTTCTTCATCGCCATCGCCGGCTTCAGGCTTGCCCGACGCACCATCGACACCCTGCTCGACACGGCGCCCAAGGGCCTCGCCGAGCGGGTGACGGGACTGGCCGAGAAGGTGCCTGGCGTCGTTGGCGTGGAGCGGGTGCGTGTGCGCTCCTCCGGCTCGCAGATCATGGGCGAGGTAGGCATCTTCGTCTCGCGCACCCTACCGCTCGACCGTGTCACCCAGATCAAGGAGCGTGTGCTCGGCGCCATCCGTACGGATCTGCCGGACAGCGAGTTCACGATCTCGACAACGCCCGTGCAGATTGACGACGAGACCATCCTCGAGCGGGTGATGCTGACCGCCGCGCGCCTGCGCGTGCCGGTGCATCATGTGACGGTGCAGAACCTCGCCAACCGCCTGTCGGTGAGCTTCGACATCGAGGTCGACGCCCGGCTCACGCTGGCCCAGGCGCACGAGGTGGCAAGCCGCCTCGAGGCGGCGCTCGTCGAGGAGCTCGGCCCGCAGGTGGAGGTGGAGAGCCACATCGAGCCGCTCGTGGTGCAGCATCTCGAGGGGCGTGAGGCGGATGCGGAGACCGTTGCCGGCATCGCCCTCTCCCTTGCCAACCATGCACGCGAATGCAACGGCATCACCGGCGTGCACAGCGTGCGGGTGCGCGAGACGCCGGCCGGCCACGTCGTCAACTACCACTGCCGGCTCGATCCCGGCCTCGACATCGCGACCGTGCACGATATGGTCGACGAGCTCGACCGGAGAATGCGCATCGACCACCCCGAAATCGGCCGAATCGTCGGCCATGCAGAGCCGCGGCCGCAGGACCCTGCCGGAAGAGACATCGCGGCGGGTGGCTCGAGCAGCTATCGTTGAAACAAGCTACGGGAGCGAGTGCTGATGCGTGACGAGAGCGGCGCCGTCATCAGGCTGGAGGACTACAGGCCGACGGATTACCTGATCGACCGCACGGAACTGGACATCCGGCTCGACCGGCACGCCACCCGCGTCCGCGCGACGCTGCACCTGCGCGCCAATGCCGCCGGCAGGCCGTCGGCTCCGCTGGTGCTCGACGGCGACGAGCTGCGCCTCATCTCCCTCGCCATCGACGGCCGGCCCGCCGCCCCGGACGCCTACGAGGCCTCGCCCGAGCGCCTCGTCATCCACGCCCCGCCGGCATCGCCGTTCACGCTGACCATCGAGACCGAGATCGACCCCACGGCCAATACCAAGCTGATGGGGCTTTACCGGTCGGGCAGCGCCTATTGCACCCAGTGCGAGGCCGAGGGCTTCCGTCGCATCACCTATTTCCTCGACCGGCCGGACGTCCTTTCTGTCTTCACCACCCGCATCGAGGCGGATCGGGACGAGGCGCCAGTGCTGCTTGGCAACGGCAATCCGGTCAAGGCAGGTGACGCCGGCGGCGGCCGCCACTACGCTGTCTGGCACGATCCCTTTCCCAAGCCCTGCTATCTCTTCGCCATCGTCGGCGGGCGCCTCGACAAGGTGGCTGACACGTTCACGACCATGTCGGGGCGGCGCGTCGATATTGCCGTCTATGTCGAGCCGGGCAAGGCCGGCGATGCGGCCTATGCCCTCGACGCGCTGAAGCGTTCCATGGCGTGGGACGAGCGCGTCTTCGGCCGCGAGTACGATCTCGACGTGTTCAACGTTGTCGCCGTGTCGGACTTCAACATGGGGGCGATGGAGAACAAGGGCCTCAACATCTTCAACGACAAGTACGTACTCGCCAGCCCGGAGACGGCCACCGACACGGACTACGCCAACATCGAGGCGATCATCGCCCACGAATACTTCCACAACTGGACCGGCAACCGCATCACCTGCCGGGACTGGTTCCAGCTCTGCCTGAAGGAAGGGCTCACGGTCTTCCGTGACCAGGAGTTCTCCGCCGACCAGCGCTCCCGCGCGGTCAAGCGCATCGCCGACGTGCGCGTGCTCCGGTCGCAGCAGTTCGCCGAGGATTCAGGCCCCCTCGCCCACCCCGTGCGCCCGCGCCAGTATCGCGAAATCAACAACTTCTATACGGCGACGGTCTACGAGAAGGGCGCGGAGGTCATCCGCATGCTGCGGACGCTGATCGGCGAGGAAGCGTTCCGCCGCGGCATGGACCTCTATTTCGACCGCTACGACGGGACGGCGGCGACGATCGAGCAGTTTCTCTCCTGTTTCGCGGAGGCAAGCGGCCGCGACCTCGGCCATTTTGCCCTGTGGTACGAGCAGGCCGGCACGCCGACCGTCACCGCCCGCGGCCACTACGACCCGGCGGCGAAGGTCTATCGCCTGACGCTGACCCAGGCGACGCCGCCGACGCCGGGGCAGCTGGAAAAGTCGCCGCAGGTCATCCCGATCAGCCTCGGGCTCGTCGGCGCGAGCGGGGCAGACATCCCCCTCTCGCCGCCGGCCACCGAGGGCCACGCGCCGGGCGTCTTCGTGCTCGACGGCCCGTCGGCGACACTGACCTTCACCGACGTGCCCGAGAAGCCGGTGCCGTCGCTTCTGCGCGGCTTCTCGGCGCCGGTCAGGCTGGAGATCGACCTTGAGGAGGAGGATCTGCTCGTCCTTTTCCGCCACGACAGCGACCCCTTCAACCAGTGGCAGTCCGCCCAGACGGTCGCGACGCGGGCGATCCTGCGCGCTGTCGCGGGCGACAAGCGCGCCGCCGACCATCGCATGGCCGATGCGCTTCGCCACTTCCTCGCCATGCGCGCTGCCAGCGACCCCGCCTTCGCCGCCCAGGTGCTCGCCCTGCCGACGGAAGCCGATATCGCGCGCGAGATCGGCCACGACGTGGATCCGGATGCAGTGCACCACGCGCGGCGGCTGGTGAAGGCCGAGATCGGCGCGGCGCTCGGCGACGAGCTGGCGGAGCTCTATGGCCGCCTGACCACGCGCGAGCCCTACACGCCCGACGCAGCCGGTGCGGGCCGGCGGGCGCTGCGCAATGCGTGCCTCGACCTGCTCGCGGCTGGCCGGCCGGCCGAGGGTGAGGCGTTCGCCCTGCACCAGTTCCGCGACGCCGACAACATGACGGACCGCTTCGCGGCACTCTCCGTTCTGTCGCACCTGCCGGGCACAGCGCGCGAGACAGCGCTCGCCGAGTTCGCGGAGCGTTTCCGAGACAATGCGCTCGTCCTCGACAAGTGGTTCTCGCTGCAGGCGATGATCCCCGAGACGGGGACCCTGGAGCGAGTGCGCGGCCTGATGAGCCATCCTGCCTTCTCGATGGGCAACCCCAACAGGGTCCGCTCGCTCATCGGCAGCTTTGCGATGGGCAATCTCACCCAGTTCAACAGGCCCGACGGCGCCGGCTACGAGTTCCTCGCCGACATCGTGATCGCGCTCGACGCGCGCAATCCACAGGTGGCGGCACGGCTGCTCACAGCCTTCCGCACGTGGAAGATGCTGGAGCCCGGACGCAGGGCGCTCGCCGAGAAGGCGCTGCGCCGCGTCGCCGAAACGCCTGGCCTCTCGCCCGATGTCGCCGACATATCGGGCCGATCCCTGTCGTGAGATACTAAATGTAGTTTGAAGTAGTCCAGAGGGCGCGTCAGCGGAAAAGCATCTGCACAACAAGCATTTCCCGCGTCGTGTCAACCAATCATAAAGACTCTGGACAAACGGCCCCTTCGGGATTCAGATGTTGGTGATTCGGTGAGATGCGGCACGTCTTTCCGATGAGACGTTTGGACTCCGAAGGGGGCATTCAATGGCGGGCGTCGACGCGACGTACGTGCCCGCGCGCGCGGGCACGATTCTCGGGATTGCGCGCTCCATAGCACATCCCGCCTACCGAAGGCTCGTTCTGGCAGAACCCTGGCTGCGCCTTGCCGTTCCGGCGTTGCTTGTCGTCTTCCTCGTCTCGCTCGTCACGGGGGCCTCGCTGCAGGCCATCGACGCCCGCAAGGAGACGCTGAACGCCGCCGCTGCCGAGATTGACACCCTTGCCTCCCTCGCTGCGCGCGTCCTCGATGCCGAAGTGACGCGCGACAGCAGCCCCGCCACGGTGCAAGACATCGTGGCCGCCTTCGAGCGCCAGATCCCGGCGGCGATGCTGGCGAACGGCCGCAGCCTCCTCCTCGCCGACGCCACGGGCGCCGTGATCGGCGCAATTCCGGCCCAGCTCGCCACCGGCCAGCTGCTGGTCGACGTGCTCGGTGCGTCGCAACCCCTCACCACCTTCGCGGACCGGGCGGGCGTGCTGCGCCTGACGATTGCCGGCGGCACAGATGCACTGGCCACCGTGCGCAACATCGGCGCCAGCGGCGGCCAGCTGGCCGTGGTGCAGCCCGTCTCCGGCGCGCTCGCTCACTGGCGGGCACAGACCTGGAGCCAGATGACGCTGATCGCCGCCGCCGCCTTCGTGCTGCTCGCCATCTCGGCCGCCTATTTCATGCAGGCCGGGCGCGCCAAGGCAGCCGATGAGATCTGCGACAAGGTGAAGGAGCGGGTGGACGCCGCCCTCAACCGCGGCCGCTGCGGCCTGTGGGACTGGGACATCGCACGCGGACGCATCTACTGGTCCGACTCCATGTACGCCATCCTCGGGTACCGGCGGCGCGACGAGTTCCTGTCCTTCGGCGAGGTCAACAGCCTCGTCCACCCGGACGACACGGATCTCTACGGCCTCGCAGACATGCTGGCGGCCTCGCGCACCACCGCCATTGACCACGATTTCCGCATCCGTGCCGCCAACGGCGAGTGGGTCTGGATCAACGCACGCGCCGAGATCGTCGACGGGGATCCGACCGAGGGCCCCCATCTCGTCGGCATCGCCGTCGATATCACCGAGCAGCGCCGCCTCGCGGAGCGCACCGCCACCGCGGACATGCGCCTGCGCGACGCCATCGAGACCATCTCCGAGGCGTTCGTCCTGTGGGACGCCGACAACCGCCTCGTGATGTGCAACTCCAAGTTCCAGAAGCTGCACGGCCTGACGCCGGAGATTGCCCAGGCCGGGCGCACCTATACCGAAATCATGAACGCTAGCCGGCCGCTCGTCGTCACGACGCAGTCCCTCACCGGCGAGCACACCGACATCGGCGCGCGCAGCTTCGAGGCGCGCCTTGCCGACGGCCGCTGGCTGCAGATCAACGAGCGCCGCACAAAGGACGGCGGCTATGTCTCGGTCGGCACCGACATCACCGCCCTGAAGCGCCACGAGGAGAAGCTGCTTGATTCCGAGCGCCGCCTCATCGCCACGGTGATGGATCTCAAGCGCTCGCGCCAGAAGCTCGAGATCCAGGCCCAGCAGCTCGCCGACCTCGCGGAACGTTATCTGGAGCAGAAGGCCCATGCGGAGGACGCCAACCGCGCCAAGTCCGAGTTCCTCGCCAACATGAGCCACGAGCTGCGCACGCCGCTCAATGCCATCATCGGCTTCTCGGAAATCATGGCGAACGGCATCTTCGGCGAGCTGGGCAACAAGAAGTACGCCGAGTACTGCCAGGACATCCGCCAGAGCGGACAGTATCTGCTCTCCGTCATCAACGACATCCTCGACATGTCGCGCATCGAGGCCGGTCGCCACAAGCTGGAGAGGGAGTGGTTCCCCCTCGACAAGGTGATGACGGAGGCCATGCGCTCCGTGAGCGAGGCCGCGGAGGCGAAGAACATCACGCTCGAGCTCGAGACACTGCCGTCCCGGATGCTCGACGCCGATCCGCGGGCCCTGCGGCAGGTCCTCGTCAACCTGCTGCGCAACGCGGTCAAGTTCACGCCCGAAGGCGGCCGCGTCGCCCTGCGCGCACGCAACGCTGTGGGTGCCGTCAACATCTATGTCGAGGACAACGGCATCGGCATTCCGCGCGAGGCCATCGGCAAACTCGGCCAGCCCTTCACCACCGTCGAGACCGAGTACAACAAGACCTACAAGGGCTCGGGCCTCGGGCTCGCCATCGCCCGCTCGCTGACGGAGCTGCACGGAGGCTCGCTGCGCATCCGCTCCACCCCCGGCTCCGGCACCATCGTCATGGTGCATCTGCCGCAGGCGGAGCAGCGCAAGGCCGCGTGAGGACCGGGCGGCGCCCTAATCCTTTGCCTTGTGCGCCTTGCCCGCGTCGCCGGCGCCGAGCAGCTCGTTGAAGACGGTGCGCACCTGGCGACGCGTGTCGTCTAGCGTCCGGGCCAGCACCTTCTGGTCGGGCAGCCCAACGGCAGTGGCGATGCGCTTCTGAATCGCGGGAGCAACGGTCTTCGGGTCGAAGCGCCCCTCCACCGTCAGGCGCTGCCACTGGAAGACACTCGACAGCAGGTCGTAGGCTGGGCGCAGCACGTCGGCCCGCCCCGGCGGCAGGATGCCCTTTTCAGCCGCGCGGGCGAGCACGTGCGCCGTGCCGGGCACGATCAGGGCCGGCTCCTCCGCCGCATGGGCCAGGATCAGGAACTGGGCGATGAACTCGATGTCCACGAGCCCGCCGGCAGCGAGCTTGAGGTCCCCCGGATCATCACCCTTCTCCTGCGCGATGAGCGCACGCATGTCGCGGATGTCCGCGGCGAGCTTCTCCCGGTCGCGGCTCTCACGCAGCACCGACGCGATCGCCTCCTCCACCTCCGCGGCGAGGGACGGGTCGCCGGCGATGACGCGGGCACGCGTCAGCGCCATGTGCTCCCACGTCTCGGCCTCGGTCCTCTGATAGGCCAGGAAGCCGTCGAACTGCGTCGCGACCGGCCCCTTGCGCCCCGAGGGGCGCAGGCGCATGTCGACCTCGTAGAGCCCACCGCGGCGCGTCGGCACCGTCAGCGCGCTCACGAGGCGTTGTGTCAGACGGCTGTAGTAGACCACGGCATCGAGGGGACGGCGCCCGTCACTCTCCCGGTTGTCGGGATCGAAATCGTAGATGACGACGAGGTCGAGATCCGACGTCGCCGTCATCTCGCGCGCGCCGAGCCGGCCAAGACCCAGGACGACAGCGCGCCCGTCGGGCACCCGGCCATGCTCCTCGGCGAAGGCCGCCTGTGCGGCGTCCAGGCTGAGGCGCACGGCGGCCTGTGCCACGGCGGCGAAAGCCTCGCCCGCCCGCGGCGGCGACAGGATGTCGGACAGGAAGCGCGCGCCGACAAGGAAGTTCTCCTGCCGCACCGCCTCGCGCAGCCGGTCGAGAAAGTCCTCGTAGCCCGCCGGCGTGCCGACGAGGCTCCTGAGCCGCGCCTCGATGGCGGCCTCGTCGGTCGTCGGGTCGAGGAAGGTCGGGTCGATAACTGCGTCGAGCACGTGCGGACCGGCCGAAACGACCTCGGCAAGCCGCGGCGCGCCGCCGAGAAGGTCGGCAAAGAGGCGCAGCAGCCGCTCGTTGGAGCGCAGAATGGAGAGCAGCTCGACCGCGGCAGGCATGCGGCCGAAGGCCTCGTCGAGTGCGGCCAGGGCCGCGTCGGGCGCCGCGGTCTGGCCGAGCGCCGTCAGGAGCGCCGGCGTCAGCTCCGTCAGCACCTCGCGCGCACGCGCGCTCGTGACGGCCGCGCGGCGGCCGAAGTGCCATCCGCGCACCGTCTCCGCGACGCGGGGCGGATCGGCGAAACCGAGCCGCCGCAAGGTCTCCAGCGTCTCGGGGTCATCGCCCGTGCCCGTGAAGACGAGGCTGCCGGCCTCGGCTGCCAGCTCCGGCCCCTCCTCGAACAGCATGGCGTAGTGGCCCTGCACCTTGCGCGCATGGGCGGTCAGCGCCTTGCCGAAGGCCTCCACCGTCGCGAATCCGCAGAAGCGGGCGACGCGCGCGAGCGCCTCCGGGTCGTCCGGCAGGCGCTGCGTCTGCTCGTCCGCCACCATCTGCAACCGATGCTCGACCGTGCGCAGGAAGACATAGGCTGCCGCCATGTCGTCACGCGCCTCGGGCGTGATCCACTTTTCCTCGACGAGAGCGTCGAGGACTTCGAGCGTCCGGCGGCCGCGCAGCGAGGGGCGACGTCCGCCGAAGACGAGCTGCTGCGTCTGCACGAAGAACTCGATCTCGCGGATGCCGCCACGACCGAGCTTGATGTCGTGCCCCGCCACCGCGATGGCCTCGTGGCCGCGCACGGCGTGGATCTGCCGCTTCATCGCGTGGATGTCGGCGATGGTGGCGAAGTCGAAGTACTTGCGCCAGACGAAGGGGCGCAGATCGGCGAGGAAGCGCTCGCCGAGGGCGATGTCGCCGGCCACCGGGCGCGCCTTGATGAAAGCGGCGCGCTCCCAGTTCTGGCCGACGCTCTCGTAATAGGAGAAGGCGGCCGGCAGCGACACCGCGACGGCCGTGGAGCCGGGGTCGGGCCGCAGGCGCAGGTCGACGCGGAAGACATAGCCGTCTCCGGTGCGCTCTTGCAGGATCTTCACCAGCCCCTGCGTCAGGCGCACGAAGAAGGGGGCCGGTTCCAGCCCCTCGCGCAGCGGCGCCTCGGGGTCGAAGAAGACGACGAGATCGATGTCGCTCGAATAGTTGAGCTCCCGCGCGCCGTGCTTGCCGAGCGCCAGCACGACGAAGCCCGGCCCGTCCCCGTCCGCGGCGACGAGGCGCCCCGCCTCTCGCGCCTCGCGCAGGAGGAAGGTGACGGCGGCCGCCACGCAGGCGTCAGCGAAATCGCTGAGCGCACGCGTAACCTGCGGAAGGTCCCACACGCCACCGCAGTCGCACAAGGCGACGAAGAGCGCGAACTCCGCGCGCAGACGCCGGAGGCGGCGCATGATGTCAGAGGTCTCCTGCGCCTCCTCCCCCGCCCGCTTCACGTCGGCGAGGATGCGGGCGCGGACCTCATCCGGCGGGGCCTCCGCGAGGGCCAGGAACCGCTCCGGCTTCGTCGTCACCAGCCGCCACAGGAAGGGTGAGTAGTCGGCGAAGGCGGCAGTGAGCTTCTGCAGCTGCGGATGAGCTGCGAAAAGGCGGCCGAGTGCGTCGAAGGTCTCGCCTTCGCCCGCCAGGTCAGCCCTCAAGCGTGCGACGGCGGCCTTGGCAGGGGGTGCCGGCAAGCAGCGGACCGCGGCGGCGAGAGAGGTCGTTTCCAGCCCTGTCACGTTCTGTTTTCTGCCTGTTTCATAGCGATGGTCGCGCGAGCGCCGCCTCGGCGCCGACATGGCCGGCCTTGATCCCGCCCTTCGCCAGCGGCAGGGCGAGCACGGCCCGCAGGCCCGGCCCGTTGTCCTCGAGCCGCAGCGCCCCCGCGTGCAGGCGCGCGACGGCCGAGGCGAGGCTGAGGCCGAGGCCGAAGCCGGGCTTGGAACGCGCGCTCTCCAGGCGCGCGAAACGCTCCAGCACGCGTTCGCGCTCTCCTTCGGGAATGCCCGGCCCCCGGTCGCTCACCGCGATCTCCACCATGTCGCCGACTCGCCGGGCGCGGATCCTCACCTCCGGCGTCGTTTCGCAGCTTGTGCCGTATTTGAGGGCGTTGTCCATCAGATTGGCGAGCGCCTGGCTGATGAGCTCGCGGTTTCCGTGCACCGGCAGGTTCGGCTCGATGTCCGCGACGAGCGGCATGCCCGCCTCCTCGGCGAGGGGCTCGTAAAGCTCCGCGAGACTGCCGGCGATCTCGGCGGCATCGAAATCGCCCATGGAGGGGGTGGCGTTGCCGGCCTCAAGCCGCGCGATCATCAGAAGCGCATTGAAGATGCGGATGAGATTGTCGGATTCGTCGATGATGCCTTCGAGCGCGGCGGCGTACTCGTCCGGTGACTTCGCCGCGCGCAGCGCTTCCTCGGCGCGGTTGCGCAGGCGCGTCAGGGGCGTCTTGAGGTCATGGGCGATGTTGTCGGATACCTCGCGCATGCCGGCCATCAGTTCGCCGATACGGCTGAGCATGTCGTTGAGGTTTCGCGCCAGACGGTCGAGCTCGTCGCCGGTGCCCGTCACGGCGAGGCGCCCGTCGAGGTCGCCTTCCATGATCGTGCGTGTCGTCTCGGTCATCTCGTCGACGCGCTTGAGCACGCGCCGGGTGATGAACCAGCCGCCGAGGCAGGCGAGCACGGTGACGAGGCCGATGGACAGGGCCAGCGCCCGGCGGATGACGGCCTGCAGCTGCAACCGCTCCTCGACGTCGCGGCCGACGAGGAGCCGGAAGCCGCCGGGCAGCACATAGACGCGCACGAGCGCGCGGAACTCCCGGTCGCCCGCCTCGTCGCTGCGCCTGTAGGCGATCTCGCGCGAGCCGGGTTCGTCGAGAACGTCGAAGGGCACGTCCACGACATTGCCCGCCAGCGGCTCGCCGGTGACTGTTGTGACGAGGTAGAGCGAGGCGCTCGGCGCCCGCGAGCGCCGGTCGATGATGTTGACGAGCCGGCGGATGCCGCCGATGCGATACTGCTCGGCCAGCCCCTGCAGCTCGGCGTCGATAGTGCCCTGGATCTGGTCGTCGAGGACGCGCCGCGCGTTCCACGCAACATAGCCCAGGATGGAGCCCGCGAAGAGGACGAAGACGAGGAGATAGGCCGCCGACAGCTTGAAGGCTGTCGTGCGGAAGAGCTTACCGAGACCCGTCACGGATCATGTATCCCGCTCCGCGCACCGTCTGGATCAGCGGCACGTCCTGGCCCTTGTCGATCTTCGAGCGCAGGCGAGAGACATGCACGTCGATGACGTTCGTCTGCGGGTCGAAGTGATAGTCCCACACGTTCTCGAGCAGCATGGTGCGCGTCACCACCTGTCCGGCGTGCTTCATGAGATACTCGAGCAGGCGGAACTCGCGCGGCTGCAACACGATCTCCTGCCCGCCGCGCGTCACACGATGCGACAGGCGGTCGAGCACGAGGTCGCCCACCTGGTAACTGGTCGGCTCGCCGTTCGCACCCTTCTTGCGGCGGGCGAGCACCTCGACCCGCGCCAGCAGCTCCGAAAAGGCGTAGGGCTTGGGCAGATAGTCGTCGCCGCCCGCCCGCAGGCCCTTGACCCTGTCGTCCACCTGCCCCAGCGCGGAGAGGATGAGCACGGGCGTATCCACGTTCTGCTCGCGCAGCGAGCGGATCAGCGACAGCCCGTCGAGCTTGGGCAGCATGCGGTCCACGACGAGAACGTCGTATTCGCCCTCGCGCGCCATGGCGTAGCCATCGAGGCCATCGGCCGCGTGGTCCGCCACATGGCCCGCCTCGCGAAAGGCCTTCACCATGTAGGCGCCGGCCTCCTGATCATCTTCGATGACGAGAATCTTCATGGCGCTCATGGTAGCAACTCCGAAATGCAAACGGCAGACCGGACGCGGGGATGTCCGGCCTGCCGCCGTGCGGGAGGGGGCGACGGTCTGTGGGCGACAGGCGGCCCGCCGCCCCTTCCCGAGGATCAGGCGATGGGCAGCGCGACGAAGCGGGCCCCGTTGGCCGACTCGACCTGCATCAGCACGGCCTTGCGCCCCTCCTTGCGCAGCTCCTTGACGGCCTCGCGCACGTCCTGCGGGGTCTCGACCTTCTTGCCGCCGACGGAGACGATCACGTCACCCGAGCGCAGGCCGCGCTCCTCGGCTGGGCTGCCCGGCTCGACCCCCACGACGACGACGCCTTCCTTGTCGGCGCCGTCCACCGAGCTGGCGGGCGCCAGCGAAAGGCCGAGCTTGCCGCCCTGCTCCTCGCCGGTCTCGGCGCTCGCGGTCTTCTCGCCGGGCATCTTCGTCAGCGTGACGGAGATCTCGCGCTTCTTGCCGTCGCGCCAGACG
Source organism: Chelatococcus composti (assembly GCF_014201415.1). Taxonomy (GTDB): domain Bacteria; phylum Pseudomonadota; class Alphaproteobacteria; order Rhizobiales; family Beijerinckiaceae; genus Chelatococcus_A; species Chelatococcus_A composti. The sequence continues at coordinate 230,391 of NZ_JACHEH010000004.1, forward strand.
GTAACGTCCACCGACTTGCCCGGCGCGAAGCCGGCGATGTCGCGGGCCAACTCGCGGGCGTTCTTCACCTCGTGTCCATCGACGGCGAGGATGGCGTCACCGGTCTTGATGCCGGCCTTCTCGGCCGGGCTCCCCCCTTCGACGCGGGCGACGATGGCACCCTTGGCGTCGTCGAGGCCGAGCCCTTCGGCGATGTCCTTGCTGATGGGCTGGATCTGCACGCCGAGGTAGCCGCGGCGCACCGCACCGTGCTCCTTGATCTCGGCGACGACCTTCTGCACCGTCTCGGCCGGGATGGCGAAGGCGATGCCGACATTGCCGCCCGAGGGCGAGGCGATGGCTGTGTTGACGCCCACGACCTCACCGGCGGCGTTGAAGGTCGGCCCGCCGGAGTTGCCGCGGTTCACAGCCGCGTCGATCTGCAGGAAGTCGTCGTAGGGGCCGGCGCCGATGTCGCGGCCGCGGGCCGAGACGATACCCGCCGTCACGGTGCCACCGAGGCCGAAGGGATTGCCGACGGCGAGCACCCACTCGCCCACGCGCGGTGCATTGCGCGCGAAGCTGACATAGGGGAAGCCGCCCTCGGCATCGACCTTGAGCAGCGCCAGGTCGGTCTTGGGATCGGTGCCGACGATCCTGGCGGAATAGGTCTTGCCGTCGTCGGTCTGGATCTCGACCTCGCGCGCCTTCTCCACGACGTGGTTATTGGTGACGACATAGCCGTCGGCCGAGATGAAGAAGCCGGAACCCTGGGCCTCGCCGTAGCGGCGCGGAGCGGGCCGCTGGCCTTCGTCGCCGAAACGGCGGAAGAACTTCTCGAAGGGGCTGCCCTCAGGCAGGCCGAACTGGCGCAGGTCGAACCCTTCGGCGCTCGCCCCCTCGACCGCCACCTTCACGCGCACGGACACGACGGCGGGCTTCACGTGGTCGACGACATCGGCGAAGCCGGCAGAGGTCGCCGCCGGCACCTGGGCCGACAGGTTCTGTGCATAGGCGGGGGTCGGTCCGACATCGAAGCTGCTCTGCAGCATTGCCCCGGTGGTCAGGGCACCGAGGGCGACGGCGCCCAGCAGCATGGACATGCGCCGGCTGGCGCGCTTCGGGGACTTGATGCGGGCCTTCAGGGCTTCGCTGTGGTCTTTCTCGTGCATAGCCATCTCCGTTGGCGAAATTCTCGGGCTCAGCCCGTTTTCGCCACCGAAGATGGCCAACCGCGCCTTACGGCAGCCTCACGAGGACATGAAATCTTCGTAAGGGTGCCGGCGGCCTCAGCGCCCCGCCTCACACCGCATCACGGCGCGCGCCAGCGCCTGGGCGCGCGGCACGAGCGAGGCAACCTCCATGTACTCTTCCGGCGAGTGCGCCTTGCCGCCCACCGGCCCGAGGCCGCAGAGCGTGGGCGTTCCGACCGCCGCCGAGAAGCCGGCGTCAGAGCAGCCGCCGGTGAACTCCCCCTCGACGACAAGGCCCGAATCGGCGGCCGCAGCCTTGTAGGTCGCCATCATGCGCTCGCTTTCGGGCGTGGCGACGAGAGGCAGGAAGTCGCCGCGCGTGGTGAAGCGCGCGTGGGTGCCGGGAACGGTGGATGCAGCCACGATGCGCTCCACCTCCGCAACGAGCGCGGCGCGCTGATGCGGTGTCACGTATCGCATGTCGACCTCTGCCTCGGCGTAGGGCGCCGTCGTGTTGACCGACTGGCCGCCGCGCACGGTGCCCACGTTGACGGTGATGCCGGCCTCAAGATCGGTCAGCGCATGCAGGGCGACGATCTTGTGGGCGAGCTCGCCGATGGCGCTCGCCCCATCGCCGAAGTTGGCGCCCGAGTGGGCCGCCTTCCCGAAGACCTCGAGGTGTAGGAACACGCCGCCCTTGCGACCGCTGACGATGTTGCCGGAGGCGCGGCCCGGCTCGCCGTTGAACACGGCGCGCGACGCCGCCGCCTCCTCCTCGATGATCTTGCGGGAGAAGGGCGAGCCGATTTCCTCGTCCCCCGTCATCAGCACCACGACCGGCCCAGGAGCGGCATTCCGCGCCGCGAGCGCGGCGAGAACGAAGGCATTGATGACAAGCCCGCCCTTCATGTCGGCGACGCCCGGGCCGTAGGCACGCCCGTCGACAATCTTGAAGGGCCGGCGCGCCGCCTCGCCTTTGGGGAAGACCGTGTCGCGATGGCCGAGAAGGAGGACCGGCTTGAGATTGCTGCCGGGGCAGGCGAGCTCCGCGCGCAGCGCATCGCCGTAGGTCTCGCCCCGCCGCCAGGAAACGGGAATGCCATGGTCGGCGAAGAAGCGGGCAAAGCGCTCACCCACGGCGTCGACACCGGCCTTGTCGTAGCTACCGCTGTCGATGTTCACCACCTCTTCGAGGAGGGCCAGCATCTCGCCCTCCCGCTCCGCCAGCCAGCGGCACACGTCTTCCTCGGCTCCGACGCCTCGCGTCATGGCTCCACTCCCCCTCGGCTGCCGCGCGACATGAATCGCGCGGCCGATCAGAGGCGCCAGCATGCGCCATCGTGCCCGGCGGTGCATCTGCCGGCAGCGCATGACGACGGCCGGGACCATTCGGCCGAGGACAGGAAAAGGCACCGAGCGGCTGTCAGGCGTCCTGATCGCGCCCTTCGAGCAGGGCGGCGAGGCGAGCCTTCTCCTCGTCGCTCAGCGGTGCGATAGCCGCGACTTCCGTCCGCCGGCGCCGCGCCGCGGTCACGATCGCAGCGATGCCGGCGAGGAGCACGAGGAAAGGACCGCCCCAGAGCAAGGCCGTCTGCCAGTTGAACGGCGGACGCAGCAGCACGAAGTCGCCATAGCGGGCCACGACGAAGTTGCGCACCTCCTCGTCACTGTCTCCCGCGCTGAGGCGCTCCCGCACGAGGATGCGCAGGTCGCGCGCGAGCGGCGCATCGGAATCGTCGATGGACTGGTTCTGGCAGACGAGGCAGCGCAGCTCGGCGGAGATAGCCCGCGCCCGCGCCTCAAGCGCCGGGTCGCGCAGCACCTCGTCCGGCTGCACCGCGAGCGCGGGCAGGGCAAGGAGGAGAACGGCGGCAAAGACGGGCAGGAACCGTCGCATCGCCCTACTCCGCCGGAACCATCCGGGCGCGGGCAGCCGCAGGTGCGGCGACGCGCAGGCGCCGGTCCGTCAGGGAAAGGAGCCCGCCGGCGGCCATGACAACGGCACCGAGCCAGACAAAGAGCACGTAGGGCTTCCAGTAGATGCGCACGCCGAGCCCGCCGGACGGCTGCGGCTCGCCGACGCTCACGTAGAGCTGGCTCGGCCCGAGCGTCATGATGCCGGCCTCCGTGGTCGGCATGCCGCGCGTCACATAGAGGCGCTTCGCCCCCTCGACGGTGCCGACGATGCGTCCGTCGCGCAGAACGGTGAAGCGCGCCACGTCCTCGCGGTAGTTGTGGGCCGTGCGCGGGAAGACGGCGTCGAGCCGCAGCGTGTAGCCACCGGCACTGACGAGATCGCCGCGGTTGACCACGGCCAGCGTCTCGGTGCTCCAGGCCTGGGCGGCGATGCCGAGGACAGTGATGCCGACACCGGCGTGGGCGATGGCGGTGCCCCAGGCCGAACGCGGCAGGCCGAGCGCACGGCGCAGCATGACGGGCAGAGCGACGCGCGCCCCTCCGGCGCGGTGGAAGATGTCCACCGCCGAGCCGACGACGAGATAGACCCCGAGCCCGATACCCACGAGGGCGAGCACCGGCCCGCCGCGGACGAGGGCGAGGACGACGAGCGCGCCGGCGATGCCCGCACCGTAGGCAACCCACAGGCGCTGCAGCGTGCCGAGCAGATCGCCTCTCTTCCAGGCAATCGTCTGGCCGATGGGGATAAGCGCGAGCAGCGGCATCACGATCGGCAGGAAGGTCGCGTTGAAGAAGGGCTCGCCGACGGAAATCTTGGCGCCCGTCAGCGCCTCCAGCGCCAGCGGATAGAGCGTGCCGATGAACACGGTGGCGCAGGCCGTGACGAGCAGCAGGTTGTTGACGACGAGCGCCCCCTCCCGCGAGACCGGCGCGAACAGCCCGCCCTGGCGCAGCAGCGGTGCGCGCCAGGCGAACAGGGCGAAGCCCCCGCCGATGAAGACGACGAGAATGGCGAGGATGAAGGCGCCGCGCGTCGGGTCCGTGGCGAAGGAATGCACAGAGGTCAGCACGCCCGAGCGCACGAGGAAGGTGCCGAGCAGCGACAGCGAGAAGGTGAGGATGGCGAGCAGGATGGTCCAGACCTTCAGCGCATCACGCTTTTCCATCACGATCGTGGAATGCAGCAGCGCCGTGCCTGCGAGCCACGGCATCAGCGACGCGTTCTCCACCGGATCCCAGAACCACCAGCCGCCCCAGCCCAGCTCGTAATAGGCCCAGTAGGAGCCCATCGCGATGCCGAGCGTAAGGAAGAGCCAGGCCGTGAGCGTCCACGGCCGCACGGCGCGCGCCCAGACGGCATCAATGCGCCCTTCGATGAGCGCCGCCAGCGCGAAGGCGAAGGAAATGGAGAAGCCGACATAGCCGATGTAAAGCAGCGGCGGGTGAACGGCGAGGCCGGGATCTTGCAGGATCGGATTGAGGTCCTGCCCTTCGAAGGGCGCCGGGTCCAGCCTCAGGAAGGGGTTTGAGGTGAACTCGATGAAGGCGAGGAAGGCGAAGGCGACCGCGCCCTGTATGGCGAGCGTCAGGTGGCGCAGGCGCGACGGCACGGCGCGACGCGACAGGGCCACCATGGCGCCGAACAGGGTGAGGATCAGCACCCACAGCAGCATGGAACCCTCGTGATTGCCCCATACGCCCGTGAGCTTGTAGACGAACGGCTTCAGCGAGTGCGAGTTCTCGACGACATTGACCAGCGAAAAGTCCGACGTCGCATAGGCATAGGTCAGCGCCGAGAAGGCCAGTGCCACGCAGGCGAAGGCGGCAAGCGCGGCCGGCGTGGCGATGGCCGCGAGCGCGCCGTCACGCACCGTGGCCCCCCACAGCGGCATGAGAAACTGCACGAGCGAGAGCCCGAGGGCGAGGGTCAGCGCATAGTGCCCCGTTTCGACGAACATCAGGCCTCACTCGCTCGCCGTGGTTGGGCTGCCGGCCGGCGCATCCGCCTTGCCGCTGTGCTGCCACAGCCCCTGCTCCTTCAGGCTGTCGGCGACCTCGCGCGGCATGTAGTTCTCGTCGTGTTTGGCGAGCACGCTGTCAGCCCGGAACAGTCCCGGCCCTTCGAGCACCCCCTCTGCCACGACCCCCTGCCCCTCACGGAAGAGGTCCGGCAACAGGCCCGTATAGCGCACGGTGATGCTGCGGTTCGTATCGGTCACGGCGAAGGTCACGTTCTGGCCCTCGCCCTTCACCACCGAGCCCGCGGCAACGAGGCCGCCCAGACGCAGGCGCGTGCCGGGCGCGACCGCCTTGGCCTCGATATCCGTCGGTGAATAGAAGAACACGATGCTGTCGCGCATGGCGAACAGCACGAGCCCGAGCGCCACCCCGAGCACGGCCAGGGCCGCGGCGATGAGCGTGAGACGTCTTTGCTTGCGGGTCACTGCCGCGCTCCGGTCCCGTCGGTTTCGAGTGACAGCTCGCGCGCGAGCGCCGTCAACATATCGAGCGAGGCGGCATCGGCCGCAAGCTGCTTCCGTGCCTTGTCCAGAGCCTCGCGGGCCTTGTCCTTCTCGCCGAGGACGACATAGGAGCGCACGAGCCGGGCCCAGCCGGCAGCGTCCGATCCGTCCGCCTCGAGCCGGGCGGCGAGCCCCTCCACCATGCCGCGGATGGCCCGCGCCTGTTCTTCCTGCGGCTGCGAGACGATGGCATTGGCACTGGCGCTGGCCGAAAGGGCTGCAAGCCGCTGCTCGACGGCGCCGCGCCAGGGCGCGTCGGCCGGCGCATCGGCCAGGAGCTTCTGCAGCATGTCGGCCGCTCTGGCGCTGTCCCCGTCCTGGCCGGCGGCGAGCGCGAGGTAGTATCTCGCCTTGGGATTGGCCGGATCGAGCGCAAGGGCGCGCTCGAAGGCGGCGCGTGCCCGCGCGTCGACGATGCCGCCTGCCTCGGCTGTCACGGCCTCTCCCAGATCGGTGAGGCGCGACGGGGTCTCGCCCAGGATGTCGATGGCCGACTGATAGGCACGTGCCGCGTCTCCGAAGCGTCCCGCCCGCAGATAGACCGGGGCCAGCACCTCCCAGCCACGGCCGTCGCCGGGGTTCTGGGCAAGATGCGCCTCGATCTTCGCGACGGCGGCACCGACGTCAAACTCCTTGCCGTCCATGCGCGCGGCCAAGGGCACCTGCGGCAGGTGCGGCGAGCCCATGGCGCCATAAGTGGCGAGCGCGAGGAGCGGAATCGTCGAGAGCGCGATGGCCGAGGCGGCACGACGCCGGCGCAGGGCCGGCTCCCCCTCGGGGCCCCTGCGCCCGTCCGCGCGCGACGCGCGCAGCAGGCGCCGGCCGATCTCGGCGCGCAGCGCCTCGGCCTCGCTCTCGGAGACGAGGCCCGCCTCGCGGTCGCGTTCGAGATCGGCCATCTGCTGGCGGAAGAAGGCCGCGTCGCCGGCCTCGGCCGCATCGGCCGGCTCGGCGCGCGACAGGGGCCACAGCACCGCAAGCACGGCTGCGCCGGTCATCAGGGCAAAGACAAGCCAGATCAGCATGAGCTCTGTTTAGCTCAAGGCCTGTGGCCGGCTCATGTCACGATGCGGCGACATAAGGTCACGCAGCATGCAAGACATTGATCCGTCTCACACCCGTGGCAGCCGCAGGCTGGCGCGCAATCCCCCCTCGGGCGCCACGCCGAGTTCAAGCGCGCCGCCGTAGAGTCCGGCCAGCTCGCTGACGATGGCAAGGCCGAGGCCGGAGCCGGGCTTGCTCTCGTCGAGACGTCGCCCGCGCTGCACGGCCGCCTGGCGCTCGGCCTCGCCGAGACCCGGACCGTCGTCATCGACGAGGACGAGGAGAACCGGCGGCTCGCTGCCCGGCACGGCACTGGCGCGGATCCGGACGCGGCTGGCCGCCCACTTGCAGGCGTTGTCGGCAAGGTTGCCCACCATATCCTCGAGATCCTGCCGCTCGCCGCGGAAGCGCAGGCCCGGCTCGACCTCGAGCGTCAGGGAAAGGCCGCGCCGCTCATGGATGCGCTCCAGAGCCCGCACGATGCCGGCGACGGCCGGTTCAACTTCCGTGATGGTACCCAGGGTGCCCGCGAGCGCCGCCGCACGGGCGCGCTCGAGGTAGTAGTTCACCTGGTCACGCATGACGAGGGCCTGCTCGCGCACCTTGACGGCGAGTGGATCGTTCCGGGCATCGGCCTCGTTGAGAATGACGCTCAGGGGGGTCTTCAGGGCATGGGCGAGGTTGCCCACCTGGGTGCGGGCGCGCTCCAGGATCTCACGGTTGCTGTCGATGAGGAGGTTGAGCTCGCCCGCGAGCGGCGCAATGTCGTCGGGGAATGTGCCGGCAATGCGCTCGGCCTCGCCGAGGCGGACGGCGCCGACCGCACGACGCAGCCGCACGAGCGGGCGCAGGCCGTAGCGCACCTGCAGCAGGGTCGTCAGCCCGAGCACGAGCGCCAGGGTGAGGAAGGTCGCCGCCACGACCAGTTCGAACTGGCGGATATCGCTCTCGATGGTGTCAGCCGGAGCCGCGACCGAGACGAGGTAGCGCCCCTCGTCACCGAGGTCGATGACACGCTCGACGACGCGCAGCCGGCGCCCGTCCACGCCGTCGTAATAGGCCTCGCGGGCATCGCCCTCGCGCGCGGGCGCCCCGAGTTCCGCGAGCGGCGGCAGCCTGCTGCCGAAGAGAGACTTGGAAGCCCGCATCTCCCCCTTGCTGCCGGGGTCGACGCGGATCACCTGCCAGTACCAGCCAGAGAGGGGCAGGTCGAAGCGCGGCTCGCCGAGAGTGCCGAGCGCCTTGTCGTCGAGCGGCTCTGGGCCGGCGAGATCGGCAACGATGTCGGTGAGATAGACCTGCAGCCGCTCGTCGAAGGCGCGCTCGCTGGTGCGGCGGTAGACCTGGGACAGCGCCAGCCCGCCGAGAAGCAGGACGACGCCGGTCCACAGCGCTCCGAGGATCAGCAGACGCGCTGCGATGGAGCGGCGTTCGAAGAAGCCTGTCGGCACGGGCCGGCTACTCCGCCGGTGGCTCGAGCCGGTAGCCGAGCCCCCTCACGGTCTGGATCACATCCACGCCCAGCTTGCGCCTCAGGCGACCGATGAAGACCTCTATCGTGTTGGAATCGCGGTCGAAATCCTGGTCGTAGAGGTGCTCCACCAGCTCCGTCCGCGAGACGACCCGCCCGGCATGATGCATGAGGTAGGCGAGAAGACGGTATTCGTGCGAGGTCAGCCTCACGGGCTCGCCCCGGACAGTCACCCGGCTCGCCCGCGTGTCGAGGCACACCGGCCCGCAGACGATCTCGCTGGAGGAATGGCCGGCGGCACGCCGCAGCAGCGCGCGCACCCGCGCCAGCACCTCCTCCATGTGGAAGGGCTTCGTCACATAGTCGTCGGCGCCGGCATCAAATCCCTGGACCTTGTCGCTCCAGCGGTCACGGGCCGTCAGGATCAGCACGGGCATGTCCCGCCCCGCGCGCCGCCACTTCGTCAACACCGACTGGCCGTCGAGTTTCGGCAGGCCCATGTCGAGAATCACGGCGTCATAGGGCTCTGTCTCGCCCAGGAAGAGCCCTTCCTCGCCGTCGTAGGCGCGGTCCACCACATAGCCCGCTTGCACGAGCGCGTCGGCGAGCTGCCTGTTGATGTCCCTGTCGTCCTCGACAACCAAGAGCCGCACGCGCGCTCCCCCATCCCGGCGCTCAGCGCCCTTCCAGAACCTTGCCGCTGCCGCCATCCACGACGACGCGCATGACGCGGCCGTCGCGGCGCAGGACCGAGATGCGGTAGACGTAGCCTCCGCCCTGCCGGCAGAGCTCCGCCCGCACCACCTCGCCACCCGAGGCGGCGTCCCGGGCGGCCGAGACGGCACGGGAAGGCGCCACCACCCCCCCCTGTGCCACGGCGACGCGCGTCTCCTCCGGCGAAAGGCAAGCTCCCTGCGCCGCAGCCTTGAAGCAGGCGAGTCCGGCAAGAAGCGCGATCGCCGCAAAGATGGTCCTAGCTGCCCACATGGAGCCGAAATATGACGGCCGAGGACTGAACATTCCCTGAATGCCTGGCAGCTGCAGCCGCGCCGAACCACCTCATCGCCCGAGGCGGTTGGTCGCGATCACGCGGAAGACGGTGGAGACGACGAAGCTGACACCGGCGACGATCTGCAGCAGCGCATCCGTAAACGCGCCGGTGTCGATGCCGTCGGTCTCGACGCCGACGAGCGACAGGAGAATGGCGACCATGCCGACGGCATTGGCCCAGACCGTGCGGCTCATGAAGATCGACTTCGTATCCGACATGTCTCTTCCTTTCCCTGCTGTGTGACTGGACATCGTTCCGGGCGTCGCGGCTGCCTGTGCCGCGAGCTGCTTCGCCCGCTTCTCGACCTGCTCCACCCTCCGGCGCCAGCCGCGGCGGAAGAAACGGAAATGGCGCAGCTGCTCGAGGAAGCCGAGGCGCGCCGCGCAATAGCGCTCGATGAGGGGGATGGCGGGCTGCGCCGCCACCGCCGCCAGCGTCACCGGCCCCACGCGCCCGTCGGCAGCCACGCCCGCCACCTGCTGGAGCAGACGTACGGCACGGGCCGGGCCCGAATGGACCGCCGCGTCGAAAACCACGAGGTCGACGCCCGCAGGCAGCTCATCGGCGCGCACGGCGAGCCAGTAGTGCTGCCGGTAGATCACCGCCGCCTCGTGCCGCGTCAGCGCCATCACCTCGGCCAACGCGACGTCACGGCCCCGCACGCGGCGCAGCGTGGCCCGTGTGATGCCGAACTTGGTGGCGCCGCCCGGATCGAGCGGGTGATCCACGTAGCCGCCCTCGAAGGCGAAGACGGATTCGAGCGCCTCGTCGAAACTGGCGATGGCCATGGGCTTCTCTCGCAAGGAGGGGCAGGCTCAACGCACCTCGACCACGCCGCGCCGGGCAAAGCCGCGGCCGACGACGGCGCTGAGCTGGGCTACGGCGATGTCGAGGCGCCGCTGGGGCTGGCCGAAATCGGCCAGCTCCTGTTCCACTGCATAGAGGGCGCGCTGCTCGGGCGTGCGCAGCCGGCGCACCGGCTCACCGTCCCGGAACACGTCGATCTCGTAGGCCTCCACGTCCTCGCCGAGAGGCACCTCCGCGACATCCCAGCCGTCGCCGTTCAGGCGCGTGCGCCGGATGAAGGAGATCTCGATCCCCGCAGCGAGGCGTCGTGCCCTGAGGTGCACCGGCGCCAGGGGCCGTAGCGCGACGTCCGTCGCTTGTGCGCCGAAGGCGGCATAGGCGGGGTCGCCGTGGTCGAGCGTCGCCGGGCCGGCGCGGTAATAGGCATGGCGGCCGATGTCGTCGAGCCGGCTCGTCAACGGCACGAGCGCCTGGTCGAGCAGCACGACGCTCGCCCCTGCCGGGACGGGCCGCGTCGCCAGGAGATCCGAGCCGGCGAGCCCGCGCAGCAAGCAGCCGATGCGGTAGACATCAGCCTCGACAAGCTCGGCCTCGGCTGCGGCCATGATCTCCCATGCGCCGTCGGGGCCCCGCACCGCCATGAGGTTGGCGCCGGAAAGGGCCGCGCCCTTGCCGACGCTGGTGAGCCCCCCCCCGTGGAGCCGCAATGTCAGCCGGCTCTGCCGGTCCCAGCGCCAGACAGGCCCCGGCGGCAGCAGATCGAGCGTCTGGCCGACGACGGCCGGAAGAGCCGTTTCGGCGAGCGGGGCAAAGCTCGCCCCGTCCTCCGACCGCCAGACGACCACCCGCCCCGGCCACGGGTCCGCGACCACGGCAAGATGCTGGAGGACGGGCGGATCCTGCACGACCGCGGGCAGGTCGAGCACCACAACGTGGGGACGGCCCGGCAGCAACGGCGCCGGCTTCGGCGGTGGCGGCTGATGGACGGCAGGCAGCGAGAAAACAGAAGGCTCGATCCTGCGGGCCGTGGCGCGCCGGGCCGTGCCATCCGTGAGCTGCGTGATCTGATAGGTTTGCGGCGCCGGCAGCACCGGCAGGGCAACAATGTCGCCGACCTGGAGGCCCGCGAGCCGCGGCGCCAGCGAGAACTCGGCTGTCTCGCGCCCCACCCAGAGATCCTGCAGCCAGATCTCGGCGAGCCTCATCGCCTCGCCGGCACGGATAACAAGGGCGAGATCGGCGCTCGCCTCACGCCGGCTCATCCCCTCCAGCCGTCGCGACCGGGCCGCGGCGCGACGGAAATCGCGCTCGCTATCGCTGTAGCCGATGCGCACCTCGCGCGGCAGCTCGGTCTCCTGCTGGCGCCGCAGGGCGACGAGTGCGCCGCTGTCGTCGGGCACGAGATCGTCTTCACCGAGGCTCGCCGCCACGGGCCGGGCGTGCATGGCGAAATGCAGCACGCCGCCACTGGCGAGCGCATTGAAGCCGAAGGCTTGCGCCAGCGGCTCCAGCGCCTGGCGGGCCGACATCGTCCGGTCCACCACATAGCCATCGACCATGCCGTCGATATCGAGCCGTTGCGGCAGGTCGACGGAAAAGTCGCGCAGTATGGCCGCAACCAGCCTGTCGAGCGGCACGCTCTCCAGCCGCCCGGTCAGCCAGTGGCCGGTCTGCCAGTTCTCCCCGTCGGACCAGACGCCGAGCATCTGCGGAAAGGCCGGGAAAGGGCGCGCATCCCACGCCCAGACGAAGGCATGGCCGGGCGCGACCATCGGACCGCCGTAGACCGGCGAGACGGGATTTGCCGAACCGGGCTCGCCATAGACCGCGAGCATCGCCTCGAGCCCCCGAATCTGGATGAGGTCGTCACGCCCTCCCGAGGAGAAGGGCGGGAGTCCCCCGTCGACCGATTTCGGATCGGGAAAGACGTTGGGCGCATTCGTGCCCTTGTCAACGGCGGGCACCCCGAACTCCGTCAGCCAGACGGGTTTGGACCTCGGCTGCCAGGCCGTGGGACCGGTCTCGACACCATCCACGCGTTCGATGTGCTCGTTCGCCCACCAGCCGGCCAGATCCTTCTGCCGGAACAGCCACGGCTTGCCGTAGGCTCCATCCGTGATGGGGCTGCGGCGCTGCGCGATGCGATCCTCCTCGCTCGCGTAATACCAGTCGTACGCCTCGCCGGCGGTCAGCCGGCTGCGCAGGTAATCGCGGTCGTAGATGGAGCGGGCCTCGGCCGCATCGCCATGGCCGGTGCCGTCGCGCCAGTCGCTCAGCGGCGGGTAGAAGTCGATCCCCACGGCGTCGATGGCGGGTGATGCCCAGAGGGGATCGAGCGGGAAGCGCACCTCCCTACCGCCCTCAAGCACATGGGCACCGTATTCCGTCCAGTCGGCCGCATAGGTGATGGCCGTGCCCTCGCCGACAATTGTCCGCACCGCCTCCGCCAGGGCGATGAGGGCCGATGTTGCCGGATAGTGGCCCGAGGCGGAGCGCAGCCGCGTCAGGCCGACGAACTCCGAGCCGATGACGAAGCCATGCACGCCGCCCGCCGCCACCGCAAGATGGGCGTAATGCAGGACCTGCCGGCGCAGGGACCACTGCGGCGGCCCGTGATAGGAGACGACATCCCCCGAACGGGTGAAATGGTGTGGCTGGGCGTTACCGAAGAAAGCCTGCACCTGAGCCTCGACCGCCGGCCCTCCGTCGGGCGAGCCCGGCCGGCCCGGGGCCGGATGGCATGTGAGGCGGCCTCGCCAGGGATAGGCCGGCTGCCCGGCGGCTCCCGTCCAGGGATCGGGCAGACTGTTGCCGGCCGGCACGTTTATCATGACGAAGGGATAGAGCACGACCTCCAGGCCGCGCGCCTTCAGGTGCCGGATGAGCGCGACCACGCTGTCGTCGGAGGGCGTGCCGCCGTAGGCGGGCCGGCCGTTGACATGGCTGACAACGCGCGCCGTCCCGCGTGTGAGGGAGGAAACCCGCCACGGCAGCAGGCCGCTTCCGTCCTCGGTCGTCTTGTCTGCAGCCTCGACACGCGGCGCGATCGTGCAGGAGCCGGCGCGCAGGTCGTCCCCGAACCAGCTCACCACGAGCGCGACGCGTTCCAGGTTGGGGCACAGCGCCGTCAGCATGTCGAGCGAGGCAACGACATCGACGCCGCTCATGAGCTGATGGCGGTTTTCCGACTGGCTCGCACCGAGGCCCACCACCTGCGTGATATGCCTCGGCATGTAGCCGAACTCACTCGCGCCGGGGATGAGGTTGATGGCACGGACGGCGCTGCCGAGCCCCTCCACCGGACGCACCACCTCGAACGAGAACTGCGGAATGCGGTTGCCATAGGGCCCGAGCGGCAGATGCTCGAACACCACATAGGCGAGGCCGCGGTAGGCGGGCGCGTTCTGCGCCCCCTCCTTGGCGATGATGAGCGGATCGGGCGCCTGGCTCTCGCTGCCGCAATGGACGCGCATGTTGACCCGCGTGAGGTCGATCTCCTTGCCGTCCGCCCAGACACGGCGGACGAAGGCGATGGGGCCCTCGCACAGGCCGATGGCGATGTTGGCGTAGTAGCTGTAGGTCGTCTCGATTGTCGTCGTCTTCGGCGACGAGCCCTTGCCGCCGGACGAGGGCGTGCGCGTGACGGTGGTTACCGCCTCCTCCTTCAGGCGTGTCGCCCAGATCAGCTGTCCGCCGACGCGCGCCCGGCCGTAGACACGGGGGATGGGCGCCCCCTCCGTCGAGGTAATGCCCTCGACATCCTGGAGGCGCGGCCCTTCGACGACGCGCCGGGTGCCGCCGCCCGCGCGCGAGATGAGGGCGCTGTCGATGGCCGCCCCCGCAAGCCCTCCGAGCGCCCGCCCGACGATGGCGCCGACGGGCCCGCCGACAAGCCCGCCCAGGGCCGAGCCGGCAACCTGCAGGACGATCGTGGCCATCAGTCGGTTACTCCCGGGAAGCGGAAGGCGAAGGCAAGATGCCGGCGCCACCAGCCGCACAGCGGCACCTCGGCAACGGCGGCGCCGTCATGGGCGTGCACCATGCTCGCGGCATCCGTCATGATTGCCGCGTGCTTGGCCGGCAGGTGCGCCCGCCAGCGGAAGAGGAGGACATCCCCCGCCCCCGCCTGCCCGATCGGGACACGGACGAAATGGCGCTCGCCGGCCTCTGCCATTGTCTCGCGCAGGCCGGCCTCGGCCCAGTCGGGCGCGTAGGGCGGCACTGCCTCGGGCTCCGGCCCCACCACCTCGCGCCACACCCCGCGCACGAGGCCCAGACAGTCGCAGCCGACGCCCTTGAGAGAGGCCTGGTGGCGGTAGGGCGTGCCGATCCAGCCACGGGCCGCGGCGACGATGGCGGCCCGTTCGATACCCGCTCTCATCGAAAGAAGCTCCCGCCGTCGTGGCCTTCCCCCTCGCGTGGATAGGCGACGACGAAGTCGTTGCCCGGCATGTGCGGGAAGCCGCGGAAGTTCACGACGTTGGCGAAGCGGTCCCGGCAGGTGGCGTGGCGCTTGTCGCAGCCCGCCGTCACGGTGAAGGCGTCGCCCGCGCCAATGGTCGCGGCGGGCGCTTGCCACAGGGTGAGCACGTGCTTGTGCCCATCGCGCCGGTGGTGTTTGACCTCCACTGCGGCGGCGCCGGCATTCGCTCCGGCCGTCCAGACCAGCCGACCGCCGGTAAACCAGCCGTCGGCATAATCGCCGAGGTCGCCCGCCTGCACGAGGAGCCGCCCGTCCGTCGCCGCCACGCTGCCCTCGGCGCAGAAGGCAGGCAGCGTCAGGTCGATGCCGCAGCGGGCATCGCCCAGGTCAGCGGCGCAGGCGAGCGAATAGAGCCTCCCCTGGGGCTGGTCGAGACGGTGCATGATGCCGCGCAGCTCGGCGAGAAAGGCGTGGTCAGTGCGCTTGATCTCGCCGATGGAGGCGACGTCGAGGAGAAGGCGTTGCCCCTCCGGATCGGCCCAGTTGACCAGCCACGTCTCGACCGTGGCGTCGTCGTAAAGCCCACTGACGATATCCGCCTCGGTCAGGGACAGGGCGCTCAGCGCGCCGGCAACCTCGCTCGTCGCAACGGCAAAGCCCAGCTCCGCCGAGATCTCCGATGGCTCGAGACCGCTGCAAGCGGCGAAGGTGACGCCAGCGAAGACGAGATCGCGGTCGTGATCGGTGAAGCCGAGAACCACGCCGTCACGGCGCAGCAGCTTCCAGCAATGGCACAGCGTTGTCGCGCCCTCAGCCATGTGCCCTGCCAGGGCCGGAGCGATGTCGCGCATGAGAGCATCCTCGGAAACTGCCGTCAGGGAACGATCTCAATCACCGGCAGACTGGGGATGGCGCCTGCCGAGAAGGCCGCGCAATCGATCTCCAGCCGGTCGGTGTCGAAGCGGACCGGAACGTCGAACAGGTACCCGGCCGTCACAACCGCGCCGGAGGCCGGGACGCGACTCTCGGCGAAGGTGACGACGCCCGTCGTCGCGTCGCAGGAGAAATCAAGGCCGGGGGTGAGCTCCGTCCCGTCGATGGCGACGCGGACGCTGCCATCGACGGGCTTGAGAATCGGCCGTTCGTAGGGCGCATGGGCACCGCCGTACCGCTTGAGGAGCTGGAAGGTGGCCTTCTGCCCGTCGCCGGTCCCGATCACCTGGTCCGTCGCCGCGGGTTCCTGCGACGGGAGACAGGACTTGAAATCAAGGCGGTCGCGCCAGCGGAAGCCGTAAAGCCGCCCGCGCCTCTCCTCGAAGAAGGCGAGCGCTGTCGCTAACGCGTCGAGCGTCTTGATGCCGTAGCCTGCTTCATAGCGCCGGCGGGAATGATACCAGCGCGCGTTGCGGCTCTCGCGCCCGGAGCCGAGGAGGACGATATCCGTGCGCCGCTCGGGACCGCCGCTGCTTGCAAGCGAGATATCGATGGGAAACCTGACTTCGTGGAACGCGCCCATCGCGTCTTCCTCAAAGCGCACGCTGGCCGCGGGCGACGGCGCGAGCGAGCGCCGCCGTCACCTGCGCTTCCGAGCGCCGGAAACTTTCGGCATCGTTGGTCGTGATGTTGACTGTGACCTGCGTCGGCGCAGCGCCGCGGCCACCCGTGGCCCGCACGCCCAGCCTGCCATCCGGCCCGCGAGCGAGCGGCATGATCGCCTCGGGGCCGCGCTCGCCCATCAGCCCGAGCCCGCCGGCGAGCGGGAAGTAGGTCGGCCTTGCGACGACGCCCCCCTCGGCGAAGGGCTGCACGAGGCCGCGCGAGATCACGCCGCCTTTCGCAAAGGGCAAGACGCCGGACAGGCCCCCGAGCACGGCCTCGATGCCGCTGCCCAGCGCGCTCTCCAGCGGCTTCGTCGCAGCCCGCAACGCGATGTCGACCAGACGCTGGCCGATGCTGCGCAGTACATCCTCGAAGCGCCGGCCCTCTACCACACTCGACGAGAAGGCCTTGACGAGCGTGGCACCAAAGCTCGCCGCCAGCCGGTTTGCCTCGCGCAGGGGATCGAGGTCGATGCCCAAATCCTGCGAATGGTCGCTCGTCATGACACGCTGGCTCCTTCCGTGGTCGAAGTGTCGGGGAAAGCGCGCATCAGCGCGTCGAGATCCGCCCGCCCCGGCGCGGCGGTGCGGCCGATACCGAGTGCACGTGCGGCCGCTGCTATCTCGCGCGGTGTCAGACGCCAGAAGGCGTCCGGGCCTAGCCGCAGGACGCCGAAGCCGAAGGCCTGCACCACGTCCCAGGGAAAGGGCTGGCAGGCGCCAGCCTCGGGGCGCCCTGCGGCGGTCAAGGGTTTGGCCGGGGCCCCTCCCCGGCTCCGAATGTCACTGCGAGCAGCCGGGCGACGATGGAGGCGAGGTTCTCGAGGCCTTGCCCGATTGGCAGCGCCGCGACCTCCCGGTCGCTCATCTGCCGCCCTCCGCCGCGGATACCGGCACCGAGGAGGCGGATCATGTCGCCGGCAGACAGGCGGCCGCGCGCGAAGCGCTCGCCGAGGGCCGCGAGATCCTCGACGCCGAAGGCCTCTTCCAGCTCGGCCAGCGCCCCGAGCGTCAGGCAGAGCACAAAGGTTTCGCCACCGATGTCGGCCGTGATCTCTCCGCGTCGTGCATTGGCCATGGTTGCCTCACAGGGCCGAGAAGGTGAGCGCGCCGGCGGATTCCAGCGCGAGCTCGAAGGTGACCTCGCCCGCGTGGTCGCCGCGATACTCGAGGGCCGTCACCTGAAATGGTCCCTCGATGGTGCCGAAATCCGGCACCACGACCTGCCAGTGCCGGATGTCGTCGTCGAAGAACAGCTCGCGCACATAGGCGTCGGATGCCTCGTCCTTGAAGATGCCCGAGCCGCTGATGCCGGCCCGGCGCACGCCGGCGCCGGCGAGCAGCTCGCGCCAGCGACCGGCCGATTCCGCATGCGTGACGTCAACCGTTTCGGCGTTGAATGCGATCTGCCGGGCCCTGAGCCCGGCGACCGTGACAAAAGTGCCGCCGATGTCGAGCTTCAGCAGCAGGTCCTTGCCTTTCTGGGCACCCATGTTGTGGTCTCCGGTGGATCGGTCGGTGATGGCGTCGTCACGGCGCCGGCAGGCGCTCCGTCACGGCTCTCAGGCGCAGCGTCACGCGCGCACGGTCCGCCCGCTCGTCGCGGCGGGCCTCGGTCTCGACGGTGCGGATGGCGACGAGCCGGTGGCCGTCGAGCGGCAGCGAGGCTTCGCCCAGCAGCGCATCGATACGGCCGGCGCTTTCGAGTGCGCTGCGCGCGCTGCCGCCCCGGGCCCAGACGGTGAGCGTGATGTCGTGCTCCTCGCCGGCGTCGGTGCCTGTCGACCAGTCGCGAGCCTTCCAGGGGCCGATGACGCAGTAGAGGCCGTCGAGGCCCCGCGGCACCTCGTCGAAAATGCGCGCCCCCCCGAGGAGGGCAACGAGGTCAGCGTCGGCGGACAGGCGGGACACGACCGCTTCCCGCAGCGCGATGTAGGACGGCTTCACGGCGTTACCTCCTGCAGCGTGCATACGAGCCGGCGACGGCGGCCGTCGGGGTCGACGGCGGACAGCACGGCGAAGGTCCGCCCCCCGAGGGCGAGGCGGCAGGAGCCGTCGACATCGGCGCGCCAGCGCATCTCCGCCCGGAAACGTGCGGCGAGATGGCGCCGGTCGGCCCGCTCCTGCTCGTCGTCGCCCGCCGTCACACCGTCGAGCGAGCACCAGAGATGCCCGTCGACCTTGAAGGCGCGGTCGACGCCGCCGGTGCCGTCCGGGCTCTCATTCGGCCGCAGCAGAGCCGCCCGGTGGCGCAAGCGGCCAAGCGCAAGGGCGGCCATGTCACAACCTCGTCCGTCGCCAGGGCGCGAGAAGAGCGACGACTTCCGGCGGCAGAGGCGGCTTGTGCGCGACCGGCTCATCGCCCCTGTTCTCGAACCAGTGGGCCACCAGCAGGCGGATTGCCTGGCGCAGCGGACCCGGCACGTCATCAGCCCCGCCGAAACCCAGCCGCACGTCAACCTCGACGGCGCGTGGCGGGGCCGCCAGCCGGTCGAAGTAGAGGGCATCGCGCTCCACCGTCGCGGCCGGCGAGACGACCCCTTCCGGCACGGCGAGCTCGGCGCCGGCCATGTCGCGGCCGCGCACCGACAGGACGGAGTCGACCGGTGCCATCGGCAGGCGCAGCACGCCCGCTCCCGGCCACGCCTCGAGCACGAAACGCCAGGTCTGGGAGACGAGCGCCAGCCCGCTTACGGCTTCGACAGTCAACCGCGCGGAGGTGACGAGCGCCGCGAGGAGCCCGTCCTCCGCCGTATCGTCAAGACGTACGAAGGCCCGCGCCTCGGCGAGAGCCACTGGCTCCTCCGCAGGCGGCTGCAGCAGGATGGGGGTCATGAAAACCTCAAAATGGTGCGCGCCCTCTTGCGCCGATCGAAGCCGCCGCTAAGGCTGGCGCGACCGACGAAAGGACTTTGGTTCGTGAAACGGCGCTCGCCTCGCGCCATCCGGCGCCTCATCCCGACGATCCTCCTGGCCGCCGGCCTGCTCGGCCCTTTGCATGGGCCGGCCGAAGCCGTGATCGGTGGGCGGGAGGACGCCGGGCCGCTCGCGCGGGCGAGCGTCATGGTGCTGAACGCGCGCGGCGGCGTGTGCAGCGGCATCGTCCTCGCACCCGACGTCGTGCTGACGGCCGCCCATTGCGTGACCGGCGCCGAGGCCTACCGCGTGCACTATCGTGACAGGACCGGCGAACCTGTGCTGATCACGCCACGTGAGATCGTCGTCCACCCGCGCTACGACCGCGACGCCATCAAGGCCCGCCGGCGATCGGTGGACATCGCCCTGGTGCGGCTGCCGCAGCCGCTGCCGCAGTCCTTCGCGACGGCAGCCCTGTCGCGTGCGGCGCCGCCGCGGGAAGGCGCGCGGCTGACGATCGGCGGCTGGGGCGTTGCCGCAGAGGGGGACCACCGCAGCACCGGCACCTTCCGCGTGCTCGAGATGACGGTGGTGGAGCCCTACGGGCCGGGACGCATCCTCGTCTGGCTGGCGAACGGCACGAAGCGCCGTGCCGGCGCCTGTGAAGGCGACTCCGGCGGCCCCATCGCCGACGCCGGGGGCCTCGTCGTCGCCGTGACCGGCTTCGCCCGCGGCGAGGGCCGCGACCGTTGCGGTGCCATGACGCAGGGCACGCTCGTCGCACCCGAGCGGGCTTTCATCGACGCAACGCTTGAGCGCTGGGGACGCCGGGCCGACTGGGCTGAGTGAGAGGCCGTCACTCCGAGAAGGTCAGCAGCTTGATGGCGTCGAAATCCTGCACGCCGCCGCCGACGCGCTTCGTCGTGTAGAAGAGCACGTAAGGCTTGGCGGAATAGGGATCGCGCAGCACGCGGACGCCGGCCCGATCGACGACGAGATAACCGCGACGGAAGTCACCAAAGGCGACCGCCGGGGCATCGGCCGCGATGTCCGGCATGTCCTCGGCCTCGACCACCGGGAAGGACAGCAGCGACGCGTGCTGGCCGGGGCCGGCTGGCGGCTGCCACAGATACCGGCCCTCCTCGTCCTTCATCTTGCGGATGACGCTCTGCGTCTTGCGGTTGAAGATGAAGGACGCGTTCTGGCGGTAGCCGGCCTTCAGCGCGTGGACGAGATCGAGGAGCACGTCGGCCGGCGCCTCGTCGGCGAAGGCGCCGGCGGCTCCGGTGGAGATGGTGCCGATCTTGCCCCAGCTCCAGTTGGCGTTTGCGACGCGCTCGTAGGCCAGGAAGCCCTTGGGCTTGTTGACGCCGTTGCCGTTGACGAAGGCCACGCCCTCCTGCTCGGCGAAGGCCGTCTCCACCTCCTCGGCAAGCCAGGCATCGATGTCGACCACCGCATCGTCGAGCAGGGTCTGCGTCGCGGCCGGCATGGCGTAGAGTTCCATCGCCGGGAAGGTCTGCTCGGCGAGCGTCGGCCCGTTCGTCTGAGGACGGGGCTCCTGCTCGCCCACCCAGCCCGTGGCTGGCCCGGCCGTTGCTACGGCGCGCTTGTAGGTGCCGCCCGAGATGAGGCGCACGGTGGCCAGGGAGCGGATGGGCGAGATGGCAGCCAGACGGCGCAGCACCTCGCCTTCCACGTCCGCCGGCACGAGATAGCCGCCGTCGGGGCCGGAGCCGGCGCTGAGGGCCTTCTCCTCCAGTGCCTTGAGACCGCTGGCCTCGCCGGTGCGCACATAGGTGTGGAAGGCGCTCTTGTGCTCGTCCACTGCGGGCGCGACCGGACCGCCGAGCGGCGGCCTGCGCAGGTCGAGCGCCATCCGGTCGAGCCTGCTCTTGGTCTCGTCCAGCGCCGCATCGATCCGGGCGAGCTTCTCCTCCACCAGGATGTCGACCGGCCGGCGCGCCTCCAGCGCCTCAAGGCGCTGATCGTTGGTCTCCTTGAAGGCCTCGAAGGCGCGTGAGAATTCCTCGAAGGCCGCGCTGACATCCGTGCCGAGCGCCTTCGTCTCCAGTGCGTTGGTCATGTAGCGGTCCTTTCGCTTGGATGAATGCGTTGCGCGGCGTGCCGAATGAGGCACGCGAGGCCTCCGGCATCGGCGCCGTGCGCCAAGCCCTTGCGGAGGGCCGGACGCGCGATGACCCGCGCGCCCGGCTGCATCGGGAAGGTGACGAGCGAGATCTCCCAGAGGTCGAGTTCCAGGATGCGGCGCAGCCGGGCTCTTGCATCGTTGACGGCCCGCCGCACGCGGAAGCCGATGGAGAGCCCGTCGAGTCCGCCCTCGGCGATGAGGCTCGCGATCTCGCGGGCTCGGGCGACGCCGGCGTTGAGCCGGCCGCGCACGAAGAGGCCGTGCGCGTCCTCGCGCAACAGCAGCCAGGTGCCGACCGGCTGGGCGGCATCATGCTGAAAGAGCATGCGGATGCCGCCCGCACCGCGCCGGGCGAGGCTGGCCGCGAAGGCGCCGCGCTCCACCACGTCCCGGCCGAGGTCGGGCACGCCGAACCTGCTCGCATAGCCCTCGAAGACCATGGGATCGTCGCCCGAGCTGCAGGCGCCGGGCATCATCGGGCGGGCCCTCAACGCGCCGACCCTGGCCGGGCCGGAGGCGACGCGCTGCGGCGCCTCTCGCCGTCCAGCCTCTCGAGCGTGCGGACGAAACCGGCAATCGTCTCTCTGAAGCGCGCCTCCGCGGCTTGGACGGTCGCCGTGGCCTCGGCACGCCGGCGCGCCGGGCCGCTCGATCGCTTGCGGTTCATGGATCGTCTCCTGAATAGCGTCTGTTGAAGCGCGCGAGCTCGCGCACGAAATGGTCAAAGCGCCGGTTCGCCGCCGCGAGCTCGCGCAGCGCGAGGCCGGCCAGGGCGGACGCGCCGCTCGCCCACAGGAACAGGGCGAGATGCGCGAGGTCGCCGCGCGCGATGATGCTGTCGGTCACGGCGCCCATGGCTGCCCTCACTCGTTCTGTGTGAAGCGTTCCCGCCGCCCATAGCCGACAGCCTCGCGCTTCTCGTCGTCGCTCAGGAAGTCGGCGGCCGACACCCGTCGCCACAGGGCTTCGCGCTCGCATGCCAGGGCGTCGATGCGGTCGAGATCAATCTCGAAGTGCAGGTCACGGCCAAAGGCCGGGCCGAGCCAATGCGCGAAGCTTGCCGCCGCGCGCTGGGCGAGCGGGATCACCGTCTGGCGCCAGAAGGAGCGGTTGGCCTCCGCAAAGTTGGCATAGGTGTTGTCGCCGGGCAGGCCGAGCAGCATCGGCGGCACGCCGAAGGCGAGCGCGATCTCGCGCGCCGCTGCGGCCTTCGCCTCCACGAAGTCCATGTCCTTGGGCGAGAGCGACAGCGGTCGCCACTCGAGCCCGCCGTCGAGCAACAGCGGCCGGCCGGCGTTCTCGTGTCCCTGGAACTGCTGCTCGAGTTCACTCTTCAGGCGCTCGAACTGCGCGTCAGTCAGGCCTATTCCGTCCGGGCCCCTGTAGACCAGCGCGCCTGACGGCCGGGCGGCATTGTCGAGCAGGGCCTTGTTCCAGGCGCTTGCGGCATTGTGGATGTCGACGGCGCCCGCCGCAGCCTGCATGGGCGACAGGCCGTAATGGTCGTCGACGGGATTGAACAGGCGCAGGTGCAGGACGGGATCGACGGGGCAGCCCCCTTCACGCGCCAGGCGGACGGTGCGTCCACCTACCGTATAGTCGTAGGCGGCGGGCCAGCCGTCACTGCCGGGCACCACGCGCATGCGGTCGGGCCGCAGCACATAGAGCTCCCGCGGTACACCGCCCACGCAGACCGCCTCCGCATAGGCGTTGCCTGCGACGAGCAGGTGGCCGAAAAGGCTCTCCAGGAAGGAGCCGCCGTCCTCGCGCGGGTTCGGCCGCCGCACAAGGTCGAGCAGCGGATGCCGCTCCGGCTCCATCGCGCCGTCGCGCAGGATCCAGGGCACCGAGGCTGCCGCCTCCGCCACCAGCTTGACGCAGCGGTGGACGACGGGGTTGCGCGAGAAACCCTCGCGGGCGAGCGCCTCGAACTCGTGCGACGTCCAGACGGGCCTGCCGACGCCGTAGATGGCGAGAAGGGGCGCCACACGCGAGGCTTTCGTCTCCGGCGCGGCGTCGGCAGGGCGCACGGCGGCGCGCCGCTGCATCCAGCGGTCGAACCAGGCTGCAATCATGTCGTCTCTCGTTGAATGGCGTCAGATGCGGCGCACGCGCGGCCCGGAGCCGCCGGCGCCGAGCAGGGCCGTCGCCGCCCATACCATCGCGTCGAGCCTGTCGGGCGAGCGCCCGCTCGACAGGCCACCAGGCCCGAAGTCGGTCATCTCATCCTCGAGGGCCGGGAACGCGCCGCGAAACTTCAGCCGGCCCTGCGCCGACAGCGCGGCGATGGGTTCGGCCCGCAGATACTTGCCGCGCGTCGCCCTGACGCTGGTGACCGGCACGGAGGGGTCGACGTCGCGCAGCACGGCAGCGGCCATCTCCCCGCCCTGATTGACCTCGACGACGAGGGCGTCGGCCTCGTGTCGGTGGTAGGCGGCGATGGCCGCCTCGGCCCAGGCGAGCGGTCGGGCACGGAGCAGCGTCGCATCCTCGAGCACGTAGATCGTCCGCGCCCCGTCGCGACCGGCGGCAACGATACCGCATGCATCCGCCCGGCGGCCGGAGGAGGCCGGCGGATCGACGGCGACGACCACGCGCTCCAGGGGGGGCGTGACATCGATGCGCGCCGCCTCGATCATGGCCCGCGACCAGAGGGCGTCGGGCCTCTCCTCGATCAGCTCGCCGTCGAGCTCCTGTCGCCCCAGCCGGGTGCCGGCATAGCGGCCGACCACCGCCTCGAGGAAGGACGGTGCCAGATTGAGGGCATTGTCGCGCGTCGCCGCCCGGGAGACGACGGTGCCGACATCGCCCATCAGCCGCTTCAGCAGCGGCGTGGGTCGCGGCGTGGTGGTGACGACCTCACGGGGGTGCCTGCCGAGACGCAGGCCGAACTGCAGCATGTCCCACGTCTCCTCGCCATGGCGCCACTTGCACAGCTCGTCCGCCCAGGCCGCGGCGAACTGCGGCCCCCGCAGGGCGTCTGGATCCTCGGCGGAGAACACCATCGCCACCGCGCCGTTCGGCCATTCGAGTCGGCGGCGGGTCGGAATCCATTGCGGCCGCTCGCTCCGCGGATGGATCGCGAGCAGACCGGAAACGCCCTCGACCATGACGTCCCGGACGTCGGCCATCGTCTCGCCGACGAGGGCGATGGGCGAGACGGGGAGCGCCCCGTCGCGGCCGAGCGCCTGCGCCCTCACCCATTCGGCGCCGGTGCGCGTTTTGCCTGCACCGCGCCCGCCGAGAACCAGCCACACCGTCCACTCGCCGGGCGGTGCGAGCTGGTCCGGCCGCGCGAAGAAAGGCCAGTGATGCGCTATCCATTCCAGCAGCGGCCCGTCACAACTGCCGAGAAGCGCCGGCAGCTGCCCGTTCCTCGCGCAGTCGATCAAGCCGGCGCGCAAGCTCGCGTCGGAAATCCTCGAGCTCGCGGAATGCCCCGCCATCCTCGTCTCCTTCCCGCTCGGCCGGCGCGCTGCCGGCCTCGCCGGAGAATTCCACCAGTTCACGCAAGGTGCGGGCGAGCGTCGCCAAGGCCCGGGCATCGCGTTCGGCCTCGGCGGCGTCGCGGCTGCCCAGTTTTGCCCTCGCCTTGATCTCGCGCACCTGACGCTCGGCGGCACGCCACAGGCGGGCGACAAGCATCGCCCGCCGCTTCGCCTCGCCAGCCCCTCGGGCGCAGCGGCCAGGCCGGCGCCCCGCGGCTTCACGGTCGTCTTTCGTCATTACGGATTTCGCCTCTTGCCCCCGCACCCCGACAGGACGGAGCATCGCGGGGCGACGGAGGGAACCAGACTGCCCAGGGCACACGTCTGGAGCATGCATGAACACTATCCTACAACCGCGCGCTTGTCAATGACTGAATTCCTATCGCTGGTCAGTGGCCATCACGTTTGAGTGAATCTGCTACCCTCCGGCTTGCGCACCCTCTTGCCTGCAAGGTTCGGTCAACGCACCTCGTCCAATGCTTGCCGGCATGGGATGCAAAGTCGCTCCATGCCTCTGCGGGCATGGTTCATGCTGTCAGGTGCTGGAACTTTCGTGCCGCATGGGCCATTCACCATGCTGGCTCGGGGTTTTGGCGCCCTCGCCCCATTGTCGGCTTTTTCACCGCCGATACGAACCGAAGAAACGATCGAGGTGATACCACATGCATTCCATCAGCCGCCGCTCGTTCCTGGTCGGCGCGCCGGCAGCGCTGGCCGCCTGCACGACGACGGCTCCGCCTCCACCCGTGCAGGGCCCTCGCATCGATCCGATGTACTTCGACATGTACGGCGAGATCACAACGGAGCCCTATTCGGTTCCGGCCGTGGATCTGACGCAGATTGATCCGATCTACCTGCGCCAGGTGGTCGCCTTCGCAGGGCCGCAGGAAGCAGGCACGATCGTCGTAGACCCCTATCGCCACTTCCTCTATCTCGTGATGGAAGGTGGCAAGGCGCTGCGCTACGGCGTCGGCGTCGGACGCGAGGGCTTCGGCTGGAGTGGCGATGCCACCATCCGCCGCAAGGCCGTGTGGCCCACCTGGACGCCACCTGCGTCGATGATCCGCCGGCAGCCCGAGCTCGCCGAATGGGCGAGCGGGATGCCCGGTGGCATGGACAACCCGCTCGGCGCCCGCGCCCTCTATCTCTATCAGGGCGACCGCGACACGCTCTACCGCATCCATGGCACCAACGAGCCGTGGTCCATCGGCCAGTCTGTCTCGAGTGGCTGCATCCGCCTCATCAACCAGGACATCATCGACCTCTACCGGCGCGTTCCCATCGGCACGCGCGTGACGGTGCTCTCCTCCGGCAGCCCGCGGGTGGCCTCGGCGGCAGGGACCTTCCCCGGCGATGGCTTTGACCCCGACCTGCCGGTCACCGACGTTCCGGTGGTCGATGGTCAGGCACAGATCGCCGTCTGGCGTTGATGCAGGCCGGGGGACATGGGATGAAGGCGGCCTGAGTGGCAGCCGCGCGGCGGCGGCCCCGCTCCCGACGCGAGGGACTGGCATGAAGCCGATCCGGTTGCCGCTTTCGGGCTCGTGCCGTTGCGGGCGGGTGGAAATCCGCATCAGGAAACCGCCGCTCGCAACGAGCGCATGCCACTGCCGCGGCTGCCAGAAGATGTCGTCCTCGGCCTATTCCCTGACAGCCATCATTCCCGCCGACGGCTTCGAGATCACGAAGGGCGAGCCGGTGATCGGTGGCCTGCACGGGCCGGACCTCCACCACTATTTCTGCGGCCACTGCATGACGTGGATGTTCACCAGGCCCGAGGGCATGGACTGGTCCGTCAACGTGCGGCCGAACCTGTTCGACGACGTCAGCCGGTTTCGCCCCCTTTATCGAAACCTGTGTCTCGACAAAACTGCCGTTCGCGGAGACGGGCGCCGTCAGAAGTTTCGAGACCTTCCCGGAACCGCACCAGTACGAAGAGTTGATGCAGGCCTATGCGCAATGGGCCGGCTGAGCGGCCCGCCGGCCGCGCTCCTCATCCTTGCCGTGACCGGCGCCGCTCCCTTCGGTGCGGGTCCGGCCTCGCCTTCGCCCCGTCCCTGCTGCGCGCCGCCTTGGGCACGCGCATCGGCCAGGTCACGATGTAGTCGACGATGTCCTCGAGGCTGACGTCATCCTCGCTCGCCGAGAGGCGCCCCCTGACGGAGACGCCCGCCGCATGCACCGTCTCGGGATCGCCCGAGACGAGCGGATGCCACCAGTAAAGATCGCTGCCCTCGCGCACCAGGCGGTAGGCGCAAGTGGGCGGCAGCCAGGTGAGCGTCCGCACCACATCGGGTGTCAGGCGCACGCAATCGGGCACAATGGACTGCCGCTGGGGATAGTTGCGGCACCGGCAGCTTGTCCCGTCGAGCAGCGTGCAACCCACGTCGGTGAAGAGGATTTCACCGCTGTCCTCGTCCTCCAGCTTCACGAGGCAGCAGCGGCCGCAGCCATCGCACAGGCTCTCCCATTCGCCAGGCGTCATTTCCTCCAGCGTCTTGCGACGCCAGAAGGGCGTGTCGTCCTTCATCGATGCCCGGCCAGCCTGCGGCCGCTCCTTTTTCTCTCACTACTGCGTGAACGCACCTTTTGCCTTAGCGTCCGTCGCACAATACGATAAGCGCTGCTATCAGCAGAGTGGTGCGTCGGATCGGCGCTGCCCCTCTGCAACCGATGCGAGAGCTGATCACCGTGGCATTCTTCGGCGAGACAACGCTTCTTATGCGCATCAAGCGCGCTGCGCTCGCCATCGATTCGTGGATCGACGCCTCCCTTTACACCGCCGGCCAGCGCGCGAGCGAGGCCTGGGTCAATTTTTCCAGCGTCTTCGACCGTTTCGCCGTCCGCGGAGGCTGGCGTCTCCTCTTCGAGGGGCTCAGCGAGGCGGTCAACATCGGCACGGCAGGCTGCGTCCTCATGCTGGCGCTCGCGCTGCCGGCCTTCCGCGAGACGAGCGAGGACTGGCTGAAGCAGCAGGAGCTGGCCGTCACCTTTCTCGACCGATACGGCAACGAGATCGGCAAGCGCGGCATCCTGCACGACGACTCCCTCAAGCTCGAGGAGTTTCCCGACCATCTCATCAAGGCCGTGCTGGCCACCGAGGACCGGCGCTTCTACAGCCACTTCGGCATCGACTTCATTGGCACGCTGCGGGCGCTGTCGGCCAATGCCCGCGCCTCCGGCGTGGTGCAGGGCGGCTCCTCCATCACCCAGCAGCTCGCCAAGAACCTCTTCCTCAGCAACGAGCGTTCCATCGAGCGCAAGATCAAGGAGGCCTTCCTCGCCCTCTGGCTGGAGACGCGCCTCACCAAGAACGAGATCCTCAAGCTCTATCTCGACCGCGCCTACATGGGCGGCGGCACCTTCGGCGTGGCGGCGGCGGCCGAGTTCTACTTCGGCAAGAACGTCAAGGACATCAGCATCGCCGAAGCGGCGATGCTGGCCGGCCTCTTCAAGGCGCCGACGCGCTTTGCCCCGCACGTCAACCTGCCGGCGGCACGCGCTCGGGCCAACGATGTTCTCGCCAACATGGTCGAGGCCGGCTTCATCTCCGAAGGCCAGATGCTGTCGGCGCGCCGCAATCCGGCAACGCCGGTGGACCGGCAGCGCGATCTCAGCCCCGACTACTATCTCGACTGGGCCTTCAGCGAGGTGCAGAAGATGGCGCGCGAGGGCCTCTTCGGCCATGAACGCGTGCTGACCGTCAAGACACCGCTCGATCCCGCCATCCAGAAGCGCGCCGAGGAAGCGCTCGAGAACGGGCTGCGCCAGTACGGCAAGACCTACGGTGCCAAGCAGGGTGCCATCGTCGTGCTCGATCCGGACGGGGCGGTGCGCGCCATGGTCGGCGGTCGGGACTACGGCACGAGCCAGTTCAACCGCGCCACGGACGCGCTCCGCCAGCCTGGTTCGGCCTTCAAGCCCTTCGTCTACACCGCGGCGCTCGCGGCCGGCCTCTACAAGCCGAGCAGCACGGTCGTCGATGCCCCGGTCTGCATCGGCAACTGGTGCCCCAACAACTACAGCCGCTCCTACGCCGGGGCGATGTCGCTCACATCCGCCCTCGCTCGGTCGATCAACACCATTCCAGTGCGCATGTCGCTGGCGCTCGGCAAGGGCAACGCCAAGGCCGGCCGCGCCAAAATCATCGAGATGTGCCGGGCCATGGGGCTGACCACCGAGCTGAAGGACACGACCTCCCTGCCAATCGGCGCCGCCGAGGTGACGGTTCTCGACATGGCGGCGTCCTATGCCGTATTCGCCAACGGTGGCAAGCGTGCCCGGCCCTATGCCGCTCTTGAGGTGCGCAACAACCGCGGCGAGACGATCTGGCGGCACGACACCGATGCCAAGCCCGCCGAACAGGTGGTGGCGACCTCCGTGATCGCCGACATGAACTTCATGCTCAACAAGGTGGTGGAGGCCGGCACCGGCCGGCGCGCCCTCATCGACGGCGTGCAGGCGGGCGGCAAGACCGGGACGACCAACGCCTATCGCGATGCCTGGTTCGTCGGTTTCACGAGCCGTCTCGTCTCGGCCGTGTGGTTCGGCAACGACGACTATACCTCGACCAACCGCATGACGGGTGGCACGCTGCCAGCCATGGTCTGGCACGAGGTGATGTCCTTCGCGCACCAGGGCGTCGAGACGCCGCCACTGCCCGGTCTCGACGGTGGGGCCGCCACCGTCGCCAAGGCGGGCAACACCCAGAAGGCCGGCCCCGAGCAGGCGAGCGGCGGCAATCTCTCCCGCCGCTCCTTCGAGGTTATCGAGAGCATCGGCAACCTCCTGCGCCAGCCGGCGCGCTCCGACCGGCAGGCGGGCCTCCCCGGCGCGCGAGCTGCCGCCCGGATGGCACAGGAAGGCGTGCGGGCGGTCGGCGGCCGTATCGCCCTGCCCTGAGACGCTGCAGTGATCGCCCGAGCCGACGCCGGAAAGGCCCCTGCGAGGCTGTTGACGAAGGGCCGCGCAAGCGGCTGGTATGCCCCTCGCTTGCCTTCCGTCCCTCATGCGACGAGATCCGTGCCTGCTATCCTCTGCATTCTTGCCACCTTCGCGATTGCGGCGCTGGTCGGTGTCACCACGGTCGACTGGGCGACCTCCGGCCGCCCGCCGCTGGGCGCCCTGTCGATCGGGCCCTGGGTCACCTGGCCGGCGCTCGGCGGGCGGGACGTCGACCCCTATGCGCGTGCAATCACGGTGCGCTCGGGCGCGCTGCCGTTGGGGACCGGCGAGGGCATCGAGTTCCTCGCCTCGCGTGACGACGCAGGCCAGCCGCTGCACGTCTCCTGCAACTACACCGTCAGCGGTTCTATGCCGGCAGCTCGCGCCTGGACGCTCACGGTCTACGACCCCTCCGGCGGGACGCAGGGGGAGCGGGCCGGCCTGACCTCCGCGGAGGTACTGCGAAGACCAGACGGCGCAGTGGACATCACCCTCTCGCGCCGCGCATTGCCGGGCAACTGGCTGCCGCTGCCTCCCTCGGGCCGTTTCATCCTCGCCCTGCGGCTCTACGACTCTCCCCAGTCCGCCGATCCGGCGGCCATTGAGCCGGCCACCATGCCGCGCATCGTCCGGGGAGACTGCTCGTGACACGTGTTGCTGGATCGCTCGCAATCGTGCTCGCGGCGGGCCTCGTGCTGGGCGGCATCACGCATCTTGCCATGGTCCTCGCCATGCCGATGCTGGCCGGCAACACCGCCTTCCACCGCCATGCCGCTGCCCTCTCCCCCGGCGAGACGCGGCTGCTCGTCGCCCAGCAGGACGGGAACGACGTGCCCTTCGCCGATCCGGCCGTGGCGATGGCAGTCTGCGCTTTTGACATCACCGAAGGGCCGCTGCGCGTCGAGGCGCCGATGCCGGAGGGCTTCGGCTCGCTGTCGGTCCATGGCCGCGACGGCACTGTGCTCTATTCGGTGACCGACCGTACTGCCGTCAACGGCGTCGTCACACTCGTGGTGATGACCCGGCAGCAGCACGATGAGGCGCTGGCCGCTGGCCGCAGCGACGAGGCGAGCCAGGAGCTGCGCTTCGTCTCGCCGCGCCTGCAGGGGCTGGTGGTGGTGCGCGCCCTTGCCCCCTATCCGAGCAGCCTGCCCGAGGCGCGCGAGCGCGCCGCGGCGATGGAATGCATGTCCGCTAACGACTGAAAGCTCAGGACCTGCGAACGACGCCGCATCCGGGACGGGCGGACCGCCGGCGCGCGCGGCCGCCGCTGCGGCCGGCAGGACCGGCATCGTCGCTTCCCCGGCGGCTGTAGCGCACGCCCGTGAACAGAAGGATCCTGCCGCACTCCTGCGGTGGAACCGGCGCGCGCCCGAGACGGCGCGTAATCGGAAAGAGGACGAGATTGTCTGCACCGGGGCCGGTGATGTCGCTCATGTCGCCCTCCAGGCCGGTTCGAGGAAGCCCACGCCGACAGCCCCGTCATTAGGCATTTGTCAAGGTTAACAAATCGTTGACGCGCGCATCCGCTGCCGGACCCGCGATGGTTAACCGGGCGCTAAGCAACGGCGGCCACTATCAGTCGCCGCGTTCACGGTTTCGTTTCACCCCGATGGATGAGTCCTTGCTGCGCGATTGCGATCTGTCGGGCCTGGCCAGGCTCGCCTGCACCGGCGCGGCTGAGGCACGCCCGGCGCTGCTGCGCGTCCAGACGCGGCTGTTCCTCGATGCTGCCCCCCATTCGCACGAGGACGTCGAGACCTTCGCCACCCTGGCGTGCGGCCTGATTCCGCTCGTCGATCCGGACACGAGGGCCGTCGTGGCACGGGCCCTGGCACCCCATCCGGCCGCGCCGCGAGCGGTGCTTGAAGCGCTTCTGCACAGCGGCGGCGCAGCGGCCGCCGCGGTCGTCGCGGCGATGCCCGCCCTGCCTCAGGAGTGGCGAGAGTCCGTGCTGGCATCGGGCGAGCCCTCCCTTCTCGTCGCGCTCGCGACGCGCCCCGACCTGCCGGCCGCCGTTGTCCGGGAACTCGCTGCCCGGGCGGACGACGCGGTCATGCTGGCGCTCGCGCGTAACAGCGCCCTTGCCGTGCCGGATGATGTTCTGCGCGACCTCGTGGTTCGTGCCCGGCGCAACGCCCCCCTCGCCGAGGCCCTGCTCGCGCGCTCCGACCTGCCGGCGATCGACGCGGCGGCCCTCCTGCCGCTTGCGCCGCCTGCCCGACGCAAGGAGATCCTCGCGCGGCTCGCCGGCCAGGCCCGCGTCGCGCCGCGCCGGACACGCCCCGCCGGCTCGGCCGTGGCCCGGGCCCTGCTCGATCATGCCGCACGCCGTGACAAGCTCGGCTTCGGCGTCCTCATCGCGAAGGCGATCGGGCTCGATGCCGACGTCGCCGCGCGCGTGCTGACCGACCCGTCGGGCGAGCTTCTGGCATTGTCGCTCATCATCGCGGGCCTGACCTCGGACGAGGCGGTGCGCGTCTTTCTCACCCTCGATCCCGCCCTCGCCCGCTCGGTGGAGACGATCTTCACCCTCGCCGACCGTGTCCGCACGACGGACGCCGAGACCGCGCGCCTCGCGCTTGAAGCCTGCCTCGGCAGGCATCTCGACCGCGCGGCAGGCCGCAGTGCCAGCCACGTGCCGGCAATGGCTCCGTCAGGGACGCCGGAGCGCGGGGCGAAGGGTGCCCCGCTCTCTCCGGCGGTCGAGCAAGATACGATGCGTCGGCAGGGATGACGGACCGGGCGAGGCCGGCGACCGCCTCAGACCTCGACGACATCAAGGAAGTGGCGGCCCTGCCGGTCCTCGACCTCGACCACCCACAGGTCGGGATCAAAGGAGATCTCGCGCTGCAACCTCTCCTCCGCAGCGAGCGCCGGGATGTCGCCCTTGAGCGGCAGCTCGACGAAGAGACGATCGGCGTCCCTGTCCTCCACCGCATATTGGGGTGCTGGCCCGAAGAGCCGCACCATGCCGTCAAGCGAATCGACCTTGATGAAGATGGCGCCGGCTTCTTCTGCGCCGCGCCGGCGCAGATAGGCGAAGGCCCCCTCGATGCGGCACCGGCGCATGTAGGCCGATACCCAGATGTCGCTGCGCAGTCGCACCCCGCTCACCGGCTGGCGTTGCCGGCCGCGGCAGCGAGCAGGGAACGCATCTTTTCGGTGAGCTCCCCGGCCACCGGCAGGCCGCGGTCACGCTCGAACTGCTCGATGGCCTGGCGGGTCTGGGGCCCCCACAGACCGTCCGGCGTCACGTTGTAGCCGAGCTTGGCGAGCGCTCTCTGGGCGTCGAGAACGGCCCTGTCGCCGCCGAGGCTGCTGCGGATGAGATCGCCGATAGGGTCGGCCGGACGCGGGCGAGGCTTCACCTCCCCGCTGGCTTCCATGAGATGCTGCGTCAGGGCAGACGGGCGCGACGGCGGCAGCGGCTCCGCCTCTGTCGCCCCCGTGGCGGATGCCAGGTCGCCGCCTGCCGCGGCGGACGGCGGCGGTGCCGGACGGGCGGGAGGAGCGGCAACGACCGGCACGGGCTTCTGCCGCGCCGTGAAGAGCGGCGCGGGATGGGGCCGCGGCTGCATGACGAGGGCGTTGACCGCAACGGTGATGGCGAAGCCGCCCGCTATCACGACGCCGAGCGTGCGCCCCGGGCGGTGCAGCAGAAGGCTCTTCAGGTAATCTGTCAGAATGTGCCGCCGGGAAGCGGCCACGATCCGCCCGCGCTGCTGCGTCCGCCCCTGGGGGCGCTCGTAGAGCACGAAGTCGTGGTCCGAACGGGCGAGGGCTTCACGCACTTTTCTTCATCTCTTCCTTGAAGGGGGACACCGGGCCGCGCGCACGCGCAATGGACTGGACGACGGAGGTGGCAGCGGGCCGGGCGCCGGCGCCGTCACGCGGCAGCAGAACCGTCACCGTCGTGCCTTCGCCGCTGCGACTCGCCACTTCGACCGTCCCGCCGTGCAGCGCCGCGAGGCCCTGCACCACGCAGAAGCCGAGACCGGTTCCCTCATACGGGCGATCATAGGACGAGTGCGCCTGAAAGAAAGGCTTGCCGAGCTGTGCAAGATCGCTTTCCGCGATGCCGATGCCGGTGTCGCTGACGACGAGCGCAACCTGCGCGCCCGCGGATTTGAGCCGCACTGTGACCTCACCTCGCGGCGTGAACTTGAGGGCATTGCCGAGCAGGTTGAGAAGGATCTGCCGGCAGGCGCGCGGGTCAGCCACGATCACGCAAGGCTCCACAATCTCGCGGCGCAGCTGCACGCCCGCAGCCCGGGCCTTGACCTCCATGAGGTCGCAGCAGTCGCGCATGAGTGCGGCGAGGTCGAAAGGCTCCGGGGCGATGGTGAAGTTGCCCGATTCGATGCGCGAGACATCGAGCAGCGTGTTGACCACGTCCAGCAGATGGCGACCCGACCCGGCGATGATGCTGGCATATTCGCGCCGGCGCGCCTCGTCCGTGGGGCACAGCGAATCGCTCGCCAGCATGTCCGAGAAGCCGATGATGGCATTGAGCGGCGTGCGCAGCTCGTGGCTGACGACGGCGAGGAAACGGTCCTTGGCCTCGTTCGCCGAGACGGCGGCGTGGCGCGCCTCCTCGAGCTCGCTTTCACGCCGGCACTGCTCGCTGACGTCCCGCGTCACCGCGATGACGGCACAGCCGTCGGGCGCGTCGCAGTCGGCTTGCGCGATTCGCATTTCGACCCAGCGCACCGTCGGGGCGCCGCGCCCCTCCGGCGGCGGGACCATGAGGCGATATCGGACCTCGACCGGCCGCCCGAGGTGTCGCGCATCCGCCAGCGCCTTGAGGAAGGCGGGCCGGTCCGCCACGTGCACGCGCTCGAAGAAGCCGCGGCCCACGAGGCTTTCCGGCCCTTCGCCGAGAAGGGCGCGCGCCGCGTCGCTGGCGAACACCACCTGCCCGGCGGCGTCGTGCCACGTCACGAGATCGTTGAGAGCTCCAAGCACGGCGCGGTCGCGCAGGTGGCGCGCCGTTTCGTGCCGCTGCCTCTCCCGGTCGCGCCGCTGGGCGAGCAGCACCAGGGCCGTCGCGCAGGCGATCGCCGCGGCCGCCGAGAGCGGCCATGCGACCATGGGTGAAAGAAGATCGGCAGCAGGATTGGCGAGCGATTCGATAACGAATACGCCCACGACGGCAGAGAGCGCGATCGCTGCCGCGACGAGGGCGGTCCCCCGCTCGCCCCAGACGAGAGCCGTCAGCGGCATCAGCGGCAGGAAGAGCAGCGCGGGAGAGCCGATGCCGCCCGTGCCGCGGCTGACCGTGAGGATGAGACCGGCGATCGCCAGCGACGAAACGGCGCAGGCGGGCAGCAGTCGCCCGGTGCGGGACAGGACGGCGGCGGCGACGACCGGCAGCGCAAGGCAGCACAGTGCAAGGGCCGTCAGTCCCCCCGGCGCGCCCCAGCCGACGAGATAGATAGGCACCAGCGCAAGGGCGGCGAGGCCCGCCCCCAGGTGCGCCAGCATGAAGTCCACATGGCGCCGGCGCAGGTCCTCGTCCTCCACCGCCGGGTGGACGAGGACGCCGATGCGCGCCCGGAGGATCGACAGGATCTGCGCTGCAGCCACTCTACACACGTACGCACGAGGCTTCTCGCGCGCTCCTTCAACTCGTCGCTGCAGCTTGCCACTGCCCGATTAAGCGAACCCTAAAGGCGGCCGGGAAAGTGCCGCAAAGGGCGGCCGCGGCGAGGCCGCGGACCGGACGCAGCTTCTATCGCCGTTAACGAAGGGTGAAGGGAGAATCTCAAAGCCCGGCAACGGTTTGCCACGCAAGGAGCGGGCGCTGCAATGCCTGCCCAGGCCGGCCTTCCCGGATTGCTCGAATTGTAGCGGTCGCGTTCATCGGCCCTTGCCGAAGGGCCGGCAAGCTTGGCGCACCCAGCCGCCCTTGTACCCGGCGAGGGCACGGACCTGCGACCCATGAGCTTTCTGCTGCGCAGTGCGCTCCTCATTGGCGTGATCTTCTTTCTCTCCCCGGTGCGGGAGGGAGCGGAGGAAGACCGTTCCACCACATCGCAGGTCGGCACCCGGCCGTTGGCCGCCGTGAACGAGAGCCTGGCCGAGGTTGCGGGGTCGGCGGACACGGCCGAGCGGGCGCTCGCCCTGTGGCAGATGCTCGACGACGAGACCCGCCGCCGCCTCGTCGAGGCCCTGACAGGCTGGCGGGCGGAGCAGGCCCCGTCCGCATCCCGCCCCGGCGGCCGAGATACGCTGAACGAGCTCGACCGCGCCGTGCCCTGGCGCGGCCCCGACGCCGGCCGGGGCTGACCGAAAGCCCGCTCGCCGCCGCGGAAACCGTGCAATCCCGCGCCGATGGTCTATATAAGCGTGAGTGCCGGGGCGCGGGCGTCGCGTTGCGGCGCACCGGCATACGGATGACATCGGCCATGCAGCCTTCTCTCGACGAGATCCTGGAAAACTTTGAACTGCTCGACGAGTGGGACGATCGCTATCGCTACCTGATCGAACTCGGCCGCACGCTCGAGCCCCTGCCGGAGGAGGCGCGCACCGACGCCAACAAGGTCCGCGGCTGTGCCAGCCAGGTCTGGCTCGACACCCGCGTGGTCAGACAGCCGGGGCAGGAACCTGTGCTCGAGTTCCTCGGCGACAGTGACGCCCACATCGTGCGCGGGCTGGTGGCGCTCGCCTTCGCCATCTTCTCGGGCCGCCCCGCCAGGACGATCCTCGAGACGGACGCCCTCGCCATCTTCAAGCAGCTCGGCCTGTCGGAGCACCTGACGCCGCAGCGGTCGAACGGGCTGCGTTCCATGGTGGAGCGCATCAAGAGCGAGGCCCGCGCCGCGCTGGCTGCCGCCTGAACGCTGCCTCGCTAGATCCGGGCCGCCGCTCCTTCCTCCCGCCACAGCCGTGTGGTGCGAGCCCTCACCGGCCCCCGCGCCTCGACAGCGAGCCCGTAATGCTCCGCGAGCCGTGCAAGCGCCATGCCGAGCACCAGCTTGGCGGAACGGGCGGGCCAGCCACGCTCGCGCTCCACCGTCTCGAGGCCCTTGAGAAAGCCGCAGACGTCAAGCAGCAAATCGGCGAATTCCGGCCCGACGGCCTTCAGGGCGCGCTGCACGCGCTGGCGGGCGGCGATGACGGCATCGCTGGCACTGGCAGGATCGCGCAGGTTTCCTGCCCCCTGCCCGCCCACCGGGTCCCACCTTGAGGTGACGCTCGGCAGGATCTGCCCCATGGTGATGTCCCGCCGCAGCCGTTCGCCCGCCTCAAGCCCGGCCGCATCGATAAGCGGCCTGCCGCCACGCCCGCGCCGGCGCGCCAGAAACTGCAGGGGGCTCTCGGCGGCGTTGACGCGCAGCCGCCGCGTCTCCCCGCCTGCGGGCTGCTTCTCGACTGCCTCGACAATCTCCCGATGCTGGGCCAGGAAGCCCTCGGTGCCGCCGCCGGCGCACAGCCGCGCGGCGCGGGCACGGCCCGCGCCAGTCGCGACCAGCAGGCGGCAACCGCGCGGTGGCCGCTCCCAACAGGCCAGATCTTCCGCCACCAGCCGCTCGGCCGCGGCGACGGCAACGCGGCCCGCGCCGAGCGTCGTCTTGCCGCGCCGCAGATAGAGCGTGACGTGGCCGGGCTCGTCCGCCGTCACGCGGGCAAAGGCCTCTTCCTCGCCGGCCAGGTGCAGGAGCAGGCGTCGGCAGGCTGCGCTCAGCTTCTCGTCGTGTCCTGGCATCGTCCCATCCTTTCGCCGAGACGCAAAGCCGACGGCACCGGTGCGACACTTCCCCGGGAAGCGCCTGCCGGCACGAGGCATTGCGCCGGATCATCAATCATGTTCACTATATGTTCCAATCGCAATCACGCACCGCCGCCAGCGGGCGATGCAGATATAGGTATATATTCTTAATATCAGCCGGGCAAGCGATTCGGATCAGGAGGGGCGTCCTCGGGCTGCACAGCTCGACAACCGTGCCCTGCAAGGCACAGCGCGCCACAGAATGGGATCAATGTGCCCGCGGACGGTTGACTCCGGCGCCCCTCTTCGTGCTGTAAGGCATTCTTTCCCGTCCGGCGGCCGGAATCGATGTCAGGCACGGTCCTTCTTCTCTCCCAGGCACTGCTCTATTTCGCCACGATGGCCACGCTGTTCCGGATGCGTGACCGGCTGGGCCTTGGTCCCTTCCTGTGCGTCCTCGGCGTGATGCACTTTCTCGAGACATATCTGGCGGCCGTCTTCTTCATTGAGCTGCCGTTCGGCCTCATCTCGCCGGGCTCGACAGTCCTGTTCGCGGGTAAGCTGGCGATCATCCTGCTCTTCTACATCCGCGAGGATGCCGAAACCGTTCGCCAGCCGATTTACGGGCTGCTCATCGGCAACTTCCTCATGGTCGCCCTGGTGACGACGCTGCGCATCGCCGGCCCGCCGCCCGTGCCGCTGCCCGGCTACAATCCCGATCTCGTGCTCATCGACCAGATGGGCGCGCTGATGATCTGGGGCACGACGCTGCTTTTCATCGACGCAATCGCGCTGATCCTGCTCTACGAGAAGCTGCGCTCGTTCCTGAGAAGGTCGATCGTCCTGCGGGCCTGCGTCACCCTAGCGGTGATCCTGACCTTCGACCAGATTTTCTTCTTCATTGGGTTGCGCGTGGTCACGGCTCCCCCCTTCGACGCGCTCCCTGGCGGCTGGATCGCGAAGATCGGAGCGGCCGTCGTCTACAGCGCGCTCATCGGGCTGTATCTCGCCTTCTTTGAGAAGAACGCCCCCTGCGTGGCGCCGCAGGCGGTCTCGGACATCTTCAACAAGCTCACCTACCGCCAGAAGTACGAGGAGCTGCTCGGCAGGACGAGCCGCGATGCGCTGACCGGCGCACTGACGCGCGAACGCTTCGAGACGCTGGGCCCGGCCATCCTGCGCCACAACGGCGCCGCCGGCAGGCCCGTCAGCCTCGCGGTCCTCGATGTCGACCACTTCAAGAGCATCAACGACCGCTACGGCCATGTCACGGGCGACGAGGTGCTGCAGCGCGTGGTCGAATGCGTACGGTCGGAAATCCGGGCCGAGGACTTCGTCTTTCGCTACGGCGGCGAAGAATTCGTGATCCTGTGGGAGAACATGACGCACGCCGCCGCCCTGACCTCAGCCGAGCGCATGCGCCAGTCGCTGCACCGGATACTGGCGCGGGAGTTCGAGGCGGCTCCGACGGTCAGTATCGGCGTCGCGACCTTTCCCGACGACGCGGCCACCATTCGCGAGCTTGTCGCCCACGCCGACGGGCATCTTTACGAAGCAAAGCGCCAGGGCCGCGACAGGGTCATCGGCAATCACGCCGTAAGTGCAGAATACGACGCCTGAAGCCGGCATGATGGCGGCTGCAGGCGGCACGGCCGATTGAAGCCGCCGCGTCCTGCAGCCCCCCAAAAAACAAACGGGGCAGCCCGAGGCTGCCCCACGTCCGTTCGCGATCACCGGCTGCGGTGCAGCCGGGCGCGTCAACCGCGGCTCGAAGTGCGGCGCTTGCGGCGCTGCTGGCCGAGGCCCATCTCCTTGGCGAGCTGGGAGCGGGCCTTGGCGTAGTTCGGCGCCACCATCGGATAGTCGGCCGGCAGCCCCCACTTCTCGCGATACTGCTCTGGCGTCATGTTGTACTGCGTACGCAGGTGACGCTTCAGAGACTTGAACTTCTTGCCGTCTTCCAGGCAGATGATGAAGTCCGGCGTGACCGACTTCTTGATCGGAACAGCCGGCTTCGGCGCCTCGACCGGTGCCTCGACGGCGCCGCCGGCGACGCGCATGAGCGCGCCGTGCACTTCGCCGATGAGTGCGGGCAGGTCCGAGGACGCGACAGAATTGTTACTCACGTAGGCGGAAACGATATCGGCCGCGAGCTCGATATAGTTCGCTGACGCTGCATTGTCGTTCATTGAACCCGTTTTCCTCTTTTTATCCCGACTATCCGGATACCAGCCAAGCTCGGCGGGTAACCGGTGACAACACCACACCGCCTACCGTGGCGCGGGCGACAGCTGAACAATCGCCCAGCGAACACTGGCATCTTTCGTGTTCCAATCACACTCATGAAGTATGGCAAAGTTGAGAATTTCGCAAGACAAGTTTTTCACTTCTTCAAAATTCAGGTAATCAGTAGCACCGTTTTGAACACCCCTGAAAAGCAGGAACTCCGGAATCGGCGCCTCCGCGCGTGCGCAGTCCTGCGAACAAACGCCGCGCAATTTGCGCGCAGCGGCTTGCGCCGGCCTTGGCACAGGAACATATCGTGGGCGCTAACGACGGAGCGAAACCCATGCCAGCAACGGATCGCAACGACAAGGTGGAAAAGACTGCGGCGCAATGGCGCGCCGAATTGACACCCGAGCAGTATCGCATCACCCGCCTGGGCGGTACGGAACCACCGTTTTCCAGTCCGTATTATACAGAAAAACGACGTGGTATTTACCGTTGCGTCTGCTGTGGCCAAGCATTGTTCTCGAGCGATACGAAGTATGATTCCGGCTCCGGCTGGCCGAGCTTCTTCGCACCGGTCAGCGAGGATGTGATCACCGAAGCGCCCGATCACAAGCTTGCGATGCCGCGCACGGAAATTCGCTGCGCGCGCTGCGACGCCCATCTCGGCCATGTCTTCCCGGACGGACCGCTGCCGACGGGCCTGCGCTATTGCACCAATGGCGGAGCTCTTGCCTTCGAGCCTCAGGGGAACGACTGAGGAGCGGACGAGACGAGACGGAACGAGCGATGACACAGCCCCTCCCGCCGCGCGCGCAGGCCCGCCCCGTCACCCGGACGGTGCACGGAGTTGAACTCGTCGATGAATACGGCTGGCTGCGCGCGGAGAACTGGCGCGACGTGCTGCGCGACCCTGGCCTGCTGCCAGCCGACATCCGCGCCCACCTCGAGGCCGAGAACGCCTATGCCGACGCGATCCTCGCTCCGTGCGAAGAACTGAGGCGCCGGCTCGTCGCGGAGATGCGCGGGCGCATCAAGGAGGATGATTCCTCTGTTCCGAGCCCGGACGGGCCCTATAGCTACTACGTGCGCTACCGCGAGGGCGGGCAACATCCGCTCGTCTGCCGCCGGCCGCGCGACGGCGGGGACGAGACGGTCCTGCTCGATGCCGACGCGCTCGCCGAAGGCAAGGCCTTCTTCGAGTTGGCCGAGGCTGAGCATTCGCCCGATCATCGTCTCCTGGCATGGAGCGCCGACGAGACGGGCGGCGAGCTGCACAGGATCCGCCTGCGCAATCTCGCAACTGGCGAGGACGACGCCACCGTCATCGAGCAGACCACGGGCGAGGTGGTGTGGGCGGCCGATTCGCGCAGCTTCTACTACGTGCGCCTTGACGAGAATCACCGGCCCTCGCGCGTCTTTCGCCACGTTCTCAGCACGGATCCGGCCACCGACGAGGAAATCTACCGGGAGAACGAGGCGGGCTGGTTCGTGCACCTGTCGCGCACCCAGTCCGGCGCCTTCGGTCTCATCATCGTCTCAGACCACGAGACGAGTGAGGTGCACCTGCTGGACCTCGCGGACCCTGCCGCGCGGCCGCGCCTCGTCGCCGCGCGCGAGACGGGGCATCGCTACAGCGTCGAGCACCGGGGCGACGAACTCATCATCGCCACCAATGCCGACGGCGCGGAGGACTTCAAGCTGGTGAGCGCGCCGCTCGCTGCCCCGGACCGCGAGAACTGGCGCGAGCTCCTGCCCCACCGGCCGGGCGTCATGCTGCTGAAGCACACCGCCTTCCGCGATTTCCTGCTGCGGCTGGAGCGGGAGAACGCCAACCCGCGCCTCGTCGTGCGTGCCTTCGCCACGGGCGAGGAGCACACCATCGCCTTCGACGAGCCGGCCTATTCCCTGCGCTACGAGCCGGGCTACGAATACGACACGTCGGTGGTGCGCTTCACCTATTCGTCGATGACGACGCCGGCTGAAACCTATGCCTACGACATGGCCAGCCGCGAGCGCCAGCTGATCAAGCGGCGCGAAGTGCCCTCCGGCCACGATCCGGCCCGCTACGTGACCAGGCGCCTCTTCGCCACGGCTGAAGATGGCGAGACGGTACCGATCTCGATACTGCATCGCCGCGACCTCGTCCTCGACGGCACGGCGCCCTGCCTGCTCTATGGCTACGGCGCCTACGGCATCTCCATTCCGGCCGATTTCGAGACCAACCGCCTGTCGCTCGTCGACCGCGGCTTCGTCTATGCCATCGCCCACATCCGGGGCGGCACCGAGAAGGGCTGGCGCTGGTACACGGACGGCAAGCGCGAGAAGAAGACGAACAGTTTCAGCGACTTCATCGCCGCCGGCCGGCACCTCGCCGCCCTCGGCTATACGTCGCCGCAGCGTCTCGTCGCCCACGGTGGCAGCGCCGGCGGCATGCTGATGGGCGCCGTGGCCAACGCGGCGCCGGACCTGTTCCGTGTGATCCTCGCCGAAGTGCCCTTCGTCGACGTGCTCAATACCATGCTCGACGAGAGCCTGCCGCTGACGCCGCCCGAATGGCCGGAATGGGGCGACCCCATTCGGGATGAGGCCGCTTTCCGGCGCATCCTTTCCTATTCGCCCTATGATCAGGTGAAGGCGCAGGTCTATCCCGCCATCCTCGCCGTCGCCGGCCTGTCGGACCCGCGTGTCACCTACTGGGAGCCGGCCAAATGGGTTGCGCGCCTGCGCGCGCGCATGAAGGGCGGCGGGCCGGTCGTCCTCTCCACCAACATGGACGCCGGCCACGGCGGTTCCGCCGGGCGCTTCGAGCGGCTGGA
Source organism: Chelatococcus composti (assembly GCF_014201415.1). Taxonomy (GTDB): domain Bacteria; phylum Pseudomonadota; class Alphaproteobacteria; order Rhizobiales; family Beijerinckiaceae; genus Chelatococcus_A; species Chelatococcus_A composti. The sequence continues at coordinate 272,598 of NZ_JACHEH010000004.1, forward strand.
AGAGGTAGCGCGCCTTTATGCCTTCGCGATCCAGCAGACCGGGGCGAGCGACGAGCCCCTGCCCTGATGCCCTGAGGGACGGCTTTGATGATGAGGCGGAGCGGCGCCCGCTTCATCCCGTCCCCAGGATGCGGCACTTCAGGCGCGGAATTTCATCACAACCGCCACGCGGACTCACCGGCCCCCCGGAAGGCTCCGCCATCACGGGTGCGGCGCGCGCTGCCAAGACGCGCCTCGGCCGACTCGCTTGCTGAACCGGAGATTCTCGGAAGAAGGGGAGATGGTCGCCGTGGGCGGCTGGTGAGGAAGAATGGTCGGAGTGGCAGGATTTGAACCTGCGACCCCCTCGTCCCGAACGAGGTGCGCTACCAGGCTGCGCTACACTCCGACATGTGCCCGTCGGCTGGCGGTCTTATAGACTCGCCATCTGCGGCCGGCAAGCGCCCTCGCGCAACTTCTTTTCATGCATCCACATGCTCCAGTACGGTACTTTGTGCCCGGACCGGGAGACGGGCGGCGCGGAGCGCTTGCGCGCCCGTGAGCGGCTTGTGGACAACGCGCAAGCCGGCTCGCGCCCCCCGCCTGGCTGCGGCATCGGCGTTGCGTCGGGCAGGCGCTCGAATTATGGTCCGCCGCGCCGGGACGCAGTTGGGGCGTCGCCAAGTGGTAAGGCAGCGGTTTTTGGTACCGCCATTCGCAGGTTCGAATCCTGCCGCCCCAGCCAGATCCGCCGCGTACGGCGCAGCCCCGCCGGGCAGCGGCGGGACTGGCGGGATCACCCTCGGCCCCATCCCTCAGGCGGCGGACCATGCCTTCTGGCTCTGGAGCTTCTTGACCTCGGCATCCGCCCGCAGCGCCGCCGGGCGCGTGACAAGTGGCGCGCAATAGGCCTCGAACTCCGGACGCTTCTCGATCACGCCCACCATCATGCCCCACTGCAGGTGGCTCGCGAGATAGACGTCTGCCGCGCTGAACCGGTCGCCGGCGATGTAACGCCTGCCCCTGAGTGCCCCCACCAGCGTATCGAGGACCACTCGTAGGAACCGTAGCCGAAGCTGCGCTGCCGGTCAGGAGTCGGATCCCATCCCTCGGCGTGGTTGGATGCCGCCGGCTCGAGGCAGGCGGCGGTAAAGAACAGCCAGCGGTAGTAGGCGCCGCGATGCTCGGGCGCCGGCAGCAGACCCGCCTCGGGAAAGGCCTCCGCCAGATAGGCGCAGATCGCCGCCGCCTCCGTCACGACCTGGTCGCCATGCACGATCGCCGGCACCTTGCCCATCGGGTTGATGGCCAGGTATTCGGGCGCCTTCATCGTCGTGCCGAAATCGAGCACCCTGACGGTATAGGGGCAGCCGACCTCCTCCAGCATCCAGTGCACGATATATCCGCGCGACTGCGGGTTCGTATAGAAAATCAACTCCTTGGCCATGGCGAACTCCTCGTTGCCCCTGGTGATGTCGTTCGATGAGGCATTAGGATACGCCGGCCCGCTGACAGTTTTTGTCAGCAGCGTCTGTCGCCACTCCTTCATCAGCTGACGCCGCGGCCGCGGAGAGCGCTCGGCGAGGATTTCCGCCGCGAGCATGCGGTCGGTGCGGAAGCTGTGGAACGCATTGCGCAGCTCGCACCAGGCCACCATCACCCGTGTGGCCTCGAAAAAGCCGATGGTCACGGGCCAGACGGTCCGCTCGGACCGGATGCCGGCCTCGTTCACATAGGTGAGCGCGAGCTTGCGCTCCTCGCGCAGCGCCTGCCGCAGCACGGAAAGCTCCACCTGCTTCGGGCGCTCCCAGCCCGCCCCGACGACGAGGGCATCATCCTCCATGCGCGTCCTGAGGTCCGGGGGCAGGACGGCACCGATCTTGGCCATCGCGTCGCGCGCCGCCGCGCCCAGGCTCTCGTCCGTGCGCCGTGCCACCCATTTGAGGCCGAGCGCGACAGCCTCGATCTCGTCAGGAGAGAACATGAGCGGCGGCAGGAGGAAGCCCGGCTTCAGCACATAGCCGACGCCCGGCTCGCCCTCGATCTCGGCGCCCATGGCCTGCAGCGCGGCAATGTCGCGGTAGAGCGTGCGCAGGCTGACGCCGGCCTCCTGGGCGAGCGCCGCGCCGCTCACCGGCCGGCGGTGACGGCGCAGCATCTGCAGGAGATCGAAGAGGCGGTGCGTGCGCGACATGACGGCAGCATAGCATCCACGCTGACGAATTATGTCAGCATGGATGCCGGGGCGCCGCGAAACGTTGCACGCCTACAGCGTCACGCGCCGGTCCGTGTGCGCTGCTTCGGCGATGGCGTGGATCACGCGCTCGAAGGCGAGCGCTGTGGCGAAATCCGGCTCGGCCCGGCCGTCTTCGGCAATGGCGCGCAGGAGGGTGGCCGCCTCGATGACCTTGAGGTCGTTGAAGCCGAGCTGGTGGCCCGGCGCCGGCACGAAGGCGCCGAAGGGCGGGTGGGCCGGTCCGGAGAGGATGGTCTTGAAGCCCTGCCGCGCGCCGGGGCCCTCGTTCTCATAAAGCTGCAGCTCGTTCATCCGCTCCTGGTCGAAGATCAGCATGCCCCGCGTGCCGTGCACCTCCCAGCCGAGGCGATTCTTGCGCCCCCAGGCGCTGCGCGAGGCAGTGAGGCTGCCGAGGAAGCCCCCCTTGAAGCGCACCAGGGCAGTGGCGACGTCCTCGTTCTCCACTTCCGCCACGCCCGATCCGTCGGGCAGCGGGCGCGTGCGGTGGATGGTTTGCATGTCGGCCACGAGGCTCTCGATGGGGCCGGCGAGGCCGTAAGCCATCGAGACAAGGTGGCAGCCGAGGTCGCCGAGCGCCCCGAGCCCAGCCTCGGCGTGGCGTGCGCGCCATGTCCAGGGCAGGTCCGGGTCGGCCTGGTAGTCCTCGTCCACCCAGCCGCGGAAGTGCACGATGCGGCCGATCACCCCCTCCTCCACCAGGCGCTGCGCGTGCAGGAAGGCCGGGTTCTTGATGTAGTTGTAGCCGACGATGGTCTTCACCCCGGCAGCCTGCGCGGCCGCCGCCATCTCCTCTGCCTGCTGCAGGGTAAGCGCCATCGGCTTCTCGCAGTAGACATGCTTGCCCGCCGCGATCGCCGCCATGGCGATCTCGTGATGCAGGCGGTTGGGCGTCGTAATCGAGACGATGTCGACGGCCGGGTCGGTGATGAGCGTGCGCCAGTCGTCCGTGGAGCGGGCGAAGCCGAACTGTTCGGCCATGGCCGCAGCCTTGTCGGCGGGCGTGTCGCACAAGAGCTCGAGCCGCGGCGTCGGCACGTCGCCCATCACCGCCTTCACCGCGCCGAAGGCGAGTGCATGGCACTTGCCCATGAACCCCGTTCCGATGAGGCCGATGCCGAGGCTTTCCATTTTTGGCTCCCCTCCCGCGCGAATGGAATTTATATTCCATTCAATCGATGATTATAGAACGCCAGTTCTGTCAAGCGACACCATCCGGCACTCCCGAGGAACGACAGCATGCAGAAGCCCGCCGCCCCCGCCTCCGTCGACGAGTTTCAGGAGCGGCTCGTCCAGATCGCCGACACGCTGCCGAAGCGCCTGCGCCAGTGCGCCGACTTCGTGGCGCACAACACGGACAAGATCGCCGTTTCCACTGTGGCGGAGCTGGCGGCGGCCGCGGGCGTGCAGCCCTCGGCCTTCATGCGCTTCTGCCAGCTTCTCGGCTTCACGGGCTTCAGCGACATGCAGCGGCTTTTCCGTGACAGCTACGGACAGCGCTGGCCCGATTATGCCACGCGGCTCGAGAACCTGCGCGCCGCAGGCAGCCAGAGCCCCTCGGCCCTGCTCGCCGAATTCGTCGAGGCCGGGCGCCTGTCTCTGGAGCGCCTCGCCGCCACCGTCGATGCGCAGGCCCTTGACGCCGCCGTGGCAACCCTCGCGGCCGCCCCCACCATCCATGTTGTGGGCATGCGCCGGGCCTTCCCCGTCGCCATCTATCTCAGCTACGCCTTCGAGAAGATGGACATTCCGGCCAACCTGCACGATGGCGTCGGCAGGCTGGAGCGACGCCACGCCATCCGTCCGGGCGACGTCGTCGTCGCCATCTCCTTCGCGCCCTACACGCAGGAAACCATCGATCTTGCGACCTATGCGCGCGAGCGCGGCAACGAGGTCGTCGCCATTACCGATGCCGTCACCAGTCCGCTGCGGCGCCTCGGCGCCCACACCCTCCACGTCTCTGAGGTGGATGTCGGCTCCTTCCGGGCGCTGTCGGCCACGCTCTCGCTCGCCATCACCCTGGCTGTAGCAGTGGGTGCGGCGCGGCAGGCATGATGATATGGAATTTTTCTATTGCATTCTCTTTTCTTTGGAACAAAATTTCCAAACAAGAGCCTGCGAGCGGAGCCGTCATGATGGCGGCCGCAGCTCCCGGCGCACATAGACACCGCACAAGCGGGACTGCTCCGGGCGGGTAACCGCGCACGCTCTGCAGACTGAACACTTCCGAAGTCTGGGAGAGGAACCATGAGAAAGACTCTTGCGGCGCTTGCCGTCGCGTCCCTCGCACTCGTCGGCGGCGTGGCGGCTCCGGCCCATGCGGCAGGCGAGCGTTTCGTCTTTGTCAGCCACGCGCCCGACAGCGATAGCTGGTGGAACACCATCAAGAACGCCCTGAAGGAGGCAAGCAGCCAGCTCGGCGTGACGGTGGAGTACCGCAACCCGCCGACGGGCGACCTCGCCGACATGGCCCGCATCATCGAGCAGGCGGCGGCGTCCAACCCCACGGGCATCATCTCCACCATCGCCGACTTCAATGTGCTCAAGGGCCCGCTAACAAAGGCCGTGGAGCAGGGCATCCCGGTCATCACCGTCAACTCGGGCACGATCGAGGAATCGAAGGAGATCGGCGCCCTTATGCACGTCGGGCAGCCTGAACACGCGGCCGGGCTCGCCGCCGGCGAGCGGGCGAAGGCCGCCGGCGTAAAGAAGTTCCTGTGCGTCAATCACTACATCACCAACCCGGCCTCCGTGCAGCGGTGCCAGGGTTTTGCCGACGGGCTCGGCGTGCCGCTCGGCAGCCAGATGATCGACACCGGTCTCGATCCGTCCGAGGTCAAGAACAAGGTGTCCGCCTACCTGCGCGCCAACCCCGACACGGACGGCATCATCGCACTCGGCCCGAACTCCGCCGAACCGACGATCGCTGCGCTCAAGGAGAACGGTCTCGCCGGCCAGATCTTCTTCGGTACCTTTGACCTCTCGGCCGACATCTCGGCGGCCATCAAGGACGGCACCATCAGCTTCGCCATCGACCAGCAGCCTTTCCTGCAGGGCTATCTGCCCGTCGTGCTGCTGACAAACTATGCCCGCTACGGCGTCATTCCGCCAAATGCCATCAACTCCGGCCCGGGCTTCATCACCAAGGACAACATCGCGCTCGTGGAGAAGCTCGCCGGCGAATACCGCTGAGGCGCACACCTGCGGCGGGACGCCCCGCGCCCCGCACGCCAAGCGACAACCGACAACGAGGGAACGTCATGACGGACGAGCGGCTGAAGCCCGTCTCATCGCTGCGCCGCGCCATGATCCGGCCGGAGCTTGGAGCGATCTGCGGGGTCATCCTGGTCTTCGCCTTCTTCCTGATGGTGGCGGGCGACAGCGGCATGTTCGCGCCTGCCGGCTTCCAGAACTGGCTCGTCGTCTCGGCGCAGTTCGCCATCATCGCAGTGGGTGCCTGCCTTCTGATGATCGCGGGCGAGTTCGATCTCTCCGTCGGCTCCATGATCGGCTTCGCCGGCGTGATCACGGCTATCCTCACGGTGCAATGGGGCTGGCCGGCCTGGCTCGCCATCCTCGTCACCTTCGCCATCTGCGTCGGCCTCGGCGCCATCAACGGTCTGCTCGTCATCCGCACCGGCCTGCCGAGTTTCATCGTCACCCTCGCCTTCCTTTACATCCTGCGCGGTCTCACCATCTGGCTGTCGATCCTCACCACGCGCCAGACGATCATCGGCGGCGTGCGCGAGGCAGCCGAGGGTGACTGGCTCGCCGCCCTTTTCGGCGGCGTCATCTTCAAGGGCTTCTTCCGCTGGCTGGGCGAGATCGGCCTGCTCGAGACCTTCGCCCGCGGCGCGCGCGCCGGCCAGCCGGTGGTCGAGGGCGTGCCGATGCTCATCGTCTGGGCGCTTGGCCTCATCATCTTCGGCCACTGGCTCCTCTCCAGGACACGCTTCGGCAACTGGATCTTCGCCTCCGGCGGCGACGCGCAGGCCGCGCGCTATGTCGGCGTGCCGGTCAACCGCGTGAAGGTGCTGATGTTCATGTTCACGGCCTTCTGCGCCACCGTCTTTGCCATGTGCCAGGTGATGGAATTCGGCTCGGCGGCAGCCGACCGCGGCCTCCTCAAGGAGTTCGAGGCCATCATCTGCGTGGTCATCGGCGGGGCGCTGCTCACCGGCGGCTACGGCTCCGTCATCGGGGCGGCGCTCGGGGCGCTCATCTTCGGCGTCGTGCAGCAGGGCCTGTTCTTCGCAGGGGCCGAAAGTTCGCTCTTCCGCGTCTTCCTCGGCACCATCCTCATCCTCGCCGTGATCATGAACACCTACATCCGCCGCCTCATCACGGGAGAGCGCTGATGTCCACTCCCATCATCGAGATGCGAAACATCGAGAAGCACTTCGGCGCGGTGATCGCGCTCGGGGGCGTCTCCTTCGACGTGCGCGCCGGCGAATGCCACTGCCTGCTCGGCGACAACGGCGCCGGCAAGTCCACGTTCATCAAGACGATGTCGGGCGTGCACAAGCCGACGCGCGGCACCATCCTCGTGGAGGGCAAGGAAGTCGTCTTCGAGAGCCCGCGCGACGCCATGGCGGCCGGCATCGCGACGGTCTATCAAGATCTGGCGATGATCCCGCTCATGAGCGTGACGCGCAATTTCTGGATGGGCCGCGAGCCGCTGAAAGGCTTCGGCCCGTTCAAGACCATCGACTTCGCCAAGGCGAACGAGGTGACGATGCGGGAGATGAGGCGCATGGGCATCAACCTGCGCGAGCCGGAGCAGGCGGTCGGCACCCTCTCGGGCGGCGAGCGCCAGACGGTGGCCATCGCCCGCGCCGTTTATTTCGGCGCCAAGGTGCTCATCCTCGACGAGCCCACGTCCGCGCTCGGCGTGCGCCAGACGGCGAACGTGCTCGCCACCATCGACCGGGTGCGCAAGGAGGGCATCGGCATCGTCTTCATCACCCACAACGTGCGCCACGCCATGGCGGTCGGTGACCGCTTCACGGTGCTCAACCGCGGCAAGACACTGGGTACGGCGATTCGCGGCGAAATCAAGGCCGAGGAACTGCAGGACCTGATGGCCGGCGGCCAGGAACTCGCCCAGCTCGAAAGCTCGCTCGGAGGGACCGTGTGATGCTCGACGTCATCACCATCGGCCGCTCGTCGGTCGATCTGTACGGAGCCCAGGTCGGCGGGCGGCTGGAGGACATGGCGAGCTTCCGCAAGTATATCGGCGGCTCGCCCACCAACATCGCCGCGGGGGCCGCGCGGCTCGGCCTCAAGGCGGGGCTCATCACGCGCGTCGGCGACGAGCACATGGGGCGCTTCATCCGCGAGCAGCTCATTGCCGAAGGGGTCGACGTCGAGGGCGTGAAGACCGATCCGGAGAGGCTGACCGCCCTCGTCATCCTCGGTATCCGCGACCAGCACCAGTTTCCGCTCATTTTTTACCGCGAGAACTGCGCCGACATGGCGCTCTGCGAGGACGACATCGACCCCGCCTACATCGCCCGCACCCGGTGCGTGACGGCGACGGGCACACACCTGTCGCATCCGCGCACGGAGGCGGCCGTGCTCAAGGCCGTCCGCCTCGCGCGGGAGAACGGCGCCCGGACGGCGCTCGATATCGACTATCGTCCCAACCTGTGGGGCCTTGCCGGCCATGGCGCCGGCGAGAGCCGCTACATCCCCTCCGAGGCGGTGACGCGGAAGCTGCAGTCGACGCTTCACCTCTTCGATCTCATCGTCGGCACGGAGGAGGAGTTCCACATCGCCGGCGGCACGACGGACACCATTGCCGCGCTGCGCGCCGTCCGCGCCGTCTCCAAGGCGACGCTCGTGTGCAAACGCGGGCCAATGGGGGCTGCCGCCTTCGTGGGCGAGATTCCCGACAGCCTCGACGAGGGCATCTCCGGCCCCGGCTTTGCCATCGAGGTCTTCAACGTGCTCGGCGCCGGTGACGGCTTCATGGCGGGCCTCCTGCGCGGCTGGCTCACCGGCGAGGACTGGGTGACGAGCCTCACCTACGCCAACGCCTGCGGTGCCTTCGCCGTCTCGCGCCACGGCTGCACGCCCTCCTATCCGAGCTGGGAGGAGCTGCAGTTCTTCCTCAAGCGCGGCATTGTCACCCCCGCCCTGCGCCACGACCGTGAGCTCGAGCAGATCCACTGGGCCACGACGCGCAAGGGCAAGTGGCCGCAGATGCGCGTCTTCGCCTTCGACCATCGCATGCAGCTCGAGGAGATGGCCGACAGGTTCGGTGCCCCGCGCGAGCGCATCGGGCTGTTCAAGGCCCTGTGCCTGAGGGCGGCCCAGCGCGTCGCCGATGGCAAGCCGGGCTACGGCATCCTGTGCGACGGCAGGCTGGGGCGCGACGCGCTCCATGCCGCAGCCGGCACGGGCCTGTGGATCGGCCGCCCTGTGGAGCGGCCGGGCTCGCGGCCGCTGGAGCTCGAGCCGGAGCTCGGCCTCGACTATGGCACCGCCCTGGCCGAATGGCCGCTCGAGCATGTCGTCAAGGTGCTGTGCTTCTACCACCCGGACGACGACGACGGCCTCAAGGCCCGGCAGGAGGAGACGGTGAAGCGCCTCGCCGAGGCGGCACGGCGCAACAACCTCGAGTTCCTGCTGGAGATCATCGCCTCCAAGGCGGGGCCGGTGGACGACACGACGACTGCGCGCGTCATCGAGCGCTTCTACGAGATCGGCGTCTATCCTGACTGGTGGAAGCTGGAGCCGCTGCGCAGCGAGGCTGCCTGGCGCAATGCGGTCGAGGCCGTCTCGCGTAACGATCCCCACACGCGCGGCATCGTCGTCCTCGGGCTCGATGCTCCCATCGAGGAGCTGTCGGCGAGCCTCGGCCTCGCGGCGACCTTCGATCTGGTGAAGGGCTTCGCCGTCGGCCGCACCATCTTCGGCGACGCAGCGCGGCGCTGGTTCGCCGGCGAGATAGGCGACGAGGAGGCCGTCACCGAGATGGCCGAGAAATACCGCAAGCTGTGCGACATCTGGGACAGCGTCCGCACGCAGAAGGGACAAGCGTCATGAGCACCATCCGTCTCACGGCCGCGCAGGCCATGGTCCGCTGGCTCGCCGCGCAGAAGACCCCTGAAGGCGAGCCCTTCATCGCCGGCTGCTGGGCCATCTTCGGACACGGCAACGTCGCCGGTATCGGCGAGGCCCTGCATGGGGCAGGCGACGCGCTGCCGACATGGCGCGGCCACAACGAGCAGACCATGGCGCATGCGGCCATCGCCTATGCCAAGGCGCTCAACCGCCGGCGGGCGATGATGGTGACGACCTCCATCGGCCCCGGCGCGCTCAACCTCGTCACCGCCGCTGCGCTCGCCCACGTCAACCGCCTGCCGGTGCTGCTGGTGCCGGGAGACGTCTTCGCCAACCGCGCCCCCGACCCCGTTCTGCAGCAGGTAGAGGATTTCGGCGACGGCACGGTGAGCGCCAACGACTGCTTCAGGCCCGTCAGCCGCTATTTCGACCGCATCGTGCGGCCGGAGCAGCTGCTCACCGCCCTCCCCCGTGCCATGGCGACGATGACCGATCCGGCCGAGTGCGGCCCGGTGACGCTGGCCTTCTGCCAGGACGTGCAGACGGAGGCCTACGACTGGCCGGAGACCTTCTTCGCCCCGCGCACCTGGCACATCCGCCGCCCGCAGCCCGACGCGCAAGAGCTCGCCGAGGCGACGGAGGCTATCCGCCGCGCGCGCAAGCCGATCATCATCGCCGGCGGCGGCGTGCTCTATTCGCTCGCCACGGACACGCTGCGCAGCTTCGCGGAGAAGCACCAGATCCCGGTTGCCGAGACGCAGGCTGGCAAGTCGTCCCTGCCATGGGACCATCCGCTCAACCTCGGCTCCATCGGCGTGACCGGTTCCTCGGCGGCCAACGCCATCGCGCAGGATGCGGACCTCATCATCGCCGTCGGTACCCGCCTGCAAGACTTCACGACCGGCAGCTGGGCGCTCTTCCGCAATCCCGAGCGGCGGATCCTCGCCATCAATGTCGCAGCCTACGACGCCGGCAAGCACCGCGCGATCCCCCTCGTGGCAGACGCGAAAGTGGCGCTTGAGGCACTCTCGGCGGCTCTTGGTGACCACAGGGCGACACCGCCCGAGCCGCAGCTGAAGGCCGAGTGGCTGAAGGCGGTGGATGCCGCTACCGCCGCGCCCGGTGACAACGTGCTGCCCTCGGACGCCCAGGTCATCGGCGCCGTGCAGCGCAGCGTCGGCGAGGATGCCATCCTCGTCTGCGCCGCCGGCGGCCTGCCGGGCGAGCTGCACAAGCTGTGGAAGGCCAGTCGCCCGAACGGCTACCACCTCGAATACGGCTTCTCCTGCATGGGCTACGAGATCGCCGGCGGGCTCGGTGTCAAGATGGCACGGCCCGACCGGGAGGTCGTCGTGATGGTCGGCGACGGCAGCTACATGATGGCGAACTCGGAGCTCGCCACGGCGGTGATGCTGGGCCAGAAAATCATCGTCGTCGTGCTCGACAACCGCGGCTTCGGCTGCATCAACCGCCTGCAGCGCGCCACCGGTGGCGAGAGCTTCAACAACCTGCTCGATACCGCCCGCCACGTGGTTCCCTCCTCCATCGACTTCGCCGCCCATGCCGCCTCCATGGGTGCCATTGCCGAGAAGGTGGGGAGCATTGCGGAGCTGGAGGAGGCGCTCGCCCGCGCCCGCAAGGCCGACAGGCCGAGCGCCATCGTCATCGACACGGACCCGATGCCCACCACCGAGGCCGGCGGCCACTGGTGGGACGTGCCGGTGCCGGAGGTCTCCGCGCGGCCGCAGGTCAACGCGGCCCGCGCCGGCTATGAAAGGAACCTGAAGAACCAGCGCCCGGCGGATTGACGCCGGGCATCCCGGAGCGCGCCCCGGTCGGGCGCAGCAGCTTCTCACCCCAGCCCCATGCGGATAGCGCAATGATCCTCTACGGCACCAATCCCATCGCCTGGTCCAACGACGACGACCAGAGCCTCGGCGCCAACATCAGCCTCGAACAGTGCCTCAGCGAAGCTGGCCGGATCGGCTTCGACGGCATCGAGAAGGGCCACAAGATGCCGACGGATCCCGCGGCGCTCAAGGCCGCGCTCGTGCCGCACGGGCTCGCCTTCGTCTCCGGCTGGCACTCGCTCAATCTGCTCGCCCACTCGGTGCAGGACGAGAAGCAGGCGATCCAGCCGCACCTTGACCTGCTCAAGGCGATGGGCTGCAAGGTCTGCATCGTCTGCGAGACATCGAACGCCATCCACGGCAACGACAAGGTGGCCTTGAGAGACCGCCCCGTCCTGCCAGCCGACCGCTGGCCTGCCTTCGGCGCCGCCGTGGAGGAGATCGCGCAGTACTGCTCACGCCAGGGCCTCACCCTCGTCTATCATCACCACATGGGCACAGTGGTGCAGACGGAGGACGAGATCGACGCATTGATGGCCCATACGGGGCCGGCGACGCACCTGTTGCTCGACACCGGCCACTGCTGGTTCGCGGGTGGCGACCCGGAGCGCGTCGCGCGCAAGCACATGGCCCGCGTCGCCCACATCCATGCCAAGAACGTGCGCCCGGCCATCCGCGCCGAGGTGGAGAAGGAGGGCCTCTCCTTCCTCGAAGGCGTGCGTCGCGGGGTCTTTACCGTGCCGGGCGATCCGGAGGGTGGTGTCGACTTCCTTCCGGTGCTCAGGATCGCCGCGGAGCACGGCTACCAGGGGTGGCTCGTCATCGAGGCCGAGCAGGATCCCGCCGTGCGCAACCCGTACGAATACCAGTCCATGGGCCTGAAGGCGCTCAAGGCGATGGCGCGCGAGGCCGGGCTCGACAAGGCATGACGACAGGACGGAGCGCCCCGGACCAGGCGGAGACGACACGATGACCCAGCTCTTGCGCAAGCCCACCGGCACCTCGGGCAAGGTGCATGACATCACCCCCAAGAGTGCGGGATGGGGTTATGTCGGCTTCGGCCTCTACAAGCTGGCCCCAGGCGAGACGGCCGCCGAGCCGACCGGCGGCAACGAGGTCATCCTCGTGCTCGTCGAGGGCAAGGCCGAGATCGCCGTCGGCGGCAGGAGCTTCGGCGAGCTTGGCGAACGCATGAACGTCTTCGAGGGCACGCCGCCGCACTGCGTCTATGCGCCGAACGGCACCGACTGGTCGGCGCGGGCGACAACGGCCTGCACGCTCGCCGTCTGCACGGCGCCCGGCAAGGGCGGCCACGAGGCCCGGGTGCTGACCGGCATCGAGAAGGTCACGCGCGGCAAGGGCGCCAACACGCGCTACATCCACCCCATCGCCATGGAGGAGAGCGACGTGGCCGACAGCCTCCTGGTGACGGAGGTGTTCACGCCGCAGGGCAATTGGTCCAGCTATCCGCCGCACCGGCACGACGAGAACCGCTATCCCGAGATGACCTATCTCGAGGAGACCTACTACCACCGCCTCAACCCGCCGCAGGGCTTCGGCTTCCAGCGCGTGTTCACCGAGGACGGCACGCTCGACGAGACGATGGCGGTCAGCGACGGCGACGTGGTGCTGGTGCCGCGCGGCCACCATCCCTGCGGCACGCCCTACGGCTACGACATGTACTACCTCAACGTCATGGCCGGCCCCATCCGCAAGTGGCGGTTCCAGAACCATCCCGACCACGACTGGATCTTCCAGCGCGACAAGTGAGGACCCGGCCCCGGCATCGGCGGACAGGAACCATCGGAACGGCGGCCTGCCGCCGCGACAGGGCCCGAACAAGGACGACACCCATGCTCAACATCGGACTGCTCGGCGCAGGCCGCATCGGCATCACCCACGCCCGGGCGGTGAGTGCGCTTCCCGACGCACGCATCACCGCCGTCTTCGATCCCGTCGATGCGGCGGCCGAGGCGGCCCAGGCGCTGACGGGCGCCCGCCGCGCCAGCGTCGAGGACATCCTGGCGGACGAGACCATCGCCGCCGTCATCGTGGCGACGCCCACGGACCTGCACGCGAGCCAGGTGGAACAGGCGGCGCGCGCGGGCAAGGCCATCTTCTGCGAGAAGCCCATCGACCTCTCCAGCGCCCGCGCCGAAGCCTGCCTCGCAGTGGTGCGCGAGCAAAAGGCCAGGCTGATGCTGGGCTTCAACCGCCGCTTCGACCCGAGCTTCGCCCGTCTGAAGGCCGAGGTGGAGGCCGGAGTGATCGGCAAGGTGGAGCTCGTGCAGATCACGAGCCGGGACCCCGCCCCGCCGCCTGTCGACTACATCAGGCGCTCCGGTGGCCTCTTCCGCGACATGATGATCCACGACTTCGACATGGCGCGCTTCCTCCTTGGCGAGGAGGTGACGGAGGTCTTCGCCACCGGCTCCGCCCTCGTCGACCCGGCCATCGGCGGCGCGGGCGACGTCGACACGGCGACGGCGACGCTGCGCACGGCGAGCGGACGCATTGCCGTCATCACCAACTCACGCCGCGCCACCTACGGCTACGACCAGCGCATCGAGGTGCATGGCGAGAAGGGCATGATCCAGGCCGGCAACCAGACGGCGACGACGCTGACGCGCGCCAGTGCAGCAGGCTTCACCAGTGACCCGCTGCTCGACTTCTTCATGCAGCGCTATGCCGAGGCCTACCGGCTCGAGCTGGCGGCCTTCTGCCGGTATGCGGCCGGCGAGGACATTGCCGTGCCGACGGGCGAGGACGGCCTTGCCGCGCTGAAGCTCGCCGATGCGGCGGTCGCGTCGCTCACGTCCGGCCAGTCGGTCAAGCTTTGATTTTCCCAAACGTGCGACGCGCCGCCGCAAGGATTTGACGCACCCGCAACGGTGGCCCCCGGCCGAGCACGGCGTTATACAATCGGCGTGACCGACCGTCCGGGGGACAGCTTGACCGAAGCTACCGCCAGACCGGCGTTCGCTGCCTCGCGCAGCGAGCGTGCCGAGCTCCTGATCGACGCCGTCGTCGATATCGCGCTCTTCGTGCTCGACACCGAAGGCGTGATCACGACGGTGAACGCAGGCGCGCGCGCCATCACCGGCTGGGGAGAGGACGAGCTGCTTGGCGAGAGCTGGGCGAAGCTTCTCCCGGCCGAAGACGTGGCCGCCGGCCTGCCCGCGCGGGCGCTCGCGGCCGCGGCCGCCGACGGGCGGCACGAGATCCGGCGCCCGATGCAACGCAGGGACGGCGGCTCCTTCATCGCCCAAGCGAGCCTGACGCCGCTCGGCGACAGGAACGCGCCGATGGGCTTCGCCCTCGTCATCCTCGATGTCTCGGCCAGCGCCGCGGCCGAGGAAGCGCTCAAGGCGCGCGAGGCGCATCTGCGCTCGATCCTCGAGACAGTGCCCGATGCCATGATCGTCACCGACGAGCAGGGGCTGATCCAGTCCTTCAGCGTGGCGGCGGAGCGGCTGTTCGGCCTGTCCGCGGCGGAGGCTGTCGGGCGCAACGTCAGCATCCTGATGCCCTCGCCCTACCGCGAGAAGCACGACGCCTATATCGAGCGTTACCTGAAAACCGGCGAACGGCGCATCATCGGCATCGGCCGCGTCGTCGTGGGTCAGCGCAGCGACGGCTCAACCTTCCCCATGGAGCTCGCGGTGGGCGAAATGGTGTCGGGCGGAGCGCGCTATTTCACCGGCTTCATCCGCGACCTGACCGAGCGGCAGAAAACAGAGGCGCGGCTGCAGGAGCTGCAGGCCGAACTCGTCCACATGTCGCGCTACACGGCCCTCGGCGAGATGGCCTCGACACTGGCGCACGAGATCAACCAGCCGCTCACCGCCATCACCAATTATCTGAAGGGCTGCCACCGCCTGCTCGCGCAGATGGAGGGCGAGCGCATCGCGCTTCTGCGCGACGGCGTGGGCCAGGCGGCCGAGCAGGCGCTCCGGGCGGGGCAGATTATCCGCCACCTGCGTGACTTCGTCGCCCGCGGAGAGAGCGAGCAGTGCCGGGAGAACCTGCCCAAGCTCATCGAGGAGGCGAGCGCGCTCGCCCTGGTCGGCGCCCGGGAAAAGGGCGTGCGCGTCACCTTCAACCTCGACCCGGCAGCCACGCACATCTTTGCCGACCGCATCCAGATCCAGCAGGTTCTGCTCAACCTCATCCGCAACGCCATCGAGGCCATGCAGGATGCGCCGGTGCGCGAGCTGTCGGTCTCCACCCGCGCGCTGTCCGGCGGGGATTTCGTTCAGATCTCGGTTGCCGACACCGGCACGGGCCTGGCGGAGGAGGTGCTCAACCACCTGTTCGAGCCTTTCGTGACGACGAAACAGCACGGCATGGGCGTCGGCCTGTCCATCTGCCGCACGATCGTCGCGGCCCACGGGGGCCGCATCTGGGCCGACACCGAAGCCGGCGTCGGCACCACGTTCCATTTCACGTTGCGCACGGTCGCAGAGGAGGAAATGAGCCATGGCGCCTGAGGCGGTGGTCCACGTGGTCGACGATGATCTCGCCGTACGCCAGTCGCTGTCCTTCCTCCTCGCCTCCGAGGGCCTGCCGGTGCGGCTGCACGAGTCCGCCACCGCCTTTCTCGAGAGCGCCGTCAACGGGAATGCGGGCTGCATCGTCACGGACGTGCGCATGCCCGGGCTCGACGGCATCGCCTTTCTGCAGGAGCTGAAGCGCCGCGGCAGCACCCTGCCAGTCATCGTCATGACAGGGCATGCGGACGTACCGCTCGCCATCGCGGCCATGAAGGCGGGCGCCGTGGACTTTCTCGAAAAGCCGTTCGACGATGATGTCTTCCTCGCCGCCGTGCGCACGGCGCTCGACCGCAATGCGGAGGAAGCACGCCGCGCTGCCGAGGCCAATGCCCTCAACGAGCGTCTCGCGGCGCTCAGCGAGCGCGAGCGCCAGGTGCTCGATGGGCTCGTGGACGGCAAGCCCAACAAGGTCATCGCGTACGAGCTCGGCATCAGCCCGCGCACGGTCGAGATCTACCGGGCCAACGTCATGGCCAAGATGCAGGCCACGAGCCTGTCCCAGCTCGTGCGCATGGTTCTCGTTGGTGAGGGCGCCGGCGAGAAGCGCGCGATCTGACCTGCGCGGTCCCCCTATAGGTAGATTTCCGTAATTGGAGCCGGGCTGCAGCTTGAGGCACATCAAGCCGTTGCTCGCATAGCCGGCGTAGGGTGCTCCCGAACGCCGCGACTTACGGGACGTGTCGATGTCGCTGGTTGGGGGACCGGTCCTTATCGTCGATGACGATGCGGCGGTCCGCGCCTCGCTCAAATTCGCGCTCGAGCTCGAGGGGCTCGAGGTGCGCCTCTACGAGAGTGCCCCGCAGCTTCTGGCGGAAAAGGCGCTGCCCCGGCACGGCTGCATCGTCATCGACTATTCGATGCCCGGCATGAGTGGCCTCGAACTCATGGAAGCCCTGCGCCTGCGCCAGGTCAGCCTGCCCGCCATCCTCATCTCCGGCAAGGTCAGCGACGACCTGCGCCGGCAGGCCGGACGCCATGGCTTCCTCCAGGTGCTGGAGAAGCCGCTGGAGGGCAGCCAGCTTCTCGACGGCATCCGCACGGCGCTCGCAGCGTCCTGACCTCGCCGCACTCGCGGGGCCCACAGCGCCGAACGGCGGCTGGCGTACGGGCTGCGACAGGAGGTCATCAGGAGTTTCCCTTAGGTATCGAGCGGATTTTTCCCCTGCCCTCCCGGCGGTACCCATGAAGCCACAAGGCATTTGGGTTGCCCTCGAGGAGGTGCAGATGCAGACCGTGACGAACGCTCCAATTGCCAGGCATTTCGAGGCCGGCATGCTGTCCCGCGCCATGGCGGCGCAGGGCCGGCGCTCGTGCGGGGTCGGCTCCGTGCGCGTCCTTGAGAAGGATGAGGAGCTGTTCGCCGAAGGCGATCCGGCCGTGTTCTTCTACCGGGTCACCGAGGGGGTCATCCGCACGTCGAAGCTGCTGAGCGACGGCCGCCGGCAGATCGACGCCTTCCACTTCCCGGGCGATGTCTTCGGTGTCGAGGCCGGTGACGAGCACCGCTTCAGCGCCGAGGCTGCCACGGCCGCGACCGTCATCGCCTACCGCCGGCGCGATCTCGACGAACTCCACTTCGACGAGACCTTCTCGCGCGAGGTGCTGGATGCGGTGATGCATGCGCTCGAGCGGGCCCAGCGGCACATGCTGCTGCTCGGGCGCAAGTCCGCCATCGAGAAGATCGCCACCTTCCTTGTCGACATGGCCGAGCGGCTCGACGGCGACGACGCCATCGAGCTCCCCATGTCGCGCCTCGACATTGCCGACCACCTCGGCCTCACCATCGAGACAGTGTCGCGCTCACTCACCGAGCTCGAGCGCAAGGGCATCATCCACGTGCCGGCCAGCCGCCGCACCATCGTGCTGCGCGACAAGGCCGCTCTCGCCCGTCTCAACGGCTGAACCCGCCTTTTCGGCCCCGCACGGCCGCAACTTGGTCGTCCGAAGGCACAAGCCTTCGGACGATCTTTTTTCTGAAACATGAGGCCGGCAACGCTCTGCCGCTGTGCCGCCCTGCGCGGCGGCCACTGTCCGCCGCGCCCTGCGTCTGGCACGGATCCAGCGAAGTCCTTCTCTCACACGGCGCGGCTGTACGTGCGGCCTCCCTGGCCGAGGTAGGCGTCGAAGGCGGCGGCGATGTTGCGCACGAAGAAGCGGGCCTCCTCAGGCACGCGCACGACGCAGCCCTCGACACTGGCGAGGCCGTCGTGGACCACCTCGGCGAGGCGTGGCGCGCTCATGAGCGGCTCGGGACTGGTGCCGTGCCGGGCGCAGATCTCGCCCACATCCACGACCATGTCGCACATCAGACGCTCGATGATGTCGGCGCGCAGCCTGTCGTCAGCCGTCAGGGCGTAGCCCTTGACGGTGGCGAGCCCTGCCGCCTCGACCAGATTGGAATAGCGGCGAGGCAGCGGCTCGTTCTGCACGTATCCCTGGGGCAGGCGGCCGATGGCAGAGGCGCCGAAGCCCAGGAGGACGTCGCTGGCGTCGCTTGTATAGCCCTGGAAGTTGCGGTGCAGCCGCCCTTCCCGCTCGGCGACGGACAGCTCGTCGTCCGGCAGGGCGTAATGGTCGAAGCCGATTCGACGGTAGCCACCGGCGCAGAGCACCTCCGCGATCGCCTCCGCCTGCCGCCGCCGCTCGGTCCCGTCCGGCAGCGCCGCCTCGTCGATGAGCCGCTGGTGTGTCTTGAAGCCGGGCACGTGCGCATAGCCGAAGACGGAGAGCCGCGCCGGCCGCAGCGTCAGGCACTGGCGCGCCGTCTCCCGGCAGGAGGCGACGGTCTGGTGGGGCAGCCCGTAGATCAGGTCGAAATTGACCGCGGTGATGCCCGCCTCCTGCAGCATCTCGACCGACGCGGCAGTGACGGCGTAGCTCTGCTCGCGGTTGATCGCCTGCTGGACCGCCGGGTCGAAGCTCTGCACGCCAAGGCTCGCCCGGTTGACGCCGCCTTCCCGCAAGGCACGGGCCATCGGCCGGTCGAGCCGCCGCGGGTCGATTTCCACAGCGATCTCGGCATCCGGCAGCAGGTCGAAGTGCCGGTTGAGCAGCTCCATCACCGACAGGAAATCCTGCGGGGCGACGATGGTCGGCGTGCCGCCGCCGAAATGGACGTGGGCGACCTTGAGCGGATGCGGCATGCAGCCGGCCACCGTCTCAATCTCCCGAAGCAGCCGGGAGACATAGGCCGCGATTGGCGCGTCCGACCGCATCACGGTGGTGTTGCAGCCACAGTACCAGCACATCTGCCGGCAGAACGGCACGTGCAGATAGAGCGAAGCGGACAGGTCCGGCGACAGTTCGCCCAGCCAGCGCGCATAGACTTCCGGCGTGACGGCAGCGGTGAAATGCGGCGCGGTGGGATAGCTCGTATAGCGCGGCAGGCGCTCGTCGCCGTAGGCGGACGCCTTTTCCTCGTTCATCGACAATACCCTCGAAGGACTACCGGTGCGGAGGTCCGGCATCCCGACCATGGCCGCCGCGGTGTCCGATTTCCTTGCGGTCGATCAAATCCCCTCGCCCGCTTCCAGAGGCCCTGCATCCGCCCGAGAGCCGAGCACCGTGGTGAGTGCGGCAAGGTTGCTGTCGATGTGCTCGCTGAGAAAGCTGACGAAGGCCTCGGCGGCCCGCGGCAGGGTGCGGTCAAGCATGGTCTGGATCTCGAAACGGCGACGATGGAGAAGCGGCGAACGGATGCGACGGGCGACGAGCCTGCCGGAGAGAAGCCCCGAGACCATCGACAGCGGCGCGGCGACGAGCACGCCACCCTCCGTCTCGACGAATCGCCGCTGTGCGGAGACGAAGTTGGTGACGAGCACGGGCTCCAGCGCCACGCCCTCGTCGGCGCAGGCCATGTCGACGAGCTGACGCAACGTCGTGTTCGCCTCCGACAAGGTGATGGGATGGTCGCGCAGGTCCTGCAGCATCAGGCTTTCACGGGCGGCGAGCGGATGGTCCGGCGTCATCACGGCGAGAATCGGCGCCGGCCATGCCCTCTGCACCTTCACATCCGGTGAGGGCGCGAGGCCAAAGGTGACGCCGATGTCGACGTCCCCGTTCTGCACGAGCCGTGTCACTGCGGCGAAGGGCACGACCGCAAGATCGAACCGGATGCCCTCGTAGCGGCGGCGGAAGGCCACGATCGCCTCGGGCATCAGGTCGAGCGCGAAGCCTTCGGTCGTCGCGATCCGCACCTCGCCGCGGGCGAGGCCCTCGAGCTCGCGGATGCGACTCACCACGCGCTCGCCCTCGAGCGTCATGCGGCGCGCATAGGTGGCGAGCAGCCGGCCGGCCTCGCTCAACACCATGCCGCGCGGCCGCCGCTCGAACAGGCGGCTGCCGAGGTCGCGCTCCAGCTTGGCGATCTGCCGCGACACGGCCGACGCCGCCACGTTGAGCCGGCTCGAAGCCTCGCTCACCGAGCCGGTGCGCGCCACCTCGAGAAAATAGCGCAGGGCCGTGCCGTGCATGTGCGCCCTCTATGCTTTGCCGTTTCGGCAATGAAAGTTTCGAAACAATATAATTGCAGAAAGTGTCGCGGTATTCTGAAAATGTGTCGCACGATCCGGCTCCGCCGGCTCGCAACAGAGGGGGCAAGCACCCCCTCAGCCAGGGAACGGGGAACAGCCGGTAAAAGCCTATGGCTGCGCCGCCGCGCAATTGGCGCGATCAGGCGTGTCATGGCCGCTCTCGGGTGCCACGTTCCGCCGATCAAGAGGGTGAACATGCGCAACCTGATCAAGCTCACGACCCTTGCCGCGGTCAGCGCCCTGGCGCTCTCGGCCCCGGCCTATGCCGGCAAGAGCGACAATTCTGTCGTCATGGCCTATGACCAGGCGCCGGAAAGCGTCGATCCGTTCTTCAACAACGTCCGCATCGGCGTCATCATCGGCCAGCACGTCTGGGACACGCTGATCTATCGCGACCCGATCACCAACGACTACAAGGGCCAGCTTGCCAAGAGCTGGAAGTGGGTCGACGACCGCACGCTTGAGGTAGAGCTGCGCGAGGGCATCAAGTTCCACAACGGCGAGGAGTTCGACGCGGACGACGTCGTCTACACGCTGAACTTCGTGTCGAAGCCCGAGAACAAGGTCACCACCCAGCAGAACGTGAGCTGGATCGAGAAGGCCGAGAAGCTCGACAAGTACAAGGTGCGCATCACGACCAAGAAGGTCTTCCCGGCAGCCATCGAATATCTCGCCGGACCGGTCGTCATCCACCCGAACGAGTATTACGAGAAGGTCGGCCCCGCCGGGCAAAACGACAAGCCCGTGGGTTCCGGCCCCTACAAGGTGGCGCAGTACGACCCCGGCAAGTCGATCACCCTCGTGGCGAACCCGGACTATTTTGCCGAATCGCCCAAGCCCAAGCCCACCATCGAGAAGATCGAGATCCGCTTCATTCCGGACCGGCAGACGCAGATGGCCGAGGCCATCTCGGGCGGCGTCGACTTCATCATGCATGTGCCGAAGGATCAGGCCGAGCAGCTCGAGTCCGTGCCGCACCTGCAGGTCGTCTCCGGCGAGACGATGCGCATCGTCTTCATGCAGATGAACTCGCAGGAGGGCACGCCCGCCCCCGCGCTGCAGGACGAGCGCGTGCGCAAGGCCATCAACCACGCCATCGACCGCGATACGATGGTGAAGGAGATCGTCGGCAAGGGCGCGCGCGTCATCCACACCATCTGCTTCCCCACGCAGTTCGGCTGCACCGACCACGGCGCGCCGCGCTATGAGTACAATCCGGAAAAAGCCAAGGCCCTGCTGGCCGAGGCGGGCTACGCCAACGGGCTTGAGCTCGACATCGTCGCCTATCGCGAGCGCAACCAGACCGAGGCCATCATCGGCTACCTGCAGGCGGTCGGCATCAAGACCAACCTGCGCTTCTTGCAGTATGCGGCGATGCGTGAGCAGATCCGCGCCAACAAGGCGATGCTGACGCACCAGACGTGGGGTTCGTTCTCGGTCAACGACGTCTCCGCCTCCACGCCGGTCTATTTCGCCGGAGGTGACGACGATATCACGCGCGACCCCGAGGTGCGTGATGCTCTCAACAGGGGAGACAACTCGGTCGACCCGGCCGTGCGCAACGCCGCCTACAAGGAAGCGCTGGTCCGCATCGCCGAGAAGGCCTATGCCGTGCCGCTCTATTCGCTGCCGGTCTACTATGTCGCCACTGCGGATCTCGATTTCCGCGCCTATCCGGACGAGATGCCGCGCTTCTGGGAGATGACCTGGAAGAACTAACTCTCCCGCTGCAAGGCCCCGCGACAACGATCGCCGGCCGCCCTGCGCTGCGCCCTGCCCCTTTCCTTCCGCGGAAGGGGCAAGGGGCGGGGCAGGAGGCCGGCGATCCCGGCGGGCCGGCATGGCCCGCCTCTCACCCGAGGGAACGGGGCGGAAGCGACCTTCAGCGGCAACCCGGCCCGGAGAACGGCCCATGATCGGCTATATCCTGAAACGGCTCGGCCTGGCGGTGCTCGTTGCGCTCGCCGTCTCGGCCATCGCCTTCTTCCTGTTGCGCATGTCTGGCGACATCGCCATCGCCATCGCCGGCGAGGGCGCGCGGCAGGAGGACATCGAGCTGGTGCGGCGCACCTACGGTCTCGACCGGCCCCTGCTCGTGCAATATGCCGAATGGCTGTGGAACACGCTCCGGGGCGACTTCGGCACCTCGATCTACTTCAAGACCGCCGTCGCGCCCCTCGTCTTCGCCAAGCTGCCGACGACTCTGCTGCTCGGCGTCCTCTCCCTCGGCTTTGCGCTGCTCGTCTCGATCCCGCTCGGCGTGCTCGCCGCCGTCTATGCCAACAGCTGGATCGACCGGCTCGCGCTTGCCATCGCCGTTGTCGGGCAGGCGCTGCCCAACTTCTTCTTCGCCCTCCTGCTCGTGATGCTGTTCTCCATCACGCTGCGCTGGCTGCCGGTGTCCGGCTCCAAGACGTGGGCGCATTTCATCATGCCGACCATCGCGCTCGGCTACTACGTGGCGCCGGCCTTCATGCGGCTCATCCGCGCCGGCATGATCGAGGTGCTGTCGGCGGACTACATCCGCACCGCGCGGGCCAAGGGCCTGCCGACGCGCACGGTCATCTTCAAGCACGCGCTGCGCAACGCGGTGGTGCCGGTGGTCGCGCTCACGGCCGTGCAGCTCGGGTTCCTGCTCGGCGGCTCGGTCGTCATCGAGACCATCTTCGCCCTCGATGGGCTCGGCTACCTCGCCTACCAGAGCATCACCTACAAGGATTTCCCTGTGATGCAGGTGATCGTCCTGCTGCTGTCTGTCCTCTACGTCTTGCTGACGCTCGCGGCGGATATCGCGAACGCCTGGCTCGACCCGCGCATCCGGGTGGCCTGACATGACGAGCGAACCGCTTTCCCTGCCCGCCGCGGCGGAACCCTCCGCCTTCTCCCGCCTCGTGCGCCGCATGCTGGGGCAAAAGGCATTCGTCATCGGCGTCGGCATCCTCGCGACGATCGTGCTCATTGCGCTGTTCGCGCCGCTCCTGGCGCCGCACGATCCCTATCTGCAGAACCTGAGCGCTCGCAACGTGCCGCCCGTCTGGTACGCCAAGGGCTCCTGGGTGCACCCGTTCGGCACAGACCCGCTCGGGCGCGACTATCTCTCGCGGGTGATCTACGGGGCGCGCATCTCCCTCCTCATCGGTATCAGCGTCGTCATCATCTCCGGCATCATCGGCACGGCACTGGGGCTCGCTGCCGGCTATTTCGGCGGCAAGGTGGACATGCTCGTCACCTTCCTCGTCACCACGCGCCTGTCGATGCCGGTGATCCTCGTGGCGCTCGCCGTCGTCGCCATGATCGGCGGCTCGCTCTGGATCGTCATCCTGGTGCTCGGCTTCCTGAAATGGGACCGTTTCGCCGTCGTCATGCGCAGCGCCACCCAGCAGGTGCGCTCGCTCGACTACGTGGCGGCAGCCGAGGCGGCCGGCGCATCGACGACGCGCATCGTGCTCGGCGAGGTGCTGCCCAACATCGCCCCGCATCTCATCGTCGTCGCCACGCTTGAGGCGGCAAGCGCCATCCTGCTCGAAGCCGCCCTCTCCTTCCTCGGCCTCGGCGTGCAGCCGCCGCTGCCCTCCTGGGGCCTCATGATCTCCGAGGCGAAGGCCTACATGTTCTTCTCGTTCTGGCTCATCGCCATCCCCGGAACGGCGCTGGCGCTGCTCATCTTCGCCATCAATCTCGCCGGCGACGGCCTGCGCGACATCATCGCCCCCGAAGGACGGAGCTGAGGCCATGGCCCATTCCAGCGACATCGTTCTGGAGGTTGACGGCCTCAGCGTCGACATCGCGACGCCGGGCGGCACGCTGCATGCGGTGCGCGACATCTCCTTCTCCGTGAAGCGCGGCGAGACGCTCTGCCTCGTCGGCGAGTCCGGCTGCGGCAAGTCCATGACCTCGCTCGCCATCATGGACCTGCTGCCGAAGGCCGCGAAGAAGACGGCCCGGCGCCTCGCCTTCGCGGGCGAGGACCTCTCGCGCGCCGGCAGGAGCCGCATCAACGCGCTGCGCGGCAACCGGATGTCGATGATCTTCCAGGAGCCGATGACGGCGCTCAACCCCGCCTACACCATCGGCAACCAGCTCGTCGAAGCCTACCGGCTGCACAAGCGTGCCTCCGAGGCGGAGGCACGGGAGCGCGCCGTCTTCCTGCTCGGCAAGGTCGGCATTGCCAATGCCGCCGAACGCCTCGGGCAATATCCGCACCAGCTCTCGGGCGGCCTGCGCCAGCGCGTGATGATCGCCATGGCGCTGATGTGCGGGCCCGAGCTGCTTATTGCCGACGAGCCGACAACGGCGCTCGACGTCACCATTCAGGCCCAGATCCTGCGCCTTCTGGTCGATCTGCAGAACGAGCTCGGCATCGCGATGGTGCTGATCACGCACGATCTCGGCATCGTGGCGCGCATCGCCGACCGCGTGGCGGTGATGTATGCCGGCCAGATCGTGGAGGAAGGGCCGACGGCCTCCCTCTTCAACGCCCCGCGCCATCCCTACACACAGGGTCTGATCGCCTGCATCCCGGTCCCCGGCCGCACGGAGCCGGGGGGACGGCTTGGCGTCATCCCGGGTGTCGTGCCCTCGCTCGTGGGCGAGGTGCGCGGCTGCAGCTTCCGCGACCGCTGCGGCAAGGCCACCCCCGCCTGCCTCGACGCCCCGCCGGTGCGCGAGACGGCGGACGGCCACCGCTGGCGCTGCATTCTGGAGAACGCAGCATGACGGCTCTCATCGAAGCGCACGACCTCACCCGCTCCTTCGAGGTGAGCCGCGGCCTGTTCAAGGGCAAGCGCACGCTCCATGCGGTGAACGGCATCTCGCTCGACATACGCCAGGGCGAGGTGCTCGCCATCGTCGGCGAGTCGGGCTGCGGCAAGTCCACCCTCGCACGCATGCTGCTCGGCCTGCTGCCGCCGAGCGCCGGCACCATCACGCTCGAAGGCCAGGATATCCGCAACCTCGGCCGCAAGGGCATGGCCCGGCGCGTGCAGCCGGTGTTCCAGGATCCCTACTCCTCGCTCAATCCGCGCCGCACCATCGCCTCCATCGTGGCCCTGCCGCTCGAGGTGCATGGCATCGGCACGCCCTCCGAACGGCGCAGGATGGCCATCGAGATGCTCGACAAGGTCGGCCTGCCCCAGCGTTTCGCCGACCGCTACCCGAGGGAGCTCTCCGGCGGCCAGCGCCAGCGCGTCGCCATCGCGCGCGCGCTCGTCATGAAGCCGGAGGTCGTGGTCTGCGACGAGCCGACCTCGGCGCTTGACGTCTCGGTGCAGTCGCAGATCCTCAACCTGCTGATGGACCTGCGCCGCGAGCTGAACCTCACCTATGTCTTCATCAGCCACAACCTCGCCGTCGTCGAGCACATCGCGACGCGCGTGGCGGTGATGTACCTCGGCCGCGTCGTCGAACTGGCCGAGACGCGGTCGCTTTTCAAGGAGCCGCGCCACCCCTACACCAAGGCGCTGCTCGCCTCCGTCCTGACACCGGAGCCCGGCCTTGGCATTCCGGACACGGGGCTCGGCATCGCCTTTCCCGATCCGCTGAATCCGCCCTCGGGCTGCCCCTTCCACCCGCGCTGCCCCGAGAGGCTGCCACAGTGTGCCAGCGTGGTGCCGCAGATCCTGCGCGACGAGAAGGGAACCGTCGCCTGCCACCTCCACACGCGGGCCCCGGCATCCCACTGAGGAGAAGCGCCATGCGCCTTGCTGCAACGAACCCCGGGGGCGACGTCACAGGCAAGGCGCCGGAACTGTGCCGTCTCGATGCCGGCACGCTCTGCCGCCTCATCGCGCGGCGGGATGTCTCGGCGCGCGAGGTGGTGGGCGCCTTCCTCGACCATATCGAGGCGATCAACCCCACCTACAACGCCATCGTCTCCCTGCGCCCGCGCGAGGAAATCCTGACCGATGCCGATGCGGCGGATGCGGCCCTTGCCCGTGGCGAGGCGGCCGGGCCACTGCACGGCCTCCCCCAGGCGATCAAGGACCTTGCGCCGACGAAGGGAATCACGACGACCTTCGGCTCGCCGCTGTTCGCCGATTTCGTGCCGACGACCGACGCCATCATGGTCGCCCGCATGCGCGCCGCCGGCGCCATCATCATCGGCAAGACGAATACGCCGGAATTCGGTCTCGGCTCCCACACCTACAACCCCGTGTTCGGCGCGACGCGCAACGCCTATGAGCCGGCGCGCACGGCTGGCGGCTCGAGTGGCGGCGCAGCCGTGGCACTCGCCACACGCATGCTGCCCGTCGCCGACGGCAGCGACTTCGGCGGCTCGCTGCGCAATCCCGCCGCCTACAACAACGTCTTCGGCTTCCGCCCCTCCCAGGGCCGCGTGCCGAGTCTGCCCGCACCGGAAGGCTTCTTCTCCCAGCTCGGCACCGAGGGGCCGATGGCCCGCAATGCAGCCGATCTCGCCCGCCTCCTCAGCGTGCAGGCGGGTTACGACCCGCGGGCGCCGCTGTCGCTCGACGGCGCCGCGCGCGGCTACGAAGCCCTGCTTGATGCCGATCTCAAGGGCAGGCGCATCGCCTGGCTCGGCGACCTCGGCGGGCATCTGGCCATGGAGGACGGCATCCTTTCCCTGTGCGAGGGCGGCCTGCGCCATCTCACCGACGCCGGCCTCGTCGTCGAGCCGCACGTTCCGGCCTTCGACTTCGAGACTCTATGGCAGGCCTTTGTCACGCTGCGCCACTTCATGGTCGGCGGCAAGCTGAAGCCCCTCTACGACGACCCGGCCAAGCGCGAGAAACTCAAGTTCGCCGCACGCTGGGAGATCGAGGGCGGCGAGCGCCTGAGCGCCTACAGGCTCTACGAGGCGAGCACCGTGCGCACGGCCTGGTATGCCTGCGTGCTGCGGCTCTTTGAGCGCTTCGACTATCTCGCGCTGCCGTCGGCGCAGGTCTTCCCCTTCCCCGTCGAGGAAGAATGGCCGCGGGAAATCGCCGGCCGGCCGATGGACAGCTATCACCGCTGGATGGAGGTCGTGGCACCCGCCACGCTCTCCGGCTGCCCCGTCGCCTCCGTTCCGGTCGGCTTCAACGCCGATGGCCTGCCCATGGGCATGCAGATCGTCGGACGTCCGCGTGACGACCTTTCCGTGCTGCAGCTCGTGCGCACCTACGAGCAGATCACCCCCTTCCCGGCGGTGGCGCCCTGAGCCCCGCCGTTTCACCCGCAAGGAGTCCCCACCACCATGACCCGTGAAGCGGCCATCGCTCGCGCCGAAGAGTACTTCGATTCCGGAGCCTTCAAGACCGATCTGTCCCGCCTCGTCGCCATGCCGACGGAGAGCCAGAACCCCGAGCGCGCGCCCGTGCTGCGCGACTATCTCGTCAAGGAGATGGTGCCCATGCTCGAGGCGCTCGGCTTCTCCTGCCGCATTCTGGAGCATCCGAAGGCGCGCGCCCCCTTCCTCTTCGCCGAGCGCATCGAGGATCCGGCCCTGCCGACGATCTTCGGCTATGGCCACGGCGATGTCATCCGCGGCCTCGACAAGGACTGGAAGGAGGGCCTCTCCCCCTGGCAGCTGACGGAGGTGGGGGACCGCTGGTACGGCCGCGGTGTGGTCGACAACAAGGGTCAGCACGTCATCAACATCGCGGCCTTGCGCGCCGTGCTCGAGACGCGCGGCAAGCTGGGCTTCAACGCCAAGTATCTCATCGAGATGGGCGAGGAAATGGGCTCGCCCGGCCTGCGCGAGCTGTGCGCCGAGCACAAGGAGCTGTTCAAGGCCGACGTGCTCATCGGCTCGGACGGGCCGCGGCTCAACGCCGAGCGGCCGACGGTCTTCCTCGGCTCGCGCGGCGGCGTGACCTTCGACATGTCGATCGAGGCCCGCGAAGGCGGTCACCATTCCGGCAACTGGGGTGGCCTCCTCTCGGATCCGGCGATCCAGCTCGCCCATGCCATCTCCACCATCGTCTCGCCGACGGGCCAGATCCGCATCCACGAGTGGGTGCCGAAGGAGCTGCCCGAGAACGTGCGCCGCGTGCTCGCCGACTGTGAGGTGGACGGCGGCCCCGACGGCCCGACCATCGCCCCCGAATGGGGCGAGCCCGGCCTCAGCCCGGCCGAGCAAGTCTTCGGCTGGTGCTCCTTCGACATTCTTGCCATGAAGGCCGGCAATCCCGAGACGCCGGTGAACGCCGTGCCGCCGAGCGCCTGGGCGCGCTGCCAGCTGCGCTTCGTCGTCGGTGTCGACCCCGAGGAGGTGCTGCCGGCCCTGCGTCGACACCTTGTCCGCCACGGCTTCCCCATGGTGAAGGTGGATAAGAGCCGCGACGAGATCTTCCATGCCACCCGCCTTGATCCGGACGATCCGTGGGTGACCTGGGCCGTGGGCTCCATTGCGCGCACCACGGGCAAGAAGCCGGCGATCCTGCCCAATCTCGGCGGCTCGCTGCCGAACGACATCTTCTCCGAGATCCTCGGCCTGCGCACCATCTGGGTGCCGCACTCCTATCCCGGCTGCTCGCAGCACGCGCCGAACGAGCACCTTCCGGTCGCGATCGCCCGTGAGGCGCTGGGCCTCATGGCCGGCCTCTACTGGGACCTCGGCACGGGCGAGACGCCGCCGCTGTAAGGTGCGCGCCGAGCGCCGCAGACAAGAGAAAGGGCCCTCGCGGGCCCTTTTTCGTTGGCTTGTGCCGTCGGCTGCTCACGCCGTCTTCGTCGCCGGCCCCCGCATGCGGCGGACCACCATGCCGATGAGCGGGCTCAGCACCACAAGGATGGTGAAGACCCCGAGGACGCCCGCGATCGGCCGCTCGAAGAAGGCCAGGAAGCTGCCGTTCGACTTGATCATCGACGTCACGAAGTTTTCCTCCACCAGCGGGCCGAGCACGATGCCCAGGATGCACGGCGCCACGGGGATCTCGTTCTCCTCCATGAGAAAGCCGAGCACGCCGAAGACGAGCATGATGACGATGCCGTAGGTGGCGTTATTGACGGCGAAGGAACCGACGATCGAGAAGCCGAGGATCAGCGGCATCAACACCCGGCGCGGCACGCGCAGGATATAGCCGGCTCCCTTCATCGCCGCCCAGCCGAGCGGGATCATGAACAGGTTGGCGAGGATGAAGATGAGGAAGACCGCGTAGATGTTCTCGGGGTTGTAGATGAACAGCGTCGGCCCCGGATTGAGCCCCTTGATAAAGAGCACGCCGATGACGATGGCGGTGATGGAGTCGCCGGGAATGCCGAAGACGAGCGCCGGCACCCAGGCGCCGCCGAGCGCGGCATTGTTGGCCGACGTGCTCTCGATGATGCCCTCCACGTGGCCCTTGCCGTACTTCTCCGGCGTGCGGGACATCTTCTTCGAAAGGGCATAGGCGACCCAGGCGGCGATGTCGGCGCCGGCGCCTGGCAGGATGCCGATGGCGGTGCCGAGCGTGTTGCCGCGCAGCTGCTGGCGCCAGTAGGTCTTCACCATCTTGCCCCAGTTGGCGAAGAGGTTGCCGATCTTGCGCTGGGTCATGGGCAGGTCGATCGCGCCGTGGACCATGGCGCGCAGCACCTCGGAGACGGCGAAGAGGCCGACCATGGCGGGGATGAACTCGATGCCGCCCATCAGCTCCGTGTAGCCGAAGGTGAAGCGCGGCACGCCCGCGGGATTGTTGAGGCCGATGGTGGAGACCAGAAGGCCGATGAACAGGCTGATGAGCCCCTTCAGCGGCGACACGGCGCCGATGAAGATGGCGCAGGTGAGCCCGAGCACCGCGAGCCAGAAGTACTCGAAGGACGAGAACTGCAGCGCCACTTCCGCCAGCGCCGGGGCAGCGACGATGAGCACGGCCGTGCCGAAGAGCCCGCCGATGGCCGAGAACATGAGGTTGGCGCCCAGCGCCGTCTCCGCCTGGCCGTTGCGCGTCATCGCGTAGGCCTCGTCCGTATAGGCGGCAGAGGCGGGCGTACCCGGGATGCGCAGAAGCGTGCTCGGAATGTCGCCTGCGAAGATCGCCATGGCCGAGCAGGCGATCATGGCGCCGACCGCGGGCAGCGGATCCATGAAGAAGGTGAATGGCACCAGCAGCGCGATGGCCATGGTGGCGGTGAGGCCGGGAATGGCCCCGACGAGCATCCCAAAGACGGATGCAATGAAGACCGAGATGAGGACGCTCGGCGTGGCGACAAGCCCGACGGCTTTTTCGATGGCGAGCATGGGCGCCTCAGAAGGGGATGATGGTTCCGCGCGGCAGCGGAACGCGCATCAGGACGACGAAGAGCTCGTGGATGGCGAAGATGGCGATGGCGCTGATCAGGATCGCCACCCACCAGCGGACGCCCAGGAGCATCATGCCGCCAACGAGTACCAGCCCCATCGCGATGATGTAGCCGAGCTGGTCTGAAAAGAGGCAGTAGAAAAGCACCAGCGCAATGGTCGCCAGACCTTTCAGCCATCCGGCGGGCGTGATGCCGGCCATGCTGTGCGCGACGTCGACACCCTCCGGCACAGTCGCCCTCCGTCTCAAGGCCTTGAAGGCGAGCAGGAGGCCGCAGGCCGCCAGGGCGCTTGCGGCGATCACAGGAAAGACGGCAGCGCCGTATTCCTGGCCCGGAATGTCCGGGAAGGACTGGGCATGAAGGATGACCGCCACCCCGAGCACTGTCAGGATGAGGCCGATGATGATGTCGGATTTGACCATAGACTACGGCTCGCGACTGTGGCGGCAGCCAACCCGGTGGTTTTCGCCGGATAACGACGGCGCCGGACCGGGTCCGGCGCCGCGACAGAGTCCCGACTCGCGTTACTTGGCGAGCCCGAGTTCCTTCATGACCGTGCCGAGCGACTCGTCGCTCTTCTTCATGTAGGCGACGAAGTCCTCCTTCGCTGCCCAGGAGACACCGAAGCCGCGGCTCTTCATGAAGTCCTGGAATTCGGCGCTCTTGTAGATCTTCTCGAGCGCGGCGACGAGCTTGTCCTGGATGTCGGCCGGCAGGCCCTTCGGAGCGGCGAAGCCGCGCCAGGCGCCGAGCGTCCAGTCGATGCCCGCGGCCTCCTTCAGCGTGGGCAGATCGGGGAACAGCTCGCTACGCGTGTCCGACATAATGGCCAGGCTCTTGACGCGGCCGGCCTCGATGAGCGAGCGCGCCTCCGGCACAGAGCAGGTCACCACCTCGACACCCCCGGCGACGAGGTCCTGCAGGCCGGGAGCGGCGCCGTTCGACGGCACCCACGGGGCCGCGGACGGCGGGATATCGCTCATGGCGAGCATGCCAGCGAGCGCGAGGTGCCAAATGCCACCCTGGCCCGTGCCCGATGCCTTGTACTTGCCGGGGTTCGCCTTGATCGCAGCCAGCAGCTCCTTGACGTCCTTGTAGGGCGCGTCGGCGCGCACCTGCACGCCGGCGGGATCGAAGTTCATGAGGGCGAGGGGCGTGTAGTCGGCATAGGTGAGCTTGGTCAGCCCCTGCCAGTGCATCATGCCGATTTCGACCGTGATGATGCCGAGGGTGTAGCCGTCCGGCGCCGCGTCGGCGATGGCCGCGTGCCCCACCACGCCCGAGCCGCCGGTGCGGTTGACGACGTTGACCGGCTGGCCGAGTTCCTTCTCGAGGAGCGAGCCGACGATGCGAGCTGTCGCATCGGTACCGCCGCCCGCCCCCCACGGCACGATCATCGTGATCGGCCGCTCCGGATAGGCCGCCTGCGCCGCACCCGGCAGGGCGAGCGTGGCGGCAGCCGCCGCGGCGACAAGCGTTTTCAGGAAGGTCCTGCGCATCAAGGTCTCCTCTCGAGTGTTTCCGGTCCCGTGGGCGCCCTGGCGGCACCCTGTCATCGCCTTGCGGCGAATTGGTTTCTTTAAATCGTTACAATAGGGTAGGCCCGCGGTGCTGTTCAAGCGGCTTTCGCAAAAATCACAGCCTCGTCCGTGGGCAGCTTGCCTGACGGGCGGGGGCCCTCAGAATGCAGAAAGCCGCGACCGCGGTCAGCGGTCACGGCTTCGGCAAAAATGGATGCTTGGGGCGGTCAGTCGACGATCTGGCGGAAGGCCAGCTTGTCGAGCGCGGCGACCTTGCCCGCCGCGTCGGCCTCGCTCGCAGCCGCCGCTTCCTCGAGCAGCTTGAGCGTGTTCTCGCGTGCCGTGCGCGCCACCTCGCTGGTGAAGGGCTCGCCGAAATAGCGGTCGATGAACCCGTCGAGCGCGCAGACGAGAAGCTGCCGCAGCGCCGCGTCGGGAGCACCCGGAGCCATATCCTTGGCGCACAATTCTCGCAGCGACGAGTACGTCCTCAGCCCCTCGTTCTGCTGGCGGAACCACTCAAGCAACGCGCGCGTGTCCATCGCTCCCTCACAGTGCACGTTAAAAAGGGACGCTATCCCAAAAGGCGACACGGATCAAATTTTTTAGACGGCACCCGGCCGTCCTCGCCGGGTGCCGTCCGAAGCCTCAGAAGTCCGCCTTGCCGCCGTGCTTCGCCGACCATTCGGCGGGAGCGTGCAGGAACTTCTCCACCTCGTCGAGGGTACTGGCGGCGAAATAACCGCGCTCGCGCGCCTCGGCCAGGACGTCCCACCACGTGGCGAGGGCGTGCATCTTGATGCCGTGCTCGGCGAGCGTCGCCGTGCTCTCCTTGAAGATGCCGTAGTGGAAGATGACGAAGGTGTGCTGCACGTCGGCGCCCGCGCGGCGCAGGGCCTCGGCGAAGGCGAGCTTGGAGCGCCCGTCGGTCGTCAGGTCTTCGACGAGCAGGACGCGCGCGCCCTCCTTGATATCACCCTCGATCTGTGCGTTGCGGCCGAAGCCCTTGGCCTTCTTGCGCACGTAGAGCATCGGCAGCATCAGCCGGTCCGCCAGCCAGGCGGAGAAGGGGATACCCGCCGTCTCGCCCCCGGCCACGGCATCGATCGATTCGGTGCCGATCTCGGAAAGGATCTGCTCGGCGGCGAAGTCCATCAGCCGCCGGCGCAGGCGCGGGAAGGAGATGAGCTTGCGGCAGTCCACATAGACGGGGCTCGCCCAGCCGGAGGTGAAGATGAAGGGCTTCTCGGCGTTGAACTGGATGGCCTGGACCTCCAGCATCATGCGGGCCGTCTGTGAAGCGATGAATGACTTGTCCATGGTCCCTCGGCCCCCGGTTCGATTGTCCACTCAGGCGACGGCGGCAGCGGCGCTGTCCGCGTCGGCGACCGTCCATGACACCGTCTCGCCACCACGGAAGACGTGCACCGCCTCGCCCGCGGGAAGAGAAACGTCCTCGGCGACCGCGCGCGGCCGGCGCACGAGGGTGATCGTTCCCTCGTTGACGGGCAGGCCGTAGTGGCGCGGGCCGTTGAGGCTCGCGAAAGCCTCGAACTTGTCGAGAGCGCCCTCCTCCTCAAAAACTTGCGCATAGCACGCGAGCGCGACGGGCGCCACGAACAGGCCCGCGCATCCACAGGCCGCTTCCTTGGCTGCGCGGGCATGCGGGGCGGTGTCGGTGCCGAGGAAGAAGCGCGGATTGCCGGAGGTGGCCGCCTTGCGCAACGCCAGCCGGTGCTCCTCGCGCTTGGCGATGGGCAGGCAGTAGTAGTGCGGGCGGATGCCGCCCTGGAAGATGGCGTTGCGGTTGAAGATGAGGTGGTGCGGGGTGATGGTGGCGGCGACGCGCTCGCGCGCGCCCGTCACGTACTCCACGCCCTCCTTCGTCGTCACGTGCTCCAGCGTGACCTTGAGGCCGGGGAAGCGCCTGACGAGCGGGTCGAGCACCGTCTCGATGAACACTGCCTCGCGGTCGAAGATGTCGACCTCGGGCCGCGTGACTTCGCCGTGGATGAGCAGCGGCACGCCCGCCTTTTCCATGGCGGCGAGCACCGGATGGATCTTCTCGATGTCGGTGACGCCGAAGTGCGAGTTGGTCGTCGCATGCTGCGGATAGAGCTTCACCGCCACGATACGCCCGCTCTCGTAGCCGGAGACGACATCGGCCGGGTCGGTGTCGTCCGTCATGTAGAGCGTCATCAGCGGCTGGAAGCGGCTGCCAGCCGGCAGCGCGGCCATGATGCGCTCGCGGTAGGCGTCGGCCATCGCCGTCGTCGTCACGGGCGGTACGAGATTCGGCATGATGATGGCACGGCTGAACTGCGCGGCAGTGAAGGGCAGCACGGCCTTCAGCATGGCGCCGTCGCGCAGGTGAACGTGCCAGTCGTCCGGACGGCGGATGGTGATGGTCTCGGTCATCTTACGGCTCCTTCGTCAGGGCCTCATAGAGCAGATCGACGCCTGCAAGGAAATCGGCAATCTCCATCGACTCGTCGGGATTGTGCGAGCCGTGCTCGTTGCGCACGAAGACCATGGCCGCCGGGATGCCGGCATTGGCGAAGACGGCAGCGTCGTGGCCCGCGCCGCTGGCGATGGTCTCGGCCGGCAGGCCAAGGCGGCGCGAGGCCTCGAGCAGGCGCTTCACCCAGCCTTCGTCCATGCGCCCCGGTGCCGCGTCCTGCCGCCGGTCAAAGATGAACTTCACGCCCCGCTCGCGGGAGATGTTGGCGCATTCCGTCTCGAAGAGCACGTAGAATGCTTCCAGCGTCTCGCGGCTCTGGCTGCGGATCTCGAAGGAGAAGGCGACCTCGCCGGGAATGCGCGTGGTGGCGTGCTCCTCCGGGTTCGTCGCGACGACGCCCACGGTCACGACGAGATCGAGGCCACGCTCCAGCAGTACGCGCCAGTGCTCGTCGAGCCGCGAGATGAGCTCGGCGAGGGCGAAGACCGCGTCCTTGCGCAGCCAGCGCGGCACGGCGCCGGAATGGCCGGCCTGCCCCTGGCACACGATGCGCTGGTGGCGGATGTTGCCGCGGATGCCGGTGACGATCGCCGTCGGCCATTCGCGCGCCACCATCACCGGGCCCTGCTCGATGTGCAGCTCGAGGAAGGCGGCGATGTCGCGCTTGTCGACGAGGGGGGTGCCCTCCCTCACCTTCGCGACGTCGATGCCGACACCGGCGAGCGCCTCCGCGAGGCTGCGCGCACCGTCGCGCTGCCTCAGGTCGAGGTCCTGCGGGTTCAGCGCGCCGAGCAGGACGGAGGAGCCGATGTAGGGCTTGCCGAACCAGGGCGATTCCTCGCCGCGCAGGCCGATGACGCGCACCGGCCGCGGCGGCGCGATCCCCTCACTCTTCATGCGCGCGAGCACCATCAGCCCGGCGAGCACGCCGGCCGCTCCGTCGAAGTTGCCCCCGCGGGGCACGGAATCGAGGTGCGAGCCGACGAGGATGTAGGGGCCCGGCGCCTCGTCGGGCAGCGAGACGACGAGGTTGTCGCCGGCATCGCGCGAGGCGACGAGCCCCTCGCGCGCGGCGAGCCGCTCCATCACGCCCATGGCCGCCGTCTCGCCCTCGGCAAAGGCCTGGCGGGTGATGCCGACCCCGTCGAAGCCGAGCTCGCGCAGCTCCGAGAAGACCTCGACGGCGAGCGCCTCCCAGTCACGCTCGTTGCGTATCGGATGAGCGAGCGGTTTCACAGCAGAGCCTCCGCCTCTTCCGGAGCAGCGTTGCCGTCGACGACGGCGCCGACGAGCGCATTGACGTCCGCGATGCCGCGGCGGGCACAGAAGGCCGCGAGCCCGTCGATGATCTCGATCATCGCCATGGGGCGCACGAAGGTGGTGGTGCCCACCTGGACGGCGCGCGCGCCGGCGAGCATGAACTCGACGGCATCCTCCGCTGTGGCGATGCCGCCGCAGCCAATGACCGGGATGGCGAGCTTGTCAGCGCACTGGTAGACCATGCGCAGGGCAATCGGCTTCACGGCCGGCCCCGATAGCCCGCCGAGCACGTTGCCGAGCTTGGGCCGGAAGGTCTCCGTGTCGATACGCATGGCAAGGATGGTGTTTGCCACCACCACCGCATCGGCACCGCCCGCCTCCGCCGCGCGTGCGACGGCGACGATGTCGCCGGTGTTCGGCGTCAGCTTCACCCACAGCGGCAGCGCCGTCGCCCGGCGCATGGCGGCCGTGACGGCCTCGGTGAGGCGCGGTTCCATGGCGAAGGAGCGCCCGTCCTCCTCGATGTTGGGGCAGGAGATGTTGGCCTCGATGGCGGCGACGCCCGGTATCGTCAGGTCGCGCGCCATGGAGGCGAAGCCGTCCACCGTCGGTGCCGAGATGGAGACGACGAGCGGCGGCGAGTACGCCCGGTAGAAGGGCACCACGTTGTCGCGGAAATAGTCGAGCCCCTTGGAGGGAATGCCGATCGAGTTGATCAGGCCCTCCGTCGTCTCGCACACCCGCGGCACGGGGTTGCCGGCGCGGAACTCGCGCGTGATCGTCTTCGTCACGAAGGCGCCGAGGCGGTTGAGATCCATGACCCTGGCGAGCCCTTCGGCGAAGGTGCCGGACGCCGGCATGACGGGGTTCTGCAGCCTCAGCCCGCCGACCTCGACACCGAGGGAAACGGGGGCGGCGGAAGAAGATGCGGCCGTTACCATGACGTGGCCTCCTTCAGGTCGAACACCGGCCCGTCCCAGCACACGCGCTTGTCGACGAGCTCGCCGTCGACCTCGAACTTACGCACGCAGCAGAAGCACATGCCGAGCCCGCAGGCCATCTGCTGCTCGAGCGCCACCTGGCCGGCGATGCCCTGCTCGGTGGCGAAATCCTTGGCGAGGCGGAACAGGCGGTTGGAGCCGCAGGTGAAGATGGCATCCGCCCTCCCCTCCCGCGCGAGCGAGCCGAGGATGGCGCGCACGTTCTCGGGCGCGCTCGAGCCGTCGCTGTCGAGCACGGGGCGCACGTCGGCGCCGATAGCGGCGAAGCGCTCCGCGGACATGACAAGATCCGGCCGGCGCGCGCTCAGGATGGCAGTGACGCCGATTCCCTTGCGCGCCGCCGCCTCGGCCAGCGGCGCGAGCGTCGCAAGGCCAACGCCGCGGCCGAGCACGACGATGCTGCGCCAGCTGTCGTCGAGCGTGAAGCCGACACCGAGCGGACCCAGCACGCGGAAGGAATCGCCCGGCTTCAGCGTGGTGAGGGCGCGCGTGCCCAGCCCGGCGATCTTGTAGAGAAATTCGAGCGTGCCCGCCTCCGGGTCGGCCTTGTAGGTGCTCATGGGCCGGCGCAGATAGGGCTTGTCCTGCCCGCTCGCCGGGCACAGGAGGTGGAAGAATTGGCCAGGGGCCGCGAGCGTCGCGGGCCGGCCGGCGCGCAGCACCAGATGCCGGTACTCGTCGTTGACGGCCTCGTGGCTCAGCACGATGGTCTCGACATCGGAAACGGGGGCATCGTTCGCGGTCCATGCGGACCGCGTCTCGAGGCTTTGCAGCATGTTTCTTCTCCCAGGCCGGCCGGGTCAGTAGCCCAGCAGCCGCGGCAGCGCCGTCGAGATGGACGGCACGTAGGAGATCACGAGCAGCACGGCGATGTTCGTGAGCACGAACGGCCAGATGCCCGCGATCACCGTCTCTACGGGTTTGCGCAAGGATGACGACGTCACGAAAAGGTCGAGGCCGAAGGGCGGCGTGATCATGCCGATGCAGATGTTGAGGCAGACCACGAGGCCGAAGTGGACGGGATCAATGCCGAGCGCCGTCGCCACCGGGAAGACGGCCGGCAGCAGGATGAGCATGATCGAGTTGGGATCGACGAACATGCCCGCGACCAGCAGCACGACATTGATGACCAGCAGGAAGACAACCCAGTTCACGTCCCATGCGCTCAGCAGCATCAGCAGCTGGTCGGGCAGGCGCGCCAGCGTGATGAAGTAGGACAGCACCGAGCCGACGGCGAGCAGGATGAAGATGGCGACGATGGTGAGCGCGCTCTGCTCCGCCACGCGCATCACGTCCCGCCAGCCGAGCTGCCGGTAGATGCCCACCTCGACGAGAAGGGCATAGGCCACGGCGACTGCCGCCGCCTCGGTGGCCGTGAAGAAGCCGGAATAGATGCCGCCGAGGATGATGACGGGCATGCCGAGCGCAAGCACGGAGGCCTTCACCGCCTCCCAACGCTCGGCCGCACTCGCCCGCGGGGCCGTCTGGATGCCGTCGCGCCGCGTCACGATGGTGACGTAGATCATGAACGCGATCGCAAGCACGATGCCGACGACGAGGCCGCCGGCAAAGAGCGCGGCGACGGACGTGCCGGTGAGCCAGGCGTAGACGAGAAGGGTGATGCTCGGCGGGATGAGCAGCGCGCATTCCGCGCTCGAGGCGATGAGGCCGAGCGAGAAACGCTCCTTGTAGCCCGCGCGGACCAGCTCGGGGTGGAGGAAGCGCCCGAGGGCCGCGACTGTGGCCGGCGCCGAGCCGCACACCGAGCCGAAGGCCATGCACGAGACGACGGTGGTGTGGCCGATGCCGCCCGTGCGGTGACCCAGGTTCTTCTTGACGAGGTTCATGAGCCGCTCGGCAATGGTGCCGTGGGCCATGAGATCGGCTGCGAAGATGAAGAAGGGAATGGCGAGCAGCGTGCCGACGTTGACGCCACCCACCATCTTCTGCGCGATGACGATTTCGGGCAGGTTGGGAAACTGCGCGAAGCGGGCGAGAACGCTGGGCACGCCCATGACGAGCAGCATCTCGAACCCGAGCACGAGAAACAGGGCAGCCAGGATACAGAGCAGGATCAACACGGGAATAACGCCCTTTACGCTACGTCGGGGTCGTGCCGCTTGGGTTGATGACCGGTGGTTGGTTCAGTGGTCCTGGCCGCGATCGGCGAGCGCAAAGCGGTTCTCGACGCCGACGAGCTCGAGCAGATAGCGCACGCCGAGCAGCAGAAAGCCGACCGGCAGGGCCGCATAGAGCCAGACCATGGACACATCGAGCGTCGGGCTGGTCTGGCCTGAATTGACGATAAAGCGCGCGAAATCGTAGCCGACCTTCGTCAGATACGCGCAGAAGACGAGGCCAACGGCATTTATGACGAAGGCCAGGATGCGCTGGAGGCCCGCCGGCAGGCGCCCGTAGAGCGCCGTCATGGCAATGTGGCGTCCCTGTTCCAGCGTGAGGCCGAGGCCGAGGAAGACGAGCCAGGCCAGCATGAACAGCGTCGCCTCCTCCATCCAGGCGAAGTGGAGGGAGAGCGAGGGCGCAATCACACGCACGAGCACGTTGACCACATAGCCAGCCGACATGACGATGAGCAGCAGGCCGATGATGTTGCGCTCAAAGGTGCGCAGGACAGTCAGGACTGTGCGGAGCATGGGTTGCGCCCTCGGTTTTCTTCACGAGGCTCAGTTGGTGATGCCGAGCTTCTTGGCTTCGGCCTCGTAGATCTCCATGAGGGCCTTGCCCTCGGCGCCGGCGCGCTCGAGATAGGCGTCACGGGCCGGCGGGAACATCCTGGCGCGCCACTCGGCCCGCTCCTGGTCACCGAGCACCCGCACCTTCAGCCCCGCATCCTTGATCTGGTTGAAGGCCAGCGACTGCACCTCTTCCTTCAGCGTCTCGACCTGCGGCCGCACCTCGAGGAAGGCCTTGACGATGACGTCGCGGTGCCCCTCGGGCAGGCTCTCCCACCAGGCCGGGTTGAAGAGCACGATGTCTTCCATCGCGCCGTGGTTGGAGACCACGAGCTCCTTCTGGACCTCGTAGTACTTCATGGTCGAGATGGTATCGAGCGGGTTCTCCTGGCCGTCGACCACGCCCGTCTGCAGCGCCGTGTAAAGCTCGCCGAAGGGGATGGAGATGGCGGCCGCGCCGACGCCCGCGAACTGCTCGATCAGGATCCGCGAATCCATCACGCGGAACTTCTGGCCCTTGAAGCTGTCGACGTTGTCGAGCGGCTTGGCGGAGGTGACGCTCTTGCGCCCGTTCGGCCAGATGGCGATGGCGACGAGACCGCGCTTCTTGAACGAGTCGAGGATCGCCTGGCCGAAGGGGCCCTCGCGCAGCGCCTGCGACTTGGCACGGTCCTCGGGCATGATGAAGGGGATGTCGAGCACCGAGACGACCGGGTTGAAGCCGCCGAGGAAGGCCGCAGGCATCACCGTGCCTTCGGACGAGCCGAGCTGGGCGCCCTCCACCATCTGCCGCGCGTTGCCGAGCTGCGAGTTGGGATAAAGCTGGAACTCAACCTCGCCGTTGGTGCGCTCCTTGACGAGCGCGGCAACCTTCTCGAGCCCCTTGTGACGCGGCTGCGTGGCAGCCTCGAGATGGCCGATCTTGGCGACATACTTGGCCTGCTGCGCCTGGGCGGCAAAGGTCCCTGCAACGACCAGGCCAGCCGCGAGCAGAACTAATCTGCGCGTAAGCATCCGTTTCTTCCTCCGGCTATACGGAAGCTGAAACGATATCGCTTTTTTGAGGGTTGTCTAATTTTTTTTACGCGTCGCGAAGTCCTGAGCCGACGCGTGCCACGGCATGCCGCAGGCGCTCGGCGCCCTCGCGCCCTTTGGCCGCCCGGCGCCAGAGGGAGGCGATGAGATTGTCGAAGAGCTGCACGGCGTCCGGCGTCTCTGTCACCATGGCGACGCCGTTGCGGACATTGGGATGATCGGCAAAGCGGTAGGGACTCATCGCCACGAAGGTGCGCTCCTTCTGCCGGAAGATCTGGAAGGTCTGTTGCGGCAGGGTTTCCTCGACGATGCCGATCTGGATGCCGATGGGCTCCTCTTCGAGCAGGTCGGCCAGGCGCAGGATCTCGCGGCGCGCGATCGCCCGGCGCTCGGCCACCTCCTCCTCCGGCAAGTCGAACCGCCCCACGACACCGCTGCGCAGCAGCCGCTCAATGTCCTGCAACCCGACGATGCTGACGATGCCGGGCCGCCGCCGGCTGGCATGGTCGCGCCGCTCCCGCAGGATGCGGACCAGCGCCTCGACCTCCGGGGCGACATCTCCCTCCTCCACGTCTCCGATGACGGTCTCGCGGATGGCGAGCTCTACGGCATGCGCATACTCGTCAGACGACAGGAGGTAGGAAAAGGGCGCGAAATGGGCGAGGATCTGCTCGGCCTCCTCCTCGAGCTGGCGCATGCGCTCGAAATAGGCCACCGCATTGTCGTAGTACTCGACGCTGACACCCAGCAGCGAGGCGACCGAGACGTTGAGGAGGTCTGCGATGCGCTGGATGGTCTCAATCTTCACCACCTCCCCCTTCTCCAGGCGGTAGATGGCTGCACGCGACATCTCGAGACGGTCCGCGACCTGCTCGGCCGTAATTCCACGCCCGAGGCGATAGGCACGCAGGCGCCGGCCTATCTCCAAAAAACGCGAATTGTTCTCTTTCATGAGACACAACTAGCAAATTTGGATAGGCGGCGCCAGTTGCGACTGGCTCGACACGGGAAGCAAGCCCGCGCCGAGCCCTTCAGCCTTACTGGGAACTGCGCGGCGAGTAGCCATACTTGCGCTTGAAGTTGCGGTAGAAGGTCGAGACGTCGTTGAAGCCGCTGTCGAAGGCAATGTTGATGATCTTCTTGTCGGTCGACGATGCCAGCTCCTTGCGCGCCGCCTCCAGTCTGTAATGCAGAATGGTATCGCGCAGGGAGAGGCCTGATTCCTCAAATATCTTGTACAGTTTTCTCTGCGATATGTTGAACTGACGCGCGATGCGACCGGCGCCAAGGTCGTGGTTGTCCAGGTTCTTCTTGATATATTCGATGATGTCGTTGGCGAGCCGCGCCTTGTTGCCACCGTCGTTGCGCGCCGTCTGATCGCGCAGGAAGGTCTTGAGCATCTCGACGATGTTCTGACGGATCGAGACGTCCACATAGTCGGAGATGTGGGAGCTGCCGTACTTCAGGAGAAAGCGGGAAAAAAATGGACATACTCCCGCAGGGATACGGATTCGATGCTTGCCGCCTCTCCCTTCATGGCGCCGGCGAAGTCCGTGATTGAGGACAGCTCGAGCCACTGGAAGGTGCACCGCCCGTCCTCACCGGCGATCAGGTCGATCGACGATAGCGTGCGCGCATCGAACACGACGATACGCTCGCCGGCCACGTCGTGGGAACCCTGCTCCAGGGTCAGGCGCAAGGCGCCGTTCTGGGCCGCCACGACGACGAAGCATGGTGCCTTGCCCGCGACCTGCGCGACCTCGCGCACCAGACGCCCCGGTGGCAAGACCATGTTGCAGACGCGCATGTCATTATAGTTTATCCACTCTATAGTCGCATTAAATTGATTATCCGATACAAACTCGCAATTTTTGATACCCGCTATCTTGTATATATCATTCAAAAACTCATTATTGACTTCATTATAAGTAGATATATTTATGACATTACCATCATTTGATCCATCTTGTTTTATCATTTTAGTTCTCTCGACTTTCGTCGTGACGGTAAGTTGCCCCTCAAAACTGACCATCAAATGCTCATGCAGCAATGCAACCAGTGCGATATTGATAGCATTTTATGCAACCTTGCATAGAATGCGAGCCATCTCCAGCACCATTCGCATACGCATTGCAGGCCGGCTGAT
Organism: Chelatococcus composti; assembly: GCF_014201415.1. Classification (GTDB taxonomy): domain Bacteria; phylum Pseudomonadota; class Alphaproteobacteria; order Rhizobiales; family Beijerinckiaceae; genus Chelatococcus_A; species Chelatococcus_A composti. Next base: position 315,174 of record NZ_JACHEH010000004.1, read on the forward strand.
GGTCGACCGTCGCCTTGCCAATCGCGCGTGCTACAAGAGCGGCTCGGGCGGCTGGCGTGACGGCCGCTCAGCCCCAGGAGCCGAATCGATGACGCAAGCCATTCCCTTCGAGCAGGAGCCGGAGGCGCCGACGGGAGAGGTCGAGATGCTCACGCCACTCGTGCGCCGGCTCGTCGCGCCGAACGCCGGCGCCTTCACCTACCGGGGCACATGCACCTACATTGTCGGCCGGGGGCGGGTCGCGATCATCGATCCGGGACCGGACGATCCCGGCCACGTGGCGCGGCTCCTCGACGCTGTGCGCGGCGAGACAGTGACCCACGTCGTCGTCACGCACACACACCGGGACCACTCCCCTGCCGCGGCGGCCGTGCGCGCGGCCACCGGCGCGCTTCTCGTGGGTTGCGGTCCCCATGTCGCCTCGCGCCCGCTGGCAGACGGCGAGGCCAATGCGCTCGACGCCTCGGCCGACCACAGCTATGCGCCGGATGCTGTGCTCGAGGAGGGCGAGGCCGTCACCGGCCCGCAATGGACACTGCAGGCGCTCGCGACGCCCGGCCACACGGCCAACCACCTCGCCTTCGTCCTGCCGGAGGAGAACACCCTGTTCTCCGGCGATCACGTCATGGCATGGTCCACCACCATCGTCGCCCCGCCGGACGGGTCCATGCAGGCCTATATGGCCTCGCTGGCGAAGCTGAGGGCGCGGGATGAGACGATCTTCCGGCCCGGCCACGGCGGCCCCGTGCGCGAGCCGCAACGCTTCCTGCGCGCGCTCGTCCACCATCGGCGCCAGCGCGAGGCGGCCATTCTCAGCCGCCTCGCTGCAGGGGACGAGACCGTCGCCGAGATCGTCCCACAGCTCTACGAGGGGCTGGCGCCGGCGCTCCATGGCGCAGCGGGACTCTCCGTCTTCGCGCACCTGGAGGATCTGGTGGCGCGGGGGCTCGTCCTCTGCGACGGCCCGCCGACACTTACCGCCCGCTACCGGCTGGCCTGACGCTCAGAACTGGGCCGTCCGTGCCTGCTGCTCGAACTCGGCGATGAAGCGGGCGATCCGCGCGGCATTGACGCCGAAATCATGCATGCCGTAGCGCGAGACCGAGCGCACATCGATTTTCGCACCTTCGGCCCGCGGCGTGACCCGGATCACGATGTCATCCGGGAAACGCAGCAGGAGCGTGTGGTCAACAGCGTCGATCTGGCCGCGCCCGGTGCGCCCGCCGGGCTGGCGCACTTCGGCGATCTGCCAGCCGAGCGTGCGCGCCGCCCGCTCCGCGACGGACAGCGCATCCTCCGGCGACAGCTCGGCGTAAATTGGCACGACTTCCGGGTAGGCCTCGCGCTGCGGCAGGCGCTCCTGCGGGCTGAGCTCGCGCGGCACGTGCCCCTCGCGGGCTGCCAGTACCTGCGCCGAGCGCGAGAAAGCCGGCGGATCGACGATGTCGGTGCTGATGTCGTTCATGCGCGGCAGGACGATGGCCTTGAAGCCAAGGAAGGCGGGCCATCCGAGCACGACGAGGGCTAGGAAGGCGCCGCGCACCGCCAGCCCCAGCCCCTGCTGCCCCTCCTGCCAGACGAAGACGAAGGCCGTGACCGCGAGGGCGAGCGCCACGAGCGCCAGCGCCACGGCGCTCGCGATGACTGACAGGCCGGAAAACCATTCGACGAGGCCGAGGCGTGTCAGGAGCACACCCGCCGCCGCCACGAGCAGGGCGAACCAGCCGATCCTGCGGCTCCAGACGGCCGCTATCGACAAAGGCTCCTCGACAATCAGGCGGCGCATGGGAAGGCTCGCGACAGGGAGACGACGGACCGACGGCCGGACGGCCGCGACGTCCATGGATGGCATCGTGCGGCGGCCGGCGCAATGTCCGGCAAAGCGTCCCGACGGTCTCGGGCGGCAACGGAACCGTCCGGCAGTGTTTCCATCGCTGCCGAGATGGTTTAAGGCCTTGATTCAGGCAAGGGGGCGAGCCGACACTGATGACCGACTCCGTTCAGCAGGGCGACGCGCTGATGCGAACCTGGCTGCGCTTCGTCCGCATGAACCAGCGGCTTTATGCGGCCATGAGCCAGGAGCTGCGTCAGCTCGACCTTTCCATTCCCCAGTTCGATGTGCTGTCCACGCTGACAGAGCGTGAAGGCATCACGCAGCAGGAGCTGGCCGAGCGCCTCTACGTGACCAAGGGCAACGTCTCCGGCCTGGTCGACAGGCTCGCCGCAAACGGCCTCGTCGTGCGCCAGCCCATTGCCGGCGACCGCCGCTCCTATGCGCTCCACCTGACGGAAAAGGGCCGCACGCTCGCCGAGCGCGGCATCGCCGCCCAGCGGGCCTACGTGGCACGCACCCTGGGCGCGCTTCCGCAAACCGATATCGCGGAATTGGAGCGTGTGCTCCTCGCCTGGCGCGATATCCTGCGCCGCGACGACGAGGAGCGGAACGCGCGCACCGGCAGACCGGCGCGCCTGCGCTCCCCCGCGGCCGAGTGACCGGCCGCGCAAGGACTGGATGGAGCCTGGGAGGGGGCCGTGGATCTCCTGACGCAACCCGCGCATGTCATCCTCGCCTCCCTCGCGCGCGGCGACCTGTCGAGCACCGAGCTGCTCGACATGACGCTTGCGCGCATCGCCGCCGAGAACCCGGCCCTGAACGCCATTGCGACGCTCGACACGATCGCGGCCCGCAGCGCAGCCAGGCAGAGCGACGCCCGCAGGGCCGCGAGGCAGGCCCGCCCGCTCGACGGGCTCGTCATCACCATCAAGGACGCCTTCGACGTCGCCGGCATGATCTCGACAGCGGGGGCGCCGAGCTTCCGCGACCGGGTGCCGGAGGCGGACGCCGCGGCCGTGGCGCGGCTGCGCGCGGCCGGCTGTGTCATCCTCGGCAAGACGAACGTGCCGCTCTTCTCCGGCGACTTCCAGACCTACAATCCCGTCCACGGCACCACCAACAACCCCTGGGACCTCACGCGCTCCACCGGCGGCTCGTCCGGCGGGGCGGCGGCAGCCGTCGCGACCGGGATGAGCGCCTTCGAGCTCGGCTCGGACCTCGGCGGCTCGCTGCGCTGGCCGGCGCATGCCTGTGGCGTTTTCGCGCTCAAGCCGACGTGGTCGCTCGTCTCGACGCTTGGCCACGTGCCACCCGCGCCGGGCGTGACCCGGGAGGGGGACCTCGTCGTCGCCGGGCCGCTCGCGCGCTCGGCGGACGATCTGGCGATGATCCTGCCCGTCATCGCGCGCGACGGGCGCTCCATCGAGGTGCCGCCTCTCGACGGGCACGGGCTCCGGGTCGCCGTGTGGCTCGACGAGCCTTTCGCGCCGGTCGACGCAGCGGTGGCGGAGGGGGTGGCGCATGCGGCTGCCCTGCTGGCGGAGGCCGGCGCCATCGTCGACGAGCGGGCGCGGCCCGGCTTTTCCTTCGCCGAGGCGTTCGAGGTCTACGCCCTGCTCAATCACGCCATTGTGGCGGCCGGCCTGCCGCAGAAAGTGCGCGACAGGTTGGCGGCCGACGCCGCCAACTACCGCCCCGGCGACCTGTCGCATCGGGCCCTGCAGGCGCGTGGTGCGCGGCTGGACGTCGCCACCTGGAACCGGCTGCTGGAGCGCCGGCGCGCGCTGAAGGAGCAATGGGCCGCCTTCTTCGCGAACTGGGACGTCGTGCTGATGCCACCCGCCCCGGTGACGGCCATTCCCCACGACCAGACGCCGGATCTCCACGCCCGCACCATCACGGTCAACGGCAAGCCGCGGCCCTATTTCGACTTCCTGCTCTGGTCGTCGCTCGCGAGCGTTGCGCATCTGCCGGCGGCGGTGGCGCCGGTGATGCGCACCGCGGCGGGCTTGCCGACGGGCGTGCAGATCGTAGCGGCCGAATGGGCGGATGGGACTGCCATCGCGGTGGCGCGGCTGCTGGAGGAACGCGGCTGCCGCTTCGTGCCGCCCGGCCGGAGCGACTGAGCAGCATTTCCGGCCTGTCGGAACGCCAGCGCACATCGCGGCGCCCATTCCCTCCCCGGCGTGCTCGCCACGCAAGAGTTTGTTAACGCTGCCGCGGAAGCGGACGCGGTGTGACACGCCTTTGCCTCAGTGCCGTCAAGCGCCTGACGAGATCCCTCGCGATGGTGCCGAAGTGGTGCCGTGCGGCGGGCGGCACACCCCGCCGGCGGCTGCCGGCAGACCGACGAGACAGAGCAGATGACCGAGATCCCTTCACGTTCCGACGACAAGGCCGAGAAGACGGTGGCGACAGTGGCCGAGCCCGCTTGCCAAGGCAAGTCGGATGCGCCAACGTTTCGTGCCATCGGAATTCCGGCGGTGGCGGCTGCGGTGGAACAGTTCCGCCGCAGCGGGCAGAGAACGGCCGAGCGGTTGCCCGACTATCTGCGCAACGGACCATTCGCGAGCTGACAGGACCGTCCTGAAGGATGCCGACCCGGCGAACTCTTCTCAAAGCTTTCGCCGGGACCGTCATTGCAGGAGGGTTCGCTTCCTATGCCTTCGCCATCGAGCCGGGAATGCGGCTCGTGGTGAAGCGCTACTGGATCACGCCGCGCGGCTGGCCGGCGGATATGGAACTCACGCTCGCGGCCATCGCCGACCTGCACGTCTGCGAGCCATACATGCCGGCCGCCCGCGTGGCGGAGCTTGTTGCGGCAACCAATGCCCTGAAGCCGGACGTGACGGTGCTGCTCGGTGACTACATCGGCACGCACCACTTCGTGACGCGCCGGCTCGAGCCGCAGGAATGGTCCGAACCGCTCGGCCAGCTCACGGCACCGCTCGGCGTCTATTCCATTCTCGGCAACCACGACTGGTGGCATCCGCTGGCGCCGGGCATGCAGCCCGACGGCGCGAGGGCCATGCGGCGCACGCTCGAGGGCGTCGGCATCCCCGTGCTGGAGAACGACGCCGTCCGGCTGGAGAAGGATGGCAGGGGCTTCTGGCTCGTGGGCCTCGGCGACCAGATTGCCCATATTCTCGGACCGGGCATGTTCCGCGGGGTGGACGACCTGCCGGCAGCCCTCGCCCAGGTCGACGACGGCTCGCCCGTCATCCTCCTCGCGCACGAGCCAGACATCTTCCCCACCGTGCCGGCCCGCGTCAGCCTGACGCTGGCGGGCCACACCCACGGCGGGCAGGTGCGCGTGATGGGCTACTCGCCCATCGTGCCGTCCGCTTACGGCAACCGTTATGCCTATGGGCTCGTCGCAGAGCGCGGCCGCACCATGATCGTCTCCGGCGGGCTCGGCACAAGCGTCGTGCCCATGCGCCTCGGTGTGCCGCCGGAGCTCGTGCTCGTCCACCTCGGCGGCCTGCCGGGGCCGCTGACGTGACGGCGCCTACTTGACGATGACCCGCGCCCCCACCTTGGTGCGGTTGTAGAGGTCGATCACGTCGATGTTGCGCATGCGGATGCAGCCGGAGGATACAGCCTGGCCGATCTTCTCGGGCTCGTTGGTGCCGTGGATGCGATAGAGCGTGTCGCGGCCGTTCTCGTAGAGGTAGAGCGCGCGGGCGCCGAGCGGATTGTTCGGGCCGCCCTTGGTGAACCGCACGTGCGGCCAGCGGGCCTTCATCTCGGCCGGCGGATGCCAGTCGGGCCATTCGGCCTTGCGGGCGACCACAGCCGTCCCCGTCCAGCCGTAGGCTTCGTCGCCGACGGCGACGCCATAGCGGATGGCCTTGCGGTCAGGCAGAACGAAGTAGAGGAACTTCGCCTTCTGGTCGACGACGATGGTGCCGGGGGGCTCGCCGGTGGGATCGTCGATCAGATAGCGGCCGTATTCGGGAGAGACATCGGCCTGGGGGACGAGGGCCATCCACTCCCGGTCGCGGGCCGAGACTTCGGGATCCGGCACACCCTTGAAAGTGCACCCGGCCAGCATAACGCCGATCGCAAGGACGGCACCCAACATCCTCAAGACCATGCCAATCGCCCCCAAAGGATCATCAACCCGGCGCACAATGTGATTCGATTGCCCGATTCGCTGTGCTGTATGGCACATGCGAAGAGCGTATCAACGGCCGCCGGCCAGAAAACAACGCCGATTGGCAATTACTCACCGAGCGTGACATAGACACAACGTTTCCCGGCTGCAAAGCTGCAATCTCTGCTGGAACCCCGCCGTGACAACCCTTCTCGTTTCGCCCCCCTCCTCGATGGCGCATGCGACCCCGCCGGGCCACCCCGAGCGGCCGGACCGCCTGCGCGCCATCGAGCAGGTGCTGGAGCAAGAGAAATTCGCCGATCTCGTGCGCATCCGCGACGTGCCGGCGGCAGACCGGGAGACGATCTGCCGCGTGCATCCGCCCGGATACGTCGACAGCCTCATCTCCGCCTCGCCGCGCGAGGGGCTGGTCAACCTCGACAGCGACACGACGATGTCGCCGGGCACTCTGGAGGCCGCCGTGCATGCCGCGGGCGCGGCCCTGCTCGCCGTGGACGAGGTCGTGGGCGGCACGGCCGACAACGCCTTCTGCGCGGTACGGCCGCCCGGCCACCATGCCGAGAAGGCAACAGCCATGGGCTTCTGCTTCTTCAACAACGCGGCGATCGCAGCGCGATATGCGCAGAAGCGGCACGGCCTCGAGCGCATCGCCATCATCGACTGGGACGTGCACCACGGCAACGGCACGCAGAACATTTTCTGGGACGATGCCAGCGTGCTCTACTGCTCGACGCACGAGATGCCGCTCTATCCCGGCACCGGCGCCGCCTCCGAGCGCGGAGAGCACGACAATATCGTCAATGCCGTGCTGCAGGCGGGCGACGGCGGCGAGAGCTTCCGCGAGGCGCTGGAGATCGCGATCTTTCCGCGCATCTCCGCCTTCCGGCCCGACCTCATCATCATCTCGGCCGGCTTCGACGCCCACTGGCGCGACCCGCTCGCCAACATCAACCTGACGGAGAACGACTTTGCCTGGGCGACGCGCGAGCTCATGGACATAGCCGACCGGCAGTGCGGCGGGCGCATCGTGTCGCTGCTCGAGGGCGGCTACGACCTGCAGGGCCTCGCGGCCTCCGTCGCCGCCCATGTGCAGTGCCTGATGCGGGGCTAGCAGCACCGGCGGGCAGCAAACGGCCCGCTTATGGCCGGCGGAATGCAGAGCGCGCCGTCAGCCCTCCAGCAGCACGGTGTCGGCAATCTCGATGCCGAAGCCGCTGAGGCCGACGAAGGCACGCGAGGTCGAGGCGAGGTTGCGGATCGAGGTCACGCCGAGATCGCGCAGGATCTGCGCACCGAGGCCCACTTCGCGCCATTGCTGGGTGCGGGCGAATTCAGAACTCGTCGTGTCCTCACCGACGACGGTGAGAGGCACGCCGGCCGTGCCGTCGCGCAGGTAGACGAGCACGCCCCGCCCCTCCTCCGCGAACCGGGACAGTGCCTTGTGCAGCGTGGTGGCGCCGCCGAAGACGTCGGCCACCACATTGGCGCGGTGCAGCCGCGCCGGTACGCCGCGGCCGTCGCCGATGCTGCCGTACACGAAGGCGAAGTGGTTCACCGTGTCGAACGGCGTCACATAGGCGTGGCCCGTCATCTCGCCGATCGCGGTCGTCACCGGGAAGGTGGCGACGCGCTCCACCAGCTTCTCGCGCGCCTGGCGATAGCCGATGAGGTCGGCCACCGAGAGGCGCTTGAGGCCATGCTCCCTGGCGAAGGCCTCGATCTGCGGGCCCTTCATCACCGTGCCGTCGTCGTTGGCAAGCTCGCAGATGACGCCGACCTCGGGCAGGCCCGCGAGGCGGCACAGGTCTACCGCCGCCTCGGTGTGGCCCGAGCGGATGAGCACGCCGCCCTCGCGCGCGATGAGCGGGAAGACATGGCCAGGACGCACGAAATCGGCGGCGCCCATGTTGTTGTTGGCGAGAGCGCGCACGGTGTTGCTGCGCTGCTCGGCCGAGATGCCCGTCGTGAGGCCGTGGCGCACGTCAACCGAGACGGTGAAGGCCGTGCCGAGCGGGGCGTCGTTGGCCGCCACCATGGGATCGAGCCTGAGCCGCCGCGCGATGGCCGCGGTCAGCGGCGCGCAGACGATGCCGCAGGTGTGGCGGATGATGAAGGCCATCTTCTCCGGCGTGCAGAGCGAGGCGGCGACGACGAGGTCGCCCTCGTTCTCCCGGTCGTCGTCGTCCGTCACGATGACGATCTCGCCACGGGCGAAGGCCTCGATCGCCTCGGTCACCGTCTGGGTCATGGAAGCCTCCTCGCGCCTAGCGGACTCGCTTTGGGCGCCGATGAAATCGTTGGGCGTCACAGCGCCGCGGGTCACTTCGAGAATGAGCCGCGCCGTCTCGCGCGACAGCCACGCCCCCTCGTCGCGGCACAGCTGCGTAACCGCACCGGGCGTGACGCCTAAGCGGCGGGCGAACTCCACGCGCGTCATTTTCTCACGGGCGAGCCAGTCGGCCAGTTTCATGGCGGCGACGCTACGCCTGGCAGATTTTTAGTGCAACTAAAATCTCGTCAGGGCTGATTGAGCAGGACTCAATCCTGCATCGGCCAGGGCGTCGTCTCGCCCACCTGGCCGCGATGGCGCAGGTAATGGTCGGCGATGACGCAGGCGACCATCGCCTCGCCCACCGGCACGGCGCGGATGCCGACGCAGGGGTCGTGCCGCCCCCTGGTCATGACCTCCGTCTCGCCGCCGAAACGGTCGACCGACAGGCGCGGCTGCAGGATCGAGGACGTCGGCTTGACGGCAAAGCGCGCGATCACGGCCTGGCCCGTCGAGATGCCGCCGACGATGCCGCCGGCATGGTTGGAGAGGAACAGCGGCTTGCCGTCGTTGCCGAGCCGCATCTCGTCGGCGTTCTCCTCGCCCGTCAGCGCCGCCGCCTCGAAACCGGCGCCGATCTCGACGCCCTTGACCGCGTTGATGCTCATCAGCGCCGCGGCGAGGTCCGAATCGAGCTTGCCATAGACAGGCGCGCCGAGGCCCGGCGGCACGCCCTCGGCCACGATCTCAATGACGGCGCCGATGGAGGATCCCTTCTTGCGGATGCCGTCAAGATAGTCGGCGAAGAAGGCCGCGGCCTCCGCGTCCGGGCAGAAGAACGGGTTGCGGCCCACCTCCTCCCAGTCCCAGCGGGAGCGGTCGATCTTGTGCGGGCCCATCTGCACCAGTGCGCCGCGCACCACGAGCCCCGGCACGATCTTGCGGGCGATGGCACCGGCGGCGACACGCATCGCCGTCTCGCGCGCTGAGGCGCGGCCGCCGCCGCGATAGTCGCGGATGCCATACTTCACGTCATAGGTGTAGTCGGCATGGCCGGGGCGATACTTGTTCTTGATGTCCCCGTAGTCCTTCGAGCGCTGGTCGACGTTCTCGATGAGCAGGCCGATGGGCGTGCCCGTCGTCATCTGCACACCCGTCTTCTCGTCGGTAAAGACGCCGGAGAGGATGCGCACCTGGTCCGGCTCCTGCCGCTGGGTCGTGTAGCGGGACTGGCCGGGCCGACGGCGGTCAAGATCACGCTGGATGTCAGCTTCGGTCAGCGGGATGCGGGGCGGGCAGCCGTCGACGACACAGCCGATGGCCGGCCCGTGGCTCTCGCCGAAGGTGGTGACACGAAAGAGGTGACCGAAGCTGTTGTGGGACATGATCTCGCCGCGCTTGTGCTCGCCGCCTCTTACGCGCGCGGGGGCGCATCGTCAAACCGCCCGCATCCGGTGTGCCAGCCCGACCGGCTCCCGCGCTCGTATCAGGAAGGCTCCCAGCGGTGCGCGCCACCCTCGAAGACGAGAATGCGGCCCTGCCAGATGTCGATGTGCGGCGCCTCGTCCGGCGTGACGCGGGACAGAAGCGTCAGCACGGCCCGCGCGACCCCGCCGTGCGAGACGACGAGCGTGTCGCGCGTCAGGCTTTCGAGAAGCGGCTGCACGCGCGCCGCAACAGCGGCATAGCTCTCGCCGCCCGGCGGCGTGAAGTGCCAGCAATCGCGCTTGCGGGCAGCGTAGAGGTTGGGCTCGCTCTCGCGCAGCTCCTTCCACGTCCGCCCTTCCCATTCGCCGAAGGAGATCTCGGCGAGGCACGGCTCGAGCCTGTAGCCCGCGCGCGGCAGGCCGACGGCCTGGCGCAGCAGTTCCATCGTCTCGCGCGTGCGCGCGAGCGGGCTGGCGATGAAATCCAGGCTTTCGCAATCGGGCACGAGATCGCGCAGCAGGCGCCCGACGGTGCGCGCCTGCTCGCGGCCGGTGTCGTTGAGCGCCGTGTCGCGCTTGCCTTGCAGACGCCCCACGGCGTTCCAGTCCGTCTCGCCGTGACGGACGAAGAACAGACGCGGCCTTGCGCTCATTCCTTGCCGAGCACGATGTCGGGCGCCTCAGGGTTCTTCATGCCGACGACATGATAGCCGGCGTCGACATGGTGGACCTCGCCGGTCACGCCGCGGGACATGTCGGAGAGGAGATAGGCCGCCGTCTCGCCCACTTCCTCGATGGTCACCGTGCGGCGCAGCGGCGAGTTGTACTCGTTCCACTTGAGAATGTAGCGGAAGTCGCCGATGCCGGAAGCCGCCAGCGTCTTGATGGGACCGGCGGAGATGGCGTTGACGCGGATGCCCTGCGGGCCGAGGTCGGCCGCCAGATAGCGCACGCTCGCCTCGAGCGCCGCCTTCGCAACGCCCATGACGTTGTAGTGCGGCATCCACTTCTCCGCGCCGTAGTAGGTCAGCGTCAGCAGCGAGCCGCCGTCCTTCATCAGCTTCTCGGCCCGCTGGGCAATGGCCGTCAGCGAGTAGCAGGAGATGAGGAGGCTCTTGGAGAAGTTCTCCGGCGTCGTATCGACATAGCGGCCGGTGAGCTCGTCCTTGTCGGAATAGGCGATGGCGTGGACGACGAAGTCGAGCTTGCCCCAGCGCTTCTCGGCCTCGGCGAAGACGGCGTCGATGGTGGCGCCGTCGGTGACATCACAATGCCCGAATACCTCGGCGCCGAGTTCCGCCGCCAGCGGCTCCACGCGCTTCTTCAGGGCATCGCCCTGATAGGTGAAGGCGAGCTCGGCCCCGTGGGCATGGGCGGCCTTGGCGATGCCCCAGGCAATGGAGCGGTTGTTGGCCACTCCCATGATGAGCCCGCGCTTGCCGGACATGATGGGCGGGCGTGTCGCTGAGTTCTCTGCCATGGCCGTTCGAATTCTGATCTGTTCTGACAAGCCGGATGCTCCGGAGCGGAGGCGCATCATTATCCGAGAGCGGCGGCGGACGGAAGCCTCGGGCGCGACTTCTGCGCAAAGCAGCCTTTTGCGCCGGGCACGGGGCGCAGATCGGCAGGCAGTGCCTGCCGACTTCCGATTCGGCTCCACAGGAAAACGCGATTGCCGCTCGCGCCGCGAATCACACAGCGGGCGGAAGCGGGTTCAGCCCCGGCCGCAGCTCAACTCTTGGCCGAGGCGGCCTCGCGCCACTTGCGCATGAGCGCGTCGAGCGCCGGGTCTGCCTTGTCGGGCAGGACGATGTCGAGCGTGACGATCAGGTCGCCCGCCCCGTCCTTGTCCGGGATGCCCTTGCCGCGCAGGCGGAAATTCTTGCCACCGCTCGACATGGGCGGGATCGTCATGGCGACGGCGCCGTCGAGGGTCGGCACGCGCACCTTGGCGCCGAGCACTGCATCGGCGAGCTGCACCGGCAGGCGCAGGCGCAGGTTCTTGCCCTCCACCTTGAACTGGGGGTGCGGCGCCACGTGCACCGTGAGCAGCACGTCGCCCGGCTCGCCGCCGAAGGGGCTCGGCTCCCCGAGGCCGCGCAGGCGGATCGTCTTGCCGTCGCTGATGCCCTTGGGAAGGTTGACCTCCACCTCCCGGCCGTTGGTGAAGTTGATGCGCCGCTTGCCGCCGTGCACCGCCTCTTCGAGCGTGACGGTGATGTCAGCCTTCACGTCCTCGCCGCGCGGATGGTGCGTGCGGCTGCGCCCCGCCCCTGCCGAGCGGCTGGCGCTGCGCATCGCCTCGCCGAACAGGTCCGAGAAGAAGTCCTGCGGGTCAAAGCCCGCGCCCGCGCCCGGCCCGTAGCGGCGGAAATCGAAGCCGTGCGTGCTGCGCCCGGCGCCGGCGCCCGCGAAGCCCTCGAACCCGTGGAAGCGGGGCTTGCCCTCCGCGTCGATCTCGCCGCGGTCGTATTTGGCTCGCTTCTCCTTGTCGCCGAGGATCTCGTAGGCGGCGTTGACTTCGGCAAACTTCTCCTTGGCCTTCGGATCATCCTTGTTCCGGTCCGGATGATAGGCCTTGGCGAGCTTGCGGTAGGCCTTCTTGACCTCCGCATCGCTCGCCGATCGGGAAATACCGAGAACACTGTATGGATCGCGCATGGATGACCTGTCAGGGAGCGGGGACCGCAACCACCCCCTCCCATATGGGGCAACTGTTGCACGTCTGCAACGTTCTTGAGCGCGTCCGAGCGCCTCAGACCGACTTGCGCCAGGGCTTGACCTCGAGAATGGACCAGCCCCCGCCGGAAGGCCGGCAGGCCGTGCCCTGCAGGGCCTGGGAGCCCACCTGCAACGTCAGGTCGGCAAGGAAGGCGCGGCACACGTCGCCGTCCTTCACATAAGGCTGGCCGAGCGGCAAGAATGCGCCCTTGGCGCCGGTCTCGGGATTGTCCCACGATGCGCTGGAGCCGTTGCCGAAGGGGTCGAGCGCGACCTCGAGCGCGGCCTTTGCACGGCGCCAGTCTTCCGCCGTCAGTTCGGGCGACAGGGGCGAGGGCGCGGACGTGACGGAGCTAGTCGCCGTCACGTCGTCGTCCCCGAGGAGAGAACCGAGCGGAAAGGAGATGCTGCAGCCGCCAGCGGCAAGCGCCGCCACGAACGTCGCAACGAGTGCGACGCCACGCCCTGCGTGAATGCCTTCGCACAACGATGCTGTTCTCTTATAAGAGCTGCGCAGATAGCCCCGGGTCACGAGCCGCCCTCTCGCCGATCCAATCGAATCCGTCAGGAATTTAAGCCGTGGAAGCGTTAACGAGCGGTGACTTCTCCAACGAAACCGACCCCTTCGGGCTCTTCGCCCGCTGGCTCGAGGAAGCAACGGCCAGCGAGCCGAACGACCCGAACGCGATGGCGCTCGCCACCGTGGACGCGGACGGCCTGCCGGACGTGCGCATGGTGCTGCTGAAGGGCTTCGACGGGCAGGGATTTGTCTTTTACACCAACGCCGAGAGCGCCAAGGGGCGCGAGCTCGCCGCCGTGCCAAAGGCCGCCCTCCTCTTCCATTGGAAGAGCCTGCGCCGGCAGGTGCGCGTGCGCGGCCCGGTGGAGAACGTCACGGATGCGGAGGCGGACGCCTACTTCGCCACCCGCCCGCGCGGCAGCCGCATCGGCGCCTGGGCCTCCCAGCAGTCCCGCCCGCTCGAGAGCCGCTTCGCGCTCGAGAAGGCGGTTGCCTTCTACACGGCCAAGTTCGGCGCCGGCGAGATTCCCCGTCCCGACTACTGGCGCGGCTTCCGCGTGCGTCCGGTGGCAATGGAGTTCTGGCACGACCGGCCCTTCCGCCTGCACGACCGCATCCGCTTCTTCCGGCCGGAGCCGGATGGCGAGTGGCAGCGCGAGCGCCTATATCCCTAATTCCCGCACCGGCCCTGCGCCTTTCATCATCAGGACGAACCGCCATGCCCCCATCCACCAATGCGACCCGGCGCGTGATGCTCCTGACAGGGGCAAGCCGCGGCATCGGTCATGCGACAGTCAAGCGCTTCTCGGCCGCTGGCTGGCGCGTCATCACCTGCTCGCGCCACTCCTTCCCGGAGGAATGCCCGTGGGAGATGGGACCGGAAGACCACATCCAGGTCGACCTTGCCGATCCCGACAACACCATGGAGGCCATCGAGGAGATCAAGCGTCGCCTCGAGCCCGAGGGCTCCGTTCTGCACGCGCTCGTCAACAATGCCGGCATCTCGCCGAAGGGCCCCGGCGGCTCGCGCCTCGGCACCATGGACACGCGCCTCGAGGACTGGAAGCAGGTCTTCCAGGTCAACTTCTTCGCCCCGATCATGCTGGCGCGCGGCCTCGTGGAGGAGCTCGCCCGCACGCGCGGCTCCGTGGTCAATGTCACCTCCATCGCCGGCTCGCGCGTCCACCCCTTCGCGGGGGCGGCCTATGCAACCTCCAAGGCCGCTCTCGCCGCGCTGACGCGCGAGATGGCGGCCGACTTCGGCCCGCGCGGCATCCGCGTCAACGCCATCTCCCCAGGCGAGATCGACACGGCCATCCTGTCGCCCGGCACGGAAAAGCTCGTCGAGCAGATTCCACTGCGCCGGCTCGGCACACCCGACGAGGTGGCCAAGGCCATCTACTTCCTTTGCACGGAAGCCTCCTCCTACGTGAACGGCGCGGAGCTGCACATCAACGGCGGCCAGCACGTATAGGCGCGGCGATGTCCGACGACCGCCGCTATCCGGCACGCCCCTTCCTCGCCGCGAGCGTCGCGACCTTCCGCGACGGGCGGGTGCTCCTCGCGACACGGGGCCGCCCGCCGATGGAGGCGCGCTGGAGCCTGCCGGGCGGACTCGTCGAGCCGGGCGAGCACCTGCATGAGGCCGCCCTGCGGGAGCTGCGCGAGGAGGTGGGTGTCGAGGCCGAGATCGCCGGCTTCGTCGACCATGTCGAGATCATCGAGCGGGACGCGACGGGCGTCGTGCACCATTTCGTCATTGCTGCCTTCGCCGCCCACTGGCGGGCGGGCGAGCCGGCGCCCGGTCCCGAGGCGGGGGACGTGCGCTGGGTCCTGCCGGGCGAGGTGACGCAGCTGCCCACGACGCCGGGCCTTGCCGCCATCGTCGCCCGCGCTGCCGCCATCCTCGGCGAGGGCGCGCAATGAGATACCTCGTCCTCACCTGCTGCCTCGCCCTTGCGGCCCTCTGCAACGGAGCCGCGCATGCCCAGCAGCCGCAGAACCCGGCAGCGACAGAGCCGCAGGCAGGCGCCGAGGCTGCACCGCCCTACGAGGCCGACCTCATGCGCCTCGCCCGTGTACTCGGCGTGCTCACCTTCATCGACGGACTGTGCGGCGAGGGCGACCCGCAGCAATGGCGCGAGCGCATGGCTGACCTGCTCGATGCCGAAGGCACGAGCCCGCAGCGGCGCGAGCGCCTCGCCGGCGCCTACAACCGCGGTTATCGCAGCTATGCTCTCACCTACCGGCGCTGCACCGATGCGGCCCGTGCCGCGCGCGACCTGCATGCCGCCGAGGGCCAGCGCCTCACGCGCACGCTGGCGAGTCGCTTCGGCCAGTAACTGGCCTTCGCCCGGCGCCTTCCGCTGCCCGAGGCCCATCTCGAGCTATGTGTCCTGTGGATTGCAGGCATTTTCCCCGCGCTGTTAACCTCGCATAAAGAAGCCGCTAGAGTGCCGGCCGTGGGCTGCTAGAGTGAATGGACCGGGGCATTGCGCCACGGGTTGCGTAACGGCAGGAACATGGACGAATTCAACCAGCACGACGACGATTTCCTCGCGGCCACCGAGGAGAAGCGCGCGGCGCTCAGCTATCTGAGCGAAGCCTTCGCCGAGGCGCAGCTCGACGGCCTCGACGGTGACTGCGTGGCCCATGCAGCACTCTTCGCCGCCTTTCAGGAGCTCGTCAGCACCTACGGCGAGGAGGCGGTGGCCGATTTCGCCGAGCGCCTGCCCGAGCGCATCCGCAGCGGTGCCTTCTCCACCGCCAGCAAGCACTGACGCCTCGTGCCCGCCGGGCATCGCCGCCAAACCGGGTTGAGCGGCGCGCGCCCTCCCCCTATCTCTCCCGCGAGTGCGGACGGAGGGCCGAATGCCGAGGACTTTTCTGCCGGACAGGGGTATCGTCAGGGTCGCAGGCGAGGATGCCCGCAGCTTTCTCGAGGGGATCGTCACCAGCACCGTCGCGAGCCTCACACCCGGAACAGCGCGCTGGGCCGCGCTGTTGACACCCCAGGGCAAGATTCTCGTCGACTTTCTGGTCCTGGCCGTGCCGGAGGACGAGGGGGGCGGCTATCTTCTCGACGTGCCGCGGGCGCTGGCTGAGGACCTCGTCAAGCGCCTGTCCTTCTACAAGCTGCGCGCCAAGGTCACGATCACCGACGAGAGCGAGGCGCTCGCCGTCGCCGCCCTGTGGGGCGACGAGACGGAGGCGCCCGGCCGCACCTACGACGACCCGCGCCTTGCCGCCCTCGGCCGGCGCGCCATCGGCCCCAGGGCCGAGATCGAAGCCCTCGGGCAGGCGCCACTCGCCGATTATCACGCCATGCGCATCGCGGCCGGCGTACCGGAAGGGGGCAAGGACTTCACCTATGGCGAGGCCTTCCCGCACGAGGTGCTGATGGACCAGCTGGGCGGCGTCTCCTTCAACAAGGGCTGCTACATCGGGCAGGAAGTGGTCTCCCGCATGCAGCACCGCGGCACCGCCCGCACGCGCATCGTGCCCGTGGTCTTCACCGACGGTTTCGTGCCGGAGGATGGCGCAACGGTCGTCGCCGGCGAGAGGACGCTCGGCCATGTCGGCTCCTGCGCCCGCGGCCGCGGCCTCGCCATGCTGCGGCTCGACCGCGTGGCGGACGCGCTTGCGGCAGGGCTGACCCTGACGGCCGGCGGCCTCGCCCTCACGCTCGAGAAGCCGTCCTTCGCCACCTTCGCCTTCCCCGGCGAGGCGGCGGAGACGGCGCAGTCCTGACGAAGCGCGGAGGGGGCGATGGTCGAGGCGGCGGAGGCGGATCTCATCCTGCACGAGGACGGCAGGTGGCGCTGCCGCTGGCCCGGAGTGGACCCGCTCTACGTCGCCTATCACGACACGGAATGGGGCGTGCCAGAATACGACAACCGGGCGCTCTTCGAGAAGCTGATCCTCGACGGGTTCCAGGCGGGCCTTTCGTGGATCGCCATCCTGCGCAAGCGCGACAACTTTCGCCGGGCCTTCGACGGTTTCGACCCCGAGGTCATTGCCCGCTACGACGAGGCCAAGCTTGCGGCCCTGATGCAGGATCCTGGCATCGTTCGCAACCGCGCCAAGATTCTCGGCACCGTGCAGGGTGCCCGCGCCTGGCTCGCCATCATGGAGCGAGGCGGCTTCAGCAACTTCCTCTGGGGCTTCGTCGACGGGCGGACGCGCCAGAACAGCTTCTCGCGCATGGCCGAGGTGCCGGCCGAGACGGCCGAATCGCGCGCCATGTCGAAGGCGCTGAAGCAGGCCGGCTTCAACTTCTGTGGCCCCACCATCGTCTATGCCTTCATGCAGGCGGTGGGCATGGTGAATGACCATCTCGTCGGCTGCTACCGCCACGCGGAATGCGCCGCCCTCGCCCGCGACACGCGCTGAAGGCCCTTCCCCGCCGCATCTCCGGCATCTTGCCCGGCCGCACCACGATGCTAGGTAGGGACCGCCGGGCGGCGCGAGGGCGCCTCGCCCGCCATGGAGAGGAGAGCCCTGTTGTACGGACCGTCGCGCGCGTTTTCCCTGCCCGGCCCGGCTGCTGAGCGCGCCCCTGCGGCGCGCGGCGAGCCATGAGCCGACGCTCCGGCAAGGAACCGCGCGCCTGGCAGCGCATGCTGTCCGGGCGGCGGCTCGATCTCCTCGATCCCTCTCCGCTCGATGTCGAGATCGAGGACATCGCCCATGGCCTCGCCCGTGTCGCCCGCTGGAACGGGCAGACCGTGGGTGCGCACATCTTCTCGGTCGCGCAGCACTCGCTGCTCGTCGATGCGATCGCCGGGCACATCCACCCGGAGCTCGACGCCAAGGCACGCCTTCTCGTACTCCTGCACGATGCGCCGGAATATGTCATCGGCGACATGATCTCGCCCTTCAAGGCGGTGCTCGGGGGCAACTACAAGGAGGTGGAGAAGCGGCTCGCGGCCGCGATCCACCTGCGCTTCGGCCTGCCGGCCACGGCTCCGGCCGCCCTCGTGCGTGCCACCAAGCGCGCAGACAGGATCGCTGCTTTCCTCGAGGCGACGCGCCTTGCCGGCTTCGCCCGCGAGGAGGCGCTGGCCTTCTTCGGCCGCCCGGCGCCCCTGCCGGCAGCGATCGACCGCTTCCTCGAGCCCTGGTCGGCCGAGGAGGCCAAGGCGCGGTTCCTCGCCCGCTTCAACGCCCTCGTTCCGGCGCTCTGATTCCGTTCCGGCAGCCGATCCACAGTCGGGAATCGTCGCCGTCATCGAATCGCCCCACTATCGTTCTGGAGATCAGGGAGCGTTCTGCGGAGGTTCGACATCGATGCCGGCCCTTCACGTGTGTCCCCTCTCGCGCCTCGCCGAAACCGTCGCCGCCGTGCGGCCGAGCCACCTCCTGACCGTGATCAACGCCGCGACACCCGTGCCGCGGCCGGAGGGCATCGGGCCGGAAAACCACCTCGTCATCGGCGTCAGCGACATCCTCGAGGCAATGGACGGGCACATCCTGCCCGGCGAGGAGCACGCCCGGCAAATCATCGGCTTCGTGCGCAGATGGAACCGGGAGCGGCCCATGGTCGTGCACTGCTATGCAGGCATCAGCCGCTCCACCGCCGCCGCCTACATCGGCCTGTGCGCGCTACGGCCCGACCTCGACGAGTTCCTTCTCGCCGAGCGCCTGCGCCGGGCCGCGCCGAGCGCGACGCCCAATGCCCGGCTGGTGGCGGCGGCGGACAGGCTCCTCGGCCGACGCGGCCGCATGAGCGAGGCCATCGCAGCCATCGGCCGCGGCGTGGACGCCTTCGAGGGCACGCCCTTCGCCCTCCCTCTCGACAGTTGAACGGCGATGAGTGAGGCCAGCCTCCCCCTGCCGCGGCCTGCCATCGAGATCGGCCTCGCCGCAGCCATCGTGACCGTCGAAGGCGAGACGCCGCACATCCTCGTCGCGCATCCCCCCGGCTCGGACGTACCGGCCCTGCCCGCCGGCCCCTTCGACCCGCTGGCGCACCGCACCTTCGAGGTTGGCCTGCGTGCCTGGGTGCGGGAGCAGACTGGCCTTGCCCTCGGCTATGTCGAGCAGCTCTACACCTTTGGGGACCGGGGGCGCGGCGCGGCCGCGGGCGACGCCGGCCCGCACGTCGTATCCGTCGGCTATCTGGCGCTCACCCGCGTCGCCGGGGAGCAGGCCCCTGCGGGCGGCGCCTCCTTCATGCCGTGGTACGACTTCTTCCCGTGGGAGGACTGGCGCACCGGGCCGCCCGCCATTCTGGCGACGGAGATCCTGCCGCAGCTCCAGGAATGGGCGAAGGCGCCCCATGCGGACGACGGCCAGCAGATCCGGGCGCTCACGCGCGAGGAGCGGCTGCGCCTGTGCTTCGGCTGCGACGGCAGCCCCTGGGACGAGGAAAAGGCGCTCGAGCGCTACGAGCTCCTCTATGAGGCGGGCCTTGTCGCCGAGGCGGCGCGTGACGGGCGCCCCGCCGCCCTCGCCCGCGGCCGCCTGCCGCCGCTCGGCAAGCCGCTGGCCTACGACCACCGGCGCATTCTCGCCACCGCCATCAGCCGTCTCCGGGCCAAGCTCAAGTACCGCCCCGTCGTCTTCGAACTGATGCCCGAGCGCTTCACCCTCACCGCCCTGCAGACGAGCGTGGAAGCCATCACGGGCCGCCATCTGCACAAGCAGAACTTCCGGCGCCTCGTCGAGGCGACCTCGCTTGTCGAGCCCACGGGCGAGATGATGCCCACGGCCGGACGCCCCGCCGCCCTCTTCCGCTTCCGCCGCGAGGTGCTGCAGGAGCGTCCTGCCCCCGGCCTTCGCCTTGGCACCCGCGCCTGATGCGGTCACCACGCCGTCCTTTGCGCCGGCGCACAGCGGGCTGCGCTTTGCATCGCCCACCATCCCGGGGCAAAGTTCTGCGGTGTCAGCGGGGGGCTCGCCGTGAGCGAAGATACGGCCATTGCGCTCATCGTCCTGATCGCGCTTGCGGTGCCGGTTGCCGCCATCGCCGGCTTCTTCATGGCGCTCAGGCTGCGCGGCCGCACGGCGGCGCTCGAGGCGCGTCTCGCGGCGCTGGAGCTGAAGCTGGCCGAGGCGGGCGTCGTCGTGCCGCCTCCCGCGGCGGATGCAGCTGCTGCCGGGCCGCAGGCCCCGGAGCCGGCCGCAGGGGACGAAGCCCCGCCGCCCCCCACGACGGTGGCGTTGGAACCGGCAGAAGAGCCGCGGCCACTGGAGGAACCGGAGGAAACGCTTGCGCCCGGCCTGGTGCCTGCGGCGGCAGCGACGGCCGCCCCGCAGGCGGGGCTCGAGGAACGGCTCGGCTCGCGCTGGGCCGTGTGGGTGGGCGGTGTCGCCCTGGCGCTCGGCGGCGTCCTGCTGGTGCGCTATTCCATCGAGGAGGGCTATTTCGGTCCGGCCGCGCGCGTCGTCGCCGGCCTCGTCACGGCGCTCGCCCTGATTGCCGCCGGCGAATGGCTGCGGCGGCGCGAGCGCGGCGCGGAGGGGGCCGCCGACGGCGCGTCGCCGGCCCACGTGCCAAGCGTGCTGACTGCCGCCGGCACCATGACGGCCTTCGCCAGCGTTTACGCCGCCCATGCGCTCTACGGCTTCATCGGCCCGGCGCCGGCCTTCGTGCTGCTCGGCCTCATCGGCATCGCGACCATGGTCGCGGCCGCCCTGCACGGGCCGGCGCTCGCCGCGCTCGGGCTTCTCGGCTCTCTGGCGGCCCCTCTCCTCGTCTCGAGCAGCGATCCCCGGCCATGGCCGGTCGTCATCTATCTTCTCGCCGTCGTCGCGGCGGCCTGTGGCCTCGCACGCCTCCGCCTGTGGCGGTGGCTGGCCTATTCGGCAGCCGGCGGCGCGCTCGTCTGGTGCTGGCTGGTGGTGACAAGCGTCGGCAACGCCGACGCGCTGCCCGCCATGGCGCTGGTGCTGGCGCAGGCGGCGCTCGCCGTGGTGTTCCTCGTCGCGCTGCCCTACGGCGGCGCTCGGCCGACAGCCGAGGATGTTCCCGGGGCCACAGCCAAGGCGGCCGTAGAGGCAGGCGACGGGGCCGAAGCGACCGCGCCACCCGTGCCCGCGCCGCAGCCGCGCGTCTGGACCCGGCCGCTCGACCTGCCCGCCCTCGCGGTGCTTGCCGCCTTCGGCGCGCTCGCTGTGCTGGCAGGCGAGCTCGCAGACGGCGGCGGGCGCGCGACCTTCTCGGCTGCGATGGCGGCCCTGCTCATCGCCACCGGCTACGCCTATGCCGCCGCGGCGGGAGCGGGCCTCATCGGCGCCGCCGTCGCGGCGGGCTGCCTCGCCTTCTGGCCGGTCGCCCGCTATGCGATGCTGGAGCCGGGCGGGGCCTCCATGCCCGGCGGGCCGGCGCTGGCGCCCGGCGAGCAGCCGGCGGCCCTCAGCCTCTATCTCGCCTTTGCCGTGGCGGCGGGGCTGGCACTCCTCGCGACCGCCGTGCGGCGGCTGATGCGCGCCGCGGACCTGCCGCTCGTCTGCGCCGCCTGCCATGCCGCCGCCGGGACGACTGGCCCCCTCGCCCTCCTCGTCATCGCCTACTGGCGCGTGACGGCCTTCGACACCAGTGTACCCTTCGCCCTCGCTGCCGCCGTCCTCGCCCTCCTCTTCACGGGCGCGTCCCGGCTGCTCCATCGCGCGGACGACAATGCCACTCCCGTCGCGGCGCTCGGGATGGGAGCGATGGCGGCGGCGGCGCTCGGCGCTCTTGCGCTCGGCCTCACCTTCGCGCTCGAGAAGGGCATGCTCACCGTCGCCTTTGCCCTGTCGGCGCTCGGTACGGCCTTCGTCTCGCAGCGCATCGCGCTGCCGGTGCTGCGCTATGCCGTCGGGGCCATCGGCCTCCTGGTCCTCGGCCGCATCGCCTGGGACCCGGCCATCGCCGGCGATGCGCTGGGCACGACGCCGGTCTTCAACTGGCTGCTGTGGGGCTATGGCGTGCCGGCGGCCTCCTTCGCGCTCGCGGCCCGGGTGCTCGCCGCGAGCGGGCGGGACCGGGTGACCCAGCTGTGCGAGAGCCTGGCCATCCTCTTCAGCGCCCTGCTGGTCTTCTTCCAGATCCGCCACGCCCTGCACGGCGGAGACCCCTTCGCGGCGGATTCGGGTTTCGTCGAGATGGGTCTCATGGCCACGGCGGGTCTTGCCTTCTCCTTCGTGCTGATGCGCCTCGAGCTGAGGCGGGCAGACCCGGTCTATCACTTCGCCGGGCTCGCCTTCGCTGTCCTGACGCTGATCCTCGCCGGCTTCGGCCTGCTGCTGAGCGAGAACCCGCTGTTCACCGACGAGCCCGTGCGCGGCGGCCCCGTCTTCAACACCCTCTTCCTCGCCTATCTCGTGCCGGCCGTCATGGCGGCGGGCCTTGCCTGGATGGCGCGGGCGCACCGACCGGCGTGGTACGTGCGCGGCGCGCTGGCGCTTGCGCTGTTGCTGCACCTCGCCTTTACCGTCGACGTCATCCGCTTCCTCTTTCAGGGGCCGCAGATCGGCTACTGGCGGCAGACGGGCGAGGCCGAGCTGTGGACCTATTCGGCCGCGCTCGTCGTCATCGGCGTCGCCATCCTCGCCGTCGGCCTGTGGCGCGACTGGCGCTTCGCGCGCCTCGCCTCGGCGCCCTACATCCTCATCGCCGTGGTCAAGGTGTTCGTGGTCGATCTGTCGAGCCTCGAAGGCGTCCTGAGGGCCCTGTCCTTCATCGGCCTCGGCCTCGTGCTCGTCGGCATCGGCCTCGCCTACCAGAAGCTGCTGCGCAGGGGCGGAGCCGGGGCGGCCGTGGCCGATGACACGGTTTCGTGAAGTCGGGGAGCCGGGCCGTTCCCCTCTTCGGTGTGCAACCTTTGGATGCTTCAACCCTGATGGGGTTGCCTCTTGCCCGAGGGAACGCGATAACGCTCATCTGGAGCACATGTCCCCTGAGGAATGCATGATGAGCGATCACGCGCCGTCCGATATCGCGTCCCTGCCTTTCGAGCGTGCGCTCAAGGAGCTTGAGGAGATCGTCGACCGGCTCGAAAAGGGCAACGTGCCGCTCGACGAATCGATTGCGATCTACGAACGGGGCGAAGCGCTCAAGAAGCATTGCGAGACGCTTCTGAAGAAGGCCGAGGCCCGCATCGAGAAGATCACGATCGGGCCGGACGGCAAGCCGGGAACCGAGCCCCTCGACGTCGAGGGCTGAGCCTCCATCAGCACGGGGAGGATGCGATGAGCTGGCTTCGTGGCGAGGATCCTGTGGCTGGCGACGCGCCGTCCTGCGATGCGGTGGAGCTTGTGGTCGTGCTGCGCGTCTCGGATATCGGCGGCTTCTCCGTGCGCCGCGCCCTGCCGACCGTGCGGCGGCGCATGGTCGGCCCCTTCATCTTCTGGGACGAGATGGGGCCGGCCGATTTCGCCATCGGCGACGGGCTCGACGTGCGGCCGCATCCGCACATCGGCCTCGCCACCCTCACCTATCTCTTCGAGGGGGCGATCGTGCACCGCGACAGCCTGGGCAGCGAGGAAATCATCCGCCCCGGCGCCGTCAACCTCATGTCGGCCGGCAGCGGCATCGTCCATTCCGAGCGCACGGGCCTCGAGGAGCGCATGCGCGGCACGCGCCTGGCGGGCATCCAGAGCTGGGTGGCCCTGCCCGCCGACCGCGAGGAGGACACGCCTTCCTTCAGCCACTACGACGAGAACGCCCTGCCCGACATCGTCGGCGAGGGCAAGCACGTGCGCGTCGTCGCCGGCACGCTCTTTGGCTCCACATCGCCCGTCGCTACCGCCAGCGAGGCGATCTACGCCGATGTCGCGCTGTCGGCTGGAGCGAGCATCCCGTTCGACCCCGTGGCCGAGGAACGGGCGATCTACACCGTCTCCGGGGACATCGACATCGCCGGCGACCGTTTCGAGGCGCACCGCCTCCTCGTCTTCAAGCCGGGGGATGCCATCACCGTCACGGCCCGGACGCCGGCCCGCTTCCTGATGCTCGGCGGCGCGCCGATGGACGGCAAGCGCTACATCTGGTGGAACTTCGTCTCCTCGCGCAAGGAGCGCATCGAGCAGGCGAAGGAGGACTGGAAGATGGGGCGCTTCGGCGGTGTGCCGGGCGACGACGAGTTCATTCCTTTGCCCGAACTGTGAGCCCTGCGGCAGCGGATACCTTTGACCGGCGCCGGACGAGGCCCTATGTCCGGTTGCAGCCGATGACCCACGCGCGCGAGGGATTGCCGTGCCCGTCGATACGCCGCTGCTCGACACCATCAAGTTTCCGGCGGATCTACGCCGCCTGCCCGAGGCACAGTTGCGACAGGTGGCGGACGAGTTACGCGCCGAGACCATCGACGCCGTCTCGGTCACGGGCGGGCATCTCGGCGCCGGGCTCGGCGTCGTCGAGCTTACGGTGGCGCTGCACTACGTCTTCGACACGCCGCACGACCGGCTCATCTGGGATGTCGGCCACCAGGCCTATCCGCACAAAATCCTGACCGGGCGGCGCGAGCGCATCCGCACCCTGCGCAAGGGCGGCGGCCTCTCGGGCTTCACCAAGCGCGCCGAAAGCGAGTACGACCCCTTCGGCACGGGCCATTCCTCCACCTCCATCTCCGCCGGGCTCGGCATGGCGGTGGCACGCAACCTCAAGGGCGAGAAGCGCAACGTCATCGCTGTCATCGGAGACGGCGCGATGTCGGCGGGCATGGCGTACGAGGCCATGAACAACGCCGGGGCGA
Source organism: Chelatococcus composti (assembly GCF_014201415.1). GTDB lineage: Bacteria > Pseudomonadota > Alphaproteobacteria > Rhizobiales > Beijerinckiaceae > Chelatococcus_A > Chelatococcus_A composti. The sequence goes on from NZ_JACHEH010000004.1 coordinate 339,743, forward strand.
TGAACGAGCGGCTCATCGTCATCCTCAACGACAACGACATGTCCATCGCGCCGCCCGTCGGTGCCATGTCCGCCTATCTCGCGCGGCTCGTCTCGGGCGGCACCTATCGCACCCTGCGCGAGGTGGGCAAGCAGCTCGCCCGGCGGCTGCCGAAATTCATCTACGAGAAGGCCCAGCGGGCGGAGGAGTTTGCGCGCGGCTTCTGGACGGGCGGCACGCTCTTCGAGGAGCTGGGCTTCTACTATGTGGGGCCGGTCGACGGCCACAACCTCGACCACCTGCTGCCGGTGCTGAAGAATGTGCGCGATGCGGAGGCCGGGCCCATCCTCGTCCATGTCGTGACGCAGAAGGGCAAGGGCTATCCCCCGGCCGAGGCCGCCGCCGACAAGTACCACGGCGTCGTCACCTTCGACGTCGTCACCGGCGCGCAGGCCAAGCCCAAGGCCAATGCGCCGAGCTATACGAAAGTCTTCGCCGAAAGCCTCGTGCGGGAGGCCGAGCAGGACGACCGCATCGTTGCCGTCACCGCCGCCATGCCGTCGGGCACCGGGCTCGACATCTTCGGCAGGGCCTTTCCGCAGCGTACCTTCGACGTCGGCATCGCCGAGCAGCATGCCGTGACCTTCGCGGCGGGGCTCGCAGCCGAGGGCTTCAAGCCCTTCTGCGCCATCTATTCCACCTTCCTGCAGCGCGCCTACGACCAGATCGTCCACGACGTCGCCATCCAGAACCTGCCGGTGCGCTTCGCGCTCGACAGGGCGGGGCTCGTCGGCGCCGACGGGCCGACCCATGCCGGCTCGTTCGACATCGCCTTCCTCGGCTGCGTGCCGAACATGGTCATCATGGCCGCGGCCGACGAGGCGGAGCTCGTGCATATGGTGGCCACGGCAGCGGCCCATGACGCGGGGCCCATCGCCTTCCGCTACCCGCGCGGCGAGGGCGTCGGCGTCGAGATGCCGGAGCGCGGCGTGCCGCTGGCCATCGGACGAGGCCGGATCGTGCGCGAGGGCGGGCGCATCGCGCTCCTTTCCCTCGGCACGCGGCTGGCGGAATGTCTCAAGGCTGCCGAGCAGCTCGAGGCGCGGGGCCTTCCCACCACCGTCGCTGACGCGCGTTTCGCCAAGCCTATCGATGCCGGGCTGGTGCTGGCCCTCGCCCGCGAGCACGAATGCCTCGTCACGGTCGAGGAAGGCTCCATCGGCGGCTTCGGCACGCAGGTGCTGCACCTGCTGGCCCGCGAGGGCGCGCTCGACCGTGGCCTCAAGGTGCGCACCATGGTGCTGCCCGATGTCTTCATCGACCACGACAAGCCGGAACGGATGTATGCGAAGGCGGGCCTCGACGCCGCCGGCATCGTCGCCACGGTTTTTGCCGCGCTCGGTACGGATGCGTCGGATGCAGCGGCGCTGACGGCCTGACCTGCCCTCGCCTCGGCCGGCGTGTCCCTGCGACTGTGCATCCCGCGCGCTGCCATGTCGCGCGGCCCGCCGCTGCTCTATAAGGGCAGCCGATCTCGCAGCGGACACGCTTCCCTGCTCGCCGGACAAGCTCAACCCATGCGTAAACGCGCCGATCTCCTTCTTGTCGAACGCGGCTTCTTCGACAGCCGCGCCAAGGCGCAGGCGGCCATTGCCGCGGGGGGCGTCACGGCCGACGGGCGCCCGGTGCGCAAGGCGTCCGACGCCGTGGCCGTTGACGCGGTCATCGTGGCCGAGGCGCCGCACCCCTGGGTGTCACGGGCGGGCGTCAAGCTGGCGGCGGCGCTCGATGCCTTCATCATCGATCCTGCCGGCCTCGTCTGCCTCGATGTCGGCGCCTCGACCGGCGGCTTCACCGAGGTGCTCCTCACGCGGGGCGCTGCGAAGGTCTATGCGGTTGATGTCGGCCACGGCCAGCTTCACCCGCGGCTCGCTGCCGATCCGCGCGTGGTCTCCCTCGAGGGGCTCGACGCGCGGGAGCTGACCGCCGCCCACGTGGCGGAGCCGGTCGGCCTCATCGTGGCGGATGTCAGCTTCATCTCGCTAAAGCTCGTGCTGCCCGCCGTGACGGGCCGCATCGCGACGGGCGGCCACCTCGTCGCCCTCGTCAAGCCGCAGTTCGAGGCCGGCCGGGCGCACCTCAAGAAAGGCATCGTGCGCGACGAGGCCGTGCGGGCGGCGGTGGTGGAGGAGATCGCCGCCCTGGTGGGCGACCTCGGCCTTGCCGTTCTCGGCACCATGCCCTCCCCCATCGCGGGCGGGGATGGCAACGTGGAATATCTGATCGGGGCGCGCCGTGACTGAGACGCTGACCATCACCCGCCTGGGCGCCCGCGGCGACGGCATCGCAGAAGGACCGCACGGCCCGGTCTACGTGCCCTTCGCCCTGCCGGGCGAGGTCGTGACAGCCGACGTGGAGGGCGAGCGCGGCCGGCTCCTCGGCGTCGAGACGCCATCGCCCGACCGGCAGGCCGCCGAGTGCCCGCTCTTCGGCCACTGCGGCGGTTGCGCCGCCCAGCACATGGCGCCGCTGCCCTACAGCCGCTGGAAGCGTGACATCGTCCTCCGCGCTCTCGCCCATGCCGGCGTCGAGGCCGAGGTGTCGCCGCTCGTCGATGCGCATGGGGCCGGGCGCCGACGCGTGACCTTCCATGCCCGCCAGGTCGAGGGCAAGGCCACCGTCGGTTTCATGGCGGCGCGCAGCCACGCGCTCGTGCGCATCGAGAGCTGTCCTGTGCTGACCCCCGGCCTCGCCTCGGCGCCACAGAAGGCGCGGGCGCTGGCCGGCCTTCTCCTGCCGCGCGGCAAGCCGCTCGATATCCAGGTCACGGACACGTCCGGCGGACTCGACATCGACATCCGCGGGCTCGGCAAGGCCGACGACAGGCTGCGTGCGGCGCTGGTCGACGCTGCCCGCGCGCTCGACCTCGCGCGCCTGTCGCTGCACGGCGACATCCTTATCGAGCGTCGCCCGCCCCTCGTTACGATGGGGCCGGCCGCCGTGGTGCCGCCACCCGGCAGCTTCCTGCAGGCGACCGCAGCCGGCGAGGAGACCCTCGCCGCACTCGTGATGGAAGCCTGCACCGGCGCGCGCCACGTGGCCGACCTCTTTACCGGCTGCGGTCCCTTTGCGCTGCGTCTGGCGCGGCAGGCCAAGGTGCATGCCGTGGAGAACGGCGCCGAGGCCCTCGTGGCCCTGCAGCGGGCCGTGCGCAACACCCAGGGTCTGAAGCCGGTTACCACCGAGGCGCGCGACCTGTTCCGCCGCCCGCTGCTGCCGCCGGAGCTCGACCGGTTCGACGCTGTGGTGCTCGATCCGCCCCGCGCTGGCGCGGAGGCGCAGGTGCGGCAGATCGCGCTCTCGAGGGTGCCGCTCGCCGTCTCCGTCTCGTGCGATCCGGGCACCTTCGCGCGTGATGCCCGCATCCTCGTCGAGGCCGGCATGCAGCCGATCCGGGTCGTGCCGGTCGACCAGTTCCGCTACACCCATCATGTGGAGGTCGTCGGCGTCTTCGCACGCCCGACACAGCAGAAGAAGAAAGGCAAAGGAGGGCGTTCGTGAGCACGGGGACGAAGGAGGATTTCCTGAAGGCACTCACCGAGGTGGTCGGGCCAGGCAATGTGCTGAGCGCGCCGGACGACATCCTGCCCTTCCTGCGCGAGCCGCGCGACCTCTTCCGCGGAGAGGCGCTCGCCGTCGTTCGACCTGGCACGACGCCGGAGGTGGCCGAGGTGATGCGCCGCGCCCGCGCGGCGGGTGTCGCCGTCGTGCCGCAGGGCGGCAACACCGGCCTCGTCGGCGGGCAGATCCCGGACGCGAGCCGGCCGATGGTGGTGCTCAGCCTGCAGAAGCTCGACCGCATCCGCGAAGTCGATGCCCTGACGGACACGATGACCGTGGAGGCGGGCGTCACGCTGCTCAAGGCGCAGGAGGCGGCCGAGGCCGCAGACCGGCTCTTTCCTCTCTCGCTCGCCTCGGAAGGTTCCTGCACCATCGGCGGCAACATCGCCACCAATGCCGGCGGCACCGCCGTCATCGCCTACGGAAACACGCGCGACCTCGTCGTCGGACTTGAGGTGGTGCTGGCGGACGGCCGCATCTGGAACGGCCTCGGCAAGCTGCGCAAGGACAACACGGGCTACGACCTCAAGAACCTCTTCATCGGCTCGGAGGGCACCCTCGGCATCGTGACCGCCGCGGTGCTGAAGCTCTTCCCTCGCCCGAAGGGACGGGCCACCGCGTTCTGCGGCCTCGCCTCGCCGCAGGCGGCGCTCGACCTCCTCGCCCTCGCCAAGGCCGAAGCGGGCAGCGCGGTGACGACCTTCGAGTTCCTGCCGAGGCTCGGGCTCGAGTTCGTGCTGCGGCACGCGCCCGGTACGCGCGACCCACTCGACGGGCCGCACGCCTGGTACGTGCTGATGGAGCTGTCCTCCGCGGCCGAGGGCGGCCTCGACGAGGTGATGGAGCGCATCCTCGGGGAGGCGCTGGAACGCGGAATCGTCGACGACGCCGCCATCGCCGCGAGCCTCGACCAGCGCAACGCCTTCTGGAAGCTGCGTGAGGCACTGTCCGAAGTCCAGCGGTACGAGGGTGGCTCGATCAAGCACGACATCTCCGTGCCGGTGGCGCTGGTGCCGCAGTTCCTCGAGGAAGCGACGGCGGCCGCGGAGGCCCTGGTGCCCGGCTGCCGGCCGCTGCCCTTCGGCCATCTCGGCGACGGCAACGTGCACTTCAACGTCAGCCAGCCGGTCGGCGCCGACAAGCAGGCCTTCCTGGACCGCTGGGAGGCGATGAACGAAGCCGTGCATGCTGTCGTCCTGAAGCATGGCGGCTCCATCTCGGCCGAGCACGGCATCGGCCGCCTCAAGCGTGACCTGCTGCCGGCCGTCAAGGATCCCGTCGCGCTCGATCTCATGCGCAAGCTCAAGGCGGCGCTCGACCCCGACGGTCTGCTCAATCCGGGAGCGATGCTGTGACAGGGCCGTTCACGGCCGGCCCGATGACCGAGGCGGAGCTGCCGGCCGTCGTCGCCCTGTGGCAGGCCGCGGGCCTGACGCGGCCGTGGAACGACCCGGCCGAGGACATCGCCTTCTGCCGCGCCTCGGGCCACGGCGACGTACTCGTGCGGCGTGCGGCCGACGGCGCCATCGTTGCGGCCTGCATGGTGGGCCACGACGGGCACCGGGGCGTCGTCTACTATGTGGCGGTCGACCCGGCCGCGCGCGGAGCGGGCCACGGCCGCGCCATCATGGCGGCGGCGGAGGCGTGGCTCAGGGCGCGCGGCGTGTGGAAGCTCAACCTGCTGGTGCGGGCAGGCAACGAGGCGGTGCAGCACTTCTACGAGCGGCTCGGCTTCGAGGCTCAGCCACGCATCTACATGGAAAAATGGCTCGATCCGGCGCGAAAGCCGCCTCCGCGATAGAAAAGGCGGCCGGCGTACATCCTCCGTTCATCTTGTGCGTTGTTTGATAGCAACGGCGACAGGCAAAGCGCCTCACGATCCACGATGCGGAGATTCGAAATGCCGTCTGTTTCCCTGCCCTTAACCCTGAAGCGCGGTTTGCCCCTCGTCCTCGGCGCCGCGGCAGCGGCGTTTGTCAGCTTCTCCGGCCCTGCCGTGACCTCCGCCGAAGCGCGGACCGTCTGCCGGACGGAACGGGTATGCACGCAGCCGCGGCCGGTGCGCGAGGTCGTCACCCACTGCCGCATGGTGCGCCGCCCCGGCATGGCGCCCCGCCGCGTGTGCGAGGACGAGGTGCGCTGGGTGCGCCGCGGCCCGCCGCGTTGCAAGATGGAGCGTGTCTGCCGGCGCTACTGAGCCTCAGCCGCCGTCTCCGAACAGCGACAGCTGCGTATCGGGCGGGCGCTTGCGCCCGCCTTTTTGCTGGCCGCGGGCGGCGGTCGGCGGTTCGCCGGCCGCAGGTTGCTGCACCGTCGCGTCGTCGCGACGCGCATCGTTGAGGTTCGCTGAAACGGGGCGCATCGTCAGCAGGTCGTCCGGCGCAGGCCGCACGAGGCCGAGCGCCTCGAGGCCGGGCTGCGAGCAGTCGAGCCACAGCCCGGCATCATTCGCGGCGATGATGACAGGCATGCGCGGGTGAAGTGACGCGAGCGCGCCGTTGGCACTGGTCGTGACGATGGCGACAGTGTCGATCTCGCTGCCGTTCGGGCTCGCATAGGTCTCCCAGACGCCGGCAAAGAGCATGAGGCCGCCATCGGCGCGCTCGATCATGAAGGGCGTGGTTTTCGTCCCGTCCCGGCGCCATTCGTAGAAGGCGCTGGCCGGCACGAGACAGCGGCGGTGGCGGGCGGCCGTGCGAAAGGCCGCCTTCTGCACGAGCGTCTCGCCTCGGGCGTTGAACAGCAGAGGCATCGCCGCCGGATCCTTCGCCCAGGCGGGAATGAAACCCCAGCGCATCAGGGCAAAGTGCCTGCGGCCCGCAGTGTCGGCCGTGACGACGCCGATCGGCTGGGTCGGCGCGATGTTGTAGCGCGGCGGAAAACTGACCTCTTCCTCATAGCCGCACTCGGCGCGCACCAGCTCGGGAAGGAGTGTCAGCGCGAAGCGTCCGCACATGGGGATTCCTGACTGTTACGAATTTGTTTGCTTGATGATGCCACAGTCTGGTGATGGCAAAGGCTGGGCAAGACTCACGCGGGCTCGGCATGGTGTTGTGCACAGAAGCGTCGTGCACCCGATTGCGCAGTTGAAGGACGAGGGACGGAAGTGGCTGCGGGCATGTCCACGGGCACAGGCAGGGATGACGGCGACATGCCCACGCAGGCGCCCCCCGCGCCGTCCCTCTCCACCGACTTCCTCAACCAGTACAACGAAGTGCTGATGATCATCGAGCTCGTGGCCGATGATGCGGAGCTGATGGAGACGCTCGACGAATGGCAGCCGCGCAGCTACCGGCAACACTTCGCCAAGCACGCGCAGCTGCGCTTCGCTGAGGATGCGCTGAAGGCCTACGAGGCGCTGGCGCCGGAGCGCCGGCTCGCCTTCGAGAACCTGCGCCTTGCCATGGACGACGTGGTGACTGGCACCATCCGCGCGCTGAAGCAGGCCGGCGATGTCGAGGAACGCGCGACCATCGCCGCCACCGCCTCCTCCCTGCTGCGGCGCATGATCGAGGCCGCCGCCAGCTTCATCCGCACCGAAGGGCGCGACTGGCGCAGCTTCAGCTACGCTGAGATGCAGGGCACCATCGACCGGCTCATGGCCCGCTGGGGGCGCGGCTGAGGAAAGGCCGCGCCACGGGCGCCCGGCGCTCACAGCCACCGTTTCCAGCGGAAGAAAAGATAGGGCGCGATGGCCGCCACCAGCATGGCGAGGAGCGCCGCCGGATAGCCGTACCACAGGTCGAGCTCTGGCATGACCCGGAAGTTCATGCCGTAGATCGACGCAATCAGCGTCGGTGGCATGAAGACCACAGCCATGACCGAGAACAGCTTGATGATGTTGTTCTGCTCGAGGTTGACCAGGCCGAGCGTCGCATCGAGGAGGAACTGGATCTTTCCCGCCTGGAAGCTCGCATGTTCCTCCAGCGACTGCAGGTCGCGCAGGGTGGTGCGCACCTGCTCGCGCAGCTCGACCGGCACCCGCGTGGCGCGGTAGACGACCGAGAGGAATAGCAGCAGCCGCTCAATGGAGACGAGACTTTCGCGGCTCAGGGAAATCAGCGTGCCGTAACGGCCGAGATCGCGCAGCGTCTTCTGATATTCCCCATGGCGGCCGACCGTTTTGTCGGCCACGTCGAAGACGTCGCGGGAGATCCTGTCGATGCTGCTGGCTGTCGCCTGCAGGATCTCGGCCAGCCGGTCGATGATGGTCTCGATGAGACCGGCAAAGACCTCCTCCGCGCTCGCGCCGCAGCCGCCCGGCTTGCCGGCCCGGTGCGCGAACATGGTGAAGGCGCGCGGCTCCTCGTAGCGCACGGTGACGAGAGTCGAGCCCTTGAGGATAAAGGTGACGGCCGTGATGTCCGGATCGGCGCTGTCGGCGGCATAGAGCAGGCGCACCGTCATGTAGCGTGCGCCGTTCTCGCTGTAGAGCAGCTCGGAGGGCTCGATGTCCTCCATGTCCTCGCGGGTCGGGATCTCGATGCCCAGGTGTTGCTCGACCACCCGGTCCTCCGCGTGGGTCGGCGCCACGAGATCGATCCACACGGCATCGGCCGGAAGCGGCTCGCCCGGCGGCAGAATGTACCGCTCGAGCCGGCAGACGTCCGCGGCGTCCTGCTTCGTGCGGTCGACCATGCGGTAGACGACGATCATTTCCTGCGCTCCGCCAGTCTCGAACGGCTCTGTTGTCTAGCCCATCCGGCGCACGGGAGAAATCCGGCAGGCACAGCCGCCTTCAATGGGCCGAACCGGGAGGCGGGGGCGTATCGTCCGGCACGAAGAAATCCGGCATCAGGGGCTTCGTGGGATCGACGCGGTACTGCTCGAAGTCCGTCACACCCTCAGCCGCGAGCACGAGGTCGTCAATGAGGAAGTGGCCCGAGAAGCTGCGCGCGGGCTTGTTGAAGATGGCATAGGCGGCATCCGCCATGATCTCGGGCGTGCGGCTCGCCTCCATCATCGCCTCGCCGCCCAGGAGGTTGCGGATGGCGCTCGTCGCGATGGTCGTGCGCGGCCACAGCGCATTGACGGCGATGCCCCTGGGTCGCAGTTCACCAGCGAGGCCGAGCACGCACAGGCTCATGCCGTACTTGGCGATGGAATAGGCAAGATGAGGGGCGAACCACTTCTCCTTCATGTCAAGCGGCGGCGACAGCATGAGGATGTGCGGGTTCTCCGCCTTCTCGAGATGGGGAATGGCGTATTTCGACACCATGAAGGTGCCGCGCGTGTTGACCTGGTGCATCAGGTCAAAGCGCTTCATGTCCGTCTCGAGCGTGCCGGTGAGCTGGATGGCGCTTGCATTGTTGACGACGATGTCGATGCCGCCGAAGGTCTCGGCCGTCTGGGCGATTGCGGAAGCCACCTCGTCCTCGTTGCGCACGTCCACGACGAGCGGCAGCGCCCGCCCGCCCGCAGCCTCAATATCGGCGGCAGCGGTGAAGATCGTGCCGGGAAGTTTCGGATGCGGAGCTGCCGTCTTGGCGGCAATGGCGACATTGGCCCCGTCCCGCGCAGCCCTGAGCGCGATGGCGAGGCCGATGCCGCGCGAGGCGCCGGTGATGAACAAGGTCTTGCCGGACAGTGACATGGCTCAATCCTCCCGGTCAGCGGCTCTTTCGGCGATGGAATAGCGCGGCGGGCGACGACCGTCCGCGTCGGTGAAGCCATAGAGGCTGGCGAGGTCGCCAACATGGAGGATCCTGCCCGCGTGACGTGTAACGTCCGCATCGCACGCGAGCGCCGCCACCGCTCGTCCGGCATAGAGCGGAGTTTCCTGGGCCTCCGTCGCCAGGGATGAGCCGGCGACGCGCTCTGTGCGCACGAAGCCGGGTGAAAGGGCGAGCGCCGTCACGCCGTGGGGCGCAAGCTCGCTCGCCATGGCGAGCGTCAGCCGCGCCATCGACGCCATGGCGAGATCGTAGAACACATCGCCGAGATAGGCGCCACCGTCGTCGAAGAGCACGGTGACGAAAAGGCCGGCGCGCGCGCCCGCCATCACAGGCGCGAAGGCCCTGGCGAGAAGCAGCTGGGCGTAGACGCCGCTCTCGAACACGGTGCCGAGGCGCGCCGCCGGCCGGCGCCAGAAGGGCGTGCCCCACGCCGAACCGTCGGGATAGCGCTCGCCGTCGAACCCTTCGTCGCCGCCCCACACGGCATCGACGACGAGATCGACGCGACCGAAGCGGCGCAGCATCCAGGCGACGAGACCGTCGACCTCGCGCTCCACGGTATGGTCGCACCGATAGGGATAGCCGCGGCCGCCGAGCGCCTCGACGAGGCGCGCCGTTTCCTCGATGGTCTCCGGCCGCCCGTCGGTACGCGGCCCGGCCTCGCTCGACCGGCCGGTCACGACCACCGTCGCGCCAGCCTCGGCGAGACCGCGGGCAATGCCGCGCCCCACGCCACGGGACGCGCCGGCGACGACGCAGATGCGGCCGGAGAGAGGCCCACCCGCCACGTCGTTCAGCCCGCGAGGGCTGCCTCGGCGTCGGCGAGAGCGGATGCGCCCGCCATCACAGTCTGCGCGAGGCCGCGCGCGCCGGTGGCAATGTTCTCCGCAAAGAAGCGCGCAAGCGCGATGCGCCCGGCGTGGGCGGGGTTGGTGTCGCCGGCGGCGCGCGCCTCGCTCGCGGCGAGCGCCGCCTTTGCGAGGGCCGTGCCACCCTGGGCGATACCGAAGAGACGCAGATAGGGCGTCGCCGCGGCCAGCACGTCGGCGGAACTGTTGCCGGCAAGCGCCTTGAGGAGGAAGGAGGTGGCATCGTCGAGCGCATCCACCGCCTCGCGCATCCGCGCCGCCGAGGCGCCGAAGGCTTCGTCGCGGCTGGCGACGAGCCGGGCGCCGACCTTGCGCATGTCCGCGATGGCGCCGCGCACGGTGGCGCCGTCGGACAGGGGCAGCTTGCGCATGACAAGGTCGATGGCCTGGATGCCGTTGGTGCCCTCGTAGATCGGCGCGATGCGCGCGTCGCGCAGGTGCTGGGCAGCCCCCGTCTCCTCGACGAAGCCCATGCCGCCGTGCACCTGCACGCCGAGCGAGGCGACCTCGCATCCGATGTCGGTGGAGAAGGCCTTGGCGACGGGCGTCAGCAGCGAGGCGAGCTCGTGCCCCCTGCGACGCGCTTCCGCGTCGCCGCTGAGGCGGCCGCGGTCGATGGCGGCCGCCGTCATCAGGCAGATGCCGCGCGCCGCGTGGGTCATTGCCTTCATCGTGAGCAGCATGCGCTGCACGTCCGGATGGAGGACGAGCGGGCTCATGCCCTCTCCCGCGGCGGCGCCTGGCGCCCGCCCCTGCCGGCGTTCGCGGGCATAGGACAGGGCCTGCTGGTAGGCCCGGTCGGCAATGGCGACGCCCTGCGTGCCGACGGCGAGGCGGGCGTTGTTCATCATGGTGAACATGCAGGCGAGGCCGCGGTTCTCCTCACCGACCAGCCAGCCGACCGCGCCGCCCGCGTCGCCATAGACCATGGTGCAGGTAGGCGAGGCGTGGATGCCGAGCTTGTGCTCGATGGAATGGCAGCGCACGTCGTTGCGCGCGCCAAGTGAGCCGTCGTCATTGACGAGGAACTTCGGCACAAGGAACAGCGAGAGGCCGCGCGTGCCGGGCGGCGCATCCGGCAGGCGGGCAAGCACCAGATGCACGATGTTCTCGGTGAGGTCGTGCTCGCCGTAGGTGATGAAGATCTTCGAGCCCGTGATGCGGTAGGTGCCGTCGTCCGCGCGCTCCGCGCGGGTCCTGACCGCGTTGAGATCGGAGCCGGCCTGCGGCTCCGTGAGGTTCATGGTGCCCATCCACTCGCCGGAGACGAGCTTCGCGAGGTAGCGCCGCTTCAGATCCTCGCTTGCATGGGTCGTGATGGCCTCGACGGCGCCGGCCGTGAGCAACGGGCCGAGGGCGAAGGACATGCATGCGGCGTTCCAGAACTCGACGCAGGCGGTCTGCACCAGGCTGGGCAAACCCTGCCCGCCCCACTCGGGATCGCATGGCAGCGCGTTCCACCCCGCCTCGGTCCAGTCGCGATAGACGTCCTTCCAGCCCGGGGCGGTCGTCACCTCCCCGTCGGCAAAGCGTGCTCCAGCCCGGTCGCCGGGCGCGTTGAGCGGCGCGATACGCTCGGAGGCGAACCGGCCGGCCTCCTCCAGGACCTGCTCCACGAGATCGAGGGAAAGGTCGGGGTACAGCCCTTCGGCGATGCCCTCTTCCAGTCCGGCCACATGCCGCATGGTGAAGGCCAGGTCTTCGACCGGTGCCCGATAGGTCATCGCCGCTTCCTCTTCCTGATCCGTGCGGCCATATGAGACCGCGCATTTTGTGCGTGCCACGCGGCCCATTGACGCGCATCATAAGCCGCGTCAAAGGCTGGCAGGCAAGAGCAGAGACAGTTTAAACGTGAACAATGATCGATCAACGCCCGTTGCGTCCCAAGACGGGCATGGGCAACGTGTCACCGAGCTGCTGACGGCGGACGCCGGCGGTCTGGCCCGCGCGGCCGACCTCCTGCGGCTCGGCCGGCTCGTGGCCTTCCCGACGGAGACAGTCTACGGCCTCGGGGCCGATGCCACCAATCCGCGCGCGGTCGCTGGCATCTACGCGGCCAAGCAGCGCCCCTCCTTCAACCCGCTGATATCGCACCTGCCCGATATCGCGGCTGCCGAGCGGGAGGGCGTCTTCGACGAGGACGCGATGCGGCTCGCCCGCGCCTTCTGGCCTGGCCCGCTGACGCTGGTGGTGCCGCGGGCGGAGACATCGCACATCTGCGATCTTGCGACGGCCGGGCTCGACTCCGTTGCCCTGCGTGTGCCCGGCCTGCCGCTTGCGCGCGACCTGCTCTCCCTCGTCGGCCGGCCGGTGGCCGCGCCGTCGGCCAACCGCTCGGGACGTGTCAGCCCTACCCGGTCCGACCACGTGCTTGCCGACCTCATCGACCGTATCGATGCGGTTATCGACGGCGGCGGAACTAACGTGGGGCTCGAGTCGACGATCGTCTCCTGCCTCAACGGCGAGATGCGCCTGCTGCGTCCCGGCGGTGTGCCGCGTGAGGCCATCGAGGAGGTGCTGGGGCGCACGCTCCTCGATGGCCCCGCATCGAAGGATGAGGAAGCGCCGCGCGCGCCAGGCATGCTCGAGTCCCACTACGCGCCGCGGGCACTCGTGAGGCTTGCGGCGGACGACGTGCGGCCGGGCGAAGGCGCCCTGCTCTTTGGCAGCGGGCGGCCGCGGGGTATCGAGGGGGCGCGCGCCGTCCGCAATCTGAGCGAAAGCGGCGACCTCGTGGAGGCCGCCGCCAATCTCTTCGCGTACCTGCGAGCAATCGACGATGCCGGGGTGGAGGCCATCGCTGTGACCCCCATCCCGGCGCACGGCCTCGGGGAGGCCATCAACGACCGTCTGCGCCGGGCAGCAGCCCCGCGATGAGAAAAGGCCCGGCGAGCCGGGCCTGTCCACGCTGGAAACCGGGACGAGTCAGCCCCTGAGCTTGGCCGCGATCTCGGCGACATGCCGGCCCTGGAAGCGGGCGGCCTCCAGCTCCACGGCGGAGGGCTGGCGGCTGCCGTCGGCACCGGCGATGGTGGAGGCGCCATAGGGTGAACCGCCCTTGATCTCGTCGACGCCGGTCTGTCCGGCGAAGGAATAGGGCAGCCCGACGATGACCATGCCATGGTGCATCAGGGTGGGGATGAAGGTCAGGATGGTCGATTCCTGGCCGCCGTGCTGCGTGGCGGAGGAGGTGAAGACCGAGCCGACCTTGCCGATGAGCGCGCCCTTGGCCCACAGCCCCCCTGTCTGGTCGAGGAAGTTGCGCATCTGCGCCGCCATGTTGCCGAAGCGGGTCGGCGTGCCGAAGATGATGGCATCGTAATCCGCCAGCTCGTCCACGGACGCGACGGGCGCCTCCTGGTCCAGCTTGAAGCCCGCCTTCGCCGCCGCCTCGGCCGGCACCAGCTCCGGCACGCGCTTGACGACGGCATCGGCACCGGCCGAGCGCGCGCCCTCGGCCACGGCCTTCGCCATCGTCTCGATGTGGCCGTAGGACGAGTAGTAGAGAACGAGAACCTTGGTCATGGCGATACTCCTCTGGTTCATTCAGCAAGGGGGAAGGAAATCGGATCAGGCGGCCACGGCTGGCAGCGCTGTCACCGGCGGCAGGGTCGAGACGCGCAGCAGGAAGAGCCCGTAGGGCGCGGTACGCGTGTCGAGCATGATGGCAGCGGCTCCGGGGGCACTGGTTGGGATGGTCACGAACTTCCCGGCATTTTGTGTTTCCCTACGCGCAAAGCTACAAGTATGATCGCAAGCAGAACATTGCGCGGACGCAAGGATGCCGCCAGAAAACGTTCTCGCCTCCACGGCGGCCGTTCACCAGATTTCCTGGGACGATATCCGTCTCGTCAAAGCCATTGCTGAGGCGAAGGGTATGGCCGGCGCTGGCGAGCGGCTCGGCATCAACCATTCCACGGTGTTCCGCCGTCTCGGCCAGCTTGAGGCGCAGCTCGGCGTCAAGCTGTTCGACCGGCACCGGGCCGGCTATGCGCCGACACCGCCGGGGGAGGAGATCACCGCGCTCGCCGAGCGTATCGAGGAGGATCTCGCCAGCGTCTCCATGCGCCTTGCGGGCTGTGCCGTCTCGCCGGCCGGCGAGCTGCGCGTGACCACCAACGACACGCTGCTGATGCACCTGCTGACGCCGGTCTTCGCCGCATTCCGCGAGGCCTATCCCAACATCCGGCTCGACATCGTCATTGGCAACCAGGCGCTGAACCTTTCCAAGCGCGACGCCGACATCGCCATCCGCGCCACGGACAAGCCGCCTGAGACACTCATTGGCCGGCGCCTTGCCACCATCCACTGGGCGCTTTACGGCCGGCGCGAGGATTTTCCCGACGGGGGACACGACCTCGATCTTCTCGCCCTCTTCGAGCGGCCGTGGGTCGCGCTCGGCGACAACTTCGGCATGATACACGTCGCCCGCTACGTCCGTGACAAGGTGCCGGCAGAGAAGATCGTCTACAAGCTCAACACGGTTCTCGGCCTCGCCGAGGCAATCGAGGCGGGCATCGGCATCGGCCACCTGCCCTGCTTCATCGCCGATACGCGCCCCGCGCTGGTGCGTCTGACGGCGCCGGCGCCGGAATTCTCTACCGGCCTGTGGCTTCTGACCCACCAAGACCTGCGCCACTCGCCGCGCGTGCGCGCCTTCCTCGACTTCTGCGGCGCCGAGATCGCCCGGCGCCGCGTCGTCATCGAAGGCGAGAAGCTGTTGCCGGCGCAGTAACGGGGCGGCGGACGCTATGCCGCCTGAGGCACCGCTCGCTCCACCGGCCGCTCCTTGATGGGCAGGTTGATGATGGCCGAGGCGACGCCGAGGGCCACCGACAGCCACCAGACAAAGGTGTAGGAGCCCATGCTCTCGTAGAGGATGCCGCCGAGCCAGACGCCCAGGAAACCGCCCACCTGGTGGGAGAAGAAGGCGAAGCCGTAGAGCATCGCCATGTAGCGCGTGCCGAACATGAGCATGACGAGCGCCGAGGTGGGCGGCACCGTCGACAGCCACAGCAGGCCGATGGTGATGCCGAAGGCGATCGCCGTCACCGGCGTGGCCGGCAGCAGGATGAAGGCGGCGATGGCAAGGGAGCGGCCGAGATAGATGAGCGAGAGCAGCCAGCGCTTCGACATGCGCGAGGACAGGAAGCCCGAGAAGAGCGAACCGGCCGCATTGGCGAGGCCGATGACCGCGAGCGTCCAGCCGCCGACCCACACCGGCAGGCCCGTGTCCTTCAGATATGCCGGCATGTGCGCCGTGATGAAGGCGAGCTGGAAGCCGCAGGTGAAGAAGCCGAGCACGAGGAAGACGTAGCTCGGATGGCGGAAGGCCTCGGCCAGCGCCTGGGCAATGGACTGGGACGGCCCGGCGTTGATGGCCGCCTTCGCCGCCGCGTCGCGAGTGGCCAGTGCCAGCGACAGGGGCAGAACAAGCAGCACGCTCGCGGCGAAGACGAGCAGCGCCATCTCGAACCCGAAGCCCTGGATGAGGGCGTTGCCGATGGGCGGGAACAGGAACTGGCCGAAGGAGCCGGCGGCCGTGCCCGCGCCGAAGGCGAGCGGGCGCCAGCGCTCTGGCAGCAGCTTGCCGAAGGCGCCGAGCACGAGGTTGAACGAACAGCCCGACAGGCCGAAACCGATCATGATGCCCGCGCCGAGGTTGAGAAGGCCGGCGGAGGTGGCATAGGCCATCACGACGAGGCCGGCGGCATAGAGCAGAGCGCCGACGCAGATGACGCGCACTGCGCCGAACTTGTCGGCAACGGCACCGGCGAAGGGCTGGCCCAGGCCCCAGAGGAGGTTCTGGACGGCGATGGCGAGACTGAAGACGTCGCGGCCCCAGCCATAAGCCTCCGTCATGGGGATCTGGAACAGGCCGGCAGCAGCACGCGGCCCGAAGGTGATGAGGGCAATGAGGCAGCCGGCGACGACGATGATCTCCGGCGGGACGGCACGTTGCGCTTCGCGCGACTCGGAAACTGTTTGAGTCATGGAAAGCTCCGGGAGACGCGCCGCTCCATGCGCCGCGACTTGTGCCGCGCAATCTAGCGCCTCACGGATGATAATGATATTGAATGTTTATCATTTTTAACATGATGATTCCGCATGAATCTGGAAGATTTGCGTGCCCTGGTCGCCGTTGCTGAGACGGGTTCCCTCGCCCGCGCGGCGAGCCGCCTGAACATCACCCAGCCGGCCGTGACGCGGCGCCTGCAGCGGCTCGAGGCGGAGCTGAACGCGCAGCTGCTCGACAGGGAGCAGAAGCCGGCCCGTCTGACCGCCGCAGGCGAACACGCCTACCGAGAGGGCGTCAAGGTGCTGAGCGCGGCCGACCAGTTCGCCAGCGCACTGCGCTCGAGCCAGGCCAAACCGCCCCTGCGTATCGGCATCAGCAGCGGCATCGCCGACTCTGTGCTGTCCGTTGGCATTGACGCGGTGCGGCGCACGGTGCCGCAGGCAAAGCTCGTCGTCATGGTGGACTGGACCGAGCGGCTCGTCGCCAAGCTGGCGGCCCAGGAGCTCGACGCCGTCATCGGGATGCGGCGCGGCAGCGCGGCCGACATGCCGGAGCTGTCGCTGTGGCACATCGCATCCGAGGAGGTGGTGGTCGTGGCGCGGGCCGATCATCCGGCCACCGGCTGCATTCCACTCTCCTCGCTCGCGAGGGAAGCGTGGGTCATCAATCCGGACGGCTGCGGCTTCCGCCACCTGCTCGACAGGGCGCTTGCCGCGACCGGCCACACGCTCGACATATCCGTTGAGCTCTGGGGTGTCGACGTGCAGCTCTCGCTTGTCGCCCGCGGCCTCGGCCTCGGCCTCGTCCCGGCCCGGCTCGTCGCGGCCAGCCCCTGGCGCGACCAGCTCAAGGTGCTTGACGTGTCCGACTTTCACGCCCGCCTCGCGGTGTGGATGATCGCGCGACGCAACATCGCCCCCTGCACGGCCCATGCGCTCGCCCGCCTGGAAGAGGCCATCGTCGGCGAGCTGGGACCCGTGGCTGCTGCCGCGGAATAGGGCCGCGAGCAAGCGTCCCGCCCGCGCCCGGCAACGAAGCTGCCGGCGGAAAACCGTCTTTGTGCAGGCACGCGAAGCTGGCCACTGCAGGCGGTTTCTGTTAATATAGTTATGCTCAATATGAGCAAATTCACGACCGCCTCAGCGGTCTATTTGTGTACCATCAATATGCTCAACTTGAGCATATAAGGAGAAGTGCCATGCACGCGGAAGTCGCGCTCCATGGGCCAAATGGCCAAGACGCGCCGCTTGCCTTCACGCCCGAAGTCGAGCGCGCCACGGCCCATCTCTACGAACGCGTGCGCCACATCGTCACGCCTGCCGAGTGGCCGCTCCATGCGCCCTACGTCAAGGCGATCAACGACCTGAAACGGGAGCGCGGCGCCGTCATCCTCGCCCACAACTACCAGTCGCCCGAGATCTACAACTGCGTGGCCGACATCGTGGGCGATTCCCTGCAGCTCGCGCGCGAGGCGGCCCGCATCGAGGCCCGCGTCATCGTGCAGTGCGGCGTGCATTTCATGGCCGAGACGGCGAAGCTGCTGAACCCGGACAAGACCGTGCTGATCCCTGACCGGGAGGCGGGCTGTTCGCTGGCAGAATCGATCACGCCGGAGGACATCCGCCTGCTGCGCGAGCGTTATCCGGGCGTGCCCGTCGTCGCCTACGTCAACACCTCCGCCGCTGTGAAGGCCGAGGTCGACATCTGCTGCACGTCCTCCAACGCCCTCGATGTGGTCGAGAGCCTCGGCGCCCCGCGCGTCATCTTCCTGCCCGATCGCTACCTCGCCGCCAATGTCGCGGCGCAGACGAAGGTCGAGATCATCGCCTGGCACGGCGCCTGCGAGGTGCACGAGCGCTTTACCGCCGAGGACATCGGCGCCCTGCGCGAGATCCACGAGGGCGTGCGCATCATCGCCCACCCCGAATGCCCGCCGGACGTGGTCGCCGCCGCCGACTTCGCCGGCTCGACGGCGCACATGATCGACTGGGTCAAGCGCGAGCGCCCGCGCCGTGTCGTCCTCGTCACCGAGTGCTCGATGGCGAGCAACGTCGAGGCCGAGGTGCCGGATGTCGAGTTCGTGCGGCCCTGCCACTTCTGCCCGCACATGAAGCGCATCACCCTGCCGAAGATCTACGCCTGCCTGCGGGACATGAGCGGCGAGGTCACGGTCGAACCGGAGCTTGCCGCGCGGGCACGCCGCGCCGTCGAGCGCATGGTGGCGCTGGCCGGCAAGCCCTCTGCGGTCGTCCAGTGAGCGGCCCCGTCCTCGTCGTCGGGGCGGGACTGGCCGGCCTCTTCACGGCGCTGAAGCTCGCTCCGCTGCCAGTCATTCTCGTCTCGCCCCACCCCCTCGGCGACGGCGCTGCGTCGTCCTGGGCGCAGGGCGGCATCGCCGCGGCCATCGGCGCCGACGATACGCCGGACCTGCACCTTGCCGACACCATTGCTGCCGGCGCCGGCCTCGTCGTCGAGGAAGCGGCCCGCATCCTCTGCTCCGAGGCGCCGGCGCGCATCGACGACCTCGTCGCGCTCGGCGTGCCCTTCGCCCGGTCGGGCGACGGCCGGCTGAAACCCTCGCGCGAGGCGGCCCACAGCCGTGCCCGCGTGCTCGCCGTCGATGGCGACCGCAGCGGCCTCGCCATCGTCCAGACGCTCATCGCGGCCATACGCCGCACGCCGACAGTCACGGTCATCGAGGGCTATCTGCTTGACGACCTCACGCTCGCAGGCGGACGCGTGCGCGGGGCGACCTTCCGCGCGCGCGACGGCGGGCCGGGCCTCGCCGTCACGGCGCCGGCCACCGTGCTCGCCACCGGCGGCATTGGCGGCCTCTATGCCGTCACCACCAACCCGCCCGGCGCGGTGGGGGCGGGGCTCGCGGCGGCGGCACGGCACGGCGCACTCGTCGCGGACCCGGAGTTCGTGCAGTTCCACCCCACTGCCCTCGACGTTGGCCGCGACCCCGCTCCGCTCGCCACCGAGGCGCTGCGCGGAGACGGTGCCGTGCTCGTGACCCGCGACGGGCGCCGCCTGATGCAGGGCGCGCATCCGGCGCTCGACCTTGCGCCGCGCGATGTCGTGGCGCGCGCCGTCCACGCCGCCATCCTCGGGGGCGACGGGGCCTTCCTCGACGCGCGCACCGCACCCGGCCCTGAGTTCGCCGGGCGGTTCCCGACCGTCCATGCGGCCGCCATCGCCGCCGGGCTCGACCCGACCCGTGATCTTCTGCCCGTCGCGCCCGCCGCCCATTTCCACATGGGCGGCGTCGCCACCGATCTGTGGGGGCGCACCAGCCTGCCCGGCCTCTGGGCGGTGGGCGAAGTGGCCGCCACCGGCGTTCACGGCGCCAACCGCCTCGCCTCCAACTCCCTGCTCGAGGCCGTCGTCTTCGGCGCCCGGACGGCGCAGGACGTTGCACGCACCCTGCGCGACGCGGGCGGGCCGGCCGAGGCTACCATGGCTGACCTGCCCTCCGCCCCAGCGCCGCAGGCCGACCCGGCCGGCGTCGCCGCCCTGCGCCGGACGATGCAGGACCATGTCGGCGTGGTCCGCGACGGCCAGGGGCTGGCGGCAGCGCTCGCCGAGATCAGCGCGATGCGCACGGGCGCCGATCCCGTCCTCGCGACCATGGCCGACTGCGCCTTCCTGATCGCCGCCGCGGCGCTGCTCCGCCAGGAGAGCCGCGGCGGCCACTACCGCGCCGACAGGCCCTTTGCCGGCCCGGCGCAGCGCACCCTGACGACGATCAACGCGCTCGAGGATGCCCTGCAGCCGCGGCTGCGGCAGGCAGGCTGACGCACAAACGAGGAACCTCATCGATGCACTTCGGCAACCCCCTGCTTCTCGCCGACATCGTGCGTGCCGCGCTCGCCGAGGATCTTGGCCGGACCGGCGACATCACGAGCGCCGCCTGCATTCCCGCAGACCGCCGCGCGAGGGCGCAGCTCGTCGCGCGCCGGGACGGCCGCCTCGCCGGGCTCGAGGCGGCGGAAGCCGCCTTCCGCCTGATGGACGGGGGCATCCGCTTTACCGCCCACCGCCAGGACGGCGAGGCGCTTCGCGCCGGAGACGCCCTCGCCACGGTGGAGGGACCGGCCCGCACCATCCTGGCCGCCGAGCGCGTGGCGCTCAACTTTGTCGGCCGCCTCTCCGGCATCGCGACTCTGACGGCCGCCTACGTGGCCGAGGTGGCACACACGCGCGCCTGCATCTGCGACACGCGCAAGACAACGCCGGGGCTTCGGGCGCTCGAGAAATATGCCGTCGCCTGCGGCGGCGGGCTCAACCACCGTTTCGGCCTCGACGATGCCATCCTGATCAAGGACAACCACATCGCTGTCGCGGGCGGCGTGCGGCCTGCGCTGCGTGCGGCCAAGGCCGCTGCGGGCCATCTCGTGAAGATCGAGATCGAGGTCGATACGCTCGAGCAGCTTGCCGAAGTGATCGAGGAAGGGGCGGATGTCGTCATGCTGGACAACATGCCGCCCGCGATGCTGGCCGAGGCGGTCGCCATGGTGGGCGGGCGCATGCGCACCGAGGCCTCGGGTGGCGTGGACCTGTCGACCGTCCGCGCCATTGCCGAGACCGGCGTCGACGCTATCTCGGTCGGCGCCCTCACCCACTCGGCGCCGGTGCTGGACATCGGGCTCGATATCGCCGTGGGCGGCGCGCCCTGACCGGCGCGCCTGCGGCTACCGCGGGCCGTAGATGACCCGCGGCGGCGGCAGCGCCGATTTCGTGACGATGCGCTGCCCGTAATAGTGGCGGTGCACATGGTGACGGCGCGCCGGCCAATAGTCCCTGGCGAAGACCACGCCGCCCGAATAGCGGACGTTTGCGCCGCCGCCGCGCCAGGCGGCAACGGGCCATTCCCCATGGACGCAGCGGTGGCAGCCATCGCTGTAGAAGCCGCCTGCCAGGGCCGCGCCCGGCGCGGCGACCAGACACGCGGCGAGAGCCGCAATTCTCACATGCACGATCATCGACGCCTCCGGCCGGGTATGGCGCCCGTTGCGCTTTCCCGCACGCAACGAAAGGCCGAAAGCGCCGCCGGTGCAACGACAACGCTTCGTTAAGGTAAAGCCGGGGCTCAGCGCTGGCCGGGCCGGAGCTGGTAGAAGACGTGGCGCCCGATGACATCCATCTTCTTCAGGCGCTTGGCCCAGTAGGGACGCACGTAGTTGGCGTGGTAGTGCGTCGCCCCGCCCACGTCGGCGAGATAGGTCGTGCCTTCCGTGACCTCGCGGGCGATGCGTACCGCCCGCCGCCACGCGGCGGCCTCGGTGATACGCAGGGCGCGTCCCTCACAGGCGAAGGAGAACTGGCAGGCCTTGTAGCGGTGGCGGTTCTGGTAGACGACGCCACAGACAGTCGAAGGATAGAGGCCCGACCGTACACGGTTGAGCACCACCTGGGCCACCGCAGCCTGCCCGGCCTCGCTCTCGCCCCGGGCCTCGAAATAGATGGCCTCGGCGAGGCAGCGCTGCTCACTCGACATCCGCTGCGGGTCGATGAGATCGGCGTATTGCGGGCGCTCCCGGTTCTTCTCCATCGCCGAGACACCGTCGCCGATGCGTACGGCGGTATAGGACACGGGCGCGCCGGCGATCTGCATGGGCGTCGCGTCGGCGGGCGCCGGCGTGGCGGAGGCGAGGCTCTCGGCGCGGGAGACGGCGGGGGTTGCCCCGTCCGCGAGCGTGACACCCGTGCCGACGCTTGCCGCGACCGGCGGCGAGCCGGGAGCGAAGGAGCGCTCGGTCATCGTGTCATCGTCCGACCACGGCTCGAAGGCCGCCATGTCGTCCGGCGACGGGATTTCGAGGTCGCCCGGCATGAGGAGGGTGGGCGGCAGCAGGCGCTCGTCGCGCGACAGCAGCATGCGCGAGAGCATGCTGGCGCGCGTCTCGCGCTCGCTGCGGCCGAGACGGCTGAGACTGGGCCGCAGGGGCACCGGCGGGTCACCCTTGAGGGTGCGGTCCACTTCGGGAAAGGCAGGGGGACGCGCCTTCAGTTCGTCGCGCGGCGGCGCCTCGAGGGCAGCCTCCGGATCTGGCTCCGACAGGTGGTCGAGCGCGGCGATGTCAAACAGCTCGCCGGCGCCGCCGGCCGGGCCGCGCATCAGCGCCTCGCCAAGCGCGGCCGAAGACGGCACGAGGGTGGCAAGCCTGGGCGCGACGATGGGCGCGAGCGGGGCGGCGCTGATGCCGCTCGACAGGTCCTGCCCCGCGGTCGCCGTGAACGAGACAAGCATGCCGCCGGCCAGTGCCCACGGCGCGACGGTGCCGAAGATCCAGCCCAATCTCGACCGCCGCCAACGTACACGACGCAAACGCATGTCACCCAACGCCGCTCTCGACCATCGGCGGGACGGGGAGCGTTGCGGCTACGCCACAGGCAAACGCCCGTCCCTCTCGGACAAGGTTATCGCGTCGTAACGTTGAGAGAGGGTTAAGCGGCGCCGGGCGGGCTGTGCCAAAGCGGCTCTCAGTCGGGAAAGCCGTCCGAGGCGATGTTGAGCACGCGCCCGCAGTGCTTGCAGTGCACTGCGTCGGCGTCGTGCCGCTCGAGTCCGCACGCAGGGCAGACATGATAGACTTTGGCCGGCCGGAAGATGGCGCGCGCCAGGTTCACGAACAGCGCCACGCCGACGACCATGGTGACCACGGTCAGCACCCGGCCCACCGTATCCGTCATGACAATGTCGCCGAAGCCGGTCGTCGTCAGCGTGGAGACGGTGAAGTAGAGCGCGTCGAGATAGTTGTTGATGCGCGGGTTGCGGCCGTACTCCCACACGAAGACGACCGAGGTGATCATCAGGATGAACACGGCGAGGTTCACGCCGGCCCTCACCGCCTCCTCGTTCTCGCGATAGGCCGGGAAGACCGCGGCGATCTCGCGCGACATGTAGGGCGACTGCAGGAAGCGCGAGATGCGCAGCAGGCGCAGGAAGGCAAAGTTGTTCGCCAGCACCGGCACGACGAGCGAGAAGATGACGAGCGCATCGATGAGCGATGCGCCACGCAACGGGAAGCGCCATGGCGTCGGCGCGATCGCCATGCGCGCCGCATAGTCGAGGGTCAGGAGCGCCGCCACGAGATAGTCGATCCAGTGGCGGTCGCCCTCCGGGTAGATGACGGTCGCGATCAGGAAATAGAGGATGGTGACGGCATCGAAGCCGATGAGCCCCATCCGGAACCAGAAGCTCGGCCGGCTGTCCCCGAAATAGAGGATCGCCAGATGCCGCCGCCATTTGGCCCGCCTGGGCGAGACGGCTTCTGTGAGAGGGCGGTGCCTGGCCTTCCTGGCCCGGCCGCTGCGCCCCTTCGCCGTCTTGCCCTGCGCCATGACACGTCAGGCCTGGCTCGCAGCCCTCTTGCCGAGGACCGCCTGGGCCGCCGCGAGGCGGGCGATCGGCACGCGGTAGGGCGAGCAGGAGACATAGTCGAGCCCGGCCCCCTCGCAGAAGCGGATCGATTCGGGGTCGCCGCCATGCTCGCCGCAGATGCCCAGCTTCAGGTCGGGCCGCACCGCGCGGCCGCGCTCGGCGGCGAGCTTGACGAGCTCGCCAACACCCTCCTGGTCGAGCGTCACGAACGGATCGGCGGGCAGGATGCCGCCGGCCGTGTAGGCGCCGAGGAAGGATGCGGCGTCGTCCCGGCTGATGCCGAGCGTCGTCTGCGTGAGGTCGTTGGTGCCGAAGGAGAAGAACGCCGCCGTCTCGGCGATCTCGCCGGCGCGCAGCGCCGCCCGTGGCAGCTCGATCATGGTGCCGACCTTGTAGGACACGGCAACGCCCGTCTCGGCCTTCACTGCCTCGGCCATGGCATCGATGCGCCCCTTCACGAGGTCGAGTTCCGCCCGCGTCATGACGAGTGGCACCATGACCTCGACCTCCACCGGCTCGCCTGTGCGCTTGCCCGCCTCGACCGCCGCCTCGAAGATGGCGCGCGCCTGCATCTCCGCAATCTCGGGATAGCGCACGGCAAGGCGGCAGCCGCGGAAGCCGAGCATCGGGTTGAACTCGGACAGCTCGCTGGCGCGGCGGCGCAGCTTGTCCTCATCCACCTTCAAGCGGGCCGCCACCTCGGCGATCTCCGCGTCGGTGTGGGGCAGGAACTCGTGCAGCGGCGGATCGAGCAGGCGGATCGTCACCGGCAGGCCCTGCATGATGGTGAAGAGCTCGATGAAATCGGCCCGCTGCATCGGCAGGAGCTTGGCGAGGGCGGCGCGACGGCCGGCCTCGTCGTCGGCGAGGATCATCTCGCGCACCGCGATGATGCGGTCCCCCTCGAAGAACATGTGCTCCGTGCGACACAGGCCGATGCCCTCGGCGCCGAAGCTGCGCGCGGTCTTGGCATCGAGAGGCGTCTCGGCATTGGCCCGCACCTTCATGCGGCGCACGCTGTCTGCCCAGCCCATGAGGGTGGCAAACTCGCCGGAGAGCTCGGGCTCGAGCATCTTCACCTCGCCCGCGAGCACCTGCCCTGTGGCGCCGTCGATGGTGATGATGTCGCCCTTCCTGAAGGTCTGGCCGGCGGCCAGCATCACGCCCGCGCGGTAGTCGACGCGGATGGACCCGGCGCCCGAGACGCAGGGCTTGCCCATGCCGCGGGCGACGACGGCAGCGTGCGAGGTCATGCCGCCGCGCGTCGTCAGGATGCCCTCGGCAGCGTGCATGCCGTGGATGTCCTCGGGGCTCGTCTCGATGCGCACGAGGATGACCTTGCGGCCGGCCTTCTTGGCCTCTTCCGCCTCCTCCGAGGAGAAGACGATCTCGCCGCAGGCCGCGCCTGGCGAGGCCGGCAGTCCCGTGGCGATGACGCGTCGCTCGGCCTTGGGGTCGATGGTCGGGTGCAGGAGCTGGTCGAGCGCGATGGGGTCGATGCGGGTGATCGCTTCCTCACGGGTGATCAGCCCCTCATTGGCGAGATCCACCGCGATCTTGAGGGCGGCTCTGGCCGTGCGCTTGCCCGAGCGCGTCTGCAACATCCACAGCTTGCCTTCCTCGACGGTGAACTCGAGGTCCTGCATGTCGCGGTAGTGGCGCTCGAGCAGCTCGTAGATGCGCACCAGCTCGGCGTAGGCTTCCGGCATCGCCTTTTCCATCGACGGCTTGTCGGAGCCGGAGGCAATCCGCGCCTTCTCGGTGATGTCCTGCGGCGTGCGGATGCCCGCCACCACGTCCTCGCCCTGGGCGTTGATGAGGAACTCGCCATAGAGCTCCTTCTCGCCCGTGGAGGGGTTGCGAGTGAAGGCCACGCCGGTCGCCGAGGTCTCGCCGCGGTTGCCGAAGACCATGGCCTGCACGTTGACAGCCGTGCCCCACGAGGCCGGGATGCCGTGCAGCTCGCGGTACTTGATGGCGCGGTTGTTCATCCAGGAGCCGAAGACGGCGCCGATGGCGCCCCACAGCTGCTCCTTGGGATCCTGCGGGAAGGGCTTGCCCAGCTCCTTCGCCACGATTTCCTTGTAGCGCGCGACGAGGACCTGCCAGTCCTCGGCCAGGAGGTCGGTGTCGAGCTCGTAGCCCTTGCGCGCCTTGTAGTCCTCCAGCGCCTCCTCGAAATGGTGGTGCTCCACGCCGAGCACCACGTCCGAATACATGGTGATGAAGCGGCGGTAGCTGTCCCAGGCGAAGCGCTGGTCCCCGGACGCGGCGGCGACGGCGGCGACCGTCACGTCGTTGAGGCCGAGGTTGAGCACGGTGTCCATCATGCCCGGCATCGACGCGCGGGCGCCGGAGCGGACGGAGACGAGCAGCGGGTTGCGGGCATCGCCGAAGGTCTTCCCGGTCAGGCGGCCGACGTGGGCGAGAGCCTCCTCGACCTGGGCGGGAAGATCTTCGGGATAGCTGCGGTCGTGGTCGTAATAATAGGTGCAGACTTCGGTGGTGATGGTGAAGCCGGGCGGCACCGGCAGCCCGAGGTTCGACATTTCCGCAAGGTTGGCGCCCTTGCCCCCAAGCAGGTTACGCATCCCCGCCTCGCCTTCGGCCTTGCCATCGCCGAAGGTGTAGACCCATTTAGTCATCACCGACCCCGTTCGTGGTCATTTTCTTCGCGCCTGCAGCACAGGCGCTGAAGGCTTGGCGCATCCGGCCGCAAAAGGCAATGCACCGAACGGCGAGGCGGTTCCTGTCGCCCCGGATCAAATCGATTTTGCCGCGGAATCGCCGTTGCGCGTCTTGTCGCCGCAGCCCCCCTCCTCTTCTTCCGTCGTGCCGAGCGAGACGATGAGGCGCGCGAGCAGTTGCGACAGCTGCTCGACCTCCTGCGGCGAGAAGACGGACAGGATGCGCCGCTCGTTGGCGACATGGTCCACCACGGCCGCATCGACTGTGGCGAGCCCCTTCTGCGTCAGGCGGACGATCACCGCGCGCCGGTCCTGCAGCGAGGGCTCGCGCGTAATGAAGCCGTTCTTCTCCAGCCGGTCGAGCCGACTCGTCATGGTGCCGGAGGTCAGCATGAGCTGCGACCACAGGGCCGTGGGCGTCAGCGCGTAGGGCGCCCCGGCGCGGCGCAGCGAGGCCAGCACGTCGAAATCCCCCCGCCCGAGGCCGTGCCGGCGGAACACCGCCCCCAGCCGCTCGGACAGAAGCTGCGCCGCCTGGGACAGGTGGCCGAGGGGCACCATCGGCGAAGGATCGATGTCCGGCCGCTCCCGCCGCCACTGTTCCGCTATGCGCTCCGCGCGCTCCGGCCCGATCGTCTCGTCCATCGCAAGTCGTCCGCTTGACAATTATATTGAATTCAAGATTATTGACTTAAAGATATTCTGGCGCCAGGTGCCGCGCGGTGCAAGGGCGCGCAGCAGCGCCGGATGAGGAACCCTCAATGCCCATGGCTCTCGCACTGCTCGTCGGCGTCGGCTTTCTCATCGCCCTCACGGTCAATCTCGCCAAGGCGGCCGCCACCCTCGGCATCGCGGGGCCGGAATTCGCCTTCTGGATGGCTCTCGGTGCAGGGCTCGTGCTGCTCGTCCTCGCCTTCGCCCGCGGGGAGCGCCCGGCACTGACGCGGGAGCACCTGCTCTATTATGCGCTCGCCGGCCTCCTCGCCGTCGCGGCGCCCAACTACATCGGCTTCGAGGTGGCAGCCCGCGCCGGCGCGGCCTATGCCTCCGTGCCCTATGCACTGTCGCCGCTCATCACCTATGCGCTTGCCGTTTCCGTCCGGCTCGACGCCCCCTCGGCGAGGCGGGTCGCGGGCCTGGTGCTCGGCTGCTTCGGCACGGCCCTCGTGGTGGCCAACATGATGGCGCGGGCCGACGGCACGTCGCCCGCCTGGCTGCTTGCCGCCCTGCTCGTGCCGCTCTCTGTCGCCTTCGGCAACGTGCACCGCACGCTCTACTGGCCGAAGGGCTCGGCGCCGCTCGCGCTCGCCGCCGCCATGCTGCTGGCAGCTGCGCTGTGGCTGTCGCCCTTCGTCACTGCCAACGGCGCGCACCTCCTCGCCCTCGGCCCGACGAGCGAGGCGGGCGCGCTCGTCGCCGCCCAGGTCGGCGTCTCGGCAGTGATGTACGTGCTCTACTTCCAGCTCCAGCGTGTTGCCGGGCCAGTCTATCTCAGCCAGATCGGCTATGTCGCGGCCGGCTTCGGCGTCGCCATCGCGGTGGCCCTCTTCGCCGAGACGGTGACGCTCGCGATGCTCGCCGGCCTCGTCCTGATCGCGGGCGGCGTCTTTCTCGTCACGCCGCGCCGCAGCCCAGCCTGATCACAGCCGCCCGCCGAAGAGGCCGAGGATGCCGACGACGATGAGGTAGAGCGCCACGATGTAGTTGAGCAGGCGCGGTACTATGAGGATCAGCACGCCGGCGATGAGGGCCACCAGCGGCTGGATGACGACGAGATTGGCGATCATGACGCTCTCCTGACGGGCGCGAAGTCGCGTCCCGCCAGGCAACGCCCCGCAATCGCCGGCTGTTCCGGCCCTGGGCTGTCAGCCCTCGATGCGGGAGAAGTCCGCCACCTCGCGGGTCGCCTCGCGGATGGCGTTCAGCAGCTTCAGCCGGTTCTCGCGCAGGGCGGCATCCTCGGCGTTGACGGTGACCTTGTCGAAGAAGGCGTCGACCGCCGGCCGCAGCGCCGCAAGCGCCCGCATGGCGCCTTCGAAATCCTCGCGCGCGACAGCGGCCGAGGCATCACGCCGCGCCGCGTCCAGCGCCACCGCGAGGCCCTTCTCCTCGATCTGTCCGGCCTTGGCGATGAGCGTGAGATCGGGCGCCCCGTCATAGGTGCGCCCATCCTTCTTCTCCTCGATGCGCAGGATGTTGGCGGCGCGCTTGTAGCCGGCGAGCAGGTTTCGCCCGTCCTCCGTGTCGAGGAAGCGGCCGAGCGCCTCGACCCTCCGGACGATGAGGACGAGGTCGTCCTGCCCCTCGAGCGCGAAGACGGCGTCTATGAGGTCGTGCCGCGCGCCCTTGTCGCGCAGGTAGACCTTGAGGCGGTCGGCGAAGAAGGCGAGCAGGTCCTGCAGCGTCGAGACCTTCGGCGTGCCGGCGGGCAGCTCGTAGGTCGATGTCAGCTTGCCGACGACGACGAGGTCGTCGAGGAACTGCAGCAACCTCAGCCGCACACCGTTCTCCAGCACCAGCCGGATGATACCGAGAGCGGCGCGCCGCAGCGCGTAGGGATCCTTGGAGCCCGTCGGCTTCTCGTCGATTGACCAGAAGCCGACGAGCGTATCGAGCTTGTCGGCGAGGGCCACCGCGATGCTCACCGGCGCGTCGGGCACCCGGTCGGACGGGCCCTGCGGCTTGTAGTGCTCCTCTATGGCGGCGGCGACGGCGGGGTCCTCACCCTGCTCGGCGGCGTAGTAGCGGCCCATGAGACCCTGCAGCTCGGGGAATTCCCCGACCATCTCGCTGACGAGGTCCGCCTTGGCGAGGCGCGCCGCCCGCTCGGCCTTGGCGGGATCGGCCCCGACGATCGGCGCAAGCTCGCGCGCCAGCGCCACGAGGCGCGCGACGCGCTCGCCCTGGGTGCCAAGCTTCTCGTGGAAGACGATCGAATCGAGCTTTGGCAGCCGCTCTTCCAGCTTGATGCGCTTGTCCGTTTCCCAGAAGAACTTGGCGTCCGACAGGCGGGCGCGCACCACGCGGCCGTTGCCGGCGACGATGGCGGCACCGCCATCCTTGGCCTCGACGTTGGCGACGAGGATGAAGCGGTTGGCGAGCTTGCCGGTCTTGGCGTCTCGCAGCACGAAGCACTTCTGGTTGGCGCGGATGGTGGCGCGGATCACCTCCGGCGGCACCGAGAGGAAAGCTTCGTCGAACGAGCCCATCAGCACCACCGGCCACTCGACGAGGCCTGCCACCTCTTCCAGCAGCGCCTCGTCCTCGACGAGCTCAAGCCCCTGCGCGAAGGCGAGGTTCCTGGCCTCGTTGAGGATGATGTCCTTGCGGCGGTCGAGGTCGAGCACGACCTTGGCCTGCTCCAGCGAGGCGACATAGTCGGCATAGCGGCGCACGAGGATGAGGCCCGGCGCCATGAAGCGGTGGCCGAAGGTCACGTCTGAGGAGACGATGCCGCCCACCTGGAAGCGCACCACGTCCGGCATCTCCGTCTCGGCGCCGAAGGTGCACAGGATGGAGTGCAGCGGCCGCACCCAGCGCAGGGAGCCGGATTCTGCCGAGGCCTTGCCCCAACGCATCGACTTCGGCCAGGGGAAATTGCGGATCACGTCCGGCATGATCTCGGCGATGACCTCGGGCGTGTTGCGCCCCGGCCGCTCGATGACGGCGACGTAGAACTCGCCCTTCTTGGGATCGGAGACGATCTTCGCCTCGTCGAGCGAGGCGAGGCCGGCACTCTTCAGGAACCCCTGCACGGCGGCCTCGGGCGCGCCGACGCGCGGGCCCTTCTTCTCCTCGCGCACGTCGGGCTGGCGCGCCGGCAGGCCGACGACCTGCAGGGCGAGCCGCCGCGGCGTCACATAGGCCTTGGCACCCTCGTAGACGAGGCCGCGCTCGACCAGCGCGTCCGTGACGAGCTTCTTCAGATCCTCCGCCGCCTTGCGCTGCATACGGGCGGGAATTTCTTCGGAGAACAGTTCGAGGAGAAGGTCGGGCATGGATCGAGCGCCTGTCATGCCCCTCCCGCGGGAGGAGCCGGGGTTTCAGTGCTTGGTATGCTGGGTGCGAAGGATGGTGTCCAGCATCACGGCGAAAGATGTCACGACGCGCCTCTTCAGGCCGCCCCGCCGCCTTCCGTCGCCAGCCAGGCGGCGCCGCAGGCCTTGGCGAGTTCGCGCACACGCAGGATGTAGCTCTGGCGCTCCGTCACCGAGATTACGCCGCGGGCGTCGAGCAGGTTGAAGACGTGGCTCGCCTTGATGCACTGGTCGTAGGCTGGCAGGGCGAGCTTGTGGCGCTTGTCCGGGTCGTTCTCGCCCGCCGTCCCGGCGGCGATGAGACGGCGGCACTCCTCCTCCGCGTCCCGGAAGTGGCGGAAGAGCATCTCGGTGTCGGCGTGCTCGAAGTTGTAGCGGGAATATTCCTGCTCGGCCTGCAGGAACACGTCGCCGTAGGTGACCTTGTCCTCCCCCTCGCCACCGTTGAAGTTGAGGTCGTAGACGTTCTCCACGCCCTGCACGTACATGGCGAGGCGCTCGAGGCCATAGGTCAGCTCGCCGGCCACGGGCGCACACTCAAAGCCCGCCACCTGCTGGAAATAGGTGAACTGGCTCACCTCCATGCCGTCGCACCAGCACTCCCAGCCGAGGCCCCAGGCGCCGAGCGTCGGGCTTTCCCAGTCGTCCTCGACGAAGCGGATGTCATGCAGCGCCGGATCGATGCCGATGGCGTAGAGCGACTGCAGGTAGAGATCCTGCAGGTCCTTCGGGCTCGGCTTCAGGATCACCTGGAACTGGTAGTAGTGCTGCAGGCGGTTGGGGTTCTCGCCGTAGCGGCCGTCCTTCGGCCTGCGCGAGGGCTGCACGTAGGCGGCGCGCCAGGGCTTGGGCCCCAGCGCCCGGAGCGTCGTCGCCGGGTGGAAGGTCCCGGCGCCGACCTCCATGTCGTACGGCTGAAGGATGACGCAGCCGCGCTCCGCCCAGAAGCGCTGCAGGGTGAGGATCAGCCCCTGGAAGGACCGCGCAGGGCTCATGTGGCTATCAGTCATCCGTTCGGCCGCACTCATCGCCGCCCCTTCATCGAGATCATCCATCCGCCCGCAGGCGGGCTCGCGGCAACCTAGCCGTCGGGCCCTTCAAGTCAACGGCTTCCTCTTGGCCTGAGGACAGCATCCGCAAACTTGCGCTCGTTGCCAACGCGTGCAGCCGCGCACATCGCCGTCGGGCGTTGCTCGGCATGCTCCTGTCATAGGCGGAACGAACCGCCGGGAAGACAGGAGAACGGCCATGACCACGATGACGAAAGCCACACGGGCTGCGATGCTCGCCCTCTCCCTCGCCACCACTGCCGTCGGGGCATTTGCCTTCACGGCAGCCTCCCCTGCCCTCGCCCAGTCGGCCGGCGGGCAGGGCGGTGGCGGTGGCGGTGGCGGCGCCGGGGGTGCCGGCGGCCAGGCCGGTTCCGGCGAAGGCGGCGACGATCACGCGATCTACCGGCGCATCATGGCGCAGGATCGCCTCACCCACGTGAACAGCTCCAACTGCACGCCGGGCGCCAACTGCAACGGGCGCGTGCCACCGCGCCGGCCCCCGCAGATCCAGCCCGTGAATGTCGACGAAAGCTGCGGCATGCCGCTGCGCGTCGTCTACGACCGCAACGGACACGCCCTCTGGTACGCCTGCCAGCCGCTCCCTCGGCGCTGATCCACCTCTGATCGGGGGACACACCATGCGCACCCTGCTCGCCATCACCGCCCTCGCCGCGCTGTCGGCGGCCCTGACGCCTCTTGCCGTCAGCGCCATGGGACGGACCCCGACGAGGACGGAGGCGGCCGGCACACCGGCCGCCTCCCGCCCCGGCGCGCCCCAGGCGGCGCCCTGCCTCAAGCCGATCCGCGTCGTCTATGCCGGCTACGGCGAGCCGGTGGTCTGCCGCGACCGCTGAGGTGTCAGAGGCCGAAGCGTTCCCACTGCGCTCGCTCCTCGAGCGCGGCGATGACCTCGACGGGGTCGAGGAGGGCGGAAGCCCCGGCCCTGCCCAGCAGCCCACGGGGAAAGAGCGAGCGCCTGTCGGCCACGAGCGGCAGCCGCACATTCTCGCCGAAGCGCTGGCGCATCACCGAACGCAGGTCGCCGATGCCGTCGATGATGCCGAGATCGAGCGCCTCCTGCGCCGACCAGAACGCGCCCGAGAACAGCTCCTCGTCGCTGCCGGTCAGGCGGGCACCGCGCCGCTCCTTCACGATGGCGATGAATCTGCGGTGGATCTCAGCCTGTATGTCCTTGAGGCGCGCCACGTCCTCCGGCCGCTCGGGCCGGAAGGGATCGAGCATCATCTTGCGGTCCCCGGCCGTGTAGACGCGCCGTTCGATGCCCAGGCGGTCAATGAGCCTGTCGAAGCCGAAACCGGCCGAAACGACGCCGATGGAACCGACGAGCGAGAAGCTGTCGGCGAAGATCTCGTCCGCCGCCAGCAGCACCATGTAGCCGCCCGACGCGGCCACGTCCTCCGCGAAGGCAAAGACCGGCACGCCCTTCTCGTCGGCCAGCGCACGCACCCGCTGCATGATGAGATGCGATTGCACCGGCGAGCCGCCCGGCGAGTTGACGATGATGGCCACCGCCGCGACGTCACCGAAGCCGAAGGCGGTTTCGAGCGACCGCGCCACCGATTCCAGCGTGAGCGTCGAGCGCAGCGGCATCGGCATTCCGATGGTGCCCTGCAGGCGCACGACCGGCACCAGCGGCTGCCG
Source organism: Chelatococcus composti (assembly GCF_014201415.1). Taxonomy (GTDB): domain Bacteria; phylum Pseudomonadota; class Alphaproteobacteria; order Rhizobiales; family Beijerinckiaceae; genus Chelatococcus_A; species Chelatococcus_A composti. Next base: position 372,731 of record NZ_JACHEH010000004.1, read on the forward strand.
GGCGCGGAAGCGCGCAGGCAGGAAGCGTCTCATGAACAGGGGCGCTGAAACCATGACACCTGCGGGATCGCGAACCGGGCCGCCAGCATAGCCGCCCCCCGGGGGGAAACAAGGCGGGAAACAAGGCGCGCCCGCCGGCGTTGTTCATACATCTCAGGTTCATCTGCCATCGCCGATGATCCCGCGTACTTCGCCGCAGGCTCTCCGGAGCAGGCGAGAAAAGGAGGAAGTGATGTTCCGAACGAGCAGGATTTGTGCAGGCGCTCTGCTGGCGGGCCTCATCGGCCTCGCTGCCGCCCAGCCGGCTGCGGCGAGCCCGCTCGCCGCGTCGCAGGACGCCGCCCGGCTCGCCACGGCGACTGACATCGAGAGGGTGCAGTACCACGGCCCGCCGCGGCGTCATTGGGGCCCCCCGCCGCGGCACCACCACCGCCACTGGCGCGGCAACCCCTGGCGCGGCCGCCACTGGGGCCCGCCACCCCCACGCTCGCGCGTCGTCTGCCGCACCGTCTTCACGGATTGGGGGCCGCGCCGCATCTGCCGCCCGAGGCGGTGAGCGTCATTCCATCGCGATGGACGCCGTGCCCCTGTGCACGGCGTCCGCCTCGGGCGTGAAACGGCCGTCCGGTCCGTTGAGCACGAAGCCCGGCATAAGACGCAGCGGCGCGCGGCTGCCCTTGCGCGCTGCCACGAGCAGCCGCACGGCAGGCCTGTCGCAACGGGGATGAACCGGCCGAACCGCGATGTCGCCGAAGCGGCCTGCAAGGGTGGCGAGAAGCCCCGCGAGCCCGTCGACGCGGTGGATGAGGACGAGACGCCCGCCCGGCGCGAGCACGTCGGCCGCGGCGCGCACCCACCCGTCCAGGGCCTCGTCGGCCATGACATGCGCCGCCCGGCGCCCGGCATCGGGCGATGTGCGCACCCGCCCCGCCGGCCAGAAGGGGGGGTTCGTCACCACAAGCCCCGCCGAGCCGGCCTCCAGCCCCGCCTGCCGACGGATAGACGCCGGCGCGAGGATGTCCGCCTCGCAGACCTTGAAGCGGTCGGCGAGACCGTTGAGCGCGACATTGCGCCGCGCGAGGGCGGCCAGCGCGGGATCGTTCTCCACCAGTACACCGCGGCATGACGGGTGACGCGCCGCCACCATCAGGCCGACGGCGCCCACGCCGGCGCCGAAATCCGCCACTGTCTCCCCATCGGCCTCGCCGCAGGCGGCTGCCAGCAGCACGGCGTCGGACCCGGCACGGTGGCCCCGTCGTGGCTGCACCAGCCGCACGCGCCCGTCGAGCAGCGCATCTTCGGTCACGTCCCCGTGAGCGGGGCATTTCCCGTCACGCATTGCGCAGCTCTGCTCCAAAGCCCGCGTCCGAGAGAAGCTGCCGCGCCCTCGTCTCATCATCATTTGCCACGAGCAGCCGCCGCTGGAAGGCGCCGATCGATCCCTCGAGGATGCTCATATGCGTATCGGCCACGAAGCAGGGAATTTCCGCTGCCCGGAGCAGCGCCTCGGCGGCGCCGAGAAGGACGATGTCATTCGTGCGCAAGAGTTCCTTCATCCCCGCCTTCCCCTGCCCGCGGCCGCGTGGTGCCGGCCTTGCGGCAATCCAGCCCGTTGCGGCTCGTCATTGGTGCGTGCAAGGTGCAGCAAATATCGCTATTTGTCGCGGCTGCTGGTGGCGTCAAGTTGGAGGAAGAGAGCGTGGGTGTCGTCGTCCCCATGGAGGAAAGCGCTCAGGAGCAGACCGGTATCGACAGGCTCGTGGCGCTGGTCTCCCCCGGCATGGCCCGCGTCAACAAGCTGATTCTGTCGCGGATGGGCTCGGATGTGGCGCTCATTCCCGAAGTCGCCAACCATCTCATCTCGTCCGGCGGAAAACGCCTGCGCCCCATGCTCACGCTCGCCACCGCCCAGCTCTGCGGCTACGAGGGTGACGGCGACGTCAAGCTCGCTGCGAGCGTCGAATTCATGCACACGGCGACGCTGCTGCACGACGACGTGGTCGACGAGAGCGACATGCGCCGCGGCAAGCTCGCAGCCCGCATGCTGTGGGGCAATGAGGCGAGCGTGCTCGTCGGCGATTTCCTGCTTGGCCAGGCCTTCAAGATGATGGTGGAGGTCGGCTCGCTCGACGCGCTCGCCGTGCTCGCCGATGCGGCCGCCGTCATCGCCGAGGGTGAGGTGTGGCAACTCTCGGCGGCCAAGAACCTTTCGACGACCGAAGAGGGCTATCTCGCTGTGGTGGAGGCGAAGACGGCCGCGCTCTTCTCCGCCGCCTGCGAGGTGGGACCCATCCTGGCGGGGCGCCCCGCCCATGAGCGGGCCGCCTGCCGCAGCTACGGCACCAACCTCGGCATCGCCTTCCAGCTCATCGACGATGCGCTCGACTACGGCGGCTCCAGCGCCAGTCTCGGCAAGAACGTCGGCGACGACTTCCGCGAGGGCAAGATCACCCTTCCGGTCGTGCTCTCGCTCGCCCGCGGCGACGAGGAGGAGCGTGCCTTCTGGCAGCGCACGCTCGAGAAGGGGGACGTGCGCGACGACGACCTCGCCCAGGCGCAGCGCATCATGCGCCGCCACCACGCCATCGAGGACACGATCGCGCGGGCCCGTACCTATGGCGATGCGGCCTGCGAGGCGCTGTCAGTCTTCCCGGACGGGCCGATGAAGCGGGCTCTCCTCGACGCAGTGGACTTCTGCATCGCCCGCGCCTACTGACCCGCTAGCGCAGCACCGTCGCGCGCACCCACCACGTAGGGCGCGCTGCCGCCAGCAGCCGGCGCGCGCGCGTGGCGGCGCGGCAGTCGTCGAACAGGCCGAACACGGTCGCGCCCGAGCCGGACATGCGGGCAAGGCGGCACTCCGGCAGATCCCGCATCAGGATGAGCGCTTCCGCGACGGCCGGCGACAGTGCCTTCGCCGGCGGCTCGAGATCGTTGCGCGCCCTGGCGAGCACGGCGAGAGCCTCGCTCCCGTCACATCCGCCGGCAGGCGTCGCCGGCTGCGGCGCCGCATCCCTCATAGCGCCGGGAGGAAGCCCGAGCCTGCGGAAGACGTCAGCCGTCGCCAGCGGTACGCGGGGATTGACGAGAACGGCGAACAGCGGTGGCAGGGCGAGCGGCGGCGACAGTCTCTCGCCAATGCCGGCCATCACCCGCGCCCGGCCGTCGAGGCAGACGGGCACATCCGCCCCCGTCGCGGCAGCCGCGGCCAGGATGGCGGGATCGTTGCGGTCAAGGCCGTTGAGGCGCGCCATGAGGCGCAGGGCTGCGGCCGCGTCCGACGAACCGCCGCCGAGCCCGGCTGCGACAGGCAGGCGCTTGTCGAGATGGAAATGGCCGGCGACGAGCCCCGGCCGCCGCGCCATGAGATGGTTCGCCGCCCGCAGCACGAGGTTGTCCGGCCCTGCCCCCGCGGCCTCAGCGCCCGGACCGGAGACCGTAAGGCCGAGCGGCCGGCCGGGATCAAGAGAAAGGCGGTCGCCGCAGCCGGCGAAGGCCACGAGGCTTTCGAGCAGGTGGTAACCATCCGCCCGACGGCCGATGATGTGGAGCGAGAGGTTGACCTTGGCCGGTGCGCGCTCGACGAGAAGACGGCCGGCGCCGGCGGAGTACGGACTGGGCGGCAGGGACATCGGCGACTAGCGAACCGCAGCCGGTTCTCGTTTAAAGATGAGGATTGCGGACGGCGCTGCCGGCCCCTCCCCATCCGTCGCGCGGGGGAGTTGCAGAGGCGGCACCAAGCGGGGGAGTGTTCTCACCCGCCGTTCTGCGGCTTCTCGACTGCCTCGGCCGCCGCCGGCTTGTCCTCGTCCGGCAGGCCCTTCTCGATCTTCTCGAGAATCTTCGGCAGATCCTCCGGCTCAGGGCCGAGATCGCGGGCGTGGTTCCACTGGAACTTCGCCTCGAGCTTGCGGCCCGTGCGCCAATAGGCGTCGCCGAGGTGATCGTTGATCGTCGGATCCGCCGGGCGCAGCTCGATGGCGCGCTCCAGCTCGCGCACGGCATCGTCATAGCGGCCGAGGCGGTAGTAGGCCCAGCCGAGGCTGTCGACGATGTAGCCGTCCCGCGGCCTGAGCTCGACTGCCCGCTTCAGCATCTCGAAGGCCTCTTCGAGATTCATGTGCCGGTCGACCCACGAATAGCCGAGATAGTTGAGCACCAGCGCGCGGTCGCTGCCGACACTCTCGGGGGCGAGCTCCAGGGCCTTCTTGAAGTCGGCCTCGGCCTTCGGCCACTCCTTGGACCGCTCGTAGGCGATGCCGCGGAAGTAGAAGAGCGTCCAGCGCGACTGGTCGGGCGTTCCGATGGCCTCGACGGCGCGGGTATAGATCTTGGCGGCCTCGGCGAACTCCTTGCGCGAGCGCAGGAGGTTGCCGAGCGCGATCAACGCCTCCACGTCGCCGGGGTTGGCCTCGATCATCTCCTCCAGATGCTTCTGGGCCTTGTCTTTCTCGCCCATCAGCTCCAGCGAGATGGCGATCTGGATGTCAATGCTCGACCGCAGCGGCGAATCTGCGGGCATCGTGTCGAAGACCTCGATGGCCGAGGAATACTGCTTGAGCCGCTCCAGCATGTCGCCGAGCGTGACGATGGCGAGTTCGTGCTTCGGGGCTAGGAAGGTGGCAAGGCGCAGGTAGATGAGCGCCGCGATCTCGTCGCCTTGGCTGTTGCCGGCGGCACCGAGGCCGTAAAGCACCTCGGCCGCCCCCTCCTGGGTGTTGGCGATCAGCGCAGGCAGGGTCTGGCCCGCGTCGAGGCGCTTCAGCGCATCCTGCACGATGGGATTGCGCGGCAGCAGCCGGTCGAAGGCCTCGTAGACGCGCCGGGCCTCCTCTGTCTCGCCGCGCACCGACAGCAGCCGCCCGTAGGCGTCGACGACGCGCAGCGTCGTGCGCTCGACGTCGTAGGCCGCCTTCAGCCGGTTCTCGGCCTCGCGGCGATTGCCGCCCACGGCGGCGATGAGGCCGGCGTGATAGTCGCGGAACACGTTGTAGGACGTTTCGCCCTTGAGCCGCTCGACCGTGTCGAGCGCGCGGCGAAGGTCGCCGGAGCCCACCCAGGACCAGGCCGTCAGCAGCGTCGCCGTCAGGTCGGCCGCGCGGCCGCGGCCGCCGCTGCCAAGATACTTGCGCGCGGTGACATAGCGGCGGGCCTTGATGGCCTCGACGCCAAGGGCGAGGCGGGCGAGACCGTTGCTGGAATCGCGCTTGAGGAGCTGGCGCGCGGCCGAGAAGGCCTCCTGCATGTCGCCGTTCGCCAGAAGGGCGACGAAGGCGCGCTCCAGAAGTTCAGGGTTGTTGGGGTCGTCGCGCAGCGCCTCGCGGAAGTAAAGCGCAGCCGCCCGCGTGTCCCGCGCTGCCCCGGCGACGACAGCGGCAAGATAGTTGCCCGCGGCGCTCTCGGCCGGACCCGGCAGGCTGTCGAGAAGATCCGCATCCTCGGCCTTGGCCGAGAGCGTGCCCGGATGCCCGAAGGCCATGACGGAAAAGATGCAGCAAGCCGAAATGGCGATGCGCGAGAGGCGCCGGAAGGTCATGTGGGTCACGTGTCTCTTGCCGCTCTTGCGCCGCTGGCCGGGAGGCGCGGCGTCTCTTGTATCACCATGCAACATGACCTTTTTGCGGTGCATCGGCAATAGCGGCGCGGCAATCGGCAGCCGCCGGCCGAGGTGCGATGGCCCGGCCGGCGCCCGCCCCTCACATGTTCGGGTAGTTGGGCCCGCCGCCACCCTCGGGCGTGACCCAGTTGATGTTCTGGGCCGGATCCTTGATGTCGCAGGTCTTGCAGTGCACGCAGTTCTGCGCGTTGATCACAAAACGGGGATTGGTGCGCGCCTGGGGGTCGTCGTACACCACCTCGTAGACCCCCGCCGGGCAGTAGAGGCGCGCCGGCTCCCCGTAGAGCGGCAGGTTGCGCTCGATCGGGATGGCGGGATCGGCCAGCTTGAGGTGAACCGGCTGGTCCTCCTCGTGGTTGGTGTTGGACAGGAAGACCGACGAGAGCTTGTCGAAGGACACGACGCCGTCGGGCTTGGGGTAGACGATGGGCTTGACCTCGTCGATTCGCTTCAGGCTCGCGTGGTCGGGCTTGCCGTGGCCGAGCGTGCCGAACAGTGAGAAGCCGAAGAGCTCGTTCGTCCACATGTCGATGCCGCCCAGCGCGACGCCCACCATGGTGCCGAAGCGCGACCACAGCGGCTTGACGTTCCGCACCTTATGCAGGTCGCGCCCGATGTCCGAGCGGCGCCAGCCGGTCTCGTAGCCGGTGAGCTCGTCGTGCTCACGCCCCTCGCCGAGCGCAGCGAAGACGTGCTCGGCACAGAGCATGCCGGACAGGATGGCGTTGTGGGAGCCCTTGATGCGCGGCACGTTGACGAAGCCCGCCGAGCAGCCGATGAGCGCCCCGCCGGGGAACACGAGCTTCGGCACCGACTGGAAGCCACCCTCCGTGATGGCGCGCGCGCCATAGGCAATGCGCTTGCCGCCCTCCAGCATGCCACGGATCATAGGATGGGTCTTGAAGCGCTGAAACTCGTCGAACGGCGACAGCGTCGGGTTCGAGTAGTTGAGGTGGACGACGAAGCCGATCGAAACCAGGTTGTCGTCGAAGTGGTAGAGGAAGGAGCCGCCGCCGGTGCCGTTGTCGAGCGGCCAGCCGAAGGTGTGCTGCACGAGGCCGGGCTGGAACTTCTCCGGCGGAATCTGCCACAGCTCCTTGAGCCCGATGCCGAACTTCTGCGGCTCGCGCCCCTCGTCGAGCGAGAAGCGCTTGATGAGCTGCTTCGACAGCGAGCCGCGCGCGCCCTCTGCGAACAGGGTGTACTTGCCGCGCAGCTCCATGCCGCGGGTGAAATCGGCCTTCGGCTTGCCGTCTCGGCCGATGCCCATGTCGCCGGTGGCGATACCGACCACCTCGCCCCTGTCACCGTAGAGCACCTCGGCCGCGGCGAAGCCGGGATAGATCTCGACGCCGAGCGCCTCGGCCCGCGCAGCCAGATAGCGCGCCACGTTGCCGAGCGAGCCGACGAAGTTGCCGTGGTTGTTCATGAGCCGCGGCATCATGAAGTTGGGCAGCCTGACGCCGCCGGCGGGGCCGAGATAGAGGAATCGGTCGGTGCTGACCTGCGTCTTCAGCGGCCGGTCGGGATCCTCGCGCCAGTCGGGCAGCAGCCGGTCGAGGCCGATCGGGTCGATCACGGCACCCGACAGGATGTGGGCTCCCACCTCGGAGCCCTTCTCGACGACGACGACCGACACCTCCCGCCCCGCCTCGGCAGCAAGCTGCTTGAGGCGAATCGCTGCGGCGAGGCCGGCAGGGCCCGCGCCGACGATCACGACGTCGTAGTCCATCCTCTCCCGTTCGGGCAGATCCATCAGGCCTCTCCTCGGTCTATCGGCACCTTTGCGGATTTTTGTTTGTATACAAACAAAAGTTCACGGCTCGCAATCATCGATACGCGAAGTCTTCGAGCCGTTCCAGACTGCATGTTGCACTGCGGGCGCGACCTGTCGAAGCGGAGGACGGCGGCGATCCGGCACTGGCAAGGCACCGGCGCGGCCTTTAGAATAAACGCATGTCGCACCCGTCCGCCGAGCCTGGAGCCCGCGAGGCAGCCCTCGAGGCGCTCCTCGACTTCTATGTCGAGGCCGGCGTCGATCTGGCCATCGACGAGACGCCGCACAACCGCTTCGCCGAGCCGGACCGGCCCCAGCCGGCCGCTTCGCCGGCAGGCACGCCTGCCGTTTCCCCGGTCCAACGGCAACCGGCTCAGGCAAGTTCCGCAGCCGCGCCGGCATTCGATGCAACGGCCTCGGCGGACGAGACGGCGCTCGCCGCCCGGGCCACGGCGCGCGCGGCGACAAGCCTCGAGGAGCTGCGCGAGGCACTCGCGGCCTTCGACGGCTGCGCGCTCAAGGCGACTGCCAAGAATCTCGTCTTCGCCGACGGCACGCCGGGCGCCCGCGTGATGCTGGTGGGCGAGGCGCCGGGGCGTGAGGAGGACATCCAGGGCAAGCCCTTCGTCGGCCGCTCGGGACAGCTGCTCGACCGGATGCTGGCGGCGATCGGCCTCGACCGCAGCAGCGTCTACATCGCCAACATCGTGCCGTGGCGTCCGCCCGGCAACCGCACCCCGACGCCGCAGGAGGCAGCGATCTGCCGCCCCTTCATCGAGCGCCAGATCGAGCTGTGCGATCCTGACGTGCTCGTCTGCCTCGGCGGCCCGTCGGCCCAGGCGCTGCTCGGGGTGCGAGAGGGCATCCTGCGCACGCGCGGCAAGTGGTTCGACTACGACACCGGCCGGCGCACCATCCGCGCCCTCGCGACGCTTCATCCCGCCTATCTGCTGCGCCAGCCGGCCCAGAAGCGGCTCGCCTGGCGCGACCTGCGGGCCCTGCGCAAGGTCCTTGACGAAATCGGCGTCGCTCTGAGGAGCTGAATATTCCGCCCGCAAGGGGCAACGGTTCCATAGCCCGGCCGCGACAATTGTGATGTAGTATTACACATCGGGTTCGATGGAGGCCCGATCATCGGAGGGCCGGCGACATGGATATCGACGCGACGATGCTGGCGCGCATCCAGTTCGCCTTCACCGTCACCTTCCACATCATTTTTCCGGCCTTCACCATCGGCCTGTCTGCCTTCATCACCACTTTGCTGGGCCGCTGGCTCTATACCGGCGACGAACACTACCGCACGCTCGCCCGCTTCTGGACGAAGATCTTCGCCGTGTCCTTCGCCATGGGCGTCGTGTCCGGCATCGTGCTGTCCTACCAGTTCGGCACCAACTGGAGCCGCTTCTCGTCCGTGGTCGGCAACACCATCGGCCCGCTCATCGGCTACGAGGTGCTGACCGCCTTCTTCCTGGAGGCGACCTTCCTCGGCATCATGCTCTTCGGCTGGAACCGGGTGCCACCGGCGCTGCATTTCTTCGCGGCGCTCATGGTGGCGGTCGGCACCTGCATGTCGGCGTTCTGGATCCTCTCCGCCAACAGCTGGATGCAGTTTCCGACCGGGCACGAAGTGCGCGACGGCATCGCCTATCCGGTTGACTGGCTCGCCATCGTCTTCAGCCCCACCTTCCCGCTGCGCCTCGCGCACATGGTGGCGGCGGCCTATCTGACCACGGCCATCGTCGTCCTCGCCGTCGGGGCGCGCTATCTGCTGGCCGGTGTGCATGAGCGCCACGGCCGCACGATGATCGGCATGGGCCTCGGCATGACCCTGATCCTCGCGCCGCTGCAGGCCGTCATTGGTGATGCGCACGGTCTCAAGACGGCCGAGTACCAGCCGGTGAAGCTCGCCGCCATCGAGGGGCACTGGCCGGAGCGCGAGGTGGCGCCGCTCGTCCTCTTCGGCTGGCCGAACGAGCGGACGGAAACCAACGACTTCCAGATCGCCATCCCCCATCTCGGCAGCCTCATCATCACGCACGACTGGAACGGCGTCTATCCGGGCCTCAAGGCCTTCCCGCCGGAGGACAGACCGCCGGTGGCGCCGGTGTTCTTCTCCTTCCGCGTCATGGTCGGTCTCGGCTTCTTCATGATAGGGCTCGCCTTCTGGGGCGGCTATCTCTGGCTGCGCGGGCAGCTCTTCACCTCGCGGCCCTTCCTGCGCATCGCCTCGTGGTCGTGGCCGACGGGCTTCGTCGCCATCATCGCCGGCTGGTTCGTGGCCGAGATCGGCCGCCAGCCCTGGGTGGCGACGGGCATCCTGCGCACGGTGGACGCGAGCTCGCCGGTCGCCCCGGCCACGGTTGCCGTCACGCTGGCGCTCTTCGTGGTCGTCTACGGCATCGTCTTCACCATGGGCATCCGCTACATCAACCGGCTCATTGTGAAGGGCCCCGCTCCCGAGGTCGCCGTCGAGCCGAAGGGCCTGCCCAACCGCCCGCTGTCGGCCGCCGAGGAGGCGGCCCGCGCCGCCATGCAACCCGGACCGTGAGGAGCATGCCATGGAATGGTATCTGCCCATCATCTGGGCCGGGCTGATTGCCACGGCCGTCGCGCTCTACGTCATCCTCGATGGCTTCGATCTCGGCATGGGCATACTCTTTCCCACGACGCGGGAGGAGGCGCGCCGGGACGAGATGATGAACTCCGTCGCCCCCTTCTGGGACGGCAACGAGACCTGGCTGGTGCTGGGGGGCGGCGGCCTGTGGGTCGCCTTCCCCCACGCCTATGCGGTCATCATGCCGGCGCTCTACCTGCCCGTCATCGTGATGCTGCTCGCCCTCATTTTCCGGGGCGTGTCCTTCGAGTTCCGCTGGGTGGCCAAGCCCCGCCACCGCATGTGGGACCTCGCCTTCTCCGGCGGCTCCATCGTCGCGGCCTTCGCCCAGGGCGTCATCCTCGGCGGCCTGCTGCAGGGCATACGGGTGGAGAACCGGGAGTTCGCCGGCGGTGCCTTCGACTGGCTGGCGCCGTTCCCGCTGCTGTGCGGCGTCGGCGTCGTCGCCGGCTATGGGCTCATCGGCTGCTGCTGGCTGATCATGAAGACGCACGGCCCGACCGCCGACCACGCCCGCCGGCTGGCCCCGCTCTTCCTCGCTGCCGTCGGCATCTGCGCCGCGCTCGTGAGCATCTGGACGCCGGCCTCGTTCGGACGCATCGCCGACCGCTGGTTCTCGACGCCGAACATCTACTTCCTGTGGCTCCTGCCGGCCGCGACAGCCGGCCTCTTCCTCCTCGCCTGGCACGGGATGCGTCGGGGGCGCACGGCGCTGCCCTTCTTCTGCACGATCGGAATCTTCCTCCTGTGCTATGCCGGGCTCGCCATCTCCAACTTCCCCTATCTCGTGCCGCCCACCCTGACGGTGTGGGACACAGCGGCGGTGCCTGCATCGCAGATCTTCGTCCTCATCGGCACCCTGCCGCTGCTGCCCATGATCCTGGGCTACACCGTCTTCGTGTACTGGACGTTCCGCGGCAAGCTGAAGGAGGGAGAGGGCTACCACTAGCCCGCCTTCCCTGCAGCCGCGCCATGTCCGCCGGTCGTTGGCCGGTGCATCGCGGCAGGCTATGCTGGCCAGCCTGCCGTTGCCGGCAGGTGCGTCAATGGAAGGCAGGACATGCGTTGGGGTGATTTTCGCCGGTCGGACAATGTCGAGGACCGGCGCTACAGCGGTGGAGGCTTTCAGATCCCCGGCGGGGGCCGTGGCGGCGGCCTCGGCATCGGCACGATTCTCGTGCTCGGGCTCATCGGCTGGGCGCTCGGCATCGACCCGCGCATCCTCATCGGCGGTGCCGAGATGCTCTCGGGCGGCGGCTCGTCCTACGAGCAGGCGGAGACCGGCACGCGCGGCGCCCCGCAGGACGAGGCCGGGCAGTTCGCCGCCGCCATTCTGGGCAATACGGAGGATGTCTGGACAGAGGTGCTGCCGCAGCAGGCGAACATCGCCTACAAGGCGCCGAAGATGGTGATCTTCTCCGGCGCCACGCGGTCGGGCTGCGGCTTCGCCCAGTCGGCCATGGGCCCCTTCTATTGCCCCCTGGACCAGACGGTCTACATCGACCTCAGCTTCTTCGACGACATGCGCCGGCGCTTCCGCGCGGGCGGCGACTTCGCCTATGCCTATGTCATCGCCCACGAGGTCGGACACCATGTGGAGAACCTGCTCGGCATCCTGCCCAAGGTGCAGCAGGCGCAGCGCCAGGTCTCGCAGCGCCAGGCGAACGAGCTGTCGGTGCGCGTGGAGCTGATGGCCGACTGCCTGGCCGGCGTGTGGGCCAACCACAGCGAGCAGCGCTGGAAGGCACTGGAGCCCGGCGATGTGGAGGAGGCGATGAACGCGGCCGAGGCCATCGGCGACGACCGCCTGCAGAAGGCCGGCCAGGGCTATGCCGTGCCCGAGACCTTTACCCACGGCTCGTCCGAGCAGCGCGTGCGCTGGTTCATGACCGGGCTCAAGGACGGCCGCGTGCAGGCGTGCGACACCTTCGGCGCCAGCAGGCTGTGACGGTTCCATCCCATCAGGCAGAGGCCATGTCCCGCATCGACGAAACGCGCCCCTTCATCCCGGTTTCCATTGCCGTCCTCACCGTCTCGGACACACGCACCCTCGCAGACGACCGCTCCGGCGACACGCTCGCCGGGCGCATCGAGGCGGCAGGCCACCGGCTCGCCGCCCGCGCCATCGTGCCGGACGACGTGGAGGAGATCCGCAAGGTGGTGAAGGGCTGGATCGCCGACCCCGGCGTCGATGTCATCATCACCACGGGCGGCACGGGCTTCACGGGCCGGGACGTGACACCCGAGGCCATCGAGCCCCTGTTCGAGAAGCGCATGGACGGCTTTTCCGACGTCTTCCACCGCATCTCCTACGACAAGATCGGTACCTCCACCCTGCAGTCGCGCGCGACGGCAGGCGTGGCGGGGGCAACCTACATCTTCGTGCTACCCGGCTCCCCCGGTGCCTGCAAGGATGCGTGGGACGGCATCCTCGCCGCACAGCTCGACTATCGCCACCGGCCCTGCAACTTCGTCGAGATCATGCCGCGGCTCGACGAGCACCTGAAGCGGGGCGCCGGCGGCTGAGCCGGCGGGACGGCACCGGCCTCAGACGGTCGCCTCGAAGGTGACGGGCAGTGCCGGCAGCATCATCGGCCGGCGATGGCCGGCGACCACATGGGCCTTCGACAGGAGCATGCGCGGGCCGAGCGGCGCTCCGCCGAGGAGGGCCCGTGCCACGTAACGCAGGCGGCCGAGCGGCACGATGCACGAGCCGCCGAGCCAGAAGCCCGTGACCCGGCCGGTATCCTCGCGGCGCAGGAAGCGCTCCATCACCGAGATCCAGTTCGCCGCCGGCACGTCGCCGGCCTCGAGCAGCATCAGCCAGCGGCCGCGCGCTTCGCGGATGCCCTCGCTCCAGCCTTCCCCAGGGGATCCGGCCCGCACGAGCGAAGCGCCGACGGCCTCGGCCACCTGCTCTGTCTCCCGGTCCTCCCGCCAATCGATGATGATGGCCTCGCGCACGACCGCAGCCGCGACGCCGGGCACCAGGGCGGCCAGCGTCGCCCCGAGGCGCTCCGTATCGCCGTTGGCCATGATGAGGACGGAAATCATACGCAAAGCCTAGCGCAGGCCCGGAAGCGTGGCGCTGCGGCACGCTGTCTTAGCGGCCGCGGCTGCATGGCAGGCAGCGCGCTCCGGCCGTGGGCTGCGGCACTTGCCGCCGGGGGAGGTGCGCCGTGTTCTCACGCCTCCATCTGGCGCTGTCGACATGTCCTTCGCAGGCATCCTGTCTTTCCGCGGTCTTGGCATCGTTCCTGCAGGCCGTCGCGCCCGTCACGCCGGGCGCGGCTGCGCGAGACCTTCTCCACATTGCGCAAGGCCGGCCCGCTGGACAACCGCCCGATTTGTTCTCTATATGTTCTCATTCACGATCGCTGGAATCGGAGGCGCCCATGCGGGCCCGAGCCGTCTCTCATTCACCTGTCCCTGCCGTGCCACCGCGCGCCGGACGGGGGCGCGATCCGCTGAAGGAGCTGCCGCAGGTCTGCCCGGCGGACCCGTTCGCCCACATCGGCAACCGCATCGATCCGGAGCGCAGGCGCGGCCGCGGAGCCGTCAGCAACCCGGCCGCGCGCTACGAGCCAACCCATCGGGAGGACGTGGACGACGGCTGGGAGAGCCTTGCCGACCTGCCGCCGTTCAAGACGGAGGTGCAGACCGAGAAGGCGCGCACCATCATCACGCGCAACGATTCACCGGACATCGCCTTCGACCGCTCGGTAAACCCCTATCGCGGCTGCGAGCACGGCTGCGTCTACTGCTTCGCCCGGCCGACCCATGCCTACATGGGCCTGTCGCCGGGGCTCGACTTCGAGTCGAAGCTTTTCGCCAAGCCGGACGCGCCGGCGCTGCTCGAGAAGGAGCTGTCCCGGCCCGGATACGTGCCGCGCACGATCGCCATCGGCACCAATACGGACCCCTATCAGCCCATCGAACGCAAGTTCCGCCTCATGCGCGGCATCCTCGAGGTGCTGGACCGGGCCTCGCACCCGGTGGGGATCGTCACCAAGTCGGCCCTCGTGGCGCGTGACATCGACCTTCTTGCGCCGATGGCGGAGCGGGGCCTCGCCAAGGTGGCGATCTCCGTCACCACGCTGGATGCCAGGCTCGCCCGCACCATGGAACCGCGCGCCGCGACGCCGCAGCGCCGGCTCGACACCATCCGCCGCCTCAGTGAGGCCGGCATTCCCGTCTCCGTGCTCGTCGCCCCCATCGTGCCGGCCATCAACGATGCGGAGATCGAGGATATTCTCGCCGCCGCCCACGCCGCGGGTGCGCGAGAGGCGGGCTACGTCATGCTGCGCCTGCCGCTCGAGGTGCGCGACATCGTGCGCGACTGGCTGATGAGCAACTATCCCGACAAGGCCAGGCACGTGCTGTCGCTCGTGCGCTCAACGCGCGGCGGCAAGGACTACGACTCGAGCTGGGGACAGCGCATGGTCGGTTCCGGCCCCTATGCCTGGATGATCGGCCGGCGCTTCGAAATGGCGGCCGAGCGCCTCGGCTTCAACAAGCGCCGCACGCGGCTGCGGACAGACCTGTTCTGCCCGCCCCGCCGCGGCGCCGAGCAGCTCAGCCTCTTCTGAAGGAAAGACTGATGTCCGCCGCCGTTCCCGCCCGCGTCAACCTCATCACCCTCGGCGTCACGGACCGCGCCGCGAGCCGGCACTTCTACGAGAAGCTCGGCTGGCAGCCGAAGGCCCGGGCCTTCGAGGACGCCATCACCTTTCTCGCCCTCGACAATCTCGTGCTCGCCCTCTGGGACCGGGGCCAGCTTGCCGTGGATGCCGGGCTGCCGCCGACGCCTCCAGGGTTCGGCGGCTTCACCCTCGCCATCAACGTGGCGGACGAACAGGCGGTGGACGTTGCGCTCGAGGCGGCGGTGGCCGCAGGCGGGCGCGTGCTGAAGCCGGGCGCCAGGGCAGACTGGGGCGGCTATTCGGGCTATTTCGCCGACCCCGACGGCCATCCGTGGGAGGTGGCGTTCAACCCCTTCATGCCACTCGACGAGCGCGGGCTGCTCGTTCTGCCGGACTGACTCGCCGTACGCCCGCGTGCCGCGGGCGCGGGACTGTACCTTCCGGCCTTGAGCCTTCGCCCGTGCGCGCCATGATGGCCGCATGAAGCGTATCGACGACACTGATTCGCCGGCAGGCCCGGCTTTCGCGCCAGCCTCTTTCGCGCGGGAGGAGGACTGCCGCCGGCGTGGCCTCTGGCCAGTCGCCGGAGTGGACGAGGTGGGACGCGGCCCCCTCGCCGGCCCTGTCGTCGCAGCAGCGGTCGTGCTCGATCCTGACCGCATCCCCGAGGGCCTCACGGATTCCAAGAAGCTCACGCCCGCGCGGCGCGAGGCACTTTACGCTTTCATCCTCGAGAGCGCGGCCGTCTCGGTGGCGAGCGTGCCGGCCAGCGTCATCGACCGCATCAACATCCGCCAGGCGACGCTCGCCGCCATGGCGCGGGCGCTGCGCGGCCTGCCCGTGCGGCCGCTGCACGCCTTCGTCGACGGCAGGGACTGCCCTCCCGATGCCCCCTGCCCGACCGAGGCGGTCGTCAAGGGCGACCTCACGGTCGCCTCGATCGCGGCGGCCTCGATCGTCGCCAAGGTCACGCGCGACCGGCTGATGTCCCGGCTGTGCCGGCAGTTTCCCGTCTACGGCTTCTCGTCCCACGCCGGCTACGGCACGCAGGCTCATCTCAGCGCCATCGCCGCGCACGGCCCCTCCCCGTTCCACCGCATGAGCTTCGCGCCCCTGCGGGTGGAATGAGCGGGGCCGCCGGCCGGCAGCCTCAGAGCTGGGAGAGGAGGTGCTCCGCGCCGGAGACCTCGGCCTTGCCGGGCGCGTCCTCGACATTGAGCTGCCGGACGACGCCGTCTTCCACCACCATCGAGTAGCGCTGCGAGCGTGTGCCGAGGCCGAAGCCCGAGCCATCGAAGGCAAGTCCGATCGCCTTGGCGAAATCGGCATTGCCATCGGCGAGGAACTCGATGACGCCCGCAGCGCCCGTCGCCTTGCTCCAGGCGTCCATGACGAAGACGTCATTGACCGCCGTCACCACGATGGCATCGATGCCACGAGCCTTGATCTCGTCCGCCTTGGCGAGGAAGCCCGGCAGGTGGTTCTTGTGGCAGGTAGGCGTGAAGGCGCCCGGCACGGCGAACAGCACGACCTTGCGGCCCTTGAAGATGTCATCCGTGGTCCGCGGCGCCGGTCCGTCGGGCGTCATGACGCGGAAGGTCACGGGCGGCAGGCGGTCTCCAACTGCAATGGTCATGACAACGCTCCTTTGAGGAAAGGTCCCGCTCCACGGGCTCTTTTCTGAGTTAACGCGCCTTGGGCACGGCGTCGAGCGTTGCCGTGACGGATATCGCACCGGCGCTGCCGACGATCGTGAGCCTGGCGGAGGTCTTTTCGGCCGCGTCCTTCGGCCGTTCGGCAACCGGGATGCGCACGCGCGTGCGGCCGTCACTCTCGCGCGTCAACTCGGCCCTGTCGAAGTACCAGCCGCTCTCACCCTCGATGAACACATCCTCCAGCCCCTCGCCGGCGATGAGGGCGACGACCGTCACGTCGTCCCCCTGCCCGTCGATGCCCGCCGTCTCGAGCCTGAGGCCGGCGGCCTCCTCGCCCGGCGCCACCTCGCGCGGGACGCGGGCGACGAAGGGGGCGAGCAGGGCAGCGTCCTCGGCCGATTCGGTCAGCTCCCGCACCACGTGCCCGCCCGTCGGGATGCAGAGCTTTTCGCACACCGCGTAGTCGAGCCGCAGATCGAGCACCACAGGGGCTCCGGGATCCTTCGCCACGATGCGCAGGGGCAGCACCACGTCGTCCTTGTAGCCAATGGACCAGCCCGCGCCGTCGAAGAAGCGGCGGGGCGCCGGCCATTCCACCTCGACGCGGGCGACGTTGCGCGAGCCCGACCAGTCAAAGACCGGCGGCACGCCGGAATCGCCGGGCTCGCGCCAGTAGGTCTTGAAGCCGGGATCGAGGGCGATGCTGAGGCCGGCGCGCCAGCTGCCGTCCGGCAGGCGGCCGGCCGACAGGAGCGCGATGGACGAGCGCTCGCCCCGGGCGCTCGCCGCGGGTGCGGCCTGCGCAAGGGCGGTCGTGCCCAGATCGGCCGCGAGCGTGAGACCGGCGGACAGGGCCAGGGCACCGCAGATGGCCAGCGCCCGCCGGGTGGCCGCGTAACAAGAATGTCGCTTCAGCATGGCGGCCCAATACCCTGCCCGTACTGCGCTGGCGAGCCACGAAGCCGTGAAGCGCAACAAGAAGGCATCAAAAAGCATTGAAAAGCTATAGGCGCGCCTTAGCATATCTGTGAGAGAAGGAGAGCTGATGTCGCTCGTGCGAAAGTCGGCCGGGACCGGCAAGGATTATCTGGACGGCCAGCTGCTGCTCGCCATGCCGGGCATGCAGGACGAACGGTTTGCCCGTTCGGTGATCTACATCTGCGCCCACTCGGAAGAGGGGGCGATGGGCATCGTCGTCAACAAGCGCGCGACGGAGCTCAGTTTCCCCGACCTTCTCGTCCAGCTCGACATCATCAACGCCGAGGAGGCGATCCGCCTGCCCCAGCGTGACCGGGTGCTCGTGCTGCGCGGCGGGCCGGTGGAGACGGGGCGCGGCTTCGTGCTGCACTCGCCCGACTTCTTCATCGACAATTCGACGCTGCCGATCGACGACGACATCTGCCTGACGGCGACAATCGACATCCTGCGCGCCATCGCCCGCGGCCAGGGCCCGCACAGCGCCCTGCTGGCGCTCGGATATGCTGGCTGGGGTGCCGGGCAGCTCGAGAGCGAGATCCAGGCCAACGGCTGGCTGCACTGCCCGGCCGACCCGGAGCTGATCTTCAACGTGCCGCTGGAGGCGAAATACGACCGCGCCCTGCGTAGGCTGGGTATCGACCCTGGCATGCTCTCCGGCGACGCCGGGCACGCGTGAGCGCCCTACCCCTCGATCAGCCCTGTTCGCAACGGTGCGCCACGCACCGGTGAGGCGCGGCGACGCCTGCCCTGCATTCCAGAACCGGCAAGAATGTCGGACGGTCTCGCGCGTCAGGCGGCCTCGTGCGCCGCACCGACCAGCTTGCGCGCCTCCAGAGCACTCATCGGCTCGCCGAAGGCATAGCCCTGCGCATACTCGCAGCCGATCTGCTGCAGGGCGACGGCATCGGCCTCATCCTCCACGCCCTCCGCCACCACATCCATGCCGAGGTCGTGCGCCAGCGTAACGATGGAGCGCAGGATGACCGGCCGGCCGCCGTTCGCCATCTGCCGCACGAAGGATTGGTCGATCTTGATCGTGTCGAAGGGAAAGCGCTGCAGATAGGACAGCGCCGAGTAGCCTGTGCCGAAATCGTCGAGCGACAGGCCCGCCCCGAGGTCGCGGATGCGCGTGAGCATCTGCGCCGCATATTCCGGATTCTCCATCACCAGGCTTTCGGTCAGCTCCAGCTTGAGCGAGCCTGGATGGACGGCGAAACGCGCGAGGACGGTCTTCACGTCGTGCAGCAGGTCGTGCCGCAGCAGGTGGCGGCTCGAGATGTTGACGCTGGCGAAGATAGGCGGCTCGACATCAAGCGCCCGCTGCCAGGCGGCCAGCTCGCGCGCCGTACGCTCCAGAGCGAAGAGCCCCAGGTCGACGATGAGCCCCGTCTCCTCGGCGATGGGGATGAAGTCCTGCGGGCCGAGCCGGCCGTGGCGCGGGTGGTCCCAGCGCAACAGCGCCTCGAAGCCGGCGACCGTGCGGTCGTCCAGCCGCACGATGGGCTGGAAGAAGACCTTCATCTCGCCACGATCGAGCGCGCGGCGCAGGTCGCTCTCGATCGTCAGCTTGTCCGAGCGCTCGGCGCGCATCGTCGGGCGGAACACCTCGATGCGATCCCCGCCCTGCTTCTTGGCGTGGATCATGGCGATCTCGGCGTTCTTCAGCATCTCCTCGCTGCGCGCCTCGGCCTGCGGATCGTGCAGGGCGATGCCGATGGAGGCGGTGAGGAAGATCTCGCGCTCGGCGAAGGTCACGGGCGTGGTGACGGCCCGGCGGATCATGCCGGCGAAGGAGATGATGCGGTCGGGCTCGCGCTCGGACACGAGAATGATGGCGAGCTCGTCGCCGGAGATGCGGGCCAGCGTGTCCTGCGGGCGCAGCAGGCGGCCGAGTCGGCGCGAGATCGTGAGCAGGATCGAATCGCCGGCTGACAGGCCGACCGATTCGTTCACCTGCTTGAAGCGGTCGAGATCGACCACGATGACCGTCGGACGGATGCTGTCGTCGCCCTGGGCAAAGACGAGCGCCGCCTCGAGCCGGTCGTAGAACAGCTCGCGGTTGGGCAGGCCCGTGAGGTTGTCGTGGACCGCGTCATGCAACAGCCGCTCCTCGGCCGTGCGCGCGTCCGTGACGTCCGCCAGGATGCCGACGACGCGGATGACTTCCCCGTCGGAGCCGACGACGGGCCGTGCCTTGAGGTTGAACCAGTGGTACTGGCCGCTCCCCGAACGCAGCCGGAAATCCTGCACGACGCGGCCGCGCCGCTGCTCCAGTACGGCGTCGAGCGTGGCACGATAGCGGTCGCGGTCGAAGGGATGCATCACCTCGAGCCAGGTGGACGCCGGCCCTTCGAGCGAGCCGCGCTTCAACGCGAGCTGCTGCTCCAGCTCGGAACTCACGAAGACCTTGTCGGCCTGCACGTCCCAGTCGAAGACGAAGTCGCCCGCCCCGGCAAGCGCCAGCGCCTTGCGCTCCGTGTCGCTCACCAGGCCCTGTGCGATGGCCCCGCCGGCGAAGGCATGCTGCATCACCGTGAAGCCGATCAGCATGACAATGAGCACCAGCCCGCCGATGAGCGCCGGCGGCACGAGGTCACGCGAAAGCTGGCCGAGGACGGTGAAGGCCGCGGCTGTCACCCAGACGAGCAGCAGCAGCCAGGTGGGGATGAGCATCACCGCGCGGTCGTAGCCGTGGCTCGCCAGGTGGATGACGAGTGCGAAACCGACGGCTGCCACCGCCGCGATGGAAATGCGCGCCACGCCCGCCGCGACCGGCGCATCGAAGACGGCGAGCCCGACGAGCGCGGCAAGGAAGGCCAGCCACGCGGCCGTCACGTGGCTGTAGCGCACGTGCCAGCGGTTGAGGTTGAGATAGGCGAAGAGGAAGACGAGCAAGGTGGCGGCGAGCACGGCCTCTGCCGCCGCGCGGTAGATGCGGTCTGCCGAGGATGTCGCCGGGAAAATCTGCTGCAGGAAGCCGAAATCGATGCAGGCATACGCCAGCACCGCCCAGGCGAGCGCCGCCGCGGCCGGGAAGATGACCGCCCCCTTCACCACAAAGACGATGGTGAGGAAGAGGGCGAGAAGGCCGGCGATGCCGATGATGATTCCCTTGTAGAGCGTGAGGCCGTTGATCTTCTTCTTGTAGGCCTCCGGCTCCCACAGATAGAGCTGCGGCAGGTTCGGCGTGCGCAGCTCGGCCACGAAGGTGACGGTGGTGCCGGGGTCAAGCGTCAGCGTGAAGACATCGGCATCGGGGCTTTCCTCACGCTCGGGCCGGATGCCCTGGCTCGCGGTGATGGCGGTGATGCGCGAGGCGCCAAGATCCGGCCAGATGACACCCGAGCCGACGAGGCGGTAATGGGGCGCGACCAGCAGCCGGTCGATCTGCTCGTCCGTATCGTTGGTGAGCGCGAAGACCATCCAGTCCGGCCGCGTGCCGCCGTCACGCGCCTTCACGGCGATGCGGCGCACGATACCGTCCGGCCCCGGCGCGATGGGAATCTGGATGAGATCGCCTTCCGACTTGTAGAACTCGACCGCGGGCATCAGGTCGATGGCCTGCGCGTCCAGCGTCACGCGCACCGATTCCACGGCCGCAGCCGGCGTCGCCAGGGCGACGAGGGCGACGAGGGCCGACAGAAGGAGCGTCAGTCTACGCAGGAGATGCAACGCGTGAGTCTCGCGGGTGGGCGCGTCGAAGGGCTGCCGAGTCGTACCGGGCCGGCCGGATGAGAGCAAGAGCCGCGACCCGAGGCAGATGCCCCCCTGCCGGACCGCCTGCCGCTCGCAGGCGCCCCGGCGCGCCCAGCCTGCCGGCCGGGTTATGTCGCTCTCACGAGACTGTGTCATCGCTCAACAGGGCATAGAGAAGGTGGTCCTGCCACGTGCCCGCAATGCACAGGTAGCGGCGCGCGTACCCTTCGCGGCTGAATCCGACCTTTTCGAGGAGACGGATGGAAGCGGCGTTGGACGGCAGGCAGGCGGCCTCGACACGACGCAGGGCGAGGTTGCGGAAGGCAAATCCAACGGCAGCCCGCACCGCGCGCGTCATGTACCCCTGGCGGGCATGGCGCTCGCCGATCCAGTAGCCGAGCGTGCAGGTCTGGGCGACACCGCGCCGCACGAAGCCGAGCGTGAGGCCGCCGAGCAGCACGTCGTCCTCCTGCCGGAAGATGAGAAAGGGATAGGCGGTGTCGCTGGCGATCTCCTGGGCGTAGCGGCGCACGCGGCGGCGGAAGGAGGTGCGCGTCAGGTCATCGCTCGGCCACAGCGGCTCCCACGGCTCGAGAAACCGGCGGCTTTCCGCCCTCAGCGCCGCCCACTGAGCGAAATCGGCCATCTGCGGCGCCCGCAGATAGAGCCCTTCGCCTCGCACGACCGGCAGGGCCTCGTTGGCGGGCACGAAGCGGAACAGCACCATGGCCTTCACCTTTCGGCGAGCATCGTCTGGACCGCAGTGGACGCCGGCAGTTCAGCCACCGGCCCCAGCCCCACCACGACCGGCCGGCATTCTAGCAGGCTGCGGCCGGCGGCATGTATATCCTCGACGGTCAGGGCATCGAGCCGGGCGACGATCTCCTCCTGCGACACCGGCCGGCCGAAGGCGAGGATCTGCCGGGCGAGCTGGTCGGCCCGGCTGCTGGCTGATTCGCTCGCGGTCAGCAGGGCCACCTTCATCTGCGCCTGCGCGCGGCCGAGTTCCTCCGGCGTGGCAGCGAGCGCCGCATCGCGCAGGCAGCCGAGAGCCACGGGCAGCAGCTCGTCGACATCCTCCGGCGCGGTGCCGGCGCCAAGGCCGAAGACGCCGGTGTCCGTGAAGGGCCAATGGAAGGCATCGACCGCATAGGCGAGGCCCCGCTCCTCGCGCACCTCCTGGAAGAGGCGCGAGGACATGCCCCCGCCGAGCAGGTTGGCGAAGACCTGCAAGCTATAATACGCCGCATCGCCGAGCGCCCTGCCCGGCCAGCCGAGCATGAGCTGCACCTGCTCGATGTCGCGCTCGACGAAAAGTTCGCCCGGGGTGAACCGCGCCGGCTCGACCGCCGGAGCCTCACCCGTGCCGATGCCGGCGAAGAAGCGCTCGACGCCGGCGACAAGTCGCTCGTGATCGACGGCTCCGGCCGCGGCGACGACCATGCGCGAGGCCAGATATTCCCGCCGCAGGTAGCCGAGGAGCCGCTCGCGGGTGAGCCCGCGCACGCTCTCCGCCGTGCCGAGGATGGGCCGGCCGAGCGGCTGGCCGGAGAACGCTGCGCTCATGAAGAGGTCGTTGACGAGATCCTCGGGCGTATCCTCGACGGCGCTGATCTCCTGCAGGATCACGGACTTCTCGCGGGCGATCTCCTCGGGCGCAAAGCGCGAATGCATCAGGATATCGGCGAGGATGTCGAGCGCGAGGTCGATGTCCTGCGGCAGCAGACGCACGGTATAGGACGTGTACTCGATACCCGTCTCGGCATTGAAGTCGCCGCCCACGGCCTCGATGGCCTCGGCGATGGCGCGGGCCGAGCGGCGCTCGGTGCCCTTGAAGGCCATGTGCTCGATAAAATGCGAGAGGCCGTGTTCCTCCGGCCTCTCGTTGCGCGCTCCTGCGCCAACCCACACGCCCACCGCCACGGTGGCGACCTGCGGCATGCGCTCGCTCACCACCCTCAGCCCGCTGGCGAGCGTCGAGATGTTCGGCCCGTTCCCCCCGCCCGCGACGGCGGCTGCCTTCATGCCGCAGCCCCCCGTGCCGCGCGGGCCCGCGCACGCACGTAGGCCTCGACGGCGGCAATGTCGTTGGCGACGACGTCGAACCGCTCCGGCCGCTCGTAGAGGTCGGCGAGATGGGTCGGCAGCGGCGGGCGCACGCCGCTCGCAGCCTGCACTGCATCCGGGAACTTGGCAGGATGCGCTGTGGACAGCACCACCATCGGCGTCACCGCATCCTCCTTCAGCGCACGCCGCGCGGCCACCATGCCGACGGCGGTGTGCGGATCAAGCAGATAGCCTGCCTCGCGCCAGGTGATGCCGATCTCGGCCGCCACCTCGGCCTCGTCCGCCCGGCCGGCGAAGAAGTCCCGGCGGATGGCGGAAAGCAGCGGCTCCTCCACCGTGAAGGCGCCAGACTGGACGAGCCCCGTCATCATGCGCCGCACGGCGGCAGCGTCGCGCCCGCCTGCCTCGAAAAGCAGGCGCTCGAAGTTCGACGACACCTGGATGTCCATGGAGGGCGAGGTGGTGGCGGCAACCCCGGCCGGCTCGTAACGCCCGGTGGCCAGCGTCCGCACCAGGATGTCGTTGACGTTGGTGGCGATGCCGAGCCGGCCAACCGGCAGGCCCATGCGCTTGGCCACGTAGCCCGCCAGGATGTCGCCGAAATTGCCCGTGGGCACGGTGAAGGAGACCGGCCGGTGCGGCGCGCCGAGTGAGACGGCGGCGGTGAAGTAGTACACCACCTGCGCCGCGATGCGCGCCCAGTTGATGGAATTGACGCCCGAGAGGGCCAGCTCGTCGCGGAAGCGGTGATTGTTGAACAGCCCCTTGAGGATGCCCTGGCAGTCGTCGAATGTGCCCTCGAGCGCGATGGCGTGCACGTTGGGCGAGGCGACGGTGGTCATCTGCCGGCGCTGCACCTCCGACACCCGCCCGTGCGGGAAGAGGATGAACACGTCGACCTGGTCGAGCCCGGCGAAGGCCTCGATGGCCGCCGATCCGGTGTCGCCCGAGGTCGCGCCGACGATGGTCGCGCGCGCGCCGCGCTGCTTCAGCACGTGGTCCATCAGCCGCGCGAGCAGCTGCATGGCGACGTCCTTGAAGGCGAGCGTCGGCCCGTGGAAGAGCTCGAGCACGAAGAGGTTGTCGCCCACCTGGGTCAGCGGGCACACCGCCGGATGGCGGAAGGTGGCATAGGCATCCGCAACCATGGCCGACAGGGCGTCAGCCGGAACGTCGCCGTCGACGAGCGCCCCCACGATCTCGTTGGCGGCAGCGGCATAGGACTTGCCGGCCAGGGCGGCGATCGCTTCGCGCGTGAACTGCGGCCAGGTCTCGGGCACATAGAGCCCGCCGTCCCGGGCAAGGCCAGTCAGAAGCGCTTCGTTGAAGGCAATCGCGGGTGCCTCCCCGCGGGTCGAGACGTGCAGCACCGAACCTATCTCCTCGTGGGACGGCGGACAGTAAGCCGCGAAGGATGGCGAGACAAGGACGGGGCGCGCAGCCGCGGGGGGACAAACGCACCTCCTCCCTGCCCCGGCTCCCGGCCTAGGTCTTCCCCTTCAGCCGCCGGATGGCGAAGGCGACGAAGACGCCGACAAGCCCGATGGCAAGCCCGAGCCATGTCAGCGCATATTCGAGGTGGTTGTTGGGAAAGCTCACGCGCGTCAAGCCGCCGAGCGGCAGGCCGCCGGGGTTGGGAGTCCCGTCCGCCTCCACGATAAAGGGGGCGACGCGCGAAAGGCCGAACGCGGCGGCGATGGCGGCCGGATCGCGCGTGAACCACTCGCCGCGGGCCGGGTCGTCGGCGGGCACGAACCAGCCGCGCTCCTGGGGCTCGCGCATGACGCCGCGCACCACCACCTCGCCCTCCACCTGGCCGGCAGCGCGGGTTGCGGGATCCCGGTTGACGAGCGGCACGAAGCCGCGGTTTACGATGACGATCGAGCCGTCCGGACGGACGAGCGGGGTGAGCACGTAATAGCCGGCTCCGACGCGGCCATGCTCATCGCGCGGCGTGTTGCCGTGCACCAGCACCTCCCTGTCGTGCAGGAAGCGGCCCTGCACGACGACCGGGCGGTATTCGTCGTTCTCCGCCCGCCAGGCCGGCCAGTCCGCCTCGGGCGGCAGCGGGACGGGCTCGGCATCAATGCGGGCCTCGATGCGCGCGAGCAGCGCCTCCTTCCACTCCTTGCGCGAGAACTGCCAGGCGCTCAGCGACAGCAGCACCGCAAGCGCAAGGAGCGTCAGGACACCGGGAAGGATGAGGCCACGCCAGCGTGCCGCCACGGCTATTTCTCCAGCCGGCCTTCCGCGGCCTTGTGATGGTATTGCAGGGCGATGAGCACGCCCTTGAGCGGACGCAGCATGCCGAGGCACACGACGAGCGCCAGCGGCAGCGACAGGACCAGATGCAGCCAGAACGGCGGCTCATAGGTCAGCTCGAGCCAGAGCGCGAAACCGCAGACGATGAAGCCGCCGAGCAGCATGACGAAGACCGCCGGCCCATCGGCCGAATCGGCGAAGCTGTAATCGAGCCCGCAGGCGCTGCACCTCGGCGCGACCTTGAGGAAGCCGCTGAACAGGCGCCCCTGCCCGCAGCGGGGGCAGCGCCCGCTGAGGCCCGTCGCGACGGGGGACTGGGGCGCGTGATCGTCGTGGGCCATGTCTCATCCTCCTCGATTACGGCCTCGGGCGGCCTGCCCTTCCAACGCAAGAGGGGCGGCTGCGGCCGCCCCTCCCGTCGCATCACGGCTCTGCGCCGGAACCGGTCTGTGCGTCAGTGCGCGGCGGGCGCGCCCGCACCCCAGACGTAGATGGCGGCGAAGAGGAACAGCCACACCACGTCGACGAAGTGCCAGTACCAGGCCGCGAACTCGAAGCCGAGGTGCTGCTTCGGCGTGAAGTGGCCAAGGTAGACGCGCAGCAGGCAGACGGCCAGGAAGATGGTGCCGACGATGACGTGGAAGCCGTGGAAGCCCGTCGCCATGAAGAAGGTGGCACCGTAGATGTTGCCCGAGAAGTCGAACGTGGCGTGCGAGTACTCGTAGGCCTGCACGACGGTGAAGAGCAGGCCGAGCGCCACCGTCAGCCACAGCGCCTGCTTCACGCCGGCGCGGTCGTTGTGCAGCAGCGCATGGTGCGCCCAGGTGACCGTCGTGCCCGAGGTGAGCAGGATCAGCGTGTTGAGCAGCGGAAGGTGCCAGGGGTCGAAGGTTTCGATGCCCTTGGGCGGCCAGTGCCCGCCGGTGAACTCGGCACGTTCGAACTGGATGGCCTCGCCGGGGAACAGGCTGGCGTCGAAATAGGCCCAGAACCAGGCAACGAAGAACATCACCTCCGAGGCGATGAACAGCAGCATGCCGTAGCGGTGGTGCAGCTGCACGACTCGGGTGTGGTCGCCCCTCTCGGCCTCGCGCACCACGTCGGTCCACCAGCTCATCATGGTGTAGAGCACGCCGATGAGGCCGGCACCGAAGACATAGGGCCCCGCCTTGAGGCCGGCCATCGACAGGTCCTTCATCAGCATGATGGCGCCGCAGGCCATGACGAAGGCACTGACCGAACCGAGGAGCGGCCACGGGCTCGGATCGACGAGATGGTAGTCGTGATTCTTGGCGTGAGCTTCGGCCATTTGTGTTGTCTCCGGGTCCCTCGGTCCTTGCTCGCGTAGGCGCGTTAAGCGTTCAAAGGCTCGACTTGTCTGCCGCCTGGCTGGCGGCCGTCACCGGCGCGCCCCCCTTGGCGGGAAAGACGGTGTAGGAAAGCGTGATAGCGCGAATGTCCGCTATGTCACGCTCGTTGACGATGTCGGGATCGACATAGAAGACGACCGGCGCCTCCACGGTCTCGCCCGGCTGCAGTGTCTGCTCCGAGAAGCAGAAGCACTGGATCTTGTTGAAATACGCCCCCGCCAGCTCGGGCTGGACGTTGAACGTGGCGATGCCCGTCGTCGGACGGTCGCTCGTGTTGGTGAACTTGTACATCACCGTCTTCGTCTCGCCGAGCTTGACGGTGACCTCCCGGGCCTCGGGCGTGAAGCGCCAGGAAATGCCCGGCGCGACATTCGAATCGAAGCGCACGGTGATCTCGCGCTCAGACTGGCGCGTGGACGGGCCGACGCTCACCTGCGGCGTGCCGCCGTAGCCGGTGACGCGGCAGAAGAGCTCATAGAACGGCACCGCGGCGTAGGCGAGGCCGACCATGCCGACGGCCACGCCGGCACAGATGAGGGCCGTGCGCCGCACGGCTGCGTTCACCCTGGGATCCTGCCCGTTGCTGCCCATGCCAACCTCACAGCGGCCTGTTCAGGACATTCTCGCCGAGCCGCGCGATCGTCATGGCATAGAACAGCACGGCGAGCAGCCCGAGAACGACACCGATCGCGATGTTGCGCCCGCGGCGGCGCCTGGCCTCCTCGGGCGACATCTGGGGCGGACCTCCCTCCACAGCGCGCTCCCTGTCGTCGTTGGGGTCACGATCGTTCATCAGCGTCCCCAACCGGTGAACAGGCTGCCAAAGCCGAGCGACTGCTCGGCGAGCAGCGTCGCGAAGAGAAGGAAGAGATAGAGCACGGAGAAGGCGAAGAGCTGCTGCGCCGCCTTCACCGCCGCCTCTCCCTCGCGGCAACGCAGGACGCGCCAGGCGAGCGCCACCATGCCGAGGCCGGTGATGCCGGCCACCGTGGCATAGACCGCGCCGCCGAAACCGAGCGCCACCGGCGCAAGGCCCACAGGGGCGAGCAGGAGCGTGTAGAGCATGATCTGCCGGCGCGTCGCGTCCGCGCCGGCGACGTTCGGCATCATGGGCACGCCGGCGCGGGCGTAGTCCCCGGCCTTGACGAGGGCGAGCGCCCAGAAGTGCGGCGGCGTCCACAGGAAGATGATGGCGAACAGCGCGAGCCCGTCGAGGCTGACGTGCCCCGTCACAGCCGCCTCGCCGATCATGGGCGGGAAGGCGCCCGCCGCGCCGCCGATGACGATGTTCTGCGGCGTCGCCCGCTTGAGCCACATCGTGTAGACGACGGCGTAGAAGAAGATGGTGAAGGCGAGGAAGGCCGCCGCGAACCAGTTCGACGCAAGGCCGAGCACGAGCACGGAGCCGACCGACAGCGTCATGCCGAAGGCCAGGGCCTCGCCAGGCGCGATGCGGCCGGCCGGGATGGGCCGCTGTGCCGTGCGCGTCATCACCGCGTCGATGTCGGCATCCCACCACATGTTGAGGCAGCCCGAGGCGCCGGCACCGATGGCGATGGCGAGCAGCGAAGCGAAGCCGAGCACCGGGTTGATGTGGCCGGGCGCAGTCACCATGCCGACGAGCGCCGTGAAGACGACGAGCGACATCACGCGCGGCTTCAGCAGCGCGATGTAGTCGCCGACGCTGCCTCCATAGACCGACGCATGCCCCGCGCCGGCCGCCTCGCGGCGGCCCGTCTCGGCCAGTCGGTCGCTGATCATCGACATAACGCCATACCCATTCGGTTCAACGCTTCCGGCACCTTCCGGTGCCTCCGCCTCTCGGCGGGAGGCCGCATCTCGGCCTCCGGCGGAGAAGCGGCGGCCGGGACCTGCCCGGCCGCACGCCTGTCTCGAAGCCTGAAGATCAGTGGCTGGAGCTCGTGATCTTCGGCAGCGTCTCGTACTGGTGGAACGGAGGCGGCGAGGACAGCGTCCATTCCAGCGTCGTCGCGCCCACGCCCCACGGGTTGTCGCCTGCCCGCTGCTTGCGGATGAAGGCGAGTGCCACGCCGTAGAAGAAGATCAGCAGGCCCGCGGCAAAGATGTAGGAACCGATCGAGGAGATCATGTTCCAGCCGGCATAGGCGTCCGGATAGTCCGCATAGCGGCGCGGCATGCCGGCGAGGCCGAGGAAGTGCATCGGGAAGAACAGCATGTTCGCACCGATGAACGCCACCCAGAAGTGCAGCTTGCCGATCCAGTCCGGGATCACGTAGCCCGACATCTTCGGGAACCAGTAGTACCAGCCCGCGAAGAGGGCGAAGACGGCGCCGAGCGACAGCACGTAGTGGAAGTGGGCCACGACGTAGTAGGTGTCGTGCAGAGCGCGGTCGGCACCGGCGTTGGCCAGCACGACGCCCGTCACGCCGCCGATCGTGAACAGGAAGATGAAGCCGATCGCCCACACCATCGGCGCGGTGAAGCGGATGGAGCCGCCCCACATCGTGGCGATCCAGGAGAAGATCTTCACGCCCGTCGGCACGGCGATGACCATCGTCGCGAAGACAAAGTAGCGCTGCGTGTCGAGCGACAGGCCCGCCGTGTACATGTGGTGCGCCCACACGATGAAGCCGACGATGCCGATCGCCACCATGGCGTAGGCCATGCCGAGGTAGCCGAAGATCGGCTTCTTCGAGAAGGTCGACACGATGTGGCTGATCACGCCGAAGGCCGGCAGGATCATGATGTACACTTCGGGGTGGCCGAAGAACCAGAACAGGTGCTGGTAGAGGATCGGGTCACCGCCACCGGCCGGGTCAAAGAAGGTCGTGCCGAAGTTGCGGTCCGTCAGCAGCATGGTGATGGCGCCGGCCAGCACGGGCAGCGACAGCAGCAGCAGGAACGCCGTCACCAGCACGCCCCAGGCAAAGAGAGGCATCTTGTGCAGCGTCATGCCCGGCGCGCGCATGTTGAGAATGGTGGTGATGAAGTTGATGGCACCGAGAATCGAGGCCGCACCGGCGAGGTGCAGCGCCAGGATGCCGAAGTCGAGCGCCGGGCCCGGATGGCCCTGAACGGCCAGCGGCGGATAGACCGTCCAGCCGCCACCGAAGCCGAGCGAGCCGGGCGCACCCTCCATGAACAGCGACACCACCAGCAGGCCAAAGGCTGCCACGGTGAGCCAGAAGGAGATGTTGTTCATGCGCGGGAACGCCATGTCCGGCGCACCGATCATGAGCGGCACAAACCAGTTGCCGAACCCGCCGATAAGCGCCGGCATCACCATGAAGAACACCATGATGAGGCCGTGGGCCGTGACGAAGACGTTGAACGTCTGCGGGTTCGAGAAGATCTGCATGCCCGGCTCCTGGAGCTCGAGCCGCATGCCGATGGACAGTGCACCACCGACGAGACCCGCGAAGAGCGCGAAGATCAGGTACAGCGTGCCGATGTCCTTGTGGTTGGTTGAATTCATCCACCGCCGCCAGCCACGCGGCAGGTCGTGGCCGTGGTCGTGCGCTTCGTGGGATGTTGCCGGCGAAGCCATTTGCTCAGCTCCTCGTCAGGCCATTGTTTCTTGTTGTCGGCCGTAATGGGCCGCGACGGTTCGACGGATCATTCGGCCGCGGGCACGCGGCTCGCCACCGTCACGGGACGGCCCGTGGCGGCAAACTTCTGCCTCGCCTCGGCGAGCCAGGCGGAATACTCCTCCTCGCTCACCACGCGGATGGCGATGGGCATGAAGGCGTGGTTCTGCCCGCACAGCTCAGAGCACTGGCCATAGTAGACGCCCTCGCGCTCGGCCCGGAACCAGGTCTCGTTGAGGCGGCCCGGCACGGCGTCGATCTTGATGCCGAAGGACGGCACCGCGAAGGAATGGATCACGTCAGCGGCCGTCACCTGCACCAGAATGTTCTTGTTCACCGGCACGACAACCTCGTTGTCGGTGGCGAGCAGGCGCGGCTGGCCGGGCTGCAGCTGGTCGTCCGGCACCATGTTGGCGTCGAAGCTGAAAGCCTCGCCCTCGTTGCCGGGATACTCGTAGGACCAGTACCAGGCATGCCCCGTCGCCTTGATCACGAGATCGGCCTGCGGCGGCACGAGCTGCAGCTTGAGCAGGCGGAAGGACGGCACCGCGATGACGATGAGGATGAGGACCGGCACCACGGTCCAGATCACCTCGATCATCGTGTTGTGCGTCGTCTTCGAGGGGGTCGGGTTCGCCTTCTCGTTGAAGCGCACCATCACGTAGACGAGGAGCGCCAGAACGAAGAGCACGATGCCGCTGATCAGCCACAGGAGGCCGTTATGGAACTGGCCGATGTAGTGGGCGACCTCGGTCACCGGCACCTGGAGGCCCATTTGCCAGGGCGAGGGCTGGCCGACGCCAGCAAGCGCCGGCTGCGCCAGTGCGGCGAAGGCGAGCGTCAGCGCAAACAAGGGCCGAAAACGAAGAAAATCGATCCGCATCGGTCGTCCGGAGCTCCCGTGGTCGGCGGGGCGCGGTTCCCGGTCTCTCGTCTCGACGAACCGTCCGCCATCGTTCCGTGATACGCAAAACGACGGGCGGCGCACACGACGCCCCCTGTCTTTGATCCAGAGCAAAGACCACAACCCGGCGTGCGGCGCAACGGTGTCGTTAAAATCATTCCATGCGGCATAAACGCGCGAGCCACGTTCTCCCCGCATTTTCCCGTTTGTTTCGCCAAAGTGATGGCTTGCGGTGCCACGGAAGGCCCACCGTTCTTGACAGCCGCAGGCAAGGCATGTTCGGAAACATCCTTCAACGATAGCAGCAGGCGCGGCCGCCGGGTGTGCGAATCGTTCGCACGCGGCCGCAATGTCCGGCCCAAACCGTCTCGAGAGAAAGCCACGCGAATGTTGCGCCGTTCATCTGCTCCGCGTCTCCTGCCCCGTGCCGCAGCCCTGGCCGCTGCACTTGCGGGCATCCTCGTGAGTGGCCAGGCCGCTCTCGCCCAGGGCGCCATCAGGGATACGACCGGCCACTGGCAGACGCGCTGCGAAACTCCGCCGGGCGCGCAGAAGGAGCAGTGCGCCATCGTGCAGAGTGTCGCGGCCGAGGACCGGCCCAACGTGACGCTGGTCGTCATTGTGCTGAAGACGGCGGACGGCCAGAGCCGCCTGCTGCGCGTGGTGGCGCCGCTCGGCGTGCTGCTGCCGGCGGGCCTGGGCCTCAAGATCGACGACACGGACATCGGCCGTGCCGGTTTCGTGCGCTGCCTCAACACGGGCTGCATTGCCGAGGTGCTGATGGACGACAACCTGCTCGGCCAGCTGCGCGCCGGCAAGACGGCCACGTTCGTCGTCTTCCAGACACCGGAGGAGGGCATCGGTATCCCGGTGTCACTCGACGGCTTCGGCGCCGGCTTCGACAAGCTGCCCTGAGGGGCGCGACGGCACGGACGGATCAATAGAAGACGGGTGGAAACGATGCGGTCTGCGGTTTTGCTGGTCTCCCTCGCGGGTCTGCTTGCGGCATGCAGTTCAACCTCCGACGGCGGATCGGCCGAGGGCGGTTCTGCGCTCAGCAATCTGTTGCGCTATGGCAGCACCACCTTGCCCGAGCAGCGTCAGGCGCCGCCGGACGACGTCATCTGCCCTTATGTCTTCATCTCCGACGGTGGGTCGGCCGTGCGCGTGGGCGGCGAGAGCAATGCCTCCCTGCGCTACCAGCTCACGATTTCCGAGACGGCGCGCGAGTGCACGGCGCTGCCGAACGGCGGCATGACGATCAAGGTCGGCGTGCAGGGCCTCGCGCTCCTCGGCCCCGCGGGCGGACCGGGCACCTTCTCCTCGCCCTTCCACGTCACCATCCGTGATGGCAACCGCATCCTCGCCTCGCGCTCGCGCACCGTCTCCGTCACTGTTCCGCGCGGCCAGACGCAGGGCGAATACATGTTCGTGGAGGACGGCTTCACCGTGCCGCCGGACGCCATGAGCGACAACGTCATCATCGAGGTCGGCTTCGGCCGCGGCCCGTCGCAGGCCGCTCCCGCGCGCAGCACCCGCCGGCGCTGATGGCCCGGACACGGGCGGGGCGGCTCCTGTCAAGCCCCCGCCCTGCCCGTTGACAGGACCGGCGCCGCGCTTCATGACTGGCGCGTCAACGTCGATGATCCCCGCGGGAGAGTTCGCCGCGTGCCTGGCACGCGCGACGCCGAAGGCGCAACCGCCCCGGACACGCTCAGGCCCAAGGACCGCGCGGGAGCTGACACTCTGGAGAGCGGGCCTGTCCAGCGGCAGGCCCCACCGAAGGGGGTAACCCGGCCAGCCGGGGAAATCTCTCAGGTTCCCGGACAGAGGGGGCGCGAGCGGGCATCTGCCCGATCGCGAATCCTGTCGCGCGAGGAACCGTCGATGGCGTCTTCACCCCCGGGCTCTGCCCCGCTCCGGCATACGCCGCTGCACAGCCGACACGTGGCGCTCGGCGCCCGCATGGTGCCCTTTGCCGGCTACGACATGCCGGTGCAATATGCCAAGGGCATCATTGCCGAGCATCAGCATACCCGCAAAGCGGCCGGGTTGTTCGATGTGTCGCACATGGGCCAGCTCGCCCTCGTCGGCCCGGACCATGCCAGCGTCTCCCGCGCGCTTGAGGCACTGGTGCCGGCGGACATCCTCGGCCTCGTCCCCGGCCAGCAGCGCTACAGCCAGCTTCTCAACGACCAGGGCGGCATCATCGACGACCTGATGGTGACCCGGCCCCTCGACAGCGACGACCGCCTGCTCCTCGTCGTCAACGCCGCTTGCAAGGAAGGGGACATCCGCCACATCCGGCAGCACCTGCCGGAGGGCGTTGGCCTCGAGGTCCTCGACGACCGCGCGCTCCTTGCGTTGCAGGGCCCGGAGGCCGAGGCGGTACTCGCCCGCCATGCGCCGGAGGCCAGGAATCTCTCCTTCATGACGGCTGCCCCGATGCAGGTCGCCGGAAGCGCCTGCCACGTCTCGCGCTCCGGCTACACGGGCGAGGACGGCTTCGAGATCTCTGTGCCGGCCGACCGGGCCGGCGCGCTGTGGGACCTGCTCCTCGCCGAGCCGGAGGTCGAGCCCGTCGGGCTCGGCGCGCGTGATTCGCTGCGCCTCGAAGCGGGCCTGTGCCTCTACGGCCACGACATCAACGAGGAAACATCGCCCGTCGAGGCGGGCCTCGCCTGGTCGATCCAGCGGCGCCGGCGGCAGGAGGGCGGCTTCCCCGGCTCCCACCGCATCCTGGAGGAGCTGGAGAACGGCCCGCTGCGCAGGCGCATCGGGTTGCAGCCCGAGGGGCGCATGCCGGCGCGCGAGGGCACGGAGATCAAGGATGCTGCGGGAGAGCTCGTGGGCGAGGTGACGTCCGGCGGCTTCGCCCCGACGCTCGGTGCCCCCGTGGCCATGGGCTACGTGGCGAGCGACTTCGCCCGCGAGGGCACGCAGCTCACCCTCGTCGTCCGCGGCAAGGAGATTCCGGCGCAAGTCGTGCCGATGCCCTTCGTCGCGCATCGCTACAAGCGCTGACGCGAGAACCGCCCCGCAAGGGCCTGACAGCTTTCAGAGGATCGACAGATGACCACCTACTACACCAAGGACCACGAATATATCCGCGTCGAGGGCGACACCGGCACGGTGGGCATTTCCGACTACGCCCAGAGCCAGCTGGGCGACGTGGTGTTCGTCGAGCTGCCCGCCGTCGGCAAGACGCTGACGAAGGGCGCCGAAGCCGCCGTCGTCGAGAGCGTCAAGGCGGCGAGCGAGGTCTATGCCCCGGTCTCCGGCGAGGTCATCGCCGTCAACAGCGCCATCGAGGAGACGCCCGCCACGGTCAACGAGGATCCGCTCGGCGACGGCTGGTTCCTGAAGATTCGCCTCAGCAACGCCGGCGAGCTCCAGGAGCTGATGACCGAAGAGCAGTACGAAGACTATCTCAAGACGATTTCCTGACTGCGAACGGGCGATTGGGACGAAGCCGCATGCGCTACCTGCCGCTAACCGACGCCGACCGCAGCGAGATGCTTGCGCGCATCGGCGTCGCCTCCATCGACGAGCTCTTCACCGACATCCCCGAACGCATGCGCATGAAGGCCCCGGCCGACCTGCCGCGGGCCAAGGGCGAGCTGGAAGTGGAGCGTCACCTGGGCGCCATGGCCGCGCGCAACGTGCCGGCCTCGTCCGTACCCTTCTTCATCGGCGCCGGCGCCTACAAGCACCATGTGCCGGCGACGGTGGACCATCTCATCCAGCGGTCGGAATTCCTGACGAGCTACACGCCCTACCAGCCCGAGATCGCACAGGGCACGCTGCAGTACCTCTTCGAGTTCCAGACGCAGGTGGCGATGCTCACCGGCATGGAGGTGGCCAACGCCTCCATGTACGACGGCTCCACCGCCACGGCCGAGGCCGTGCTGATGGCGCACCGCGTGACTCGGCGGCACAAGGCCGTGCTCTCCGGCGGGCTGCATCCCCATTACGCCGAGGTCGTCGAGACCCTGTCCCGCCTCGCCGGCCACGAGGTCCAGCGCCTCACGCCGGATGTCACGGCGAAGGAGGACCTGCTGACGGCCATCGACGACAGCGTCTCCTGCGTCGTCGTGCAGACGCCCGACGTCTTCGGCAACCTGCGTGATCTGCGGGCTGTGGCCGACAAGGCGCACGCGCACGGCGCGCTCCTCGTCGCCGTCTTCACCGAGGCCGTGTCGCTGGGCGTCGTCGAGGCGCCCGGCGCCATGGGCGCCGACATCGTGGTGGGCGAAGGACAGTCCATTGGCAATGCCCTGTCCTTCGGCGGCCCCTATGTCGGCCTCTTTGCCACCCGGCAGAAGTTCGTGCGCCAGATGCCTGGCCGCCTGGCCGGCGAGACCGTGGATGCCGAGGGGCGGCGCGGCTTCGTGCTGACGCTTTCCACGCGCGAGCAGCACATCCGCCGCGACAAGGCCACGTCGAACATCTGCACCAACTCGGGCCTGTGCTGCCTCGCCTTCACCATCCATCTGTCGCTGCTGGGCGAAGAGGGGCTGACGCGGCTCGCCCGCATCAACCACGCCAATGCGGTGAAGCTGGCCGACGCCGTCTCGGCTGTGCCGGGCGTCGAGGTGCTCAACGAGACCTTCTTCAACGAGTTCACGCTGCGGCTTCCCAAGCCTGCGGCTGCTGTCGTGGAGGCCATGGCTGACCGCCACGTGCTCGCCGGCGTGCCGGTGTCGCGCCTGCTGCCCGGCGCCGGCCTCGACGACCTGCTGCTCGTCGCCTCCACCGAAGTGAATACCGACGCCGACCGGGCGGCCTTCGTCTCCGCCCTTACGGAGGTGCTGTGATGCTGAACCGTCAGGGACGTCCCACCGCGCCGGGCGCGGGCGCCGCGAACGGCCATGCGACCTTTACCGGCAACCGCGCGCTCCAGCAGGAGGAGGCGCTGATCTTCGAGTTCGGCCGCACGGACGTGACCGGGGTCGATCTTGATGAGCCGGCGCCCGTCGCCGACCGCCTCGGCGGCCTCGGGCGCAAGGAGCCCATTGGCCTGCCCGGCCTCTCCGAGCCGGAGGCGATGCGCCACTACGTGCGCCTCTCGCAGAAGAACTACGGCATCGACACGGGCCTGTTCCCGCTCGGCTCATGCACGATGAAGCACAATCCGCGCCTCAACGAGAAGATGGCGCGCCTGCCCGGCTTCGCCGACGTGCACCCGCTGCAGCCGGTCTCCACCGTCCAGGGGGCGCTGGCGCTCATGGACGAACTCGCCCACTGGCTCAAGGAGCTGACGGGCATGCCGGCCGTGACGCTCTCGCCGAAGGCCGGCGCGCACGGCGAGCTTGCCGGCATGGCCGCCATTAAGGCGGCGATCGCGGCCCGGGGCGAGGCGGACACGCGCAAGGTCGTGCTGGTTCCCGATTCGGCCCACGGCACCAATCCGGCCACCGCCGCGCTCATCGGCTTCACGGTGAAGCCGGTGCCGGCGCGGGAGGACGGCACGGTGGATCCGGCGGAAGTGGCCAAGCGCGCCGGCCCCGACACCGCCGCTATCATGCTGACGAATCCCAACACCTGCGGCCTGTTCGAGCGCGACGTGGTCGAGATCGCGCGCGTCATTCACGACGCGGGCGGGTACTTCTACTGCGACGGCGCCAACTTCAACGCCATCGTCGGCAAGGCGCGGCCGGGCGACCTCGGCGTCGATGCCATGCACATCAACCTGCACAAGACCTTTTCCACGCCGCATGGCGGCGGCGGGCCTGGCGCAGGGCCGGTCGTCCTGTCGCAGAGGCTCGCCGCCTTCGCTCCTCTGCCCCATGTGCGGCTCGACGAGGGGCGCTTCTCGCTCGTCGAGCATCCGTCGGCCTCCGACCAGTCCCCGCTCGGGCGCCTCACGGCCTTCCATGGCCAGATGGGCATGTTCGTACGGGCGCTCGCCTTCATGCTGTCGCATGGCGCCGAGGGGCTGAAGCAGGCTTCAGAAGATGCGGTGCTCAACGCCAATTACGTCCGCGCCTCGCTCGCCGACGTGATGTCGCTGCCGTTCGGCAACCGCCCCTGCATGCATGAGGTCCTGTTCGACGACACCTGGCTCAAGGGCACGGGCGTGACGACGCTCGACTTCGCCAAGGCGCTGATCGACGAGGGCTACCACCCGATGACGGTCTATTTCCCGCTCGTCGTGCATGGCGCCATGCTCATCGAGCCCACCGAGAGCGAATCGAAGGCCTCGCTCGATCTGTTCATCGCCACGCTGCGCGACCTCGCCTTTGCCGTGCGCGACGGCGACACGGCGCGCTTCACGGGTGCGCCCTACCACGCACCGCGCCGGCGCCTCGACGAGACGCGCGCGGCCCGCCAGCCCGTTCTGCGCTGGACGCCGCCGGCGCCGGTCCCGGAAGCAGCGGAATAGGCCCCCCGCAGCCGCCGCCTTTCCCCTCGACAGTCTGAAGCTGCCCGCCCCCTCCCCTCGCGGGAGGGGGGACGGGTTCAGTTGCCGTTCACGGTGCCGCTGACATAGCCGCGCATCGGACCGAGGCCGGTCGGTATGCGCACGTCGAGCGTTGCACGGCCGCGGGTCAGTGTGCCGCTCGTGCCGTTGCGGGTGAGCCCTTCGGCCCGCACCTGCCCGCCGAGACGCACGCAGGTGTCTGTGCCGGCGATCTGCACGAATCCCGGGCCATGGATGGCGCAATGGCCCACCGAGCTGCCCCGTGAGGGCGGAGGCAGGCGCATCCGCTCGTCGGCGCCTGCCGACGGCGCGCCCGCGGCGATGGCGGCGCCCGCGACGATGAGTGCCACGATGCGGCAAGCCGTGCGTGCCATGTCCGTTCCCCGAACGATCAAGCTGCCATCAATCCACAGGCGAACCGCCTGATCAAGGCCCGGGCGCCGCGGCTTGGCCGGGTCGGCGCAAAAGAAAACGGCCGCCTCAAGGGCGGCCGCCTTGTCGCTCACCGGTTGGAGCAGCTCAGTTGAGCTTGCTCTTCACCTCGCCCAGCCCCTTGGCGAAGATGTCCTCGGCGAGCTTGCCCTTGACAGTGTCGCGCAGGATCTGTTCGGCAGCCTTGACGGCTGCCTCGGCGGCAGCGGCGCGAACCTCGGCCGCGGCCTGGGCTTCGGCCTGGGCGATCTTGGCCTCGGCCGCCGCCGTGCGGCGGGCGACGAACTCGGCGATGCGCTCGTGCGCCTCCTTGGCGACGCGCTCGGCCTCCTCGCGGGCATTCGTCACGATGGCCTCGGCTTCGGCTTCCGCCGCCTGACGCTTGGCCTCGTATTCCTTGAGGAGCGCTTCGGCCTCGCTGCGCAGGCGCGCGGCTTCCTCCAGCTCGGCCTTGATGCGCTGGGCGCGCTCGTCGAGCGCCTTGCCGGCGATCTTGTGGCCGCCGACGCGCAGCACGATGGCGAGGAAGATGACGAAAGCGACGGCGACCCAGAAGGTGGTGTTGTGAAGCATCAGACCGCCCTCACTGCGCCATTGCCTTGCCAACGGCCGCCGCCACCACGTCCGCCGCCGGCGCCTGACCCGTCAGGCGCTCGACGATGGCGGCCGCGGCATCGCTGGCGATGGCCTCGACATTGCCCATGGCCTTTTCCTTGCTCGCGGTGATGCGGGCCTCGGCGTCGGCGAGGTTGCGCGCCAGCTCCGCCTCGAGCGCGGCGCGCTTTTCCGCCGCCTCGGCCGCGAGCCTGTCACGCGTCTCCTGCGCCAGGGCATGGGCCCGGCCGCGTGCTTCCGCAAGCGCTTTCTCGTAGGCTTCGCCGGCCTCCTCGGCCCGCGCCTTGGATTCGGCGGCGATCCGGAGATCGCCGGCGATCCGCTCGCGGCGATCCTCCAGGATGCCGGAGAGCCGCGGCACGATCACCCGCGACATCAGCAGATAGAGGACGGCGAAGGTAATCGCCAGCCAGAGGAGCTGTGAGCCGAAGGTGTTGACGTCGAAAGGCGGGAAGTTTGCACCCTCGCCCTCGATGCCCGGCACGTCGACTTGCGCGGTGATCGGTTGAGCCATGGCAGTTCAGTCTCTCAGCGAAGGGCGCGCGAGGCGCCCTTCCAACCCGTTGATCGGCAGATCCTGTGCCGCGTTACGCGACGAAGAGCAGGACCAGCGCGACGACGAGCGCGAAGATGCCGAGACCTTCCGCAAGAGCGGCACCGATGAAGGTGCGGCCGAACTGCGCATCGGCAGCCGACGGGTTGCGCAGGGCGCCCGACAGGTAGTTGCCGAAAATGTTACCCACGCCCATGGCGGCAAGACCCATGCCAAGGCAGGCGAGGCCGGCGCCGATGTACTTCGCAGCAACGGGATCCATCACAAGGTCTCCTGAGGTTCGTATGAGGCTGGTTTCAAGACTACCGACGCGCCCTGTCAGTGCCCCGGATGCAACGCGTCGTGAAGGTAGATGCAGGTCAGGATCGTGAAGACGTAGGCCTGCAGGAAAGCGACGAGGAACTCGAAAGCCGTGAGCGCCACCGCCATCGCGAGCGGCAGAGCCGCCCCCGCAACGCCGAGGACGCCCGTCATGCCGCCGCTGGCGGCCAGCCCACCGAGGGCAACGATGAACCCGGCGAAGACCTTGAGCGCCACGTGGCCGGCCAGCATGTTCGCAAACAGGCGCAGCGACAGCGAGATGGGGCGCGACAGGAAGGAGATGAGCTCGATCACCACCATGAACGGCAGCAGCCAGCCGGGAACACCCGACGGCACGAAGAGCCCGAGGAAGTGGGTGCCGTGCTTGAGGAAGCCGTAGACGATCACCGTGCCGATGACCAGCATCGCCAGGGCGAAGGTGATGACGACGTGGCTGGTGACCGTGAAGAAGCCCGGGATCATGCCGAGCATGTTGCAGGTCAGCACGAACATGAAGAGCGAGAACACGAAGGGGAAGAACTTCATCCCCTTCTCGCCGGCCGATTGCCGGAGCGTGCCCGCGACGAACTCGTAGAGCATCTCGGCCGCCGCCTGGGCCCGGCCCGGCACCAGCGAGCGGCGGGCCGTCGCAGCCGACAGGCCGATCGTGATCAGCGCAACAGCGCCGACCATGAAGAGCGCCGAGTTGGTGAAAGCGATCTCCTGCCCGCCGATATGGCCGAGAGGGATGAGATTCTTGATCTCGAACTGCTCGATCGGGTTCGCAGCCATCGCTGACCTTCTGTCCCTGCGCGGATCGCCCGGCGGCGAATGCCGACGGGCCTTGGAAACGTCACTTCTGCCCGCTCTTCCCGCCCCACCCGGGAAGCGCACCGGAGGCGCGCGCCAGATTGAGCATGCCGGCGCAGAAGCCGAGCAGGAGGCAGACAACGAGACCCCACGGTGCCGTGCCGGCCAGTCGGTCGATGATCCAACCGAGCAGCCCGCCGGCGATCACGCCCGACACGAACTCCGCGGACAGCCGGAAGACCTGCCCGAGCGCGCTCTGGTTCGACATCGCCCCCGACGCAGGCTCCGCATCCTTCGGCTGATTGGCGGAAATCCGCCGGAGCCCTTCGTCCAGATGCCTGAGCCTTGCCGAAAGATCGGCCGTTCCACCGTCGGCCGGCTTTCCGGTGCCGTCCTTCCGCTCGTCGGGCTTCGCCACGCGATCCTCCCGTGCGGTTGAAAGTGCACCAAAAACCCGGCCTTGAAGCCGGGCGCACCATATTGTCGTGCCCCACCCCTGTCAAGAATGCGGCAGAAACTATCAACCAATTGAAATAAAAAGAAAATTCCGATTCGTACGGCAATGTGTCGCTACTCATGAACAATTGCCGCGCCCGTTTGCCGGGTCAAACGGCCTCGAGAATTTGCTCGGCGGCCGCAAGATCGACCGACACGAGCTGCGACACGCCGCGCTCGGCCATGGTCACGCCGAAGAGCCGGTTCATCCGCGCCATGGTGATGGGATTGTGGGTGATGACGAGGAAGCGTGTCTGCGTCTGGCGCACCATGTCCTGCAGAAGGTCGCAGTAACGCTCCACATTGGCGTCATCGAGCGGCGCATCCACCTCGTCGAGCACGCAGATGGGCGAGGGATTGGTGAGGAACACGGCGAAGATGAGCGCCGTCGCCGTCAGCGCCTGCTCGCCGCCGGAAAGCAGGGTCATCACCTGCGGCTTCTTGCCCGGCGGGCGGGCGAAGATCTCGAGCCCCGCCTCCAGCGGGTCGTCGGAATCGACCAGCGACAGCTCGGCCGAGCCGCCGCCGAAGAGCGTGGTGAACAGGCGCTGGAAATGGCCGTTGACCACGTCGAAGGCGGCGAGCAGACGCTCGCGCCCTTCCTTGTTGAGGCTGGCGATGGCCTGCCGCAGGCGTCGGATCGCCTCCGACAGGTCGTCGCGCTCCTGGACGAGCGCATCGCGCTTGCCCTCCGCCTCCTCCAGCTCGATGTCGGCGCGCAGGTTGACGGCGCCGAGGCGCTCCCGGTCGGCCTTGAGCTGGGCGATGCGCGCCTCGACGTCCGGCGCCGCCGGCAAGGCGGCATCGGCCACGACACCGGCCAGCTCGTGCAGCGCCGCGGGGGTCGAATCGAGCGTATCGCCAATCTGGCGCACGACATCGGCGAGGCGTGCCCGGGCCGCCTCGAGCCGCGCCTCGGTGCCGGCCCGCGCCTCGCGCACCGCCGACAGCCGCTCCAGCGCCGCCCTCGCCGCCTTGTCGGCCTCGGCGAGCCGGGTCTCCCCCTCCGCCAGCCGGTCGCTCGCCTCGCGCCGCTGTTCCTCTGCCGCCTCGATCTGCTCCGCGAGCGCGCGGCGGCGCTGCTCGAAGTCCTGCGGCGCCTCCTCGAGCGCCGCCTGCTCGATCACGGTCTCCTCAATCCGCTGCTGGATCTCCGCAATGGCGTTGAGCGCGCGCGTGCGCCGCTCCTTCCACGCCCGGATCTCGGCGGCGATCGCCTCCCGCCGACGGGCTCTCAGCTCAGCCTCGCGCTGCAGGGTCTGGGCCGCGGCCCGGGCCTGGGCGGCCGCGCTGCGCCGCTCGGCGACCCGGGTGCGCGCCTCAAGGACCTCCTTCTCGAGGGCCGACACATCGTTGCCATGCGCGAGAGCCTCACGCGCCTCCTCCATTCGGCGCTGCGCCTCCTCCTCGTCGGCGACGATGCGGGCCAGCGCCTCGTCGAGGGCGGAGCGGCGGGTCGCGACCTGCGCCGCCCGGCGCTCGGCGGCGATGAGCCGCTCGCGCGCTCCGTCAAGCGCACGCCGCGCCGCGCGCGCGGCCTCGAGCGCATCGGCCTCGCGCTGCGACGCCTCGCGAATCGCCGCCTGGGCACGCTCCAGCCCCGTGCGGTGAGCCTCCGCCTCCTCGCGCGCGGCGGCGGCGGCTGCCACGAGGTCGTTGAGCCTGTTGCGTTCGGCAAGGCGCCGGGCCGCCGCTGTCGGAGCGCCGGCCTCGGCCACGAGCCCGTCCCAGCGCCACACGGCGCCCTCGGGCGAGACCAGCGTCTGGCCCGGCTTAAGCGCCCGGCTGAGGCGCGCGCCATCTTCTGCCGCCACGACGCCAACCTGCGCGAGGCGGCGCGAGAGTTCGGGCACGCCACGCACATGCGCCGCAAGAGGCCGCGCTCCGGCGGGCAGCGCCGGATCGTCTGCAGCAGCGGGCAGGTTCGTCCAGCGGGCCGGCGCGGCCGGGTCGGTCGACAGATCAAGATCGTCGCCGAGCGCCGCCCCGAGCGCCGCCTCGAAACCCTTGTCGACGACGAGGGCGTCAACCACAGGGGCGAACGTGCCTTCTGCCGGGGCGGCGAAGAGCTTGGCGAGCGTCGCCGCCTCCGCCTCCAGCCGGTCGGCATGGCGCGCAGCCTCGCTCGCCGGGCCCCGCAGGCGGGCCTCGGCCTCGCGAGCGGCCGCCAGGGCCTCGCGCGCCTCGGCAGCGGCGATCTCGCTCTCTTCGAGCCGGTCCTCGGCGATCGCCACCTCCTCGGCAAGACGGGCGAGAAGCTCGGGCGCGGCGCCCTCGGCATCGAGCGCGGCGCGCTCGGCCTCGATGCGCCGGCGCTCCGTGGCCAGACGCTCGGCCCGGGCAGCCTCCTCGCGCGCGGCCCGTTCCAGGCCGGCTCGGTGGGCGTTGAGGTCGGACACCTGCTGCTGCAGGGCGGCGAGCGCCGCCTCGGCCTCGACGAGATCGCTCTCGAGATCGACGAGCGCGGCTTGCGCCTCCTCCACCAGGGCCGCCCCGTCCTCGCTTTCGGCGGCAAGAGCCGCATCCTCCTCTCCGAGGCGCTCGGCGGAGGCGGCGGCGTCGGCGGCGAGCGCCGTCTCGCGGGCGAGGTCACGATCGAGTTCGGCCTTGCGGCGCGCCAGTTCGGCCGTGCGCTCCCTCGCGCGCCGCTCCTCGTTGTCAAGCTCGGTGCGGGCGTTGACGAGACGCTGCAGCGCAGCTGCCGCCGCGGCGGCAGCCTCGCGCAGCTTCGGCATCTCGTGGGCGGCGATGGCCTGCAGCCGCGCGGTCTCGGCCTGCTCGCGTGTCGCCTCGGCCACGTCGCGCACCTGGGCTTCC
Organism: Chelatococcus composti; assembly: GCF_014201415.1. Taxonomy (GTDB): domain Bacteria; phylum Pseudomonadota; class Alphaproteobacteria; order Rhizobiales; family Beijerinckiaceae; genus Chelatococcus_A; species Chelatococcus_A composti. Next base: position 416,329 of record NZ_JACHEH010000004.1, read on the forward strand.
AGCTCCCGCTCGGCAGCGGCGGCCTGGTCGCGCGCCTCGCGGTAGGCGATGAGCGCCAGCATCGCCTCCAGCTTGCGGATCTCGGCGGAAAGCGCGCGGTAGCGCTGGGCCTGCCGGCCCTGGCGGCGCAGGCCCTCGATCTGCCCGCCGATCTCGCCAAGCACGTCCTCGAGCCGCTGCAGGTTGTCCTCCGCAGCGCGCAGGCGCAGCTCGGCCTCATGGCGGCGGGTGTGCAGGCCGGCGATGCCGGCCGCGTCCTCGAGAATGCGGCGGCGCGCCTGTGGCTTGGCCGCGATCAGCTCGCCGATCTGGCCCTGGCGCACCATGGCGGGCGAGCGGGCCCCGGTCGCCGCGTCGGCAAACAGCAGCTGCACGTCGCGGGCCCGCACCTCGCGCCCGTTGATGCGATAGGTGGAGCCCGTCTCGCGCACGATCTTGCGCGAGACCTCGAGCGTGTCCGAATCGTTGAAGGCGGCCGGCGCGGTGCGGTCGCTGTTGTCGATGGTGAGGATGACCTCTGCGCTGTTGCGCGCAGGGCGGTTGCCGGAGCCGGCGAAGATGACGTCGTCCATGCCCGAGGCACGCATGGACTTGTGCGAACTCTCGCCCATCACCCAGCGCAGGGCCTCAACGAGGTTCGACTTGCCGCAGCCGTTGGGACCGACGACACCCGTCAGCCCCGGCTCGATGAGGAAATCGGCCGGCTCGACGAAGGACTTGAAGCCCACGATCCGGAGGCGCGTGAGCTTCATGGGCCAGCCCCCCGTGAGCCGCAGGCGCCCACGGCGCGCGGGCGCATAGCCGGCGCGCTCCGATCAGCCACCGACGAGAGGCGTGAGGATCTTCTCGAGTTCCTCAACAGTCAGCGCCCCCGACTGTTTCTGGCCATTGATGAAGAAGGTCGGCGTGGCGTTGACGCCGAAGGTCTCCACCCCGCGGTTCTTCACCGCGTTGACGGCATCATAGACCTTCTGGTCCTTCAAGCAGGCCTCGAAACTTTCCTGTGTGAAACCCGCCTGCTTCATGAGCTGCAGCAGCGCGTCGAGCGGCTTGTCGGAGAAGGCCCACACCTGCTGCTTGTCGAACAGCATGTCCGTGACGGGATAGTATTTCTCCTTGCCGGCGCAGCGGGCCAGCATGAACCCGGCCGTGGCCAGCGGGTCGAGCGGGAACTCTCTCAGGATGAAGCGCACCTTGCCGGTGTCGATGTACTTCTCCTTCAGCGTCGGGAAGGTCCGGGCGTGGAAGGTCGCGCAGTGCGAGCAGGTGACCGATGCATATTCGATGATGGTCACCGGCGCGTCCGCCTTGCCGAGCACAACGTCGCCGAGCGGCCCCTCGACGGCCAGCTCGCTCGCGCTGAAGGACTGGGCCTGAGCCGGCAGAGCGGCAAGCCCGCCGAGGACGGCGAGGGCGGCGCCAGCCGCCAGGTTCACGATCGCACGACGCCTGGTCGTCGTCATCTCGTCAGTCTCCCGAATACTTGCCGGCAATGCTGCCCGGCTGAAGGTCGCGTCACCATAAGGACGGCGCCGAATGTGGCAAGAGATACGTCACCGCCGTCCTTTCACGCCTTCGTGTCCCGCCCCTGCGACAGGACGGCGCAACCGAGCCGCTCAAGCGCGGCGCGCAGCTTCTCGTCCTCCACGTCCTGCAGCTGGCGGGCCACGCCCTGCCTCGTCGCCTCGTCCACGGGTGGAGCGGGGCGGGGCGGCGCGGGGCGCGCGATGGGGCCCTGACGCATCACGAGACGACCGACGCAGCGCCAGCCGAAATGGGCGTTGACCCGCTCGATGACGACGGGGGCCATGTGCTGCAGCTCGAGGGCGAAGCTCGACACCACGCGCACCACGAGCGTCGCCGGCTCGGGCAGCTCGTCGGGCGCCATGTGCCGGCGGCGGCGCGGCCATTCGAGGCGCATCGGCTCGGTGAAGCGGGCGAGTCGCTCGCCGACGATCTCCGGCCAGGAGAGGATGATGTCCGAGGAGGCGAAGCCCTGGGCGGCCAGCGCGGGCGCGATGCAGCTTTCGACCAGGTCGGACAGGTGCTTGGGAGACGCCATGCAGAGCGATGCCGGTGCTTGCGCGGCCGGGACGGCCGGTTATGAGAGGGCTATGGTATCCGCCCTCATCGCGCCGTCCAAGACCGACAGCACCGCAAGCGCCGCGGCCCTCCTCGCGTGGTATGACCGTCACAGGCGCACCCTGCCCTGGCGGGCTGCCCCCGGCGAGACGCCGGATCCCTACAGGGTCTGGCTGTCGGAGATCATCCTGCAGCAGACGACGGTGGCGGCGGTGAGGCCCTACTATGAGCGCTTCCTCGCCCGCTTCCCGACCGTCGAGGCGCTGGCGCAGGCGCCCCAGGAGGCGGTGATGCAGGCCTGGGCCGGCCTCGGCTACTATTCACGCGCCCGCAACCTGCACGCCTGCGCCAGGATGGTCGTCGCCCTGCACGGCGGACGCTTTCCCGCCGACGAGAAGGCGCTGCTCGCCCTGCCCGGCATCGGCGCCTATACGGCCGGGGCCATCGCCGCCATCGCCTTCAACAAGGTCGCCGTGGCGGTGGACGGCAATGTCGAGCGCGTGATCACGCGCCTCCACGCCGTCGAGGAGCCCCTGCCCGGCGCCAAGCCGCTCGTCCGGGAGCTGGCGCTGGCGATGGTGCCGCAGGACCGACCGGGCGACTTCGCGCAGGCGCTGATGGATCTCGGCGCCACCATCTGCACGCCGAAGAAGCCGGCCTGCGTGCTGTGCCCCCTCTCCTCCCCGTGCCGCGCCCGCGCCGAGGGGACGGCGGAGACCTTCCCGCGCAAGGAGGCGAAGACCGCCGGACGTCTGCGCCGAGGCGCCGCCTTCGTCGCGCTGCGCACCGACGGCCACGTCCTCCTGCGCACACGCCCGCCGAAGGGGCTCCTCGGCGGCATGGCCGAGGTGCCGGTGAGCGAGTGGCGGCACGACTATGAGATCCGCGAGGCGCTGCGGGATGCGCCGCTGCCAGGGGTCTGGCGCCGCAAGCCGGGCATGGTGCGCCACGTCTTCACGCATTTCCCGCTGGAGCTCGCCGTCTTTACCGCGAGCTTTGCCGTCGACACCGAGGCGCCGGCGGGCGGGCGCTGGGTGCCCCGGCACAGCCTCGCCGGCGAGGCGCTGCCCAACGTCATGCGCAAGGTGCTCGAGAAGGCGCTGGAGAGCTGAGCGCCGACGCCGCGCCGGCGGGCCGGCTTCGCCTCAATCCGTGTCCGTCCGGGGCGCGTAGGTACCGAAGCTCCACAGGTTTCCCTCGAGGTCGCGGACCGTGTACTCCCGCGAGCCGTAGGGCTGGTCCTTGATGTCGAGGACGATCTCGGCACCGGCCGCCCTGGCGCGCGCATAGTGGGCATCGGCGTCGTCGACGACGACATAGATGCCCTGGTTCACGGCACCGAGCTCGGTCGGCGAGCGCATGCCGAGCGCGTCGTCCTTCATCTCGCCTAGCATGATGAAACCGCCGCCGTAGGACAGCTCGGCATGAGCGACCTTGCCGACCTCGTCCTCATAGACGGCATGGCGCTCGAAGCCGAAGGCCTCGCACAGCCAACCGATGGCCGTGTGTGCATCCCGATAGCGCAGGAAGGGAATGATACGCACCTTGTCCTGCCGTTCCGCCATCACTGCCTCCTCAAGAGCTGTCCGACACTGCCTCCTCAAGAGCTGTCCGAGGCGCGATGCTAGCGCAGCACAGTGGCGAAGCCGTGACCCGTCAGCCGCGCGCGGGCCAGGCCCCGCGGTCGATGTCGAGATCCGAGAAGCGCCCGGAATCGAAGACCGGGTTGTCGATGCCCTCGGCGATCTGCCGGTCGTAGTCCCGCATGATGCGCAGGCCCGTGCGGAAGAGCAGCGTGACGGCGAGCAGGTTGACCACCGCGAGGAGGCCCATCGTGATGTCGGCGAAGGCGAAGACGGTGCTGAGGTCCTGCACCGAACCCCAGAAGACGAGGACCATCACCGCGATGCGGAAGATGCTGAAGGCCACCCGGTTGTTGCCGGCGAAGAAGTCGATGCTCGTCTCGCCGAGATAGTAGTTGTAGATGATGGAGGTGAAGACGAAGAGCATCAGGGCGATGCTCACGTAGATCCGCCCCCATTCGCCGACATAGCCCGCCATCGCCTGTTGGGTGAGCGCGACGCCGGCCTGTTCCGCGCCGGGCACGAAGGTCGGCGACAGGAGGATGATAAAGGCGGTGCAGCTGCAGATGATGATGGTGTCGATGAAGACGCTGAACGCCTGCACGATCCCCTGAGAGGCCGGGTGCGGAACATGGGCGACGGCAGCCACGTTGGGCGCGCTACCGAGCCCCGCCTCGTTGGAGAAGAGGCCACGCTTGACGCCGAGGAGGATGGCCGCGCCCATACCCCCGCCGATGGCCGGCTCGAGGCCGAAGGCGCTTTTGAAGATGAGCGCGAGGACGCCCGGCACCTCGGGCAGGCGGGTCACGACCACGAAGAGCGTGAGCAGGATGTAGCCGCAGGCCATCACCGGCACGAGCACGTCGGCCGCCTGGGCAATGCGCGAGATGCCGCCGAAGATGATGATGCCCAGCACTGCCACCAGGGCGATCCCCGTCCAGTACGTGGGAATGCCGAACGCATCGTTGAGGGACGTGGCCACCGTGTAGGACTGGACGGCATTGAAGCCGAAGCCGAAGGTGACGAGCAGCAGCACCGAGAAGACCATCGCCAGCCAGCGCTGCCGCAGGCCGCGGGCGATGTAGAAGGCCGGCCCGCCGCGATAGCTGCCGTCAGGCTCCGGCTGCTTGTAGAGCTGGGCCAGCGTACACTCGAAATAGCTCGTCGCCATGCCGACGAGCGCGACGACCCACATCCAGAAGACGGCGCCGGGGCCGCCGAGCGCGATGGCCACTGCAACGCCCGCGATGTTGCCGGCGCCCACGCGCCCCGCAACGCTCAGCATCAGGGCCTGGAAGGAGCTGATCTGGCCCGGTTGCCGGCGCACCGCCTCGCCGAACACGCCGAACATGCGCCCGAAATAGCGGAACTGCACGAAGCGTGAGCGGACGGTGAAGACGAGGCCGAGGGCGACCAGGCCGACGACGAGGATCTTGCCCCACAGCAGGTCATCGAGAAACGCGAGCATGCCATTCTCCCCTGTGGTGCGGCCGCAACTGCCGCCCCACTGTCAGGCAACCGGGCCACCTTTGTCGAACCTCTTCTTCTTGTCGGCGGCCGAACGATCAGGTTGGGGAGTGCGCGGCACGCAGGAGAAAGTCAACGCGCTCGCAGCACCGGACGACTTGCAATTCCGGCACGGCACCTCAGGCGGCTTCGGCCATGGCCGCCCTGAGCACGCTACGGAACGTGTCGATGACGACGAGTTCGCCGTTCTGTTCGACGTGCCAGAAAGTCCAGCCGTTGCAGGACGGCAGCCCCTGGACGAGGGCACCAATCTTGTGGATGGAGCCGACAGCGGGCGGCACGCTCAGCGTGCCGTCGGCGCGTACCGTCGCCTGCCAGCGGCGCCGCGCATCCGTCAGCACCGAGCCGGGGGCGATGAGGCCGGCCTCGATGGCAGCGATGAAGGGAATGCGCGGTTCGGTGCGCTTGGCCGGAGCCGCCGCGACGGCAGCCGGATCGATGGGCCTGGCAGCAGCGATGCGGGCCTCGGCGGCGGCCACATAGGCCGGGTCGCGCTCGATGCCGATGAAATGGCGGCCGAGCTTCTTGGCAACGGCGCCCGTCGTGCCCGAGCCGAAGAATGGATCAAGCACGAGGTCGCCCGGATTGGTGGCGGCCAGCAGCACCCGGGCGAGCAGCGCCTCGGGCTTCTGGGTGGGGTGCAGCTTGCGGCCCTCGGCGTCCTTCAGGCGCTCCTCGCCGGTGCACAGCGGGATGAACCAGTCGGAGCGCATCTGCGTGTCTTCGTTGCCGGCCTTCAGCGCCTCGTAATGGAAGGTGTAGTTCTTCGCCTCTGGTCCGCGCGCGGCCCAGATCAGCGTCTCGTGCGCGTTGGTGAAGCGACGGCCGCGGAAGTTCGGCATCGGGTTGGCCTTGCGCCACACGATGTCGTTGAGGATCCAGTAACCGATATCCTGCAGCGCCGTTCCGACGCGGAAGATGTTGTGATAGGAGCCGATGACGAAGAGCGTCGCGTTCTTCTTCATCACGCGCCGGCACTCGGCGAGCCAGGCACGGGTGAAGGCATCGTATTCGGCAAAGCTCGAGAACTTGTCCCAGTCGTCGTCGACGGCGTCGACGAGGCTGTTGTCCGGGCGCGTCAGCGCCCCCTCGAGCTGGAGATTGTAGGGCGGATCGGCGAAGACGAGATCGACGCTTTCATCCGGCAGGCTGCGCAGCCCGGCGATGCAATCGTCGAGGATGATGCGGTCGACGGGGATGGCCCTGTTCACCCGACCCGCCGGCGCGGGCGCCCCGGTACGCGAGACCTTGATCCGGGGCGCGGCGCCGACGGCACCGGTACGCGAAATACCCATGTCGTCTTTACCGGTTACGCTACTGACGAACCGGATCATGCCGACGATCGGTAAAGGCGAGGTTGAACGTGGTTAATGGCGTAATGTGCCGTTTTGGGGCTGCAATATTTGCCTAACCGAAAGACCGGTCGCAGCCGGCAGGAACGCGCAATTCACTGTTTCCGAAGTGCCGCCCCGGTCCCGCCGCAGATGACGGGGCGTGAGCAGGCCGGGCAGCCGGTGCGCGGGCAGCGAATCACCGGCTATGAGCGAACAGACCCCTTTTCCTTGAAGGGCGCCATGCCGGCGCGTGCGAGGGCGTCGACGCGCTCGTTCTCGGCATGGCCGGCGTGGCCACGCACCCAGTGCCAGGTCACGTCATGGCGCTGGCGGGCCTCGTCGAGGCGGCGCCAGAGGTCTTCGTTCTTCACCGGCTTCTTGTCGGCAGTCTTCCAGCCGCGGGCCTTCCAGCCCTGCATCCATTCGGTGATGCCCTGGCGCACATACTGCGAATCGGTGAAGAGGTCGACCGCGCAAGGGCGCTTCAGGGCTTCCAGCGCCATGATGGCCGCCATCAGCTCCATGCGGTTGTTGGTGGTTTCGGGCTCGCCGCCGGAGAGCTCCTTCTCCTTGCCCTGGTAGATGAGGAGCGCACCCCAGCCGCCGGGGCCCGGATTGCCCGAGCAGGCACCGTCCGTATAGATCGTCACGCGATCCGCGCTCATCGGGCGAGGCCATACTCGACCGCGCTCACCACGCGCCGGTGGAAGGCGAGCTTGCGGTCGTACTCGAGCGGATCCTTCGGCTTCACCAGCGCGCCGGGTGGCACGTTGAGCCAGTCGACGAGGCGCGTCAGCATGAAGCGCATGGCTGCGCCGCGACACAAGACGGGCAGCGCCGCGACCTCGGCGTCCTCAAGACGGCGCACGCGCTCGTAGGCGGCGAGCATCGCCTGCCCCTTCGTCAGGTTGAACGACCCGTCCGCCTCGAAGCACCAGGCGTTGAGGCAGATGGCGAGGTCGTAGGCGAATGCGTCCGTGCAGGCGAAGTAGAAGTCGATGAGGCCGGAAAGCCGGCCGGAAATGAAGAAGACGTTGTCCGGGAAGAGATCGGCGTGAATCACGCCCTCCGGCAGGCCCTTCGGCCAGGTGCGCTCCAGCTCGTCGAGGGCCGCGAGCGCGCGCGCGGCAAGGCCGGGCGAGACCGTGTCGGCCCGCCCGTCCGCCTGCATGAACAGGGGCCGCCAGGAGGCGAGCGACAGCGCATTTTCCCGCCGCATGGCAAAGTCGGCCCCCGCCAGATGCAGGCGCGCCAGTGCCTCGCCGACACCGGCGCAGTGGCCGGCGGACGGCCGCCTAACCCACATGCCGTCGAGGAATGTGACAATGGCGGCCGGGCGGCCGGCGAGGCGGCCGAGCGCCTCGCCCTCCCGGTTCAGCACCGGCTGCGGACAGTTGATGCCCCGCTGGGCCAGGTGGCGCATGAGGCCGATGAAGAAGGGCAGATCCTCCTCCCTCACCCGCTTCTCGTAGAGGGTGAGGATGTAGAAGCCGCGCTCTGTATGGAGCAGGAAGTTGGAATTCTCGACGCCTTCGGCGATGCCCTTGACGGCCAGGACGGAGCCAATGTCGTAGCGGGCGACGAAGGCGGCGAGTTCCTCCTCGGCAACCTCGGTGTAGACTGCCACGGTCCTACTCCGCCGCTTCCTTGCGCAGCTCGCGCGGCAGGGGGAAGAAGACGCTCTCGTCCGCTGTCGAGACGGTCTCGACCGTCACCTCGTAGCGCTCGGCAAAGGCGTCGATGATCTCCTCCACCAGCACCTCCGGCGCCGAGGCGCCCGCGGTGAGGCCGAGCCGGCGGATGTTGCCGAAGATCGTCCAGTCGATGTCCTCGGCGCGCAGCACAAGGCGCGCGGCCGCACAGCCGGCACGCTCGGCCACCTCGCGCAGGCGCTGGGAGTTGGACGAGTTGGGCGACCCCACCACGATCATCGCGTCCACCTGCGGGGCGACGCGCTTGACCGCCTCCTGGCGGTTGGTCGTCGCGTAGCAGATGTCCTCCTTGTGCGGGCCGACGATGGTGGGAAAGCGCGCCTTGAGCGCCTCCACGATCTCGCGCGTATCGTCCACAGACAGCGTCGTCTGCGTCACATAGGCGAGGGCGTTGGCATCGGGGGGTGTGAAGGCGGCCACGTCAGCCACCGTCTCGACGAGGGAGATGGCTCCCTCGGGCAACTGGCCCATGGTGCCCACAACTTCCGGGTGGCCGGCATGGCCCACGAGCACCACGTGACGGCCGCGGCGGTGATGCACTTCCGCCTCGCGATGCACCTTGGTGACGAGCGGACAGGTGGCGTCGATGGCAAAGAAGTTACGCCGCAGCGCATCCTCCGGGACGGCCTTGGGCACACCGTGCGCCGAGAAGATGACGGGCGCGTTCGTCGGCGGGATCTCGTCGAGCTCGTCGACGAAGATGGCACCCTTCTGCCGCAGGCTTTCCACCACGTACTTGTTGTGGACGATCTCGTGGCGCACGTAGACCGGCGGGCCATAGATGGCCAGCGCCTTCTCCACGGCGTCGATGGCGCGCACAACCCCGGCGCAGAAGCCGCGCGGGGCACAGATCAGCACGCTCAGGGGTGGCTTTTCGGCAACGCTCATCGAAACACCGGTCACGATCGTGCGGGGGATGTGGCGGCAGGCGGGCTCTCATGTCAAGAACGGCTTCGCCGCTGCGACGACGCGTGCGGAAGCTTCCGCCTCCCGAGACGACCCGACGAGACATGCCGTCCGCCATACGCCTTGCCATCTTCGACATGGACGACGTGCTGTGCCACTACGACCGCGACCGGCGCCTGGCCGCGCTCGCGCGCCTCTCGGGCCGGAGGGTCGACGAGATCCTGGCTGCCATCTGGGAGAGCGGCTTCGAGGACGAGGCCGATGCGGGCGCGATGGATGCCGAGACCTATCTTGCCGGCTTCGGCGAGCGCCTGGGCTATCCCATCACGCGCGATGAATGGGTGGAGGCGCGTCGCGTCGGCATGGTGCCCTTCCCCGACAGCCTCGCCCTCGTTGACCGCGTGAAGGAGAGCGCGATGGTGGCGGTGCTCACCAACAACGGCTTCCTCACCGGCGAAGAGATCGACCGGCTGTTCCCCGGCCTGCGCCAGCTTTTCGACGGCCAGGTCTTCGTCTCGGCCCGCTTCGGCACCAAGAAGCCGGATCCCGAGATCTACCGGCGCGTGTGCGCTGAGTTCGGCGTCGCCCCCGAGGAAGCGTTCTTCACCGATGACAAGCCCTGGAACGTGGAAGGTGCGGTGAAGGCCGGGCTCGAAGGCCACGTTTTCGACGGCGCCGAGGGCCTGCGGCGCGCCCTCGCCCGGCTCGGGCTGGTGTGAGCCGGAGGAAGGGGAAAGGGGCAGGCGGCATTCCCCTCGCGTGTGGCCTGAGATAGTTATTGACCGGTTCTGCTTCGGCGAGGGTGCCCGGCAGGTGCCGGCCGGCCGTTGCCCGAGCCATCTCGCCCGCCTTCGATCCGGCAGCGGGCCAGCCACGAGTTGCCCATGGCCGCCAGCACCGCCGAACATGCGAGCTTCATGCCGCCAATCCTGACCTTTTGCGCCGCAGCGGTGGTGGCTGTCCCCCTCTTCCGCAGGCTCGGGCTTGGCTCCGTTCTCGGCTATCTCGTCGCCGGCATCGTCATTGGCCCGTCGGTGATGGGGCTCGTCGGCGACACGCGGGACGTACGCGGTGTGGCGGAGCTGGGCGTCGTGCTGCTGCTCTTCATCATCGGCCTCGAGCTGAAGGTGTCGAACCTCTTCGCCATGCGGCGCGACATCTTCGGCCTGGGCCTGGCGCAGATCGTCGTCACCTGCGCCCTCACCGCCGCGGTCGCTGCCGTGCTCGGCCACAGCGCGCGGGGGATGATCGTCACCGGGCTCGCGCTGTCCCTGTCAGCGACGGCCATCGCGCTGCAGGTACTGGACGAGCGGCGCGATCTTTCCACGCCCTACGGCCAGCGCACCTTCTCCATCCTCCTGTTCCAGGATCTGTCCATCGTGCCGATCCTGGCGCTTGTGCCGCTTCTGGCCAACACCGAGACGCTCGGCAGCGGGCAGGCGCTGGCGGGGGCCGCCGGCGCCTCGGCGCGCGCCCTCGCCGCCGTCGCGCTCGTGGTCGTGGTCGGCCGCTACCTGCTCAACCCGCTGTTCCGCCTGCTCGCCGGCAGCGGCGGCCGCGAGGTTATGACCGCCGCAGCGCTGCTCGTCGTGCTCGGAGCCGCGATGCTGATGGAGCAGGTGGGCCTGTCCATGGCCATGGGCGCATTCCTCGCCGGGGTGCTGCTGGCCGAATCGAACTTCCGCCACCAGCTCGAGGCCGATATCGAGCCCTTCCGCGGCCTGCTGCTCGGCCTCTTCTTCATGAGCGTCGGCATGTCGCTCGATGCAGCCTACGTGCGCCAGCACGCGCTGCTGCTTCTCGTCCTCGCACCGGCCCTCGTCATCGGCAAGAGCCTCATCGCCGCCGTTCTTGCCCGCGGCTTCGGCTCTGCCTGGCCGGACGCCCTGCGCATCGGCGTCCTGCTCGCGCCAGCGGGCGAGTTCTCCTTCGTCCTGGTGCCGCTCGGGGGCGAGGTCGGCCTGCTGACGAGTGAGCGCGTGCAGATCGTCACCGCGCTCGCGGCGCTCACCATGCTGCTCGGCCCGTTGCTCGCGCGGCTGCTCGAGAACCGTCTTGCGCGAAGGCCCGCGTCGGCCGAGCCGCCGCCGGATGTCACCCTGCCCGCCGGCGAGACCGGCGCCAGCGTCATCGTCGTCGGCTTTGGCCGGTTCGGCCAGGTCGTCAACCAGGTGCTCCTCGCCCGCGGGGTGGACGTGACGGTGATCGACCGCGACGTCGGCAGCATCCGCAACGCCGCCCGCTTCGGCTTCAAGATCTATTACGGCGATGGCGGGCGCCTCGACGTGCTGCGCGCAGCGGGCGCCGGCTCGGCCGACGTCATCTGCGTCTGCATCGACGATGCGGCCGCCGCCCTGAAGATTGCCGAGATGGTCCACGCCGAGTTCCCGCGCGCCCGCACCTATGTGCGCGCCATCGACCGGGCGCACGCGATCGACCTCATGAACCTCGAGGTCGATTTCCAGATCCGCGAGACCTTCGAATCGGCCCTGCAGTTCGGCCGGGCGACCCTCGAAGGGCTCGGCGTCTCCGAGGAGGAGGCCCGGCTCGTCACCGAGGATGTGCGCCGGCGTGACATCGCGCGCCTCGTGCTCCAGCGCAGCGAGGGCCTTCTCGGCGGGAAGGAGCTGCTGCACGGCGCGAAGCTGAAACCCGAGCCGCTGACGCCACCCCGAAAGAGGGCCGCTGGGCTGAGCGCCGAAACGCGCGATCTCGTGGCCGACGCCGAGGCACACCGGTAATGAGCGCGGTTTCCCGGCAGGACCGTCCCGCCCAGCCCGCGGACACTCCCGCCGCCCCGCCTCCGGACGGGGGCGAGGCCGGCAAGTTCACGCAGGGCTCGACGCTGCGCCACGTGCTCGTGATGACGGCAGCCGGCGCGATCGGCCTCGTAGCCGTCTTCGTCGTCGACTTCCTGTCGCTTCTCTACATCTCCTGGCTCGGTGAGCCGACGCTGACCGCAGGCGTCGGCTTCGCCACCATCGTCCTCTTCTTCGCCACCTCCATCAACATCGGCCTCATGATCGCGGTGGGTGCGCTCGTGTCGCGCGCGCTCGGGGCCCGCGAGCGGGAGAAGGCGCGGCGCCTCGCCGTCTCGGGGATGGTGCAGACGGGAGTCATCGCCGGCATCGTCGGCCTCGGCTCCCTGCCCTTCCTCGGCCCGCTGCTCGCCCTGCTCGGCGCCCACGGTGAGGCGCAGGACGCGGCCATGCGCTTTCTCGTCATCGCCCTGCCGGCCAATATCTTCATGGGCCTCGGCATGGCGCTCTCTGGCGTTCTGCGCGCGGTGGGCGATGCGCGCCGCTCGATGTACGTGACGCTTTCCGGCGGGATCGTGACGGCGGTGGCCGATCCCATTCTTATCCTCGGCCTCGGCTGGGGCGTCGAGGGAGCGGCAACGGCGACGGCGCTGTCGCGCCTCGTCTTCCTTGCGGTGGGGCTGCATGGTGCTGGCCGCGTGCACGGCCTTCTGGCAAGGCCGCGGCTCGCCCATGTCGTCGCCGACCTGAAGCCGATGCTCACCATCGCACTCCCGGCCATTCTCGCCAATGTGGCGACGCCGGTGGCGAACGCCTTCGTGGCGAGCGTCATGGCGCGGTTCGGCGACGAGGCGATGGCAGCCGTGGCCATCGTCGACCGCCTGGTGCCGCTGTGCTTTGGCGTCGTCTTTGCCCTGTCCGGCGCCGTCGGCCCGATCCTCGGGCAGAACTGGGGCGCGCAGCGCTTCGACCGCATGCGCCGCGTGCTGCGCGATGCCCTGTCCCTCGTCGTGGTCTACGTGGGCGCGGCGGGGCTCGCGCTCGCCCTCGTCCGTGATGCCGTGCCCCTCCTCTTCGATGTTGCCGGCACGGAAACGGGCCGGCTCGTCGCCTTCTTCTGCGTCATCAGCGGCGTGCTGTGGCTCTTCAACGGCCTGCTGTTCGTCGCCAACGCCTCATTCAACAACCTCGGCTTTCCGCTGATGTCGACGGGCTTCAACTGGGCCAAGGCGACGATCGGCACCATGCCCTTCGCGCTCGCAGGCGCCCACTTCGGCGGCCCGGAGGGCGTTCTCGTCGGCGTGACGCTGGGCGCGATCCTCTTCGGCGTGGCGGGCATCCTCACGGCCTTCTGGACCATCGGGGCTCTCGCCCGGCGATGAACGCCCCTCCGGCGGCGCCTCCTTTCCCGACCACGGCAGGCGCCGGCGCCGGGACATTGACGCGCGCCGCGCCTTGTTCTGCATCCGCCAGCGTTGTTGCACACGAAATTCGGGCGAAAGAGGCGTGAGGGCCAGATTGCCCAATATTAACTTCGCCTGATCAAACTCTCCTCGTTGGCACATTGCTCGAGGTGAAAGGCTTCAGATGATGCATACTTACAATACTGATCGGGAAGAGGCTTCTAAGCTCAATGTTTTCATTAAGTTCTATGGACTTTTCTGGCACAAGAATGCGGTTGACTGGGACAGGCGGCTGCTGCTCGGCCAGCCACAGGGTTGGCTGGGCAAGGGCAACAAGAGGTGCAAGCTCGATCTCGAAAGCATTCAGATGAACTTCTACGACCAGAAGGGCGTCTACATCCTCTACAGCGACCCCCTGCAACCGGTCTATGCGGGACAGGCGGGGATTTCGCGACGCAACACCACCGGTGGGAAGGTGATCGGTGACCGGCTCGCCGCCCATAGCCGCGGCATCTATCGCAACGGCTGGTCCCTGTTTTCCTGGTTCGGCTTTCTGGAAACGGAGCGTTCCCCGCTGACGCGCATGTCGGCCGAGCAGCGGCTGAACCCCACCTGGATCATGCCGGCCACGCTGCCATCCACACCGGACGCAGCCCTCAACGTCCTGCTCGCCTCCTTCGAGGCCATTCTCATCGAGGGCCTGACGCCGCGTTTCAATGCGCGCGGCGGCGACCTGCCCCACGCTGTCCTCGTCGACCAGTACGACCCGAGCCTGGCCACCGCCGCCCGTGGCTGGCGCGGGCGGCAGCCAGCGCGCGCCCCTTCCCGTGCGGGCGGCATCCGGGTCGAGGCCACCTTCCCTGCCGATCTATCGGGCGCGAGCGATAGCCTCTAGAATCATGATCCTGCAGTCATGCCCATGAGAGGCGACCGGGAGGAGCGCGCCATGTTCAACCTGTTCGAGATCATCCAGTCGGCTCAGGGGGGCACGGCCCTCGACAACTTCGCACGCCAGTTCGGTCTCTCGAACCGCGAGGTCGAGCGGGCGGTCGAGGCGCTTCTGCCGGCCTTCACCGTTGGCCTGCAGCGCACGGCTCAGGATCCGTCGGGCCTCATGGGCATGTTCGGTCTCATGGGCGCCGGCCGCTACCAGGCGCCCTTCGAGGATCCGGCGCAGGCCTTTTCGGTGGCGGGCCGCAGCGAGGGCAACGACGTGCTGGCGCAGATCTTCGGTTCGCCCGAGGTCAGTCGTCAGGTCGCTGCCCAGGCGGCCGCCGTCAGCGGCGTGAGCCAGGAGATCATCAAGAAGATGCTGCCCATTCTCGCTGCCCTGCTGATGGGCGGGCTGGCGAAGGGCGCAAGTAACCAGGGGCTCGGCGGCCTCCTTGAGCAGTTCGGCAAGATGTTCGGCGCGCCGGCACCCTCCGGGCCGGCGCCCTCCGCCGAGAGGCGGCAGCCTTCCGGCGGCTCCGACATCTTCGGGCAGCTCAGCGACATGATCCAGCAGGGCGGGTTCCCCGGCATGCCGGGCGCTCAGCCGCAGGCGCAGTCGCCGCAGCAGCAGGATGCGGACGCCCCGCCGCAGCCGCGCAACCCGCTCGAGGAGCTGTTTGACACCTTTCTCGGCGGGCTTGCCGGCCGGCCCGCCGACGCCGCAGGCACGCAGGCCGAGCGCGGCGCGGCCGCGGCACAGCAGCCGTCCGCCCCCTTCGACCGGGAGGCAATCGGCCGGATGTTCCAGGCCGGGCGCGACATCCAGGAGCAGCAGATGGCCACGATGCGCGCCATCCTGGACAGTTTCGGCAAGCCGCGCGGATGAGCGCGGCGCCGGTGGACGCTCCGGGCCTGTCCGGAGCCTCCGCCCTCAGCCGCAGGCGCAGACCGAAGGCGCCGGCACGGCCAGCTTGTCCGCGCGCCGGCCCTTACGGACCTGCGGTCGCGGGCGGTCGACCGGGCGGCATCCGGCCGGCGTGCGCCACCCATCCTGTGCCTTGTCTTGGGCGTTGCCGTCTTGGGCATTGCCATCCTGCCCGTCGCGTTCTGCCTCCTCGCGGGCGCGCATCAGCCGGGCCGTGGCGCGGGCCTGCGCCCGTCGATGATGGGCCCGCTCGGCGAGCAGCGTCGTCGGATCCTGGTAGAGCGGCAGTGACAAGGCACTGTCGACATCCGTCCGCAACAGGCCGATGTCCTTCAGCGTGCGATCATCCAGCTCGGCGAGGCGGTACACCGACCGGCGGTTGAGAAACGCCCGCGCAGCCGCCTTCACCCTGTCCCAGAGGCCTCGACCGGCGCGACGCGCGCCGGCGCTCCCGAGGGTCGGGGCACTCGCCGGGGAAAGCTCCCCCTTCGGCGTCATCAGTTCGCTCATCGTCGTCCTCCAGCAGGTGTCCACGCCGCCGCTCCGCCTCCGGCAAAGGAAACCCGTCGCGGGCCCGCCCCTCGGTCGGGCGGCCGCCGTTGCAGAACGGTCAGGAAATGCGTGAAGCTGGAAGGACTATGGACCAACCGGTTTAATCATTGAAGCGAATGTTTATGATTGCAAGCATCACGATGTGTGATTGAATGCGATCACACAGGGAGGAACGAGGCCATGGCACACATGCTCGACATCGACCAGTTGCGCACCTTCGTCGCCATTGCTGACACGGGGTCCTTCACCAAGGCGGCCGACCTCGTGCACAAGACACAATCGGCCGTGTCGATGCAGATGAAGCGCCTGGAGGAGCGGCTGGGCCGGCCCATCTTCGAGCGTGACGGACGCTACTCCCGCCTGACGGAGGATGGCGACCGGCTGCTCGATTATGCCCGCCGCATCGTGCGGCTGAACATGGAGTGCCTCGCGAGCTTCGGCGATGTCGACCTTGCCGGGCGCGTCCGGCTCGGCGTGCCTGATGACTATGCCGACCGCTACCTGCCGGAGATCCTGGCGCGCTTCTCGCGCTCCAATCCCAAGGTGGAGGTGACGGTCGTCTGCGAGCCGACGCCGATGCTGGTCGAACGGGTCAATTCCGGCGACCTCGACCTCGCCATCATCACCCATGTGGACGGCAAGAACTATTCGGCCGAGATCATCCGCGTGGAGCAGTTGCTGTGGGTCACGTCGGCGCGCCACTGCGTCCATGACGAGACGCCCCTTCCGCTCGCCCTGGGCCGACCTAACTGCAACTGGCGGCAGAGCGCCACCGAGGCGCTGGAAAATGCCGGGCGGCCCTTCCGCGTTCTTTATGCGAGCTGGAACTCGACGGCTGTCGGAGCGGCCGTGCTCGCCGGGCTCGCCGTCTCGGTGCTGCCGGAAAGCGCGGTTCGGCCCGGCATGCGCGTGCTCGGCCCCTCGGACGGGATGCCGGCGTTGCCGGCGTGCAAGATCGGGCTCGTCCGCAACCACCACGACCCGACGGCGCTGGCCAACGCGCTCGCCGAGCACATCGTCCAGAGCCTCGACAACCTCAACGTCAACCGCCTGCAGGCGGCTGAATAGGCCATCACTGCAGCAGGCTGGTCTGCGTCTCGGCAAAGATCCGTGACAGGCTGTCGCCGATGAGCGAGGCGTTGACGACGATGCCCAGCATGACGAAGAGCGCGATGAGGCCGTATTCGACCGCGGTCGACCCGCTCTCGTCCTTCAGAAACGCCTTGAACATGACCGCCTCCATTTGCCATGCAACTTGGCGGGGGCGGCCTCACCGGGAGGTTAACGTCGGGGTTTCCGGACGGGCGACCGTCGCGGCAGGGTGAACCGGCGGTTAATCCACCGGGCGCCGGTCCGGGCGCGTCAGCACGACGAGATTGCCGGCAAGGACGAGGCACAGGCCCACGAGAGCCGGAAGTGACCAGACGTAGCCCTCGAACAGCGTGGAGACGCCGAGTGCGACGACCGGGAACATCACCGTCGCATAGCCCGCACGCGCCGCGCCGATCCGGCCGAGCAGCGTGAGATAGGCGAAGAAGGCGAGCACTGTGGCCGACAGGCTGAGGAAGACGAGCGAGCCGAGGTAGCGCGCCGTCCATTCCACCGTGAAGGTCGCCCCTGTCAGCCAGGCGACGAGGCCCGCCCAGGCCGTGCCGTAGAACATGCCCCAGGCCGAGGCGGGCACGACGGCGATCTGCCGCTTCTGCAGACGCGCCGAGACCATGTTGCCGAGGCAGAAGCTCAGCGTCGCCGCCGCGCTGAAGGCGAGGCCAGCGAGCACGCCCGACGCGCCCTGCGCGGCCGCGAGGTCGGGCAGGAACATCAAGCCGACGCCACTCGCGCCCATCAGCGCCGCGAGCGCCACCCGCCCCTCGATGGGCTGGCCGAGGAGGATGGCGCCCAGGATGAGATTGATGATGGAGGTGAGCGAGAAGACCACCGACACGAGACCGGACGTCAGCAGCCCCGCGCCGTAATAGGCGAGGATGAAGTTGCTGGAGAACATCAGCACGCCCATCAGCGCAAAGCGGGCGTGGTCGGCGAGCGGATAGCGCAGGCGCATGCCACGCGCCGCAGCCCAGGCCATCATCACCGGCGCCGCGAGCAGGAAGCGCCAGACGATCGACACCTCCGGCGCGACCACGCCGACTTGCAGCTTCATGGCATACCAGCTCGTCCCCCAGCAGAAGACGAGCAGGGCATAGAGGGCGAGCGTGCCGCCCGCGAGGCCCTGACGGCCCGCCGGCGCACCGGTTGCTCTCGTTTCGTCGGAAGACAAGGCCGGATTCCGCATGCGCCGCTATGCTAGCCGCGAGTGTCCGCCCCGACCAATGCGGAGCGATGATGAAAACCATGCACGGCGCTGATCGGTGGATCCGCCGCGCATGCGATCAGTAGACGCACTCGACGAAGGCGGGATCGACCGAGCCCTGCCATGGGCCGTGGCAGCGGGCCAGCAGATCCTCGGCGAGCGTACGCCTCTCGGCGACGATCCTGTCGAGCGGGTCGAGGAAATGGGTCTCGTCGCGCCCCTCGGCATCGAGCCGCCTGCGGCGGGCGAGCCCGGTGCGCGCGATGTCGAGAACCTCGCGGCCGAGCTCGGCAAGGCTGCGCCCGCCGATGGTGGCGGCGAGCCCGCTGCGCGGGACGGCCTCGCGCAGCCCCTGCCTGTCCGCCGCGCTCCAGCCCTTCACCAGGTCCCATGCCGCATCGAGGCACCCCTCGTCGTAGAGCAGGCCGACCCAAAAGGCCGGCTCGGCGCAGAGCATGTTCGTCGGCCCGACGTCGGAGCCCCGCATCTCGAGGAACCGCTTGAGGCGCACCTCTGGAAAGAGCGTCGAGAGATGGTTGGCCCAGTCTGACATCGTCGCCCGCTCGCCGGGCAGCTGCGGCAGCCGGCCCTCGAGCAGGTCGCGGAAGGAGGCACCCGAGACGTCGTGGTAGGTGTCGCCGCGCTTGACGAAATACATCGGCACGTCGAGCGCCCAGTCCACATAGCGCTCGAAGCCCATGCCGTCCTCGAAGGCGAAGGGCAGCATGCCCGTGCGGTCGCGATCGGTATCCAGCCAGATGTGCGAGCGCATCGACAGGAAGCCGTTGGGCCGGCCCTCGGTGAAGGGCGAGTTGGCGAAGAGCGCGGTGGCGAGGGGCTGCAGCGCCAGCGCCACACGCAGCTTCTTCACCATGTCGACCTCGCTGCCGAAATCGAGGTTCACCTGCACCGTCGCCGTGCGGAACATCATGTCGAGGCCGAGGCTGCCGACCCTCGGCATGTAGCGGCGCATGATGTCGTAGCGGCTCTTCGGCATCACGGGCGTCTCCGCCCGCGTCCACTTGGGGCTCATGCCGATGGAGAGGAAGCTGATGCCAAGCGGGCGCGCGACCTCCTTGATCTGGGCGAGGTGGGCATGCACCTCGCCGCAGGTCTGATGCACGGTCTCGAGCGGCGCGCCAGAGAGCTCGAACTGGCCACCAGGCTCCAGCGAGATGGCGCCGCCGCCCGTCACGTCATAGAGGCCGATGGGGCGGTCCCCCTCCATGATGGGCTCCCAGCCGAGCAGCCCCTGCATGCCCTCCAGCAGCCGCCGCACGCCCCGTTCGCCCTCGTAGGGCACGGGGGAGAAGTCTGCGGTGTAGAAGGGAATCTTTTCGTGTTCCGTGCCGATCCGCCACGCTTCCTTGGGTTTGCAGCCGGCTTCCACGTAAGCGACGAGATCGTCACGCGAGCCGATGGGGGTGGTGTCGGACACGTCGCGAGCCATGCAATGTCTTTCTCAAGAGCTGCCGCAGCATCGCGGCCCTGGAGGGTTCGGAGTCGGCTCTAGATAGGCCGCCTGCCCGGTCGCGGCAATGCTCCCGCGCAACAATCGTGGCGAGATCTGGGCAGCTCCTCAGGCCGGAGCGACGTTCACGGTCTCGCTCGCCAGCCAGTCGACGACGCCGACGAGCGCGGTGTGCTTGTCGAGCCCGCGGCCGATGCCCTCAAGATAGAGCGCCAGCTGCCGGTCGGCGCTCGTGCCGCGGCTGACGATCGTGCGCGCGTGGGCAATCTCGGCCGTGCAGCCGAGGGCCTCGGCATCCTCCGCCACGCGGTCGATGACGTCCTCCAGCACATCGCCGAAGGCGCGCGCTCCGCCGCCAGCCTCGTCGATGAGTGAACCGTGTACGCCGTAGCGCTGGGCGCGCCAGCAGTTCTCCGCGGCGATGGCGCGGTCGGCGCCGGTGAGGCCAGCCATGACGGCATCGTTGCGGTCGAGGTGGCGTACGAGGGCCCGATAGAGCGCCGCGATGGCGATGGCGTCGTCGAGGCTGGTGCAGGTGTCGCTGATCCTGAGCTCCAGCGTGCCGAGCCTCGCCGCCGGCCGCACCACCCACCACACGTAGCTCTCGTTGGCGATGGCGCCGGCGGCGACGAGCGCCTCGACGTAGCGGCGATAGTCGGCCTCGTCGGCAAACAGGTCTGGCAGCCAGGTGCGCGGCAGCTCACGATAGGCCGCGAGCCGGTAGCCGAGCAGCCCCGTGCGCCGCCCCTGCCAGAAGGGGGACGAGGTCGAGAGCCCGAGCAGCAGCGGCACGAAGGGCAGCAGCCGGCTCATGAGGTTCACGCGCCGCTCCGGGCACGGGACCGCCACATGTACGTGCAGGCCGCACAGCATGTTGCGCGTGCCAAGCATCTGCAGGTCGCGCATCAGCCGGTCGTAGCGCTCGGCCTCCGTGTGTCGCTGGTGCGCCCAGACGGCCGTGGGGTGCGTGCCGGAGGCGACAATGACGAGGCCGTGGTTGCGCGCGAGGGCGCCAAGCTCCTGCCGCAGCTCGGCGAGCACTGCGCGGGCCTCACCCATCGTTTCGCAGGGCGGCGTCGCAACCTCGATCTGGCTCTGCAGCATCTCGGTGCGCACCGCCTCGCCCATCCTGGCCCGGCACTCGTCGAGGAAGGCGCGCGCCGACTTGCGCCGGGGCCCGCGCGAAAGCGCGTCGCACAGAAAGTATTCCTCTTCGATGCCGAAGCCATAGCTGCGATCCATCATCCATCCTTCCGAGATAGCCGAATCGCGCCATCGTCGACGCGAAATTGGGAAACACGCGGGAACGCCAATTGGCTCCCGCACCTGTCCCCGCAATCCCGGTGTCAGGCCCCCGGCACCCAGTCGCCCAGCGTCGCCTGGACGAGAGCGAGCGCAGCGACGGCTGCCGTGTCCGCCCGCAGGATGCGCGGCCCCAGCGACAGGACGAGCACATTGTCGCGCCGCTTCAGGAAGGTGCGCTCCTCCTCGCTGAAGCCGCCTTCGGGGCCGATGAGCACAGCGAGCGGCCCTCTCCGTGCCGCTGAAAGCGCGGCGAGCGGGTCGGCGACCGGTGCGGCCTCGTCGCAGAAGACGAGAAGACGGTCGGGCCCGAGGGCCGCCACGGCCGCCGCGAGCGGCTGCTCCTCGCCGATCTCGGGCAGGGTGAGGATACCGCATTGCTCCGCCGCCTCGATGGCGTTGGCGCGCATACGTTCGATGTTGACGCGGCTCACCTGCGTATGGCGCGTGATCACGGGCCGGATGGCGGAGGCGCCCATCTCCACCGCCTTCTGCACCATGTAGTCGAGCCGGGCATGCTTGAGAGGCGCGAAGAGATAGTGCAGATCGCCGGGTGCGGGCTGGGGCCGCAGCCGGGCGACGACCGAGAGCTCCTCCGGCCGGCGGCGGCCAGCGATGACCTTTGCGTGCCACTCCCCCTCGCGCCCGTTGAAGACGAGGACGTCGGCACCCGCCCCGAGCCTCAGCACGTTACCGATGTAGTTGGCCTGCGCCTTGTCGAGCGGCACTGTTGCGCCCTCGGCAAGCGGGAAATCAACGAACAGGCGCGGCGCACGCGCGGAAATGTCAGGCAATTTTGATCTCCACCGGCTGGATATGCCCCAGCAATACGTGATAAGTCGGCCTGCACGCCACCCGCGAGAAAAGCCGCCACATTTGCCTGCTAGGGGCAAGCAGCCGGCGGGCGGAAGGTGGGCGCGACAGCGATGCCCGCTCGCCCCTTCGGGTGACGGCCGGATTGTTGCGGCGGGCCCGATGCGGTCGCCCCGTCGTCAATGGAAGGAAGACAGTCATGGTACGCAGCTTTCGGGCGCGTCTCACGATGGGCATGATGGCCGCCGCGGCCCTCGTTGCCCCGCTCATGCTCGGCCTCGGCACCACACCGGCGTCCGCCCAGGCCTCGGGCTGCGAGCAGATCACCGGCTTCCTCAACGAACGCAAGTCGATCGTCGAACGCATCAACAAGCTCGGCAAGCAGCCCAAGGCTTCCGATGCCTGCACCCTGCTCACCCGCCTGTCCAAGAACGGCAACGAGACCATGAAATGGGTCGATGCCAACAAGGACTGGTGCCAGATTCCGCAAGACTTCATCGACGGGCTGAAGGCCGACCACGCCAAGGTCACCAAGGTGCGCGGCCAGGCCTGCAGCGTCGCGGCCAAGCAGGCGCAGATGGAGAAACAGGCGCGCGAGCAGGGCCTGCTCGGCGGCGGGGGGGGTGACATCCTCACCGGGCCGATGCGTATTCCGCAGGGTGCGCTATGACAGCCGCGCCGCAGCCCTTCGACCAGCCGGTCGCGGATGCTGCAGCCGGCAACTGGGTGGACCGCTACGCGCCACCTGCATCGCGACCCTACCTGCGGCTCGCCCGCATGGACCGCCCGATCGGGTGGTGGCTCCTGCTGCTGCCGTGCTGGTGGTCGCTCGCGCTCGCGGCCATCGCCACCGGCACCGTCCCCAACCTCTGGTACGCCCTGCTCTTCTTCATCGGGGCGGTGGCGATGCGCGGCGCCGGCTCGACCTACAACGACATCGTCGACCGCGACCTCGACGGCATGGTGGCGCGCACGCGCATGCGGCCCCTGCCCTCCGGCCAGGTCAAGGTGGCCGGCGCGGCCGCATTCCTCGTGCTGCAGGCGCTCGTCGGCCTCGCCGTGCTGCTGCAGTTCAACGACTTCGCGATTCTCGTCGGCTTCCTGTCGCTGGTCCCGGTTGCCATCTACCCCTTCATGAAGCGCTTCATGTCGATGCCGCAGCTCGTGCTCGGCCTCGCCTTCGCATGGGGTGGCCTCATCGGCTGGGCGGTGGTGACGGAAACCCTCGCGGCGCCGGCCTATCTCGCCTATGCGGCGGCGATCTTCTGGACCATCGGCTACGACACGATCTACGCCCTGCAGGACATCGAGGATGATCCCATCGCGGGCATCAAGTCCTCGGCGCGGCTCTTCGGCAGCGAGGCTGCGACAGGCGTGGCGGTGTGCTACGCGGTGGCCGTGGTGCTCGTCGGGCTGGCAGCGCACATGGCCGGCGGCGGCCTCCTCGCCTTTGTCGCTGTGGGCGCGTTCGCTCTGCACCTTGCCTGGCAGGTGCGCTCCATCGAGCTCGACACCCCCCAGAAGGCCCTGCGCCTCTTCAAGTCGAACCGCGACGCCGGGCTGATCCTCGCGCTCGGACTCGCCGCCGACGCCCTGCTGCGCGCCTCGTTCTGAGCATTCAGTCCCGCGCCATCATGTCCCGGCCGTGAACGCGGACGGGGCGCAGCAGCGGCTTGCCGGTCTTGCGCCGCACGAGGAAGCGTGGCCGGCGGCCGCTGAGCAGCCCGTGACGGCGGCGGATGCGGATCGGCCCCAGCAGCAGCCGTCCGACCTGCGGGCGGGGGCAGACAAGCACCCCGTCCTCGCGCTCCAGCATCAGCGGCAGGCCCGAAGCCGCAGCGACGGCGCGCCAGACGGCAGCAATGTCGCCGTCGTCCCAGCGGCCGATGACGAGGTCCTGCCGCCGGTCCTGTCCGACGAGCACGAGCTCGAACATCTCGGCATCGCCCCCGTCCTGCGCGAAGCGTACGGCCACGCCCGTAAAGGTGCCTGTCGCAGCCGTGGTGACAACCCGCGCGCCCGGAAGCTTCATCACGATGTCGTTGAAGGAAATGGCTTCGCCGGTGGCGGGTTGCACATGGCAACCCGCCCCGGCGGCCGAGTGCTTTCCTGCCGCCATGTCGACGCCTCTTGTTCTGACGCTCCCGCGCGGCGCTCTCTTTTGTCGGAGCACTCGCGCCTTGTGCCGGCAATATTGCGCGCCAGCGGCCCAAAAGGCCTTAACGGGTTGGGTTAAGACCTTCTTGCCGCCGGCGTTTCGATGGGGATGCTCAACGAAACCTTTCTGCTCGCCGAGCGCGTTCGCGGCTGGGCACAGAGTGCGTGCGACAGCACGCCGCCCGGCTATTGCAGCGGTGGCGGGGGGCCTTTACAAGTCCGCCCATCCAGGAACGTCCAAAGAGCCTGCGGGGACGATGCTCGCCTCCCATCCGGACATGGCTGCCAAGCTGCGCGTCCTCTTCCGCGAGACGGCGCGCGAGGCTGGCCTTGCGGCGCTCTCCTATTTCCGCGCCGGGCAGACGACTCGGGCCGACGTGTGGTCGAAAGCCGGAGGCTCCCCAGTAACGGAGGCCGACATCGCGCTCGACCGGCTCATCGCCGAGCGGCTGCGCGAGGCCATGCCCGAGGCGGGGTGGCTCTCGGAGGAGACGGCGGACGACCCGTCGCGGCTCTCGAAATCCCTCGTTTTCGTGGTCGATCCCATCGACGGCACGCGCGCCTTCATGCAGGGCGGCCCCGACTGGGCGATCTCAATCGCTCTCCTGCAGGACGGGGAGCCGCTCGCTGCCATCCTTCACGCGCCCGCGCTCGGCGTGACCTATGAGGCCCACCGTGGCCTCGGCGCGCTGCGCAACGGCGAGCCTCTGCCCCGCCGTCTTGCGGAGGGAGCGGCGCATGCCCCCATGCGCGTCGCCGGCCCGGCCATGCTGACGAAGCGCCTGCTGCCCTCCTTCGGCGCCATCGACGTGGTGCCCAAGATCCCCTCGCTGGCGCTGCGCCTCGCGCGCGTGGCGGATGGCGCCCTCGACGTGGGCCTTGCCTCCGCCAACGCGCACGACTGGGACATCGCCGCGAGCGACCTCATCCTGTCGGAGACCGGCGTGGTCCTGACAGGTCTCACGGGCGAGCGCCCCGGCTTCAACCGGCCGAGCCCGGTGCACAGCCCGCTTGTCGCCTCTCCCGGCGCACTTCATCCACGCGTGCTCGACGCGCTCGCCGAAGGAGCGACGGCGTGAGCGCGCGTGGCCCGGCCGGGCCCCTCTGTCCATCAACCTCGACCATCACGGGATCTGTGAGATCATGAGCGAGACGACACCGAACAAGCAGCTTCTGCACCTCGTCTTCGGCGGCGAGCTGGAAAGCCTCGACGGCGTCACGTTCCGCGATCTCGACAACCTCGACATCGTCGGCATCTACCCGAACTACGCAACCGCCTACGCGGCCTGGAAGGCCAAGGCCCAGGCGACCGTGGACAACGCCCACATGCGCTACTTCATCGTCCACCTGCACCGCCTGCTGGACCCGACGGGGACATCGGCCTGAGACGGGGCCGGGCTCCATGGCGCTTCTCAAGCGGATCAGCCGGTCACGCCCCGTGCAGGCAGCCCTCGGGCGCCTGCTCTGCGGCTATCTGCGCCTCGTCCAGCGCACCAACCGCTTCGTCATGGAGCCTGCCGATATCTATGATCGCGTCGGGCCGATGATGCCCGTCATCGTCGCGATGTGGCATGGACAGCATTTCATGGTGCCTTTCGCACGCCGTCCGCAGGACAGGGCCGCGGCGCTCGTTTCGCGCCACGGCGATGGCGAGTTCAACGCCATTGCGCTCCAGCACCTCGGCATCCGGGCCATCCGCGGCTCCGGCGCGCGCGGGGCCAAGGTGCGCGAGAAGGGAGGCGCCGCGGCCGTGCGCCACCTCCTGCGTGCACTCAAGGACGGCGAGATGGTGGTGATGACCGCGGACGTGCCGAAGGTCTCGCGCGTCTGCGGCGAGGGCATCATCCTGCTGGCCAAGCTGTCAGGCCGCCCGGTGGTGCCCGTTGCCGTTGTCACCAGTCGCCGCATCGATTTCAACAGCTGGGACCATGCCTCCATCGGCCTGCCCTTCGGCCGCGGCGCCATCGTCATCGGCGAGCCGATACATGTTGCGCCCGACGCCGATCCGGGCGCCATGGAGCAGGCGCGCCTCGCGGTCGAGCGCAGCCTCGATGCCGTCCACGAACGGGCCTATGCCCTCGTGGGCTCCCGCGACCCCGGCGCCAAGCGGGCGGAGGCGGCCTGATGAAGACGTTGTCCACGCTTCGACCGGCCAAGTGCCCCGCGCGGCCCACCGAACGCCGGGGCCTGCCGGCGCCGGCACAGGGATGGGCGGCCGCATGACGCTGCCTCTGAAGCTCTACCGCATAGGCACCTCCCTGCTGGAGCCTGCGGCTGCGGCCCTCCTCGTCTCGCGCCGCAGGAAGGGCAAGGAGGATCCCGAGCGCATCGGCGAGCGCCGCGGTATCCCCGGCCTGCCGCGCCCGGCCGGGCGTCTCGCCTGGGTGCATGGGGCGAGCGTGGGCGAGGTCGTCTCGCTGATGCCGATTGTGGAGCGGCTGACGCGACGCGGCTTCCGCGTCCTCGTCACCTCCGGCACGCGCACCTCGGCGGCCGTGCTCGCCCAGCGCCTGCCGCCGGGGGCGGCGCACCAGTTCATGCCGCTCGACGTGCCGCGCTACCTGCGCCGCTTTCTCGACCACTGGCAGCCGGACCTCGTGCTCTTCGCCGAATCCGAGATCTGGCCGAATGCGGTCTTCGCGGTGCGCGAGCGGTCCATCCCGCTTCTTCTCGTCAATGCGCGCATGTCCGAGCGCTCCTTCCGGCGCTGGCGGCAGGCGCCCAAGAGCGCGCGGGCGCTGCTCGAGCAGTTCGACCTGTGCCTCGCCCAGTCGCAGGCGGACGGCGAGCGGCTCGCGCGCCTCGGCGCGCCGCGCGTCGGCATCGCCGGCAACCTCAAGTTCGACGTGCCTGCGCCGCCGGCCGACGCGCGCGCGGTGGCCAGTCTTTCGGGGATAATCGCGGGCCGCCCCGTCTGGGTGGCCGCCAGCACCCATGGCGGCGAGGAGGAGATCATCTCCCTTGTCCACCGGGCGCTGATGGAGAGGCGCCCGGGCCTTCTGACCATCATTGCCCCGCGCCATCCCGAGCGCGGCCCGGCTGTGGCCGACATCGCCCAGCGGGCGGGGCTCAACGTCGCCCTGCGCTCGCAGGGCGCCCTGCCGACGCGCGACGTCGACGTTTACGTTGCCGACACCATCGGCGAGCTGGGCCTCTTCTATCGCCTGGCGCCCATCGCCTTCATCGGCCGCTCGCTGGTGCCGCTCGGCGGACAGAATCCGATCGAGCCGGCGAAATTGGGCGCGGCGATCCTGCACGGGCCGCATGTCTACAACTTCGCCGACATCTATGCGGCCATCGACCGGGCCAACGGCGCCCTGCCCGTGGCCGACGCCGAGAGCCTCGCCCATGCGCTCGCCATGCTGCTGAAGGACACGGCGCGTACCAGGGCGATGGCGCGTGCGGCAGCGCAGACCGTCGAGAGCCTGAGCGGCGCGCTGGAGCGCACCATGCGCGCCATAGAACCCTACATCCTCCACATGGATCTGCGCAGCAACGGCTGATCTGCGCAGGGTCTCCATTGCGTCGCCACGATTGGGGGGCAATCCTGCGCCGAGCGGAATCGCGGGGGAGGCAATGAAGGCACCGGCATTCTGGTGGCAGGCGCGCCCGTCGCTCGCGGCCATGGCCCTGAGCCCCTTCGGTTCGCTCTATGGGGCGGTCACGGTGCGCCGCATGGCGCAGGACGGTGAGCCTGCCCCCCTGCCTGTCATCTGCATCGGCAACTTCACGGCCGGCGGCGCCGGCAAGACGCCCAGCGCCATCGCCGTCGCCCGGATTCTCGCCGGGCTCGGCGAGCATCCTGCCTTCCTCACGCGCGGCTATGGCGGCAGCCTCACGGGTCCCGTCGCCGTGAGCCCCGAGCATACGGCCACCGAGGTGGGTGACGAGCCGCTGCTCCTTGCCCGCCATTTCCTCACCATCGTCGCCGCGGACAGGCCGGCCGGCGCGCAGGAGGCCGACAGGCGCGGCGCCACCGTCGTCGTCATGGACGACGGGCTGCAGAACCCCGCCCTCGCCAAGGATCTCACCTTCGCGGTCGTCGATGCGGCCTTCGGCCTCGGCAACGGCCTGTGCGTTCCGGCGGGGCCGCTGCGTGCGCCGCTCGACCGCCAGCTCGCCCACGCCCATGCGGTCATCCTCATCGGCGAGGGGGAGCGCGGCGTCAGGATCGCACGCGCCGCCGCTGCCCGCGGACGGCCGGTGCTCAACGCCCGCCTCGTGCCCGATCCGGCAGTCGCGGCGAGCCTCGCCGGCCAGCGCGTCCTCGCCTTCGCAGGCATCGGCATGCCGGAGAAGTTCTTTGCCACCCTGCGCGGCCTCGGCGCGGAGGTCGCCGTGGCGCATGCCTTTGCCGATCACCAGCCCTTCGACGTCGCAACTGTCGAGGGGCTCGTCAGGGAGGCGGAGGCGAAGGGGCTGATGCCGATCACGACGGAGAAGGATGCGGTGCGCCTCCTGGCGCTCGGCAGCCGCACCGGCGTCCTGTCGCGCATCGGCACCCTGCCGGTCACGCTGCAGTTCGAGGCACCCGAGACGGTGGCCCAGCTCCTGCAGGCGGCCATCAGCCACTGGCGGGCACAGCGGGACGGAACCTGACGTTCAGCCCTGCTGCTGTTGCTGCCGGATTCGCTGCAACACCGCCTCGGGGGAGGAATACGCCTCCTGCAGGTCGACGCTCCAGTAGCGCAGCTCGTCGAGCGGGATGGGCTTGCCCGTCACGGCGCAGCGCACGAAGGCGCCGGGCTTGAGCACGCGAAAGTCGGCATCGAGATATTGCACGACGGCTTCGCCGCCCATGGGCAGGCGCGGATCGTGGCGGTTCATGGCACTCACCTTCTCGCGGGGGATGGCCCCTCGCCCCGTCATTAAGGACTGAACGGGTCAGGTTCAAGGCGCGATGCGGGCGGAAGCTTCAAGGGTCGAAGAGCGAGCCCTGCTGCATGGAGGGAGCAGCCCCTTCCCGCACCTTGCCGCGCGAGCGGGATGGCGCGCGTCCGGGCGCAGAGCCCTCGCCGCCGATGGTGGCCTGCCGCTCGCCGTCCGCCATCTGCAGGCTGACGGCCATGCCGTCCGTCAGGGCCGCGACGGAGCGAACGGGCCGGCGCGCCTCGTCCAGCACCACGGCATAGCCGCGGGCCAGCACCCCCTTGTGGCTGAGGCTTTCCAGGAGCTTCCAGCACGACTGCAGGCGCTCTCGCCGCTGGGCCAGCAGGGCGGCGTAGGAGCGCTGCACCCTGAGGCCCGCCAGGACGAGACGCTCGCCCGCATTCTGCCAGCGCTCCCTCACCGGGCGGAAGGTGAGCCGCGAAGCCTGCCGGTCGAAGTCGGCGCGCCGTCGCAGGGTGTTGGCAGCGAGCCCTGCCGCGAGGCGATGTTCGAGGCCCTGGAGCACGGCGGAGCGCTCCGCCAGCCGCGCATGCGGCGAGAGGCGGGCGAGGCGCTGGGCAAGCCGGTTGAGATCGCCCTCGTGCCGGCGGGCATTGGCCGTGAGGCCGTGGCGCAGGCGGCCGGCGGCAAGATCGAGCCGCTGGCGGGCCGGCGCCGTCAGGTCCTCGGGCCGCGGCAAGGCCCGCGCCAGGGCGCGCACGTCGGCGCGGCGCCGCTCAAGAAAGCGCAGGGCGGCGCCGAGATGGCGGCGCACCAGCGTGTCGACCTGCGCGATGAGCTCGGCGCGCACGGGCACGACCTTCTCGGCCGCGCCGGTGGGTGTAGGGGCACGCAGGTCGGCGGCAAGGTCGATCAGTGTCCAGTCCGTCTCGTGGCCGACAGCCGAGACGAGCGGAATCTCGCTCTCCGCCGCCGCGCGCACCACGATCTCCTCATTGAAGCTCCAGAGATCCTCCAGCGAGCCGCCACCGCGGGCGACGATGATGACGTCAGGCCGGGGCAGGGGGCCGCCCGGAGGAAGGGCGTTGAAGCCGCGGATGGCGGCCGCGACCTCGGCCGCGCTCGTCTCGCCCTGCACCCGCACGGGCCAGACGAGTACGTGGCGGGGGAAGCGATCGGCAAGGCGGTGCAGGATGTCGCGGATGACGGCACCGGTCGGCGAGGTCACGACGCCGACGACTTCTGGCAGATAGGGCAGCGGCCGCTTGCGGCGCTCGTCGAACAGCCCCTCGGCCGCGAGCTTGCGTCGCCGCTCCTCGAGAATGGCCATGAGGGCGCCGACGCCGGCCGGCTCGATGGTCTCGACGACGATCTGGTATTTCGACGAGCTGGGAAAAGTGGTGATGCGCCCCGTCACCACCACCTCGAGCCCCTCCTGGGGCTTGACCTTGAGGCGGCTGAAGACGCCCTTCCAGATCACCGCATCGATGCGCGCGCCTTCGTCCTTCAGCGAGAAATAGCAATGGCCGGAGGAATGCGGGCCGCGATAGCCGGACACCTCGGCACGCAGGCGCACGAAGCCGAAGGCATCCTCCAGCGTGCGCTTCAGCGCGCCGGACAGCGCGCTGACCGTCCATTCCTGCACGTTGGAAGGGGGAGTCGGATCCGTCTGATTCATGGGGGGCAGGATAGGCGTTCGGGTCCGAAAGGGAAACGCCGCGCGCCGGCCGTCCCCCGTGGCTCCCTTCAGCGTCGGCGCCTGCGGTTGACACAACGCCCGCGACGCCCGTTTGCTCCGCGCCGGAGGATGAGCGACATGAACGACGACACGACCGCGCCCGCAAAGCCACGCATCGTCATCACCTATTGCACCCAGTGCAACTGGCTGCTGCGCGCCGGCTGGATGGCGCAGGAACTCCTGTCCACCTTCGCCGTCGACCTCAGCGAGGTGTCGCTCGTTCCCGGCACGGGCGGCGTCTTCCACATCACCTATGACGGCGAGACCATCTGGGAGCGCAAGCGCGACGGCGGCTTCCCGGACGTGAAGACGCTGAAGCAGCGCGTGCGCGACAGGCTCGACCCGCAGCGCGATCTCGGCCACCTCGACCGCTGAGGCGGCTCTCGGGTTCTGTCTCCCGCCGCCGGCGGGCGCCGGCACGGGGCATTGCCATGGGCCGCTGCAGCCGGTAGGACGCGCGGCAAGATCAATCGGCGCCAAGCAGGGGCGAACCCATGAACCTCCTCCTCATCGGCTCGGGCGGGCGCGAGCACGCGCTCGCGTGGAAGCTCTCGGCAAGCCCGCTCTGCGACCGGCTCTTCATCGCGCCCGGCAATCCAGGCACGGCCGCCTGCGGCGAGAATGTCGCGCTCGACGTGGCCGATCACGCCGCAGTCGTCACCTTCTGCCGCGACAGGGCCATCGATCTCGTCGTCGTCGGTCCGGAAGCTCCGCTCGTCGCAGGACTAGTGGACGATCTCGCCGAGGCCGGCATCAAGGCCTTCGGCCCGCGCAAGGCAGCCGCGCAGCTCGAGGGCTCAAAAGCCTTCACCAAGGAGCTGTGCCGCGAGTTTGGCATCCCGACAGCCGCCTTCGCGCGCTTCACGGACGAGGCCGCCGCCCGCGCCCATGTGCGCGAGGCCGGGGCACCCATCGTTGTGAAGGCGGATGGTCTCGCCGCCGGCAAGGGAGTCGTCGTCGCCGAGACGGTGCGGGAGGCCGAGGAGGCCATCGCCATGATGTTCGGCGGCGGGCTCGGCGCGGCGGGCACGGAGGTCGTTATCGAGGAGTGCCTTGTGGGCGAGGAGGCAAGCTTCTTCGCCATCGCCGACGGCAAGACGGCCATCCCCCTCGCCTCGGCCCAGGACCACAAGCGTGTCTTCGACGGTGACCGCGGCCCCAACACCGGCGGCATGGGCGCCTATTCGCCCGCTCCCGTCATGACACCCGCACTCGAGCGGGAGGTGATGGAACGCATCATCCTGCCGACGGTGGCCGGCCTCGCCGCACGCGGCACGCCCTATGTCGGCGTGCTCTACGCCGGGCTGATGATCACGGCCCAGGGGCCGAAGCTCATCGAGTACAACGCACGCTTCGGTGACCCGGAATGCCAGGTGCTGATGCCGCGCATGAAGAGCGACCTCGTGCCCGTCATGCTGGCAGCGTGCGACGGCATGCTGTCCGACGTCGACGTGCGCTGGTGGGACGACGCGGCCCTCACCGTGGTGATGGCCACGAAGGGCTATCCGGGCGCCGTGGAGAAGGGCTCCGTCATCCGCGGGATCGCCGAGGCAGAGGCGCTCGACGACGTTATCGTCTTCCACGCCGGCACGAAGGATGACGGCGGCCGCATCGTGGCCAACGGCGGGCGGGTGCTCAACATCACGGCGACGGGGCGCACGGTGAAGGAGGCGCAGACCCGCGCCTACGAGGCGGTGGCGCGCATCGACTGGCCGGAAGGCTTCTGCCGCTCGGACATCGGCTGGCGGGCCGTGGCGCGCGAGGAGAAGGCCTGACGGCAGGCCGTCGGGGCCGGCAGCATTTCATCCTCCTGCGCGCAGCCTGTATAACCTGACCCTGCGACAGGAGGATTGCCATGCCCGATCTCGCTGATCTCTTCCCCGGCTTCCAATCCCACTGGATCGACACGGAAGCCGGGCGCATCTTCGCCCGCTCGGCCGGATCGGGGCCGCCGCTCGTGCTGGTGCATGGCTTTCCGCAGACGCACGTCTGCTATCACCGCATCGCGCCGAAGCTTGCCGAGCATTTCACCGTGGTGCTGATGGACCTGCGCGGCTACGGCTGGTCCTCGGCCCCTGAGGGTGACGGCGGGCGCGAGACCTACACCAAGCGGGCGATGGGTCGCGATGTCGTTGCCGTCATGGAAGCGCTTGGGCACGTGCGCTTCTCCTTCGTCGGGCACGACCGGGGTGCCCGCGTCGGCTACCGGTTGGCGCTCGACGAGCCGGGCCGCCTCGACAGGCTGGTGCTGCTCGACATCCTGCCCACCTTCCACGTCTGGAAGCTGATCGAGGCCGGCAAGAGCCCGGCCGCGCACTGGGAGTTCCTTGCCCGCCCGGCGCCCGAGCCGGAGACGGCCATCGGCAAGGATCCCCTGCCCTATTTCGAGGACCTGCTGATCCGCTGGTCGAAGACCAAGGACCTGACGGGCTTCGACCCCCGCGCACTCGCCCACTACCGCGCCAACTGGAACGAGCCGACACGCATCCACGCCTTCTGCGAGGACTACCGCGCCGGCAAGACGACGGACGTGGCGCAGGACGAGGCCGACCTCGCGGCCGGCCGGACCATCTCCGTGCCGACACAGATTATCTGGGGCGAGTTCTATCTCGTCACCGCGGACAAGAACCCCCTCGAGGTGTGGCGCGAGACCTTCGCCCCCGGTGCGACCGGCACCATGGTCGATGCCGCCCATTTCGTCGTCGAGGAAGCGCCGGAGGAGGTGCTTGCCGCGATGATCCCCTTCCTCGAGGGCAAGGCATGAGGTTCCGTGACGCGACCGAGGCGGACCTTGCTGCCGTCGTCGCCCTGCTCGCCGACGACCCGCTCGGCGCCACCCGCGAGTCGCCGGGCGCCGAATTGCCGCCCGCCTATGCGGAAGCCTTCGCGGCCATCGCCGCTGACCCCAACAACCGCCTGATCGTGGCGGACGACGAGGGGGCGGTGGTCGGCTGCCTGCAGCTCACCTTCATCCCCGGCCTCACCTATACGGGCGGCTGGCGGGCGCAGATCGAGGGCGTGCGCATCGCCCGCAGCCACCGCGGCCGTGGTCTCGGGCGGGCGATGTTCGAATGGGCCATCGGCGAGGCGCGCGGGCGTGGCTGCCGGCTGGTGCAGCTCACCACCAACAAGGCGCGGCCGGACGCGCTGCGCTTCTATGAGAACCTCGGCTTCGTCGCCAGCCACGAGGGCCTGAAGCTCGACCTCGCGACCGGCTGAGATTTGCGGGTTGCCGAGCACGCGGGGATGACATCCCCCTTTGCCTGCGCTAGGACGCGGGGCAACGTCAGAAGGTTCGCGTTTCCGCCATGTCCGACAAGCCGAAGACCAGCAACAAGCTCCTCGCGCGCCTGCCGCGCGGCCTCGTCGACCGCACGCCGGGCGACATCGCCGCGACCGACAGGATGCTCGCCGCCATCCGCGAGATCTATGAGCTCTACGGCTTCGAGGCGGTGGAGACGCCGCTCATCGAATACACCGACGCGCTCGGCAAGTTCCTGCCCGACCAGGACCGCCCCAACGAGGGCGTCTTCTCCTTCCAGGACGATGACGAGCAGTGGCTGTCGCTGCGCTACGACCTCACGGCGCCGCTCGCCCGCTACGTCGCGGAGCACTTTGACACGCTTCCCAAGCCCTATCGCAGCTATCGCTGCGGCTGGGTTTTCCGCAACGAGAAGCCGGGCCCCGGCCGCTTCCGCCAGTTCATGCAGTTCGACGCCGACACCGTCGGCACGGCGAGCGTCGCGGCCGACGCCGAGATCGCCATGATGATGGCCGACACGCTGGAGCGGGTGGGCATCAGGCGCGGCGACTATGTGGTCAAGGTCAACAACCGCAAGGTGCTCGACGGCGTTCTGACAGCCATCGGCCTCGCCGGTGAGGAGAACGCGGGCAAGCGCCTCACGGTGCTGCGCGCCATCGACAAGCTCGACAAGTTCGGGCCGGAGGGCGTGCGCCTCCTGCTCGGCGAGGGGCGCCGCGACGAGAGCGGCGACTTCACCAAGGGCGCGGGGCTCGAGGCCGCCGCCATCGAGCGCGTCCTGGCCTTCACCGCCGCCAGGGGCGCCGACACGGCCGCGACGATTGCCAATCTCGCTGCCGTCGTGGGCGAGACGCCGCAGGGCACCGAGGGCGTAGCCGAGCTCGAGCAGATCGGCGCGCTCGTGGCGGCCGCCGGCTACGACGACGGCCGCGTCGTCATCGACCCCTCCGTGGTGCGCGGGCTCGAATACTACACCGGCCCCGTCTTCGAGGCGGAGCTGACCTTCGACGTGCCGAACGAGAGGGGCGAGATCGTGCGCTTCGGCTCCGTCGGCGGTGGCGGACGCTATGACGGGCTCGTCTCGCGCTTCCGTGGCGAGCCGGTACCGGCCACGGGCTTCTCCATCGGCGTCTCGCGCCTGTTCTCGGCGCTGAAGGCAATCAGGAGCCCGCTCGTCACCGATGCGGCGGGGCCTGGACCGGTCGTGGTGCTCGTCATGGACCGCGAGGAGATCGGCCACTACCAGCGCATGGTGGCGACGCTGCGCCAGGCCGGCATCCGGGCCGAACTCTATCTCGGCACCTCCGGCATGAAGGCGCAGATGAAGTATGCCGACCGGCGCGGCGCGCCCTGTGTCGTCATCCAGGGCTCCAACGAGCGCGCGGCCGGAGAGGTCACCATCAAGGACCTTGCCCTGGGCGCCGAGCTCGCCAGCCTCGGCAAGGATCGCGAGGACTACCTGCAGAAGCAGGCCGAGGCCCAGTTCTCCGTGAAGGAGGCGGAGCTGGTCGATGCCGTGCGGCGGGTGCTGGCAAGACGGGCGGCCTGACGGTCGCCCCCTCTCCTTTCCGTTCACCCTTCGGCGCGAAAGCGGTCGCATCCGGCGGACGCGCTTGCTAAAGACCCTGCCTGACAGGCAGGAAGGCCATGGCAACGACGACTGACACGCGCGCGCTGGCGCGCAGCGACGAACTGATGGGGCTGTTCACGCGCGAGGGCTACCGGCGCATCGAGCCGCCCGTGCTGCAGCCCGTCGACGTGTTCCTGGAACTTTCGGGCGAGGACCTGCGCCGCCGCCTGTTCCTGACGCAGGACGCCGCCGGCAACGAGCTGTGCCTGCGTCCGGACTACACCATTCCCGTCAGCCGGGCCTATCTCGCCTCGCCGGACGCCGGCAGCCCGGCGAGCCTCTGCTACCACGGCCCCGTCTTCCGCCAGCGGGCGGGCGAGATCGGCGAGATACCGCAGGCGGGCATCGAGAACTTCGGCCGCAGCGACCGTGAGGCGGCCGATGCCGAGGTGCTGGCACTCGCCATGGAGGCCGCCGCCCACTTCGGCCTCGCCGCGCCGGTGGTGCGGCTCGGCGACATGGGCCTGCTCGCGGCCGTGCTCGATGCGCTGAAGCTGGCGCCGGCGACGCGGCGTCGCGTGCTGCGTGCCATCACCCAGGGCAAGCCCGTCGACGCGCCGACGAACACGGCGAACGGCAACGACGATCATGCCGGCCTGCTCGCCGCCATCGCCGGGCAGGATGCCAAGGCGGCGCGGGCCTTCGTCGAGGACGTGCTCGCCATCGCCGGCATCAGCAAGGTCGGCGGACGGACGGCGGGCGAGATCGCCGAGCGATTCCTCGCCCGCGCCGAAGCGAAGGCCGGCGAGCTCTCGGCCGAGGCACACGCGACGCTGCAACGTTTCCTCGCCGTGGAGGGCGATCCCGACAGCGCGGCCGCGGCACTGCGCGCCCTGGCGCGCGAGACAGGTCTCGCCATCGACGCCGCGATCGACACCTTTGAGGCGCGCACCGGCTTCATGGCCGCGCGCGGCATCGACGTCACGCGCCTCTCCTTCTCGGCAAGCTTCGCGCGCAACCTCGACTACTACACCGGCTTCATCTTCGAACTGCACGATCCGGCTCGGCCGGAGGAGAAGCCCATCGTCGGCGGCGGCCGCTATGACAACCTCCTGTCGCAGCTCGGCGCTGCGCAGCCGATTCCGGCCGTCGGCTGCTCCATCTGGATCGAGCGCATCAACGGAGCCGCATCATGAGCGACACCCCGCTCGTCCTCGCCGTGCCGTCCAAGGGCCGTCTGCAGGAGAACGCCGCCCGCTTCTTCGCCCGCGCCGGCCTCGAGGTGGTGCAATCGCGCGGCGCGCGCGACTATCGCGGGCACCTCGCCGGTGTGCCGGGCGTGGAGATCGCCTTCCTCTCCGCTTCCGACATCGTCGCCCAGCTCGCCTCCGGCAGCGTCCATCTGGGCGTTACGGGCGAGGATCTGGTGCGCGAGGAGATCCCCGATGCGGAGGAGGTCGTCGAGCTGCTGTCGCCGCTCGGATTCGGCCATGCCAACGTGGTCGTCGCCGCGCCGCAGGCCTGGATCGACGTGCGCACGATGGCCGACCTTGACGACGTCGCCACCGACATGCGCGTGCGCCACGGCCGCAAGATGCGCGTCGCCACCAAGTACATCAACCTGACGCGCCAGTTCTTCGCTGCCCACGGCATCGCCGACTACCGCATCGTCGAAAGTCTCGGCGCAACGGAGGGGGCGCCCGCGACGGGCGCGGCGGAGATCATCGTCGACATCACGACGACCGGCGCCACGCTGGCCGCCAATGCGCTCAAGGTCCTCGACGACGGCATCATCCTGCGCTCCGAGGCCAACCTCGTCGCCTCTCTCCGTGCGCCGTGGAGCGAGACGGCCCGCGCGGCCGCGCGTACGATCCTCACCCGCATCGCGGCGGAGGAGGAGGCCCGCACGACGCGCGAGCTGACGGCGCGCGTGGGGACACTCACTCCCGAGCTCGAGCGCGAGATCGTCGAGGGGCACGGCGGGCGCCTGCCCTTCGGCGGACCGGACGAGCGCGGGATGCTGACCGTCCACTGCCCGGCCGACCAGGTCTTCGCGCTCGCCGCGCTGCTGGCGGACAACGGCGCCGAGCCCGTTACGGTGCGCGCGCTCGACTATGTCTTCCGCGCCAGCAACCCGTTGAGCGAGCGGCTGTTCGCCCGCCTCGGCTGAGGCGCCTGGCCGCCACACCTTTGCCGTCAAGGCGCATAGATTCGTGCGGTCAAGCCGGCCATTGCGGCCGCACGCAGCGGCGTTTATGGTCGCGCCGTTCCATGGATCGTCGGCTCGATGACGGCTACCCGGGCACGGGCGCCGCATCATACCGGTGAGGGGGAGAGCAAGTGTTGTCTCGTTCGTCCGTTCGTTTCTGCGTGCTCGGCGCAATCGCGCTCGCCATGGCCGCCCCCGCGCTCGCGCAGACGCGGCCCGGCAAGCCTGCCAATGCGGCCCAGGAGGCGCGCGAGAAGGAGCGGCAAACCAACGTGCCGCAACAGACGGAGAAGCAGTTCCCCGTCGGCACGACCTGGGTGGCAGTCAGCCTCAACGACAAACCCTATACCGGCGACCGGCCCGGCTTCTCGCTCGATTCCCAGTATCGCGCCCGCGGCTTCGGCATGTGCAACACCTACTCGGCCACGGCCTATCCGCTGCGCGACCAGGGCTTCGCCGTCGGCCCGCTGGCCATGACGAAGAAGGATTGCGGCAAGCAGGTGATGGCCGCCGAGCGCGCCTTCCTCATTGCCCTGCGCACTGCGCGCAAGTGGGATCTCGTCAACGGCCAGCTCATCTTGACGGGCGGCAGCGGCACCCTGCGCTTCGAGCGCGTGCTCTGAGCGACCGGGGCGCTCGAGCCCCCGGTTCGCCACGACGTTTTTCAGCCAGCACCTGCGGACGTCGCATGCGGCGCGTGTCGAACAGCTCGGCCGACGAGGCGCGAGACGTCCGCGCCGATGCGCCGGCGCGCCCCGCGCAACTGCCCGCCGGCCCGCCTGCCGAGGCAAGCCGTTGAGGCTGTTCAGCCGGCCGGCACCGGCACCCGCTCCGTCTCCACCGGCCGCGACACGCCGTCCTCCATCGGCTGCAGGTCGATGCGCCGTGCGTGGAAGGCCGCAAGCGTCGAGCGATGGCCGATGGAAACGATAGTGGTGTCGGGCAGCATCGTGGCGATGGCCTTGTAGACAAGGCGCTCGCTCTTTTCATCGAGGGCTGAGGAGGCCTCGTCGAGGAGCAGCCAGTCCGGCTTTGCGAGCAGGGCCCGCGCGATGGCGAGACGCTGCTGCTCGCCGCCGGAGAGGCGCTGCCCCCAGTTCTCGTCGTCATCCAGCCGATCTATCAGCGCCGGCAGACCGACAGTGGCGAGGACCGCCTTGATGACGGCATCGTCGTAGGTGCCGGCAACGGCGGGATAGGAGATGGCGTCGCGCAGGTTGCCTTGCGGGATGTAGGGCCGCTGCGGCAGCAGCATCACCGTGCGCCCCTCGGGCACGTCGACCTCGCCCGAGCCATAGGGCCAGATGCCGGCGAGCGCGCGGAACAGCGTCGACTTGCCCGAACCTGACGGCCCATTGACCAGCACCGGCTCGCCGGCCTTCAGGTCGAGGCGGTCGATCTCCAGGATCCGCTGGCCATTCGGCAGGTCGATCTTGAGATTGCGGATGGCGAGCGCATTGTCCGGCGCCTGCTTGCGCTCGATGTGGGGCGGCACCGTGCCGATCGTCTCGGCCCGGCCCATCGCCTCCTCGAAGGTCACGAGACGATCGACCGTCGCCTTGTAGGACGCCAGCGTCGTATAGGCGGAGATGAAGAACGACAGGGACGCGTTGACCTGGTTGAAGGCTTGTGCGCCCTGCTGCAGCTGCCCCAGGGTAATCCGCTCCAGGAAGAAATACGGCCCCATGAACAGATAGGGGAAGGCGACGCTCATCTGCTGCCACGAGAAGCGGAAGCCCTCGATCTTGAGGCGGCGCTTGAGGATGTCGATGACGTTGGTGATGACGTCCGCGAAGCTGCCGCGCAGGTTCGCCTTTTCCGCATCCGCGCCGCGCAGCAGCGCGACCTGCTCGCCGTATTCGCGCAGGCGCGCCAGCGAGAAGCGGAAGTTTGCCTCGAACTTCTCCTGCAGGAAATCGAGCCGGATGAGCGGACGGCCGATGAGGTGCGTCAGAACGGTGCCGACGAGCGAATAGGCCGCGGCGACCCAGACGAGCAGACCCGGAACGACGACGGCGGTGCCGGGAAAGGTGAAGCCCTCGGACAGGCCCCACAGCAACACCGTGAAGGAGACGAGGGTCGCCAGCTGCGCCATCATCTGTGTCGACAGCGTCATCGTGCTCGCGATGAAGGACGCAACGTCAACCGAGATGCGCTGGTCGGGGTTGTCCGCATTCTGCCCCGCGACGCCCATCTTGTAGTGCGTGGAACGGTCGAGCCAGCGTGAGAAATAGTGTTCCGTCAGCCACTGGCGCCAGCGGATGCGGAAGATTGTGTCGACGGTGAAGTCGAGCAGCTGGAAGATGATCCAGAACACCAGAAGCGGGATGAACACCCACCAGATCTGATACCAGAAGGCATCCGCATTCTTGTTCTGGAGCGCATCGAACAGGTCGCGATACCAGAGGTTGAACTTGATGTTGAGGCCGACCTGCACGAAGTTCGTGGCAATGATGATGGCAACCATCGCCACCGCCACCCGCCCCTCGGAGCCGAAGAGTCGGCCGAACCAGCCGAAATTCTCAGCCCCGCTGCGCACCGAATAGAAATAGGGGTCTGCGAGGTTCGTGATCGTCCGCACGACCGGGACGAACGAGACCCCGTAGACGAGCGCCGCGAAGGAGACGGAAGCGGTGGCCATGAAGGCCGGGGGAACGAGCGCTTCCAGCGCCTCCGGCACGAGGCCGAAACTCGCAAGCGTCTTTGCCCCGGCGACCAGGAGGTAGCCGAGGGCGTACATGCCCATGAAGATGCGCAGGAAGATTGATATCTCGCGCGCCAGCCAGAGAAGGCCTGCAAGAATGAAGCCGCTGACCGGCACATAGAGCGGCAGGGCGTTCACCTGCCCCTGCGACAGCGCCAGGAAGGCTGCGGAAGCGACCGCAACAACGATGGCTATGAGCTTCATGAAACCTGCTTGTCCTGCAAGGAGAACCGGCGCTCCGGCCCTCGAAATCAGCCTCGTCTCCTACAGGATTTATGGAGGCGTTGCACCTAACGCTTTCGTAAAGTCAGTTTGGCGAAACCGGCATCGCGGCATCTTCTGATTTGCCGCCTGCAACGAAAAAGGGCCCGGCGTCGCTGGGCCCTTCTTGCTTGGTCTGGTGACTTCTCAGAAGTCCATGCCGCCCATGCCGCCGCCCGGCATGGCCGGAGCAGCCGCTTCCTTCTTGGGCTTGTCGGCGACCATCGCCTCCGTCGTGATGAGGAGCGAGGCGACCGAGGCGGCGTCCTGCAGGGCCGTGCGCACGACCTTGGCCGGGTCGACGATGCCGGCCTCGAGCATGTCCACGAACTCTTCGGTCTGCGCGTTGAAGCCGAAGGTCTGCGACTTGTTCTCGGTGATCTTGCCGACGACGATCGAACCCTCGACGCCCGCGTTCTCGGCGATCTGGCGGATCGGGGCCTCAAGGGCGCGCAGGATGATGTTGATGCCGGCCTGCACGTCGGCGTTGTCGCTCTTGAGCTTGGCGACAGCGGCCTTCGCGCGCAGAAGCGCCGTGCCACCGCCCGGGACGATGCCTTCCTCGACAGCCGCGCGGGTGGCGTTGAGAGCGTCGTCGACGCGGTCCTTCTTCTCCTTCACCTCGACCTCGGTGGCGCCGCCGACGCGGATCACCGCCACGCCGCCCGCGAGCTTGGCGAGGCGCTCCTGCAGCTTCTCACGGTCGTAGTCCGAGGTGGTCTCCTCGATCTGCGCCTTGATCTGCTGGACGCGGGCCTCGATGTCCTTCTTCTTGCCGGCGCCGTCGACGATCGTGGTGTTCTCCTTGTCGATGCGCACCTTCTTGGCGCGGCCGAGCATGGCGAGCGTCACGTTCTCGAGCTTGATGCCGAGGTCTTCGGAGATCGTCTGGCCACCGGTGAGGACGGCGATGTCCTCGAGCATGGCCTTGCGGCGGTCACCGAAGCCCGGCGCCTTCACCGCAGCAACCTTGAGGCCGCCACGCAGCTTGTTGACGACGAGCGTGGCGAGCGCCTCGCCCTCAACGTCCTCGGCCACGATCAGCAGCGGCTTGCCCGTCTGCACGACGGCCTCGAGGACCGGCAGCATGGGCTGCAGCGAGGAGAGCTTCTTCTCGTGGATGAGGATGTAGGGGTCGTCGAGCTCGGCGACCATCTTCTCCGCATTCGTGATGAAGTACGGGGAGAGGTAGCCGCGGTCGAACTGCATGCCCTCGACGACGTCGAGCTCGGTCTCAAGGCTCTTGGCCTCCTCGACCGTGATGACGCCCTCGTTGCCCACCTTCTGCATCGCCTCGGCGATCATCTCGCCGATGGAGCGGTCGCCGTTGGCCGAGATGGTGCCGACCTGGGCCACCTCGTCGGACGACTTCACCTTCTTGGCGCGCTTCTCGATGTCCTTGATGACCTCGGCGACGGCCAAGTCGATGCCGCGCTTGAGGTCCATCGGGTTCATGCCGGCGGCAACCGCCTTGGCGCCTTCCTTCACGATCGCCTGGGCGAGAACCGTCGCCGTCGTCGTGCCGTCACCGGCCAGGTCGTTCGTCTTCGAAGCGACCTCGCGCACCATCTGCGCGCCCATGTTCTCGAACTTGTCCTCAAGCTCGATTTCCTTGGCGACCGTCACGCCGTCCTTCGTGATGCGCGGCGCACCGAACGACTTCTCGATCACCACGTTCCGGCCCTTCGGGCCCAGCGTCACCTTCACCGCATTGGCGAGGATGTCCACGCCGCGCAGCATCTTCTCGCGCGCGTCAGCCGAAAATTTAACGTCCTTGGCAGCCATGTGCTCAACTCCTGCCTGAAACTCACAACGGGGGAGGGACGGCTCAGCCGATCACGCCCATGATGTCGGACTCCTTCATGATGAGGAGGTCCTGACCGTCGATCTTCACCTCGGTGCCCGACCACTTGCCGAAGAGCACGCGATCGCCCTTCTTAACATCGAGAGGCACCAGCTTGCCGTTTTCGTCGCGCGCGCCGGGGCCGACGGCGACGACCTCGCCCTCCTGCGGCTTTTCCTTGGCCGTATCGGGGATGATGATGCCGCCCTTGGTCTTCTCTTCGCTGTCGAGACGGCGGACGACCACGCGGTCGTGCAGCGGACGGAACTTCATGAGACGTGTCCTCTCAAAGAATGCAGCGGAACGCGCTGATCATGCGGGGTCCGTTAGCACTCTGCGAGGAAGAGTGCTAAGGCTCGGGCCGAAATAGGCAGGCATCGGTGGAGAGTCAAGGAGCCGGCGGAGAAATTCGGCGCAGCGGCACGCCAGGGGCCTCGCCAGACCGGACTTCTTCGCGGCGATGGTTAACGGTGGGGCCTGCCGCCCTGCAGCCGCGTCATTCAACGCCGGAGCAGCAGCGCCCGGCGCGAATGCGCGAAGGGCAGAGCCCCGTGGGACCCTGCCCTCCCGTCGCGCACACATCGCATGCGCCGGCGCATTTCGCAAGAAAAGGATTGTCCGGGCGGCCGCGCGGCTCGCAGCGAAGAGGTCGCAAGGAAGCAGTCTGCTATTGATATGCCTGCGACAGAGCGTCCCTCAAGCGGGACAGATCGTTCACCAGCTGGGTCAACCGGGCCATCTCCGGATTCTGCAGCGCCCCGCGCCTCTCCACGCCTGCCAGCAGCTGCGCCAGCTCCCCCAAGCGCTGTGCGAGCTCGCGCGCCTGCGGCCCCTGCTCTTTCGCCGTCATATTCATCAGTTCCCGGAGGCGATGGCTCGCCAGCCGGACGACGGCCGACAGTTCAGCCTCGTGACGCTCATCCCCGGCCGCCGGCGGGAGCGAGGCAGAACCACTGTCGACCATGGGCTTCTCCCTGACTGGACCGGAGGCCGGCCGCGCCACCCCGCCACTCAACGGACTGGCGCGACCGGGAAGCAATCGGTCAGAACGGGCCCACGCCACCGGCCAGACGGAAATTGGCCGTCAGGCCCGTCAGCCTGAGATCGTCGCGGCGCCCGCCATTGCTTCCGCACGACGAGTGACTCTGGCTGTTGCCGCAGCACTGCGACCGGCCCGCGGCCTGCAGTAGCTGCTGCAGCAGCTCCATGAGCTGCGACAGCTGTTGCAGCTG
Source organism: Chelatococcus composti (assembly GCF_014201415.1). Lineage (GTDB taxonomy): Bacteria > Pseudomonadota > Alphaproteobacteria > Rhizobiales > Beijerinckiaceae > Chelatococcus_A > Chelatococcus_A composti. The sequence goes on from NZ_JACHEH010000004.1 coordinate 459,748, forward strand.
CCGCGCCTGCTGCAGGGCGCTCATGAAGTCGCTGCGGCCGATACTGCCAGCACCGCAGCCCGAACCGATGGATTGAACTCTACAAGACATTGTAAAACCTCATCGAATAATCGTCGAGAAGGCACGAGCCGAGGATCAAACGTCCGTCGTTGCACGCTCGCGCCAGCGCCGCTTCAGCTGCGCCATGTCACTTCTGGACAGTCTGGAGCTGCTGCGCCTGCAGCAGGAGCTGGGCAAGCAGTTCCTGGAAATCTTCTGCGGTCCGCTGCTGTTTCTGGACGTCCTGCACGCCGGGAACGCATGCGGTAGAAGCCGCTTTATTCTGGCAACCTTGGCAAGCCATTACACACCTCTCAAATATCCGTATTTCTGGTGATATATCTTACATAAGTGAGCAGGATGAACCACTTTAACGGAGATATATTTTCATCTGCTCACGCTTCATGATGAATTGACCAGATTATCTATTCAACTGCTATAAATCAACGACCGGTAAACTCATAATTTCTGCTTGCACGGGGGCGGACCGGGAGGGATTGCGCGCTGCAGTTCCTGGCTGCCACAGCCCCTCATCGGCGTGCTGTCACCATCGCGCCGACGACGATCAGCGCGCTGCCGGCGAGCATCTGCAGGGAGGGCACTTCTCGGAAGCCGAGATAACCGAGCGCCATCGCCCAGACGAGCGCCGTGTATTCGAGCGGCGCGAGGCGGGCCGCCTCCACGCGGGCGAAGGCCGTGGCGAGGATGAGGTGGCCGAAGGTGCCGAGGCAGCCGATGGCGAGGAAGAGCCACAGGTCCGGTACTGCGGGGGTCGTCCACACGGCGCTGGCGGGCACGGCGAGCAAGAGCGCCGGCCCGATGTTCTGGAAGAAGATGATGGTCTCAACGCCGTCGCGTGTCGTCCGTGCGCGCAGCATGACCATCGACAGCGCATAGGTCACGGCGGAGACGAGGGCGGCGGCGATGCCGCTCCACGAGCGCTCGCCGCCCGAGGTGCCGGAGCCAAGGACGATGACCGCCATGCCGGCAAGACCGGCGAGCAGCGCCACAATGATGCGTCCGTCGATACGCTCGCCGAGCAGGACGACACCGAACAACGCGATGAAGATGGGGGCGAGGAAGGCCAGCGCCTGCGCCTCCGCAAGCGGCAGGCGGCCGAGGGCGTAGAAGAAGGAACTCGCCGTGACAACGACGAGCAGCGCACGCCAGCTGTTGGCGACGACCGTCTCGCGCGAGGGCCAGCCCGGCCTGCGCACGGCGAGCACCGCGCCAGCGAAAAGCGTGCCGAAAGCAAAGCGCAGGAAGGTGATTTCGAATGTGGGGTAGCGCGCGGCAACCACCTTGATGAGCGCATCCATGCTCGACAGGAGCGCAATACCCAGGACTGCGCGGCCGAAGGCGCTCCCCATCGCCGTCTCCGTGCGCCCGCGGCGGCTACGCGAAGTAGGAATCGATCTCGTCCTGCTGCAGGTGTCCGGGTGCGCCGGCAACGGCCGGGCCGTTCATGAGCTGCGAGTCGTTCGCCGCCCGGCGTGAGGTCATCAGGTCGGGCGTCACCTGCACGATCGACGCCATCTCGTCGAGGTGCGCCGCCAGCTCCTCGAGCTGCCGCCGCATCTTGGCGACGCGCTGCTGCGTCAAATCCTGGTAGTTGCAGGCCTCGTAGAGCTTGATGAGCTGGCCCATGATGGTCTCGGCCGAGCGGACGTTCTCCGGATGGCCGCTCTGCTTCAGCCGGCGCGCCTCGCCGGCGATGACCTCGGCCGCGCCCAGAATATCGCCGGCGGCGTGGGCTGTCTCGTCTCCCACCGCGCCCAGTTCCTGCAGCATCATGCGGGCGACGCAGCTGTCGCCCCAACCGTGACGGAGAGCGGCGAGCTCCTGCCGCAACGACGCGAGCTTGCCCTGCAGGTTCGCAACCTCCTGGGCGAGGCGCGCCACCTCGGCCGCCTCCCTCCGGTAGTCGTCCATCAGCTCGAGCGCCTGCCGCTGGATGGGCCGGAACATCTCCAGCATCTCGCGGATGTCGTCGAGCGCCGCCATGATCTGGGCCCGGCTCGTGTCCACGCGCGGCACGCGGCGGTCCGCCAAAATGCGTTCTCGCCGGTCGATGCGCATGACGTCGAGGACGGTCACATTGCGATAGCGCGCACGTGCAGGAAGCGTCGACATGATCTGCTCGTCTGGGATGCGGCGGAGGCGCCGCCTTTGCTCAGAGAGCGATTGGTAGCCAAACCGAGCTAAACGATCGTTAAGGACGCCTCGGTACCGGCTGCTAACCATCGCAACGGAAATCGCCGCCTCTCGGCGGTCCGGGCGGCCGGAAATGCTGCGCTGTTCACCATTTGGCGAGCCCGCTTCGCAAGTCTCCTGCCCGATTGGCAATCTCAGCCAGCATCGATCGCAGGTGTCGCCATGTTGCCCAGGTTCCGGTTGTCCCCCCTCGCCGCCATGCTCGCATGCGGCCTCGCCTTGCCGGCAGGGTCCGCTGGAGCGCAGACCGTCATCTATGGCACCAGCACCCGTGCGCCCCTGCCGACAGTGCGGGTGATCCAGGCGCCTCGCCCGCAGGAGATGGCGGCGGCCACTCGGCAGCAGGTGCGCCAGACCAATCTCGGCGGCGGATTCATCGAGCTGCTGGTGACGGGCCGCACGCCGACGGCCGCATCCCGGAGCCTGCAGCCGGCGCGCGCCACCGCCCCGTCCTCGGCCGGCGCCGCGAGGCTTTACGCGGTCCCGCCGGTCGATCCGCTCGATGCGGCGCTCGGCAACGCCCCGTCGCCCGAACGCCGGCCGTCGCGGAACGTGCGCCACGCCGCCCTGCCGGACGCGACGGAGCTGCAGCCCGCCCGCGCGCCCGAGCCCCGCTATGCGCGGCAGGTGGTGGACTACAAGGGGCCGCACAAGCCGGGCACCGTCGTCGTCGATACGGCCAACCGCTTCCTCTACCTGGTGCAGCCCGGCGGCAGGGCCATCCGCTACGGCATCGGCGTCGGGCGACAGGGCTTCTCCTGGCGGGGCACGCAGCACATCAGCATGAAGCGCGAGTGGCCCGACTGGCGCCCGCCGGCGCAGATGCTGAAGCGACGGCCCGACCTGCCGCGCTACATGCCCGGCGGGCCGAACAACCCGCTCGGCGCGCGCGCCCTCTATCTCGGCAACACGCTCTACCGCATCCACGGTACCAACGAGCCGCACACGATCGGGCGCGCCGTCTCGTCGGGCTGCATCCGCATGCTGAACAAGGACGTGATCGACCTCTACAACCGCGTCCGCATCGGCACGAAGGTGGTGGTGACCTGACGGGCAGCCTGATCTCTCAGGCAAGCGTCTCGAACGCGGCAGCGATATCGCGCTTGAGCCCGTCCTTTGAAAGGTCGGCGGCAGCGAGGATTGCCCTTGCCTTGAAGAAGTCGAGCCCGCGGAAGGTGCCGACCGCGGGCCGCACCATGATGTGCGGCGGGCCGGAGGCGAGTTTGCCCGCGACGATGGCCGCCTGCATGATGTGCGAGGCGCCGAACATCGTCTCGACGGGATCGGGCACGCCGTCCGTCTCGCGAGCGGCGCCGCCCACGACATCGACGGCGATGACGAGGTCAGCCCGCGGCAGCAGATGGTCGAAGGGCAGCGGATTGGTCGCGCCGCCGTCGATAAGGACGCGCCCCCCGAGGACGACGGGCCGCACCAGCCCCGGGATGGCCATGGAACCGGCAACCGCCGAGACGAGCGCCCCCGAGCCGATGACGACTTCCGACCGCGCGTAGTAATCCGTCGCCACCACGAGGAGCGGCACGGCGAGGTCCTCGAAACGCTCCGGCACACTCTGCGGCCAGAACAGGTCGAGGAACTTCTCGCCGTCGATCAGCACCGGATTGACATGGCCGCGCGCGAAGATCTGCGACAGGCGGCCGACGCGGGCGTGCAGCAGGCGGGTGAACACCGCCGTGCGATCACGCAGCATGTCCGTCACCTGCCGCCGCATGTCGCGCCCGCTGAGACCGGCGGCATAGGCGGCGCCGACGATCGCCCCCATCGACGTGCCGGCGACGACTGCCGGGCGCAGGCCGAGCTCGTCGAGAACCTCGATGACGGCGATATGGGCGAGACCGCGCGCCCCGCCCCCGCCGAGCGCGAGGCCGATCGAAGGACTGGACGCCGCCGTCATCGTCGCATCCCGACATTCTGACGGCGGCGCGAAAGCATCAGGCGACCGCCCGGATGACCTTGCCGAGCCTGTCGGCGATGGCGCCGATGTCGGACTCGGTCAGGATGAGCGGCGGCGAGACGGCGATGGTGTCGCCGGTCACGCGGATCATGAGGTCGAACTCGTGGAAGGCGCGATCCATCGCCTCGAAGGCGCGCTTGCCCGGCGCATCCTTGGCGGGCGCCAGGTCGATGGCGCCGACGATGCCGAGGGTGCGGATGTCGAGCACGCCCGGCAGGTCCTTGAGCCCGAGCATCGCGTCCGCCCAGGCGCCTTCGAGCGCGCGGGCACGCTCGAAAAGCCCCTCGTCGCGGTAGACGTCGAGCGTGGCCAGACCGGCGGCGCAGGCGAGCGGATGGGCCGAGTAGGTATAGCCGTGGAACAGCTCGATGACGTGCTCCGGCCCCTGCATGAAGGCGTCGTAGATGCCCTTGCGCACGAGCACGCCGCCCATGGGCACGGTGCCGGAGGTGACGCCCTTGGCGAAGGTGATCATGTCCGGCACGACGCCGTAGCGCTCGGCCGCGAAGGCGAAGCCGAGGCGGCCGAAGCCGGTGATGACCTCGTCGAAGATGAGCAGGATATTGTGCTTGTCGCAGATCTCGCGCAGGCGCTGCAGGTAGCCCTTCGGCGGCGGCAGAACGCCGGTGGAGCCGGCCATGGGCTCGACGATGACGGCCGCGATGGTCGAGGCGTCATGCAGGGCGATGATGCGCTCGAGCTCGTCGGCAAGATGCGCGCCCCACTCCGGCTCGCCGCGCGAGAAAGCCTGCTTCTCGCGGTTGTAGGTGTGCGGCAGGTGGTCAACGCCCGTCAGCAGCGAGCCGAAGAACTTGCGGTTCGGCACGATGCCGCCGACGGAAATGCCGCCGAAGCCGACGCCGTGGTAGCCGCGCTCGCGGCCGATCAGGCGCGTCTTCGAGCCCTTGCCCGTGATGTTCCAGTAGGCGAGCGCGATCTTGAGGGCACTGTCGACCGCCTCCGAACCCGAGTTGGCGAAGAAGACATGGTCGAGGTCCCCCGGCGCGAGCGCGGCGATGCGTGCCGCGAGCGCGAAGGCCTTCGGCTGTCCGAACTGGAAGGCGGGGGCATAGTCGAGCTCGCCGGCCTGCGCCTGGATGGCGGAGACGATCGGGTCGCGGTTGTGGCCGGCGTTGCAGCACCACAGCCCGGCCGCACCGTCGAGCACCTTGCGGCCGTCAGCCGTCAGGTAGTGCATGTCCTTGGCGCCAGTCACCATGCGCGGCTTCTTCTTGAAGGCGCGGTTGGCGGTGAAGGGCATCCAGAACGCTTCGAGGTCGTTCGGCGCAAGGGCGTGGTCGTGGGCGGCAGAGGCAGACATCGTGACTCCCGTTCGGTTCCGGCCTCGGGAAGACGGACATCCCGGGCCTGTATGCCGGACAGGCTATCAAGAGCCGCGCCCGAGAGGAACATTCGAACGGGAGCCCTCCCATGCAACATACGCTGGCCGCGCAGCCCGGCTGCGCTTGACACAGCTGGCGCACGGCATTAGCGGCGGAACCTCCGCCCCGCTCCCCGAGAGTGGTCTGCCGCCCCGAGCGTCCCAGGAGTCCTCCCGAACATGACCGACCGGCCAGCCTCCCCGCCTCCGATCATCCAGGGACTACGGACGATCTGCGATCGCTATGACGTCATCCTGTGCGACATCTGGGGCGTGCTGCACAACGGCGTGGAGGCCTTCGCAGCAGCCGGCGAGGCGCTCATGGAGTTTCGCCGGCGCGGCGGGCAGGTCGTGCTCGTCTCCAACGCCCCACGGCCGAACAGACAGGTGCTGGCGCTGCTCGACAGCTTCGGCATCCCGCGCGAGGCGTATGACGCCGCCGTGACCTCCGGCGACGTCACGCGCAGCGAGATCGCGGCCCGGCCGGGCGAGCCCGTCCACCACATCGGCCCGGAGCGCGACCTGCCCCTGTTTGACGGGCTCGATGCTCCGCTCACGACCGCAGCCGAGGCCCGCTACGTGGTCTGCACCGGCCTCGTCGACGACGAGCGCGAGACGCCGGACGACTATGCCGACCTTCTCGCCAAGATGCAGGCTGCCGGGCTGCCGATGATCTGCGCCAATCCCGACCTGGTGGTGGAGCGCGGAACGACGCTGCTCTATTGCGCCGGTGCCCTCGCAGCGGCCTATGAGGAGATCGGCGGGTCGGTGACCTATGCGGGCAAGCCGCACAGGCCGATCTACGAGCGCGCCCTCGGCGAAGCGGAGCGGATCCGCGGTGCGAAGGTGCCCGTCTCGCGCGTGCTCGCCATCGGCGACGCGATCCGCACCGACGTCGCCGGCGCCCACAGCATCGGCGCCGATGCGCTGCTCGTGACGCGGGGCATCCATGCTGCCGAGATCAGCCCGCTCGGCGGCAGCCTCGACGAGATCGCCCTCGCTGCCTGGCTCGAGGACGCAACGCACCGCCCGCAGGCGATCATCGAGAGCCTCGCCTGGTAGAAGGCCGTCAGCCGCCGCAGACGGCCTCGATCTTGGCCTTCAGCGTCTGAGCGTTGAAGGGCTTGACGATGTAGTTGTTCACGCCGGCCTTCTTGGCCGCGATGACGTTCTCCGTCTTCGATTCGGCCGTCACCATGATGAAGGGAATGGAACGCCACGCCTCCTCGGCGCGCACCTCGCGCAGGAGATCGTAGCCGGACATCGGCTCCATGTTCCAGTCGGAGATGACGAGCGCATACTTCTTTTCGCGCATCTTGGCGAGTGCGCTCGGGCCGTCCGGTGCTTCGTCGACGTCCTCGAAACCGAGTTGGTGCAACAGGTTGCGGATGATGCGAACCATCGCCTGGTAGTCGTCGACGATGAGGATCGGCATCGATAGATCAAGGGCCATGGTCTGCTCCGGTCTACGGCAACGGCGCATTTTGCCCGCCACGGCGTCCCGACCAGGCTGGCTGAGAAGAAGCGGCTGTCGTCATGCCCCCACCCTTAGAACGCCCCCTGTTGCGATCAGGTTAATTACATCAAACTCAGTGAAATTTAACACTACCCTTCTGCTTGCGGTGGCCGAAAGTCGCATGGCCCGCTGCAGCGCAATAAGTAATTATGGTGCATTGCCGCAAAAGGGGCAGAACCCCACCGGCTGCCGCACGGATTCCCCGCATCGGCCGCCGCAGCAGCGGGAAGGCTTCATGTTGGAGGTCATGCGCAGCTTCTATTTCGAGGACCTCAGCGTCGGCATGCGCGAACGGCTGATGCGGACGGTCATGGAAGATGACGTCACCGGTTTCGCCAGCGTGACGGGCGATCACAACCCCATCCACATCGACGAGGCCTATGCGGCGCAGACCCGTTTCGGCCAGCGCATTGCGCACGGCATGTTCACGGCGAGCCTCATCTCCGCCGTCCTCGGCACGCGTCTTCCCGGCCCGGGCGCCATCTATCTGTCGCAGACGCTGCAGTTCCTGGCGCCCGTGCGCATCGGCGACGTCGTCACCGCCACGGTCGAGGTGAGCGAGCTCGTGCCGGCGCGGCGGCGGGTGCGCCTGTTCTGCGACTGCGTCTGCGACGGCAAGGCCGTGCTCGAAGGCGAGGCCTGGGTCGCGGTGCCCTCGCGCGCTGATCTCTGATCCATGCTTGACCAGCCGCCCGTGTTCTTGGCAGGGTCCGCCGCGCCCGTAGCCGGGCGATCCTGCCTCGATCCGCGAGCGCCGATGCCCTCGAACATTCCGACCGATTCGCCCTTCCTCGCCCGCAACGAATCGTTCGTTCACTGGCATGGAGAGGGCGACGTGCCAGCCCCGCTGCGGGGTGCGGTGGTGGCTATCGGCAATTTCGACGGGCTGCATCGCGGGCACCGCGCCATCGTCGCGGCAACGGTTGCCCTGGCGCGCGAACATGCCGCGCCTGCGGCGCTCCTCACCTTCGAGCCCCATCCCAGACGTTTCTTCGCGCCCGACAAGCCGCTCTTCCGCATCACGCCCGCGCAGGTGAAGGCGCTCGTTGCGGCCCGGCTCGGCCTTGCGGGCATGATCGAGCTGCAGTTTGACGCCGCCCTCGCGGCAACGAGCGCCCACGACTTCATCGAGCAGCTGCTTGTCGAGCGGCTCGGCGCCAAGGGCGTGGTCGTGGGCCACGACTTCCACTTCGGCAAGGGCCGGCAGGGCACGCCCGCCTTCCTCAGCGAGCACGGAGCCGCGCTCGGCCTTGCCGTGCGCGTCCTGCCCGCGGTGACGGAGGGCGGCGAGGTCGTGTCCTCGAGCGCCATCCGGGCGAGCCTCGCCGCGGGCGACATCGCCCGGGCGAACCATCTGCTTGGTTACCGCTGGCTCGTGCAGGCCGATGTGCGCCACGGTGACAAACGTGGCCGCGATCTCGGCTATCCCACCGCCAATCTCGCGCTCGATCCTGAGTGCGGGCTGCGCCACGGCATCTATGCGGTGCGCGCCGCTGTGGACGGCACCGTCCACACAGGCGTGGCGAGCTTTGGGCGCAGGCCAACGTTCGACAATGGCGCACCGCTGCTCGAGGTGCACCTGTTCGACTTCCGCGGCGACCTCTACGGCCGCACGATGAATGTGGAGTTCGTCGCCTTCCTTCGCCCGGAGGAGCGTTTCGCCTCGGTCGAGGCGCTCGTGGCGCAGATGGACCGGGACAGCGCCGAGGCGCGGCGCCTGCTGCAGGAGGGTATCAGCGGTGTGCCCTCGCTGCTCGATTCCCCCCAGTCTTTCTGATGCCGAAAAGGCTCGATTGCACCAATCCTTAACCCGTCTCGGCAAGGATCGCAGCGTTACAGACCGCCGATTGCCGAGACGATGCACACGACGCCTTTTTCCCAGATCTCCCTCGACAAGCACTATTCATTGGTTTTTCGCGCCGGCGGTTTCTTTCTCGGGACCCTCGCCATTCTCGCGGTCCAGCACGCCATCGCTCTGGAAAGCGACGAGCAGCTCCTGCTCGTGCCGCTGGCCGCAGCCGTTCTCATCACGCTTGTCGGGATCGGTTTCGCGCCGCGCCCGCCCCGTTCGCGGGTGATGCTGGACGACGCGCTCGCACGCCTCGCCGAAGGCAGGCTCGACATTGCCGTGCCGCACGTCAACGACGACGGTGCAACCGGGCGGACGGCACGCGCGGTGGAGGAGTTGCGCCGGCGGCTCATCGTGGCACGCCAGCAGGAGAGCGAGCTGACGACCCTGCGCGCCGAGGTCACGACGCTGCGCGACGAGCGGGCCCGTGTCCGCGACAAGGACCAGGCCAACCTGGCGCAGGCGCTGGACTACATCAAGGGCCGGGCGAACCAGCTCAGCGCTGAGCTGGAGACGCTGCGGCATCAGGTGTCTCTCTCGCTGGAGGCGGGGCGCCGCCCGGCGCGCCGGCCGCTGAATGGTGGCGTCCAGACCGCGGCAGCGGCAGCCGTCGAGCTGACGAGCTCTATCTCGGAGATCGGCCGCCAGCTGCGGCAGGGCTCGAGCATCGCCGCCCGCGCCGTGCGCGAGGTACAGGCGACGAGCGAGCTCGTCCGGGCGCTCGACAAGTCGAGCGCGAAGATCGGCGAGGTCATCACGCTTATCACGGCCATCGCCGAGCAGACGAACCTGCTTGCGCTCAACGCCACCATCGAGGCGGCCCGCGCGGGCGAGGCCGGTCGCGGGTTCGCCGTGGTCGCGCAGGAAGTCAAGGCCCTCGCCAACCAGACCGCCCGCGCCACGGACGAGATCCGCGACCAGATCGTCGACATGCAGGCCGCGACGGCCCAGGCTGTCGAGGCCATCGAGACGATCTCGGGCACCATCGCCTCGATCGACGCGATGACCGTGACTATCGCCGAGGCGGTGAGCCAGCAGAGCAGTGCCACCCAGGAGATCGCCCGCTCCATCGAAGCAGTAGCAGCAGCGAGTCACGGGCAGGAGCCCGAGGATGCACCGGCCGGCACGGCCGAACGCGACCTTCTGGCCTGCATCGAGCGGCTCGGCGACCTCGTCCGCGATCTCGGCACCCAGGCCGGGGCGCTGGCAGGTGAGCCGCGGCCGCCGGTCGAGAGGCAGTTGCGTGTCGCGTGATGCCGCGACACGGCGCGCGGCCGCCGGCTTGTGCCGGCGGCTGTTTTGTTCGAAAAGCGGTGGCCTCTTTGTGCAAAGATGCGTAGAAGACGGCCATGACCGAACCTCGATTCAAGCAGCGAATTAAGGGCCCGGCCTTCGCCTGAGGCACCCGTGAGCGGGTCCCGCGAAGGTCCGGGTTACACGGGGCCCGCGCGGGCCCTTCAATGCTTGCCGCAACATCCCGGGCGCCGCACGCGCGAAGCGCCTACCCGAACCGGCCGATCCATGAACGCTCCCTCCCCCTCCGCTCGCGACTATTCCGAAACGCTGTTCCTGCCGCAGACGTCGTTCCCGATGCGCGCCGGCCTGCCCGAGCGCGAGCCCCAGATCCTCGCCTACTGGCAGCGCATCGGCCTCTACGAGGCCCTGCGCAAGGCGGGCAAGGGCCGCCCGCGCTTCGTGCTGCACGATGGTCCTCCCTATGCCAACGGCCACATCCACATCGGTCACGCGCTCAACAAGGTGCTGAAGGACCTCGTCGTGCGCTCGCAGACCATGCTCGGCTACGACGCCAACTACGTGCCGGGCTGGGACTGCCACGGGCTGCCGATCGAGTGGAAGATCGAGGAGGAATACCGCGCCAAGGGCCGCAACAAGGACGAGGTGCCGGTCGTCGAGTTCCGCCGCGAGTGCCGCGCCTTCGCCGAGAAGTGGATCAACGTGCAGCGCGAGGAATTCAAGCGCCTCGGCATCGAGGGCGACTGGGCCAACCCCTATCTCACCATGGCCTACCCGGCCGAGGCACAGATCGCCCGCGAGCTGATGAAATTCGCCGCCACCGGCCAGCTCTATCGCGGCTCCAAGCCCGTCATGTGGTCGATCGTGGAGCGTACGGCGCTGGCCGAGGCGGAGGTGGAGTATCAGGAGCACACCTCCACCACCATCTACGTGAAGTTCCCGGTCAAGGCCGCCTCGGGCAGCCTGCTCGACGGGGCGAGCGTCGTCATCTGGACGACCACGCCCTGGACCATCCCGGGCAACCGCGCCATCGCCTATTCGGACAGCATCACCTACGGCCTCTACGAGGTCTCTGAGGCGCCGGCCGGCAACTGGGCCGTGAAGGGCGAGCGCTACGTGCTCGCCGACAAGCTCGCCGACGAGACGATGAAGGCGGCGCGCGTCCAGCGCTGGCACCGCATCGCTGCCGTCACGCCGAGGGATCTGGCGGGCGTGTTGTGTGCCCATCCGCTCGCCGGGCAGGGCTATGACTTTGGCGTGCCGCTGCTTGCCGGCGATTTCGTCACCGACGACGCCGGCACGGGCTTCGTGCACATCGCCCCCGGCCACGGCGCGGACGACTATAATCTGTGGGTCAACAACAAAGCCGCCTTCGCCGCCGCCGGCACGCCGGACGTGCCGCAGACGGTGGGGCCGGACGGCGCCTACTATCCGCACGTGCCGCTCTTCGCCGGCGCCCGGGTGCTCGACGACAAGGGCCGCGAGGGCGACGCCAACGAGCGCGTCATCAAGGCCCTCGTCGAGGCGGGCAAGCTCGCCGCCCGCGGGCGGCTGAAGCACCAGTATCCCCACTCCTGGCGGTCGAAGGCACCGCTCATCTTCCGCAACACGCCGCAGTGGTTCATCGCCATGGACAAGCCGCTCGGCGGGCCTGGTGACACGCTGCGCTCGCGCGCGCTCAAGGCGATCGCCGCAACCCAGTGGGTGCCACCGGCCGGCGAGAACCGTATCAACGGCATGATCGAGAACCGGCCCGACTGGGTCATCTCGCGCCAGCGCGCCTGGGGCGTGCCGATCACCGTCTTCGTGCGCGAGGACGAGAAAGGCAACGTTGTCGAGCTGGCGCCGGGGCCTGATTTCGCCGCCAACGAGGAGCTGTCTGCACGTATTGCCGCCGCCTTCGAGGCCGAGGGGGCGGACGCCTGGTTCAGCGCCGACCCTCGCCGCTTCCTTGAGGGCCTCGTTCCCGATCCGTCGGCCTTCACGCCGGTGATGGACATCCTCGACGTGTGGTTCGATTCCGGCTCCACCCACGCCTTCACGCTCGAGGTTCGCGAGGATCTGAAGACCCGTCGCCGCGTCGACGGCGGGCCGGACCGGGTGATGTATCTCGAGGGATCGGACCAGCACCGCGGCTGGTTCCACTCCTCGCTGCTCGAGAGCTGCGGCACGCGCGGACGCGCGCCCTACGACATCGTCGTCACGCACGGCTTCACGCTCGACGAGCAGGGCCGCAAGATGTCGAAGTCGCTGGGCAACACCGTCGCCCCGCAGGATGTCATCAAGCAGTACGGCGCCGACATCCTGCGCCTGTGGACCGCCTCGGTGGACTACTGGGACGACCAGCGCATCGGCCCGGAGATCCTCAAGAGCGTCGTCGACCAGTACCGCAAGCTGCGCAACACCATCCGCTGGATGCTGGGCACGCTGCACCACTTCGACCCGAGTGACCTCGTGCCGACGAACCGCATGCCGGAGCTGGAGCGGCTGATGCTGCACCGGCTCTGCGAGCTCGACGGGGAGGTGCGCAAGGCCTACGCCACCTACGACTACAAGCGCGTCGTCTCCCTGCTCGCGTCCTTCATGACGTCGGACCTGTCCGCCTTCTATTTCGACGTGCGCAAGGATGCGCTCTACTGCGACCCGGCCTCCAGCGTCACACGGCGCAGCGCACTTACCGTCATCGACCAGCTCTTCCGTTGCGTCGTGACGTGGCTCGCGCCGGTGCTCGTCTTCACGGCGGAGGAGGCCTGGCTCGCGCGCTTCGGCGAGGAGTCGGGCTCGGTGCATCTCCAGCAGTTCCCCATCATCCCGCCCGAGTGGCGCAACGACGAGCTTGCCGCGCGCTGGACGCGTATCCGGCGGGTCCGCCGTGTCGTCACCGGCGCACTCGAGATCGAGCGGGCGCAGAAGCGCATCGGCTCGAGCCTCGAGGCCGCGCCCGTCGTGTATGTCGCGGATGCCGAGCTGCGCGGCCTGCTGGCCGGCGTCGACTTCGCCGAGATCTGCATCACCTCCGCCATCACCGTCACCGACGGCGAGGGCCCGGCCGAAGCGTTCCGGCTCGACGACGTGCAGGGTGTCGCTGTGGTGCCGGCGAAGGCCGAGGGGCGCAAGTGCGCCCGCTCGTGGAAGATCTCGCCCGATGTCGGCAAGGATGCCGACTACCCGGACGTGACCCCGCGCGATGCGGCGGCGCTGCGCGAGTGGGATGCCCGCCACAAGGCTGCCTGACGCATGACGCCCGCCCGGCTCGGTTTCCTCGTCGCGGTTCTCACCCTCGCGCTCGACCAAGCGACGAAGCTCTGGCTCTACTTCGTCGCCGAGATCACGACCTGGACCGAGCCGGTCGCGCTCACGCCCTTCATGTCCCTGACGCTTGTCTGGAACCGGGGCATTTCCTACGGCCTCTTCCAGCAATCGAGCGAGACAGGACGCTGGGCGCTGATCGTCCTGTCCTTCGCGGCGGCGGTTGGCCTGTCGGTCTGGCTCGCGCGCAGCGCGCACCAGGTGGTGGCCGTGGGGCTCGGCCTCCTCATCGGCGGGGCCGTCGGCAATGCCATCGACAGGCTCCTCTACGGCGCGGTGCTCGACTTCGTGCACCTGCACGCCGGCTCCTTCAGCTGGTACGTCTTCAATGTCGCTGATGCTGCCATCGTTGCGGGGGTAGGGCTCCTTCTGTATGACTCCTTCGTCCTCGAGCGCAGGCGCTCGGCCGCCCCGCGCGGCTGAGGCCCGGCCAGCGGCGGCGTGGCGCCTCACAATCGCCGCACCGATCGTCGAAACGTGGCGTACCGGCCGGAGGAAGCCGGTGTTGTTGATGGGATAGGATCATGACGCGAAACGACGTGACGTCCGGCCTCGTTAAGCCCGGCTTCATGAGGGCGGGGCTCCTGGCCGCCATCGCCGCCTTCGCGTTTGCCCTCGCCTACCCGGGGCCGGCGCAGGCGCAGGAAGAAAGCGGCGTCTTCATGAAGAACCTGCTCGGCTCCCTCGGCATCATCGAGGGCGAGCAGGACGCCATCATCTACCGCGAGCGCCCGCCCCTCGTTGTGCCGCCGTCCACGAGCACACTGCCGCCGCCGCGCGACAGCGAGCGGCTGACCGCCAACCCCGCCTGGCCGAAGGACCCCGACGTCGCCAAGGCGCGCGAGGCCGCTGCTGCCGCGCGCCGTCCGGTGCCCGTGCGCAACGACCAGATGGTGTCGCAGGGCGCCCGCATGTCGAACCAGGAGCTGCTGGCCGTGCGCGGACGCGGCCCCAACAGTGCCCCCGGGCCGATCGCGAACCCGTGCTATGGCGACAACTGCCGCGAGACGCACTGGGTGAACCCGGACCAGCTGCGCTATTCCAACGGTCGCGACCCCGACGCCCCGCCCATCGCCTACGGCAAGGAGCCGCAGCGCCAGGCGCTGACAGAGCCGCCGCCCGGCTATCGCCTGCCCTCGCCCGAGGCGCCCATCGGCAAGGCTGAGCGCGCCCCGGCCACGTCGGCGCCCGAGGATGGCGATCCGCGCGGCTTCATCAATCAGGAAGCGCGCCGCAACAGATGACAAGAGCCTTCCGGCAACCTATCTCCTGAGCGCAGGCTGCGTGTGGCCGGCGCCAGCAGATTCCCGGGTTGCCACCGGTCCTGCCGCGCCGGCTGTCGACGCAGCCGGCGCTTTGCATTTCAAATGCCGCCCGTCCCGCCGTCCGACCGGAACACACCATGACCCACACCCCTCCCGCCGACCTCACGCCCACCGCAACCCGGCACCAGGCGCCAGAGGGGGCAGCGGCGCAGACGCATACCTTCCGGCTCGACAACGGGCTCGACGTGGTCGTCATCCCGGACCGGCGGGTGCCTGTGGTCACGCACATGGTCTGGTATCGCAACGGCTCGGCCGACGATCCGCCCGGCAAGTCCGGCATCGCCCACTTCCTCGAGCACCTGATGTTCAAGGGCACGGCGAAGCACCCTGCCGGCGAGTTCTCCAAGGTCGTCGCAGCCCTCGGCGGCCAGGAAAACGCCTTCACCTCCTACGACTACACGGCCTATTTCCAGCGCGTCGCCAAGGAGCATCTCGGCACGATGATGGAGTTCGAGGCCGACCGCATGACGGGCCTCGTGCTGACTGACGACGTCGTCGCGCCCGAGCGTGACGTGGTGCTGGAGGAGCGGCGCATGCGCGTCGAGACTGACCCGGCCGCCCAGCTCAGCGAGGCGATGGAAGCGGCGCTCTACGTTCATCACCCCTACGGCACGCCCATCATCGGCTGGATGCATGAGATCGAGGGCCTGAGCCGCGACGACGCGCTCGCCTATTACGAGCGCTTCTACACGCCCGAGAACGCCATTCTCGTCGTGGCCGGCGACGTCGAGCCGGAGGAGGTGCGGGCCCTCGCCGAGAAGACCTACGGCAAGGTCAAGTCGCGCGGTGCCCGGCCGGAGCGTTCGCGCCCGCGCGAGCCGGAACCACGCGCCCTGCGCAAGGTGACGGTGGCCGACCCCAAGGTGGAGCAGCCCTATGTGCAGCGGGCCTATCTCGTGCCCTCAGCCCGCACGCAGACGGGCAACGAGGCCTATGCGCTCGACGTGCTCGCCGAGGTCCTCGGCGGCGGCGCCACCTCGGTGCTCTACCGCGAACTCGTGATGAAGCGCGACATCGCGGTCTCCGCCGGGGCCTACTACCTGTCCGGGATGCTGGATGACAGCCGCTTCCTCGCCTACGCCGTGCCCAAGCCCGGCATCACCCTCGACGCACTCGACGAGGCGATCGACGCCGTCATCGCCGATTTCCTCGCCCGCGGCGTCGAGCCGGCCGAGCTCGCCAGCGCCAAGACCCGCCTCATCGCCGAGATGGTCTACGCTGCCGACAACCAGGCTCACCTCGCCCGCATCTACGGCGCGGCGCTCGCCGTTGGCGAGACGGTGGAGGAGGTCGAGGCCTGGCCGGGCCGCATCGAGGCCGTGACGGCCGAGGATGTCGTGGAAGCGGGCCGCCGCTTCCTCGTGGCCCGCCGTGCCGTCATCGGCCACCTCGCGCACGCCGACTGATCTCCGCTTCCGCTCCCCGCCCTTCCCGACTGGAGCCACCATGACAACGAGCGCCGCCACGAAGACCGCCGAACAGCCCTACCGTGCCTCCCACCGCGTGCAGCGCGTGGTGTCGCCGGGCGGCATCGAGGCCTGGCTGGTCGAGGAGCATGCCGTGCCGCTGGTGGCGCTCGAGTTCGCCTTCCTCGGCGGCACGACCCAGGACGCGCCGGGCAAGGGCGGCACGGCGACAATGCTCGCCGGCCTGCTCGACGAGGGGGCGGGCCCGCACGACTCGGCCGCCTTCCAGCAGATGCTGGCAGACCGGGCCATCGAGCTGCATTTCTTCGCCGACCGTGACAGCCTGCGCGGCTCGCTGAAAACCTTGCGCCGCCATGCGGACGAGGCCTTCGATCTCCTGAGGCTCGCTGTGAACGAGCCGCGCTTCGACGCCGATGCCATCGCCCGCGTCAGGGCGCAGGTCGAGGCGGGCCTGCGCCATGTCCTGAAGGATCCCGACGCGGTTGCGCGGGAGCAGTTCTTCCGCCACGCCTTCCCGGATCATCCCTACGGGCGCCCGCCGCAGGGCACGCTCGCGGAGGTGCCGGCCATCGCGCGCGAGGATCTCGTGGCCATGCACCGCGCGACCATGGCCCGCTCCAACCTCTTCGTCGCCGCGGTGGGTGCGATCGACGGCGCGACCCTCGCGGCGCGTCTCGACGACATCTTCGGTACGCTGCCCGCCACCGCGGGAATCGCGCAGCCGGCCGAAGTCGTGCCGGCGACCGCCGATGCGCCCGTCGTGGTCGACATCGACGTGCCGCAGTCGGTGATCCGCTTTGGCGGGCCCGGCATCGCGCGCCTCGATGACGACTACCTGCCCGCCTACGTGCTCAACCACATTCTCGGCGGCGGCTCCTTCACCTCGCGCCTTTTCCAGGAAGTGCGCGAGAAGCGCGGCCTCGCCTACAGCGTCCACACCTCCCTTCTGCCGCTGCGCAGCAGCGCCCTCTTCGGCGGCTCCACCGCAACGAAGAACGAGCGCGCCGCCGAATCGCTCTCCGTCATCCGCGCCGAGATCGCCGACCTGCTCGCGAAGGGGCCGAGCGAGGACGAGCTGGCGAAGGCCAGGCAGTTCCTCATCGGCTCCTATGCGCTGCATTTCGACACCTCCGCCAAGATCGCGCGGCAGCTGCTGCAGATCTCCATGGATGGACTCGGCATCGACTACATCGACCGGCGCAACGACCTCGTCGCAGCCGTGACCATGGCGGACGTGCGGCGCGCGGCGGAGCGGCTGTTTGCGGATAACAGGATGCTCGTCGTCGCTGCGGGCCGGCCCGAGGGGCTGTGAGCGGGCGGCCGGCGGCGCGGGCCATGGTAGCCGCACGCCTCCGGGCACATTATCGTCGCCTTCATGCCTGATGAGTCTTGCCGGGTCTCCGTCGCCCGGACGACCTGTCCCGAGAGCCGATTGAAAAGAGGCCTCCGATGACCTTCACGCAGTCGATCGATCTTGTCCGCGCCGCCACCATCGGCGGTGACGGCCTGCCGGACACCGCCATCGATGCCGCCCTCTCCGCCGTCGAAACGGCTGCTGGCCGCCTCGCCAGCGAGCATCGGGCCGGCGCGCTGCCGCTCCTCTCCGTGCCGGGAGAGACCGGCGACCTCGCCGCGATCCGCGAAGCCGGCGCGCGGCTGGCCGATGGAGCGAGCGACGTCGTCATCCTGGGCACCGGGGGCTCCAGCCTCGGCGGGCAGACGCTCGCCCAGCTCGCCGACTATGCCGTGCCGGGTCTCGGGCGCTTTGCGGACAAGCCGCGCATCCACTTCCTCGACAATCTCGACCCGCTGACCTTCGGCAGCCTCCTGGAGCGCCTGCCCCTCGAGACGACGCGCTTTGCCGCCATCTCCAAGTCCGGCGGCACGGGCGAGACGCTGCTGCAGACCATGGCCGTTCTCTCCGCGCTCGACCGCGCCGGGCTGCGTTCGAAGGTCAGCACCATGTTCGTGGGCCTGTCGGAGCCACAGGTGGACGGCGGCAAGCGCAACGCCCTGCGAGCCCTGCTGGAGCCGGAGGGTGTCCCCTTCCTCGAGCATCACACCGGCATCGGCGGACGCTATTCGGTGCTGACCAACGTCGGCCTGCTGCCTGCAGCGGTCCTCGGCCTCGACATCGCCGCCATCCGGGCCGGCGCGGCGGAGGTGGTGGCGCCCTTCATCTCGGGCGGCGACGTGCGCGAGGCGCCGAGCGCCATCGGCGCGGCAGTCAACATGGCGGCGACACTGGAAGGCAGGGCTATCGCCGTCTTCATGGGCTATTCGGACCGTCTGGAGCGTTTCGCCCGCTGGTGGGTGCAGCTGTGGGCGGAGAGCCTCGGCAAGGACGGCAAGGGAACGCAGCCTGTCGCCGCGCTCGGGCCCGTTGACCAGCACAGCCAGCAGCAGCTCTACCTCGCCGGGCCGAAGGACAAGCTCTTCACCGTCGTCACCACTGCCGCGCGCGGCCGGGGGCCAAAGATCGACGCCGCACTCGCCGAGCGGGCCGGCCAGGCGGATTTCGGCGGCAAGACCATTGGCGACCTCGTGGCGGCGCAGGGGCTCGCCATGATAGACACCTTCGCGCGCAACGGCTGCCCGGTGCGCCACATCCATGTCGACCGCATTGACGAGCGCACCATGGGCGCGCTGCTCATGCACTTCATGCTGGAGACGATCCTGACCGGCTTCGCGCTCGGCGTGGATCCGTTTGACCAGCCGGCCGTGGAGGAGGCGAAGATCCTCGCCAAGCGCTATCTCGCTGAAGGGCGCGGCTGAGGCCTCCGCCTGCCGCATCAAGCCCCGCGTTATACGGATCGACCCATGGCGGTGCGCCGTCTCGACCCTGTCCTGATCGACCGCATTGCCGCCGGCGAGGTGATAGAGCGGCCGGCGGCAGCCGTGAAGGAGCTCGTCGAGAACGCGCTCGATGCCGGCGCGACAACCATAGAGGTCGTGATCGAGGCCGGCGGCCGGCGCCTCATCCGCGTCAGTGACGACGGCACCGGCATGACGCGCGAGGATCTTTCGCTCGCCGTCGAGCGTCACGCTACCTCCAAGCTGCCAACCGGCGACCTTTTCGCCATCGCAACGCTCGGCTTCCGCGGCGAGGCCCTGCCCTCCATCGGCGCGGTGGCGCGTCTGTCGATCACGACGCGCCATCCGGATGAGCCGCACGGCTGGGAAATCGTGGTTGACGGGGGCGTCAAGCACGAGCCGCGGCCCGCTGCGGCGGTGCGCGGCACGCGCGTGGAGGTGACGGACCTGTTCGCCGCCACGCCGGCGCGCCTCAAGTTCCTGAAGACCGACAGGGCGGAGGCCCAGGCGGTGGCGGAGGCGGTGAAGCGCCTCGCCATGGCCCACCCCGATGTGCGCTTCGTCCTGGCCGGCGACAATCTCTCGCCGCTCGACCTGCCGGCGGAGGGGGACGACCAGGAGGCGCTGCTGAGGCGCATCACACGCCTCATCGGCCCCGATTTCGCGCCCAACGCCCTGCCCGTTTCCGCGAGCCGCGAGGGCATCGATCTCGAGGGCTTTATCGGCCTGCCGACCTATCATCGCGGCACGGCGGCGCAGATCCACACCACGGTCAACGGCCGCCCGGTGCGCGACAAGCTCATCCTGGGCGCCATACGCGCCGCCTATATGGATTTTCTGCCAAGAGACAGGCACCCGGCGCTGGCGCTCGCCATCAGCTGCGATCCGCGGGTCGTCGATGTCAATGTGCACCCGGCCAAGACGGAGGTGCGCTTCCGCGACGGCGGGCTCGTGCGCGGCCTCGTCGTCGGCGCCCTCAAGGAGGCGCTGACGCGCGCCGGCCACCGGGTGACAACCACCGGGGGGCTGCGGACGCTGGAAGCGGCGCGGCCAGCCTTTGCCCTTCCATCCGCTGCGCCGACGCCGGGCGCTCTCGCCTCCCCCACGCCGCGACTGCGTGCGCCCGCCGACGGTGCCTGGCGGGACTGGCAGGCGCCCCTCTCCGGGCTCGACGAACCACGGCAGTCGACACTGGACGGTATCGCGGTTCCCTCTGCCGACGCGCGGGCTGGCGTCGACGAACCGGATGCGGACGCGCTTGCCCAGCCGCTCGGCGCCGCCCGCGCGCAGGTGCACGAGAACTACATCATCGCACAGACGCAGGACGGCATCGTCATCGTCGATCAACACGCGGCGCATGAGCGGCTCGTCTACGAGCGGCTGAAGCGCGAGCGCGCCGCAACGGGGATCACGCGCCAGATGCTTCTCATCCCTGAGATCGTCGAGCTCGATCCCGTCGAGGCAGACCGTCTGCTTGCCCACGCGGAGACGCTCGAGGCGCTGGGCCTCGTTATCGAGGGCTTCGGGTCTGGCGCCGTGGCCGTGCGGGAGGTGCCCGCCGCGCTCGCGGGCGGCGCCATCAAGCCCCTCGTCCGCGACGTTGCCGATGCTCTCGCGGAATGGGGCGACGCCCGCGCGCTGGAGGAACGTCTCGATCACGTGCTTGCAACCATGGCCTGCCACGGCTCCGTGCGCTCGGGCCGCAGGCTCCGCCCCGAAGAGATGAATGCACTGCTGCGCGAGATGGAGGCGACCCCGCACTCGGGCCAGTGCAACCACGGCCGGCCGACCTATGTCGAGCTCAAGCTGGCCGATATCGAGCGTCTCTTCGGCCGTCGCTGACCGGCACCCGCCCCGCCGACCACGACGGGCCGCAACCTCTGCCCGTCAGCACCGTTGAAGCGCCGGCGCATGCGGGCCGTGCCCGCCTTTTTTCCGGCCGCCCTGCCCTGGCGATCTTTCACCGGGCCCGGTTCTCTGGTGCGCAACATTCCAAAGACAGAAACAATACATTTCGCGATTGATCACGATTAGTATCTAGACAAAATATATCACGTTGCTATTTTCCGCACCGCAACGCACACCTGATCACCGGAAGAATCATATAGATATTATTACTCCATTTTTCTTCATGTGCTTCTGAAATTTCATTTCTATACCAAGATCTGTACGAACAAAGGAATTTGTCATGAGCTTTTGCATGCCGATCTGCGGCCCTGTCGTTTGCATGCCGCTGTGCCCACCCCCGTGCCAGCCATGCCCGCCGAGCCCACCGCCTCCGCCTCCGCCGCCGCCGCCGAACCCGTGCCCGCCCCCGAAGCCGGAGCCGAAGCCGGAACCGTGCAAGCCCGAGCCGAAGCCGGCGCCCTGCCCGGCCCCGAAGCCGGAGCCGAAGCCAGAGCCGTGCAAGCCCGAGCCGAAGCCGGCGCCCTGCCCGGCCCCGAAGCCGGAGCCGAAGCCAGAGCCGTGCAAGCCCGAGCCGAAACCGGCGCCTTGCCCGGCCCCGAAGCCGGAGCCGAAGCCAGAGCCGTGCAAGCCCGAGCCGAAGCCGGCGCCCTGCCCGGCCCCGAAGCCGGAGCCCAAGCCGGAGCCGTGCAAGCCCGAGCCGAAACCGGCGCCTTGCCCGGCCCCGAAGCCGGAGCCCAAGCCGGAGCCGTGCAAGCCCGAGCCATGCAGGCCCCAGCCGTGCGCACCGAAGGGTGGCCATTGCGATAGCAAGGGTCTGGCCGGCATCCTCGGAGAGCTGAAGAGCGTGCTGACGGCCCTCGAGAAGACGCTCAATGCGCTTTCGACGAAGCTTGCCGATCTTTGCGGCCTCGGTGAGCGTCCCTGCGGGAATGACGCGTGCAACCGCGATGACAGGAACGATATCACCTCCTTCATCGCGAAAATCTTCATCAGCCTGAAGCTTTCCCAGTGACGATGCGCATGGCCGGTGCGGGACGAGCCTCCCGCGCCGGCCTCTTTCCACCTGCCCTGTCGTTCGGGAGGCCGCGGAAAACTATCCGCCGGTATCGAAGCGCAGGACAAGCACCTTGCTGTCGCCGTACTGCCGCTCCTCGAGCAGCCTGAACCCCTCCGGCGGAACAACGGGCGACGACGACGCCTCCTCCAGCACAACCAGTGCATCCGGTGCCAGCCAGCCGCCGTCGCGGGCGCTGGCGAGTGCCCGCTCGCCAAGGCCCTTGCCGTAGGGCGGGTCGCAGAAGACGAGCGAGAAGGGCTCGAGAGGCTTGGCCGGGCCGAGCCTCGTCGCATCGCGCCGGAAGATGCGTGTCAGGCCGGCCGCGCCGAGCGCATCGACATTGGCACGGATAACTCCCCGCGCCTCGGCACCATTGTCAACGAGAAGCGCGAAGGCCGCGCCGCGCGACACGGCCTCGAGCCCCATGGCCCCGGTGCCAGCGAAGAGATCGAGCACCCGCGCGCCTGCCACCGGGTCGTCATAGGCGTGGGTCAGTACGTTGAAGAGGGCTTCGCGCAACCGGTCCGACGTCGGCCGGATGGCGTCAGTCCTCGGCCCAGCGAGGGGCCGGCCCTTGAACCGCCCTGCGACGATGCGCATGGCCGCCCCTCTAGCGCTTGCGCGGGCCGGTGGGCTTGCGCGGGCCGCCCGAGCGCGGGGGACGTGCTCCGGGCTTGCCGCCGGAGGTCCGCCCTGCCGGTCCGGAACCGCCCGGCTTGCCCGGACGCTTGCCGGGCCGCTCCTGCCCTTCCCGTCCCCGCAGGTCGGGCCGGTCACCGGAGGGACGACGCGCCGGCTTCTGCACGGCCCGGACGGCACTGCCGCCGCGGGCGCCCCCTGCCGTTGCAGCAGCGCTGCGGCGCCGCGGCACGGGCGCCTCACGCACCGGCTCCTCGGTGGCGCGCACGATACGCTCGACCAGCACCCTGCGCCCGCGCGCATCGGCGATGCGGCCGGCGCGGGCGCGCTCCTTCTCCGCGTTCGCCAGGCGCTCCGCCTTCGGGTCGGCCCCGCGGCGTGGCGGGCGCGCCCGGCCACTGGTGTCCTCGTCGGCGCGCCACACGCTGCGGCCCTTCGTCTCCTCGGGCCGTGGAGTCTCTTTCGCCTCTCGCGCCGGCGCACGGCGAAGACCGGCCGGCTTCCTGCCGGCAGGCTCCGGCCGGTCGAGGATGTCGGTGTCGGGCGCGAAGATCGGCGCGTCGAAGTCCGCTCCGGCCTGGGCCGCGAGCTTCTCGCCGAGCTGGTCCTTGAGAACCCGGGTGCGCACCTCCTCCACGGCGCCCTCGCCGAGGTCGCCGAGCTGGAAGGGCCCGAAGGACACGCGGATGAGCCGGTTCACCTTGAGACCGAGATGCTCGAGGATGCGCTTGACCTCACGGTTCTTGCCCTCTCGCAGGCCCACCGTCAGCCAGACATTGTCGCCCTGCTTGCGCTCGAGCCGCGCCTCGATCGGGCCGTAGTGCATGCCGTCGATTGTGACGCCGTTGGCGAGGCCGTCGAGCGTCGCCTGGTCCGTCTCGCCATAGGCGCGGACGCGATAGCGCCGCAGCCAGCCGGTGTCGGGATGGGCGAGAACGCGCGCGAGGCCGCCGTCGTTGGTCAGCAGCAGCAGCCCTTCCGTATTGATGTCGAGCCGGCCGATGGCGACGACGCGCGGCAGGTCGGGTGGCAGCGCCTCGAAGACGGTCGGCCGTCCCTCGGGGTCGCGCGCCGTCGTCACGAGGCCGCGCGGCTTGTGGTAGAGCCACAGGCGCGTGCGTTCGCGCGTCGGCATCGGCTCGCCGTCGATCGTCACCCGGTCGTCGGGGCCGATCAGTGTCGCCGGCGTGTCGATGAGCTTGCCGTTCACGGCGACGCGGCCGGCGCGGATGATCTCCTCGGCGTCGCGTCGCGAGGCGACGCCGGCGCGGGCCATGACCTTGGCGATGCGCTGGCGCCCGTCCCTGTCGGGCAGGACTTCGCGCGCAGCCACGGCGCGCCGCGCCGCCTTGCGCATCAGCGGGCTGTTGCCGTCCACGACGGCGGCCGGGCGGCCGCTGTCCGCGACGCCCGCCTTGTTCACGGATTTCTTCTTGCCGGCGGAACCGGGAAGCCGCTTGCCGGCTGCCTGCCCTTTGCCGGCCGGTCCCTTGCCACCGGCGCGGCGCGGGCCGCGTTGATCGTCAGACTTGTCGTTCATGGCGCGGTGATAGCAGAGTGCAGGCGGCGAAGCGAGGAGGAGCATCAGGCTTCGACATGAATAACAACGCGCGCACGGATGCGATGGCCGTCGCCCTGGCAGAAGCGGAAGCTGCCGCCGCACGCGGCGAGGTACCCGTGGGCGCGGCCGTTGTGCGCGACGGCCGCGTGATCGCCCGCGCCGGCAACCGCACGCGCGAGCTCAACGACCCGTCCGCCCACGCGGAGATGCTCGCCATCCGCGAGGCCTGCCGCGCGCTCGACGACGAGCGACTTGCCGGCTGCGACCTCTACGTGACGCTTGAGCCATGCCCCATGTGCGCGGGGGTCATCTCCTTCGCCCGCATCCGGCGGCTCTATTTCGGCGCGGCAGATCCCAAGGGCGGCGCTGTCGAGAACGGCGTCAGGCTCTACACCTCGCCCACCTGCCACCATGCACCGGAGGTCTACGGCGGCATCCGGGAGAGCGAGGCCGCGCGCCTGCTCAAGGACTTTTTCCGCGAGCGGCGCTGACCAGACCGCAGGCAGCCGCGAGTGCCGACGAAGGCCGGCGACGCGCGGGGCGCCTGGTCACGAAGCCGAGAGCGCGACCGGCGAGACCGGCGGGGTAGCATCGGCGAGGGCGCGCGGGCGGGGGCCGCCGGTCGCCCAGTCGATCAGTTCCACGGTATGGACAACGGGGACGGGGCGGCCGCGGTCGGCGAATCCCTTGCTGATCTGGGTCATGCAGCCGATGTTGCCGGTCGCGACGATGCTCGCGCCGGTCTTCTCGATGTTGTCCACCTTGCGCTCGCGCAGGCGTCCGGCGATCTCGGGCTGCAGGATGTTGTAGGTGCCGGCCGAGCCGCAGCAGATGTGGCCTTCCGGCACGTCCTTGACGGTGAAGCCGGCCTTGCGCAGCAGCCTCTTCGGCTCCTCGCGGATCTGCTGGCCGTGCTGCATGGAGCAGGCGGAGTGATAGGCCACAATGAGGTGGCCCACGTCGGCCCGCGGCGCGAGCGGCAGCGTCGCGAGATATTCGGTGATGTCCCTGGCGAGATCCGAGACGCGGCGCGCCTTTTCGGCATAGGCCGGATCGTCGCGGAACATGAAGCCGTAGTCCTTGATCGTCGTGCCGCAGCCCGATGCCGTGATGATGATGGCGTCGAGCCCGCCTCTCTCGATCTCGCGCATCCACGCATCGATGTTGCGCCGGGCGAAGGCGTGGCCCTCGGCCTCGCGGCCCATGTGGTGGACGAGCGCGCCGCAGCAGCCCTCCCCTTCCGCCAGCACCACCTCGACCCCGTGGCGGTTGAGCAGGCGGATCGCGGCGGCATTGATGCCGGGGTCGAGCACCGGCTGGGCGCAGCCCGACAGCAGCGCCACCCGTCCGCGTCGGGGGCCCGCGGCCGGATAGATGCTGCGACGGTTGCCCTCGTGCGCCGGCAAGGCCGAGGGCGCGAGGTCCAGCATCGCTGCAAGCCGCGGACCGAGCCCCGGCAGCCGCCGGAAGGCGCCGCGCAGCGGTTTCGCCAGTCGCGCGGCTGCGAGGGCGGCGCGGAAGCGGGCCGGATAGGGCAGCACAGCGGCCAGCAGCATGCGCACCAGCCTGTCGTGCCACGGGCGCCGGTAGGTCGTCTCGATATGGGCGCGGGCGTGGTCGACGAGGTGCATGTAATGCACGCCCGAAGGGCAGGTCGTCATGCACGACAGGCACGAGAGGCAGCGGTCGACGTGCTTCGCCACCTCCGGTGTCGCCGGCTTGCCGCTCTCGAGCATCTCCTTGATGAGATAGATACGGCCGCGCGGCGAGTCGAGCTCGTCGCCGAGCAGGAGATAGGTGGGGCAGGTCGCTGTGCAGAAGCCGCAGTGCACGCAGGTGCGCAGGATCTTCTCCGATTCCTGCATCTGCGCCGTGACGAGCTGCTCTGGGCGGAAGTTGGTCTGCATCTAGATCCCGGCGTACATGCGGCCGGGCTCGAAGATCCCGGCAGGGTCGACGGCGCGCTTGATGCCCTCGCTCAGGCGCATCAGCGGCGCAGCGAGCGGCTGGAACGGCTGGAGTGCGGCCCGGATGTCGGCCGGTGCGCGCCACAGCGTGGTGTGGCCGCCATGGGGGGCGAGCGCCTTGCGGATGGCCTCGGCGCAGCAGTCCCCCTCCGCCGGCACGGCGAGCCAGACGAGGCCGCCGCCCCAGTCGTAGAAGAAGCGGGCATCGGCATGGGCCGCAATGGCGGCCGCAACGCGGGGACCGGCGGTGGGCACCGTGGAAATGCGCCAGACAGCATGCGCCTGCGGCTCGGCGAGGAAGCGCACGTCGCGCACGTCCTGCCACAGGCGCCGCGCCTCCCCCGCATCGACGATGCGCTCGGCCGGGCCGTAGGGCGCGAGCAGATGGCGCAGCTCGCCGACACGGTAGTCCGCCGACGGGGAGAAGCCCTCGATGCGCAGGAGGGTGAGCGCCCGCTCGCCGCCGAGGCCGGCCGGCAGGTGCGCCGCGCCGGTGATCTCGAAGGGCGAGCAGAGGGCCGCGTTGAGCGCCTCCACGCCGCGCACGTCGTCGAGGCCCTCGATGACGAGAGTCGCCGAACGCTCCGCCTTCGGCTGCACCTTGAAGGTCACTTCCGTCAGCAGCCCGAGCGTGCCCCAGGCGCCGGCCGCGAGCTTGACGAGGTCGAGGCCCGTCACGTTCTTCATCACCCGCCCGCCGGACTTCACCACCTCGCCGCGACCGTTGACGAAGCGCACACCGATCATGGCATCGCGGCAGGCCCCGGCCATGATGCGCCGCGGGCCCGACAGGTTGGTGGCGGCGAGCCCGCCGACCGTCGCCTCCCCTTCGCTGCCGAGCAACACGCGCGCATCCGCCGGCTCGAAGGGCAGCATCTGGCCGCGCTCCGCCAGCGTGCGCTCGACCTCGGCCAGCGGCGTGCCCGCACGGGCGGCGATGACGAGCTCGGCCGGCTCGTAAAGGGTGATGCCCGTCAGTCCCCGCGTCGACAGCGTTGCCTCGGCGTTCACCGGCCGGCCGACCGCTGCCTTTGTGCCGCCGCCGCGGATGGCGAGCGGGCGGCTGGCGGCGGCACAGGCCGCGACAAGCGCGGCGGCTTCCTCCTCGCTCTCGGGCGTCAGCACCGGCTCGGAGATGGTGGCGGACTTCGGCAGCGTCATTGCACCACCCGGCCGTCGAGCGGGAAGACCTTGGCCGGGTTGAGCAGCCATGCCGGATCGAAGACGCCGCGGATGCGCATCTGCTGCGCGAGGTCAATGTCGGAATATTGGTGCCGCATGAGGTCACGCTTCTCGATGCCGACGCCGTGCTCGCCCGTGAGGCAGCCCCCCACCTCGACACACAGCTTCAGGATGTCGGCGCCGGCGGCCTCCGCCTTCTCCAGCTCGCCCGGCTTGTTGATGTCGTAGAGCACGAGCGGGTGCAGGTTGCCGTCCCCGGCATGGAAGATGTTGGCGACGCCGAGACCGTAGCCGTTGCAGATCTCGCTGATGCGCTTCAGCACATAGGGCAGCTGGCCGGTGGGGATGGTGCCGTCCATGCACAGATAGTCCGCGATGCGGCCCATGGCACCGAAGGCCGACTTGCGGCCCTTCCATATGGCGGCGCTCTCCGCCTCGGAGCGCGAGACGCGCAGCGCCTTGGGCGAGAAGCGCTCGGCGATGGCGACGATGCGCTTCAGGGCGTCCTCGATTTCGGCCTCGGAGCCCTCCACCTCGACAATGAGCAGGGCCTCGACGTCGAGCGGATAGCCGGCGTGAGCGAAGGCCTCGCACACCTTGATGGCCGGTCGGTCCATGAACTCGAGAGCCACGGGGATGATGCCGGCCCCGATAATGGCCGCGACGCAGGCGCCCGCCGTCTCGACCGAGTCGAAGCCCATCAGGGCCGGTCGTGCCCCCTCCGCCTGGCGCAGGATGCGCACCGTCGCCTCGGTGATAACGCCGAGCTGGCCTTCCGAACCGCAGACGAGACCGAGGAGATCGTAGCCCGGCGCATCGAGATGGGCGCCGCCTATTTCCACCACGGTGCCGTCGAGCAGCACCATGGTGACACCGAGCAGGTTGTTGGTGGTGACGCCGTACTTGAGGCAGTGGGCGCCGCCGGAGTTCATGGCGATGTTGCCGGCGATGGTGCAGGCGAGCTGCGACGAGGGGTCCGGCGCATAGAAAAAGCCCTCGTGCGCCACCGCCTGGCTGATGGCCAGATTGGTGATGCCGGCCTGGACGCGCGCCGTGCGGTTGACGAAGTCGATGTCGAGCACGCGATTCATCTTGGCGACGCCGAGGACGACCGCATCCTCCTGCGGGATCGCGCCGCCGGAGAGCGACGTGCCGGCGCCGCGCGGCACGACCCTGACGCCCTCGGCGTGGCAGAAGCGCAGCACGGCCGCGACCTCCTCCGTCGTCGACGGCAGCACGACGGCGAGCGGCATGCGGCGGTAGGCGGTGAGCGCATCGGTCTCGAAGGCGCGGCGCTCGTCCTCGGACGTGATGACGGCATCGGCCGGCAGCAGCCGCGCGAGGCCGGCGATGATGGCCTCGCGCCGCCCCAGCACCGCCGAATCCGGCTCGGGAAAGGCGATGGTCGTCACGGCATTCCTCCCTGCACTCCGCCGTCGGCACGCCCGGCGCCCCCTCTCCGGCGTGGGCGAGGGATTGGTGCAAATCTTATTGAGAATCACTTTAGACGATTGACAACCCTTTGCCAGCGCGACCGAAAGCAGCAAGATTGTTTCGCTTTCGGAAAAAGTGGATACGCGCGGTGGACCATCTCGGTGATCTCGACGTCTTTGCCCGCGTGGTCGCGGCCAGAGGCATGTCGGCGGCAGGGCGCGAGCTCGGCCTGTCACCGGCCGTGATCTCCAAACGCATCCGGCGGCTGGAGGAGCGGCTGGGCGTGCGCCTGCTGCAGCGCACGACGCGCCAGATCGCGCTGACGGACATCGGCCAGGGCTTCTATGAGCGGGTCGTCGCCATCCTGGCGGCAGTCGAGGAGGCGGAGAGCTGGGCGACCAGCGGTGCGGAGACGGCGCGGGGCCTCTTGCGCGTCTCGGCGCCCACCTCCTTCGGACGCATGCACATCGCCCCGCATATCAAGCGTTTCCTTGACGAGCATCCGGGCGTGACGGTGGATCTCGAACTGTCGGACGCCTTCGTCGACGTTGTGGCGGAAGGGTTCGACCTCGCCGTGCGCATCGCCGACCTCACTGATTCGAGCCTCGTCGCACGCCGCCTCGCCCCAAACCATCGCCTGCTCTGCGCCACGCCCGGCTATCTCGCCACGCACGGCAGGCCGCAGAGCATCGAGGAGCTTTCTCGCCACGCCCTCCTCGCCCATAATGCAGACCACTGGCGTCTGGAGGGACCGCAGGGCCTCGTTTCCGTCAAGGTCGCCGGCCCGCTGAGGACCAACTCGAGCGAGGTGGTGCGCGAGGCGGTGCTCGCCGGGATCGGCATCGCGCTGCGCTCGACCTGGGACATCGGTCCGGAGCTGGAGGACGGGCGGCTGGAGGTCGTGCTGCCGGGCTGGCGCGGGGTGAGCCGGGTCGGCATCTATGCTGTCTATCCGAGCCGGCGCCACCTGCAGCCGAAGGTGCGTGCCTTCATCGACTTCCTCGCCGCGCTCTACGGGCCGAAGCCATACTGGGACGCCGGCCTCGGTCTGCCCGACGAGATGGCGTGAGCGAGCCCTGCAACGGGCGGATGGCTGCCGTGCGGCACAAGGAGGCGGCTTGCAACCCGCACGACGGTTCGTCATGTTCTCGAACCGTTTGGAACGTCTCGAAGCTGAACCCCGGGAGCCGCTCGTGGGAGATTCGCCCGTGACCGCCGAAGTCGCCCGCCCCGGGCCGCGCGTCGGCCTTTTCGTCACCTGCCTCGTCGATCTCATGCGGCCCTCGGTCGGCTTTGCCGCCGTGAAGCTGCTGGAGGACGCGGGCTGCACCGTCGAGGTGCCGGTGCAGACCTGTTGCGGCCAGCCCGCCTACAACTCCGGCGACCGGCGCACGACGCGCGCCCTCGCCGAGCAAGTGATCGAGAACTTCCGCGGCTTCGACTATGTGGTCGCCCCCTCGGGCTCGTGCGCCGGCATGATCCGCAAGCACTACCCCGAGCTCTTCCGCGACGACCCCAACTGGCTGCCGCGCGCGACCGACCTCGCCGCCCGCACCCACGAGCTGACGAGCTTTCTCGTCGACGTGCTCAAGGTCGAGCGTGTCGAGGCGCGTTACGAGGGCCGCGTCACCTACCACGACTCCTGCTCGGGCCTGCGCGAGCTTGGCGTCGCCCGCCAGCCGCGCAAGCTGCTGAAGACGGTGGAGGGCCTCGAACTCGTCGAGATGCGGGAAAGCGACGTGTGCTGCGGCTTCGGCGGTACCTTCGCCGTCAAATACGGTGAGATTTCCGACGCCATCGTGTCGAAGAAGACGGAGAACATCGCCGAGAGCGGCGCCGATACCCTGCTGGCGGGTGATCTCGGCTGTCTCATGAACATGGCCGGCAAGCTCGCCCGCGAGGGCAAGGCGACGAAGGTGCGGCACGTGGCCGAGGTGCTCGCCGGCATGACGGACGACGCGCCCATCGCAGCCGCACCGGCGCGGCGGAGCGAGAGCGCGTGATCCCCGGCGCATCACGCCCTATTAGACGAAAGGCGAATTGTCGCGGGCGCCGTCCCGTGGTGCGACTTTGGTTGTCGTCGTTTCAGGGGCAACGGCATCAGGGACGAGGGAATTTTACCGGCCGCACGACAACGACAAGAACGGACGGCCAACAGCTCCACAGAGGGGAGCGGCAAACCGCCACCGGGCAGACGGGAGGCCGCGTGCGATCTCCCGTCTGCCCGTCCATACCCTGCCTGCCCGCTTCCTCCGCTTCTTCCAGCCCTGCCTTTACCTCGCCCGTCGCGCTTGACGCGCGCGGTCCAGCCTTCTGATATGCTGACCGCCCGAGGGACAAAGACATGACCCTTCACCCCACTTCCCCGAAGTTCAAGGAAAACGCCCGCCAGGCGCTCGGCGACGCTCAATTGCAGAAAGCGCTCGGCAATGTGCGGCAGGGCTTCATCGACAAGCGCGTCCACGCGGCGGAGCGTCTGCCCGAGTTCGAGGCGCTCCGGGACTCGGCGCGGGACATCAAGAACCACACCCTCGCGCACCTCGACCTCTATCTCGAGCGCTACGAGCAGGCGGTGACGGCGGCCGGCGGGCACGTTCACTTCGCGCGCACGGCCAAGGAGGCGTGCGACATCGTCGGCTCCATCTGCCAGCGCCTCGGGGCGAAGACCGTCACCAAGGGCAAGTCCATGATTGCCGAGGAGATCGGGCTCAACGCCCATCTCGAAAGCCTCGGCATGGAGGCGGTGGAGACCGATCTCGGCGAATACATCATCCAGCTCAGGAACGAGCCGCCGTCGCACATCATCGCACCGGCCGTGCATCTCACCAAGGAGCAGGTGGCGTCTGACTTCCGCCGCGTGCACAAGGGCCTCGACAAGGACCGGGACCTGTCCGAGCCGGTGACGCTCCTCGGTGAGGCGCGCCAGGTGCTGCGCGAGCGCTTCCTCGCCGCCGATGTCGGGATCACGGGGGCGAACTTCCTCGTCGCGGAAACGGGCACCTCGATCATCGTCACCAACGAGGGCAACGGCGACCTGACGCAGACCCTGCCCAAGGCGCACATCGTGCTGGCCTCGATCGAGAAGCTGGTGCCAACGCTTGAGGACGTATCGCAGATCCTGCGCGTGCTTGCCCGCTCGGCGACCGGGCAGGACATGTCGGTCTACACCACCTTCTCCACCGGGCCGCGGCGGCCGGGCGACCCCGACGGGCCGAACGAGTACCACGTCGTCATCGTCGACAACGGGCGCTCGGCGATGCTGGGCACCGACTTCCAGGACATGCTGCGCTGCATCCGCTGCGGGGCCTGCATGAACCACTGCCCCGTCTACCACGCCGTTGGCGGCCACGCCTATGGCTGGGTCTATCCCGGGCCCATGGGGGCGGTGCTGACGCCGAGCCTCATCGGCGTGGACAAGGCCGGGCACCTGCCGAACGCCTCCACCTTCTGCGGCCGCTGCGAGAGCGTGTGCCCCGTGCGCATCCCGCTGCCGAAGATGATGCGCCACTGGCGCGAGCGCGAGTTCGAGCGCCACCTCACGCCAGCGACCGTCCGCTCGGGCCTCTCGGTCTGGGGCTACTTCGCGCGCCGCCCGACGCTCTACCGCATCGCCACCAGCCTCGCCATGCGTGCACTCGCCTTCGCCGGCGCCGGCAAGGGGCGGCTGAGCTGGCTGCCCGGCGCCGGCGGCTGGACGCGCTATCGCGACTTCCCTGCCCCGCAGGGGGCCTCCTTCCAGGAGCGCTGGCGCAAGGAGCGCGCCAACCGCAAGGTGGCCTGAGCCAGTGACGTTTCCGGGAGCGAACAGCCCATGAGCAACGCCCGCGCCGAAATCCTCGCCAACATCCGCCGCTCGCTCGGTGTCACCGGCACGGAGGCGCCACGCCGCAGCGCGGTGGACGAGCGCATCGAGCGCGCGCCCAGAGGCATCATCCCCGCCCGCGGCCAGGTGACGGGCGCCGAGCGCATCGCCCTTTTCAGGGCCGAGGCGGAGCGGGCGCAGGCCACCGTCACCACAGTCGCCTCGGCGAATGCTGTGCCGGCGGCGGTTACCGACTACCTGCGCCGCCACAACCTGCCGGCCGCGGTGCGCATGGGCGCGGACGAGCGGCTCGCCGCCATGCCGTGGGGCGAAACCTCGCTCGAGATCACAAAGGGGCCGAGCAGCGGGAGCGACCTCAACGGCGTCAGCCACGCCTTCGCCGGCGTGGTCGAGTCGGGCACGCTCGTCCTCGTCTCGGGCGAGGACAACCCGACGACCCTCAACTTCCTGCCCGACAACCACATCGTCGTCGTCAACGCCAGGGATATCGCCGGCGACTATGAGGAGGTGTGGGGCCGAATCCGCTTCACCTACGGCAAGGGGCAGATGCCGCGCACGGTGAACTTCGTGACGGGCCCCTCGCGCTCCGGCGACATCGAGCAGACGCTGCTGCTCGGCGCCCACGGCCCGCGCCGCGTGCATATCGTCGTCGTGGAAGGCTGAAACGAAGACCCTGCGGAGGGGGCTGGCGGGCGCTCACGCCGCCCCGCGTCGATCAGGCGGCGGGCGTGACGAGCTTCAGCCCGATGATGCCGGCGACGATGAGGCCGATGCAGGCGAGCCGCAGCGCATCTGCGGCCTCGCCGAACAGCATGATGCCGAGCATCACCGTGCCCACCGTGCCGACACCGGTCCACACGGCATAGGCTGTGCCGAGCGGCAGGTTCTTGAGGGCAAGGCCGAGGAGGCCCAGGCTCGCGACCATCGAGACGATCGTGAACGCCGTCGGCAGCGGGCGGCTGAAGCCTTCGGTGAACTTGAGGCCGACGGCCCAGCCCACCTCGAAGAGCCCCGCGAGGAGGAGATAGATCCAAGCCATGAGGCATGGTCCTGTCGTTGGTCCGCCCGCACCTGAACGTCGGGCGGTGTGGCGGCAGGGGCGTCCCGGCCGGGAAGGTCCCGGCACGAGCCGGGGCGGGGTCGTCCCCACGGCGCAAGAGGTGGGAGGCGCGCCGCCTGCCGTCAAGGGCAGGCGACCGTCGATCAGCCCCGCTGCCGGATGAGGCGCGCCGCCGCGAGATCCTCGAGCGCGTAGCCGACGGACTTGAAGAGGGTGATCTCGTCCTCACGCGTGCGGCCGGGATGGGCGCCGGTGACGAGTTCCTTCAGGTCGGCGCGGATGTCGCTCTCGGCAATGATGCCCGCGGCCAGCGGCTGGGCGAGGTCGCCGGCAAGGACGGCGCCCGGACGCAGGTCGACGAACAGGCTCGCGCGCTTCACCGCCTCGTCGTCGCACTCGCGCATGTCGGCCTTGAAGCCGCCGACGAGGTCGAGATGGGCGCCAGGCTTGAGCCATGCGCCCTTGACCACCGGCTGCGTCGCGCTGGTGCAGCAGGAGATGACGTCCGCCGCTGCGGCGCTCGCGGCGAGATCCTTGCAGACCTCGGCCTTCAGCCCTTCCTGCGCGAGGGCGGCGACGATGGCCGCCGCCTTGTCCGGATTGCGGCCGTAGATCTCGATGCGGGAGAACGAGCGCACGCTCGCGTGGGCCGCCGCCATGTTGGCGGAGAGCTGGCCGGTGCCGACGACGAGCAGGTGGCGGGCATCGGCACGCGCCAGCCGCTTGGCGGCGACCGCCGAGGCCGCCGCGGTGCGGCGCACGGTGAGCTCGTCACCCTCGTAAACGCCCTTCAGGCGGCCGTCGGCCCCGTCGAAGAGGAGGTAGGCGGCGTTGATTGTGGAAAGGCCAAGCCTCGTGTTGCCGGGGAAGAACGTGACCACCTTAACGCCGATGCTGTCGCCGCCGATCCAGGCCGGCATCAGGAGCAGCGTGCCATCCTCGCCCTTCGGGTTGGCGACTGTGAAGCTCTGGCGCTGCGGCACCTCGGCCCCCGTCGCGAACATCTCCTCGAGGGCGGCGATGAGGCCCGGCCACGGCAGGGCGGCACGGACGGCGGCAGCATCGAACGTCTTCATGATCTGAGCGAATCCCCGTTTGAACCCCGGAGGGCCGTTCTTGCGGAAACGGCGGCCCTGCGCAATGGGCCGCCGCGCGCGGGCCCCTGCCCCGTCCGCATGGAACGGGCGCCCCGCCTCAGACGGAGCCGGTGAGCACGGGCTCGATCTGCTCCATCGCCCAGTCGATCTCCTCGCGGCGGATGACGAGCGGCGGAGCGAGGCGGATGGTGTGCTCGTGCGTATCCTTGGCGAGAACGCCGCGGGCCTGCAGCGCCTCGCAGTAGCGGCGGGCGCCGCCAGCCTCCGGGTGAAGCTCGATGGCGATCATGAGACCGCGCCCGCGCACCTCGCGCACGACGTTGCTGCGCAGGCCGGCGAGCGCCTTGAGGAAATAGGCGCCCTGGACGGCCGAGTTCTCAATCATCCCCTCCTCCGTAAGCACGTTGAGCGCAGTGCGCGCAACGGCGCAGGCGAGAGGATTGCCGCCGAAGGTGGATCCGTGCTGGCCCGGCTTGAGCACGCCAAGCACCTCCGAGTTGGAGAGGACGGCCGAGACCGGATAGAAGCCGCCCGACAGGGCCTTGCCGATGAGGGTGACATCCGCCTCGATGCCCTCATGCTCCTCGGCCAGGAGCTTGCCCGTGCGGCCGAGGCCCGTCTGGATCTCGTCGAGGATGAGCGTGATGTTGTGCCGGGTGCACAGCTCCCGCACACGCTTGAAATAGCCCGGCGGCGGAATGATGACACCCGCCTCGCCCTGGATAGGCTCGACGAGGAATCCGACGGTGTTGGGCGTGATCGCCGCCTCGAAGGCGGCCGCATCGCCGAAGGGCACGACGCGGAAGCCCGGCGCGAACGGGCCGAAGCCGCCGCGCGCGTCCGGATCCGTCGAGAAGCCCACGATGGCGATGGTGCGGCCGTGGAAGTTGTTGGCGCAGACGATGATCTCCGCCTGCCCCTCCGGCACGCCCTTGACCTCGTAGCCCCACTTGCGCACCGCCTTGATGGCGCTCTCCACCGCCTCGGCGCCGCTGTTCATGGGCAGCACCTTGTGCGAGCCGGTGAGCGCGGCGACCTCCTCGTAGAACAGCGCGAGCTGCTCGTTGCGGAACGCCCGCGAGGTCAGCGTCAGCTTCTTCGCCTGCTCGATCATGGCGGCGAGGATCCTGGGGTGGCAGTGGCCCTGGTTGACGGCCGAATAGGCCGACAGGCAGTCGAGATAGCGTCGCCCTTCCACGTCCCACACCCACACGCCCTCGCCGCGCGCCAGCACGACGTCGAGGGGCTTGTAGTTGTGGGCGCCGAGCGCCTGTTCGAGAGCGATGAAATCGGCCGCGCGCATGGTCATGATGTGGTCTCCGCAAAGGTTGCGGCGGCGCGGGCGACGCTGCGCTGGCCGGTGGGCCGGTCGAGCACGGAGCGTCCGAAGAGGCTCGCCGCCAGCTCGGCGAGCACGACCGCGCTGCGTCCGCGCTCGTCGAGGAAGGGATTGAGCTCGACGATGTCGAGCGAGCCGACGAGGCCGCTGTCGTGCAGCATTTCCATCACGAGATGGGCCTCGCGGTAGGTCGCGCCGCCGGGCACGGGCGTGCCCGCGCCGGGCGCAACCTCAGGGTCAAGGAAATCGACGTCGAGGCTGACGTGCAGGTGCGTGCGCTCCGGATCGAGCCCGGCGAGGATGCGGCGCAGCAGAACCGAGACGCCAAACTCGTCGATCAGGCGCATGTCGACACCGTCGAGGCCGTGCCGGGCGATAGCCTGCCGCTCCTCCTGGTCGATGGAGCGCAGGCCGAAGAGATGCACGTTCCTTGCGTCGAGCGGCGGGAAGCGATGCCCGCCGAGGACCGGCTGCAGGCTCTCCTCTCCGCACAGCAGGGAAACCGGCATGCCGTGGATGTTGCCGGAGGGCGTGGTGACAGGCGTGTTGAAGTCGGCATGGGCGTCGAGCCACAGCAGCACGAGCTCACGCCCCGTCGCCGCACAATGTCGCGCGACGGCGCTCACGGTGCCCATGGAAATGCTGTGGTCGCCGCCCATGAAGACCGGCACCTGGCCAGCCTCGAGGATGGCGAGCGCCCGCTCGTGCGCCGCCCGGACATAGCCGGCGACGGTGCCCGCGTTGCGGCAGCGCGCGACGAGTGCTTCCGGCAGGTCGCGATCCGCAACCACCAGCGGCGTCACGTCGCCGTGGTCGTACACCCGGTGGCCGAGCGCCGTCAGCCGCGCCGCAAGGCCGGCCGTGCGCAGGGCGGCCGGGCCCATCAGCGTGCCGGCAACGGCGCCGCCGGCCTCGAGAGGAATGCCGAGAAGGCCAATATCCCGCGGCCCTGCAATCTCCTTCACCCTCGTCGTCCCCCTTTGCCAGAATCGACTCTGGCCGGAAGGTGGGAGCCGGTTTCTCTAACGAAAAGGCAGCAATGTGTTACGATATGCCATTCTTCTGACATAACGACAGGGAAAGGTAGCGTTTCGCCACATGGCCGACCTTGACGAGATCGACCGCCGCCTCATCGACCTCCTGCGCAAGGACGGGCGCATGCCGGCGGCCACTTTGGCGCGCATCCTCGGCGTCTCACGCGCCACGGTGCAGAACCGCATCGACCGCCTCATCAGCCGGGGCGTCCTCGTCGGCTTCACGGCGCGGCTGCGCAGCGATGTCGAGACCGTGCCCGTGCGGGCGCTGACGATGATCGAGGCCCGCGCCACTGACAACCGCCCGGTCATCGCCGCCATCCGCGGCATTCCCGAGGTGGCGCGCATCTACTCCACCAACGGACGCTGGGATGTCGTGGTGGAGATCCACGCCAGCGACCTCGCCACGCTCGACCGCGTGCTGACGGAAATCCGTTCCATCCGCGGCGTCACCCACACAGAGACGAACATCCTGCTGACGGAACTCTAGCCACCTGCGACCTTTAATATTAACAAGATATCAACAGACAACTTCTGATTGTGCAGACTCAAGCGGCCCTTCTAGCCTGCAGATAAAACGGCGCAGCGGGAGGGTTCCGTGCTTACATCACGTTCCAGAAGACATTTACTTGCCGGTGTAGCATCGATCGCCTTGTTTCCAGGCACGACACTGGCGGCAGACCTGCCGTTCTTCACTTCACCGCCACCTATACAGGTGCCGCTCAGCTCGAACTTTACTTTCGAACTGTTTACCGGCTACCTTGTCGGCAGCGTTGAGCAGAATGCCTTCAACTGCTGCGGCGAGAAATTCGCCCATACGCGGTGGAAGATCAGCGATGCCGGCATCGTCGGAGCGACCGTCAGCTATCGCTGGAACAGCTTCGATCTGCGCCTTTCCGGCTGGACCCTGGCGTGGTCCGGCGTCTCATCCGAATCCTACACCGACGCCATCGTGTGCGATCGCGGCTGCCGTACGCGGCTCAACTGGCGCAACGACAAGGCCAAGTTGCCGAGGATGTATCAGATCGACGCCTCCGTCGGATACAACTTCTACGAGAACGCCGGGTTCATCCTTACGGGCCTGGCCGGCTACCGCTACCTGCGTGTCGGACTGAACGAAATCGGCGGCCTCGTGGAGCCCAGCGGGGTGCTCGGCGACCTCTCCGCCCTGCCGATGTCATCCGCCTACGACCTGTGGTGGCACACGCCCTATGTCGGCCTCGGCGCCGCTTACGATGGCGGCAGCTACCGGCTGATGGCGGAGATCATCGCCAGCCCGTTTGCTATCGGCGGCGACAGGGCGCGGATGAACAACGTCACCGCCGACGCGTCCTTCATCTACCACACGAGCTTCCTGTCGAAGGCGGATTATCAGACCTGGATGGCCGGCGCCACGCTTGGCGGAGAGATCCGTCTGGCCGACCAGATCTTCCTGACGGGCAAGGCGCAGTACCAGTACTACGAGCCGGACAGGTCCAAGTCGGCGATCCAGGGCATCTGCTGCGGAGCGGTCCCGGCCACGCAGAGCGGGGAGCTGTCCGCCCTCACCCTCACGGTGGGCCTCAAGGCCTTCTTCTGAACGGCCCTTCCGCCACACGGGCGAGCCGCAGGCGAGATAGCGGCCGGCCGCGACGGGGAATGCCTCTGCCGCGGCGGCTGTGAGAAGGCGACGACAGCAAGAGCTGCAAGGCCCGCAAGAAGGCCTCGCCTGTCCATCACGTCGCGCCGGGAGACTTGCGCGACGCGAAGCGGGGCGACCGGCCCGGTCGCTCCGCTTTTTGTGTCGGCCTGCCCTTTGTTACTTCTTCCCGTCCGCCTCGAGCCAGGCCTTCGCCAGTGCAATCGCGCTCTCCTGCGCCTTCGCGATGCTCCGGGCGCTCGGCCGGTCATCGCACTTCCGTGTGCGGCGCGGGGCACAGACGGCCCTGCCATAGGTGGTCAGCTGTCAGTCTCCGAGGTCAACTCGCCGGGTGGCACGAAGTCGTTGCGGCGCGCCTTGAGGCGTACGCCGGGCCCGCCGACTGTCGCCGCCCCCTCGTCGAGGAAGATGATGCCGGCGTCCTCCAGCACCCGCCGCATGGCGGCAAGATTGTTCGCAATGGGCAAGGTGCGTCCGGCCTCGAAGTTGCGCACCGTGGACAGGCTGACCGCCGCAGCCTTCGCGAGATCCTCCTGCGAGAGGTCCACCATGGCGCGCGCGGCACGACACTGGGCAGGGGTCATCGGAACGCCCTATGACGATTGCCACTCATGATAACGGAAATCGTCGCTCGGGACCCGCATTTCAACCACCCCGCATCGCACGCAAGCGCGCGCGAGTGCCCGGCGGCTCGTCGTCCTCACGGCGCAGGCCAGGGCCGAAGGAGGCGCGCAGGCGCGTAGGCGGCGTCTCGTGCAGCCGGTTCCAGACCCTCCGGAGCTGGCGCGCCGACGAGAATCCCGTGCGCTCGGCAACGGTTTCCATGTCGAGCCGCGAGCCGATCACCAGCTCCCGCGCCATGGCGATGCGCATACGGTTCACATATTCGGTCACGCTCATGCCGGCGTGCTGATTGAACAGCCGCGAGAGGTTGCGCGGGCTCGTCCCGGCCACCCTCGCCAACGCCGCGACGGACCAGTTGCGGGCGGGATCGGCACCCACCGCATCCTGCACGCGGTGGACGGCGGGATGGATGTGATTGCGCCCCTCCAGCCAGGGCGAGAGCTGCGGATCCCCGCCGGCGCGGCGCAGGTAGACGACAAGGTCCCGCGCCACAGCGAGCGCCGCGGCATGGCCGGCCTCCCGGGCGACCAGATGGAGCATGAGGTCGATGCCGGCCGTGACGCCGGCGCTCGTCAGCCGCTCGCCATCCTCCACATAGAGCCGGTTTTCCCGGACACGCGCGCCCGGCGCAAGGCGCATCAGCTCGCCGATCGTCGCATGATGGGTGGTGCATTCGTGGCCGTCGAGCAATCCCGCACGGGCCGCGAGCAGCGCGCCGGAACAGATCGAGACAAGGCGGATGCCGGGCCGGATGGATCGCTTCAGCCAGTCGACGATCTCCGCCTCGCGCGCGGCGTCGTCGGCGCCCCGGCCGCGGGCCGTGCCGAGCGGCTCGTCTACCGAACCGGATATGACGACGAGGGCGCCGTCGGGCAGCCTGTCCGGCAACGGCGCAATGGGTGCCAGATCGAGCCCGATCGAGCTCGTCACGGAGGGCGCCGGGCCAACATAGCGGACAGTGAAGCGCACCGCCTCCTGGTCGAGGTTCGCCCGCCGCAACACCTCCATCGGCCCGGCGATGTCGAGCAGCAGCGTCCACGGCGGCACGACCACGAAGACGGGGATGATCCGCGGCTGCCCCGCCTCGCTCATGCCGCCGCCCCGCCCTGCCGGCCGGCCAGCGCCTCCTCGACGGTGACGATGCGCGCAAAGCGGCCTGCCAGCACCAGCTCTGTCCGGGCGCGAATGTCTGCGGCGCTCCATTCCCGCCCTGCCGCGTCGGTCATCGGGAAGGTAAGCGTCGCCTCGCCGACGTAATCGACCTCATAGCCAAGGTCTGAGGCGTGGCGCGCCGTCGTCTCGCAGCACTGCTCGGTGCGGATGCCGGACACGATCACGCGGCGGATGCCGTTGCGTGTCAGCCAGACGTCAAGGCCGGTGCCGACGAGCGCGCTGTGGCGACGCTTGCGGAACACTGCATCGGGCGCAATGCGCAGCGGCTCGAGCGGCCTGACAAGTCCTGACGTCTCCGCGAAGGGCCCCGTGTCATCGAGATGGAAGATCTGGACAACGGGCATTCCGGCCGCTTTCGCGCCATCGACCAGCGCCTGCTGGCGCGCGATGTAGGCCGGCACGCCCTCCTCGCGGAAGTAGGGGCGATGCCGGAAGGACTCCTGGGCGTCCACGACGAGAAGTGCGGTATCGCAAGCCATTGCGCTGCCTCCTGAACCGATCTCGACGGCACGATAGCGCACGGCCCGTGCGGCGAAACGGCCGATGCGGACGAAAGAAGGACAATTCGCGCCATCGCATCCGCCTCACGGCCGGTTGCGCCGCCCTCCTGCCCGGCTCGCTCCACCCGGAAATATGGAATTCCCGGAAAATTCCTTTGATCCACCCGCGATGTTCATTGCATGAACAGGGGCAAATATGCGCGAATATATGGCATAAAATATAAACATATCAATCGCTCTTGAGGATGACAAAGCAATGAATGTAAATGAAATTACATTGAGCAACACGCCCAAATCATCGAATAATTCGCAAGGCGCTTTCGCAGCAAAAAGTGGTGGGCGCAGATGGCTCTCCTGCCTGCGCACCGCGCAGGATGGCGGGCGTCGTCGTGCCGCCGCTGAAGGAATCGCGAGCCCTCCGGACGCCAGCCGCATCCTGCACGAGGTCTACGAGGAAGCCGGCAAGATGCGCCGCGGCAGCGGCCGCGTGCTGAAGGCGGACGAGATCGCGAGCATCATCGACCGGCGCGCGGACAGACCCGTTCCCGACCGGCTCTACAGGGGGCAGACCGGTTCTGGCATCACCAGCTCGTTCGACTGGACGGGGCCGGATGCGCAGGACCGCTACCTCGCTGCCATCATCGCCCACGCAGGCAGCCACAGCGGCACCGAGCAAGGCAGAGCGCCGTCCCTCACCATGAGCGAATCCACCGCCGAGCATTTCGCCCGGGCGAGGCCGGGCGCAAAGGTCTGGATCGTGGACACCACGCACGGCAGGCAGGATTTCCGCACGATCGAGGATATCCTGAAGAACGATGGCCCCAGGCTGGTTCTGGAGGGCAAAGTCTCAAAGCCGGTCCTGGCGAGGGCCGTGGGCCTCACCGTCACGAACCAGTGGGAGGACGAAGTATTCTACACCCGCGGCAGCGTGCCGCAGGATTGGGCCCGCCCGCGCGGCCCCAGGCCGCTGCCGCGCCCTCTCGAGGAAGCCCGCCTGCGCGGTGGCA
Organism: Chelatococcus composti; assembly: GCF_014201415.1. Lineage (GTDB taxonomy): Bacteria > Pseudomonadota > Alphaproteobacteria > Rhizobiales > Beijerinckiaceae > Chelatococcus_A > Chelatococcus_A composti. Next base: position 501,892 of record NZ_JACHEH010000004.1, read on the forward strand.
GGGATCACCTTGCTCAAAATACTAAACACCCCTAGGCTGCGGAGATCGGTCACGACCGAAACAGCCATGCCGCAGATCGGATCGCATCTGAAGGAGCTGCGCCGCCGCCGCAACATCAGTGTGCGCGAGCTGGCGCTGCGCTCGGGCGTCTCGCATTCCGCCATTTCGCTCATCGAGCGCGACCGCATGAGCCCGTCGGTCGACACGCTGAGCGCCATCCTCGACGCACTCGGCACGACCCTGCCGGGCTTCTTCGCGGACCTCTATTCCAGAGTGCCTTACTCACCCTTCTATGCCGCGCACGAATGGGTCGAGATCGGCAAGGCGGCCAGCATCTCATACCGGATGGTGGGGCTCAATCATCCAAATCGGCAGATGCTGGTGCTGCACGAGACCTATGCCCGCGGGGCCGACACGGGAGAGGCCGTCGCCCATTCCGCCCAGGAGGCGGGCCTGGTGACGCGTGGCGCCGTCGAGCTCACCGTGGGCAGCGAGAGCCGCGTGCTGAGGGCGGGCGACGGCTATTATTTCGACAGCCGCCAGCCCCATCGGTTCCGCAACGTCGCGGACGGCGAGAGCGAGATCGTGAGCGCCATGACGCCGCCGACCTATTAGGATGTGAGGGTGGTTGACCGACCGCACGGAGTGGTGATTATCTTAACCACCAAGCGGTCGACAGCTTTCAAGTTGCCCGGGGCGTGCCCGCCCGCGGGGATAACCAACAAACGACAGAGGGGAAAGTCATGCGATCGGTGAGGACACTTGCACTTGTCGGCTGCCTGTCGGCCGTCGTCGGCGTGTGGGGTAGCATCGGGGCACAGGCGCGCGACCTCACGGTCGTGTCCTGGGGTGGCAACTATCAGGACGCCCAGCGAAAGATCTATTTCGAGCCCTTCGCGAAGAAGACCGGCAAGCCGGTGCTCGATGAGAGCTGGGATGGCGGCATCGGCGTCATCGCCGCCAAGGTCAAGGCGGGCGTCCCGAACTGGGACGTGGTGCAGGTCGAGGCGGAGGAGCTTACCCTCGGCTGCGCCGACGGGTTCTACGAGAAGCTCGACTGGGACAAGCTGGGCGGCAAGGACAAGTTCCTGCCGGCGGCCGTGAACGACTGCGGCGTGGGTGCCATCGTCTGGAGCACCGCGATCGCCTATGACGGGGACAAGCTCAAGGAGGGGCCGACCTCCTGGGCCGACTTCTGGGACGTGCAGAAGTTCCCCGGCAAGCGCTCCCTGCGGCGCGGCCCGAAGTACTCGCTCGAGTTCGCCCTGATGGCTGACGGCGTTCCTCCCGCCGAGGTCTACAAGGTGCTCTCGACGCCCGAGGGCGTGGACCGCGCCTTCAAGAAGCTCGACGAGCTGAAGCCCCACATCGTGTGGTGGGAATCGGGCGCCCAGCCGCTGCAGCTCCTCGCCTCCGGCGAGGTGGTGATGACGACGGCCTACAACGGGCGCATCGCAGGCATCAACAAGTCCGAGGGCAAGAACTTCAAGATCGTCTGGCCGGGCAGCATCTATGCCATCGACAGCTGGGTCATCCTGAAGAACAGCCCCAACAAGGACGCGGCGATGGACTTCATCGCCTTCGCCAGCCAGCCTGAGAACCAGGTGAAGCTGCCAGAATACGTCGCCTACGGCCTGCCCAACAAGGAAGCGGCCAATGCCGTGCCGGCCGCGCTCCAGGCGGACCTGCCCACGGCGCCGGAGAACCTTGCCGGGGCTCTCGCGCTCGATGCCGACTTCTGGGTGGACAACATCGAGGAACTCAACAAGCGCTTCAACGCCTGGCTCGCCCAGTGACGGCAGCCGGCTGACCGATCCGGGGCGGGCCCTGGCGCCCGCCCAGATTTCCTTCGTGGCCCGCCCGGCACGCACGCGTCTGTGCTGGCGGGCCCTCGGTATCGGGCGGAGCAATGGGCGCCTTCATCGCGTTTAAGAACGTTACGAAAAAATTCGGGGCCCTGACGGTCGTCGACAACCTCGACCTCGAGATCGCCAAGGGCGAGTTCGTCAGCCTGCTCGGGCCTTCCGGCTCCGGCAAGACAACCCTTCTGATGATGCTCGCGGGCTTCGAGCGGCCGACGAGCGGAGAGATTTTTCTGGACGGCAAGCCTATCACGCACCTGCCGCCGCATCGCCGGCAGATGGGCATGGTGTTCCAGAACTACGCCCTTTTTCCACACATGACTGTGGCGGAGAATGTCGCCTTCCCGCTCGAGATGCAGCGCGTACCGCGGGCCGAGATCGTCCGGCGCGTGGAGCGCGCGCTCGACATGGTGCGCCTCGGCGCGCTCAAAGACCGCAAGCCCTCGCAACTTTCGGGCGGCCAGCAGCAGCGCGTGGCGCTGACGCGCGCCCTCGTCTTCGAGCCGGACGTCATCCTCATGGACGAGCCGCTCGGCGCGCTCGACAAGCAGCTGCGTGAGCACATGCAGCTCGAGATCCGCGACCTGCACCGGCGGCTGGGGCTCACCATCGTCTTCGTCACCCACGACCAGTCGGAGGCGCTGACGATGTCGGACCGCATCGCCGTCTTCAACGCCGGCAAGATCGAGCAGATCGACACGCCGCAGATGGTCTACGACCGCCCGCGAACCCGCTTCGTCGCCGAGTTTATCGGCGAGACCAACCTCGTCGCCGGCAAGGTCGTGGACGCGGGGGGCGAACGGGCCGTGGTGCGCGTGGGCGATGCCGCCCTCAGCGTGTGCGGGAACGTGCAGCCCGGGCGGGACGTGTCGCTGTCGCTGCGCCCGGAGCGCATCCGTCTCGGCTCAACGCCGGCTGCCGCCAACGCCCTGCCCGTCACCGTCGCAGACTGCATCTACCATGGCGACCACATGCGCCTGGTCCTGAAAAGCGGCTCTCTTGAGCTCGTGGCGCGGGCCGAGAGGCTCGCCGGCGACTGGCCGGTGGGCACCGAAGCCGTCGCCTCCTTCGATCCCCAGGACTGCACGGTGCTCGCCTCATGAGCCGGCCCAGTATCAGGGACAGGGCTTGGGCCGCTGCGCTGGTCGCGCCGCTCGTCCTCTTTCTCGTCCTGTTCTTCGTCTGGCCGCTGTGGACCATGGTGACGGCCTCCGTGGTCGACGACGCGGTGACGAAAGTGTTACCGCGCACCGCTGCCGCCATGGCGCAGTGGGATGGCAACGACCTGCCGCCGCCGGCGGTGCAGACCGCCTTCGCGGAGGATCTTCGCTCGGCCGAGGACCAGCAGGCCCTCGGCGAGGCGGTGCGCCGGCTGAACAGCGCCGTTTCCGGCTTCCGCACCCTTCTCTCCCGCACCGTGACGGCAGCCCGCGAGGCGGCTGACCTCGCTTCGCTCGATCTTGCCGCCATCGACCGGCGCTGGAGCGATCCCCGCTTCTGGCGCGCCATCAGGGACGCGGTGCCGCCCTACACGGACCGCAACCTGCTCGCCGCCCTCGACCTCAAGCGTGACGCATCCGGAAACATCACGGCGGAGGACCCGGGCACGGCGGCGAACCGAGTCATCATGCTGCGCACCTTCGTGATCGCGGGCACGGTCACGCTGGTGTGCGCCCTCATCGGCCTGCCCTATGCGATGCTGGCCGCCTCGGCGAGTGGCCTCGTGCGGGCGCTCCTGCTGCTGGCCGTGCTGCTGCCGCTGTGGACCTCGCTGCTTGTGCGCACGGCAGCCTGGTTCATCCTGCTGCAACAGGAAGGGCTCATCAACGATGCGCTCATGGCCATCGGCCTCATCGACGGGCCGCTGCCGCTCATTTTCAACCGGCTTGGCGTCATCATTGCCATGACGCACGTGCTGCTGCCCTTCATGGTGCTGCCCATCTACAGCGTGCTCATCGCCGTGCCGCGCAACCTCATGCCGGCAGCAGCCTCGCTCGGCGCCGGGCCATTGCGCGCCTTCTGGCGCGTCCTGCTGCCGCTCGCCATGCCCGGGCTGATGTCGGGCTGCCTGCTCGTCTTCATGGTGGCCATCGGCTACTACATCACGCCCGCGCTCGTCGGCGGCGCCAACGACCAGATGATCTCCTCGGTCATCGCCTTCTACGCGCTCGGCACCGCCAACTGGGGCATGGCGGGAGCGCTCGGCCTCATCCTCCTGGCGGTCACGCTGCTGCTCTACGTCGTCTACGGGCGGCTGTCGCGCTCGCCGCAGCTGCCCGGGGGGGCCTGATCCATGCTGCGCGCGCTCCAGATCGTTTTCGGCGTCCTCGTCGTCGCCTTCTTGATCCTGCCGATCATCGCCATCCTGCCGCTCGCTTTCACGTCGAGCGTGTTCCTCACCTATCCCATCCCGGCCTATTCGCTGAGGTGGTTCGAGGAGCTGGTGACGGCCGACGTGTGGCGCCTGTCCATCGTCAACAGCCTCATCATAGGCATCGGCGCGACCGTACTCTCGACCGTGCTCGGCACGCTGGCGGCGCTCGGCCTGCGCCGGAGCGCCCTGCCCCTCGCCGGCCTTCTGAGGACCCTGTTCCTGCTGCCCATGGTGGTTCCGGCCGTCGTGCTCGGCGTCGGCATGCAGATCCTGCTCGTGCGGCTCGGCCTCGCCAGCTCCTATACGGGTGTCATCATCGCCCATGCGGTGCTGTGCGTGCCCTTCGTCGTGGTGAGCGTCTCGGCGGCTCTGCAGGGCATCGATCCGGCCATCGAGAGGGCGGCCATGAGCCTCGGCGCGCCGCCCGTCACGGTCTTCCGCCGCGTCACCCTGCCGCTTGCCGTGCCGGGCGTCGTCTCCGGCGCCGTGTTCGCCTTCGCCACATCGCTCGACGAGGTGGTGATCACGCTCTTCGTCGCGGGCCCGAACCAGCGCACCCTGGCGCGGCAGATGTTCTCGAGCATCCGTGAGAACATCAGCCCCACCGTGGCGGCCGCGGCACTGCTGCTGATCGTGGGGACACTGTGTCTTGCCGCCCTCGCCGCGCTGCTGCGCCGCCGCGAGAAGCGGGCGACGGCGCTGCCGTGAGGGAGTGAGCGGCGCCCGGAAGGCGCGGCCGCTATGCCGTTTCCTTCGTCCTGGCCCGCTCTTCCACGGCCTCGATGGCGGCGGCGATTTCGGCCGGCGCCAGCGGCTTCTCGAAGTGCTTCGTGTGCGGGGCCTGGGCCGTCAGCTCGGCAATGAGCGCGATCTCCGCCTCGCCGCCCGCAAAGCCCAGCTCGGCGAGGCTCACCGGCAGGCCGGCCGTGCGGAAGAAGCGGCGCATGTCGTCGACGAAGGAGCTCGCCCGCCCCTCCAGCTCCACCTGGACGAGCAGCGCATAGGCCACCTGCAGGCCGTGCAGCGCCTCTGCCGGTCCCTTCACCGCCGAGAGGCCGCGCGTCATGGCGTGGCAGATGGACAGGCCCCCGCTCTCGAAGGCGAGCCCGCTCATGAGTACGCTCGCCTCCACGACCCGCTCCAGCGCCTCGTCCGGCTCGCCGCGCCTGACGGCGGCGAGCGCGGCGGCACTGTCGGCGCGGATGGTGGCGTAGCAGGCTCGGGCGAGCGCAAGCGCAGCGAGCGGAGCGCGCCCGCCGAACATGTTGGTGCCGCCCTTGCGGAAGCACTGCTCCACCTCGAACTGCTTGACGACGGCATCGCCGATGCCGGCCGACAGCAGTCGGGCCGGTGCCTTCGCGATGATCGCCGTATCAACGAGGACGAGGTCGGGATTGGCGGGGAGCTTCTCGACGCCCACAAGCTTGTGCTTCTCGTCGTAGAGCACGACGACGTGGCTCGTCGGCGAATCGTTCGAGGCGATGGTGGGCACCGTGACGAGACGCACGCCCAGGCGCCCGCCCAGGGATTTGCCCGCGTCGATCGCCTTGCCGCCGCCGGCGGCAATCACCACGTCCGGTCGCACATCACGCGCCGCGGCCTCCAGCCGGTCGATCTCGGCTCGGGTGATCTCGCCGCCAAAGCGCACGGCCGTGAACCCAACGCCCGCCGCCCGGCACCCTGCGCCGACGCTCTCGCCGATCAGCCCCAGCACGTGATCGTCCGCAAGAAGAAGGGCGCTCCTGCCAAGCTTCGCCACCTCCTCACCCAGCTGCGCAATGGCGCCGGGGCCCTGCAGATACCGGCGCGGGGATCCGAAAATGATCATTGTCTCAGTCTTCCTTCCGTTCGCCCAGGCGTGCCGGGGGCGCGAGATATTCTCGTGTCCCGCCCCGAGGGCTCAAGAAGGAAAACGATGGCAGGCTGTCTGGAGCACAGTGCAAGCGCTCAGCGGGGGGATAGCGGCACCTCGGCCTTGCAGGGGACATGGCAAGCGCTCAGCGCACCTGTTGAGGTACCGAGGCTCTTCCGCGAAGAATGTGAGCCCGTGAGCCAACGTCCTCCGTCTGCACCGCAGCGCCTCCCGCGCCCAGTTGGATGAATGGCATCCACAATACTTATCGGACATATTATTAATAAATATCGATAAGGAATATTGGCTTGACCAACCTACAACAGCCGCTAGATGTAATGTTCCTGCTATCGGCTTTCGGAGCAGGAGTTCCTATTGGGGGGCTGACCATTGAAAGCTGTATATATCTCTCTTGTAGCGGCTGGCCTTCTGGCTGCGTGCAACACGACCTCTTCGTCAAGCATTCCGTCGGATGCCAAGCCGATGTCGGTTTCCTTCCGGTGGTGCTCCGGGTCTCCGGAGTTCCAGCTGGGTGGCGTTCCGGCCGGGACGAAAACGCTCTCGTTCCACATGGTCGACAAGCACGCTCAGAGCTTCCAGCACGGCGGCGGCGAAGTCGCATACAGCGGCAGCAATACAATTCCGTGCGGCGCTCTGACTGGCGGACGGTATATTGGGCCCAATCCCCCTCCGCCTCAGGTACACGAATACGAATGGACCGTTTTGGCTAAGGATGCCAGCGGCAAAGTCATCGGCGCGGGCAAAGCATCGCGGAAATTCCCGGAATAACTATACGCAATGTGCCCCGCGTGAGCACAGCTCACGCGGTTTTTTCTTGCGACAATTCTTGGTGTATACAGGAAAACGACAAAGACACCCGACCAGATAAAAGGTGCCCACACGAAAAATCGGAACACGAACTCTCTTGTTCAAGAGCGAGGCACCAACGCTCCCATCGTCATTGACCGAGTGCAACCTCAATGCACGAGGCCGACGACGACGGCGAGCGTGAAGCCGAAGGCCGCGGCGAATACGGCATAGGCGGTCACCGCCCGCGCCGTCGCGTCCGAGAGCCGGCCCCTGCGCGCCGACCGCACCGGCCGGGAGATGGTCAGGAAATCAGCCATGTCGTTCCTCCAACGCCATGCAGCCGGCACTCAACGACGGGCGCAGCGGATTGGTTCCTTGAAACGTGCGTGAAGCTCCGGGCCGGCCCGATCACCAGAGCCCGTGCGCGCATCCGAGCAGCGCATGCGCTTCGGGGCAGCGTGCGGTCTCTTCATCGCTGTGTGCGTGTGTCGCGTGCTGCGATGCAGCTGAATGGAGATGCGCCACCAGCCGGGCGAGCCAGGTGCTCAGGAGCTTCGGGAACGGCTCTTTCATCCTCTGATCCCCGTCGTGCCGCCCCGGGCGGCTTGCGCACTTTCGGCCGGAGTATGGGCCGCGGCGCAGCGATGTCAATTATGTTGATAAATTTAGTAGCATAAAATTCGAGCGTTCGCCGCAGCAGGCGCTTTACGGTTTTCCGGACGCCCGCCCCTAAACGTCTGGTCGGCAACGGCTTTGGAGCGCACGCCACCGGAACAATTTCATAATGTCTATCGATTAAGTAGATATTTATTGACAGGCCCTGGCATCCGTGGTGCTATGGCGGGGCTCGCCAGATGGATGGATGAGCGCCGCGGTGATTTGATTGCAGCTTGCGCCGCGTCATCAAACGCTAAAGCGCCACGGAGCGACCTCCGCCTCGTGGTCCATGATCGAGAGGTTGGGAGATGTCACGTTTCCTCATGAGAGCCTGCTGTCGTAGCTGAGGCTCGGGCGCACGCCGCCTTCACGACCCCCTGAAAATTCATTCCGAACGTCGGCGCCGCGCCGGCGGAGGGAGCTTTTATGTCCAATTCCGCAGCCTCGACCCGCACCGGGTCGCGTGCACCCGCCCGCTCGCCCGCAGCCGGGCGCCAGGGTTGGTCCCCCCGAACCGACAACTCCGCCCCGCAACGGACGGCGCAGCCCGTCCGCGGTGTCGGCCACGAAGGAGGCTCACGATGAGCCGGTTGAGCATCGTCGCCGTGAGCGGCAACACACATCGCCCGTCCCGCACGCGGCTTCTGGTCGAGGCCATTGCTGCCGAGGTGGGCTCCTGGCGCAGCATCGACCTTGAAGTGTTCGACCTCGTCGATATCGGCGAGGAGATCGGCGCCTTCAGCCGCGCAGCGCTCGGCCCTCGGGCCGCAGCGATCATCCGGACGATCGCGGCCGCGGATGGCCTTATCGTCGGCAGCCCGGTCTACAAGGGTTCCTACACCGGGCTCTTCAAGCACCTCTTCGACCTCGTCGAGCCGCAGGCTCTGGCGGGCAAGCCCGTCATCGCCTCTGCCACCGGCGGCGGCCACCGTCACGCGCTCGTCGTGGAACATCAGCTGCGTCCGCTCTTCGGCTTCTTCGGCGCCCATACGGTGCCCACCGGCGTCTACGCGAGCGCGGAGGATTTTGCCGACGGCGCCCCTTCGCCCCAGCTCCAGCAACGCATCGCGGACGCCGCCTTCGAATTCGACCGTCTGCTCTCGCTCGGCAGGGCGAACCGCCCCTCGGTGGCGCGCGTCGCCTGACCGCCGGCAACATCATGGCCGGAAACGGCCCAGGAGATCGATCATGCCCCTCAGGACCGGACTTGCTGCGCTGCTGCTGGCCGCCGCTGTCGCATCGGCGCCGGCCGCAGCCGCGGGCGACGACCTGCCGCGCGACGTGCCGGCCGGCACGAAGCTGGTCGTCGCCGACCAGAACGAAGCCCTGCAGACGCTCATGCGAGCCTCCGGCGAGCACGACCGCCTCGCCGCCGAGGTCACCTATGCGAACTTCCTTGGCGGGCCCGCCATTCTGGAAGCCTTCCGCGCCGGCGCGCTCGACCTTGCCTCGGTCGGCAACACGCCGCCCATCCAGGCGCAGGCGGCAGGCGAGGCCATCCCGATCGTCGCGGCGGTGACGAGCCAGGTCGTCGACTATTCGCTCGCCGTGCGGCCAGGCCTCTCGGTGAAGACGCTAGAGGAGCTCAAGGGCAAGCGCATCGCCTATGCCGAGGGCACCGGCCGTCAGCCCTTCGTGCTGCATGCCCTCAAGGCGGCCGGGCTGACGCGCAAGGATGTCGTGCTCGTGCCCCTGCGCGTTTCCGACTTTCCGGACGCGATCCGCACAGGGCAGGTCGATGTGGCGGTGCTGAATGAGCCCCACTTCTCGCGCTACCTCGCCGACACCGAGGGGGCGAGTGCCCTGCCTGACAGCGAGCATGACCGGCTGCCGCGGCGCCTGTCCTATCTCTACGCCAGCGCCAAGGCCCTCTCCGACCCCGGCAAGGCTGCCGCCATCCGCGATTTCGTGACGCGCTGGATCAAGGCCAGGCGCTGGGCCGCCGCCAATACCGACGCCTGGGTGAAGGCCTATTTCGTAGACCGCCAGCGCCTTTCGGCCGAGGACGGCCGGGCCATCACCCTGTCGGAGGGCGAGCCGGTCTTCCCGCTGCTGTCGCAGCTCGTGCCGCGCCAGCAGGAGCTGGTCGACATCATCTACGAGGCCGGAGACCTGCCGGAGCGCCTCGATGCGTCCAAGCAGTTCGACCTGCGCTTCGACGCGGTCATCTCCGAAGCGGCCGGCGACTGAGCCCGCGCGAAGGACGAGGAGGTTTCCATGACCATTGTCTCCCCGCGCGAGTTCTACGGGGCGTCCGCCTGGCGCGGCTTTCCGGGCCCCTCGACGCGCAAGGCCGGCAGGGCGGATCGGCCCGCGCGGCCGCTGACGCCGCGCCGGCTCGGCCCGGGCGGCCAGCTGTTCGGTCCCGCCCTCGTTCTGGTGATCTGGGAGCTCGCGTCACTGACGGGACTGCTGTCACCGCGCCTGCTCGCCGCGCCGTCGACGGCGGTCGCGACCGGCTACAGGCTGCTGGTCGAAGGCGTGCTGGTGCAGCATTTTCTCGCTTCCGCCGAACGGGCCTATCTGGGCCTTGCGATCGGCGTCGCCCTCGGCCTCGCGCTCGCCCTCATCGCGGGCCTGACGAGACTCGGCGAAGCCACGATTGACGGGCTCGTCCAGATCAAGCGTGCCATCCCCACGCTGGCGCTCATCCCCCTCGCCATCCTGTGGCTGGGTATCGGCGAGACCATGAAGGTCGCGCTCATCGTCACGAGCGTTCTGGTGCCGGTCTACATCAACACCCACGCGGCGCTGCGCGGCATCGACCTGCGCTACGTCGAGCTCGCCCGGACGGTGGGCCTGTCGCGGCTCGAGTTCATCCGCCGCGTCGCGCTGCCGGGCGCCCTGCCCGGCTTCTTCACCGGCCTGCGGCTGGCGGTGACCATGTGCTGGACTGCGCTCGTTGTGCTGGAGCAGATCAACACGACGGAGGGCATCGGCTACCTCATGAACCGGGCCCGCGACTACGGCCAGACGGACGTCATCGTGGTCGGGCTCGTTGTCTACGCCGCCCTCGGCCTCCTGTCCGACGGCGCCGTGCGCTGGTGGGAACGCCGGGTCCTCTCCTATCGCAAGGTGATCGGAACATGACGACGCTGCGCCTCGAAGCGGCCGCCCCGGTCGCGCGCCCCGCCGCCGTTGTGCTCGAAGGCCTGAGCCGGGGGTTCGGGGGCCGCCGGATCCTCGACGGCATCTCGCTCACCATCGCGGCCGGCGAATTCGTCGCGCTCATCGGCCGCAGCGGCTCGGGCAAGAGCACCCTCCTGCGGACCCTCGCCCGGCTCGACGACGATGCCGAGCGCGAAGGCGTGCTGCACGTGCCGGCCCAATCCTCCGTGCTCTTCCAGGATGCGCGGCTACTGCCCTGGATCCGCGTGCTCGACAACGTGATGCTCGGCCTGCGCGACAGCGAAGCCCGCAGCCGCGCGCTCAAACTGCTCGCGGACGTCGGCCTCGCCGGCCGGGAGGCCGCCTGGCCGGAAACCCTGTCGGGCGGGGAGAAGCAGCGTGTCGCCCTCGCCCGCGCGCTGGCGCACGAGCCGGAACTGCTGCTGGCGGACGAGCCCTTCGGCGCGCTCGACGCCCTGACCCGCCTGCGCATGCACGCGCTGCTGTTCCAGCTCATCGGCAGATACAGGCCGACGGTGCTCCTCGTCACGCATGATGTCGACGAGGCGCTCACCCTGGCGGATCGCGTGCTCGTGATGGAAGAAGGCCGCATCGCGCTGGACCGGCCAGTCGACCTGCCCCACCCGCGGCGCCCCTCCGACGCTCGCTACGAAACCCTTCGCCGCAGCCTTCTGGCGGCGCTCGGCGTCTTTGCCTGACAGCCCTCACCGGTCGGGAGAACCGTCATGACCAGACAGCTCCACTTCAACCTCTTCGTGCACGGGCGCGGCCACCACGAGGCCGCCTGGCGGCATCCCGCCGCCACGACGCAGTCCCTCACAGACATCACCTATTACCAGGACCTCGCCCGCCGCGCCGAGGCAGCCCTGTTCGACGCCATCTTCTTTGCCGATGCGCTCGCCATCAGCCATGAGGTCGAGCACAACGCGCGCGGCGGCCTCGAGCCGCTGACGACGCTCGCGGCGCTGGCCGGCGTCACCGAACGGCTCGGCCTCATCGCCACCGCCTCCACCACCTATACCGAGCCCTTCAACCTTGCCCGCCAGTTCGCCTCGCTCGATCACATCAGCAACGGGCGCGTCGGCTGGAACATCGTCACATCCTGGGTCACGGGCGCGGGTCCCAACTTCGGTTACGACCATCAGATCGAGCACGCCGAGCGTTACGAGCGTGCCACCGAATTCGTCGAGGTCGTTTCCAAGCTCTGGGACAGCTGGGCCGACGACGCCGTACTCGACGACCGTGCGGCGGGCCGCTACGCCGACCCCACGCGCATCCGGCGCATCGACCATGTCGGGCGCTGGCACAAGGTGCGCGGGCCGCTGAACATTTCCCGCCCGCCCCAGGGGCGGCCGGTCTTCGTCCAGGCCGGCTCGTCGACCACCGGGCGGCGTTTCGCTGCCGCCCATGCCGAGGCGATCTTCACTGCCCACCTGGAGAAAGCATCGGCCGTAGCCTTCTATCGCGACATCAAGGATCAGGCCTCGGCGCTCGGGCGGTTGCCGGAGGAGATCGTCATCCTGCCCGGCATCAGCCCTGTCATCGGCTCCACCGAGGCCGAGGCCCAGCGCCTCGACCGCGAGCTCAACGAGCTCACTGTTCCCGCCGTCGGCCTCGAGCACCTGTCCAACCGCTTCGGCGGCCACGACTTCTCCCATCTCGATCTCGACGCCGTGCTCTCGGTCGACGACTTTCCTGACCCGGAGACGGTCCAGGCCGCCCGCAGCCGCACGGAGGTGATCATCTCCTTCGTGCGGCGGGAGCGCCCGACACTGCGCGCCCTGCTGCACAAGCTCGCGGGCGCGCGCGGCCACCTGACTGTCGTGGGCACGCCCGAGCAGATCGCCAATACCATCGAGGACTGGTTTGAGAGCGGCGCGGCTGACGGCTTCAACGTGATGCCGCCCATCCTGCCCTACCTCTTCGACGTCTTCGCCGATGAGGTGGTCCCGATCCTGCAGAAGCGCGGCCTGTTCAGAACGCGCTACGAGGGCCGCACCTTGCGCGATCACTACGGGCTGGAACGGCCGGCAAACCGCTTCTTCGAGCAGGCATCGCCGGCGCTCGAACCGGCCTAGCTGCGGCACGGTGGCGCTCGACGGGGCGAGAAAAAGGCCCTATTTCTACCGCTTACCTAGAATAATACCCACCCTGCCGGACGCCGCCGCCGCAAAATGCTGACAAAAAAGGGAAAGTACGGGCTCAAGGCCCTGGTCCATCTCGCGGGACTGGGAGGCGAGGAACTGGCCCAGGTCTCGGACATCGCCGAAGCGGAGCGCATTCCGAAGAAGTTTCTCGACGCCATCCTCGCCGAGTTGCGCAATGCCGGCTTCGTCCAGAGCCGCAAAGGCAAGCACGGTGGCTACCGCCTGGCCCGCCCCGCGCACGAGATTTCTGTGGGGCAGGTCATCCGCGTTCTCGACGGGCCCCTGGCGCCGATCCCCTGTGCCAGCCGGACGCGCTACGAGCCCTGTGAGGACTGTGTTTCGGAGGAGCATTGCTCCGTGCGTCTGATGATGCTCGATGTGCGCAACGCCATCGCGGCCGTTCTGGACGGACGCACCTTGGCGGACATGCGCGCGCTCGGTAACGTCAGAGAGCTTGAGTTGATCTATCATATCTGACGGCGCCCCGCGGCCCGTCGACTGCCCATTTCGATAACGGAAGCCATAGACGAATCCGGAGAGGTCCATGCTGTCGGCCCCGCGCGTGATCATCATAGGAGGCGGCGCTAGCGGCACCCTGCTCGCCTGTCACCTTCTGCGCGAGCCGCTCCCCGATCTGCGTGTCACCCTGATCGAACCGCGCGATGAGCTTGGCCCGGGCATCGCCTTCTCGTCCCCGAGCAGCAACCACCTGCTCAACGTTGCCGCCGCCAACATGGGCGCCTTCGCCGACGAGCCGCGGCACTTCTGGCACTGGCTGGTCCGCAACGGCATGCTCCCGGCATCGGGGGATGCCGAGCCGTTTTTCTTCGCCCCGCGCGCCCTTTATGGAACCTATCTGCGCAGCCTTGTCGAACCGCATCTGACCGGCGACGACCGGCCCGGGCGGCTGTCGATCGTGAAGGGCACCTGCGTCGATGTGGCCGAGCGCCCGTCGGGCGTGGAGGTGCGTCTCGAAGACGGCACCAGCGTGCTCGGCCATGTCGCCGTGCTCGCGACCGGCCACGAGGAGCCGCGGCAGGACGGCTGTCACGTCAGCCCATGGGTGTCACCGTCCGTTGCCGGCGTCGATCCTGACGCCACGGTGCTCATTCTTGGCACCGGGCTGACGATGGTGGATTACGTGCTGTCGCTGCTCGACGTGCAGCATCGCGGCCCCATCGTCGCCATGTCGCGCCGGGGGCTGCTGCCGCAGGCGCATCGACGCGTCAAGCCATTGATCATCGATGCCGCTGACGTGCCCTTCGGCACGGATGTCAGCTACTTCATGCATTGGCTGCGGGAGACCATCGCCTGGGCGCAGGAGCGCGGCGACGACTGGCGCAGCGTCATAGACGGCGTGCGTCCGCATACGCAGCGCATCTGGCAGAGCTTTTCCGAAAGCTCGAAGCGCCGCTTCCTCACCCACGCCCGCGCCTGGTGGGATGTGCACCGCCACCGCATGCCGCCCGAGGTGGACGCGCGAATCAAGGCTGCGCTGGCGACCGACCGGGTCCAGCTGATCGCCGCTAAGGTGGTCGCGACCGAACCGCGCGGCGATGGCGCGAGGGTGCGCTACCGCCGGCGGGGCGCAAGGCAGGAGGAGGTGCTGGACGTCGACCACATCGTCTCGTGTACTGGCATCGTGACCAATCCCAGCGAGACGAAGAACCCGCTCCTGCGGGCGCTCTTTGCCAGCGGCCGCGCACGTGTGGACCCGCTCTGCATCGGGCTCGACGTCACCACCGACGGGGCGCTGATTGACCGCGACGGACACCCCTCGTCACGGCTGTTCGCAGTGGGCCCCGTGACGCGCGCGGCATTCTGGGAGATCGTCGCCGTGCCGGATATCCGCACGCAGTGCGCCCGGCTCGCGCGTCGCATCCTCAATGATACGGCCGCCAGTCTGGCCGCCACGCGGCCGTAGGTCTTCCCTGCGACGACCGGGACATCCTCAACGGAACGCTGCGGAGCCCGCCGATGCGCAGCCCTCCACCGGCAGGGTTCTATTTTTGTTTTCGCCCGTTGTGTGGCGAGCCCTCATTCTCGATCTTGGCCGTTGTCTTGCGCTGCACGTTGTCTTGAACTTGAAAGGACGAGGCCGTATCCGCGATGTCGCCCAGCTCGTCCCTGCCATGCTTTTGAAATTGGGCATCGTCAGGCTGAGCAAGAAGCGCCAGGCGGGCGTTTCGCGTGAGTGCGGGCCAACGCGCTTTCGGCCGATTGGGGGCAGTTTCGGGCAGCGGTGGGGCGGGCCTTGTTTCGGCCGCGCTTGATCCTTGTCTGCTTTTGTTGCCCTGCTGCGGTGGGGTGTGGCGTGCGGGGCTTCCGCGCGGTTTCTGCGGCTGCGCTGCGCTTGGGCTGTGTTTTGTTGGGTTTGGATTGGTTGCGGGGGCAGGATTTGAACCTGCGACCTTCAGGTTATGAGCCTGACGAGCTACCGGGCTGCTCCACCCCGCGTCGAGGTGTTTTTGCGC
>NZ_JACHEH010000005.1 GCF_014201415.1 Chelatococcus composti
TCGGGCAATGCCGTGCTCGCCGACATCCACGAGACGCTGCAGTCGCGCCTCAAGCGCATCCGCTTCCTCGGCAACCAGGAGCCCACAAAGTGGAATGAGGCCGTCGCCGAGCACGAGGAAATGATCGCCGCACTCTCGCAGCGCCAGCCAGACCGCCTCGCCGAAGTCCTCGCACGACACATGCACAACAGCTGGGAACGCGTCAAAAACACCCTCCCGTGAGGGAGCGGCGCCCCCGCGGCCCGCTCTGCCTCGGCGCAGGGCGCATCCGCCGGACGGCTTTCGTTCTTCTGCGTCGCCGTGCCGTCCTGAGTCGACAGCAAGAGCCGTCCCTTCACGCCTGGACACACCCCTCCCACCGCTGCCCAGACCTTTCCGACGCTCGGCCGGGCCTGACGAGCACCGCGCCCGTGCGTGCATTGTCCTCAGCCTTTTACATTCTGCATGCAGAATGCTTGATGGTGCATTTTTGCGGTGTTAGCGTCGCGAAAAGTCCGATGGGCCAGTGGCGGAAGACCTCCGGCCTGCACGGGAAGCGCATTCATCCGCGGCGTGCTGCCGTTCCTCGCTGCCGAGACGGCGATCCTCTTCCTGCTGACGGTCTTCCCGCAGCTCGTGACCGTGCCGGCGCGCTGGCTCTACTGAAGGAGCGCGCCGGCCTCAGTGGAGGTTCTCGGTATAGATGAACTTGGGCATGCTCCAGCCGTAGCGCAGGGCGAGCAGCCGCAGCGCCAGGCCCGCGAGCATCGCGATCCCCATGGCGAGAGCGTGCGGCACGCCGGCATGCTGGCAGCCGATGTAGAGCGCCCCCGCCAGGATCGAGACCGTCGCATAGAGCTCGGCGCGGAACAGCAGCGGCACCTCGGTGCACAGGATGTCCCGCAGCACGCCGCCGACGCAACCCGAGATCATGCCTGAGGCAATGACGATGACGTAGGGCATGCCGAGCCCGCTGGCGATGTTGCAGCCGATGACGGTGAAGACCACCAGCCCGACGGCATCGAGGAAGAGGAAGAGCCGGCGCAGGTGGTACATGTAGCGGGCAAGGAAGACTGTGGCGAGCGCCGCGCCGGACGTGATGAGCAGATAGGAGGGATGCTCGATCCAGGTGAGCGGATGGCGCCCGAGCAGCACGTCCCTCACCGAGCCGCCGCCGAGGGCGGTGATGGACCCCAGCATCGCGACGCCCACCCAGTCCATCGACCGTCGGCCGGCGGCAAGGGCCGCCGTCATCGCTTCCGCGATAATGGCGACGATGTAGAGGACGTGCAGGATCTGCTCGGAAGGCATGGTCGGCGCGATCGGCTCCCTCGGCGGCGCGGGATTCTACGCGCCCAATCGCCAACAAAAGCTTTCGGGCCCCGGCACACGCCGGGGCCCGTCATTTCTCGCCGTGCCGGCAGGACGAGAGCCCACCGGCCCCGCAGGACGGTCAGCCGGCGGCCGACCGCTGTGCAGCCGCCTGGGCCGGCTCGTCGTCGAACGTCAGGGGACGGTCGCCGGCCTCGTCGCGGATGCGGGTCGGCAGGCCCATGTGGTTGAGGAGGTTGAGGAACGGCCGCGGCGGCAGCTCCTCTACGTTGGCCATGCCGCGGATGTCCCACGGGCCCTGCGCGATGAGGATCGCGGCCGCGACGGGCGGCACGCCCGCCGTGTAGGAGATCGCCTGGCTGCCAACCTCCTTGTAGGCCTCCTCGTGGTCCGAGATATTGTAGATGAACACCTCGCGCGGCTTGCCGTCCTTCTCGCCCTTCACGAGATCGCCGATGCAGGTCTTGCCGGTGTAGTTCGGCGCCAGCGACGACGGATCAGGCAGAACCGCCTTCACCACCTTGAGCGGCACGACCTCGAGCCCCTCCGCCGTGCGGATCGGCTGCTCGGACAGAAGCCCAAGGTTCTTCAGCACGGTGAAGACCGTGATGTACCGCTCGCTAAAGCCCATCCAGAAGCGGATGTGCGGCACGCCCAGGTTCTTGGACAGCGAGTGGATCTCGTCGTGGCCGGTCATGTAGGTCGTGCGCGTGCCGACCACCGGCAGGTCCCACTCCTTGCGGACCTCGAACATCTTGTTCGACGTCCACTGGTTGTTCTGCCACGACCACACCTGGCCCGTGAACTCGCGGAAGTTGATCTCGGGGTCGAAGTTGGTCGCGAAGTAGCGGCCGTGGTCGCCCGCATTGACGTCGATGATGTCGAGCGAGTCGATGCGATCGAAATATTCGTCACGCGCCAGGGCGGCGTACGCATTGACGACGCCCGGGTCGAAGCCGGCGCCGAGCACGGCCGTCACGCCGGCCTTCTCGCACTCCTCGCGCCGCTTCCACTCGTAGTTGCCGTACCACGGCGGCGTCTCGCAGATCTTGAGCGGATCCTCGTGGATCGCCGTGTCGATGTAGGCCGCACCCGTGCGGATGCACGCGGTGAGGACGGACATGTTGAGGAAGGCCTGGCCCACGTTGATGACGATCTGACTGTTCGTGGACCGGATGAGCTCGACCGTCTTGTCCACGTCGAGGGCGTTGAGCTGATGGGCGACGAGCTTGCCCGCCGTCTTCATGCTCTTCTTCTCGTGGACGGAGCGGACGATCGCCTCACACTTGGCGAGCGTCCGCGAAGCGATGTGAATGTCGCCGAGGATGTCGTTGTGCTGCGCGCATTTGTGGGCCACGACCTGGCCTACGCCACCGGCACCGATGATCAGAACGTTTCTCTTCATTTGGGCTGGGATCTCCTTTCGCTGTTCCGCATGAGCCTCAGGACAGGCTCGACTTGTAGTCTTCGAAGGAAAATTCGCGCACACACCGCAGGCTGCCGTCGAGCTCGCGCACGACGATGGACGGCATCTGGACGCCATTGAACCAGTTCTTCTTGACCATAGTGTAGCCGGCCGCATCGTTGATCGAGATGCGGTCGCCCGGCTTCAGCGGAGCCTCGAAGGAGAACTCGCCGAAGATGTCACCGGCCAGGCACGACTTGCCGCAGATCATGTAACGGTACGGGCCGGAGTCGGGACTGACCTTGGCACTCTGGCGGTAGATCAGCAGGTCGAGCATGTGCGCCTCGGTCGAGCTGTCGACGATGGCCAGATCCTTGCCGTTGTTGAGTGTGTCGAGCACGGTCACCTCGAGGGTGGTGCTCTTCGTCACTGCCGCCTCGCCCGGCTCGAGATAGACCTGCACGCCGTAGCGCTGCGAGAAGGCCTTCAGCCGCTCGCAGAAGGCATCGACCGGATAACCCTCGCCGGTGAAGTGGATGCCGCCGCCAAGGCTCACCCAGTCGACCCGGGAGAGCAAGGCGCCGAAGCGCTCCTCAATCTGGCCAAGCAGCCTGTCGAAGCGGCCGAAGTCGGCATTCTCACAGTTGTTGTGGATCATGAAGCCGTCGAGCCGGTCGACGACTGCCGCGACCTTCTCGGGGTTCCATTCACCGAGCCGGCTGAACGGGCGGGCAGGATCGGCAAGGTCGAAATCCGACGAGCTGACGCCGGGGTTGAGCCGCAGCCCGCGCGAGAGCGTGTCGGCCCGGCCGGCGAAACGCTCGAACTGGCTGATGGAATTGAAGATGATCTTGTCGGCGTAGGACACCACCTCGTCGATCTCGTGGTCGGCATAGGCGACGCTGTAGGCGTGCGTCTCGCCGCCGAACGTCTCGCGCCCGAGCCGGACCTCGAAGAGCGAGGATGAGGTCGTGCCGTCCATGTACTCGCGCATCAGGTCGAAGACGGACCAGGTGGCGAAGCACTTGAGCGCCAGCAGCACCTTTGCGCCCGATTGCTCGCGCACGCGCTGGATCACGCGCAGGTTCTTCAGGAGCGCGCTCTTGTCGATGAGGTAATAGGGCGTCTGCAGCTTCAAGGTCTCTGGCCCGTCGGGTTTGGTGGTTGATGCGTCGCGGCTCGGCAGCCGCTGCCTGAAATGCCGTTCTGCGCACGAGCACGCGATGGCCACGGGCCAACAGCGCCGCCGTGCGCGACGAGAAAAGTGATCGGGAAGCGGCTAGGCCCGGCCGGTTGCGCAACCTGTCGCCGGGAAAAGCGCCTTTGCGGCCGCCATGGCCGCATCAGGACTGATGCCCCGATCCGTGGCGCATAGCGCCGTCGCGCGTGCCCCTATGGCCCGCGCCCCAAAAGGTTCTTCCGTTTGGGTGGCATTCAGTCCGACTGAGCCCATCCCCAATTGGAAGAGGGCGTCGTGAGACATGGCGTCCTCCCCAACCAGCAGATGAAACCTGCAAAAGGTGAATGGGGCTTATCGCATCGAGGCCCGCAATGCAACAGAGGCAACCGCCCGAACGCATCGGATCGGTTGCCTCTGCAGCGCACTGCGGAGCGGCGCGTCGAGCGCCGCGAGATCCGGCTCAGCCCGGCAGGCTGTAGTTGACCGGCACCCAGTCGTAGCCCCTCTCGTCGCGTCGCACGTGGCCAAGCCCGGGAAAGCGGATGTGCGCGCCGCCGACGAGATAGCGCTCGTCCGCCGCCTCAGCAAAGGCGAGCGCCCGCGTGGCCGCTGCCGCCTCGGAATCCTCATCGAAGGCGATGCCGATGCCGGGTTCGTCGAACTGGATGACGTCGCCATGGGTGATGTCCCCCCACAGCACCAGCTTCTCCCCGCGGCTATCGACAACAACGGCGCTGTGCCCGGGCGTGTGGCCCGGGCGCAGGACCGTGCGGAAACCCGGCACCGGCTCGGCATCGTCGTCGAACGGCATCAGGCGGCCTGCCTCGCGGTAGGGCGCGAGCGAGGCGATCGCGTTCACGAATGACTCCTTCTTGCCCGCCGGCGCCGCGTCCCGGTTTGCCGGATTCAGCCAGTAGTCGACATCGCGGCGGTTGGCGTGAACCGTGGCCTTGGGGAAGACCGGCTCCCCGCCCGCGACGAGGCCGCCCGAATGGTCCGCATGGATGTGGGTGAGGATGATGTCGTCCACCTGCTCGGGCGAATAGCCCGAAGCCTTCAGCGCCGCGGGCAGCCGCCCCAAGGACGGGCCGAGCAGGGAGCCCGTGCCCGCATCGATGAGGACGAGCCGCTCCCCGGTATTGAGGAGAAAGGCGTTGACCGAAAGCTCCACGGGCGAGCGCAGGAACGCGGCGCCGAGCGCCTCCTCCACGTGCTCGGGAGTGGTGTTGTTGTAAAGATCGGCAAGCGGCACCGGCAGGACGCCGTCGAGCAAAGCAGTGAGTTCGTAGTCGCCGAGCTTCATGCGATGGAAGCCCGGCGCGGGAAAGCCCGCCATCGGCGCGGCAGCGAGCGCCGGCCTGGCCACGGCCGCCGCCGCAGCGGCGGGAACTAGCGACAGAAAGCTGCGTCTATCCATGATACCGTCCGATGATCCGCTGTTGCTCTCGCGGCGCATTGCGCCGCCGCAGAAATCTGGCTACGGCTGATCCAGCAAACAAATCGATACGGATCATGAGCTCCATCGATCATTTCGATTTGCGCTCCTTCGATCTCAACCTGCTCGTCGCGTTCGACGCACTGATGCAGGAGCGGACGGTGACGCGCGCCGCGGCCCGGCTGAAGATCGGCCAGCCCGCCATGAGCCACAGCCTGGCGACGCTGCGCCTGCTGATGCAGGATGAGCTCTTCGTGCGCGTGGGGCAGACGATGCAGCCGACGGCGCGGGCGCTGGCGATCGCGCCGCGCGTGCGCCATGCACTCGAGGAGATGCAGCACGCCATCCGCGCCGAGGACAGGTTCGATCCGGCGACGCACCGGCGCACCTTCCGCATCGGCTTCTCGAGCGAGATGGAGCTGCTGCTGCTTCCCGACCTGGTCGCGCTCACGCGGCACGCGGCGCCGGGCATCCGGCTGCTCGGGCGCGCCACGGACAAGAAGGACGTGTACGCGCTGCTCGACGACGGCACCATCGACGTCGCCGTCGGCTGCTACGAGGCCGGCGCGCAGCGCCACCGTCAGCGGCATCTCTTCGAGCCCGAGCTGATGTGCTGCTTCAACGCCGACCTGCTGCCTCTCGCAACGCCCATCGGCCTCGATGCCTACCACGCCGCCGAACACGCGCTCGTCAGCCTCGGCCAGTCGTTGCAGGGTTGCCTCGACGAGGCGCTGACCCGCATCGGGGTGTCGCTCAACGTGGTGATGGCCGGATCCGAATTCCTCACCATCCTGGCTGCCGTTGCCGAGGCGCCGCTTGTCGCCACCCTGCCCGCGCGCATGCTGCGCCGCTTTGCACCCCGCTTCGGCCTCACCACGAGCCCGCTGCCGCTCGCCCTGGACCTGCCGCCCGTCTCCATGGTCTGGTCCGCGCGCAGCGACCGCGACGCAGCCGCCGCCTGGCTGCGGGACAGCATCGTGGCCGTGCTCGGCCCGGGAAACGAGCGGTCACCGGCGGCAAGACCGCAGACCGCGCGCGCCAGCTGATCTCCAGGGGGCAGAGCCGCGACGCGCCTTCCCTCTCCCCTCCCCCACCCTCGCTGCAATGGCGCCCTGCCAACCGGAAGAACCGAAGGTTCTTCGAGCGTAATCGCGTGCCCTCATCCCGCTGCTGCCCATGAATTCGGCACGCGTGCAGTACGAGCTGCCCAAACCGTCATCGGAATGTTATGAATGGAAGCTATCCGGACCTGGCTTGCAGGCAGCGCCACTCGGCGATGCACAGCTGTGCAAAGGGGGCTCGATGACACCGGCGCCGTTTCTCGAAGTGAAGAAGGCGAGTGTCGCCTATGGCGCAACCACGGTGCTGGAGGGCATCGATCTCGCCATCGCCAAGGGAGAGTTCGTTGCCCTGCTCGGCTCCTCCGGCTGCGGCAAGACCACCCTGCTGAGAACCATCGCCGGCTTCGTGAAACCCGTGGCAGGAACCATCTCTGTTGCGGGGCGCGACGTGACGCGGCTGCCGCCGGACAAGCGGGGCATGGCCCTCGTCTTCCAGTCCTACGCCCTGTGGCCGCACATGACCGTGGCACAGAACATCGGCTACGGCCTCAAGCTGCGCCGCCAGCCGGCCGATGCGATCGCCCGGCGCGTCGCCGAGATGGAGGCGCTGCTCGGCCTCACCGGCCTGTCCCGGCGCAAGCCGGCGCAGCTCTCCGGCGGCCAGCGCCAGCGCGTCGCCCTCGGCCGGGCACTCGCCATTGATCCCGAAATCCTGCTCTTGGACGAACCCCTGTCGAACCTCGACGCCCGCATCCGCCTGTCCGTACGGCACGAGATCCGCGCCCTGCAGCGTCGTCTTGGCATCACTGCCGTCCACGTCACGCACGACCGCGAGGAGGCCATGGTGATGGCCGACCGCATCGTCATCCTTGACGGCGGGCGCATCGCCCAGGCGGGCACGCCGGAGGAGGTCTACAACCGCCCCGTCTCGTCCTTCGTCGCTGCCTTCATGGGTGCGGAGAACTGCGTCAGCCTCGCCGGCCGCGTGACGGGAGGGCACTTCGCCATCGCCGCCGGCCCGACGAACGCACCCTGCACCGTACCCCTCGCGGGGCGGCCACTGGTGGACGGGCCCGTCGTCGCCCGCTTCCGCGCCGAGGCGGCCACGCTCGTGCCGGCGGACGACGCCTCGGCGAAGCCGGAGGGCACCCTGGTGCTCTCAGGGCGTGTCGAGAGCGCGAGCTATCCCGGAGGCCACTGGCGCCACGCCGTCGTCGTCGGCCCCGACACCGTGCTGGTCGATGCGCCCGCGGCCTTCGCCCCCAATACGGCCGTGAAGGTGTGTGTGCCCCCGCAGGCGCTCTTCCTGTTCAGCCCGGCCGGCGCCGAGACGGCCAAGGCCGGGCCCTCTGCGTACAAGAGCAACAAGGCCAGCGAACTGGCCGGAGCCTGACATCGGGCCGAGCCCGACCATAACGGAGACCGAGCGATGAAAACGTTGTTGAATGCGGTTCTCGTCCTCGGCTTCGCGGCTTCCCCGGCCGCGGCAGCCGAGCTCACGGTCGTCACCGCCGGCGACCAGAACATGGTCGAGTATGTCAGCGAGTATCTCGGACCGCTGTTCGAGAAGGAGAACCCCGGCACGAAGGTGCGTGTGGTCGGCACCGGGCCCGGCGATGCCGGCTCCCAGAAGATCCTCGAGCGCTTCGAGGCCCAGCACAAGGCCGGCAGCGAGAAGTGGGACGTCGATGTTGCCGTGGTGCACGAGAAGTTCGTCGGCCCCATGGTGCAAGGCGGCTATCTCGCCGCCTATCGTGACAAGATCCCGACGGGCAAGCTCGTCACGCGCAGCAATGCGGACATGGCACTCGGCACCAAGGTGAGCGGCTACGTCATGCCCATGTTCAACAGCCAGACGGCGCTCGCCTACAATCCGGCCCTCGTGCCCAATCCGCCGAAGAGCTATGCCGAGCTTGCCGAATGGGCCAAGGAGAACCCCAAGCAGTTCGGCTACAACGGCATCAAGGGCGGCGCCTCAGGCGTCAGCTTCGTCATGGGCTGGATCTACGCCTTCGGCGAGGGCGATGCCGAGAAGCTGCAGAACGGCCCCTTCGAGGAGGCCGAGACCAAGAAGTGGGACAAGGCCCTCGCGAGCCTCAAGCACTTCACCTCCAACGCGACACTGACGCCCGGCAACGCCGGCACGCTCGACCTCCTGAGCCGCGGAGAGATCGCGATCGGCCCGGTGTGGGTCGACATGTTCTACTCCTGGCAGGCCGACGGACGGCTGCCGCCGGACCTCAAGCTCGTGCTGCCCGCGCCCGGCATGCCCGGCCAGCCGATGCACTATGTGATCCCTGCCAAGAGCCCGAACCAGGAGCTGGCGGAGAAGTTCGTCGCCCTGGCAACGAGCCCGAAGGTGCAGGCCGAGGGCATCGTCAAGCGCTTCAACTGGTATCCCGGCATCGACGCCCAGCACGTCCAGGCCGAGCTCGACGAGGCGACCTGGAACAAGCTGTTCAAGGACATCACGCCGGAAGACCTCGCCAAGTACGGCAAGCCCTTCCCCATCGCGCCCTACAACAACGCGATCCTGGAAGCCTACGAGCGCCAGGTCACCAACTGACGTCACGAACTGACGAAGGCCTGCGGCATCCGGCGGCCCCGCCGGGCGCCGCCCCCTTCCCGGCGGGAAGGGCAACGTTCCCGACATCACGGACCCTCCCATGTCGAAACGCCTTCTCGGCCTCATCCTCGTCCTGCCGGCGCTCGCAACCATCACGCTGCTCTTTCTCGTGCCGCTCGCCGCCTCGATTATCGGGGCCTTCGAGATCGAGGGCAGCTACGGGCTCGGCAATTTCGACAAGGCCTTCGCGCTCTACAGCCAGGACATCCTGTTCACGGTCGTCATCGTCAGCCTGTCGACGGCGATCATCGGCCTCGTCGCCATCGCCATCGGCGGCTATCTGACGCTCGGCGAGAACACGCTTGCGGTCTCCATCCTGCGCTGGCTCTACCGCTGGCCGCTGTTCATCCCCTTCATCGTTGTCGGCCAGGTGCTGCGCACCTTCCTCGCCAAGAACGGCATGATGAACAACACGCTCGTCTCCCTTGGCGTCATCACGCCGCTCGAGGCGACGAGTTTCCTCGACTGGCGCGGCATCGTCATCGCCTTCGTCTGGAAACAGGCACCCTTCGTCGCCCTCCTCGTCTCCGGCGCCATGGCCTCGCTCGACCGCGGCACCATCGAGGCGGCGCGCAACCTCGGCGCCTCGCGCCTGCGCATCCTCGTGGAAATCGTCGTGCCGCAGGTGGCGACGACACTCATCGTCGGGCTCGTCCTGTCCTTCGTCACGATGATGTCGGTGCTGTCGGTGCCGCTGATGATCAACGCCCAGTCGCCGACCATGATCACCGCCGACATCGCTTTCCGCCTCAACGCATACCGCGACTACGGCGTCGCCAATGCGCTCGGCCTCATCTCCCTTCTCATCACGGCGAGCGTCGCCTGGATCTACCTGAAGCACAACGTGAGGAGCCAGGCATGACGAGCCTCGCGACGACGACGGCCACCGCCCGCCGCCTGCCGCGGATCGACCTTTGGTGGGTGCCGCGCGGGCTCGTCCTCGGCCTTCTCGCCTTCGCCATCTTCGGGCCGCTGACCAATCTGGTGCTGTGGACGGTGGCGGAGCGCTGGTACTTCCCGCACGCGCTGCCGCTCGAATACGGCTTCAGCTACTGGCAGCGCGTCTTCTCGCCGCGCGGCAACGCCATGGAGTCACTCGCCAACAGCGTCTTCGTCGCGAGCCTGACGGTGATCGTGGCGCTCGCGCTCGCCGTGCCGGCGGGCTATGCCCTGGCGCGCCTCAGACTGCCGCTGCGCAGTCTCATCCTCGTCGCCTTCCTCATTCCGCAGGCGTTCCCGAACCTGCCCGTCTACGTCAACATCGCCCGGCTGTTCTACGGCCTCGGCCTCAACGGCACGATCCCCGGCGTGGTCCTCGTCCACGTCACGCACGGGCTCGTCTATGCGGTGTGGATCGCCACCGCCGCCTTCTCGGCAATCGACCGGGAGCTGGAGGAGGCCGCCCGCTCCATCGGCGCGAGCGCGCTGCGCACCTTCCGCGATGTCACGCTGCCGCTCGCCGCGCCGGGGCTCATGGCGAGTGCCATCTTCGTCTTCCTCGAGTCGCTCGACGAATTCACAGGCTCGTTCTTCGTCGGCGCGCCGGATGTCAACCTGCTGCCGCTTCTGCTCTATACGGCAGGTGCCGGCGGCAACTACCAGATCGCGTCGATCACGGCGCTGCTGCTGCTCGTGCCCTCCATCGGCTTCATGCTGGTGGTGGAACGTTTCCTCAAGGCGGACGTGCTGTCGCGCGTCGGCCACTGACGCAGGGGCTGCATGACCGTGGACGACCTACCCCGCCCGCTCCGCCTCGCTGGCAGACCGCGCTTCGTCAGTGCGCAGGATGTGGCGCGACGCGCCGGCGTGTCGCGCTCCGCCGTCTCGCGCGCCTTCACGCCCGGCGCCAGCATCGCCCCCCAGACGCGCGAGAAGGTGATGCAGGCAGCGGCCGAGCTCGGCTACCAGGTCAACGACCTCGCGCGCGGGCTGCTGGCCAACCGCAGCCGCCTCGTCGGCATCGTGGCGACGAGGCCCGAGGTCGGCTTCCGCGCCGATCTCACCGCGGCGCTTGCCAAGGCGCTCATCCGGCGCGGCAGCGTGCCGCTGCTCATCAACACGGGCGAGACGGCGGAGGAACTCGCCGCCGCCCAGCAGGCGCTGTTCGGCCATCGCGCCGAGGCGACCATCGTCCTCTCCGGCTCGCCGCCCTCGTCCTTCGTCGATCTCGCCCGGCGCAATGGCCAGCCGCTCGTCGTTATCGGCCGCTCCGAGCCGGAGACCGACCATGTGATGGTAGACAACATCGCCGCCGCGCGCCTCGCTGCCCGGCTGTTCACGGCGCGCGGTTTCACGCGCCTCGGCCTCGCCGGCTCGAGCCTGGCGACGCCGAGCATCCTCGAGCGCGAACAGGCGTTCTGCGACGAGGCCGTGCGCCTTGGCGCCTTCGTCGCCGTCGAGCGCGGAGCCGACACCACCTATGCCAGCGGGCTCGCCGCCGGTCGCGCCCTGCTCGGCCGGCAGCCCCGGCCGCAGGCGGTCTTCTGCGTCAACGACCTCGTTGCCCTCGGCGTCATGGATGCGGCGCGGACCGATTTCGCCCTCGCCGTGCCAGACGACATCGCGGTGGTCGGCTTTGACGACGTGCCCCAGGCGGGCTGGCTCGCCTATCGCCTGACCACCTTCCGCCAGAATCCGGAACTGATGGCGGCACGGGCCGTCGCCGTGCTCGATGCACGCCAGGCGAACCCCGCCGGGCCGCTTATCAGCGAACGCATCGAGGCCCGGCTCGTGGTGCGCGAGAGCTTCATCCCGGAGCCGTGAAGGGACCTCTTGAAGGCTGCCTAACCCCGCCTAGATCAAGGATGCCGGTTGCCGACAGGGGCCGGCGGACCGCGGGGTCCGCTCCGCAGCGCCCGCTTGACCATGCTGCTTATGGAAGGGCATGGGCACCGGGCGACGTTCGACCGCTCTCCTCCGGCCCTTGCCGCCCTGCGCCGGCGCTCCGCTTCGGAGCGGCTTCATCCGAACGAAGGAGGAGACCCATGACCTTTCGCGATCTCATTCCCTGGGGCCGCAGCCACGAGACGGCGCCCGTGGCCTATCGTGACCGCGATCCCTTCCTCGCCCTCCACCGCGAGGTGAACCGGCTGTTCGACGATGTCTTCCGCAGCTTCGACAGGCCCTTCCGCGACGGGCACCTTGCCGCCTTCTCCGACGCCTGGCCGAGCATCGAGGTCAGCGACGACGACAAGGAGATCCGCGTCGTGGCAGAGCTGCCCGGCCTCGAGGAACGTGACGTCGAGGTGCTCCTCGACAACGGGGTCCTGACGCTGCGCGGCGAGAAGAAGGCCGAGGTCGAAGACAGGGACCGCCGGTTCTCGGAGCGCTTCTACGGCCGCTTCGAGCGGCGCATCCGGCTCGACGATGAGATCGACGAGGACAATGTGAGCGCGAGCTTCCGCAACGGCGTGCTCACGGTGCGGCTGCCGAAAACCGAGAAGGCCCGCAGCAAGGCGCGGCGCATCGCCATCGCCAGCGCCTGACCGGCGCCGCTTGCCCTAGCCGCCGCTCGCCGCGAGGATCCGCCGGGCGCGGGCGACGAGCGGGGCATCGATCATCGCCCCGTCGAGCCTGACGGCCGCGCCCGTCCGCGTCGCGGCAATGACGCGCCTTGCCCAGACGATGTCGGCCTCGCTCGGACGGAAGGCCGCCTGAATGGGTGCGACCTGCCGGGGATGGATGGCGAGCTTGCCGCCGAAGCCGAGCGCTGCCGCCCGGCGCGCGTCGGCGGCGGCACTCTCCTCGTCGAGCGCCGTGGTGACGCCGTCGACCGGCGCCGGCAGGCCCACGAGACGCGAGCGCAGCACCAGCTCGCTGCGCGCCATGAGCAACGCCTCCCACGTGTGCTCGCAGCCGAGGTCGAGCGCAAGATCGAGCGAGCCGAAGGCCGCCGCCGTCACGCCGGGCGCGGCAAGGACCGAGGACAGCTGCGCCAGCCCCCGCGCTGTCTCGATGAGCGGCACGATGGCCCGCGCCTCGCCGAGGGCGCGCAGGGCTGCAATGTCGGCCGCCTCCTCCGCCTTGGGCAGCACGACGCCGTGGGCAGCCGAGGCGGCGACGGCCGCAAGGTCATCCTCGAACCAGCCACTCGCGCGGCTGTTGATGCGCACCAGCACCGGGCAGGCATCGACGGGCAGGTGTCCGAGGTTGGCGCGCGCGCCCGCCTTGGCGTCCGGCGCCACAGCATCCTCGAGATCGACGATGATCGCCCCTGCGCCGCTCGCCGCCGCCTTGGCGAAGCGTTCCGGCCTGTCAGCCGGCACGAAGAGTGGTGAGAGAAGCGAAAGCTCGGCCATCGTCGCTCCACGGGCGCACGGCCGCGGCGCGGGCCGCGGCCGGCAGGCTCACATTTCCATCTTCATCGGCTCGGGGAAGTAGCGGAAGCCGTCCCCGTCCTTCGCCACGTGGCCAACGCCCGGCCAGGCGAAGTGATAGGCGAGGACGGGAATGCGGTTCTCCGCCAGCATGGTCAGCATCTTCACCCGCGTCTGCGCCGCCTGTTTCGGGTCAGTGTCATAGGCGAATTCCGTCAACGGCTTCTTCATGAGCAGCACGGGGTGGTGCGTGAGGTCGCCGATGTAGCACATCTGCTTGCCCCCCGAGCTGATCATGAAGATCGTGTGGCCGACGGTGTGGCCGGGGGCGGAAATCGCCTGGATGCCAGGCAGGAACTCTTCCCCGTCCTTGAAGAAGACGAGACGGTCGCGGTTGGGCAGCAGGTTCTTCTTCGCCGTCTCGAGAAAGACGGTGAAATCCTTCGGCACCTTGGTGTCGTCCGTCCAGAAGTCGAAGTCCGCCTGGCTGATGTAGTACTGCGCGTTGGGGAAGTGGCGCGTACCGTCGTCCGCCATGCAGCCGCCGCAGTGGTCGACATGGGCATGGCTCAGCACCACGGCGTCGATGTCCTTCGGGTCGATGCCGGCCTGCTTCATGGAATTGAGCAGCTTGCCTGTCGACGGGCCGAAAAGCTTGAGGCTGCCCATGCCGGTGTCGAAGAGGATCAGACGGTCGCCCGTGTTGAGGATGAGCGCGTTCTGCTCGAGCACCGCATCCGTCAGCGGCAGGAAGTGGTCGGTGAGCTGCTGGTCCATCTCCTCCGGCGTCAGGCCGAGAAAGTTGGTGTGCGGGTTGCCGAGCGGCAGCGTGCCGTCAGAGACCACCGTCGCTTCCGCGTCCCCAAACTTGAAGCGGTAGTAGTAGGGTGCCGGCTGGCCGATCATCGGCGCCTTGGCGAGGAGGCTGGCCGGATGCATCAGGGCGAGCGCGCCGCCTGCGGCGGCTCCCCCGATGAGCTGGCGACGCGACAGACTGAAGTCGAGACCCTTCATCGAACCTCCCTCCAACTTGCTGTTGCGCATCCGCTTGAAAACGCCCCCGGGCGCGGATGCCCGGCCCGGCACCCCCAGCCCCTTTTCCCTCAGACGCAGCGGCCGCCGTCCACCTCCAGCACGACGCCCGTGATGAACTCCGCTTCGTCAGATGCGAGAAAAAGGCAGGCGTTGGCGATGTCGCGCGGCGTCGACAGCCGCCCGAGCGGGATGGTGGCGAGGAACTTCGCGCGGTTCTCCGGCGTGTCCGGCGCACCCATGAAGGCTTCGAGAAGCCCGGTGGCGCCCAGGACAGGGGCGATGCAGTTGACGCGGATCCGGTCCGGCGCGAGCTCGACTGCCATGGAGCGGGACAGGAGGTTCACCGCACCCTTGGTGGAGTTGTACCAGGTTAGGCCCGGCCGCGGCCGGATGCCGGCCGTGGAACCGATGTTGATGATGGTGCCGCCGCCGGCCTTGCGCATCAGCGGCACCACGGCTCGCGTCATGTGGAAGATCGACTTGACGTTGATGTCGTAGACGCGGTCGAATTCCTCCTCCGTCACCTCCAGCATCGGCTTGTTGCGGTGCGTCCAGCCGGCATTGTTGACGACGATGTCGATGCGTCCGCCGCCGAGTTCGGTCGTCGCCGCCACGGCCTTCTCGATGTCGGCCGCCTTCGTCACGTCACCGGCGACGGCACGGGCGGCAGGGCCGATGGAGTCGGCCATCTTCTGCGCGCCCTCGCCGTTGAGGTCCATGATGACGACCCTGGCGCCCTCTCGGGCGAAGGTCGCGGCGATCTCGGCGCCGAACCCCGAGGCGCCGCCCGTGACCAGTGCCGACTTGTCCTTGAGCCGCATGGTGCGTTTCCTTCCCGTTGGTCTCAGTTGTGCTTGAAGACGATGGTGCGCAGCGTCGAGAAGTCGTGCAGCGCCTCGAAGCCCTTCTCCCGGCCGTGGCCCGACTTTCTCATGCCGCCGAAGGGCAGCTCGATGCCCCCGCCCGCGCCATAGGCGTTGACGTAGACCTGGCCGGCGCGGATGGAGCGGGCGACGCGCGTCGCCCGGCTGGCGTTCTGCGTCCAGACGCCGGCGATGAGGCCGTAGTCCGTGCCGTTGGCGAGCGCGATGGCGTCAGCCTCGTCGTCGAAGGGAATGACGGCCATGACCGGGCCGAACACCTCCTCGCGTGCCAGCGGGGTGGACCGCGGCACAGGGCCGAAGAGCTTCGGCGTGACGAAATAGCCCTCGGCCGGCGTGCCCTCGGCGATCTGCCCCTCGGCGAGGAGGTCGATGCCGTCCGCACCGGCCCCGTTGCAGAACTGCTCGACCCGCGCCTTCTGGCGGGCACTGATAATCGGTCCGAGGTCGAGGTCCATCTCCGGCGTGCCGGCGCGCAGAGCGTTGAAGCGCTCCACCACAGCGGCGACAACGCGGTCATAGGCCTGGCGCTCGACGAGCAGGCGCGAGCCCGCCGAGCAGGTCTGGCCGGCATTCTGCACGATGCCGTTGACGAGCGCCGGCAGCGCCGCCTCGAGATCCACGTCGGCAAAGACAATCTGGGGCGACTTGCCGCCGAGCTCGAGGGTGCAGCCGATGTGGTTGCGCGCCGCGGCGGTCTGGATGAGGACGCCCACCTCCGGGCTGCCGGTAAACGAAATGAAATCGATGCCCGGATGCTCAGAGAGTGCGCGTCCCGCAACGCCACCGAGGCCCGGCACAACGTTGATCGCCCCTTCGGGGAAGCCGACCTCCGCCGCCATCTCGGCGACGCGCAGGGGCGTGAGGCACGCCTCTTCCGCCGGCTTGATAACCGTCGCATTGCCGACAGCGAGCGCCGGAGCCAGCGTGCGGCCAAACATCTGGGCCGGATAGTTCCAGGGGATGATGTGGCCGGTCACACCATGCGGGATGCGTTCCGTGGCGACGAAATAGCCCTGGAGAAAGGGGATCGTCTCGCCATGGAGTTTGTCAGCCGCGCCGCCGTAGAACTCGAAGTAGCGCGCAAGCGCCGCGATGTCGGCGCGCGCCTGCTTCATCGGCTTGCCGGTGTCGCGCGCCTCGAGGCGGGCAAGATCCTCTGCAGCCGCGAGCACAGCATCAGCGAGGCGGATGAGGAGCCGTCCGCGCTCGGCCGCGGTGAGGCGCCCCCAGGCGCCCGTTTCATAGGCCCGGCGCGCGGCCTTCACGGCCTTGTCGACATCCGCCGCGTTGCCCGCGGCGATCTGAGCGAAGGGCCGGCCCTCGGCGGGCGCGATGACATCGATGGTGCCGCCACTCTCGCTTGGCTGCCACTGATTGTCGATGAAGATGCCCTTGGCGGGTTGGAGGCGGGCGGCTTCGCGTTTCTTGGCGGTGGCGGAAACACTCATGGCACTGTCCTCAGGCAGCAGCCCGGCCGTCGATCTCGCCACGCTCGATGGTGATCGTGCGTTCGGCGAAATGCTTCAGCAGGGCGGGATTGGATTCGGTGATGATGAGAGAGAGCGTGCGGTCGGCATCGCGCAGGGCGCGCAGCGCCTCGGCGTAGCGATTGGCAAGAACCGGCGCGAGGCCCTGGAAGGGCTCATCGAGCAGCACCAGCCGCGTGCCGAGCATGAGGGCGCGCCCGAGCGCCACCATCTTGCCCTGCCCGCCGGAGACGGAGCCGGCCGGCCGCTCGGCGAGCTGGGCGAGCTCCGGCAGGATGGCGTAGACGCGGTCGAGCCGGCGCTTCGTCTCGGCCGCCGACAGCCGCGCAACGCGGGCCGGCAGCAGGATGTTCTCGGCAATCGAGAAAGCGGAGAAGAGCCGCCGGTCCTCGGGCGCATAGCCGATGCCGAGGCCCGGGCGCTCGTGCGCCGGCACGGCATCGATGGGCCGGCCGTCGAGACGGATCGAGCCCGTGTAGTCGATGAGGCCCATGAGGGCGCGCAACGTCGTCGTCTTGCCCGCGCCGTTGCGGCCGACGAAGGCGACCGTCTCGCCCTCGCCGACGCGGAAGGCGACGCGCCGCAACACGGGCGTGCCGGCGATGGAGACCGAGATGTCGGCAAGTTCCAGCATCGCATCAGCCTCCGATCACCGTGCGCACGACCTCAGGGTCGTTGAGGATCTCTGCCGGCGGGCCCTGGCGGCTGATGGTGCCGGCGCTCCACACGGCCACGCGGTTGGCGTAGCGGGAGACCATCTCCATGTCGTGCTCCACGAAGACGGCCGTGACCGCCCGCTCCTTCAGCGCGGCGACCAGCGTGTCCATGATGGCGAACTTCTCCGACGAGGCGACACCCGAGGTCGGCTCGTCCATCAGCAGCACCTCGGGCTTGAGCGCCAGGGCGAGCGCGATGTCGACGAGTTTGCGCTTGCCCTCGGGCAGCTCGCCCGCCTTGCGGTCGGCGACGTCGGCACAGTCGACGAGGGCGAGCAGGCTCTCCACGTCGCCGCGTTCGGGAATATCGGCAAGTCGCGCGAAGGGGGCGAAGCGCCGCGCCGCGGACGCGGCGGCGATCAGCATGTTCTCGCGCACTGTCTGCTCGAGGAAGAGCTGCGGGATCTGGAAGGCCCGGGCGATGCCGAGGCGCGTGATGGCCCGGGGCGAGGAGCCGAGAATGTCGCGACCCTTGAACTGCACGGTGCCGCGCTGGGGCTTCAGATAGCCCGTGCAGATGTTGAGGAAGGTCGTCTTGCCTGCTCCGTTGGGCCCGATGATGGCGAGGTGATCGCCGGCGAAGACATCGAGCGAGACCCCGTCGGCCGCCACGACGCCGCCGAAGCGGATGGCAATGTCGCGGACAGAGATGAGCGCGTTCATCGGCCGCCTCCCACGATGCGGAGGGGCCGGGCATCACGCGCCGACGCGGCGTCCGGCGCCGCCTCCGGCGAGGCAGCCCCGTGCCGCGCCGATGCGCTGGTGATCCGGCCCCACAGCTCGGCCGCCATGCCGACGATGCCCCGCGGGGCAAAGAGGATGACGGCGAGCAGGACGATGCCGAGCGTCATCTGCCAAGTGTCACCCACATAGGCGGCAGCGGCGGAGCGGATGAACTCGTAAACGAAGGCGCCCGCCAGCGCGCCGGCAACGTGGCCGGTGCCGCCGAGGATGGCGACGAAGACGAACTCGCCCGAGCGCACCCAATAGGCATAGTCGGGTGTCGCGATGCCCTGGACGGCACCGACGAGGGCGCCGCCGACGCCGGCGAGCACG
Organism: Chelatococcus composti; assembly: GCF_014201415.1. Lineage (GTDB taxonomy): Bacteria > Pseudomonadota > Alphaproteobacteria > Rhizobiales > Beijerinckiaceae > Chelatococcus_A > Chelatococcus_A composti. The sequence continues at coordinate 18,513 of NZ_JACHEH010000005.1, forward strand.
GCCGATGCCACATAGGCGACGAGAAGCACGAGCCGGGCTGAGATACCGAGATATTCGACGCGCGTCTCGTTCGACTTGATGGCCTTCAGGGCATGGCCGAGCGGGCTGTCGAGAAAGCGCGCGCCGCCGTATAGCGCGAGTGCCAGGATGGCGAGCGAGACATAGTAGAGCACAGTCTCGTAGTCGCTCCGCTCCATCGCCGCGCCGAGAACCGCGGGCCGCGCGATGCGCAGCCCGTCCGAACCGCCGGTGATGTGGATGAACTTGTCCAGCATGGAGAACAGCACCATGGAGAAGGCGAGGTTCAGCATGCCGAAGAAGATGTAGCGGTAGCGCACCACGAAGACGCCGATCACGAGGCCGGCGAGCAGCGAGGCAAGCGCCGCCGCGGGAAGCAGCAGCGCCAGGTCCCCACCCGCCATGGCGCGGCCGATGAAGCCGATGGTGTAGGCCCCCACGGCGAAGAACATGGCATGGCCGAAGGACACCTGCCCCGCCTGCAGCAGCAGGATGATGCCGAGCACGGGCAGCGCCTTTGCCCAGACGATGGTGAGAAAGCTGCCGGACGAGCCCGTCACGAGGGGATAGGCGATGGCCGCGAGGGCGGCGACGGCAAGGGCAGTGCGGCGGAGAGAGCTGTGGGTCGCCATGGCTCAGATCTTCCGTGCCGTGGCTTTGCCGAAAAGGCCCTCAGGCCTCACGAGAAGGACGAGCACCATGATGAGATAGGGCATCAGCACCTCGAGCTCGGGAGCGAAGAAGACGGCGAAGGAGCGGCCGAGACCGATGGCGAGCGCCGCCACCGCCGTGCCTTCGATCTGGCCGAGGCCCGCCGTCGCAGCGACGGCGAAGGACAGCACGATCATGTCCGCCCCCATGCCAGGCAGAATGGAGGTGGTGGGCGCCGCGAGCGCCCCGCCGAGCGAGGCGAGGGTCGTGCCGATGATGAAGGTGATGAGGAAGACGCGGCGCGCGTCGACGCCGATGGCCGTCGCCGCCTCCCGGTCCTCGGTCACGGCCACGATCACGGCGCCGGCAAGCGTGTGGCGCAGGAAGAGGCGCAGCGCCACGAGCACGGCGATGGCGACGAGGGGCAGGAACACCACCTGGTAGGCGGTGTAGGTGATGCCGGCCACGGAGACGTTGCCGAGAAGGCGCAGCGGCTCGCTGTAGAAATAGGGCTGCACGCCCCAGATGAGGCGCTGCGCGTTGTCGAGGATCATGAACACCGCGAAGGTGACGAGAAGCTGCAGTGCCTCCTCGTGCCGGTAGATCCTCTGCAGCAGCAGGCGCTCCAGCGCGCCGCCCACGACAACGCCCACCGCCGCCGCCGCCACGACGAAGAGCGGGTAGCTCAGCCACGGGGAAAGGCCGAGGGCCGTGAGCCCGAGGCCGAGGCTCGCCGCAGCATAGGCGCCGAGGGCATAGAAGCTGCCGTGCGCCACGTTCAGGATACGCATCACGCCGAAGACGAGTGTCAGGCCGACGGCGACGAGGAAGACGAGGGAGCCGTACGCGATCCCGTCGAGGACGGCGAGGATGATGATGTGTGACATCGGACCCGCTGCACCAGGAATGGGAAAGGGGCACCCGGGGCCGTCGCCCCGGGCGGGCAAGTGTCACTTGCCGTGCTTGTATTCCTTGGCCGGCGTCTCGAGGAAGCTCGCGTCGAGCTCCTGGATCCACTCGAGCGAGTTCTTGCCGGGCGGCGCCATGATGGTCTCGGCGTCGAAGATCATGATGTCGTCGATGATCGGGAACGGATACTCGCTGGTGGTGCGCGTGACGCCGATGAGCTGCGCCTCGAGGCCCTGGTTGTCGGGCCGGATGGTGATGGGCCGCCCGTAGCCGCGGAACTGCAGCCCGCTCATGGCATCGACGACCTTCTCCCGGTCCGGAAAGGCGCCGCCGTTCGCGGCCGCAGCCTTGTCATACGCTGCCTCAAGCGCAGCGAAGGCCTGGGCCATGTGGAAGGCGGGATAGATCGGATAGGAGCCGGTCCGCTGCTTGAACTCCTCGACGAAGCTCTTGAAGTCCGCATCATCCTTGTATTCGGGATGCAGGAAATAGTGGTCGCCGCGGGCGCCCACGATGACGCCGTCCGGCAACTCGCCGGCGAGCCGCTGCAGCGAGGATTCGGCGAGCGGCAGCACGAAGGTCGACATGCGGAACAGGCCGCGCTGGTTGGCCTGCCGCACGAAGGTGTCGAGGTCCCCGCCCCAGGAGGTGGAGAGGATGACGTCCGGGCGGGCGGCGAGAAGCCGCGAGATCTCCGCCGAGAAGTCGGGGGCGCCGAGCTTCGGAAAGAGCTCCGCCACCACCTGCACGTCCGGCTTCAGTTTCTTGAGCGCGGCCGAGAACAGCTCCCAGCTGTCGCGGCCCCAGGCGTAGTCCTGGTTGACAACGGCGATGGTCTTGAAGTCGGGCTTCTTCTTGAGGAGGTAGAGCAACGCCGCCATCATCTCCGGCGTCGCATTGGCCTGCGAGCGATAGTTATAGCGGTGCTTGCCCTCCTCGAAGATGCGCTGCGTGCCGCAGTCCCACAGCAGGTTGAGCATCTTGAGGTCCTCGGCAAGCGGCGCGAGGTTGACGCAGCTGCCCGAGGAGATGGCCGCCATGGTGACATCCACCTTCTCGTTCTCCACGAGACGGCGGTATTCGTTGGTCAGCGTCTCGGCGCCGGCGCCCTCGTCGATGAAGTAGAGCTTCACCGGCACGCCCTGGAGGCCGCCCTTCTTGTTGATGCGGTCGGCCAGCAGCTCGGCCGCCTGCTTGCCCGGCACGCCGAAGACGGACGCCGCGCCCGAGGTGAAGGTGGCGATGCCGATCTTGATCTCGCTCGGCTTCTGCTGCGCCAGAACGGGCGCCGAAAGCATGAGCGACAGTCCGAGCCCGGCCGCCAATGCGGCCCACTTTCCGCCTTGTTTCACGGCTGTATCCTCCCTAGTGACGACGATGCCGGCCTCTTCCGGGCCGTGTAGTCGGTATCCCAAACGCTCGGGGAGTTTCGCGTTCAAAGCAAAGACAGAGTTGCTTTGGCCGGTATAAGCAAATGTTCTTGGTGGCCTCTTGCCGGCACCGAGCTGGAAGGTGAGCTTATAGCGCGGATATTGCTTCTGTATTGGCCCCCCTTTAGCAGGACGGCGCAGGATGGCAGCAAATGCCCGGGGAGGACCCATGCCGAGGCCGTTGAGCGGACTGTTGGTCGTGACGCTGGAACAGGCGGTTGCCGCACCCTATGCCTCGTGCCGGCTCGCCGACGCCGGCGCGCGCGTCATCAAGCTGGAACGGACCGAGGGCGACTTCGCGCGCGGCTACGACCGCTTCGCCAAGGGTTCCTCGTCCTATTTCGTCTGGCTCAACCGCGGCAAGCAGTCCTGTCGTGTCGACCTGCGCAATCCGGCAGATCTGGCGCTGGTGCGGGCGATGCTGGCGCAGGCGGATGTCTTTATCCAGAACCTCGCGCCCGGCGCCACGGAGCGCCTCGGCATCGGCAGCGAGGCGCTGCGCCGCGAGCATCCGCGGCTTATCACCTGCGACATCTCGGGCTACGGCGACAGCGGCCCCATGCGCGACCGCAAGGCCTACGACCTGCTCGTGCAGGCCGAGAGCGGACTTGCCGCCATCACCGGCACGCCCGAGGGGCCGGCACGCGTCGGCGTCTCCGTCTGCGACATCGCCACGGGCATGCACGCCTACGAGGCGATTCTCGAGGCGCTCATCGCCCGTTCCCAGACCGGGCGGGGCACGGGGGTGAAGGTCTCGCTCTTCCACTCCATGATGGACTGGATGAACGTGCCGTGGATCTCGCACGCCTACGGTGGCAAGACGCCGCAGCGCATCGGCCTCGCCCATCCCTCCATCGCGCCCTACGGCATCTTCACCTGCGCGGACGGCGCCTCCTTCCTCATCTCCATCCAGAACGAACCGGAATGGCGGATGTTCTGCACCGATGTGCTGGAGCGGCCTGAACTCCTGGAGGATCCCCGCTTCCGCACCAATAACGACCGCGTCGACAACCGCGCGGCGACCGATGCCGCCGTACAGGAGGCCCTCGGCCGGCTTGACCGCGACACCGTCGTCACGCGGCTCGACCGGGCGCGCATCGCCTACGGGCGCCTGTCCGAGGTAGCCGACATTGGCAACCATCCGCAGGCACGCTTCATCACGGTGGAGACCCCCGGCGGGCCACTGCGCATCTTCTCGCCGGCCGCCACTTTCACCGATGGCGAACGCAGCTACGGGCCGGTGCCGGCCCTCGGCAGCCATGACGAGGCCCTGCGCCGCGAGTTCGGCACCGCCGCCGCAGCGGGCAGGAAGTGATCAGTCCGCCTCGGCGAGGCTCGCGTCCCAGGTGCCTTCGATGACGAGTTGACGCAGGATGTCGTGGCACAGCGTCTCGATGGCTGCGGCCGCAGCCGGAAGTGGCCTGTCCGACGCCGTGGCGATGAAGACCTTGCGCCGGATCTGCGGGCGCGTCAGCGGCCAGGCGCGCAGGCGGCCCGCCGCGCATTCGGCCTTGATGGCCATGGCCGGCAGGATCGAGAAGCCGTAGCCCGATTCGACCAGCGTCTTGATGGGCGCGTAGGAATCGATCTCGGTGTCGGCGTTGAGCGCCGCCCCGCATTCCACCGCCGCCACCTCGTCGAGCAGGTCGCGCAGGCCGTGGCCGGGGCTGGGCACAACGAGCGGCAGCGTGATCGCCCGCGCGTAGTCGATGGGGTCGCGGAACGGCCGGGCATCGTCCAGCGTCGCGTCAGCCGGGCCAAACAGCAGCAGCTCCTCCGACAGGACGTGCTTGAGCTTGAGACCGCGTCCGTCGATGCCCCGATAGAGCACGGCGATGTCGACCTTGCCCTCGCGCAGCCAGTCGAGAATGAAGCCGCTCATCGCCTCGGCCACGCGCAGCTTGATGCGCGGATAGAGCTTCGCCGTCTCCTTGATGAGCCGCGCACTCAGAACCTGGCTGACCGTGCCCGGCACGCCGAAGCGCACCTCGCCCGACGGCGCGTCGCCGTCACCGCGCACCTGGTCCGGCAGGGCGTCGAAAGCCTCCAGGAGACGCCGCGCCTGTGCCAGGAGCCGCTCGCCCGCTTCGGTGAGCTGCACACCCCGCGACGTGCGGAAGAGCAGCTCGGTCTTGAGGTCAAGCTCCATGTTGCGGACGTGCTGGCTGAGCGCCGGCTGGGCGACATGCACACGCTCTGCCGCCCGGGAGAGCGAGCCCTCCTCCGCAATGGCAACGAAATAGCGCAGGTGCCGGATGTCCATGAAAGCAGACGATATAGCACAATCTTATCGGTGCCAGCTTCAAAATATCTTTGCAATATGCCGCTTTGCCGCGCACGGTCGGGCCGCAGCATGAGGGCCGACCCGGCCATGAACGCGAGACCGTCCGGCATGCAGGAAGACACGAAAGAGGCGCTCGACCTTGAACCCATCCGCGCGACGACGCGGGCGTTGTGCGCGAAGTTTCCGGGCGAGTACTGGCGCCGCCTCGACCGCGAGCGCGCCTATCCCACCGAGTTCGTCAACGCCATGGCCGAAGCCGGCCTGCTGGCGGCGCTGATCCCCGAGGAGTACGGCGGCAGCGGCCTGCCGCTCGCCGCCGCCGCGGCGATCCTCGAGGAGGTGCATGCCAGCGGCGGCAACGGCGGCGCCTGCCACGCGCAGATGTACACCATGGGCACGCTGCTGCGGCATGGCAGCGAGGCGCAGAAGAGGCGCTACCTGCCGAAGATCGCGAGCGGCGAGCTGCGGCTGCAGGCCTTCGGCGTGACCGAGCCCGGCGCCGGCACCGACACGCTCTCCATCACCACGACGGCCGAGCGGCGCGGCGACACCTATGTCGTGCGCGGCCAGAAGGTGTGGACGAGCCGTGCCGAGCATTCCGACCTCATGATCCTGCTCGCCCGCACGGCCCCCAAGGGGTCTCTGCCCTCGCGCACGGACGGCCTGTCCGTCTTCCTCGTGGACATGAAGGCGGCACCGCCGGAGCGGCTGCGCATCCGGCCCATCCGCACCATGATTAACCACGCTACGACGGAGGTGTTCTTCGACGAGCTCGAGATCCCGGCTGACTCGCTCATCGGCGAGGAGCACAAGGGCTTCCGCTACATCCTCGACGGCATGAACGCCGAGCGCATCCTGATCGCGGCCGAATGCGTGGGCGACGCCCGCTGGTTCATCGAGAAGGCGACGCACTACGCCAACGAGCGCAAGGTGTTCGGCCGGCCCATCGGGCAGAACCAGGGCGTCCAATTCCCCATCGCCCGCGCCTATGTCGAGCTGCACGCCGCGCGCCTCGCCGTCGCCCATGCCGTCGCGCTCTACGACGCGGGCCGCCCCTGCGGGGCCGAGGCGAACATGGCCAAGCTCCTCGCCTCGGAAGCCTCGTGGCACGCTGCCGACACCTGCCTGCAGACGCACGGCGGCTTCGGCTTTGCCGAGGAATACGACGTGGAGCGCAAGTTCCGCGAGACGCGGCTCTACCAGGTGGCGCCGATCTCGACCAACCTCATCCTGTCCCACGTGGCCGAGAAGGTGCTCGGCCTGCCACGCTCCTTCTGAGGCGGCCATGAGCGACTGGAACGACTGGCTCGGCCGTAGCGAGCGGCGCAGCGACGACATCGTCCGCAGCCCGGCCATGCGCCTCGCCGCTACCCTCGGCGACCTGACCTCCTCCTATCGTCCCGACGCGGCGACCCTGCCGCCGCTGTGGCACTGGCTCTACTTCCTCGATGCGACGCCGCGCGCCGACATCGGGCCGGACGGCCACGCCGCCAAGGGCGGCTTTCTGCCGCCGATCCCCCTGCCGCGGCGCATGTATGCCGGCGGACGGCTGACCTTCCCCGGCGGGCTCGCCTTCGGCGCCCCGGCCGAGCGCGTCTCGACGGTCACCTCGATCGCCGAGAAACGCGGCCGCAGCGGCCCGCTCGCCTTCGTCACCGTGCGCCACGAGATCAGCCAGCACGGCGCCCTCGTCACCACCGAGGAGCACGACATCGTCTATCGCGAGGCGGCCCGGCCCGGTGCGCCGCCTGCGCCGGCGCCGCGGGCGGAACGGGCCGTGGCGGTGGAAGAAACGGTGCAGCCGGACGAGGTGATGCTGTTCCGCTTCTCGGCGCTGACCTTCAACGGCCATCGCATCCACTACGACCACCCCTACGTCACCGGTGTCGAGGGCTATCCCGGGCTCATCGTGCATGGGCCGCTGATCGCGATGCTGCTGTTCGAGTTCGCGCGGCGCACCGAGGGCGGGCGGGACGTGGCAGCCTTCAGCTTCCGCGCCGCCTCTCCCCTCTTCTGCGGCACGCCGCTGCGCCTCGTGCGGACGGACGGGCCGGAAGCGGCTCCCGTCTTCGAGGCCCGCGCCGAGGACGAACGGCTGGTGATGACGGCGACCGTGACCTTCGCCTGATCCGGCCCGGCCGGCGGCTCACATGGCCGCCGCGCTCGCCCGCCCGGCCGGGGCGGCGAAGCACTCGGAGAACAGCCGCCCGACCGGGGCTCCTTTCGCCAGCGCATAGACGGCCTCGATCACCCGTCCCGCCTCGGCCCGCGCCATGCCGCCGAGGGTGAAGAGGTCGAGGGCCTTGCCGGTCAGCTCCTCGCGCGTCAGCGGATAGTCCGGGTCGCCCTTGCAGACGGTGCGCAGCTCCTCCAGCCGCTCGCCGCTCTCGAGCGTGACCGTGACCCGCGCGCCCCAGGCCCCGGGATAGCCGGCGTTGACGGCCTCGTCGAGGCCGAGCGTCGTCTTCGCCCGCAGGCCGGCGAGCCGCTCGCGCGCCTCGCCGCCGAAGCTCGCCTCGGCCACCCTGCCGTCGGCAAGCGCCGCGGCAACGCAATGCTGCAGGGAGAACTTGGCGCCATAGGGCTCCTGCGGCTGCGGCCGGTCGCAGACATCGATGCCGGCGCGGTAGGAGCCGATGGAGACCTCGGCGATGGGCCTGCCGGCGACGCGGCCGTGGAGCGCGATGGCCGCATCGATGGCCGGATGCGTGTGCCGGCAGCACGGCCAGGGCTTGATCGAGGTGAGCGCAAGCTGCCACGGGGCGGAGGGTTCGGCGAGGACGGCGGAGGGATTGGGATCCGGGCAGAGACCGACGAAGAAGCCCTTCTCGCCTTCCAGGATCAAGGCAGGGCCGGTGAATCCCTCGCGCGCCAGCAGGGCGGCGAGCACGCCGGATTCGGCGGCCCGCGCCGTGTGCAGATGCTTGCTCATGGCCCCGGCGGCGAGGAACTCCCACAGCCCGCTCGCCTGCGTGCCGGCATTGCCCAGCGCCCAGACTGTGCGCTCGTCGTCGAGCGAGAGAAGGTGCGCTGCCGCCATGGCCGCGCCGAAGGGCCCGCACGTCGCCGTGTTGTGCCAGACGCGATAGTGGGCCTTGCCGACGGCATTGCCGATGCGGCAGGTGGCCTCGTAGCCGTGGAGGACGGCAGTGAGGAAGGCGCGGCCGTCGGCGTTGCCCGCCTCGGCGAGCGCCGCCGCGGCCGGGATGATCACCGTCCCCGGATGGGTGACGGAAGTGCGGTGAAGGTCGTCGAGCTCGAGGATGTGGGCGAGCCCGCCGAAATGGAATGCCTTGCGGCCAGTGTCGCCGGTGCCCCACGGGGCGACCGCCGCGATGGCCCGCGCCGGCACCGTATCGCGTGCGCCCACGGCGCAGGCGAGCGTGTCGACGACGAAAAGCGCCGCCCGTTCCAGGTCGTCCTCACCGATGGGTCTTGAACGGATCAGGCGAACGAGTTCGGTCGTCAGGCTCATGCACTGTCCTCCCCTTCCCGGCGATGGGAGGCGATTTTTCGCGCGCATGCCAATAGAAGATTGCGATGGCGGCTATCGGCGGGACTTTTGGGCCCGCCGCCGGTCGCGCCGGAGCGTCAGTGCAGGGGCGTCGTCAGGAAGACCGAGAAAAGCCGGCTGCCGGTGGCATCGGTGACGTCGAAGCGCCAGCCGTCCCAGTTCGCGAACGGGTTCTCGTCGCGCAGCTCCTCGATGGCCTGCATGACCTCTATTCGGACCTCGTCGAGGTCTGACCGCTCGAGGCCGCAGTCATCCAGCACGATCTCGCGCCCAGTCGACAGATGGAAATAGTACCGCAATGGCACCTCCTGTCCCGGCGGGCCAAGTGACGTTTTCGGAGCAAGGAAGGACCGAGTGAGGCGAGCCTGCCCTACGTGACATGTGACCTGTCCCTGCGGACGGCGTTGCGGGCGAAGCGCTCGCGCCAGAAGGCGATGGTGCGGGCAAGGCCCTCGCGCAGCTCCACCTGCGGGCGCCAGCCGGTTGCCTTGGTGAAGCGCGTGCTGTCCGCCAGGAGGACGCGCACCTCGGAATTGGCCGGGCGCAGGCGCTCCGTGTCCTGCTCGACAGGCTTGCGCCGGTCCGTCAGCGTCATGAGGAGATCGACCAGCTCCCCGATGGTGATGCCCTTGCCGTTGCCGGCGTTGTAGGGCCGCCCGAACTCGATGTCCGGCGCGCTGCCGATGGCGAGGAAGGCGGCCACCGTGTCTTCCACATAGGTGAAGTCCCGGCTCGTCGAGGTGTCGCCGACACGCACCGTCTCCGCATCAGGATCGAGAATCTGGCGCAGTACCGTCGGGATGACGGCGCGCTCGCTCTGGCGCGGTCCGTAGGTGTTGAACGGGCGCAGGATAGCGACGGGCAGGTCGAAGCTGCGGGCATAGGCCTCCGCCATCATGTCGGCACCGATCTTGGAGGCCGAATAGGGGGACTGCCCCTGCAGGGGATGCGTCTCGGCAATCGGCACCGTGATCGCCGTGCCGTAGACCTCGCTCGTCGAGGTCTGCACCACGCGGCGCACGCGGTGCTCGCGCGCGGCCTCCAGGACGTTGATGAGACCGAGAATATTGGTCTCCACATAGGACTGCGCGGCCGCATAGGAATGGGGGATCGAGATCAGCGCCGCCAGGTTGAAGACCACCTCCTGCTCCGCGAGGAGCCGGCGCACGAAGGCGGCGTCACGCACGTCACCGCGCACGATGCGGATCCTGGTGGCGACATCCGCCGGCACATGGTCAAGCCAGCCGGCGGAATCGAAGGAGTTGTAGAGCGCCAGCGCGGTGACGTCGGCACCCATGAGCGCGAGCCGCTCGGTGAGATGGGAGCCGATGAACCCATCGGCACCCGTCACCAGCACCCTCACGTTCCTGTAGTTCGATGCGTGCGGTTGAGACTGGATGATGTGAGGGCGTTCCATGGCGTGCCTCTTGTCTGGCATGCGCTATTGCAAACGGAGTTCGGGACCATCCGTCACGCCGGCGGCCGCAATGGCGCGTTCCGGCTCGCTGCCGATGCCGAGGATGGCAAGGCAGCACAGGACGATCCACTTCATGTCCGAAACCAGCGTGCGCTCGGGGTAGTAGGAGAGGTCGAGCCTCGCCTTGGCCGGGAACAGCGTCTGCCGGTAGAAGGCGACAGGGTCGACGTCCGGCGGATAGAGCGCGCTCTCGTTGCGGAAGGCCCACTGGCTCGGCCCGAAGATGCCGGGCTTGTGCGCGAGGACGGGCCGGGTCGCGTCGGTGAAGCAGTCCGCGAGTTCCAGGCTCTCCGGGCGCGGGCCGACGACGGCCATCTCACCACGCAGGATGTTGAAGAGCTGCGGCACCTCGTCGAGCTTGCTTTTGGCGAGGAAGCGCCCGACCTTCGTCATGCGGTCGTCGGCCTGCATCGTCAGCGGCAGGGACTTGCCCGTATCGGGCCGGAACTTGCGGAACTTGTACATGCGGAAGTGGCGGCCGCCGACGCCCAGCCGCGTCTGCGCGAACAGGATCGGCCAGCCCGTCTCGGCCACGATGGCGATGCTGACGAGCACGATCACCGGGCTCAGCACGACGAGGCCGAGCGAGGCGAAGACGATGTCGAACAGGCGCGCCAGGCCTGCGGGATAAGAGCCGCTTCGGTTGGTGGTCATGTGCGCCTCGTCAGGTCTGTGGCGGGTGGGCGCCCTGGTCGCGCAGGGCGGCAGCGAGCACCTCGACCACATGCTCGACATCCGCAGGTGTCATCCGGGGATGCAGCGGCAGCGTGAGCTCGCGGCTGGCAAATTCCTCGGTCACCGGCAGCGGGCCGATGTCCGGCCGCTCGCGGTAGAGGGTGAGGCTGTGGACCGGCGGGTAGTGGATCGTCGTCTGGATGCCGGCATCACGCAGCCGCTCGATGACGCGGTCCCGGTCGACGCCGGCCGGCAGGATGGCCGGCATGATATGGTGCGAACAGGCGTGCTCGTCCGAGAAGGGCACGCGCACGTCCGGGCAGGCGTTGGCGATGAGGCGCCGGTAGAGCCGGCCGAAGGCGCGCCGTGTGGCATTCCAGGCCGGCAGGTGGCCGAGCTGGACGAGGCCGACGGCGGCACGCAACTCGTCCATCCGGTAGTTGAAGCCGAGCATGGTCACGTCGTAGTGCGGCGTTCGGCTGTTGAGGCGCGCGAAGGTGCCACTCGTCATGCCGTGGCCGCGCATCAGCCTCACCCGCTCGAGCAGCGCCGGGTCGCGCGCCGTGACGACGCCGCCCTCGCCCGTCGTCATGTTCTTGTTGCCGTAGAAACTGAAGGCGGCGGCATCGCCGATCGTGCCGGGCCCCTCGACGCCGACCGCATGGGCCGAATCCTCGACGAGCAGCAAGCCGTACCGCTCGGCGAGAGCCCGCCACGGCGCCGCGTCCGCCAGGGCGCCGGCATAGTGAACGAGGATCACGGCCTTCGTCCGCTCGTTGCACAGCTCTTCCGCCCGCGCCGGCGAGATGAGCGGCACGTCAAGGGACTCGATGTCGACGAAGACCGGCTTCGCCCCGACATAGAGCACGCTGTTGGCCGTGGCGGCGAAGGTGAGCGAGGGCACCAGCACCTCGTCGCCCGGGCCGATGCCAGCCGCCAGCAGGATGAGGTGCAGTGCCGCCGTGCACGAGCTCACGGCCACGCAGTCCGGCAGGCCATGGGCCGCGGCGAACGCCTCCTCGAAGGCGCGTACCCGCGGGCCCATGGTGATCCAGCCGCTTTCGACGACATCCGACAGCGCCGACTTCTCTTCAGCGCCAAGAACGGGTTCCGATACGAGCAACATTGTCAGCCCCCAAGACCCCGGGCCCTGTCGACGCTGGATGGCGCGCCCGCTCAGGCGGCCGCGACCACCTCGAAGGCCGGCAGCTGGTCATCCCAGGCCAGTTCCTGCGCTGTCTGGAAGTCCTCGATCCGCCCGATATCGAGCCACAGCCCGTCGTGGGCAAAGGTGTAGGCCGGCAGGCCGCGGGCGAGCAGCGTGTGGATGAGATCGTCGAAGCCAAACGGCACACCGGGCGGGATGTAGTCCAGCACCCGCGGCTCCATGCAGTAGACGCCCATGCTCATCATGTTGGTGAGCGAGGGCTTCTCCTTGAAGCCGACGATGCGGCCGTTGGTGTGCTCGATGACGCCGAAGTCCAGCTTCGTCTTGCGCACCGAGGCGGCAACGGTGACGAGCGCACCCTGCTCGCGGTGAACCTGGGTGAAGGCGTTGAGGCTGAGATCCGTCAGCACGTCGCCGTTGATGACGAGGAATGTGCTGTCGAGCTCGTCGCGCAGCATCGTCAGCGGACCGATGGTGCCGAGCGGCTCCTTCTCCGTCGTGTAACGGATGTTCATGCCCCACTGGTGGCCATCGCCGCAGAAGCTGCGGATGAGATGCCCGAGATAGCCCGTCGTGATGTATACGTCGCAGAAGTCGTTGCGCCGCAGCCACTGCAGGAGGAGCTCGAGAACCGGTTTCGACTGCACCGGCATGAGGGGCTTCGGGAGCACCATGGTATAGGGACGCAACCTGGTGCCGCGGCCTCCGCACTGGATGACGACCTTCATCTTGTCCTCCTTCGCCGGCGGCCCCCGGAAAACCAGGGCGGCCGCGTCCCATGATGAAACAGCGCGGATTACCAGGTGTACAGGGCGCAAAAGGGTAGATGTCGAAAGTAAAGACAGAAGACACGCAGGTTGCCTGAGCAGAGAACGCATCCGAAATTCGGCATCGTTCCCCTACTCCTTCGGAGGAAGCACGCAATAGGGATAGCGCCGATACTGCCGAAGGGAGCTGCCGAATGCCCCCTCCTCTCCCCTTTGGGCAATTGACCGGCCGGCGAGGGCAGCCGCACGATGAGCACCCTCCACCGGCCGCGGCTGATCCGCAGGGCGACGGCGATGCAACGCCAACTCGGTACGCCAGACAGCAGACCCGACCCCGGCTGCACGTCGGCCCACGTGCGCGGCCTTGCCCTGTGCCTTCTCGTCCTGCTGCCGCTGGGCCTCGCCGGCCCGGCGACGGAGGGGCAATCCTTCACCGGCAGCGTCACCTTCCCCTCCCGGCCCGCGGTTGTCGCGACGCCAGCGATACCCCGGCCGGCCTATCTCCAGACGGTGCGGGACCCTGTCTTCGGCACGCCCTTCACGCGCGTCACCGATCCGGGAGGCCGGCTCGGCAAGGATATGGCCTGCGACGAGGAGATGTGCCGGCACCGCTATTCGAGCACACAGGCATGGAACGCGGACCAGAGCCTGCTCGTCATCACCAACGGCTGCTCGGGCATGTGCTTCCTCGATGGGCGCACCTACCGGCCGCTGTTCCACCGCCCCATGGGCGAGGAATGCAAGTGGCACCCGACGCGCGCGGAGGAGATGGTCTGCGTCTACGACGACCGCGTCACCCTGTGGTGGCCGCGAACCGACGAGCATCAGGTCGTCTACAGGCCCGACGACTATTCGGACCTCTCCTTCGGCCCCTACAAGGGCAACGTCTCGGCCGACGGCCGCCGCCTCGTGCTGCGCGCCCGCGACGCAACAGGGATGCTCGTCGCCTTCGCCTACGACCTCGAGGAGCGCCGGAAGTTTCCCGACATTCCCGTGGCCGCCCTGCCCGGCGAGAACGGCTATTGCGGCATCTCCGCCACCGGGCGGTTCGTCATGTGTTTCCAGACCCTGCCGACCGGCCGCGAGACCGTGCACGTCTTCAAGGTGGACGGGCAGCTGATCCAGGTCTGGCCGGAGCATCACCGGCCGGGCCACGGCGACATGGCCATCGACGAGGACGGCCGCGACGTCTACATCGGCATCAGCAAGGCCGACCCCGACAAATGGCACGTGATCAAGCGGCGCCTGGAGGACGGGGCCGTTACCGTCCTCACCCCGCCCGGCTATGCATCGCACGCCTCGGTGCGCAACATCCGGCGCCCCGGCTGGGTCTTCCTGAGCTACGAGGGCAGCTACGACAAGGTGAAGGAGGCGTCCGGCTGGGCGCCCTTCTACCGCGAGATCGTGGCGCTGCGCATCGACGGAAGCGGCGAGCTGCGGCGCATCGTGCACACGCACAACGACGTCTCCGACTATTACAGCGAGATCCATGCCTCGCCGTCGCCGGATGGCTCGCAGGTGATCTGGTCGAGCAACTGGGGCGAGCCCGGCGGGCCCGTGGCCGACTATGTCGCGCGCATCGACTGGCCCGACGCGAAGCCCTGAGCGCGGCCGCCGAACCCTAGGGGATATTGCGCACGATATGCGGCCCGAGGCCGTTGGCGATCGGCACAGGCAGCTTCTTCCAGCACGTGATGGCGAGCGCGTATTTCGGATTGCTCGGAGCGAGTTCCGGCAGCTCCCCCCCGGCGGGCAGCCAGTAGCACCAGGACAGCGGCACCACATCCGGCTTCCACTGCAGCTTGAAGGTGTAGGTGCCGGCGCCGATGCTGGAGCGCCCGAGGTCGAGGCGGCGCACACCCGCGCCGCACGCCATCTCGATCGCGTTCCAGTAGAGAAACTCGTTCACGTAATACGACGAGACGTCATAGTCCGACGCGATCCACGGCAGCTCGATCGTGTCGCGCGAGGGGATGGCAAGCGCCGTCGCCACGGGCAGCCCCCCGAGCTCGACCAGCAGGATCTCCGCCCCGGGCACACGCTCGAGGATGGTGCGGAAGAACCGCTGCCGATGCACCGGCGTGCCGAGATCACGCATGTTCTTGGCGAAGACGCGGTAGAAGCGGTCGAGCCCCTCCATGCCGGTGCGCGAGAAGACCGCGCCCGAGCGTTCGGCCTTGCGCACCTTGCCGCGCAGGCGCGAGCTGAGTGCCGTCCAGTGCCGCTCCGGATCGGCCTCCACCGGCACGACGAGCGCCGCCTTGTGATGGCGCACCTGCCAGCCTTTCCCGTCCCCGAGCCCGGGCTGGGAAACTTGCCTGAGCTCGATGTGCCCGACGCCGAGCCGCGCGGCGAGGCGCATGGCTGCTTCCGCCAGGGCCGCCTCCGCCTCGGGCCCGTCGGCAACGATGCCACCGTAGTTCACGAAGGGCAGCGAGACGAGATAGTGGCCGAAGAGCCAGCTCTTCATCTCGAAAAGCGGCAGCACCCCGACGATGGCGCCGCCGGAGCGCGCTGCAAGATAGTGCGGACGGTGGCCGAAGCTCTGGCTCAGGATCTCGCGCCAGACGAGGGCGTGATAGCAGGACGCATCCGGCCGCGACGCGACGTAGGCGTCCCAGTCCCCTTCCAGCCGCGTCCCGGCCAGGTCGACGATCTCGATGGATGCCATCGCAACGCTCTCCCGGCGTCACTGCTCATGTCGGGAGAATCTATCCGCAGCGACCCGTGGCGTCTGCTGACCAGAAAGGCGGGCGGGCGGACTCTTCCGGCTGGTCCCGCCGTCCTTCCCGGCATCCTTTGCGGAAGATCCGCGACCGACCGGCCTCTTGCGAGTATGGCACGTTCGCGTAAGCGCCGGTCGCCGGCCACTTAAGGGATATACCACCACAGAACCGGCGCCGATCCATGCCTGTGTGGTAATCTGGAAATGTTCCACTTGGCGCTGGAAAGGAAAAAGCCGCGCCTGCGAAGCCTGCCGCATTTCAATGCTGAAACCGGCAAGCAACAGTTTCCGGAGGCGCCGGCCAAATTCCATCCAGATCGTCAAAGCGGCAAGAACGAACAAAGCGCCGGAGTTCAGGAGTGCAGGGGAGAGGTCACATGCCGGACGCGGCGCGCGCCTGTTTCATGACGGTGGATGTCGAGGACTGGTTTCACAGCTACAACTACGGGCCGCTCGTCTCCAGGGACCATTGGCCGAACTACGAAAGTCGTGTCGAGCGCAACACGGAACGCGTCCTCGACATTCTGGCGCGTTGCTCGGTCCGCGGCACCTTCTTCGTTCTCGGCTGGGTCGGGGAACGCTTTCCGCATCTCGTGCGGCGCGTCGCCGGCGCCGGCCATGAGGTGGCGTCGCACGGCTACTGGCACGAGCCGGTCTATTCGCTCACGCCCGATGCGTTCCGCGACGACGTGCAGCGGTCGAAGGCGGTGCTGGAGGACGTCACGGGCCTGCCGGTGCTCGGCTACCGCGCGCCCTGCTTTTCCATCACCAACTGGGCGCTGCCGATCCTGCGCGAGGCGGGCTTCACCTACGATTCCTCGTTTTTCCCCCTTACCGCGCACGACCGCTACGGCCGCCTCGAGGGCATCGAGCCGAATGCCGGCCCCTTCGAGGTGATCGAGGGGCTCACGGAACTCTGCATCTCGTGCCTGCCGGCCGGGCCCGTCGCTCTGCCCTGGGGCGGCGGCGGCTACTTCCGCCTGGTGCCCTTCGGGCTGTGGCGCCTCGGCATCGAGCGGATCCTGCGCCGGGGCGCCCCCTACATCTTCTACATCCATCCGTGGGACATGGACCCCGGGCAGCCGCACATGGCCGGAATGGGCAGGCTCAACGCCTGGCGCCAGCGCGTGAACCTGTCCCGCTGTGCGGAGCGGCTGGAGGCCCTCGCGGGCGCCTTTTCCTGGCAGCCCATCGGCGAAGCCCTCGCCGCGCCGCGGGCGGCGCCGTCCGCCCCGCGCCCCGCGCCGTTGCCGACGGGGGCCGTCTCCATGGCCGGGAGGGCATGATGCACGGCATGCGCCCCCATCTCCTCTGCATCGGCGGCGATGACCACGCGCTGCGCATTCCCTTCCTTCTCGCCCTGCGCGAGCAGGGCCTCAACGTGTCGGCCGCCGGCACCGGTGACGGCGAGGCCTTCGCCCGGGCGGAGATCGACTACTATCGCTATGCCATGAGCCGCTTCATCGCCCCGCGCACGGACAGGGCGGCGGTCGCTGCCCTGGCGGGCCTGATCGACGAGCTGCGGCCGACGATCATCCAGTGCTTCGACACCAAGCCGGACATCCTCGTGCCCTTCGCCGCCAGCATCGCGGGTGGGGTGCCGGTCGTCAGCACGATCACGGGGCTGGGCTGGCTCTACTCGTCGCGGTCTCCGCTCGCCCTCGGCCTCAGGCCGGTGTTCACCTTCCTGCAGCGCCGGGCCTCCCGCCGGACGACCACCCTCGTCTTCCAGAACCGGGACGACGAGGCGTTCTTCGCCCGCCGCGGCCTTCTCGGCGGCGCCGACCACCGGGTCATCCCCGGCTCAGGCATCGACGTCGCTCGCTTCGACCGCGCCGTTGCCGAGGGCCCCTCGCGGGCCGCGCTCCGCGCCGAGCTGGGGCTCGGCGATGCGCCGGTCGTCGTAACCGTCACGCGTCTCACGCGGCAGAAGGGCATCCCCACGCTGCTCGAGGCGGCTGCCATCGTGCACCGGCGCGCGCCCGAGGTGCGCTTTCTCCTCATCGGCCCGCGCGAGAGCGAGGGGCCGCTCGCCGTCAGCGCGGACGAGATCGAGCGGCACTGGCCCTATGTCATCGCGCTCGGCGCCAGGAAGGACGTACCGTCGCTGCTGAAGATGGCCGACGTCTTCGCCTTCCCGACCGAGCTGCGCGAGGGCATCCCGCGCGCGCTGATGGAGGCCTGCGTCGCCGGCCTGCCCTGCGTGACCACCGACATGCCCGGCTGCACGGACGTGATCGAGGACGGGACGAGCGGCCTCGTGGTCCCCGCCCGCTCGCCAACCCTCCTCGCCGACGCCATCATGTGCCTGCTGCGCAACCGCACCACGGCGGAGGTCTTCGGCGCACGGGCCTCGGCCCATGTGCGCCAGGAGCTCAACCTCGAGGTCACGGTCGCGCGCTATGCCGCCGTCTACGACGAGATCATCGGCCGCACGGCGGCGGGGGCACGGCTGTGGCCGGCCTATGCCCCGTTGATGCTCGTCGATCCGTCCGCACGGCGCAGTGCCTCGCCCCCGGGCCCCTCTGCATCCTCGGCGGGGTGAGCCATGCTCCTCGATCTTGTGTTCATCGCCGGGCTTCTCCTGTCCACCGCCTCGCAGCTGCGCGTCGATGGCATCCCCTTCGGCCCGGGCGAGGGGCTCCTCCTCGCGTGGCTCGCCATCATGGCGACGCGCGAGGTGGCGCGGCTCGGCCCGCCGCTGACACCGGCGCTGAGCCGCCTCCTGATCTTCTGGTCCGCCTTCGGCGGCGCACTCTGTCTCGGCGCCATGACGGGCTACGCGCTGGGGGACCTGCACGATCCGCGCTGGTTCTATCACGACATCGCGGCCTACACCTTTGCCACCCTCCTCAGCTGCTTCGGCCTGGTCCACCTCGAAACGGACGGCCGGCTGCGGCCGCGCATGTGGCTGTTCGTCGGGCTCGGCGCGGTGCTGCTCGCGCTGCAGGCGGCCATCGGCTGGATGGGCGACGGCTTCGGCGGCTTCGAGGCCTGGGAATGGGACCGGCTGCGCGGCCTCACCGAGAATGCCAACCAGCTCGCCCTCACCAGCGCCGTCGTCGGCCTCCTCGCCCTCCACCTCGCCGACACGGCGCGGCGGCCGCTGCCACGGCTTGCGGCGTGCCTGTGCATCGGCGTCGCCGTCGTCGTGGGACGTCTGACGAAGAGCGATGCCTTCCTGCTCGTCATCGCGGTGTCGGGCGTCGTCTACGTCGTCATGAAGCTGAAGACCTGGATGCTGGCGGAGCAGAACCCGCTGCCGCTGCGCTCGGCTGCCGCTTGGGGGCTCGCCCTGTCGCTGCCCTTCGCCGTGGCGCTCGCCGCTCCCTTCGGCTCCTCGATCGCGCAGCAGGCCGAGACGGTTGCAGCGCAGGCGATGCGCGGCGGCGGCCAGCACGAGACGCGTGAGACGGCCAACCTGCGCTTTGTCATCTGGAGCGACGCCGTGCGCCGCGGGCTCGAGGCCCTCTCGCTCGGCCTCGGCCCCGGACCGCACCTGAAGATCCCGGACGAGATCGCCGTCGGGCGCCGCAGCTCGGGCGGGCCGCGGGACGTGACGCAGCCGGAGATCCAGCTCGCTCCGAATTTCGAGGCGCACAACACTGTGCTCGACATCTTCGTGCAGGGCGGGCTGCCGGCGCTCCTGTGCCTCGCCTGGCTGCTCGGCGGCATCGTCGCCGGCGCCTGGCGACGACAGTTCGATGCGGTCACGACCCTCGTCTGCGGCCTCGCCGCCTACAGCCTGTTCCACTTCATCCTGCGCCAGCCGGTCGTCTGGTTCGCGCTGGTCGTCTGCCTCGCCGCGACGTCCGGGCGGTTCACCGCCGGCGTCCGCACCGGGATGAGCAAGACCTTTCCAAGGGGAGAGCGGGAACCATGCGTGTACTGAACCCCGACGGGATCCTGCGCCTCGCCGAAGCCGGCGGACCAAAGAACCTCGCCGATGATCGCGGGCATGGCTCGCTTCAGGACCCGACGGCGCCTCCCGCCTTCCTGCACCTCATCCAGGCTCTGCTGCGCCGGCGCTGGATGATCCTCGCCATCGCGACGGCGGGCACGCTGTTCGCGGCGATCCTCGCCCTGCTGGTGCCGCCGCAGTACACGGCCAAGGCGCAGCTCACCGTCGAGCGCCCCTCCGGTGCCGGCCAGGCGTCCGAGCGCGTCCTCGACGAGATCATCGACACCCACCTCGCGCTCATCGCCTCGCCGGACCACCTGCGCCATGTGGCGGACAGCCTGCGCCCGCCGCAGCCGGAGAATGCCGAAGCGGCCGCGCCTGCGGCGCCGCCCAGCCAGCCGGAGGCAACGGACGGGTCGCCTCCCGACGGGGCAAAGCAGGAACCCGGGTTCATCCAGCGGATGATGCAGCGCCTCGCCGTCTGGATCCCCGCTCTGTCGGGACGCAGCGAGGCGGACCTGTTCCTCGAGAACCTTTTCCGCAAGACCCAGGTCATCCAGGAGCGGCGCTCGCGCCTCATCACGGTGGCCTTCACCTCGCCCGATCCGCAGACGGCGGCCACCTATGCCAACCGCATCGCCGAGGCTTACGTGGACAGTCTGCGGCGACAGATGGAGGAGGACGCCGCCGAACGGCTGAAGGAGATCGACCGCCAGATTGCCGCCGCGCGCGCCGAGGTGCAGGCGGCCCAGCAGGCGGTACAGGATGCCATCCGCCGCCGCGTCGCAGCCTCCTCGCCGGACGCTGCCGCCGACGCGGACCGCGAGATCCGCGACCTGACCCGCGCCAGCCGCGAAACCGTCGAGTTCCACGACAACCTCCTGCGCCGCCGCACCGAGCTGAAGGAGGCGCAGGCGAGCATCCGGCCCGGCATCGACGTGCATTCGCGCGCCGCCGTGCCGACCTGGCCGAGCTCGCACAATCCGCTCCTTTTCGTCATTCCGAGCGCCGTCCTGTCCCTCATGGCGGGCTGCTGGCTGGCGCTGATCCTGGAGCGGGCCGACCGCCGCCTGCGCAGCGAGCGGGAGGTGCAGCGGGTCCTCGGCATCCCCTGCATCGGGCACCTCCCGCGGGTGCGCGCGGGCACCATCGGCGCACCGCGGCTCCACATCCTCAACCATCCGACCTCGCCCTATTCCGAGGCTGTGCGGAACATCGCCGCGGCACTGCAGGCGCACCACACCGGCCGCGGCTCGCGGGTCGTCCTCGTCACCTCGAGCGTCGCGGGCGAGGGCAAGTCGACGCTGGCGACCGGCCTTTCGGCCTATTTCGGCACCCTCGGCCGCCGGGTGCTGCTGATCGACCTCGACATCCTGCCGGCATCGGAGCGGGAGCCGGCGGCGCTCGCCGTCTGCCGCTCGCCCTCGCGCGAGCAGATGCGGGCGATGATCGCCCCCCAGCCCGAACTGGGGGTGGACTATCTCGGCCTGTCGCGTCTCGGCGTTGATCCTCTGCTGTTCTTCGAGCCCGAGGGCCTGCCGCGCCTGCTGACCGACCTGCGCAAGTCCTACGATGTCATCGTCGTGGGCGGCCCGCCGGTGCTCGGCTCCTCCGAGGCGAGGCTGCTCCCCTCCATCGCCGACCAGGTGCTGTTCGTCGTGCGCTGGGCCTCGACGAAGCGCGACATCGCCGAGCATGCGCTGAGTTTCCTGCGCCGCTTCCGCGCCGTGGATGAGCCCAGCCTCGGCTCCACCTTCGCCGTGCTCTCGCACGTGAAGGTGAAGCAGGCCCGCCTTTCCGTCGGCGGTGCGGACGGCAGCCCCGTCATCGACCTCGGTCCCGTCAGGCCAAACCGGGAGAAGCGCCTTCCCGCGCGGACGGCGGAGCCCGCAACCCCTGTTGAAGGGAGCGTCTGATGGCCCGTACGCAGGGAGTCCGGCGCCATATCGACACCCTGCGTCCGGCGCCCCCGCAGGAGGCGCGGCCAGGCCTTGTCCTCGATCTGCTCGCCCGCTTCGGCCTGCAGCAGATCGCCTATTGCTACTGGAAGAGCACGGACAAGCTCACGAGCGCCCTCCACGGCGAAGGCGACATTGATCTTCTCGTGTCACGCTCCGACCATGCGCGGGCGCAGGCCATCCTGCTCTGTGCCGGCTTCAAGTTCTTCCCCTCGGCCGGGGACAGAGAGCCGGTCGGCGTCTCCACCTACCTCGGCTTCGACGAAAGCAGCGGACGGCTCGTCCATGTCCACCTCCACACGCGCCTCGTCAGCGGCGGGCCGCTGACGCGCTACTGGCACCTGCCGTGGGAGGAGGCTTTGCTGGCCCGGGCCGTCCAGCACGCCCACCTGCCGGTCAGGCATCTCGACCCGGCGGCGGAGGCGCTGCTGCTCGTCACGCGCTGCTGCCTCGAATGCGGCGGCTGGGACCCCGTCTCGCTGCGGCGCGGTGCCGCGAAGCGGGCAGAGTTCGCCGCCGCGCGCCAGGCTCTCGCGGCGAAGGTTCCGCGCGAGGAGCTGCACGCCCTCGCCGCGACGCTCCTGCCGGCGAACATTGCCGCGGACCTGGCGGATGCCTTCGCCGACGGCCCGCTGCCCGACCGGCGTTCACCCCTCGCACGCGCCATCCGGCGGCATCTTTCCGAGGGCGGGTGCAGCTACAACAGGCCCGAGGCCGCGCTGCGCAGCGTGGCGCGGTCGGTCTCGTGGCTCGTCCGGCGGCTTAACCGGGATGTCATCCGGGCCCCGCGCCCGTGGAACCGCCGCCCCGCTGCGGGCGGGCTGGTGGTGGCACTCGTCGGTGTCGACGGCAGCGGCAAGTCCACGCTGCTTGCGGAACTGACACGATGGCTCGGGCCGAAGGTGGACGTCCTGCCGGTCTATTTCGGCACCGGCGACGGGCGCCCCTCGCTCGTCCTGCGGCCGCTGAAGTGGCTGATGCCGCTCGCGACGCGCGCTGCCGGCAGCAAGCCGCGCGTCGCGTCGCACGGCAAGCCCTCCGCCGGGCCCCCTTCCCTCGCCTACAGCCTCCTGCTCACGGTCTGGGCGCTCGCCGTGGCGGCCGACAAGCGCAGCAAGCTCACCGCCGCGAGGCGGGGCGCCAACCGCGGCCTTCTCGTGCTGACCGACCGCTACCCGCAGAACGAGACCCGCAGCTTCAACGACGGCCCGCTGCTGGAGCGCCTGCCGGCCGCGCCGGGCTGGCTGCGTCGGCTGGAGCGGGCGGTCTATGCACGCGCCGAGCGACTGCCACCCCACCTCGTGCTCAAGCTCGTGGCAGCTCCCGAGACCCTGGCCGCGCGCGAGCCGACGATGGATCCCCTGGTCATCCGCCGCCGGCTCGATGCGCTGTCCGGCCTCGCCTTCGGCGGCGCGGACATCGTGTGCCTCGATGTCGACAGGCCGCTGCAACAGGTGATCCTGCAGGCGAAAAGGGAAATCTGGCAGCGTCTCTAGAAAGACAGGCCCCATGATCGTCGAGTTCTTCGGCCCACCGGGTGCCGGCAAGACCACGCTGGCCCGCATGCTCCTCAATCGACTGAGGGCCCACGGCTACGAGGCGGCCATGTGGCACAGCAGCCGTCCGACAGAGCTCGTGCCGCCGAGCGGACCGGACCGGATTACGCGCCAGCTCGCTCCAATCCGCCGCATGCACCGCTCCGTGGCCGAGACGCTGTCCATCGTCAGCCATCCGCTCGCCAACGCCGAGGAGATCGCGCTCGCCAACCGTCTGCTGAAGGCCCTGCCGCCGCGCGGCCTCCTCACGCGGCTGCGCGAGGCCCAGTACATCTGCCGCATGGCCCGGGCGTGGTACGCCGCCGCGCGGATGGGGCGGATCACCATCTTCGACCAGGGGCTGGCGCAGGAGCTCTGCTCGCTCCTTATCCTCTCCGGCCATGGCGAGGCCGCGCCGCTCGCCACGCTGCTCGAGGGCCTTCCACTCGCCCAGCTCTCGGTGCTCGTCACGGTCTCGCCGACCCTGCTGAAGCGGCGGACGGTCGACAGGCTGTCGCGCCTGCAGTTCGTCGAGCGCCTCCTCGAGCGCCGCAGCAGGCAGGACTTCTTCCCGGTCGCGCACCAGCTTCATGATGTCCTTTCCAGCAGCGGCCGCACCGTCGTGTGCGCCAGTTCGGTGGACGAGCAAGAGACCGAAACGAGCCTCGAGCGGATCGAGCAGGAGGTGATCCGCCAGTACGCGGCCGTGCAAGACAAACAAGAAGGGGGGAGGGCCACGGAATGAAACCGATGAAGTCGACCATGACGGCCCTCAACGCTCCCGGGAGCGAAGCACCGCGAAGCAAGACGGCAGAGGCGCAGCCATTCTCGGTCTCCTCGGCCGCCGGGCGCGTCCGGCGCGGCGGTGTCGTCGCCTTCTTCGTCTACAGCGTCGGCTACGCCGTCACCTATCTCTCGCAGCTCGTCGTCGCCCGCCTGATCGGCGCGCAGGACTACGGCATCTATGCCTACGTGACGGCCTGGGCCACAGTCCTCATCTATGTCTCGACCCTCGGGTTCGATGTCGCGCTGCTGCGTTTCGTGCCCGTCTACCGCGCGAAGGATGCCTGGGGGCTGATGCGGGGCGTCGTGCGCTACGCCCGGCGCAGCGTCGCCATCGTCGGTTCGGTTCTCGCGCTGGCGAGCGCCGGCCTCTTCCTCGCGTGGCAGCCCGACGACGCGCTGGCCGTGCCATTCATCATCGGCTTCGCCACGGTTCCCGTCGTCGCGCTGCTCAGGGTCCAGTGCACCGTGCTGCGGGCTTCGGGCGCCGTCGTCGCCGCGCTTGCGCCGGACCGCATCGTGCGCGAGGGCAGCCTCGTGGTGCTGGTCTCCATCGCGACCCTCGTCCTCGGATGGCAGGTCAGTGCGCAATGGGCCCTCACCGCCGCACTGGTCGGCGCCGTGACCGGCCTGCTGCTCGCGTACTATGCCCAGCGCGTGCACCACCCCCTGCCCGGCGGGAGCCTGCCGCCGTCATACGACACCCCGGCCTGGCGCAAGGCGGCCCTGCCCCTGATGATCGCGGGAGCGACGGAGGTTCTGATCAACCGCACGGGCGTCATCGTGCTCGGCTGGACGGACCACACGCAGGAAGCCGGCATCTACAGCCTCGCCTTCAACGTGGCGCTTCTCGTCACCCTGCCGCGCGTTGCCGTCAACACGCTCTTCGCCCCGGCCATCTCCAGCCTGCACGCGGCCGGAGACCGGCAGGCCCTCCAGGCCCTGGTGCGGCGCACGGCCCAGTGGACCCTGGTCGCCGCGGCGGCCATCGCGGCAGTCATCTTCGTCCTCGCCGACCCGCTGATGTCGTCCTTCGGCGCCGCCTACCGCGAAGGCGTCGCCCCGCTGCGCGTCCTGCTCGTGGCGCAGGTGCTCGCGGTCGGCGCCGGATCCCAGCTCTACGTGATGACGATGACGGGGCACGAGCGCAGCGCAGCGGTGCTGCTCGTGGCAGCGGCCTCGGCCAACGTCGTCGTGAGCCTCATGCTGGTGCAGTTCTTCGGCGTCGTCGGCGCCGCCATCGGCTCGGCCGGGACGCTGCTGGCCTGGAACGCCATGATGGCCCTGTGGATCTGGCGCAGGCTCGGCCTCATGCCGGGCCTGCTGTGCCTGCGCACGTCGCAGGCCTGATTCGCCGGAAAACGCCGCAGGAACCGACTGCGTCGGGGAGGAAAGGCCGTCTCGCACCCGGTCCGATACTTGCTGCAAAGGCGCTAAACCCGTGCGCCACAACGCCAAAGGGCCGCATCTAATTTAAACAGATTAACTGCCCCGCTTTGATGGGACAGACGATTCGGATAAATTTTACATTGTAAGCTCTTGCGTACTCTTATTGGCATGGGGCGACGGAATGGGACATGTTCCTGCCACTACTGTTGTTGTATCGTCAAATACTCTTCTCAGGGAAGGATTGGCGCAGGTTCTGAGTGGCGCCAATTTTACGGAAATCCTGTCGGTTCCGACCCTCGATGCCGTGGATATCTCGTCTCTTCCCTCGGCGGAATCAGCCTTGATTATCGTCGACGTCGATTCCGACTTCGACATGAAGATCCGGCAGATCAAGTCGCTGAAGGCCGCCTGCCCTTCGGTCCGCGTCGCCGTCTTCGGCCAGAACATCCGCCGCAGCGACATCGCCACCGCCCTGCGCGCCGGAGCCAATGCCTGCTTTGCCCAGGTGTCGGCCTGCGACGTCTTCATCAAGGCGCTGGAACTCGTGATGCTGGGCGAGCCGGTGGTTCAGCCGGTGCTCTGGGCGCTCAACCTCGCCGATGACAACGACGGGTCGTCCGGCCGCAGCGAGCCGGCGGAAGGGAACGATGCGGCCGCCGAAGGCTTGGGCCCGGGGACCGGCCCGGACAACGGCCCCAGCCTCGCCGGCCAGGACACCGAAACGGGCGGAGCGACCGTCACCCAGTTCCCCGAGACCGGGCTGCCGGCCCTCTCGCCGCGCCAGCACTTCATCCTGCGCTGTCTCGTCCAGGGTGACTCGAACAAGCTCATTGC
Source organism: Chelatococcus composti (assembly GCF_014201415.1). GTDB lineage: Bacteria > Pseudomonadota > Alphaproteobacteria > Rhizobiales > Beijerinckiaceae > Chelatococcus_A > Chelatococcus_A composti. The sequence goes on from NZ_JACHEH010000005.1 coordinate 44,531, forward strand.
GCGCAAGATCGCGGTCAGCGAAGGCACGGTGAAGGCGCACCTGAAGGTGCTTCTCAGGAAGATGAAGGTTCGCAACCGTACGCAGGCTGCCATCTGGGCTCTCAACCACCAGTCCTACCTCTCGGCGGTGGCCGACGACGGCGAGGACCGTGGCCTCGGCGAGGCCCGCCGCGCGGCCGCTCGTGAGCCCTGCCGGGCGCTGACGTGACCGCATGCTCCCTGCCCGCCGCCTGCCACCACGCGGGCAAGAAGGGCACCCTCAAACCAGCACCAGGGCCGCGACCATGAACGAGACGCTCTTTTCCGACGGCATGGGGCACGGGGCGGGGCGCGACGGCGGCGCCAGCACGGAGCGGCGGTTTGCCCGCGCCACGATGCTGGCGCCGCAGCGCCGCCCGTTCGCGCGCCTTCCCCTCGCCGTCGCGGCCGCCATGCTGCTCCTCGTCTTGCCGGCACGGGCGGACTTCCGGGTCGACACGGGGGACGTGATCGAGATCGTCGTGACGTCCGCGCCCGAGCTGCAGCGCCGCCTGCCGGTGCGCATCGACGGCAACATCTCCTTTCCCCTCATCGGCACCATGAAGGTCGCCGGCCTCACCGCCTCAGAGCTGCAGGACCGCGTCCAGGCGGCGCTCTCGGCCAAGGTCTTCCAGCGGCGGATGCCCGACGGCACCCAGGTCGACATCATCATCGGCGCGGACGAGGTCACGGCCAGCGTCGTCGAGTACCGGCCCGTTTACGTCAACGGCGATGTGCTGAAGCCGGGCGAATACGCCTATCGCCCGTCCATGACCGTGCGCCAGGCGGTGACGGCGGCCGGCAGCTATTCGCTGGTGCGCTTCGGCACGGGCGACCGCTTCGCCGAGACGGCCAATTTCGAGGCCGAGTTCGGCGCCCTGTGGGCCGAATACGTGCGCGCCGAGGCGCGCATCTGGGGTCTGCGCAAGCTCCTGGGGCAGGAGCAGCCCTTCGACTATGCGACGCTGGTGGGCGGGCCCATCACGCGCGCCAGCGCCAGCGAAGTCCTCGCCATCGAATCCGAGCGTGTGGCCGCTGTCGAGGCCGATCAGCAGCGCCGCCGGGATGCCCTCGTGCGCGCCCTCAAGGAGTGCGACGACGAGATCGCCGTTCTCGCCGAGCGTCAGAAGGTCGAGGACAAGAGCGCCGCCGACGACGCGGAGGAGCTGGCGCGCATTACCAAGCTCTACGGCCGCGGCGAACTCATCAGCCAGCGGGTGACGGATGCGCGGCGTGCCGTGATGCTGTCCGAGTCGCGGCGCCTCGAGACGACGTCACACCTCATGCAGATCCGCCGGCTGCGCGTCGAGCTGCAGTCGCAGCTCGACCGGCTCGACGGCGAGCTGCGCATGGGCCTGCTGCGCGAGCTGCAGGAGGCCACCGGCAGGGCCGAAGGCCTGCGCGCGCGCATCAACGGCCTGACGCTCGTCCGGCAGCGCACCCTCAGCCTGCCGGAGGCGTCCCCGAGCGCGGCGCTGAAGCCCCAGATCATGATCGTCCGCAAGACGGACGAGGGCCGCGAGCACTTCGTCGCGGACGAGGACACGGAGCTCTACCCCGGTGACGTGCTGCAGGTCTCCGTCAGCCCCGTGAACGCTGGCGGCGTCGCCATGGGCACCACGCCGGACGGCGCGGTGGCCGTGCGCTGACGCGCCGGCCGTCTCACGGGGTGTCGTCGAAGCGGCCGAGCCGCGCCATCATCGCCGCGATGTCGGCGGCGAAGAGTTGCGCCGCAGCGCCCAGGGTGCGCCCGCGCTTCTTCAGCAGCATCGACCGGGCACCGATCAGCGGTCCGTCGGTGAGCGCCACGGTCGCGAGCCCGCCGTCGATGCCGCGGATGGCAAAGCGGGGCAGGAAGGTAACGCCGCTGCCCTCGCGCGCGAATTCGAGCAGCAGGGCGATGGAATTGCTCTCCACCTGCTTGCGCAGGCGAAAGCCGCCGAGCCATTCGGCCTGCTCGATGGCACGGCGGGTGCCGTAGCGCGTGAGCTGCAGCGCCGAGGGCACGTCCGCGAAGGCCGACAGCGGCAGCCGCTCGGCGCCGGCATAGGGATGGTCCTTGCTCATCACGGCGAAGACCGGCGTCGCCGCCTCGGCGAGGCATTCAAGCGCCGGTGTCAGGCGGGGGCTGAAGGCGAGCGCCAGGTCGAGCTCGCCGGCGGCGAGACGCTCCAGCATCTGCTCCGTGCCAGCCGTCTCCGCATGCAGCGTCACGTTGGGATGGGTGGCGAGAAAGCGCGCCGTGCGGGTGCGGAAGGTGGCGGCGATGAAACCCTCGCCGATGGCGAAGCGCACGATGCCGCGCTCTCCCCCCTCGACGGCCGAAAGCTCCTCGATGAGGCGCTCGTCGAGCCGCCAGCGCTCCTGCGCGTGCTGAGCGAGGACCTCACCGGCGACGGTCGCGCGGATGCCGCGCCGGTCGCGCTCCAGCAGCGGCACGCCGAGGTTGAGCTCGATGGCGCGCACGGCGCGGCTCACCACGGAGGGCGCCACGCCCATGGCCTCGGCCGCACCGCGGATGGAGCCGGCATCGAAGGCAGCGCGGAAATACTGCAGCGAGCGATCGTCGATGGAGCGCAGGGCGCGCGCCAGCCGCCCGCGGGGCTGCATCGCGGCCCGCCGGCTGCGCTCGCCGTCGTCTGTGTCAACCGTAGCCAAAGCTGAAGCCAGGCTTCTCCGCCGTCTCGATCCAGATGCTCTTGGTCTGCAGGTATTCGTCAAGTCCCTCGCGCCCGCTGGAGCGGCCATAGCCGCTGTCCTTGAAGCCGCCGAAGGGCGTCATCACGCTGATGGTCTTGTACGAGTTGACCCACAGCGTGCCCGCCTCAAGCTGCGAGACGACGCGCATGGCGCGGCCCACGTCACCGGTCCACACCGCGCCGGCGAGGCCGAAGTCGCTGTCGTTGGCGATGGCAACGGCCTCCGCCTCCCCTTCGAAGGGGATGACGCCGACCACCGGCCCGAACACTTCCTCGCGGGCGATCTCGAGATCGTTGGTGACGTCGCCCAGCACCGTCGGACGGTAGAAAAAGCCCTCGCCGCAGCCGGCCGGGCGGGCGCCGCCGGCAAGAAGCCTAGCCCCGTCGCGCCGGGCCTTGGCCACCATTGTCTCGATGCGCTCGTACTGGCGCGCGTTCTGCACCGGGCCGATCTGCGTGCCCGCCGCCAGCGGCGGGCCGACCACGATCTTGTCCGCGAGCGCGGCAAGCCGGTCGGCCACCTCGCGATAGATGCTGCGTTCCACGAGAAGCCGCGAACCGGCGACGCAGCTCTGCCCCGCGCCGGAGAAGATGGCCGCGGCCGCACCGCCAACCGCCTTCTCGATATCAGCATCGGCAAAGACGATGTTGGCCGACTTGCCGCCAAGCTCGAGCACACAGGGCTTGACGCCTTCCGCGCTCAGGGCGGCGATGCGCCGGCCCGTCGCCGGCGAGCCGATGAAGGCCACCTTGCGCACGGTGCGGTGGCGGATGGCCGCGGCGCCCGTCGTGTGGCCGAGGCCCGTCAGCACGCCGATGGTCTTTTCCGGCACGCCCGCCTCGATCATGAGCCGGCCGAGGGCAAGCGCCGTGAGCGGCGTGTTCTCCGAGGGCTTGAGCAACACTGCATTGCCGGTGGCGAGCGCCGGCGCCGTGTTCCAGCCAGCAACGAAGAGCGGCGCGTTCCACGGCGTGATGATGAGCACGACGCCGTAGGGCACCTTCATGGTCTGGTTGACGTGCGAGGTCGGCACGGGAATGACCTCGCCGTGGATCTTGTCGCACCAGCCGGCGTAGTACTCGAACATTTCGGCGACCTTGATCGCCTCGGCGCGGGCATCGGCCAGCGGCTTGCCGACGTTGACCGCCTCCATGCGGGCGAGATCCTCGACCCGCTCGCGCACCAGGGCGCCGACGCGGTACAGGATGCGGCCGCGCTCGGCCGCCGTCAGGCTCCACCAGGCGCGGCGCCCCTCCTCGGCGGCGGCAGCCGCAGCGGCGACGACCGCCTCGCCCGCGTCAGCATAGGTGAGCAGGGCGCGGCCGCTCGCCGGGTCGGCCACCGTCACCGTCTCGCCGGTGCCGTCGACGAGGCGGCCGGCCACGAGGCTCGCCACCCGCGCATCCCCTCCCCAGAAGGGGGCAAGGAGCGTGCGCGCATCGACAGGTGCTGAGGACGGAGCGGTCATGCGGGATCTCCCAGAACGGCGCGGTTGAAGTCGGCGGTCGGGCCCCAGCCCTGAGTCAGCGCGTTCCAGCGCTCGCGCACCTCGCGCAGCATGGGGATGGCGAGGCCCGTGCGCTCGGCGAGCTCGAGCGCAAGGCCGACGTCCTTGGCCATGAGGCCCATGGTGAAGCCGGAATCGAAGCTGCCGCTCGCGATCCAGCGCGGATAGTTCACCTCCGTCACGGCGCTGCGGCCGGAGGCACCATTGACCACCGTGAGCAGCGCATCCAGCGTCGCGCCGGCCGCGACGCCGACGCGCATCGCCTCGCCGGCGAGGATGAGATGGCCGGCGACGAGCACGTTGTTGACCAGCTTGGCGATGTGGCCGTCGCCCGGCCCGCCGACGACCGAGACCTTCTGGCCGAGGATGTCGAGCACCGGCTTCGCGCGCTCCACAGCCTCGGGCACACCCCCCACCATGATGGAGAGCGCGCCGGACGCCGCGCCGGCGGGCCCCCCGCTGACGGGGGCGTCGACCAGCGCATGGCCGGCCGCCGCCAGGCGCGCGTGCAGGGTGCGTGTCAGGTCCGGATCGCTCGTCGAGGTGTCGATGACGAGCCGGTGTCTGGCGGGCGAGCCGAGGAGGCCGCCCTCCCCGGTCAGCACCGCCTCCACGGTCGCCGGGAACGGCAGCGACAGCACGATCGTCTCGGCCTCCCGCCAGATGACGCCGAGATCCTCGGTAACCTCGACTCCCGGAACGGCGGCCGCCGCCTCGCGCGCACCGGCGGCGACGTCGTAGCCGATCACCGGTACGCCGGCCCGCGCCAGCGTCGCGAGCATGCCCTGCCCCATGCGGCCGAGACCGACGACCGCGATCTTGCCTGCTGCCATTGTGCCAGACCTTCTCAGCCCGTGATGCGCAGCGTCAGGTCGGCGATGACGACCGAGCCGATGTAGGTGCCGAACATCACGCAGATGGCGACGACGACGATCTTCCAGCCCGACTTGCGGGCGATGGTGAACTCCTGCTGCGTCAGGGCGAGGCCGGCGTAGGCAAGGGCCGGCGTAGCCATGACGAGGAAGTTGATCTTGCTCACCGCCTCGCTGACGAAGGCCGCGCCCGGCACCCCCGGGATCGTCGCAATGATGGCGACGAGGGAGATCCAGGCGACGCTCGGCAGGTAAAACGGCATGTACTTGGCGATGACGAGCCCGACCATCGTCATCACATAGAGGCAGGCCATGCCCGGCAGGGCATCGAGCGGCGTCACCTTCGTCGCCACCCAGTTGCCGACGAGCGCGATGGCGCAGACGACGACGAGCAGGACGGCATGGCTGGCGAGGTCGATCGCGCGGCCCTCGGCCGGCGCTTCGGTGATGGAGATCTCGTTGTTCATGACGGAGCCTCCTCAGTGCTGGAGCGTGCTGGCGCGATCGGCCGGCGCAAAGGTGCGGTAGAGCCACTCCGTGAGCGGCAGGGCGACGAAAAGGCCGGCGTAGAGCCCGGTGGCGTAGGTCAGGATGTTGCTCGCCGCGGCGAGGGCGAGGATCAGATCCTTCTGGTCCGGCACCACAGCGGCGAGGCCGCCGGTGCAGGCTGCGAGCATCGAGCCCGAGCCGACGCCGCAGGACATGGCGAGTGCGCGCACGTCGAAGATGCCGAGCCCGTGGATGAGCGGCGGCATGATGGCGAAGATGAAGGTGCCGATCAGCGTGCCCGTGGCATAGACGCCCATGGCGCCCGCGCCCTCGGGGCTGTTGAGGCCATACTTGTCAGCGATGAGAGCAAGGTTCGGCTCGCGGTCGATGGAATAGCTCGCGCCCACCGCCTCGCGGCCCATGCGCAGGAGGAAGACGGCAACGGGGAAGGCGACGACGATCGTGCCGAGATTGCCGATCTCCTGCAGGATGAGCGCCGGCCCCGCAGCGATGATCTCCTTGATCTGCGGCCCCACCGTGGTGCCGAAACGGGCGATGAAGGGCATGATCGCAATGGTGATCATGGTCCCGGCGAGCTTCGTCGCCTTGTGGTTGAGGACCTTGCCGGTCACCTTCAGCACGTTGGGATTGAAGATGATGCCCAGTGCAAAGGCATAGAGGATCGGCAGGAGGATCACCGCTGCGATGCCGATCGGCACGCGGATGAGCCCGATGTACTCCGACACGAGGACGATGGCGAGAACCGCCAGATGAAGAACAATCGCGGGACCGATCGCCCCGCCGCGGCTGGTAGCCATGAGCAGACCCCCTCTGTGGCGCCGGCCGTCGCTGATTCTCGAACGCTCGCGCCCACGATCAGGCCGGCAACGAGGCACAATGCCGGCAAAAATGCGTTGCGGATAGAACTCTTTTCGCGCACGAGAGTTGCTTTGTGAGCAACACACGGCACGCGACCACCCTGGGAAGGCAGCCGGGCCCCCGCTTCAGGTCTTGAGGCGGTAGCCCGTGCGGAAGATCCAGCTGACCGCCACAAGGCAGAGCACGAGAAAGACGAGCGTCATCCCCACGCTTACGGCGATGTTGACGTCCGAGGTGCCGAAGAAGCTCCAGCGGAAGCCGCTGACGAGATAGACGACCGGGTTGAACAGGCTCACCGTGCGCCAGAAGGGCGGCAGCATGTCGATGGAATAGAAGCTGCCGCCGAGGAAGGTGAGCGGCGTGACGATGAGCAGCGGCACGAGCTGCAGCTTCTCGAAGTTGTCCGCCCAGATGCCGATGACGAAGCCGAGGAGGCTGAACGTCACCGCCGTCAGGACGAGGAACGTCACCATCCAGAAGGGATGCTCCACGCGCAACGGCACGAACAGGGCCGCCGTCGCCAGGATGATGAGGCCGAGGATGATCGACTTCGTCGCCGCCGCACCGACGTAGCTCACCACGATCTCCATGGGCGAGACCGGCGCCGACAACACCTCGTAGATGGTGCCGACGAAGCGCGGGAAGTAGATGCCGAACGAGGCGTTGGAGACGCTGTGAGTGAGGAGCGTCAGCATGACGAGCCCGGGCACCAGGAACGAGCCGTAACCGACGCCGTCGATCTCCGCCATGCGCGGGCCGATGGCCGCACCGAAGACGACGAAATAGAGCGATGTGGAGATGACGGGCGAAACGATGCTCTGCAGCAGGGTGCGCCCGGCACGCGCCATCTCGAAGCGGTAGATGGCGCTGACGGCGTAGAGGTTCATCAGGCGTTCCTCACGAGGCTGACGAAGATTTCCTCGAGCGAGCTCTGCCGCGTCTGCAGGTCGCGGAAGCGGATGCCCGCCGCGGAAAGATCCTGCAGGAGGGTCGTGATGCCGGTGCGCTCGCCCTGGGTGTCGTAGACATAGGTCAGCGCCATGCCGTCCGCGGACAGCGCCAGCGAATAGCGCTCGAGGCCGGGGGGCAGCGCCGCCAGCGGCGCCTGCAGGTACAGCGTCAGCTCCTTGCGGCCGAGCTTGCGCATCAGCTCGTCCTTATCTTCGACGAGGATCAGCTCGCCGCGGTTGATGACGCCGATGCGGTCGGCCATCTCCTCCGCCTCCTCGATATAGTGGGTGGTGAGGATGACGGTGACGCCCGCATCGCGCAGCGCGCGCACCACGTTCCACATGTCGCGCCTCAGCTCCACGTCCACGCCCGCCGTCGGCTCGTCGAGGAAGAGAAGCCGCGGCTCGTGCGCCAGCGCCTTGGCGATGAGCACGCGGCGCTTCATGCCGCCCGATAGCGTCATGATCTTGGCGTTGCGCTTGTCCCACAGCGAGAGGTCCTTCAGCACCTTCTCGACATAGGTAGGGTTGGCCGGCTTGCCGAAGAGGCCCCGGCTGAAGGTGACCGTGGCCCACACGGTCTCGAAGGAGTCGGTGGTCAGCTCCTGCGGCACGAGGCCAATGATGGAACGCGCCGCCCGGTAATCGGTGATGATGTCGTGCCCATCCACGCGCACACTGCCGGCGCTCGGCGTCACGAGCCCGCAGACGATGCTGATCAGCGTCGTCTTGCCGGCGCCGTTCGGCCCGAGCAGGGCGAAGATCTCGCCGCGCCGGATCTCGAGATTGATCTGCCTGAGGGCCTGGAAGCCGGATGCGTAGGTCTTGGAGAGATTCGAGATGGAGAGGATCGGCTGCATGGCGGGCAAGATAACGGCTGCGCGGGCCGACGCGACGAGTTTTTTGTGCCCGGCAGTCACCGGCCTGTGCCGTTCGCGCGGGCGGAGGATGCGACCGTCCGCAATACGTGCCGAGATGGACGGGCGGAAAACCATTTGCCGTTGGGCGGGAAGCGTTGCGTGCCGCGGGCCTCGGACACGCAGCTGCACGAGATCTTCGCCATCGCATTCCCGCCAATGGTGGAGATCGGCCGCCCTTCAGAAGGCGAGCTGGACCTTCATCGCCTGGTTGCGGTCCGAGGCGAGCTCGAAGGCCTCCGTCGCGCGCTCGAACGGCAGAATGGCCGTCAACAGCGGCTTGACGTCGATGGCGCCGCCGCCGAGCAGCGCGACGGCAAGCTCGAACTCGCGGTCGAAGCGGAAGGTGCCGCGCAGCTGCAGCTCCTTCGCCACGAGCACGTTGATCGGCAGGGCGCCGTCGCCGCCGAGGCCGAGCTGGACGATCACGCCGCCCGGCCGCATGACATCGAGCGCTCCGGCCAGCGCCGCCGCGCTGCCCGAAGCCTCGAAAAGAACGTCGATCGTGCCCTTGTCACGGGCATAGACGGACAGCGCCTCGGGCTCCTCGGCCACGTTGACGGCACGCGTGATGCCGAGGCGCTCCGCCACGACGAGCGGAGCCGCGGCCACGTCGGTCACGATGATCTCTGCCGCGCCGGCGTGGCGCGCAACGAGCGCTGCGAGCGCGCCGATGGGACCGCAGCCGGTGATGAGGACACGTGCGCCGAGCAGGTTGCCGGCCCGGCTCGCGGCATGGAGGCAGACCGCCAGCGGCTCCGCCATCGCGGCTTCGGCCATCGACAGCGTGTCGCTCAGCGGAACGGCCTGGGCGGCATCGACCGTAAGGCTCTGCCGGAAGCCGCCCTGTACATGGGGAAAGCGCATGGCGCTGCCGAGGAAGCGCATGTCGAGACATTGGTTGCGCTGCCCGCCGAGGCAGAAGCGGCACGCGTTGCACGGACGGCTCGGATTGACCGCCACGCGCATGCCGGGAACGAGATGCGAGACGCCGGCACCCACCTCCTCGATGACGCCGGCGACCTCGTGGCCGAGCGCCATCGGCTCCCTGATGCGCACGGTGCCGAAGCCGCCGTGGCGGTAGTAGTGCAGGTCGGACCCGCAGATGCCGCCGGCCTCGATGCGCACGCGCACCTCGAGCGGCGCGGGCGGGACGATGGGCACCTCTTCAATCCTCAGATCCCGGGGAGCGTGGATGACGACACCGCGCAAGACACACCTCGCTGAAAACACCGTGGCTCGGAGCACAGTCATCATGCGCCGCGGGGACCAGTATCGGCATGCAGGGGCTGCATGATGCAGCGCCCATCCATGCGCCGCCCTCACGTCCGGCCCGATGACGAAACGTCTGGACCAGAACACGATAGCAGTACGCCCGAGACCCGCTTATGGAAGAAGCCCCAAGCCGCCGGAGCCGCCCGTGACCGACACGCCCGCCGCAACCGCCAGATCCCAGGCCGAGACCACGGCCTTCCTCGTGATCGCGGCGGTGAGCCTGTGCCATCTCATCAACGACGTCATGCAGTCGCTGCTGGCGGCGATCTATCCGATGCTGAAGCGGGACTACGGGCTCGACTTCTGGCAGGTCGGGCTCCTGACCATGACCTTCCAGGGCACGGCCTCGCTGCTGCAGCCGATGATCGGGCTCTATACCGACAAGAAGCCGATGCCCTATTCGCTGCCCGTGGGCATGGGCTCCACCTTCCTCGGCCTCATGGTGCTCGCCTTCGCCAGCGACTACCTGCTCCTCGTCTGCGGTGCGGCGCTCATCGGCATCGGCTCGGCCGTCTTCCACCCGGAGGCGTCGCGCGTCGCGCGCCTCGCTTCGGGCGGGCGCTACGGCCTTGCCCAGTCGCTCTTCCAGGTGGGCGGCAATTTCGGCTCGTCGCTCGGCCCCCTGCTCGCCGCCTTCATCGTCGTGCCCCGCGGCCAGGCGAGCGTCGCCTGGTTCTCGGTCATCGCCTTCGTCGGCATGGCCATCCTGTGGCAGGTCGGCGGCTGGTACGCACGCTACCAGGCCAGGGCGAAGCAGCGGCCGAAGACAACGCGCCCCGTCACCATCGCGCGGCACAAGGTCGTCCTCGCGCTCGCCATCCTCGCCATCCTGACCTTCTCGAAAAACGTCTACACGGCGAGCATCTCGAGCTTCTACACCTTCTATGTGATCGACCGCTTCGGCGTGTCCGTGCAGATGTCGCAGGTGATGCTGTTCGTCTACCTTGGCTCGGCGGCCCTCGGCACCATCATCGGCGGCCCCATCGGGGACCGCATCGGCGCCAAGGCGGTGATCTGGATCTCCATCCTCGGCGTGCTGCCGTTCACCCTCGCCCTGCCCTACGCCAGCCTCGAATGGACGATTGTGCTCTCGGCCATCATCGGCCTCGTGCTCGCGTCCGCCTTTCCGGCCATCGTCGTCCTGGCGCAGGAGCTCGTCCCCGGCCGCGTCGGCATGGTCGCCGGCATCTTCTTCGGCCTCGCCTTCGGCACGGCCGCCGTCGCGGCAGCGCTGCTCGGCATCGTGGCGGATGCAAAGGGCATCGGCTTCGTCTACTGGCTGTGCTCCTTCATGCCGATGCTGGGGCTCCTCACCGTCTTCCTGCCCAACCTGAGACGCGCCCCCGTGGCCTGACGAAGACTGCACCGCATCCCAAAGGCTCCCGCCGCCGTCCTCGCCGGGTCCGGCGGCAAGCCCTTGTGTCCTGTGCGGGCCGCCATTCCCTGCCAGCCCAGGTCCCTGCCAGCCCAGGCGGGCCAGCCCTCGCCTGACTTGACAGCGCAGCATCCCTGCATCATTTATATCGCACGCGATGAACTCGCGCACGATATTGAAGCACAACGCCCCCTGTCCCCGAAAGGAACTGCCATGTCCGTGAACGTTCTCTACCGCACCTCCGCCCGCGCCACCGGCGGCCGCGACGGCCGCTCGGCAACGCTCGACGGCGCTGTCGACGTCAGGCTCACCACGCCGAAGGAGCTGGGCGGACCCGGCGGTGACGGCGTCAATCCCGAGCAGCTGTTCGCCACCGGCTACGCCGCCTGCTTTCTCGGCGCCATGAAGTTCGTCGCCTCCCAGGGCGGCGGCCCCAAGGTCCCGGCCGACGCCGCCGTCACCGCGACGGTTGGCATCGGGCCACGCGCAGCCGGCGGCTTCGGCCTCGACATCGCGCTCGAGATCTCGCTGCCCGGCGTCGAGCGCTCCGCCGCCGAGGCACTCGTCGCCAGGGCGCACGAGGTCTGCCCCTATTCCAACGCCACCCGCAACAACGTGGACGTGCGGCTTTCCGTCGTGTGAACCTCCGGCGCCCCTCCCCGCCCGGAGGGGCGCCCGGCCTTGTGGCCGCCGACGGCACTATCCGATCGAGCGATTTTCGACCAAACTTCCATCGGAATTCGGGAGGTCCACCCGCCGGCCGGCGGCCAGTCCGGCAAATAAAACAGCTCGAAAATACAACGAGATGCTACCGCTCTTGCAGCGGTGTGCCGCTGCCGGCGGTGGCTTGCTGCTTAGCTGCGGCCTGTCGTCTGCCAAGCTTTTCGGCAGCGTGGCGGATGTTGCAGGCGCATGATCGTGCTAGTCTTTCCACCGGGCGGGAGCGAGGCGTGCTGGTGGACGAGAGCGATCTTTTCTACCTCACCGATGATATGCCTCACGAGGAAGAGGCCAGCAGGACGCGACCTTGGACGGTTGCCGTCATCGATGATGACTGGGCCGTGCACGAGGCGACCCGCTTCGCCCTGCGGGATTACCGGCTCGACGGGCGCGGCCTCGAGATCCTCACCGCCGCCTCGGCCGCCGAGGGCCGCAGGCTCGTCACCGAGCGACCCGACATCGCGGTCATCCTGCTCGATGTCGTCATGGAGCGCGACGATGCCGGCCTAAGCCTTGTCGATTTCATCCGTCACGAGCTCGGCAACGAGACGGTGCGCATCATCCTGCGCACCGGCCAGCCCGGTCAGGCGCCGGAGCGCCGCATCGTCATCGACCACGATATCAACGACTACAAGGCCAAGACCGAACTCACGGCCGACCGGCTCTTCACCACGCTGACGGCAGCCCTGCGCAGCTATGCCCAGCTCAAGCGTCTCGAGGTGGCGCGCCGCGAACTCGCCGAGGCGAATGCCCTGCTCGAGCAGCGCGTGGCCGAGCGCACCGCCAGCCTGCGCGCGAGGCCAACGAGCGCCTTGCCTCCCGCAGCGCCGAGCTTGCCCGCGCCAACCGCCTCAAGTCCGAGATGCTCGGCACCATCGCGCACGACCTCAAGAACCCGCTCGGCATCATCCTCGGGCGCATGGAGATGCTGGACGACCTCCTGGCGCTGGAGCCGCCACCGCGCGAGGCCATCCGCGCACAGGTGGAGCACGTGCGCGGCTCGGCCCGCCACATGGGCCGCATGATCGACGCGCTCATCGCCGATGCCATGGGCGATGCCCTCGACATCACCCTGCACCGCGGCCCGGTCGACCTCGCCGCGCTCGCGGCCGACGTTGTCGCGAGCAACCGCATCCTCGCCGAGCGCAAGAACCAGCGGATCGCCCTCGCTGGCCCCGAGCACCTCATGCTGACCGGCGATGCCGACCGCCTGCGCGAGGCACTCGACAACCTCCTCTCCAATGCCATCAAGTACAGCCCTCCCGGCACAGGCATCGCCGTGACGCTCGAGCGCGAGGCCGGAAACGCCGTCTGCCACGTGCGCGACGAAGGGCCGGGCCTGTCGGCCGAGGACGAGATGCGCCTCTTTGGCCGTTTCCAGCGCCTTTCGGCGCAGCCGACGGGCGGCGAGAGCGCGACCGGCCTCGGCCTGTTCATCACCCGCCGCATCGCCCAGCTGCACGGCGGCACCGTGACCGCCCGCAGCGGCGGCCCGGGGCACGGCTCCACCTTCAGCCTCGTCCTACCCCTCGACAATGGTATCGACACGCCATGAACACAGGGCCGCACATCGCCGTGGTCGACGACGAGCTGGCAACCCGTGAGATGGTGGGCGACTACCTGCGCATGCACGGCTTTGCCGTGACGCTGTGCGACGGCGCCGCCAGCCTGCGCCATTTCATGGCGCGCCAGCAGCCGGACCTTGTGGTACTCGACCTCAACATGCCCGGCGAGGACGGGCTCTCGGTGGTGCGCCAGCTCAAGGCTTCAGGCGATGTGCCGGTCATCATGCTGACCGCCACGGCAAGCGCCATCGACAGGATCGTCGGGCTCGAGCTCGGCGCCGACGACTATCTTGCCAAGCCCTGCGAGCTTCGGGAGCTCGTCGCGCGCATCCGCTCGGTCCTGCGCCGCAGCGCCCGGTCCGCCCCTGCCCAGCCCGAGGCCGGGCGCAGTGTCCGCTTCGGCACCAAGTGGTTCGACATCGACACCCACCGCCTGCGCGACGAGGACGGCCGCACGCAGCCGCTGACCAAGTCGGAGTTCCTGCTGCTCAAGGCCTTCGCCGACCATCCGCGACGGGTGCTGTCGCGCGAGTATCTGCTTGACATCGCCGATGCGCGCGACGCCGAGGCCTTCGACCGGGCCATCGACGTGCGCATCACGCGCATCCGGCGCAAGATCGAGCCGGATCCGGCCAATCCGCGCTTCATCCGCACCGTCCGCGGCCTCGGCTACGCCTTTGAGCCGGACGGCGCCTTGCCCCGCGTTTCGTGCCCGACGGGGACACGAAACATCGTGTCATGCCGGAAAAGAAACGGCGCCTTGCCCCACCGGCGACGCAAAAGCCCCGCAACGGCGCGCGGGCAGGATGCCTGCCAGTCCGTAGGAGAGCTCATGCGGATCCGAAACAAGATCATGCTCGTGGGTGGCATTCCCATTGCGATCGCCGCCGGCATCGCCGTGGCCGCCTGGCTGCTGCTAAGCGAGGCCGAACGGGCCCGCAGCGGCGCCGTCCTCGCCGGCGCCATCTACCGCGACCTTCTGGTCGCCATGAGCGTGCGCGACGACTATGTGGGCGCCAACCCGGCCGAGCGCGACCCGCATGCCGAGCGCTTCCGCGAGCTGGCGGCGCGGGCGCAGGTGCAGCTCGCATCGCTCGCTCCGCTCGCGCGCACGCAGGAGCAGCGCCGCGAGGTGACGAGCTTCCAGGACACGCTCGCCCGCTATGCCGCGCGCATGGACGACTACATCGCCGTGACGACGGTGAACGACCGGCTGATCGCCGAAATGTCGCTGCGCGCGGCAAGGCTCGTCACCCTGGCGGAGGAGGCACGCGCCCGGCAGCACGCATCCAATGCCGACATCATCACCACCCTCACCGAGAAGGACCAGCAGCTGAGACGCCTGCGCGACATCGTCGACAGCGCCTACCAGCTGCGCGCCACCCTGTGGGGCCTGCAGACGGTGCTCCAGCGTCCGGATGGCAGCGACCCCAGCTTCGCTCTGGCGCAGATGCAGCACGCCGCGACCGGCCTCGGCGAGGCGCTGGGAACGCGGCGCGGCGGCGAGGCGCGCGAACTTGGCGACCTCTCGCGCGCCGCGGCGTCGGCGGAACGCGCGGATCTCGCCGCGATCACGGAGCGACTGCTTGCCTGGTGCGACCGCCTGCTCAAGATCGAGGTGACCGCCCAGCGCGCCCTTCAGGAGGAGGTAGCCCAGCTTCTCACCTATTCTGTCGAGGCCAACGAAACCGAGCAGGCGACACAGAACGTCGCCGTCGCCACCCTCAGGCTCGGCCAGGAGACGCACGAGGCCCTGACCCGTCGCGACGCCGACCTCGCCGAGCGCAAGCTCGCGCGCAGCGGCGAGCTTGCCGACATCGCCGCCGCCCTGCCGATCTCGCCCCTCATCCAGACCGACATGATCGACGCCATCACCGAATGGCGCGAGCGGCTCGGCACCACCATCGAGGGCATACGCAAGCAGAACGCGATGATCGCCGACATGGACCAGACGGCCGCGGCCATGGTGGCCAAGGCGCGCTCGCTCAACGACCTCTTCACGGGCGACGCCGACTGGCTCGGCGACTTCATCGGCCACGTGCTTGTCATCGGTGCGACCGTCGGCCTGCTCTTCGGCTCGGTGGCGGCCTTCGCGGCAGCACGCTCCATCACCATGCCGCTGCGCCGCCTGCAGGGCAGCATGCTCGCCCTCGCCGCCGATCCGCTCGCCGGCCGCATCGCCGAATCCGACCGGCGCGACGAGCTTGGCGACATGGCGCGGGCCGCCAACATCTTCGTCACCGAGATCAGCCGGCGCGAGCGCGACCTGCGCCAGGCCAAGGAAAGGACCGACGAGACCCTCGCCGAGCTGCGGCAGGCCCAGGCCGACCTCATCCAGGCCGAGAAGCTTGCCTCCCTCGGCCAGCTCGTCGCCGGCGTCGCACACGAGATCAATACGCCGCTCGGCATTGCCCTCACCACCGCCACGCTGCTGGGCGACGAGGCGCAGGAATTTGAGCGCGCGCTCAAGGGCAACCAGCTGCCGCGCTCGCGCCTCGCCCATTTCCTCGACCGGATGAAGGAGGGCTCGCGCCTGCTCTTCGACAATCTCGGCCGGGCCAGCGACCTCGTGCACAGCTTCAAGCAGGTGGCGGTCGACCAGGTCAGCGACGAGCCTCGGCGCTTCGAGATGAAGGGCTGGCTCGAGGACGTGATCCGCAGCCTCGGGCCGCTGCTGCGCAAGACGCAGCATGCCGTCGCCATCGACTGCCCGGCGCCGCTGCAGGTTGGCACCTATCCGGGGGCGCTGGCGCAGGTGCTGACCAACCTCGTCATCAACGCCGCCCTGCACGCCTACGACGAGGGCGAGAGCGGGCGCATCGCCATCACCGTGCGGGACGCGGGCGACCAGCTGCATCTCACCGTGAGCGACGACGGCAAGGGCATCGCCCCGCAGCACCTCGGACGCATCTTCGACCCCTTCTTCACCACGGCCCGCCACCGGGGCAGCACCGGGCTCGGGCTGCACATCGTCTACAACCTCGTCACCAACAAGCTGCAGGGGCGCATCGACGTGGAGAGCCGCCCGGGCGCCGGCACGACCTTCCGCATCGAAATGCCGAAGCAGCTTGCCGGCGAGGCCCGCACTGAGGCCATGGCGGCGCTGTAAAGGGGAACGGATCCATGACGACGAAGCTGCCAGCCGGCGCCCTCCTGCTCGCCCTCCTCGCCTCGCCCGCGGCCGCCAAGACGCTCGTCTTCTGTTCGGAAGGCAGCCCCGAGGCCCTCAACCCGCAGATCGTGACGACGACGACGGGCATGAACGCCGGCCGGCCGATGTTCAACAATCTTGTCGAGTTCGCGCCCGGCACGACGCGGATCGTGCCCGCCCTGGCGCAGTCCTGGGACATCTCCCCGGACGGCACCACCTACACCTTCCGCCTGCGGCGGGGCGTGAAGTTCCACGCCAACGGCATCTTCACGCCGACGCGCGACTTCAACGCCGACGATGTCCTCTTCTCGCTCATGCGGCAGTGGAAGGAGGACCACCCCTTCCACAACACGCCCGGCGCGACCTTCGACTATTTCCGCGATCTCGGCATGCCGGATCTCATCCGCGCCATCGAGAAAATCGACGACCACACCGTGCGCATCCGCCTCACGCGGGCCGAAGCACCGTTCCTCGCCAATCTCGCAATGCCGTTCAACGTGGTGCTGTCCGCCGAATATGGCGAGCTTCTGCTGCGCCGTGGCGAGCCCGAGCGGCTCGACACCGAGCCCATCGGCACGGGGCCCTTCATGTTCGTCGGCTACCAGAAGGACATCGCCATCCGCTACCGGGCCTTGGCCGACTACTGGAACGGACGGCCGAAGATCGACACGCTCGTCTTCTCCATCACCCCCAACCCTGTCGTGCGGCTCACCAAGCTCAAGGCAGGCGAGTGCCACGTCATGGCCTTCCCCAACCCCGGCGACCGGCAGGCCATCGCATCCAATCCCTCGCTGCGGCTGCTGCAGCAGGAGGGGCTCAACATCGGCTATCTCGCCATGAATGCCGCGCGCCCGCCCTTCGACAACCTCGCCCTGCGCCGGGCGGTGAACATGGCGATCGACAAGTGCGCCATCATCGAGGCCGTCTACCAGGGCACCGGCACGGTGGCCAAGAACCCGATTCCGCCGACGCTGTGGTCCTACAACGAGGCCGTCGAGGACCATCCCTACGACCCCGAGGAGGCGCGGCGCCTCGTCGCCGAGGCCGGCTATCCGCACGGGCTCGACACCGACCTCTGGTACATGCCCGTCAGCCGGCCCTACAACCCGGACGGCCGCCGCGTGGCCGAGCTGATCCAGGCCGATCTGGCGCGTGTCGGCATCCGCACCCGCCTCATGACGGCGGACTGGGACCAGTACCGCGCGAAGCTGCAGGCCGGCGAGCCCGCCCTCGCGCTCTACGGCTGGACGGGTGACAACGGCGAGCCGGACAACTTCCTCAACGTGCTCCTGGGCTGCGCCGCAGCCCGCCCCGGCGGCAACAATGTCGCCAAGTGGTGCGATGGCGAATACGACGCGCTTGTCACGCGCGCCAAGGCCACCAGCGACCGGGCCGAGCGCGAGGCGCTCTACCGGAAAGCGCAGGAGAGCTTCAAGCGCCAGGCGCCGTGGGTGCCCCTCGCACACTCGATCGTCTTCATGGCCACCCGCAAGGAGGTGAAGGGTTTCGGCATCGATCCGCTGGGCCGCCACGTCTTCGATGGTGTCGATCTCGAAGGGGAAGCCACACGTTGAAAGCGAAGGCCAAACGAAACCGCTGATAGGCTGAATCAAACGATTGTTGCGGGAAAACCGCAAGAGACGAAACCAAAAACGTTTCGGACGCAATGCGCCTGAAACGCGCCCCGCGCATTCTCCCGCCGTCGGCAGCGCCGGCCGGGCCTTCGCCCGGCGGCGGGCCTCCGACTCGTGGGTCAGCCATGCGCGTTCCTGTTTCGCTCATACCGCATCAGCAACCGAGACCGGCGACGTTCGCGCTCGCCCTTCTGCTCCTGCCCGTCGTCATCGGACTTCCTATTGCCGTGTGGTTCGACCTGAGAAGCCCGTCTGCGCGCATGATGCAGGGCGAGGCGAGCGAGATCGGCCTGCTCATCGACGAGATGCGCGCCTACTACGCGAACGAGGTTCTGGGGCGGCTCGAGGGGCACGGCCGGGAAGCGCCCATGCCCACTGCGCTGTCCATCGAGCTGGGCAAGCGCATCAGCGCGCGCGACGGCGCCGTCAAGATCCGCATCTTTTCCGACTTTCCCTTCCGCAAGCGGCCGGGCCACCCGATCGACGCGTTCGAGCAGACGGCGCTCGAAAGGCTGCGGCAGGATGCGACGAAGCCGGTCGTCGATGTCTCGGGCACGCTCGTCGACCGCACGGTGCGCGTCGCCACGCCCATCGTCATGGGCCCGGCCTGCGTGGCCTGCCACAACAGCCATCCCGACAGCCCCAAGCAGAACTGGCGCGTCGGTGACGTGCGCGGCGTGCAGGAGGTGACGGTGCGCCGGCCCATCGAGGCGAGCATTTTCTCCTTCAAGGCCCTGCTCGCGTACATCGCCGTGGTTGCGGCCTGCGGCCTCGCCTTCATCCGCATGCAGAGCCGGCAGGCGGCCCTCGTCCGGCATATGAACGGCGAGCTCGCGCAGGCGAACGCCTTCCTCGGCTCCGTCTCGGCCAAGATCGCCCGTTATCTCTCGCCGCAGGTCTATCGCAGCATCTTCAGCGGCGCCAAGGACGTGGCCATCACCGCCGAGCGCAAGAAGCTCACCATCGTCTTCTCCGACATCAAGGACTTCACCGCGCTCACCGAGCGGCTGCAGCCAGAGGATCTCACGGCCCTGCTCAACGAGTATTTCACCGAGATGTCGGTAATCGCCCTGCGCCACGGCGCGACGATCGACAAGTTCGTCGGCGATGCCATGCTACTCTTCTTCGGCGATCCGGACACGCGCGGCGTCAGGGAGGATGCGGCGGCTGCCGTGCGCATGGCGCTCGACATGCAGGCGGAACTCGCCCGGCTCAATGCCGAATGGCGCAAGCGTGGCCTCGCCGAGCCGCTCGAGGTGCGCATGGGCATCAACACCGGCTATTGCCACGTCGGCAATTTCGGCAGCGACAACCGCATGGACTACACGATCATCGGGGCGGAGGCGAACCTCGCCGCGCGCCTGCAAGCCGTGGCGCAGCCGGGTTCGATCATCATCAGCTACGAGACCTACGCGCTTGTGCGGGACATCGTGGAGGCCGACGCGCTGCCGCCGATTACCGTCAAGGGAATCAGCCGGCCGGTCGTGCCCTATGTCGTGCGGCGGCTCGCCGAAGTGCCCGAAGCCGGGGTCATCCACGGCCAGGCGCAGGGGCTCGACCTCTTCCTCGATGTCACGGCGCTCGATGCCGGCTCGGCGGGCGAAACCCGACGGCTGCTCGAACAGGCCCTGACGGCGCTCGACACCCGCGCCGGGCAGGAGCGGCCCCGCGCCATGTGACGAGGCCGCCTCAGACGCTGCCCCGCCGGTGCAACACCGGCTCGAGAACGACGACGGACTGGGCGAGCTCCTCGTCGCGCAGCCGCTTGAGGATCATCTGCCCGGCGTGCCTGCCGAGGGCCTCGACGTCGATCGCCAGCGTCGTCAGGCCGGGGCTCAGCGCATCGGCGAGATCGTTGTCGCCAAAGCCGAGAATGGCGATGTCGCCCGGCACGTCGAGGCCGAGCCGCCGGGCCTCCATGAGCGCCCCGACGGCCAGCAGATCGTTGGCGAAGAACACAGCCTCCACATCGGGCGCCCGCTCACGCAAGGCGTGGAAGGCACTGCGCCCGTCGGCGACGCTCTGCACCACGTCCACGGTGAACTCGCAGACGACCATCATCCCGCGCTCGCCGGCACGGGCGGCAAAACCCTTGCGCCGCAGGGCGCCGCGGCCGCCGCTGCGCCCCACGTAGGCGACGCGCCGATAGCCCGCATCGGCGAGGCAATCGGCGGCCATGCGCCCGCCGTCGATGTTGGAGAAGCCGACCAGCATGTCGATGGGATCGCGCGGGTAAGCCCAGGTCTCCATCACCGGAATGCCCAGCCCAGCGAGGAAGCGGCGGTTGTCCTCAAGCTCGATGACACCGGTGAACATGACGGCCGCCGGCCGGATCTGCCGCAATGAACGGATCATCGCCGTCTCGCGCGCGTAGGAGTAGGAGGTCTGGCCGATCATGAGCTGGAAGCCCTCCGGCTCCAGGAAGGCGGCGCAGGCCCTGACGGCGAGGCTGAACTGCGGGCTGAGGATGTTGGAGACGAAGGCCGCCACGATGTCCGAGCGGCCGGAACGCAGCGCCCGCGCGTGGGGGTTGAGCGCATAGCCGGTGCGCTCGACCACTTCGAGGATGCGCTTGCGGCTCTTCTCGGCCACCTTGGAGGGGTCGCGCAGGGCGCGCGAGACGGTGATGGGCGAGACGCCGGCGAGCGCAGCGACATCCTCGATACGCATCGCCCGCTCGCCCGGGACAGCAGGGCCGGCCGAAGCCGGCAGGCGTACGACGTCATCGATGGTGGGCTGCCGTCTCCCGTCTCCAGCCTTCACACCCCTACTCCCCGTTGCCTCCCTACGGCGCGACAAGATCGCCCGCCGCGACGGGACGTGCGACCTGGATTAGGCAATCGCCGGCCTCGCTGTCGGTATGCAGCCGCCGAGAGATGACGATGCCGCCCTGCTTGAAATACAGCGGCTCTTCCGGCAGGTCGAGACGCGTCAGGTCGTGGTAGTAGCCGGCAAGATCGCCCGCTGCCACGCGGTCACCGATATCCGCCACCGGCTCGAACCAGCCGCGACGCGTGGCATAGATCGCCTGGTCGTGGCTGTCGAGGACAAGCAACTGCATGGGCTCGGCGGCCGGCGCCTCCCCTTCCGAGAGGACCGGGGCGGTGATGGAGCCCGTGGCGATGAGCAGGTTGTCGATGGCCCGCGCCGTGAGCCTCATGCTCTCGCGCGTCACCGTCGCCCCGCCGCCGAATTCGCCGCTGATGCCGATGGCGCCGGCCCGTGCCGCGGCACCCATCGAGGTCGGCGCCGCCGGGCCATTCTCGGCCACAAAGCCATAGGGCATGGCAAGCGCCTGCATCAGCTCGACGGCCCGCGCGAAGCGCTCGGGCGGCCCCTGACGCTCGATCAACGCACACGGCAGATGCGCCATGGAGGTGCCGCCCGCGTGCAGATCGAAGACCACGTCGTGGCGTGGGAACAGATCGTTCTCGAGGAAATGGGCGATGCGTGCTGTTGGCGTGCCTCCGGCATCGCCCGGAAAGGCCCGGTTGAGATTGCCGTCGTCGTACGGCGAGCGGCGCCGCGCCGCCATGACCGCCGGCAGGTTGGCCATGGGCAGGATGGTAATCTCGCCGCGCACGGCGGCGGGCGTGAGGCGGCGCATCAGCCGCGCCAGCAGCAGCTCGCCCTCATATTCGTCGCCATGGTTGCCCGACATCAGCAGCACCCGCGGCCCGGCACCGTTGCGGATGCGGCAGATCGGAATGTGGATGTGGAAGTAGGGCGAGCGGTCGATGGAATACGGCAGGCGCAGATGACCGAACTGCCTGCCGTCGGCGTCGAAGTCGATCGAGTGGATGAGGCCGGTGTGCATGGAGCAGACCTTGGTGCGAGCGGGCGGACGCCCGTGAGGCGGCCGCGGCCAGAGCCGCGGCCTCGGCAAGGCTCAGAGCGCAGCGATCGCCGTCATCTCCACGCGCAGGTCCGGATTGGCAAGGCGAGCCTCGACGCAAGCCCGGGCCGGCGGATTGGCCGGATCGATCCAGGCGTCGTAGACGGCGTTCATGGCGTCGAAATCGCTGATGTGCGGCAGGAAGACGTTGACGGCCAGGAGCTTCGACTTGTCGGAGCCGGCTTCAGCCAGAAGCGCCTCGATCTTGGCGAGCACGGAGCGGGTCTGCTCCTCGAGCGAGCCCTTGGGGTTATCGGCCACCTGGCCCGCGATGTAGACGGTCCCATTGTGCACGACGGCCTGGCTCATGCGCTTGCCGGCCTGATAACGCTGGATCATCTTCGGATCTCTCTTTTTTCGGGTGGGTGGCGGCGCGGGCTCCCGCGCCGCCGGAAACGTCACATGTGCGGCAGTTCCTGCGCTTCCTTGAACCAGCGCTTCTGCAGCTCGGCGAGCTTGCCGTTCATGCGGTTGTAGAAAAGCGTCGTGTTGATCCAGTTGAGCAGGTTCTGCTCGCCCTGGCGCACCGCGATATGGGCCGGCGACTGGCGGATGAGGAACTTGAGCTCCACTTCCTTGCCCGGGTTATCCTCCGACACCTTGATCGCGATGGCGCTGTTCTCGGCAAAAGCCTGGGCCTGCCCGGCAAGGTAGGCGGCGACAGCAGCCGGCGCATCCTCGAAGCGCACCAGCTTGGCGCCGGGGGCGTTGTCGGTCAGCCAGACATCGAGCGTCGTGCCCTTGCCGACGGCGATGGTGACGTCCTTCAGGTCTTCCGGCGTCTTGGCGGAGGGCATGTCCTTCGGTCCGTAGACCCCAAGGTTCACCGCAGCGTACGGCTGGGAGAACATGACCTGCTGGGCGCGTTCCGGCGTGGCGCCTGCGGCCGCGATCAGGATGTCGACCTTGTCGGCGAGCAAGCTCG
Source organism: Chelatococcus composti (assembly GCF_014201415.1). Classification (GTDB taxonomy): domain Bacteria; phylum Pseudomonadota; class Alphaproteobacteria; order Rhizobiales; family Beijerinckiaceae; genus Chelatococcus_A; species Chelatococcus_A composti. The sequence continues at coordinate 67,403 of NZ_JACHEH010000005.1, forward strand.
GAATGCGGCTGGCGCCCGTCACCGGCACGAGCTCCAGCTTCACGCCCATGTCGGCGGCAAGCAGCTTGGCAAGATCAATGTCGAGGCCGGTGGGCTCGCCCTTGTCGTCCTTGAAACCCCAGGGGGCGACATCCATCAGGACGCCGACGCGGAGCTTGCCGGCGCTGATCACGTCCTGCAGCTTGTCCGCGCGCGCCGCATTCGGCATGGCCAGCGCCGCGCAGGCGATCGCCGCGGCGGCGAGTGTTGCGATAATCCTCATCCTTGTTCTCCTCTGACTCCTGACGATTCTCCCCGGGCGCCAGGCGGGCGCCTATTTCACGGAGCTGATGAAGTTCTTGAGCTCAGGGGTCTTCGGGTCCGCAAAGAGCTCTGCGGGGTTGCCCTGCTCCCAGACCCTGCCCTGGTGCATGAAGACGAGCTTGGTGGCGACGGTGCGGGCAAACCCCATCTCATGCGTGACGAGGATCATGGTCATGCCCTGGCGCGCCATGTCCTCCATCACCTTCAGCACCTCGCCGACGAGCTCCGGGTCGAGCGCGGACGTGACCTCGTCGAACAGCATGAGATGCGGCGACATGGCGAGGCAGCGGGCGATCGCCACACGCTGCTGCTGGCCGCCGGACAGCTGCTCTGGCCATGCGTCGATCTTGTCCGCGAGGCCGACGCGCGCGAGCACGTCAAGCGCCAGATCCCGCGCCTTTTCCTTCGGCACCTTGCCGGTCAGCACCGGCGCGAGCGTGATGTTGCGCTCCACGGTAAGGTGCGGAAAAAGGTTGAAGGCCTGGAAGACGATGCCGACCCGCTGGCGCAGCTGGCGGAGGTTGGGCATGTCGGCGGCAATCCGCTCGCCCTCGATGCGAATCTCACCCCGGTCGATGGTCTCCAAGGCGTTGATGCAGCGCAGCAACGTGGACTTGCCGGAGCCCGAGCGGCCGATGATGGTGACGATGTCGCCCTTCTCGACGTCGAGCGTGATGCCCTTCAGCACCTCGACGCTGCCGAAGCTCTTGTGGACGTCGCGGATTTCAACGAGCGCCATTGAGACGGGCCTCCAGTTTGCGCGACCAGACCGTGAGGGGCAGGCACAGCGCGAAATAGATCGCCGCCACGACCGAGTAGACGAGCAGCGGCTGGAAGGTTGCGGCGCTCGCCATCTGTCCGGCGCGGGCAAGCTCAACGAAGCCGACGACAGAGGCGAGCGAAGTGTTCTTGATGAGCTGCACCAGGAAGCCGACCGTCGGCGGCAGCGCCATGCGGAAGGCCTGTGGGGCGATCACGTAGCGGAACTGCTGCCAGCGCGTCAGCCCAAGGCAGGCCGCTGCCTCCCATTGGGTCTGCTTCACCGCCTGGATGCCGCCGCGCCAGATCTCGCCCAGGAAGACGGCGGTATAGGCCGTGAAGGCGACGCCGACGGCGACGAGGGCCGGCACCTCGACGCCGAGGAACACCGGCATGCCGAAGTAGAAGAACATCAGCAGGCCGAGCAGCGGCACGCCCTGCACGAGCTGCAGAATGCCGGCTGCAAGCCAGCGCAGCGGCGCGATGCGGCTTGAGCGCATCAGCGCCAGCATCAGCGCGAGCGGGCCGCCGCAGGCGAGCGCCAGGGCAACGAGAACCACCGTCCAGCGCAGGGCCGAGAACAGCGAGAGGAGATCGGCTTCGTTGAACGTGCGCATGGGATCCTCAGCGCCGCATCGGCCAGCGGAAGATGAGCCGTTCGAGCCCTGCAAAGGCGAGCTTGAAGGCCATGACGAGCGCGAAGTAGATGGCGCAGATGACGGCGTAGACTTCGAAGCTGCGGAACGTGCGGCTCTCGATGAAACCACCGACGTGGAACAGCTCCTCCGCCGAGACCTGCGACGCAAGCGAGGTGCCGAGCAGCAGCAGCACGAACTGGCTCGTGAAGGCCGGATAGATGGTGCGCAGCGCCGGCAGGAGGACGATGTGGCGGAAAACCTGCCAGCGGGTGAGCCCGAGGCATTGGCCCGCCTCAAGTTGCGCGCGCGGAATGGCGTCGAGCCCCGCGCGGATGATCTCGATGGCATAGGCGCCGAAATAGATGCTCAGTGCCACCGCCGCCGCCTCGAAGGGCGGCAGGCGCAGGCCGAGGCTCGGCAGCACGAAGAAGATGATGAAGAGCTGGATGAGCGCCGGCGTATTGCGGATGACCTCGATATAGCCGCGGATGGCCCAGCGCACCGGCCGCGGCCCGCCGCGCACCAGGACGGCACCGCCGACGCCGATCAGGGTGCCCGCGCCGGCCGCGATCACCGTCAGGAGCAGCGTCATCAGCGTGCCCTGCGCGAGCAGATCTTCGTAACGCCAGAGCTGGCTGAAGTTCAGCGTCATGGCCGGTCTCAGCCGAAGAATGTCGGATAGACACTCGCCACCCGCCCGTCGGGGCCGAGGCCGAAGACGAGCCGCCAGCGGTCCAGGCAGGTGCAGGGATGCGAGATGCCGAAGGCGACGATGTCGCCCACCGCGAGGGCAGCATTGTCCGGCACCTGCAGGAAAGCGTGCTGGTCGTTGAGCTTGACGACGGCAGCACTCTCAAGACGGCCGAGTGGCACCCCGTCGCGAAAGGCCTCCAGCGGCACGGGCATGCCCTGGTCGAAGGAAACGTCGCGCATCCCCATGCCGCAGATGGCGAGGCCCGGCTCCGGCCGCGACAGCACCTCCGCCCACAGTCGCAGAGCCGGGCGGAATGCCTCGGCCGCCTTGACGAACTTGCCGTCGATCGCGAAACCGCCGCGGGCATCCAGCCCTGCGAGCGCGCGGGCATAGACCCCGTGGTCATGGAAGAATATGGCGCCGCTGCGCAGGACGAGGGAGGCGTTGCCGTCGTCCCGGACGCACGGACCGAGCATCGCCACCACTTCGTCGAAGTAGGACGAGCCGCCGGCCGTAGCGATGAGGTGACGGCCAGGTGCGGCCGCGCGCACGCGGGCAAAGGCCTCCCCCGCCAGCGCCAGCAGGGCACCGATCGCCTCCCGCGTCGCGGCCGCATCGGCGCTCGCCACAGCCCCTTCGTAGGCCGCGACGCCATCGAGAACCAGGCAATCGTCCGCCCCGGCGACGGCGGCGATGGTCGCCTCTACGGCCCCCAGATGCCGCGCTCCGGCGCGAGCGCCGCCCACCTCGACAAGAACAGGCAGGATGCGCCCGGCAAGGCGCGCCGTCTCCGCGAGCGCCGCGACGCAGGCGGGCGAATCCGCGAATGCACGCAGCTCGACGCCCGGCCAGGCCTTGAGGAAGGCGCCGAGATGGCGGGCGCCGGAGCGCCCGCCGATTTCGTTGGCGAGCAGCAGACGGCTGATGCCCGCACGGGCCATGACGGACGCCTGCTGCACGTTGGCAACCGTCGCACCCCAGGCACCACGATTGACGAGCGCGCGGGCAAGCGCCGGCGCCATCGGCGTCTTGGCATGGGGAGCGATGAGGACGCCCTGCGAGCGGGCATAGGCGAACATCAGCTCGCAATTGCCGGCGAAAGCCTCCTCGTCCAGCGTCAACACCGGCAGCGGCATGTCCCCGGCCGCAGGCCGCCAGCCGAACGCCGCCACGGCATCGAGATCCACCGGCCCGCAATCGACGGGAATGCCGCGGAAGCGGCTGTCGATATCGCCCCACACGGCATCGGCGCGCTGCATGTTACCCCGCTCGATTCGCGAATGACAACGTTATCATAGCCGATTTGGCGTGAATGACAACGTTGTCACTGCATGTTTGCGCGGCGCGCGCGGACGGCAGGACAGGCAGCGGGCAAAAAGGCCCTGAGCAGATCGTCGTCTGGGGGGTGAGACAGCCGCTCAGGGCAGGGAAGGATTGGCGTCGGGCTGGAGGAACGCCAGCATGAACACTTATCTGCAAAATCTACCGCGAACAATTATCAATAACAAGCGTGGCCAACAGAATTCATTTACCTGCCAATAGTAATGCGCCCCGGACATTTTCCGGGGCGCATGAATGTTTTCCGGCGCGTCGATCACTTCAGGACGTCAGTGCGCCGGCCGTCATGCCCTGGACCATGTACTTCTGCAGGAAGATGAAGGCGACGACGAGCGGAAGGCTGGCGAGGACCGAGAAGGCCATCATCATGTTCCACTCGGTGACGAATTCGGCCATCAGGCTGTAGATGGCCATGGTCAGCACGCGGTTCTCCCAGGACTCGATCAGCACCACGGCGAAGAGGAATTCGTTCCAGGCGAGCAGGAACGTGTAGAGGCCCGCGCCGACGAAGGCGGGATAGGACATCGGCACCAGCGTGCGGAAGATTGCGCCCAGGCGCGAGCAGCCGTCCACCATCGCCGCTTCCTCGATGTCGCGCGGGATGTTGAGGAAGTAGCTGCGCAGCATGAGGATGCAGAAGGGCAGCGTGAAGGTGAGATAGACGATCACCAGCGCCGTGCGCGTATCGTAGAGCCCCAAGGTGATGAAGATGCGGAAATAGGGGATGCACAGGAGCACGAGCGGGAACATCTGCGTCGTGATCAGGAACATCAGCACCGCGCGCTGGCCGGCGAAGCGGAAGCGCGCCAGTGCATAGGCCGCCATCGCCCCGAGCACCAGCGACAGCGCTGTGACCACGAGCGAGATGACCATCGTGTTGGCGAAGACGACGAGATAGCGCGGGGTCGTGAAGATCTTGGCGTAGGGCTCCCACGTGAAGATCTCCGGAATCCAGTCCGGAGGCATCCGCGTCACTTCGAGGTTTGGGCGCACCGAAACGGTGGCCATCCAGGCGAGAGGGAAGAACACGATGACGATGGCGAGGACGAGCAGCACATAGGCCGCAAAGCGCGCCAGCCGCTCGCGGTTGCGCAGGCCGAGGTAGTAGGGAGAGACGACGGCCGGTTCGGTCGCGGGCCTCGGCATGTCACTGCTCCTTGCTCAGGGTACGGCGCACATAGACGGCGCTGACGACGAAGAGAACGATGAACATCACCATCGCTTCCGCCGAGGCGTAGCCGAAGCGCAGCTTCTGGAACCCGTCGAAGTAGATCACCGTCGCCAGCACCTCGGAGGCGTGGGCGGGCCCGCCGCCAGTCATGACGAAGACCGGGTCGAAGGCGCGGAAGGTCCAGATGGAATCGAGCAGCACGATGGTGGTGATGACGCCGCGCAGTTGCGGCAGCGTGATGTGCCAGAACTTCTGCAGCCCCGAGGCCCCATCGATGTCCGCCGCCTCGTAGAGATGCTTCGGGATGGCCTGCAGCCCGGCGAGCAGCATGACCATGAAGAATGGGAAGGCGCGCCAAACATTCATGGCCGTGACCGAGCCGAGCGCCGTCGAGGGATCGCCGAGCCAGGACGGGGCGAAGTTGATGTCGATGAGCCCGAGGCGGGCCAGCACGCCGTTGAGGACGCCGAAGGGTGCGAGCATCAGCACCCAGATCATGCCTGCCACGGTGGGCGCCAGCAGCCAGGGCACGATCAACAGGCCCCGCGCCAGCGAGCGGAAGGTCTGGTTGAGCTGCATGTTAAGCAGCAGGGCGAGCCCGAGGCCGATGACGAGATGCAGCACGACGCTCGCCGCAGTGAACACAACCGTCTGGCCGAAGGCCTTCCAGAACAACGGGTCGTTGAGCAGCGCGACATAGTTGCCAAGCCCGACCCACGTCTCCCGCTTAAGGTTACTGTCGTAGAAACTGAGGCGGATGACGTCGCCGAGCGGATAGATGAGCAGGGCGACGAGGATCAGCAGCGATGGCCACAGGAAGGAATAGGCCAGGATCTCGTCGCGAAAACGGTTTCGGAAGGTGGACATGGCTCACCCGGCCGTTGTCGGGAACCGGCCGCCGTCACGGCGGCGCGGCCCCTGGACATATTAAGAGGTCGGCAGGGACCCGCCGCCGCGGGCCCCGAGAGGAGCCGTCGATTTATTTGACCGCGTCGAAGATCTTGTTCCACTCGGCCGCGGCATCGTCGAGGGCCTGCTTCGCAGTCTTCTTGCCCTGCACGACGTTCTGCACCTCGGTGGTCATGATCTTGTTCATCTGCACCGCGTTCGGCATGACAAGGAACGGCGACTGGGCATTCGCCCGATTGATCTGCGTGACGAAGGCGGCGAACTCCGTCTTCTCCTTGAACCAGTCCTCGTTCATGACGTCCGTGCGGGCCGGCAGGGCGCCGGTGCCCTTGGACCAGAGGGCCATGCCCTTGGGGCCGGACATCCACTTGACGAAGGTCCAGGCGGCATCCTTGTCCTTGGCCTGGGTGGTCACAGTGTTGAGCGAGCCGCGCACCATTGTGCCGGTGGTCTTGCCCTCGGGCAGCGGCGCGATCTTGTAGTTGAGGTTGGGGTTGAGCTGACGCTGGATGGCGATGCCCCACGGCCCCTCGAACATCATGGCGACGTTACCGGAGGCGAAGTTGGCGCGCTTCTCCTTCTCGCCGTTGCTAAGGACGCCAGGGACGCTGACCTTGTCGTTGTTGATCAGCCCCGCGTACCACTCGATGGCGGCGACACCCTCAGGGCTGTTGAAGGCGGCCTTGTTGGTCTCGGAATCGATGAGCTTGCCGCCCGCCTGCAGGATCAGCGGATAGATGTCGTAGGTCATGTTTGTCGGCGGCTCCGACTGGAGCGTCGCCGTGATCGCGAACTGGCGCTTCTCCGGGTTCGTGAGCTTGCGCGCCATCTCGGCGAACTCGTCCCACGTCTTCGGCGGCTCCGAGAGGCCTGCGGCCTTGAACAGGTCGGTGTTGTAGAACAGCGCAACGGCGCCGCTCTCGATGGGCAGGTAATACTGCTTGCCGCGCCACTTCTGGTGGAAGGCGGACGCAATGTTATTGAAGAACTCCGGTGGCTCTTTGGCGATGAGGTCGTCGAGCGGCTCGAGCATGCCGAGATCGGCGAACTCGGCCACCCAGTCCACCTGCACCAACAGCACGTCGGCGAGGTTGCCGGCCTGGTGCTGCACGATGGCCCGATCGTGGAAGCCCGTGAAGGGCGCATCGACGGGAACGAGCGTGATGTCGGGATGGTCCTTCTCGAAGGCTGCCTTGAGTTCGGCCATGAACTTCTCGCCGACCTCCGTGCCCTTCCACTGGCTCCAGCGCACCTCGCGCTGCTGGGCTACAGACGATGTCGACATGGCGAGCGACGCCGCAAGGGCGGTCGCGGCCGCGGTCAACCACACCGATCCGCGTCTCTTGTTCATGATCGTCCTCCTCAGATGGGCGTTTCCTCTGTCTCACCGGGGGGCTCTCGGCCCTTGCCGGACCCCCTTCTCATCGACCCGCCGGTTCAGTCAGCGGGCGATTTTCGCGATCACCTCGGGCTTTGCGGCATGCACCTTCACCGGGCGGGCATATTCGCGCACCAGCTGGCGGGTGCCGCCGACGTTCATCCAGGTGAACATGTTGCGGAACATCTCCTCGAGCGAGGCCATGATGTCCGCCTGAATGTCCTGCGGCAGCTCCCAGAAGCGCTTCTTCATGACTTTCCACGCCTTCTTGCGGGTGTTGTAGAGGAACTGCACGTCGTTCTCGTCCGGCCGCCGCTCGGAGGCGTGGTTGGCGAAGGTGTAGTCCCTGATCTCGTCCTTCACCGCCTGCGGCAGGCGCGGGTGGTCGAAGATGAGGTTGTTGAAGCCGAGCGCCAGGTGAATCTCGATGGCGCCGGTGCCGGGGAAGCGGGCGAGCTGCTCGCCCGACAGCGTCGAGGCCCCGTGCTGCACCGCGCCGCCCATGCCGTACTCCGACCGGCACAGGTCCGAAATCGTGCGCACAAGCTCGTAATCCACATTCACCGGGGCGAGCGTACCGTCCGGCAACATCTTGCCGCCGTGGTGCGTGCCCGTGTTGATGCTGATCTTGCTGACGGGCGCTATGGTGCCGCCGCCGGCGGCGAGGGCCTCCCGGTAAACGGCCATGAACTCCCGCAGCTCCTCGGGCGTGGTGTTCTCGTGGCCCACCTCGCCGATTTCGGCGCCGAGCGAGATGGTCACGCCCTCGGGCTCGATGGAGCGCACGAAGCGCGTGAAATACGCCGTCAGCTCCGCATTGAGGCGCTGCTGGTCGCGCACAGTGGGCAGCGAGAGGTCGACCACCGTCGAGGCATCGATGTCGATGCTGTAGAAGCCGGCCGCCACCTGCTCGCGCATCACGGCCTCGAGCCGCGCGATCTCGGCAGCACTGTCCCTGGCATAGGCGGCGGCGTTGACCTGGTCGTGGTCGGCCTGCAGAAAGACCGGCCCCTCGTGCCCCTCGCGCAGGGCGGCGGCGAGCACGGCGGCAGTGTATTCCACCGGCGGCTGCGCAGCATAAATCGACTCGGCCACCGCCTGTTCGAAAATGAACAGTGCCGCATCCATCGCCCGCGCCGCGCGGAACACCGCCCGGCAGGTCTGGTAGCTCCAGCCGCGCAGGTTCATGGCCGGGACGGTGCGCCCCTCCCAGCGTCCGGCAGCGCGAGCGAGATAGAGTTCCTGCACCGACGCCGGCACAATGCCGGCAGCAAGCGCCGCCTCGCGGATCGCCCAGATGGCGAGCGCCCGGGCATCCGGCTCACCGAGCGCCGCGGTTTCAGCCCAGCGGTCGATCATGTCCGGCGGCGGCCGGCGGCTCGCCGAGAAATCCCCGCCCCTGGCGAGATCGACGTCGATGCTGCGGAGATCCTCGATGAGCGCGGCAACGGTGGAACAGCCCATGGTCGATACCTTCCCGGATGATGATCGAACGGCGTCACGAAGCAGAAGGAGCCTTTCGGGAGAGCCCGGCTCTGACAGCCTCTGTCATGCGTCGTGATTGTTTTCGACCATCAGTTAGGCACCATTTTTTCAGATTCGCAACATACGTTTTCGCTTTATGACTCATGCCCGAACGACCTCGGCGGCCGGCGTCTGCTCGCCTTCGGCCAGCAGCCCGAGGACCGCGGCCCGGTCTGGCATGCCGTCCCAGCCACGTCCGCGGGCGCCCTTGATCGCCGCCGCAGCCGCGGCAAAGCGGGCCGCCGCGATTGGCGCCATGCCCTCGCTCAAGGCCAGGGCATACGCCCCGTGGAAGACGTCACCGCAGCCCGTGGTGTCAGCCATGGGGATGCGGAAGGCAGGCACGTGCACGAGGTCGCCGTCGACCAGCCACAAGCTGCCCTCGGCTCCCAGCGTGACGGCGAAAATATGGTCCGGAGCGGCGCGGGCGCAGCGGCGCAGCAGATGCTCCGCCGGCCCGTCACCCGCGTAGTCCCTGAGGCCCTCGCTGGAGAAGACGACGTGCCCGGCCTTGGCGAGCAGCCGCTCGCCGTCGGCCGCGAGGCCGCCGTCGGCGTCGAAGACGGTGGGAATGTGCCGCCGCCCTGCCCTGTCCAGCACCACCTCCGCCGCTGCCGGCCAGCGGCTGTCGACGAGGACGGCCGCCGTGTCGTCCAGCGGGTCGTCCGGCAGAACCGAGGGATCCGTCGCGAGGCTGCGCCGGTCGGAGACGATACTGCGCTCCCCGCGCGCATCGACAAGGACGATGGCGCGCAGCGTGCGGCCAGCCGGCAGCTGCGCGACGCCGCTGCAGTCGACGCCGCACTCTCGCATCTGCCGCAAGGCATCGCGTCCCGCATCGTCCTGGCCGACACGACCCCAGTAGGCGGCGTGGCCGCCGAGCCGGGCGATGGCCACGGCCGCCGTCGCGGCAGGACCGCCGAAGCGCGTTTCGTAGTCGATCACGCCGGTCTTGATGCCGGACGCCGGCAGCTCGCCGACCCGAAAAACTTCGTCATGAACGAGATTGCCGACACAGACGATCCGCCCCATGGCGCGTTTCAGCTCCCCACGACTGCCGCCGCGGCCGGCGGCTTTTTCGGTTCCGCTCACGCGGCCCGCATGTTCTTGTTTGCTCCCTCCGGCGCGGAGGCGTTATGATCCTGCAGCCGGATGCCACTCATGATGAGCATTCCGTTTTCGTTTTCGCAAGTCCATTTTCTTTTTCGAGCATTGCGGGCGCCCTTAGGGCGCGCTATGGCAAGAACATGGCTGCACTGATCACCCGACACGACCGAATTCTCGAGACGCTCGAGGTTCAGGGCTACCTGACGATCGAGGAAATGGCGGAGATGTTCGCGGTATCGCCCCAGACCATCCGCCGCGATATCCGCGACCTCGCCGAGCGGGGGCTCCTGCGCCGCCACCACGGCGGCGCGAGCATCAACCGCAGCACCGCCAACGCCGCCTACAACCTGCGCTACGAGGAAACAGCAGCCGAGAAGGCGGCTATCGCCGAGGCTGCGGCCCGCCTCGTCAAGCCGGGCAACTCGCTGTTCCTGACGCCGGGCACTACCGTCGACGCCTTCGCGCGCGCACTGGCCCGCTGCCAGCCGGCCGGGCTGCGCATCGTCACCAACAGCATCTCGGCGGCGACGATCCTCGCCGACTGTCCGGACGTGTCCATCCAGGTCACGGGCGGGCGGTGGTCAAAGTTCAACGGCGCCGTCTGCGGCATGTACGCAGCCGAGTTCGTCGAGCAGTATCGGTGCGACCTGCTGGTGACGAGCATCGGCGGCATCGATTCGGAAGGGAATCTGCTGGAATACCGGGACGAGGAGGTCGTCGTCGGTCGCAGCATGCTGCGCAACGCCCGCCGCCGGGTGCTGCTCGCCGACCATACGAAATTCGGGCGGGTCGCCATGGCGCGCCTCGCCCACCTGCGTGACTTTAACGTACTCGTCACCGACAGGCAGCCCGTGGGCGTCATCAAGGCGATGATCGAGGAGGCGCGCTGCGAGCTGTTGATCGCCCAGATGGAGCCGGAGCTCGAAAGGAAGCGGGCGTAGGCGCGGCCGGTCAGCCGATGCGCCTCAGCGCTGCGATGACATCCGCCACGGCGAAGGGCGGGCTCGCCAGTACCTTGCTGCGCTCGCCTTCCGCCAGGGCCGGCACCACCCGCGCCATCGAAGCCTGCGCCAGCACCACGACGTCACTGCGCGCGACGAGCGCCCCAAGGGCGTCGGCCACGCGCTGGTCGTGTTCCTCGCGGTCACCCGCCATCAGGGCGTCGTAGGCGCCATCCACCAGCACGGCTTCGACCTCGACGGCACCGCCTTCCGCCTGCGCCGTCTCCTCGACGAGAGCGGTTGTAGGATGCAGCGTCGTCGGCAAGGTCGCGATGACGCCGACCCGCCGGCCGCGGCGCACCGCCTCCCGCGCCATCGCGGCATCGACGCGGACGATGGGGATGCCGATCTGCGGTGCGACGACGGCGCCGAGCGCGCCGATGGACGAACAGGCGTTGAAGAGGAGCCGGGCCCCCTGATCCTTCGCCGCGCGGCAATAGCCGGCCCAGCGCGGCAGCACTGCCTCGAGGCGCCCGCCGTTGTCGCGAAGCTCCGGCAGGATCGAATCGTCGAGGATGTTGACGATGCGCACGTCCGGCACCTGGGCGCGGATGAGGCCGGGAAAGAGGTCGAGCGTGGCCGGGGACGTATGGATGATGCCGAGGGTCACTGTCATGCGGACCTCGCAGGAGAAGGAGTGCGGTGCCGTGCATGGCGCGGCCGCGCGGCTGGACGGGAGTGCCACTATTCATCTCCCGCGCCGCACGTTCAAGCGCCGGCGCCGCTTCCGCGAAGGGGCCGCTTCCTGCCCGCTTGCCTTTCGCCACGAGCCCGGCAAAGTCGCGTCGATCGTCCCAACGCCGGTTTGCCCGCATGTCCGTTCCCGATTCGGCATCAGCCATTTCCATCGCCTTCGCTACGCTCGCGGACACTGCCGATGTCGCGCAGCTCATCGCGGCCATGGACGCCCATTACCGCCCGGGCGAGACACTGCCGCCGGTGGACGATTATCGCGCGATGGTGGCGGCGACGCTGCGCGAGCGGGAGGGCACGCGCTTCGTCATCGCCCGCGGGGCGGACGGCACGCCTTTCGGGCTCGCCTGCATCGCCGTGATTCGGCCGGGCCGTGACCTCAAGGGGCTCGTCTATCTCAAGGATCTCTTCGTCGTGGAGCAGGCGCGCGGCCGGGGGCTCGGCCGCAGCCTCATGGCCTTCCTGGCCCGCTTTGCGACGGAGAACGGCATCGGCCGCATCGACTTCACCACCGACAGGGACAACGAGGGCGCCCAGCGGCTCTATGCGGCGCTCGGTGCCCGCGTGATGGAGAAGATCTATTACACACTGCCCGGCGAGCAGCTCGCCGCGCTCGCCACCGAGATGCCCTAAGGCTATTCCGTCGCCGACTGGCAGGCAGGAAATCATTCAATTGGCATTTTGGCCGCCGGCTGGCAGCATCGGCCGGCAGGAGGAGAGACCATGCCAGCCGACACGCCCCGCCCGGCCAATCCCGCGCCACCCGCACCAGACTTTCCCTGGCCCGAGGGGAAGCGCTCCGCATTCTTCCTGGGCTTCGACGTCGATGCCGAATCGGTCTGGCTCGGCATGGACCGGCGCAATGCCGAACGCCTCGTCACCATGTCCTACGGCGGCTACGAGGCGCGTGTCGGCATTGCGAAGCTCCTCGAACTGCTCGCCCGCCACGATGCGAAGGGGACCTTCTTCATCACCGGCTGGACGGTGGAGGCCCATCCCGCCGCCTGCGAGGCTATCCTGAAGGCTGGGCACGAGATCGCCCACCACGGCTACTGGCACTTGCGCCCGGAACCCGGCGACGACGAGACCATGCGCGAGGAGGTGGAACGCGGCTTCGAGGCGCTGAAGCGCGTCCTCGGCCTGATACCCGTGGGCTATCGCGCGCCGTCGGGCGAGAGCTGTGTGGCCCTGCTGAAGATGCTGCGCGACCGGGGCATCCGCTATTCGAGCTCCTGGCGCGACGACATCAGGCCCTATCGCCATCTCCTGCCGGACGGGCCCGGACCCATCGAGATCCCGGTCAACTACAGCCTCGACGACTGGAACTTCGGCATCACGCACCGCATGAGCCCGCGCGCACTCTTCAGCCGCGAGGCCGTGCTCTCGATCTGGCGTGACGAGTTCGAGCAGACACACGCTTGGGGCGGCGTCACCACCATGATGCTGCACCCGCAGGTGTCGGGACGGCCGATGCGCTACCGCCTGCTCGACGAGTTCCTCACCTATGTGGCGGGCTTCGACGATGTCTGGTGGGCGACGGGCCGCGACATCGCCGACCACTACGAGCGCTGCGAGGCGGCGCGCGGCGTCTGAGCCGGCGGCGCCGGCCGGGATGCGCTCTCCGTCTCGCGCGCCTCCGCCAGCGCCCACTCGCAGAAGGTGGCAAGATCGGCGCTGCGCGGACGGTCGAGCGGCGTCGTCAGCCAGTAGCAGTTTCTGCTCATGTAACCGAGCCCCGCCGGGTTGACGAGCTGCCCGCTGGCGAGCTCGTCGAGGATGAGGCTGCGCGGAACAAGCGCCAGCCCCTGCCCGGCGATGGCGGCGCGGATGACGAGAGAATAATAGCCGAGCCGCACCAAGCGCTCGGCACGCACCTCGCCGATGCCGTGGCTCGTGGCGAAGTCGCTCCAGTGCAGCGGCGTCTGCCGGTGCTCCAGGATCGGGAAGCGCCAGGCATCCTCCGGCGCGGCAATGCCCCCGCCGCGGGCGATGAACTGTGGCGAGCCGACGAGGAGGACCTCGCGGCCGAGGAAATAGTCCGCCTGCCAACCCGGCCACTGCCCGTCGCCGAAGCGGAAGACAACGTCCGCCTCTGCTATCGTGTCGCTGGCGGCGAAGGTGCTGAACTGCACCTCGATGTCCGGATGGGCCTCCACGAAGCGCGAGAAGCGCGGCATGAACCACCGGTCGCCGAGAATTGGCAGCACGTGCAGCCTGAGCGCCGGCCGCGACGAACGCAGGCCCGCCACGCGCGCCGCCGCCGTCTCCAGCGCGCCGAGCGCAACCCGCGCCTGGGCAATGTAGATCACGCCCGCCTCGGTCGGCGCCAGCCCGCGGCTCGTGCGCGTGAAGAGCGCCAGGCCGACGAGATCTTCCAGGGCCTTGAGCTGCTTGCTCACGGCGCTCTGCGTGAGGTTGAGGGCCTGGGCTGCGGCAGAAACGGTGCCGTGCTGGGCGAGCGCCACCACGACGCGCAGTCCGGTCGTCGTCGGCAGATGCGGGCGCGTCATGGCCCTACTCCTATTCCATTTTGGACTAATGTTTCGGAAATCAATTCAATTGTCCAGTTTTCGGGCCGATGCCAGCATTGATTGCGACAGGAGGATTACGCATGACCGAACCCGTGAGACTGTGGGGTGCGCGCTTCCGTTCGCCGCCGTCCGAGGCCCTGATGAATCTGTCGCGGTCCCCGGCGAACTACTTCCGCCTGGTGCCCGAGGACCTAATGTCGTCCGTGGCCCATGCCCGCGAGCTGATGCGCGCCGGCATCCTCACCGAGGCGGAGGCGGAGGAGATCATCGCCGCCCTCAAGGCGATCGGGAAGGACTGGCGCGCCGGGCGCATCGCCCCCTCGCCGGCCGATGAGGACGTGCACACCTTCCTCGAGCGCATGCTAAAAGACCGGCTCGGCCCCCTCGGTGGCAAGCTCCGCGCCGGCCGCTCGCGCAACGACCAGGCGGCTAACGACCTCAAGCTGCACCTGCGCAGCGCCGCGCGCCGGCTCGCCAGCCACGTGCTCGCCCTGCAGGACGCGCTGATCACGCAGGCGGAACAGCACCGCGACACGCTCTGCCCCGGTTTCACCCACCTGCAGCCCGCCCAGCCCGTCACCTTCGCCCAGCAGCTTCTCGCCCACGCGCAGGGCTTCTCGCGCGACATCGACCGCTTCCGCGACTTCGACCGGCGCGCCGCCCGCTCGCCCCTCGGCGCCGCCGCGCTGGCCGGCTCCGCCATCGCGCTGCATCCGGAGCTGTCGGCCAGGGAGCTCGGCTACGACGCGCCCTGCGAGAATTCCATCGACGCCGTCGGCAGCCGCGACCATGTGGCGGAATTCCTGTTCGTCACGGCGATGCTCGGCGTCAACCTCTCGCGCCTGGCCGAGGAAGTCTTCCTCTGGTCGTCGAAGCAGTTCCGCTGGGTCGATCTCGACGATGGCTATGCGACGGGTTCTTCGATCATGCCGCAGAAGAAGAATCCGGACATCGCCGAGCTGACGCGCGGGCGGGCCGCGCGCCTCATCGCTGTGCTCAATGGCGTCCTCGTGGCGCTCAAGGGCCTGCCCTTCGCCTACAACCGCGACCTTGCGGAGGACAAGTGGGCGAGCTTCGAGGCCATCGACACGCTCGAGCTCGTGCTGCCCGCCATGGCCGGCATGATCGCCACCATGAAGGTCGACCGCGAACGTCTGGCCGAGCAGGCGACCGAAGGCTTCACGCTGGCGACGGAAGTGGCCGACTGGCTGTCGCAGAACGGCGTCCCCTTCAGCGAGGCGCACGAGATCACCGGCGCCCTCGTGCGCTATTGTGAGGAGAAGGCCATCGACCTGTCCGAGCTGACGCCGGCGGACCTCGCCGCGGTCGATGCCCGGCTCGGCCCCGGCGTGCTGCCGCGGCTGACGCCCGAAGCAGCCGTCGCAGCCCGCACCGGCTACGGCGGTACCTCGCCGGTCCGCGTCGGCGAGCAGATCGAACGGCTGAAAAGAACCGTCGAGGCGCAGCGGCACTGGGCCGAGAGCGCCTGAGACACCAAACTTCCGGGGGATAGCATCGTCATCGGCACCGACGGCTCCGATGACGATGCTAGGAACGATCCCTGACCGAAGGCCCTTGCGGCCACGGCGGGATCCAAGAGAACGAGAAGAGCCGATGACAGACACCGTCTACCAGATCAGCCATCTCGTGCACGTGCCACGCCGGCACTATGGCCGGATGGTCGCGGCCGCCCTGGTCGTGGCGGCGCTGGCCGCCATCGCCCACGCCTTCGCCGTCGGACAGATCGAGTGGAACTACGTCGGCGAGTTCCTGACCGTGCCGGCGATCATGACCGGCCTCGTCAATACCATCGTCATGGCGATCCTCGCCATGGTTGTCGGTATTGCCCTGGGCGTCATCTTCGCCATCATGCGGTTGTCAGAAAATCCGGTGCTGTCCTACACGGCACTCGGCTACATCTGGCTGTTCCGCGCAGTACCGGCGCTGCTGCAGCTGCTGTTGTGGTTCAACCTTGCCCTCGTCTTCCCGACCATGGGCATCCCGGGCGTCTTCTCGGTGCCGACGGTGGACGTGATGACGCCGTTCGTCGCCGCCCTTCTCGGCCTCGGCATCCAGCAGGGCGCCTTCACGGCCGAGGTGGTGCGCGCCGGCCTCCTCTCCGTCGACCGCGGCCAGTACGAGGCTGCCCAGACGCTCGGCATGACGCGGCTCAAGATGCTGCGCCGGATCATCATGCCCCAGGCGATGCGCGTCATCATCCCGCCGGTGGGCAACGAATTCATCGGCATGGTCAAGCTGACGTCGCTCGCCAGCGTCATCCAGTATGCCGAGATCCTGCACAGCGCGCAGAACATCTACTACGCCAACTCGCGCGTCATCGAGCTGCTGATCGTCGCCGCCTTCTGGTACCTCATCGTGGTGACGATACTCAGCCTCATCCAGGGCCGCATCGAGAAGTACTTCTCCAAGGGTGCGGCTCCCGCCGCCAGCACGAAGTGACGGGAGGGTCTCGCATGGCCATTCGCACCACCCCCGCCGCTGCCGACCAGAACATGCTGCCCGCCGACCCGATCGTGGTCGCAGCGGACGTGCGCAAGCGCTTCGGCAGCAACGAGGTGCTCAAGGGCATCGACCTCCGGGTGCCGAAGGGCGAGGTGCTCTGCATCATCGGCCCCTCCGGCTCTGGCAAGAGCACCTTCCTGCGCTGCATCAACCAGCTCGAGCGCATCGACGGCGGCGCCATCTGGGTGGCGGGCGAGCTCGTCGGCTACCGGCGCGAGGGCAACTTCCTCTACGAGCTGACGGATGCCGAAATCGCGCGCCAGCGGCGCCGCATCGGCATGGTCTTCCAGCGCTTCAACCTCTTCCCCCACCTCACCGCCCTCGAGAACATCATCGAGGGCCCGGTGCAGGTTCTGGGCGAGAAGCCGGCCGAGGCGCGGGAACGGGCCGAGGCGCTCCTGGCGCGCGTCGGCCTCGCCGACAAGCGCGACGCCTACCCGGCCCACCTCTCCGGCGGTCAGCAGCAGCGCGTCGCCATCGCCCGCGCCCTCGCCATGCGGCCGGAGCTGCTCCTCTTCGACGAGCCCACCTCGGCGCTCGATCCGGAGCTCGTCGGCGAGGTGCTGGGCGTGATGCGCGACCTCGCCGGCACAGGCATGACGATGATCGTGGTCACCCACGAGCTCGGCTTCGCCCGCGAGGTCAGCAACCGGGTCGCCTTCATGGACCAGGGGCAGCTCGTCGAGATCGGCGATGCGCGCCAGGTGCTGTCCGATCCCCAACAGGCGCGCACGCGCGCTTTCATTTCCGCCGTCCACAAGTAAGACAAGCACTTCTAGAGAAACGGAGATCTCTTATGAAGACACGTACCCTCGTCCTGTCCGCGCTCGCGCTCGCCCTCGCCGGCGGCGCGGCCATGGCCCAGGCCCTGCCCGAGCGCATCGCGGCGAAGAAGCAGATCGTCGTCGCCAACGTGCCGAACTATCCCCCGCTCGAGTTCAAGGATCCGAAGACCGGCACGCTGACCGGCCTTGACATCGACCTCGGCAACGCCATCGGCAAGAAGCTCGGCGTCGAGATCAAGTGGGAGGAAATCGGCTTCGAGCAGATGGTGAGCTCGCTCACCACCGGCCGCGCCGACATGATCCTCAGCGGCATGAGCGACCTGCCGAGCCGCCACGAGACGCTCGACTTCGTCGACTATCTCAACTCCGGCGCCCAGTTCTACACGACGGCCGATCGCGCCTCCGAATTCAAGGAACCCGAGGACCTCTGCGGCAAGACCGTCGGCGCCAGCCGCCGCACCTCCTTCCCCAACGAGATGGCGAAGTGGAGCAAGGAGAACTGCGAGGACAAGGGCAAGCCCGGCCTCAAGATCGTCGGCACGGAAGGCTCGGCGGATGCCCGCACGCAGCTGCGGCAGAAGCGCCTCGACGCCGCGGTGCAGGGCAGCGAGACCCTTCCCTATCTGCTCAACCTCGAGCCGAACACCTACGCCGTCGTCGGCAAGCCCTTCACCTCCGTCTACCAGGGCATGGGCTTCGCCAAGAAGGACACCGAGCTGCGTGACGCCGTCGCCGCCGCCCTCAAGGAGCTGATGGCCGACGGCACCTATGACGAGATCCTCAAGAAGTGGGACCTCCTCGACGCCAAGCTCGACAAGGTGATGATCAACGGCGGGGCCAACAAGTAAGCCCCATCCCCCCTCGCGCCGGGCGGGTTTCCGCCCGGCGTCCTCTTTGCCGAGTGTCCATGACCACGTCCGCCAGTGCAGACAACCTGCGCGCCGCTGTGCTTGCGCGCTTCGTCGTCCACGCCACGCCCGCCGATCTGCCGGCCGCGATCCGCGACAAGGCTGTCCGGCACATCCTCGACACGCTCGCCTGTGGCATCGCCGGCGCCGCCTCGCGCGAGGCCCAGGCGTGCCTTGCCCTCGTCGAGGCGAGCGAGGAGCCGGGGCCTGCCGCTGCCTGGGGCACCAACCGGCGGCTTTCCGCGCGCTCGGCCGCGCTCGTCAACGGCATTGCCTGCCATGCCTTCGAGCTCGACGACACGGGGGGTTGCGACCATTCCGGCGCGGTCGTCGTGCCCGCGGCCATGGCCACGGTCGCGATGTCGGAACGGCCGATCTCCGGCGACGAATTCATCCTCGCCGTGACGCTCGGCTATGATGTCGCCCGGCGCGTGCTGGAAGCCTGCGGCGGCTACGAGCCGCACAACAATGCCGGCTGGCACTCGACCGCCACCTGCGGCACCTTCGGCGCCGCCGTCGCCGCCGGACGGCTGATGCAGCTCGACACGACGCGCATGGGCTACGCCCTCGGCCACGCCGCGAGCTTCAGCGGCGGCCTGTGGGCCTTCATCCACGACGGCAGCCAGACGAAGCGCGTGCATGCCGGCCGCGCCGCCGAAGCCGGGCTGCTCGCCGCGATGCTGGCCCGCGCCGGCGTCACCGGCCCCTCCGCCATTTTCGAGGACCGCTGGGGCGGCTTCCTCGCCACCTTCGCATCCGCCTCGGCGCAGCCGGAGGCGCTCACCATCGGCCTTGGCGAGCGTTGGCGCATGGAGCGCGTGTCACTGAAGCCCTATGCGTCCTGCCGCGGCACGCATTCCTCCATCGATGCCCTGGGCCTTCTCCTCGACGAGAACGGCCTCGGCCGCGACGACGTGGAGCGCATCGAGGTGCGCCTCAGCCGCTTTCTCCTCGACATGTGCGGCGGCCGGACTGTCGACACCCTGCCAGAGGCGCAGATGAGCCTGCCCTACGCGCTGGCGGCGCGCCTCGTGCTGGGGCACGCCGGCCTCGATGCCTACCGCGCCGCGCACCGGGCCGACCCGGCACTGCGGGCGGCCATGGAGCGCGTCGCGCTCATCGTCGACGAGGCCCTGCCCGCCGCCGACGAGCCCCTCGTGCGCATCTCGACGCGTGACGGGCGCTTCTTCGAGACACGCGTGACAAGCCCGCTCGGCTCGCCGGCCAATCCGGTGGGCGAGGCCGCCTATTTCGACAAGGTGCACGGCCTTTGCGGCATGGCGCTGGCGGCCCCCGCGGTGGAGCGCCTCGTCGCCGGGGTGCTCGACCTGTGGGGCGACCCCGACATGCGCTGGCTCGGCGAAGCTCTTGGCGCCCCGCGCCAGCCGCCCGTCTTCGAGTGAGACCACGCTGCGCCGGTTATACCGGCGCGTGGTCAAGGCCGCGGCTCTTCAGGTCCGCGGGCGAGGAGACGTAGTTGAAGGTCAGAAGGCGTGCCGTGGCCGGCGACACCGTGCGGTTGACCGCAAAGACGGTGATGGCGCACGGTGAGAGCGGCGCGAGGCTCGCGGGCGCAAGCCCGACGAGAAGATCGCAGGCAGCGCGCACCACGCCCTCGTGCGTCACGATCACGGCATCGTCCTGCGCGCGGGCGATGACATCCGAAATTGCCGCCCCGACACGGGCGCGAAAGGCTTCCCAGGTCTCGCCACCGGGCGGCGTGAGTCTGCCGAGGCGCCAATCGCGATAGGCGTAGCGGTCCTCGGCCTCGATGTCGCTGATGTAGCGACCCGTCCATTCGCCGAGATCCATCTCGCGCAGGCGCGGATCCGTCTCGGCTCCCGTGAAGCCGAGGATCTCGGCCGTGCGGCGCGCGCGGCCGAGGTCGGAGGTAACGACGAGGCCGGGCGGCGGCTCGGCCGCGAAGAAGGCGGCGGCCCGCCGCGCCTGCTCCTGGCCGCGTTCCGAAAGCGGGGCGTCCGCATGGCCCTGCAGGCGGCGCTCGGCGTTCCACACCGTCTCGCCGTGACGCACAAGGATCAGTCGCATGGATGATGTCCGGCTCAGGCGGAGACCGCCACGTCGATGAGGGCGGGCAGCTCGGCCATGTTGTCGAGGAGACGTTCGGCGCCGAGCTCGTGATGCGGCCGGTGGCTGTAGCCATAGGTCACGGCGAAGGCACGCACGCCGGCGGCGTGCGCAGCCTCCACGTCGTGATAATTGTCACCGACCATGATCGCCGCCTCGGGCGGAACCGCGAGCTGCGAGAGGGCAGCAAGGAGCGGTGCCGGGTGCGGCTTGCGCTCCGGCAGGCTGTCGCCGCCAACGACCGCGCCGAAGAAACCGGTGAGGTCGAGCGCCGCAAGGATGTCCATGGTCGCCGCGTAGGGCTTGTTGGTGACGACCGCGAGCTTCAGCCCGCGCCGGCTGAGCTCCTCCAGCGCCTCGCGCACGCCGGGGTAGGGCACCGTGTGGCGGGAGGCGCCGGCCTCGTAGATGGCGAGGAAACGGCCGACATGGGCGGAGCGGCGCCCGAGATCTCCCCCCGTCGCGACGAGGGCCCGCTCGACGAGCTTCGCCGCCCCGTCACCAATCATCGACTTGACTTTTTCGAGGCTGACCTGCGGCAGCCCCTCCTCCGCAAGGAAGATGTTGAGGACATCCGTCAGGTCACGGACACTGTCGACGAGCGTGCCGTCGAGGTCGAAGAGGATGGCCTTGGGCGTCATGAAAGGTTCTCGATGGGACAGGATCGGGATCGGGAAGGCTCCGGCCGGGGAGACTGCGCGGCGGCGGACTGGCCGCCGCGCTTCTGGTCCGTCGCGAGCCGCTTGCGAAGGCGCGGACCGCTCCGCATCGCTTCAGGATGCGAGCCAGACGGCCGCATCGAGGGAGAGGCCGACCTCCACGGCAGCACCCGGCTTGTGGATGGCCTCGCCCGACTGGAATGGCACATCGATGGAGACCTCCGTGGAGCCGAGCCTGACACCGTAGCGGACCGTCGAGCCCAGGAACTCGCTGTGCAGGACAGTGCCCGGCAGGGAAACGTCGCGCGCTCCCGTCGCCCCAAGCGAGGCGTGCTGCGGGCGGAAGACGAGCTTCGCGCCCTGCGGCACCTTTGCATCGGCCGGAATCGGCAGGCGCAGGCCACCGTCAATCTCGAACACGCGCTGGCCGCCCTCCTCGATGACGCGGCCGGGGACGATGTTGGCCGTGCCGAGGAAGCTCGCGACGAACAGGTTGGCCGGCTTCTCATAGAGCTCCATGGGCGAACCGACCTGCTGCACGGCACCGTCGTTCATCACGGCGATGCGGTCGCAGATCGTGTTCGCCTCCTCCTGGTCGTGCGTGACGAAAATCGTCGTCAGGCCGAGCCGCTGCTGCAGGTCGCGCAGCTCGCGCCGCACCTGCACGCGCATCTTGGCATCGAGGTTGGAGAGCGGCTCGTCAAGCAGCAGCACCTTGGGCTCGATGGCGATGGTCCGCGCCACCGCGACGCGCTGCTGCTGGCCGCCCGAGAGCTGCGAGGGCCGCCGGTCGGCGAGGTGGGCGAGGCCGACGAGCTCGAGCGCGGAGGTCACGCGCCGTTCGATCTCGGCCTTCGGCACCTTGCGCTCCTCGAGGCCGAAGGCGACGTTGCGCCTCACGGTCATGTGCGGCCACAGGGCATAGGACTGGAAGACCATGCCGACGTCGCGCTTCCACGGCGGCAGATGGGACACGTCCTGCCCGCCGACCAGCACCTCGCCGCTGTCGGCGCGGTTGAAACCGGCGATCAGGCGCAGCAGCGTGGTCTTGCCGCAGCCCGAGGGGCCGAGGAAGGCGAAGAACTCGCCGGGCTTGATGTGAAGGTTGATGCCCTTGAGCACGTGGTTGGTGCCGTAGGACAGATCGACGTTGCGGATTTCCACGTCGACGGCCTTGGTGTCGAGCGCGGAAGCGGAAACGGGCTGGTTCATTGACGTTGTCCCTTGGGGCCGGCTCGGTCGGGGCGGGGGCGCATCAGCGCCCCGCCCCCTTGGCCTTCTGGCTCTTCTCGATGATGAGGTGGGAGGCGAAGGTGCACAGGGCGACAAGCAGCACGGCGATGACGCCGAGAGCCGCGCCCGGGCCACGCCCGGCTGCCGACTGCATGAAGACGTAGAGCCCGTAGGCGAGCGGCGCGTCCGCGTTCGACTGCACGAGCATCAGCGTCGCCGACAGTTCCACCGCCGCCGTGGCGAAGCTCGTCACGAAGCCGGCCAGGATGCCGCCGGCCATGAGCGGCAGCACGATGCGGCGCACGGTGCGCATCTTGGTGGCGCCGAGGTTTTCTGCCGCCTCCTCGAGGGAAACGGAGATCTGCTGCAGGGCGGCATAGCAGGCGCGCAGCGCATAGGGCAGCCGCCGGATGGCGAGCGCCAGCACGATGACGATCCACAGCGTCGCCAGCGGCGTGCCGTCCGGCAGCTGCACGCCGTAGAAGGTGCGCAGGTAGCCGATGCCGAGCACGACGCCCGGGATGGCGAGCGCCGCCGTCGCCGCCCAGTCGAGCCACTGCCGGCCGACGAGCCTGGTGCGCAGCACGAGATAGGCGATGGCCGTGCCGAGCACCACGTCGACGAGGCCGGCGAGCGTGGCATAGATCAGCGTGTTCTTCACGTAGAGGAAGCTCTCGCCGAACACGCGCCCGTAATGCGCCAGCGTGAAGCCGTCCGGCAGCGGGCTGAAGGACCACACCGTGGCGAACGACAGGAGCAGCAGGCCGATGTGCGGCGCAAGCACGAGCAGGAGGATGAGAAGCACGGCCGCATAGGCCAGCACGCTCTCCCACGGCCGCATCCGCCGCTTGGCGAGGCCGCCGCCGCCGCGCTGCACGGTGGCGTAATCCTTGCCGCGCATGGCGCGCGACGACACCCACATCGCCAGGATCGACATCGCGATGAGCACGACCGCGATGACATACCCCATGGGATCGGCA
This sequence comes from Chelatococcus composti, assembly GCF_014201415.1. Taxonomy (GTDB): domain Bacteria; phylum Pseudomonadota; class Alphaproteobacteria; order Rhizobiales; family Beijerinckiaceae; genus Chelatococcus_A; species Chelatococcus_A composti. Next base: position 90,625 of record NZ_JACHEH010000005.1, read on the forward strand.
ATGCCGATGGAGGTGACGCGCAGATAGGCCTGCGGCGCCAGCATGTCCTTGACGTTGAGGAGCAGCGGCGTCGCCAGGTCATCGAAGACCTTGACGAAGACAAGCGACGCGCCGGCGACATAGCCCGGCATGGCAAGCGGGAAGACGATGCGGCGGAACAGGCGGAAGCCCGAGCAGCCGAGGTTCTGTGCCGCCTCCTCCATCGCCCGGTCGATGTTGCGCAGCGCCGCCGACAGGTTGATGAGGATGAAGGGGAAATAGTGCACCGCCTGCACGAAGATGACCCCGTTCAGCCCCTCCATGAAGGGGATACGGAAGCCGAACCAGTCGTTGAGCAGCAGGTTGACGGTGCCGTTGCGGCCGAAGAGCAGGAGCATCGCCACGGCGCCGACGAAGGGCGGCATGATGAGCGGCAGGAAGCCCAGCGTCTGGATGATCATCGCGCCGCGGAACTCGAAGCGCGTCGTGATGTAGGCGAGCGGCAGGGCGAAGACAGACGCCACGACCACCGACATCGCCGAGACATAGACCGAGTTCCAGAAGGAACGGATGAAGAGGTCCGTCCGCGCGAAATCGAGAAAATTGACGAGCGTGAAGGTGTTCGTGCCCTTTTCGGTAAAGGCGACGTAGATCACCGTCGCCACTGGAATGATGAGGAAAAGGGCGAGAAAGACGGCAATACCGAGGGCAAGGGCAAGCTGCCCCGGCGTCGCGGACGTCATGAAATGCCGGAAAGGCCTGGACGGCGCATGCGCTCGCCCGGCGGTCGTGGCGTCAGCCATGGACGCTCCCTCGAATCAACATGGAAAGGTGCGGACGGCCCCGCGGGGCCGTCCGGTCGAGAAGGGGATCAGCGCAGGCGCTTCAGCGCCTCCTCGGCCTTCGCCTGGGCCTTGGCGTAGTTTTCCTTGGCGAAGGCGGCCCACTGCTGCTCGAGCTCGGCCTGGCGGGCGCCCTTCTGCTTGCCGCCGGTGAAGGCGCCGGTGATCTCGGGCGAGGAGGCCTGCTCCTCCGTGACCGGCATGGCGGCGATGAGATCCCTCGCTTCCTTGATGAGGGCGCGGGCCTCGGCGTCATCCTTCTTGGCGAGCGCCGCCTCGGCGTCGTGGATGGCCTTCGTGGCCGCCTTCAGGGCGTCGAGCTGGAAGGTGATGGTCTGGTCGTAGAGCACGTCGACGACGTTGGAGCGCTTCTCCGACACGTTCACGTCGAACTTCACCCGTGCGCCGAGCGACGGATCCTTGAAGGGGTTCGGGTAGTCCGCCGGCGCCTTCTCGTACACCGCCGGGTTGATCGGCAGACGGCGGATGCTCGGCTCGAGCAGAACCTCCTGGCCCGCAGGCGAGACGAGGAAGTCGACGAAGGCCTGGGCGCCTTCCTTGTTCGGCGCATTCGCGACCACGGCAACGTTCGCCGGCACGATGGTCGTCACCGTCGGATAGACGAACTTCACCGGGAAGCCTGAAGCCTGCGAGGAAAAGGCGAAGAAGTCGATGACGATGCCGAAGCCGACCTGACCGGAGTTGACGGCCTCCGGCACGCCGAAGGAGCGCTCGGTGATCTCGCGGAAGTTGCCGGATATCTCCTTGATCGTGCGCCAGCCCTGGTCCCAGCCTTCACCCTGCAGGATGGTCTCGATGGTCAGGTGCGTCGTGCCGGAGCGCGACGGCGCCGCCATGGAGACATGGTCGAAGTAGACCGGCTTGGCGAGGTCCTGCCATTCCTTCGGCTCGGGCAGATCATTGGCCTTGGCATAGCGCTCGTTCCACATGATGCCGTAGCCCGAGGCAGCGAACCCGGAGTAGAAGCCGTCCGGATCGTTGATCGGATAGGAGCCGATCTTGTCAGGAATGCCCTCGGCCTTCGGCTTGTAGGGCTCGAGCAGGCCCTTGCCCTTCAGCACCTCGAACGCGTCGGGAGCGGAAGCCCAGAACAGGTCCACCTGGTTGTTGGCCTTCGTCTCCTCGAGATATTTCACGCCGGCATTGGTGTTGCGGTTCTGCACGTCGAGCGTGAGACCCGGATGAGCCTTCTCGAAGGCCTGTTTGATCGGGTCCGTCACATCCTTGGAGAAGGAGGTCACGACCGTGACCTTGCCGGTCTGAGCGAAGGCAACACCCGTGAACAGGGCAGCACCGACGAGCGCCGCGGCGGCGGCGTAATGGCGTGGCATCTTGTTCCTCCCATAAAGGGCTGTTCTGCTGGCCGCCAGTGGCGGCTCGCTGCCGCTGAGCAACAAGCGGGCCAGAATGCGCAAGGACCGGCCTGCCAAAGGTTACGCTTGAAACGGTCACCCTTCCGGCCGGCGATCTCGAGTAATCGATGTAACGGCGGCGCCAGCCGATGGGTCAGAAGGGTAACATCAGCTGTCGACGGCGGCGCCGCGGCCGAGATCGTACTTCTTCATCTTCAGGTAAAGCGTCTTGCGCGTGATGCCGAGCGCCTCGGCCGTGACGCCGATGCGGCCCGCAAAGCGCGCCAGCGTCTCCTCGATGATGCGCTTCTCGGCCGCTTCCATCTGCTGCTCCAGCGTCAGCTGGCCCGTGGTGCCGGGGGAGGGCTCGCGCGGCTCGTCGTCGTCGAGCCCGAGCAGGTAACGCTCGGCGGCGTTGCGCAGCTCGCGCACGTTGCCCGGCCAGTCCTGCTGCCGCAGCCGCTCGACGAACGCAGGGTCGAGCGTCGGCGCCGCCCTGCCCTGCCGCTGGGCGGCGAGATCGAGAAAATGGGCGAAGAGCAGCGGCACGTCCTCGCGCCTCTCGCGCAGCGGCGGCAGCCGCACGGTGACGACGTTGAGGCGGTAGACCAGATCCTCGCGAAAGGCACCACGCGCAGCGAGTTCCGCGAGATCGACCTTGGTGGCGGCGATGACGCGCAGATCGACCGGGATCTCCTTGTTCGATCCGAGCCGCTCTATAGTGCGCTCCTGCAGCACGCGCAGCAACCGGACCTGCGCCGACAGTGGCATCGACTCGATCTCGTCGAGAAAGAGCGTGCCGCCGCTCGCATGCTCGATCTTGCCGATGCGCCGCTCACGCGCGCCGGTGAAGGCCCCCGGCTCGTGGCCGAAGAGCTCGCTCTCGATCATCGTCTCGGGGATAGCGCCGCAGTTGACGGCGACGAACCGCCCCCTGGCGCGACGGCCGAAGTCGTGCAGGGCGCGCGCGGCCACCTCCTTGCCCGTGCCCGTCTCGCCGAAAAGAAGCACGTCCGTCTCCGCATCGGCCAGCCGGCGCAGGCTGCGCCTGAGCCGCTCGACGGCGGCCGAGCGGCCGACGAGCCGGCTGGCGAAGGGGTCGCGTTCGGCCGCTCCTGCCCTGAGGGTGCGGTTCTCGAGAACGAGTGCGCGGTGGGCAAGGGCGCGCCGCAGCGTCTCGACGAGCCGAACCGGATCGGCCGGTTTCTCGATGAAATCCCAGGCGCCGGCCCGCACCGCCTTGACGGCCATCGGCACGTCGGCATGGCCCGTCACGAGCACCACCGGGATGTCGGCGTCGATGCTGCGCACCGCCTCAAGCAGGCCGAAGCCGTCGAGTCCCGGCATGCGCACGTCGCTGAGGACCACGACCGGCCGGTCGGCGCCCAAGAGGTCCAGCGCCTCGCGCGCCGAGCCGACGGCGATGACGCCGATCCCGTCGAGCTCGAGCGTCAGCCGGTACGCATCGCGCACCTCCGCATCGTCCTCCACCAGAACGACGCCTGTTTCCAACCTGTCCGCCATGCTCATGCCCGCCCTGCTGCGGCAAGATCGACCACGAATGTCGTGCCGTCCGGTCCTGTTTCGGCCAGCGAGAGGGCGCCGCCGAAGTCCTTGACGATGTTGTAGGACATCGACAGCCCGAGGCCGAGCCCCAGCCCGACCGGCTTGGTCGTGAAGAACGGATCGAAGATCGCCTCGCGGGCCGCCGCGTCTATTCCTGCGCCGGTGTCACTGACCCTGAGCAGGACACGCCCGTCCTTTGCCTGCACGCTGATCTCGATGCGCCGCTCCTCGCGCCCGCGCAGCGCATCGAGTGCATTGGAAACGAGGTTGACGATGACCTGCTCGAGGCGGATCTCCTCCGCCTCGACCACAACCGACCCCTCGGGAAACGCGAGCCGCACCTCCACCTGTTCCTCGTCGATGCGCTGCGCGAAGAGGCTCAGCGCGCCCTCGACAACGGCCTTCAGGTCCACCGGCTCGAGGGTTGACGCCGGGCGGCGGGCGAAGCGCTTGAGATGGCCGATGAGCTCCGCCATGCGGGCCGTGAGCCCCTGGATGCGCTCGAGGCTCGCCCGCGCCTCCTCTGAACGACCGCGCTCCATCAGGATGGCGCTGTTGTGCGCGTGCGAGCGGATGGCGGCAAGCGGCTGGTTCAGCTCGTGGCTGATGCCCGCCGCCATCTGGCCGAGGGCAGCGAGCTTGGCGGCCTGGACGAGATCGTCACGCGTCTGCCGGAACACGGCGAGCGCCCTGGCGAGGTCGCCAAGCTCGTCGTCGGTCGGTGGCGGCAGCACGGGCATGGTGGGTCCGCTGGCGATCGTCGTCGCGGCAAGCGTCAGGCCTTCCAGCCGCGCAACAAGGCTGCGGCGCACATAGAACCAGCCGACCACGATCGCAATGGCGAGAGAGGTGATGGCTATGGCGAGCAGGAGATTGCGCCCGACGACAATGGCCTCGGCCGAGCGCTCCGCCGCGCGCCGCGCGATCGCCTCCGTGCGGCTCACCTCTTGCGAGATGAGCGCGCCGAGCCGCGTGACGAGGCGCCGGTTCTCGGCCAGCAGCGCCTGCGCCTCGGCAATGGCCGCAAGCTCCTGCCGCTTGAGAGCCGCGAGCCCGGTTTTCGCGTCTGAGAGAGCGAGGAGGCGCGCCACGATCTGGCTCACCGTGACAGTATCGGTCCAGTTAGCCAGCGCCTTCGTCTCGATGTCGAGCTGGTCGGCGATCTCGCCGATGAAGTGGCTCGTCGCGTCGAGATCCTCCACCGTCGGTACGGTCGCGAGCCGCCCGAGGAGGCCGACCACGAGATTGGCGTGGGCGTTGATGGTGAGCAGGGCCTCGCTCTTGCGGCTCTCCTCGCGCAGGGTGCGGCGCCCCGCCTGCGCGGCGTCACCAGGCCCCACCCTGTCGATGGCCGATTCCATGTTGAAACGGGCGTCCTCGATCAGGGGCTCGACCTCCTCGATGAGGTCCGCCTGCAGCCAGCGCAACTCCTCGCTCATCGCCCGCGCCCGTTCGCCAAGCGGGAAGCGCCGCTCCGCCACGCGGTCGATGGCCTCCAGATTTGCCTCGATGCCCTCGCTCACGAGGATGAGCTCCGGCGACAGCGAATCCTCGCTGCTGCGCGTGTCGAGGACGGCGCGCAGCACGCCGAGCCGCTCGACGAGCGTCTTGCGGATGGCGTCGTAGGTTTCGCGCCGCTCGGCCACGGCGAGGTCCGGGGTGCTGGCGATGACGTTCGCCCCCGCCTCGGCGAGGCGGGCCGAGAAGGCGAGCGCCGGCAGATGGTCGGTGGCGACCGCTTCCAGCTCCTCGCTCAGCCGGGCATAGGACAGCCACCCGACGATGCAGGCGCCGACGGCAAGCCCGCCGACCCCGAGGAAGGCGAGCAGAAGGCGCCCGCCGATTCCCAGTCGTCTCCTTCGGATCATCGCGGCAAGGCCCCCGCAGTCGTGGCGCGTGCCTCGAGCCGGGCGGTGACGGCGGCAAGCGCACGGGCTGCCTGCTGCATGTTGTCGTCGACGGCTGCCTTGATGCGCGCCTCGAGCTGCGCCTGCGGCTCCGGGACGGGGACGCCGCGGCGCACGCGTTCCAGCTTCCGCCAGCGCTCCAGGTCCATGGCCTCGCCCGCGTCCACGGGCGGGCGCGTCAGGGCGGCCCGCGCCTCGCCGACGAGGCGCGCCAGCTCCGCATCGCCGCCGCGCACGAGCGCCGTCTCCGCCGCCCTCACCATCCGCCACAGCCGCACAAGCTCGGCACGGCGGAAGGTGATCATCTCGTCGAAGATGATGTTGACGAGTTCGTAGCGGGCGGCGGAAAGGCGCGGATCGTACAGGCCGTGCGCAAAGAGCCCCTCGCGCTGGAAGGGGCTGTTCCCTTCGGCCGAGCCAGGCGCGTAGGCCGACGGGGAGATGGGCAGCCGGGCGATGGCCGGATCAAGCAGGATCGCCTGGCCCTCGGGCGACAGCACCAGATCGACGAAACGCTCGGCGCCCTCACGGTTGTCCGCACCCGCCATCACCGCGATGCTCGCCGGCACGAACAGCGTCTCCTCCGGCAGGGCGAAGGCCGTCGAGCCCCTGGGCAGGCCATCCTGGTTCACGAGGAAGTCGATGGACGGCCCGATGCCGAAGCGCCCGCGCGCGACCCCGGCCGAGACGCCGAAGCTGCGGGCCGTGACGGTGGCAAGGTTGCCGCCGATCTCGGACCACAGGGCCCAGCCCCGCTCCCAGCCGTAGACCTGCAGGATGGCCTCGACCATGAGGTGCATCGTGCCGGAGCGCGACGGCGCGCTGATGCCGATGTGCCCGGCATAGATCGGCGCCGCAAGGTCCGACCAGCCGCGCGGCACCGGCAGCCCCCTCTCGGCGAGGTAGTCGGGATTGTAGACGAAACCGTAGCCCGACAGTGCAAAGCCGAGATAGGCGCCGTCCGGATCGTTGACCGGATAGCCGGCGATGCGCTCCGGCGCGCCGGTGGGGCGGGGATCGAGGTGCGCCAGAAGGCCGGCGGCCTTCAGGATCTCGAAGGCGTCGGGTGCCGACGCCCACAGTACGTCGGCCTTCTGGTGGCCGCCCATGATGCCGGCCACCGCCGCGGTTGTCTTGCGATGCACGAACTCGATCGTGCTGCCGGGATGGCGTGCCTCGAAGGCACGCCTGTAGGGCTCGACGAACTGCGGGGGAAAGGAGGTAAGGACCCGCACGGGCCGCGCGTCCGGCCCGGCCGCTGCCGGGAGGATGAGGTGAAAGACGACGGCAAGGCTGGCGGCGAGGACGCGGAACATGGCCCCCTTGCTATATTGCAGGTCGCGACGGAAAGCTCCTCTTCTCACGAAGACGGGGTGTTGTCACGGCCTGCCCGGCGCCTCACCGGCCGAGGCGCAGGCCTGCACCGGCCTCCAGTGCCCGCCTGTACACGAGGGCCGCGACGGCGAGATCAGCGAGGGCAAAGCCGCGGAAGAGGAACATCGACCGCCCGCCCGACCGGGGGCGCCCGCCCTCCCCTGCGCACAGCATGGCGAGATCCGCGTCATAGCCGGGTTCCGGCCGCGCCGAGAGGATCGGGGCATAGTCGCCGGCCTGGCTGCGGTCGTCGATGGCGAGCGTGTCGAACGCGGCAAGGCTCTCGCCGATCCAGCTGCGGCCGACATCGACGGCAGCGACGAAGGCGCCCGGCTTCAGGCGGCGGGCGTCGAGAAACGGCCGGAAGCCCGGCCGCATCGGCACGCTGGTGACGACGATGTCGCAGGCGGCGAGAAGGCCCTCGCAATCCTCGGTGGCGACGGCGTCGAGGCCCATGGCCCGCGCCTTCGCGACGAGGCGCTCGGCCGAGGTGCGCGTGCGGCTGAAGGCCTGCACCGCGACGAGCGACGGCAGGGCGGCGCGGAACGCGGCAAGATGATTCCCGGCCTGCAAGCCGCAGCCGACGAAGCCGATGGTACGGCTGCCGGGCGAGACGAGATGCATGGCGGCCGCGGCCGACATGGCCGCGGTGCGCACGCCGGTGAAGGCGTTTCCGTCCATCACGGCGAGCAAACGGCCCGTGGCGAAGTCGTTCAGCGACAGGCAGGCATCGATGCCGTGCTCGGTGAGGCCGTACCACTTGTTGACGGCGAAGCCGAGCGCCGGCGAGGCGGCGCACATCGACTGGAAGGCATGGCCCGGGCGCACGTCGAGCGACAGCTTGGGCCGCGACAGGGCCGGCTCGGCCCGGTGGGCGGCAAAGGCCGCGGCAACCGCCTCGCGCACCGCCGCAACGTCGCCCGTCAGGGCCGTGACCGTCACCTCGTCGAGATAAAGAACCGTGCGTTCCATCGCTTCACCTCGTCGGGCACCGCGGCCATCGAGGCGCCGCAGCGCACGGGATGCTGCGGGCCGCCGCCGGCGATGGCGACGCCCTTCGGGCCCAAGGCCCCCCTTTCTCGGCGGCGGCTGGGCGATCGAACTCCCGCCGGAACTTCTCGTCCTCCGCGACAGTGCCGCGGAAGCGCGCGATGGAGAAGGGCTCGAGCGGCGTCTCGGTGCGACCGTCGCAGATCATCTCGCTGAGACACAGCCCGACACCCGGACCGATCTGGAAGCCGTGGCCGCAGAAGCCGAAGGCATGGAAGAGCCCTTCCGTCGTCGCACTCGGCCCGATGACGGGGATCATGTCCGGCAGGTAACCCTCGATGCCGGACCAGACCCGGATGACGTGGCAGTGGCGCAGCGCCGGCACCACGGCCGCAAGGTGCCGCATGGCCGCGAGCGTCTTCGACGGCGGCACGGGCGCGCGGTTGCGGATCGGGTCCGCCGCCGTGCGTGGATAGCCGGCGAGAATGATGTTGCCGCGCGGGATCTGCCGGAAGATGACCGTGCCGTCCACCGCCTGCACGGAGGGGAAGAGGAAATAGGGGAAAGGCTCGGTGACGAACTGGGGCGGCCCGGCGGGAAAGAGCGGCGCGCTCTCGCCGAACATTTCGGCGATCTCTCCGGCCCATGCGCCGGCGGAGTTGACGAGATGGTCGCTGCCGAAGCTGCGGCCGTCGGCCGTCTCGACGATGAAGCCGGCCCCGTCGCGGCGTGCATGCGTCACCGTGCAGTGTTCCAGGATCTCGACGCCGAGCGCCTTGGCGGCGCGGGCCACAGCAGGGGTGACAAGGCGCGGGTTGGCGGTGGCATCGCGCGGCGAGAAGGTGGCCGCCACCGCCCTGGTGCTCAGCCAAGGATAGCGCCGGGTGAGATCGGCGGGGCCGAGATGCTCGATGGTCAGGCCGTAGCTCTCGCTGACCGCCGCATAGGCCTCGAGCTTCTCGCGCTCGGCGGCGTTGAAGGCGATGTAGAGGTGGCCGCTCTGGTGAAATTCGCAGCGGTCACCGATGAGGTTCTCGATGTCCTCCCACAGCGCCTGCGACCGCAGGGACAGGGGATACTGGCCGGGGAAGCGGCCCTGCAGGCGCAGGTTGCCGAAATTGGTGCCGCTCGACTGTGCCCCGACCACGCCCTTCTCGATCAGCACCACCTTGCGGCCGCGGCGCGCGAGGAAGAAGGCGGTCCACGCACCGATGAGTCCGCCGCCGACGACGACGACATCCGCCTGGCGCTTCGTCATGCGTGCTCCTCCGCAAGAAGGCCGATGGGAATCGGCTTGACCGGCGCCTGCCCGCGCAGCCTGCCCACCGCCTCGGCCTCCAGCCCGGCATGGGCAGCCGCGATCTCCTGCAGCGCCGGGCCGCACACGCGGCCCTGGCAGCGGCCCATGCCGCAGCGTGTGATGGCCTTGACGCGGTTGACGTCCACGGGGCCGAGGTCGGCATCCATCGCGCGGCGGATGTCCCCTGCCGTCACATGCTCGCAGCGGCAGACGGTAACCTCGTCCGGCACGCGCGAGAGCGCCGGACCCGGCCAGCGAAAGGCCCGCGCGAGGCCGTGCTGGAAGCGGCGCAGACGGGCGAGCCGCCGGCGCAGGGCCGGGCGCTCGTCGACGGATGGCCGCAGGCCGAGGTCGTGCAGCACGGCGAGCGCAGCGAGGGTGCCGCTCGCCTCTGCGGCATCGGCACCGCCGATCGTCGCGCCGTCGCCAGCCAGATAGAGCCCCTCACCCGCCCGGCCGTCCTCATCCGTCACCGGCAGCCACAGCCGGAAGTGGGCATCGAAGGCGAAACGGGCACCCGCCAGCTCGGCGAGCTGCGTCTCCGGCTTGAGGCCGTAGCCGAGCGCCACCGCATCGCAGGTGATGCGGCGCTCACGACCCCGCCCGTCAAGGAAGCGCAGCGCCGTTACCTCCCTGTCGCCCTCGATGGCCAGCGGCGTCACGCCGTGGAACAGAGGCACGCGGGCGGATTTCAGGGCGGCGAGATAGGCGATGCCGCGCGCCAGGGTGCGCGGCACCGCGGCGAGCCGGGGCAGGGCTGCGATCTTGTCACGGAAGGGCGAGGTGTCGCAGACGGCGACGACCTGCGCGCTGAGCTTGCGGTATTGCAGCGCCGCAAGCGAGAGGAGCGGCGAAGCGCCGAGAAAGGCCACCCGGCGGCCGATGAGGCAGCCCTGGTCCTTCAGCACCGCCTGTGCGCCACCGAGAGTGAAGACACCCGGCAGGGTCCATCCCGGCAGCGGCGCGACGCGGTCCATGGCGCCGGTGGCGATGACGAGCACATCAAAGGGAATCGTCATCTGGCGGCCGTCGCGCATGCAGTGGAGCCTGCGCTCCTCGATGCCCCACACGAGCGTGCGGGGACGGTAGTCGATGAGCGGCAGCAGCTCCGCGAAATCCGCGTGCAGGGCCCTGTACTTCCCGGCCTCGGTGCCCATGAGGGCATCCATATCGAGCGCAAGGCCCGGCGAGGGATGGCGATAGCCCTGCCCGCCGGCCTGGCGGCCCTCGTCGACGAGAATGGGCCTGAGCCCCTGTGCCGCCAGAACGCCCGCCGCGCGGATGCCGGCGGGGCCGGCGCCGACGATGACGACCTCAGCCATGGGGGAAGCGCTCCATCGGCGGAGCCGTCAAGATGGCCATGCCCGGCGCGACAGGCGTGGTGCAGGCGCGCAGGCGCTCGCCCTTCTCACTCCACACCCAACAGTCCTGACAGGCGCCCATCAGGCAGAAGCCGGCCCGCGCGCCACCGTCGAACTCGTGCTGCCGCAGGGACGGCTGCGTCACGAGGATCGCGGCGAGGAGACTGTCACCGGACCAAGCCTCGGCTGGCCGACCGTCGATGGTAAAGCGCACCCGCTCCGCGTCGCGTGGCACGGCACGTATGAAGCGCCCTTCGGCCGTCGGGTCGCGCCCGCCGCCACCGCCCATGGCTGCCCCTTTCTTTTATTGTATTGTAATAATTCTTATTAGATATACGAAAGAGCGAACGCGGTGACCTGTCAAGGCCCTCGCGATCAGTTGCGCGAGATGGCCCGGGCGGCAGCGACGACAAGGGGGCTGAACCGCCCGACGGCCTCCTCCTCCGTGTATCGGGCATAGGACACGGCGATGTTGACGGCACCCTCCGGGCGGCCATGCTCGTCGAGAATGGCCGCCGCGATCGAGGCGTCGCCGTTGTAGACCTCGCTGAAGGCGGTGGCGAAGCCGCGTTCGGCCGAGAGGCGGAGCTTGGCCGCGAGATCCTCGCGCCGACAGGTGGTGTGCGCCGTGTAGGCCTTGAGCTCGGAGCGGTCGATGATGTCGAGCGCCTCCTCCTCCGGCAGGCGCGAGAGCATGGCGATCCCCGGCGCAGTGCAATAGGCCGGCATCCGCGTGCCGATGATCACGTCGGTGTTGAGCATGTGCCGGCTCATGAAGCGCGCGACGAAGATGATGTGCGTATCGTCGAGCACCGTGAGGTTGACCGTTTCCTCCGTCTCCTTGCTGAGGTGCATGAGATAGGGCATCGCCCGCTCGATCAGCCGGTTGCCGCGCAGAAAGTGATAGCCGAGGTCCAGGCTTTTCGGCGTCAGCTCGAATCGCTTCGTCTCCGGGTCCTTGCGCAGGTAGCCGAGGCGCGTGAGCGTGTGCGTAAAGCGCTGGGCGGCACTGACATCCATCTGCGTTGCGGCCGCGACCTGCGAGAGGCTCATCGTCTGGCGCTGGCCGCCGAAGGCCTCGAGCACACGGAAGGCTTTTTCGACCGACATCACCATCAGGGCGTCGCCGCTGGCCCGGCTGCCCGCGGTCCCGCCCCGCCTGGCTGGCTTCGTGTTCGTGTCAGCCATCTTCCCCTCTCTCACCGAACTGCGCCCCAGTTTCACAAATGCCGTTGACAACGCCAGCCCGTTCGATGAACATTCAATAGACTTTATTGCATGTCAATATTTCCTATCAAAGGAGAGAGACGCCGATGCCGGAGTTCGTGCTCACGGAGAAGCGGGGAAATGTCGGCATCGTCACGCTGAACCGTCCCCAGGTGCTCAACGCCTGGAACACGGCCATGCGCGTCGAGCTCATCGAGGCCTTCGACGCCATGGAGGCGGATGCCGCCGTGCGTGCGATCATCCTGACCGGCGCAGGCGATCGCGCCTTCGGAGCGGGGCAAGACCTCAACGAGACGAAGACCTTCGATGCCGACCGTGCGGAGGAGTGGGTTGGCGAGTGGGAGCGGCTCTACGACCGCATCCGCTCGCTGTCGAAGCCCATCATCGCCGCCGTCAACGGCGTGGCTGCCGGCTCGGCCTTCCAGGTGGCGCTGCTGTGCGACCTGCGCATCGGCCACCCCGGGGTCAAGATGGGCCAGCCGGAGATCAACTCCGGCATCGCCAGCACGACGGGCCCGTGGATCATGCGCGAGATCATCGGCCTTGCGCACACCATCGACCTCACGCTCACCGGCCGCATGATGGACGCCGAGGAATGCTATCGCATCGGCGTCCTCAACCGCATCGTTCCGCAGGACAAGGTCATGGAGGAGGCGCTCGCGCTAGCCGAGCATCTCGCAGAGAAGCCGCCGACGGCCATGCGTCTCAATCGCCAGCGCTTCCGCGAGATGACGGAGGCGGGCTTCCGCGATGCGCTCGCGGCCGGCGTGCGCATCCAGCGCGAGGCCTACGCGTCCGGCGAGCCCGCCAGAATGATGGAAAAGTTTCTCGCCAGTCGGGCGGCAAGAAAGGGCTGATCCTTCTCTGCCCGTTCAACCAGTGGGGATCAAGACAGGCCAACATGCCTGCAGGAGGGCTTCCATGAACAAGGACAAAAAGTATCTCGACCGTCGCAGCCTTCTGAAGGCGGGCGCCGGCGCCGGTCTCGCGGTACTTGCGACGCCGGCCATCATCGGTCGCGCCAGGGCGGCGACGCAGCTCACTGTCGCGGACCCGGGTGGCCCCTTCGGGCCGGCCTACCGCAAGGCCTTCTACGACCCGTTCGAGCAGAAGACCGGCATCCGCATCGTCAACGTGGCACGTGAGGCCGAGCCGACGGCCCAGTTCAAGGCCATCGTGGAGACGGGCTCCTACACCTGGGACGTCTGCACGCTGACCCTTTCGGCGCGCGACATCCTGACGAAGGAGGGGCTGCTGGAGCCGATCGGTTTCTCGCATTCCGACGTTCCGAGCCTGATGCCCCTCGCCATCTCGCCCTTCTGGCTCGGCGTCGACGTCTACGCGGCGGTCCTCGCCTATCGCACCGACCGCATAAAGAAGGCGCCGGAAAGCTGGGCCGATTTCTGGGATCTCGAGCAGTTCCCCGGTCGCCGCTCCCTGCGCAAGAATCCCATCGACACGCTCGAGGAGGCGCTGCTGGCCGACGGCGTACCGCTCGAGAAGCTCTACCCGCTTGACGCCGACCGTGCCTTCAAGAAGCTCGACCAGATCAAGTCGCACATCGACGTGTGGTGGACCGGCGGCGCCCAGTCCACGCAGCTCCTGCAGAGCGGCGAGGTGGACATGATCGCCGGCTGGAGCGCCCGCTTCCAGGCGGCCATCGATGGCGGCGCGCCGGCCAAGATCGTCTGGAACCAGGGCCTCTACTCCATCGAGGGCTGGGGTATCCCCAAGGGCTGCCCGCGCGCCGAGGCCGCCCGCCAGTTCGTGCGCTTCTGCGCCGAGGCGGCCCAGCAGGCGATCTTCACCGAGACGCTCGCCTACGGGCCGACGAACCTGAGCGCCTATGACTTCATCCCCGACGAACGCGCAGCGCATCTGCCGACGTCGCCGTGGAACCTCGGCCAGATGACGATCGCCAACGAGGACTGGTGGAGTGCCAATCGTTCGGCCATGACCGAGCGCTTCAACAGCTGGCTGCTGAGCTGAACCGCGTCGTCCTTGTGCGACACGTAGTATCCTGATTGTACTGCATGTTCCGGCCCTTCCCGGCCGGGACATGCATCGGAGGTTGCCGTGACGGCGACGGAAATGATCCATTCCACGCCCCGGTCCGCCGGCGGCGCGATGCCCAAGCTCCTCATCGACGGCTTGTCCAAGCGGTACGGGAACGTGACGGCTCTTGAGCCGACGCAGCTAGCCGTGGAGAAGGGCGAGTTCCTGACCCTTCTCGGTCCCTCCGGATCGGGCAAGACCACGCTGCTCCAGCTCATTTGTGGCCTTGTGGAGCGCTCGAGCGGCCGGCTCTTCATCGACGGTGTGGATCAGTCGGACACGCCGGTCCACCAGCGCGATATCGGCCTCGTCTTCCAGCACTATGCGCTCTTTCCGCACCTGACGGTGGCGGAGAACGTGGCCTTTCCGCTCAAGATGCGCGGCTGCGCCCCCGGCGAGATCAGCCGGCGCGTCAAGGATGCCCTCGAGATGGTCCATCTCGGCCATCTCGGCGACCGCTTTCCGCGCATGCTCTCGGGCGGCCAGCAGCAGCGCGTGGCGCTCGCACGCTGCTTCGTCTACCAGCCCTCGATCATCCTCATGGACGAGCCGCTGGGCGCCCTCGACAAGAAGCTGCGCGACCACATGCAGATCGAGATCAAGCGCCTGCACCGCGAGACGGGCACGACGATCATCTACGTCACGCACGATCAGGAAGAGGCGCTCGCCATGTCGGACCGCATCTGCCTGATGAACCACGCGCGCATTGAGCAGATCGGCGCCCCGCACGAGATCTACACCCGCCCGCGCACCGCCTTCGCAGCCGATTTCATCGGCATTTCCAACATCTTCCGCGGCGAGTTCGTCCATGACGCCGGCCGGCCGCGGCTTGCCACGCCGCACGGCATCTTCAACCTGCCGGAGGACGTCAGTGCCACCGGCAAGGGCGGTGCGCTCGTGGTGCGCCCGGAGCACCTGCGCATCGGCGCTGCGTCCCCCAACCGCATCACCGGCGCCGTATCCGAGATCGTCTACGCCGGATCCGAGACGCGCGTCATTGCCGATCTCGGCGGCGGCACCCAGGCCATTCTGCGGCTGTGGCCGGGCGATCCCGTGCCGCAGATCGGCGAGACGATCACCGCGGGCTGGGACGCCAACAGCGCGGCCTTCGTACCATGACGATGGCGCTCTCCATGACGGACACGAGCCCGCGCCCCTGGCGTCCGAGCCCGCTGTGGCTCGCCGTGCCGGGCTTTGTGCTGCTCGTCGTCTTCTTCGCCTTCCCCGTCGCGCGGCTTCTCGTCCTCAGCGTGCAGGACGCGCAGACGGGCGGCTTCAGCCTCGCCTCCTTCGCGCGCATCACGACGACGGATGTCTACATCCGCGTCCTCGGCATCACCTTCAAGATCGCGGGCTACACGGCCATCTTCTCGCTTCTGCTCGGCTACCCGCTCGCCTACTGGCTGGCGCGCATGCCGGATGCCGTGCGCGGGCGCCTGCTGCTCTTCGTGATGGTGCCGTTCTGGACGAGCTATCTCGTCAAGACGTTCGCCTTCATGCTGCTGCTCGGCCGCACCGGCGTCATCAACGATCTGCTCCTTGGCACAGGCATCGTTTCGCAGCCGCTGCCGCTCATTAACAATGAGTTCGGCGTGATGGTCGGCATGGTGCATGCCATGGTGCCGCTCGCTGTCATGACCATGCTGCCGGTGATGACCGGCATCGACCGGCGCCTGGTGCAGGCGGCGCAGACCCTTGGCGCCTCGCCCGTCCACGCCTTCTGGCTCGTCTATTTCAAGCTGTCGCTGCCCGGCGTCGCCGCGGCGGGCCTGCTCGTCTTCATCTCCTCGCTCGGCTTCTTCATCGTGCCCGCCTTCCTCGGCGGCCGGCGCGAGACGATGCTGGCCCAGCTCATCATCGCCCAGGTGCAGGAGCTGCTGAACTGGTCCTTCGCCGGTGCGCTCGCCGCCATGATGCTGCTGGCGGCGCTGGTCTCCTGCTGGGTCTACGACCGCGTCTTCGGCCTTTCAACGGTGACCGGCCAGGGCTCCGATGGCAAGGAAGCCAGCGGCCGCCTGCGCCTTGCGGGCCTGGCCTTGCTGCACGGCCTCGCCAGCGTGTGCGCGCTGATCGCCATGCCGGTGAACCGCCTGTTCGGCCCGCGGGCCGGGCGGGCCATGCTGCCGGCCGTCTCCTGGGCAGTCATCGCCTTCCTGGTCGCGCCGACGCTCATCGTCATCCCGATCGCCTTCACCTCGTCGCAGTTCCTCGAGTTCCCGCCGCCAGGCTTCAGCCTGCGCTGGTTCGAGACCTATTTCTCCTCGCCGCTGTGGGTGCAGGCCACGGTTCGTTCGTTCCTCGTCGCCGGCGCGACGGCAGCGGCGGCGACGGTCATCGGCGGGCTCGCGGCGCTGGCGCTCGCGCGCGGCAACAGCCGGTGGAACGGCGCCATCTTCGCCTTCTTCCTCGCGCCGATGATCGTGCCGCGCATCGTCATCGCGGTCGGGCTGTTCTACCTTTTCGCGCAGATCGGTCTCGTGGCGACCGACCTCGGCCTCGTCATCGGCCACACGGTGCTGGCCATTCCCTTCACGCTCGTCACCATCGCGGCGGTGCTGAAGAGCTACGACACCCGCCTCGATCAGGCGGCGGCGACGCTCGGCGCCAACCGGCTGCGCACGCTATTCCTCATCACCGTGCCGCTGGTGAAGGGTGGCCTCATCGCCGCCTTCCTCTTTGCCTTCATCACCTCCTTCGACGAACTGACCATCGCCATCTTCGTCAGCGGCGGGGTGAAGACGACGCTGCCCAAGCAGATGTGGGACGACATGATCCTGCAGCTCAACCCGACGCTGGCGGCGGTTTCCGTCGTGGTCTTCGCGATCGTGACGGTGCTGCTCCTCGTCGCCGAGCGGGTTCGCCGCTCGCCCTGAACCGCCGGCCGCGCGAAGCGGCTGGCAACCCGTGCAACACGCGCCGCGGCGCGCGGCCTTCGCACCGAAGGGCTCCGCGCCTTGCTGGACTGCGGCTTCGATCGAGCAAGAGACGCTGACGATGGCTTTGACCGACGATGGACTGGCCGGACTTTCCCCCGAAGGGCTCCGCTTTGCCGGCCTCCTGGAGGAACGCGCGGCGCGCGATCCGGACGGCATCTACGCCCGCTTCAACGGCGTGCCGCTGACCTTCGGCCGCTTGGCCGCAGAAGCAGCGGCCTTCGCGGCCGAACTCGCCGCGCGCGGCATCGGGCCGGGAGACCGCGTGGCCGTGATGCTGCGCAACAGCCCGGCAACGCTCGCCGTCGTGTTCGGCCTGCTGCGTGCCGGCATTGCCTGGGTACCTGTCAACGTGCAGCAGCGTGGCGACGGCCTCGCCTATCTTCTCTCCCACGCCGCCCCGAAGCTCCTCATCGTCGAGCGCAACCTCGTCGAGACGGTCATGGATGCGACGGGTGACAAATGCCCGCCGCTGATGCTCAACGGCACGCCGGAGGAGCCGGCCGCCCTCCAGGCGGTGCTCAGCACGGGCCAGCCGTTCGACGGGCCGCTGCCGGAGCCCGAGACCACCGGCGCCATCATGTACACGTCCGGCACGACAGGCAGGCCCAAGGGGGTCATCGTCTCGCACCGGATGCTGCGGCTCGCCTCCGAGGCCGTTTCGCGCGTGTCGGTGGCACGGCCGGGCGACGTCTTCTTCGTCTGGGAGCCGCTCTACCACATCGGCGGCGCGCAGCTGCTGCTGCTGCCGATGACCCACGGCATCACGCTTGCCATGGTGGACCGCTTCAGCGCCAGCCGCTTCTGGAGCCAGGTCATCGCCGAGGGCGCCACCCACATCCACTATCTCGGCGGTATCCTGCAGATCCTGCTCAAGCAGCCGGAAGGGCCGCAGGACCGGGCGCACAAGGTGCGCATCGCCTGGGGCGGCGGCTGTCCCACCGAAATCTGGCAGCGTTTCCAGGAACGCTTCGGGGTCGAGATCCGCGAGTGCTACGGCATGACCGAGGCCTCGAGCATCACCACCTTCAACGACAGCGGCACCGTCGGCTCCGTCGGCACGCCCCTGCCCTGGTTCAAGGTGCTGCTCCTCGACGAGAACGGCAAACCCGTCGCCCCCGGCGAGCGCGGGGAGATCGTGGTCGAGACGAGCCTGCCTGGCGCCCTCTTCGAGGGCTATCTCGACAATCCGGAAGCAACTGCCAAGGCGCTGCGGAATGGCCGCCTGCACACCGGCGATGTCGGCTCTTACGACGCGCACGGCAACCTGCGCTTCCACGGGCGCATGACCGACAGCGTGCGCTGCCGCGGCGAGAATGTCTCCGCCTGGGAGGTGGAGCACGTGGCGGCCGAGCACCCGGACGTGGAGGACTGTGCCATGATCGGCGTCCAGGCCGATGTCGGCGAGCAGGACATCAAGCTCTTCGTCAAGCCACGTCCCGGTTGCCGCATCGACGAGGCAGAGCTGTCGCGCTGGCTGGGCGCCCGCCTCGCGCCCTATCAGAACCCGCGCTACATCGCCATCGTCGACGATTTCGAGCGCACGGCGAGCCAGCGCATCATGAAGCACAAGCTGTCCACGAGCCGCGACGACTGCTGGGACCGGCTTGCTGCACAGGAGGCCTGACATGGACGAACGTTGCGACATCCTGCTGTGCGGCACCGGCGGTTTCGCCGCCCGCATCGCCTTCGACATCGCCGCGACGGCCCGCCGCCCGGTCTCGGTCGTCATCGCCGGCCGCAACGCCGCGCGGCTCGACTGGCTGGTGCTGGCCGCCAATGCCCGCGCGGCCATCTTCGGCGCGCCGGCCAGCTTCCGCGGCCACCGGACCGACCTTCTCGCTCGCGACGCCGCCCCGGCCCTTATCGGCGCGACCCGGCCGAAGGTCGTCGTGCAGGCCGCCTCGGTGCAGACCTCGCAGGTGATCGCAACGACGGGTGACGCCTGGTCCCGGCTCGTCGCCGAGGGCGGCCTCAGCGCCACGGCCGTCTTCCAGACGGTCATCTCTGCCCGCGTCGCGGCGGCCATCACCGCCTCGGGCGGCGGCACGATGCTGGTCAACTGCTGCTTCCCGGATGTCGTCAACGGGCTCATCGCCGCGCTCGGCCACAAGGTCGCCTGCGGCATGGGCAACGTCGCCATCCTCTCCAACGCCTTCTCCGGCGCCCGCGGTATCACCGATCCGGCCCGCATCCAGGTGCTGGCCCACTACCAGAATCTCGCGCCCTTCCGCCGCGCCCCCGAGACGCGCTCCGGCCCGGCGCCGCGGGTGTGGATCGACGGACAGGAGGTGGCGGATGTCTACGGCTCGTTCGCCGACATCCGCCTGACACCGGAACCGGTCATCGACATCTCGGGCGCGAGCGGCGTGCCGCTGGTGCTGGCGATGGCCGCCGGTGAGGACTGGATCGGCCACGTGCCCGGCCCGGACGGACGGCCGGGCGGCTATCCCGTCGCGCTGCGCGCGGGCCGGCTCTCGCTGCGCCTGCCGCAGGGAATGACGGAGGACGAGGCAGTGGCGTGGAACCGCGCCTACGAGGAGCGCGGCGGCCTCGTCATCGAGGGCGGGCGTGCTGTCTACACGGGCGCGCTGCGCGATGCCCTGGCGCGGCACTCGCCGGCGCTGGCGGAAGGTTTCGCCATCCGCGACATCGAGAGCGTCCACGCCGAGATGCGTGCCCTGCGCGACCGCCTCGAGCAGACGCGCTGAGGGCCGGCTCGCCGGCCCGTCAGGCGGCGAGCTGGAAGCGCTCGAAGCGGTGCAACTCCTCGTCGATCGCCACCTTCAGGCCGGCGCGCGTCGCCTCGGCGAACCAGGTCCACTGCTGGATCAGCAGCCGGCCGTTCTCACGGTCGGCCTTGAGGTTGATGGCGGCGACGATCTCGTCGCCGAAGAGCACGGGCAGCGCGAAATAGCCGAGACGGCGCCTGTCCCTGGGCACATAGACCTCGAAGCGGTGCTGGTAGCCGAAGAAGAGCTGCGTGCGCCTGCGCTGGATCATCAGCGGGTCGAAGGGTGAGAGGATGTGGACCTGGCCGGACGGTAGGGCCGCCATGTCGAGCACCTCCGGCCGCGCCCAGTGGACAAGCTTCTCCTCTCCCGCGAGAACGACGGGCACGAGTTCCCTGCGGCGCACCCGGGCCTCGATGACGCGCCGCACCGCCGGTTTGCTGGGCGCATCGAGATAACAGATGGAATCGAGGCTCACGATGCCCTGCGCACGGAGCGCACGGTCAAGCAGATAGGCCGCCCGCTCCCGCTCCGAGGCCGCTTTC
Organism: Chelatococcus composti; assembly: GCF_014201415.1. Taxonomy (GTDB): domain Bacteria; phylum Pseudomonadota; class Alphaproteobacteria; order Rhizobiales; family Beijerinckiaceae; genus Chelatococcus_A; species Chelatococcus_A composti. Next base: position 110,809 of record NZ_JACHEH010000005.1, read on the forward strand.
GGCAGCGTGTCCCAGCCGAAGTGCCGCTCCATCAGCTCGTAGGTCTTGACCATGCCACTGCGGGCACTGACCGTCAGGACACCCGTGAAGAAGGCGAGCTGCAATGCCCGCTTGGACGGCTTGCGGCTGGCCCAGGGGTGATCCTTCTCGACGAGGACATCGTCCTCAATGTCGCGGATGGTCAGCGGGCCCTCGTCCTCGATGAGCCGCAGCACCCGCGCGAGATCCGCCTTCTTCACCGAGGCAAACCATGGCCGCGGCTTGCGGCGGTAGCGCTTCATGGCGCCGAGATAGAAGCGCAGATCCCGCGTCGGCACGTATGAGAGGGCGTGCGTCCAGTATTCGAAGACGCTCTTGTCGATGCTCTGCGCCCGGGCGAGATCCTCCCGCCGGTAGGCGGGGATGCGCGTCCACAGGATGTGGTGATGGCAGCGCTCGATGACGTTGATGGTGTCGATCTGCACGTAGCCAAGGTGCTCGACCGCGGCCTTCGTCGCCTCCGGCCCCGCACCGAAGGGCTCGGGCGTGTCGAGCCGCTGCGCGGCGATCCAGATGTGCCTGGCCGCCGCCTTCGGCAGGACGTGCGGTGTCGTCTTCGCGGGCGCCATGACGCCGACGATAGCCGATTCGGCCCGGTGCGGAGCTCTAGCGGCGGCCGCCCACCTCGTCGATGTGCTTCAGCAGGTCGGCCGGATCCTCATAGACGCGGAAGGCACCGGCCTGGCGCAGCTCGTCCGGACCGTAGCCGCCGCTGAGCAGGCCGACGCCGAGCGCGCGGCAGCGCGTTGCCGCCAGCATGTCCCAGATGGCATCACCGACGACGACAGCCGTCTCGATGGGCGCGGCGAGCCGGGCCGCGGCGGCGACGAAGAGGTCGGGATCAGGCTTGGCATATTTCACCTGGTCGCGCGTCACGACCGGCACCTTGGCGGGGTCGACGCCGAGCGCCTCGATGTTGAGCGATGCCGTCTCCATCCGGCCGCTGGTGGCGATCGCCCAGGGAATGCCGTTGTCGGTGAGCCAGGCGAGCAGTTCGCGCGCGCCGGGCAGCGGCCGCACCTGGCCGGCGAGGCGCTTGTAGGCCGCCGCATGGCCCTTGCGCAGGCGGTCGACGCGCTCGGCCGAAATATCCATTCCCGTCTCGCGCAGGAGCTGGTTGGTGAAGAGACCACCGCTCATGCCGATCTTGCGGTGGATGCGCCAGACGGACAGGTCGATGCCCTCGGCATCGAGCGCCTCCTTCCAGGCGAGGACATGCTGATAGACGCTGTCGACGAGCGTTCCGTCGAGATCGAACAGGAAGACGGGTTCGATACGCATGGGTCGCACCTCGCGGCTGGTCGGAGCTTATACCGTCTTCTCACGACGCGTCGGGCTTGTCACCGCTCAATGGCGCGGGACCGACGCCGGCGTGCCGTTCGAGCGCGGCACCGAAGGCGCGCGCCGCCGGGCCGAGCGGCGCGTCCGTCCGGTGCACCAGATAGGCGGTGACGATGGCCTCTCCGCCCGGCCCGAAGGCCGTCGCGTTGAGCCGCACCAGCCGGCCTTCGGCGAGATCGCGCGCCACGAGCCACAGCGGCAAGCGCCCCCAGCCCAGGCCGCCGAGGATGAGGGCGTGCTTCACCTCCTGGCTGTCGACGCGCCATGTGCCCGGCGAAAGGACGCCGAAGTCGCGCCCCTGCGACAGGGGCGAGGGGTCCTCGAGGATGATCTGCAGTTGATCGGCGAGATCCTCCATGCCGAGCGGCTCCCGCGGGTCGCGCCGGGCGAGCGGATGGGAGGCGGCGGCGACAGCGACGAAGGCGAGCCGCGTCAGGATGCGGCGCGCGATGCGCGGGTCGGGAAAGTCGCCGCCCACGTTGATGCCGAGTGTCGAGCGGCCTTCGCGCACGGCGACCAACGGCCCGCCGAGCGGCTGGAAGGACACGCGCACGCCGACGGAAGGGTGGCTCGCCCTGAGGTCGCGCAAAGCAGCGGCCACGACGGGCAGGGAAAAGAGCGTGTCGACCACGATCGGCAGCTCGATCTCGAGATCCTGCGAGAGGCCGCGTGCCCGGGCGCGCAGGAAATCGACCTTGAGCAGCGCCGCCCGCGCATCCTCGAGCAACGCCCTGCCCTCCCGTGTCAGCACCGGGCGCCGGCCCGAGCGGTCGAACAGGGCGAGGCCGAGCTCCGCCTCGAGATTGGCCATCGCGTGGCTGACGGCCGACTGCACGCGGCCGAGGCGCGCGGCGGCCGCGCGGAAGCTGCCGGCCTCGGCGACGGCGACGAAAACCCGGAGCTGGTCGAGGGTCAATGCATCCAGCATGATCTATATCTTCGATCAATCGAAGCGAAATTTTCTCACTTATATCGATCGATGCAAGGGTCCATCTCTTCTACGACACGTCGAGAGGTGGACGACATGCGAACACGCGAAGATGCTTCCGTGACGGCGGGCGGGCACGGCAACGAGGTACGACCGCGGGTGCTCGTTCTCTACTATTCGTCCTACGGCCATGTCGCGACCCTCGCCGCGGCGGTCGCCGAGGGGGCCGGCGGGGCCGGGGCCGAGGTCGTGGTCAAGCGCGTGCCCGAGCTGGTGCCCGACGAGGTGGCGCGCCGGGCCGGTTACGACCTGACGCAGGAGGCCCCCGTCGCCACGGTGGCCGAGCTCGCCGACTACGATGCCATCGTCATCGGCACGCCCACCCGCTTCGGCAACATGGCGGCGCAGATGAAGAACTTCCTCGACCAGGCCGGTGGCCTCTGGGCGCGGGACGCGCTGGTCGGCAAGGTCGGCGCCGTCTTCACCTCCACCGGCAGCCAGCACGGCGGGCAGGAGACGACGATCCTGACGGCGCATGTGGTCATGCTGCACCTCGGCATGGTCGTCGTCGGCCTGCCCTACACGTTCAAGGGCCAATTGCGCATGGACGAGATCACAGGCGGCTCGCCCTACGGCGCCTCCACGCTCGCCGACGACGGCAGCGGAGGCGACCGGCGCCCGAGCGAGAACGAGCTCGCCGGCGCACGCTTCCAGGGCCGCCACGTCGCGGAGATCGCCGGCCTTCTCGCCCTCGGTCGCGTCCGTCACGAGATCCGCGCGCGGGAGGACGCATGACCGGCGGGCGCGGCACGACCGGCCTCATCGTCGGCGCGGGCATCGTGTCCGCCTTCCAGGTGGGCAAGGCGCCGCTGGCGCTGGACGCCGTGCGGGCGGATCTCGAACTGTCCCTCGCCGTCGCCGGCTGGCTGCTCTCGGCCTTCGCCATCGTGGGCGCCGTGGCGGGCATGGCCATCGGGCTCGCGGCAGGGCGCGCCGGCATGCGCCGGCTCGCCGTCGGCGGGCTCCTCCTGCAGGCGCTCGGCAGCGCCATCGGGGGCGGCGTCGGCGGCGCGCCCCTCCTTCTCGCGAGCCGCGCCGTCGAAGGCCTCGGCTTCCTCGCGGTCATCGTCGCGGCCCCGGCGCTTCTCGCGGCGATCACGCCTGCGCCCCGCGCCGGCCCGGTCTTCGCACTGTGGAGCACGTTCATGCCGGTGGGCATGACCATCATCCTCGTCGCGGCGCCGCTGCTGCCCGTCCTCGGCTGGCGCGGGTTGTGGCTCGCCAATGCCGCGCTGCTCGCGGGCTATGCCCTCGTCGTCGCCCTGCGCACGAAGGGCCTTTCCCTGCCTCCACCGGCGGAGCACATCGGCGAAGATGCACGCGACACGCTAAGCAGACGTGGACCGTGGCTGCTCGCCGGATTGTTCGCTGTCTTCTGCACGGCCTTTTTCGCCGCCTTCGGCTTCCTGCCGACGATCCTCGGCGAGCGCCTGGCCGTCTCCCCGCCGGCGGCGAGCCTGCTGACCGCGCTGGCCATCCTCGCCAGTGCCGGCGGCAATCTTTTCTGCGGCCGCCTCATCGCCCGGGGCTGGAGCGGCCGGGGCCTTCTCGTCATCGGCTTCGCGGCCATGGCTGTCTGCGGCATCGGCATCTTCACCCCGTCGATGCCGGCCGCCGGCGCCTATGTGTCATGCCTCATGTTCTCGGCCATCTCCGGCCTCATCCCCGTCGTCCTCTTCGATGCCGCGCCGCATCACGCGCCGCGGCCGGACCGTGCGGCCGCCAGCATGGGGCTGCTGATGCAGGGCAACAACCTCGGGCTGCTCGTGGGCCCGGCCGCGGCGGGGCTCCTCGCCGGAAGCCTCGGCTGGCCGAGCCTTGCCGCCCTCGTGGCCGTCGTCGCGCTCGCCGGCATCGCGCTTGCGGCGATGCTGCCGCCGCGGCGGGCGGACGTCAGCGCCGCGGCGAAGCCGTCGGCCGCTCCCAGTTGAAGGCGGCGAGGCGCGGATCGTCGGCGAAGGCCTCGCGGCCGAATTCGAGGCCGCTCGCAGGAAAGTCGCAGACCGCCTGCACGCCGCTCGGCCCGAGCCGCATGCGCCAGGTCTGCCGCTCGAGCGGGCGCGGCTCGGAGAAGGCGGCGCAGGTCAGCACCGCGACATTGGCACCCCGCTCGGGATCGCGCACCGATTCATAGCGGATGACGGCGATATCCGCCTCCCGCGCCGCATCGGCGAGCTCCTGGCAGGCGTCATAGGCGAGAAGGTTGGTCCACAGCGCCCTGTCGCGCACGAGCGGCGGCGCCGTGAGGTCGAGCGCCCGCGCCGCGGCAACGGCGGCCGAGAAGGCCGTGTAGTCGGTCGTGTTCGCCGGCCAGGGCGTCATCGGCGATTCGGCAAAGAAGAGGAGGCGGTAGAAGGCCATCTCGGCCACGGCGGTGCGTGGCGCCTCGGCGGCGTAGTAGACGCCGGCGGTGCGGCCGGCGCGGCGAAAGCGCGAGCCTTTGGGATATTCCGCGCCGTAGCGGAACGGCGTTGCCAGCAGATAGTCGAGGTGCCGGCACTCGGGCGGCAGTGCCGGCTTCGTCTCCTCGATGAGGTCCTCGAGAAGCTTCTGCTCATCGAGGTTGTCGACGAGCTTGAGCGTCGAGACGCGGTGCTGCGCCTCGATGAGCCGCCAGCAACGCCCCGCGTGCGGACGCGCTTCAGACGAGAGCGCGGCGGGCGTCCAGATAGGCGATGACATCGACGAGACCGGCGACGGTGCCGATCCGGTCGAGCGGCCGGGCACCGAGAAGTGTGTTGGGATTGCGCAGCCAGGCGCGGGCGACGGTCTCGTCCCCGCCGACGATCGCATCGAGCGAGCGGAAGAGGCGCACGAACAAAACCGACAGCTCGAAGGTCTTGGTGCCGGCCTCCAGCACGTAGTCCCCGCGCTTCATGCGCGAGACGGTGGCTTCGCTCAGGCCCACGATGCCGGCGAGCGCCCGGGCCGTAATGTCGAGCCGGTCGGCCGCCCGCAAGAGCGCCTTCGTCAGCACCGTGCCCGGGTCGGGCACATCGGCTCGCCGCTCGAGGATCTGCGCCATGGGTCCTTCTTTCAACTGCTTCTTTCCACGGAAAACATGAATAGCATAAATTTCTATGGAATGGAAATGGTCACCGGCTCTGCGCCCTAAGCCGCGCCACCTCGGCACGGATGGGTGCAAACGGCCCGTAGCGGTGCTGGCTTTCCGAAAAGCCGTCGGCATAGGGGCCGTAGGGCGTGTCCACCGGCTTGTCGAGCTTGTCCGGGAAGTCGGCGGCGAGGTCCGCCTTGCGCGGCCGCGGCTGCGAGACGACGAAGGCGGCGACATCCCAGGCGTCCTCGGGGGCGAGCCGCGGCATCACCCAGCTCGTGCCGTTCGGCATGTTGTCGTGCACGAAATTGGCGATGGTGACGAGGCGGTTCATGCCGGCCCCGTCGTTGAAGCTGTCCTCGCCCCAAAGCGGCGGCGTCGCATAGCCGAGCGCATCACCCCTGACGCCGCGCCGCACGCCTTCGCCGCCGGGGCCATGGCACAGGGCGCAGTTGGCGCGGTAGACCTCGGCGCCGCGCGCCGGATCGGCCGGCCGGTCGAGCTCCGCCATCGCCTGAAGGCCCTGCCCCGCGACAGCGGCATCCTTCGGCAGGCCGTTGGAGAGCACGCGGATATAGGCGACGAGCGCCTGCATCTCGCGACCTTCCGCCGGCAGGGGCCGGCCGTTCATGGACCGCGTCATGCAACTGTTGACGCGGTCCTCGATCGACACCTCCTCGCCACGCCGGGTGCTGTAGCGCGGGTAGTCGACGAAGGCGCCCACGAGGAGCAGGCCGAACTTCTTGCGCCCTTCGTCGAGGTGACAGTTGCGGCAGGCGAGATTGTTGCCCGCATAGCGCCGGGAAGCATCCGCTACCTCCGGCCCGATATGGGCATAGGTCGCCGCTACCAGCGAGCGGCCGTAGCGGACGAGCCGGCCGTTCTCGTCATCCGGCAGATGGTCGATGTCCGGCACGCTCCAGACGGTGACGGGCGCCACCGGCGGGCTCTGGGCTTGCGCTCGCTCCGCGCCGGCGAGCCCGACGACGAGGACGAGGCCAGCGGCAAGCCTGCCCAGAACCTTGTCGACAACCATGATGACCCCCGTCCACCCCGGGCGAATGCCCGGCCCCCGCCGTCCATGCAAGCCGAAGCGGCCGGCAAGAGCAAGGCCGCAGGCAGCCGAACCTGCACCGCTGGAACAATGGGCCGCCGTTCCCATTTCTTGAGGGAGCCCGCCGCGAACCCGGGCTCACGATCCGTGGCTCCCGACCGAGGGGAGAAGAAGCGATGCTGCCGTCCCGCCGCTCCGTCCTTCACGCCTTCCTTTCGGCGCCCGCGGCCTCCCTGCTCGCCTCGGCTTCCGCCGGTGCGCAACCGGCACCCGCCCCCCTCACGCGCACGCCTTCCTGCGACGGGCTTGAGCCGACGCCACCGGTTACCGAGGGTCCTTTCTACAAGCCCGACACGCCACAGCGCCGCAACTTCGCCGATGACGTGCCCGACGGCGAGCGGATCACGCTCGCCGGCTTCGTGCTCGACGAACAATGCCGGCCGCAGGCGCAGGCCCTCGTCGAGCTCTGGCATGCGGACGACGAAGGGCGATACGACAATGCCGGTTACAGGCTGCGCGGCCACCAGTTCACCGACGATAACGGGCGCTGGTGGTTCACCACCATCATGCCCGCCGTCTACACCGGCCGCACGCGCCACTATCACGTCAAGGTGCAGCGCCGCGGCAGCGACGTGCTGACCACCCAGCTCTACTTTCCCGGCGAGCCGCGCAACACGCGTGACCGCCTGTTCGACGAGCGCCTCCTGATGCGTGTCGAGGAGACGGCCGACGGAAAGTTCGCCCGTTACGACTTCGTCGTCTGACGCCGGCAAGGCGGCATCGTCGATCCACGAGATTTGCGCAGATCATCATATGTATTGATCGCGCCATCGGCATCCGTCAGGCTTTCTCCGATCATATCCGCGATCCATTGCGGCCCTGAAGGGTTGCAATGCGAGGCTATATCGCCTAACGTGCGCCGCATCATACATATGCAGCAATCATCAACTGCGCAGACGCATGTCTGCGCAATGCTTGTTGTATTTGGCATCGATTTTCTTGCACAAGAACAAGAAATATAAAGAATCAAATTCACGGAACCAAGAGGAAGAGCTAATGACAATCACGAAGACGATCGGCCTTGCCGCCGCAATGTCCCTGGCTGCCATCATCGGCGCCGCGGCGCCCGCTGCCGCCCAGAGCTGCGAGGTCGACAGGCCTGTTGTTTTCGGCGATCTCGACTGGGATTCGAACTTCTTTCACAATGCTGTCGCCCGCTTCATTCTGGAGAAGGGATACGGCTGCAAGACCGATTCGATCCCCGGCTCCACCATCCCGCTCTACACGGGTGCGGTGCGCGGCGACGTCGACGTCGTGATGGAGATCTGGTCGAACACGGCGCCGGAGGTGTGGCGCGAGGGCGTCAAGGACGGCAAGGCGGTCGAGGTCAGCGTCAACTATCCCGACGCCATCCAGGCCTGGTTCGTGCCGCGCTACCTCGTCGAAGGCGAGGATGCCCCCGCCAAGGACCTGAAGTCGGTGTCGGACCTGCCGAAGTTCAAGGAGCTGTTCAAGGATCCGGAGGAGCCGGAGAAGGGTCGCTTCTACAACTGCATCTCCGGCTGGGCCTGCGAGGTCATCAACACGAAGAAGCTCGCCGCCTACGACCTCAACGATTCCTACGTCAATTTCCGTCCCGGCACCGGCGCGGCGCTGATCGCGGCCATCGAGAGCAACATCAAGCGCAAGCGGCCCATCGTCTTCTACTACTGGGGCCCCACCTGGGTGCTCGGCAAGATCGGCGACCAGGTCGTCCAGCTCGAGGAGCCGGCCTATGACGACGCCGTCTGGAACACGCTGATGGAGACGAAGAACGCCGAGGACGTGGAGAAGGCGACCGCCTATCCGCTCACCAAGGTGCTCATCGGTGCCAATGCCGAGTTCGCCAAGCAGGCGCCGAACCTGATCGCCTTCCTCGAAAAGTACGAGACGACGAGCGCGCTCGTCTCCGAAGCCCTCGCCTACATGCAGGACAATGACGGCTCGGCCGAGAAGGCCGCCGAGAACTTCCTGAAGACCCGCGAGGATCTGTGGACGCAGTGGGTGCCGGCGGACGTCGCCGAGCGCGTCAAGCAGGCGCTCTGACTGCCCAAGCGCCTCGCCGCCGCCACCGGCGGTGAGGCGCCCCACCGGACACCTTTGGCATGAACATCTTTCCCGACATCCGCGGGCCGATCGCCTCCGCGACGAACGACCTCGTCGATTTCCTCGTCGTCGATTACGGCGACGCCTTCGAAGCCTTCTCAAACGTCCTCCTCCAGGGGCTGCTCTTCATCGAGCGCGGGCTGCGCGCCGTGCCGCCCTGGGCGATGATCCTGATCATCGCGGCCGTGGCGCTGGCGGCGAGCCGCAAGCCGCTCATGGCCGTCGGCGCCGCCGCCGGGCTGTGGTTCATAGGCGCGCTCGGGATGTGGGACCAGGCGATGCAGACGCTCGCCATCATCCTCGTGTCGGTCTGCTTCTGCATTCTCGTCGGCCTGCCGCTCGGCGTCCTCGCCGCCTCCTCGCGGATGTTCCGCCGCGGGCTCATCCCCGTGCTCGACCTGATGCAGACCATCCCGAGCTTCGTCTATCTCATCCCGGCGGCGATGCTCTTCGGCCTCGGCAAGGTGCCGGCGATCCTCGCCACCGTCATCTATGCCCTGCCGCCGCTCATCCGCCTCACCGACCTCGGCATCCGCGAGGTCGACGGCGAGGTCGTGGAGGCGAGCCGCGCCTTCGGCGCGACGCGTGCCCAGATCCTCACGGGGGTGCAGATTCCCCTGTCCATGCCGACCATCATGCAGGGCATCAACCAGACCACGATGCTGGCGCTGTCCATGGTCGTCATCGCCTCGATGATCGGCGCGCGAGGCGTCGGCGAGACGGTGCTGCTCGGCCTGCAGCGCAACGATTCCGGCACCGGCCTCGTCGGCGGCATCACCATCGTCATCCTCGCCGTCGTGATCGACCGCATCACCCAGGCCTACGGCCGGCGCCTGCAGCGCCACCGCAGCGCCGAGGCCTGAGAAGAGCCGCCATGCCGCTCATCGAACTCGACCATGTCGTCACCATCTTCGGCAACGATCCGGAGGGAGCCCTCGCGCGGGTGCGCGCCGGGGCCGACAAGAAGACGCTGCTCGCCGAGACGAACCACGTCCTCGGCCTCGACGACATCACGCTCTCCATCGAGGCGGGCGAGATCTTCGTCGTCATGGGCCTGTCCGGCTCGGGCAAGTCGACGCTGGTGCGCCACATCAACCGGCTGATCGATTCGACCGCCGGCGCGGTGCGCATCGACGGCACGGACATCATGGCCTTGTCGAAGAAGGAGCTCATCGCCCTGCGCCGCCGGCGCATCGCCATGGTCTTCCAGCGCTTCGGCCTGCTGCCGCACCGGCGGGTACTCGAAAACGCCGCCTACGGCCTCGAGATCCGCGGCCTCCCCAAGGCCGAGCGCGAGGCACGCTCCCGCGACTGGCTGGAGCGCGTCGGCCTCAAGGGCTACGAGGACCGGTATCCCGGGGAGCTGTCGGGCGGCATGCAGCAGCGTGTCGGCCTCGCCCGCGCGCTCGCCGCCGATACCGACATCATCCTCATGGACGAGGCCTTCTCGGCGCTCGATCCCCTCATCCGCAGCGAATTGCAGGACGAGCTCGTCGCCCTGCAGCGCGCGACGGGCAAGACCATCGTCTTCATCACCCACGATCTCGACGAGGCGCTGCGCCTCGCCGACCGCATCGCCATCCTCAAGGACGGGCGGCTCGTGCAGGTGGGTACGCCCACCGACATCCTGCTCTCGCCGGCCGACCCTTACGTCGAGGCCTTCGTGCGCGACGTGAACCGCGCCCGGGCGCTGACCGTCGACAGCCTGATGCAGCCGCCGGCCCTGCGCCTCAGCGAGGAGAGCATCGGCGAGGCGCTCGCCGCCATGCGCCGCACCAAGTCCGACGTCGCCTATGTGGTCGACGACGGGCGTTTTGCCGGCGTGGTGACGAAGGAAGGGCTGGAGCGTGCGGCGGTGACCCAGGGCGCCGGAGAGGCCGTCGCCGCCGTGGCGGAGGCCCATCCCGCCGTCACCGCCGACACGGCGATCGAGAGCGCCATCCCGACGCTGCTCGAGAGCCCCCATCCGCTGCCGGTCGTCACCGAGGACGGGGACCTCGCCGGCATCGTCCGTCCCGAAAGCGTGAGCGAGGTGCTCGTCAGCGAGCGCACCCAGGCGGATCTCGTCGAGAGTGCGGGCGCCGGCGAGGCGGCCGCGAGCCGCCGCGCCGATATCGACAGCGCGGCGTGAGCGGAGGCGGGCCCACGGCCCGCCTCACCGTTTCACCGCGGCAGCACGGCCTCGACCGCCGCCTTCGCCGCGGCGACGACCACATCCGCCTCCTCGCGCGTCAGGCACAGCGGCGGCGCGAAGCCGAGGATGTCGCCGTGCGGCATGGCGCGGCCGATGACGCCGCGCTCGAGAAGCGCCGCTGCGACGCGCGGGCCGACCTTCTCGGCAGCGTCGAAGAAGGCGCGATCGTCCTTGTCCTTCACGAACTCGACGGCCGCGAGCAGCCCCTCGCCGCGCACCTCGCCGACATGGGGATGGTCGGCGAGCGCCTCCTTGAGGCCCTTCAGGAAATAGGCGCCGACCTCCCCCGCATTGGCGACGAGTCCGAGCTCATCGACGAGCTCGAGATTGGCGACGCCCGCCGCGGCACAGAGCGGATGGGCCGAATAGGTCCAGCCATGGCCGATGGGGCCGAATTTGTCCGAGCCCTCCTCGAGCACGCGCCACACCTTCTCCGACACGATGACGCCCGAGAGCGGCGCATAGGCCGAGGTCAGCCCCTTCGCGATGGTGATGAGGTCCGGCCGGATGCCGTAGTGGTCGGAGCCGAACATCGAGCCGAGGCGTCCGAAGCCGGTCACCACCTCGTCGGCGATGAGCAGGACGTCGTATTTGGCGAGCACGGCCTGGATCTTCTCCCAGTAGCCCCTGGGCGGCGGCACGATGCCGCCGGTGCCGAGCACCGGCTCGCCGATGAAGGCCGCCACCGTCTCCGGCCCCTCGGCGAGGATCAGCTCCTCGAGCTTCTCGGCGCACCAGGCGGAGAACTGGTCCTCGTCCATGCTCCGGTCGGGACGGCGGAAGTAGTACGGCGCCTCGGTGTGAAGCACGGGCGGCAGCGGCAGGTCGAACTGGTTGTGGAAGGCGGCAAGGCCCGTGAGGCTTCCGGTCATCAGGCCGGAGCCGTGATAGCCGCGCCAGCGCGAGATGATCTTCTTCTTCTTAGGCCGGCCGAGCACGTTGTTGTAGTACCAGACGAGCTTGACGTTGGTCTCGTTGGCATCCGAGCCCGAGAGGCCGAAGAAGACGCGGCTCATGCCCTGCGGCGCGCGGTCGATGATCATCTTGGCGAGGCGGATCGACGGCTCGGAGCCGTGGCCGACATAGGCGTGATAGTAGGGCAGCTTCGCCGCCTGCTCGGCGATGGCCTCGGCGATCTTCTCCCGGCCGTAGCCGACATTGACACAATAGAGCCCGGCGAAGGCGTCGAGGCTGCGCCGGCCCTGCCGGTCGACGATATGGACGCCCTCGCCGCCGGCGATGATGCGGTTGGGGCTCTCGCCACGGGCGTGCTGCCCCATGTGGGTCGACGGGTGGAAGAAATGGTCCCGGTCCCAGGCGGTGAGTTCGTTGTCGGGCAGGATGGTCTTGTCGAGCATGGTCGTCTCCGGGATCAGGAAAGGTCGAGGCAGAGATATTTGAGGTCGGTGAAGGCTTCGAGGCCGTGGCGCGAGCCCTCGCGGCCGAGGCCCGAGAGCTTGACGCCGCCGAAGGGCACGGGCGGGCCGGTGAGCTTGACGCGGTTGACGGCCACCATGCCGTAGTCGAGCGCCCGGCCGAGGCGCAGGGCCCGCGCCCCATCCCGCGTCACCACGTAGGCGGCAAGGCCGTAGTCGCTGGCATTCGCCCGGGCGATCACCTCCGCTTCGTCTTCGAAGGGCGTGACGGGTGCGACCGGGGAGAAGGTCTCCTCGCGCATGATGACCGCTTCGTCCGGCACATCCACGAGCACGGTCGGCTGGAACAACAGGGTGCCCTCCTCCGCCTCCCCGCCGACGAGGCAGCGCGCCCCGCGCCGCACGGCATCGTCCACATGTGCCCTGGCCTTGGCGACCGCGCGCGCATGCATCAAGGGGCCGATATCGGTCCCCGACGCGAGGCCGGGGCCGACCTTGAGCGTCCTCACCCGCGCGGCGAAACGCTCGCAGAAGGCCGCGTAGAGGCCGCGCTGGACATAGATGCGGTTGGCGGCGAGGCAGTCCTGCCCCGAGGTGGCGAATTTGGCGTCGATCGCGATGGAAACGGCGCGGTCGAGGTCGGCATCGTCGAAGATGATGAGCGGGGCATGCCCGCCGAGCTCCAGCACCAGCCGTTTCATGCCGGCGGCGGCCTTGGCCGCCACCTGCCGGCCGATCTCGGTTGAGCCGGTGAAGCTCACCGCGCGCACCCGCTCGTCCTCGCAGAAGCGCCCGGCGATGGTGGCCGCATCGCCCGTCACGATGTTGAAGACGCCTCCGGGCAGGCCGGCCCGCTCGCCGAGCTCGGCGAGCGCCAGCGCCGACAAAGGCGTGTAGGAGGAGGGATGGGCGACCACGGTGCAGCCGGCGGCGAGCGCCGCGGCGGCCTTGCGCGTCAGCATGGCGGAGGGGAAGTTCCACGGCGTCAGCAGGGCGGCGACGCCGACCGGCTCGCGCCGCACCATCATCTCCGCGTCCGGAAGATGGCTGGTGACGCCCTCGGCATTCACCCGCACCGCCTCTTCGGCATACCAGGCGACGAAGGAGGCGGCATAGTCGATCTCGCCGCGGGCCTCGGCGAGCGGCTTGCCCTGCTCCATCACCATGATGACGGCGAGGTCCTCGCGCGCCGCCATGATGAAGTCGTACCAGGCCCTGAGCCGCGCCGCCCGCTCCTGCGGCAGCAGCGCCCGCCAGGCGGGGAAGGCGCGATGCGCCGCCGCAACGGCCGCGTCGGCGGCATCGGCCCCGAGCGCGGCCACACGGGCGACGAGCGTGCCGTCGGCAGGATCGTTCACATCGAAGACGGCCCCGTCGGGCGCTGCCGTCCAGCGTCCGTCGACATAGCCGAGCGTGCGTACGAGCCGCTGGTCCTTCAGGCGGCCGTAGCCCGGGTGATACTCGACGGCACGCGCCGTCGCGGCAAGAGCGTTCATGGTTCTCCTCCGGCGAAGTCCTTCACCGCAAGGCTAGCCGCGGCGGCGCCGAGACTTGGTCCGTTCTCGCCTGCCGCCGCCGAGGAAGTTTCGGTATTTCGGCCGGGCGGCGAAAGACTCTCGCCGCCTCAGCCGAGCACCGACTGCAGGAACTCGCGCGTGCGCGGCTCGGCCGGGGCCGTGAAGATGCGCTCGGGCTCACCCTCCTCGACGATGCGGCCCTTGTCGAAGAAGCAGACCCGGTCCGACACCTCGCGCGCGAAGCGCATCTCGTGCGTGACGAGCAGCATGGTGAGGTCGTGCTCGCTGGCGAGATTACGGATGACGCCGAGCACCTCGCCCACGAGCTGCGGGTCGAGCGCCGAGGTCGGCTCGTCGAAGAGCAGCACGCGCGGGCGCATGGCGAGCGCGCGGGCGATCGCGACGCGCTGCTGCTGACCGCCGGAGAGCTGGGCGGGATATTGGTCCTTCTTGTCGGCGAGGCCGACCATGCGCAGCAGGTCGATGGCACGGCACTCGGCCTCGGCACGCGACAGGCCGAGCACGGCGACCGGCGCCTCGGTGACGTTGCGCAGCACGCTCATGTGCGGGAAGAGGTTGAAGCTCTGGAACACCATGCCGACGTGGCTGCGGATCTGGTGCAGGTGCCGGTCGCTGGCGCGGAAGGGGCCCTTGCCGTTCGGCTCGTGATAGGGAATGCCGGCGAGCGTCAGCTGTCCTTCCTGGAAAGGCTCCAGCGTCATGAGGATGCGCAGCACCGTCGACTTGCCCGAGCCCGAGGGACCGATGAGCGTCACCTTCTCGCCCGGCGCGACGGAGAAGTTGAAGTCGTCGAGCACGGTGAGCGCGCCGAAGCGCTTGGTCACACCCCGGAACTCGATGACGGGCGCGGCGGCGGCGCTCGCCGCATCCGGCTGTTGTGCAAGGACCTTGTTCATCGCAGCGGTATCCCGGCTTTCGGCAGCACCTTCTCAAGTCGATGGATGCCGGCCGAGCAGATGAGGGTGAGCAGAAGGAAGATGATGCCGACCATCGACAGCGGCACGAGATATTCGAAGGTGCGCTCGCCGATCATGTTGGCGAGGCCGAGCATCTCGAGCACGGTGACGACGGAGAGCACAGGCGTCTCCTTGAGCATGGCGACGAGGTAGTTTCCCATGGTCGGGACGATGCGCGGCACCATCTGCGGGATGACGATGTCGCGATAGGTCTGCCAGCGCGTCATGTTGAGCGCCGTCGCGGCCTCCCACTGCCCGCGCGGGATGGCCTCGATGCCACCGCGGTAGACCTCCGACGTATAGGCGGAATATTGCAGGCCGAGCGCGATGACGCCGGTGAGGAAGGCCGGCAAAGTGATCCCGTAGTCGGGCAGCACGTAGTAGAGGAAGAAGAGCTGCACGAGGAGCGGCGTGTCGCGCAGGAACTCGACGACGAAGGCCGTCGTCAGGGCCACCGCCTTGATGCGGCTGCGGCGCAGGAGCGCGAAGGCGAGGCCGAGCACGAGGGCGAGCGCGAAGCCGGCCGCCGCCGCCTGCAGCGTCACGGTGAGACCGATCAGCAGGATCGGCAGGATGGACGCCGCATAGGTGAGCGGCGTCGTGAGATCCCATGTGTAGCCGTACATCATGCGTGCGCCGCCCTCGGAAAGGCCGCCCCGCGCCGCACCATCCGCTCGATAAGGCGCATGGCGAGCATGAGCACCAGCGACATCAGGAAGTAGCCGACGAGCGTCAGCGTGTAGACGGTGGCGCTGTCGAGCGTGATGTTGCGGATCGACTGGGCGCGGAAGGTCAGGTCCGCGATGGAGATGAGCGAGACGAGCGAGGAGAGCTTCAGCGTCTCGATGGCGAGATTGCCGAAGGCCGGCATCATCTCGACGATCGCCTGCGGCAGGCAGATGCGCATGAGCGTGTGCACGCGCCCGAAGTTGAGCGCCCGCGCCGCCTCGCGCTGCGCCACCGGCACGGCATTGAGCGCTCCGCGCACGATCTCCGAGCCATAGGCACCGACGTGGAGCGACAGGCCGACGATGCCTGTCGTCACCGGATCGAAGGACAGGCCGACGAGCGGCAGGGCGTAATAGAGCCAGAAGAGCTGCACGAGCAGGGAGGTGCCGCGAAACACCTCGGTGTAGCACAGCGCGAGCGTCGAGACGGCGCGCCCGCCCTCGACGCGGGCGATGCCGGCGGCGAAGGCGAGCGCCGCCCCGATGGCGATGGAGGCCAGCGTGATCCATGCGGTCACGAGGGCGCCCTGCGCCAGGGATGGCAGATAGGTGAGCCAGTCCATCGCGGCCCTCCCGGTCGGACGTCGTGGACGGGAATGTCGCGCCCGGCCCGACCGGGCGCGACGCTGCGCTCTAGCCCAGGGTCACTTGCCGGCGCACAGGTCGGCGACGTTCTTCTCGGACGCCGCCTTGATGCTCTCCTCGCTGAGGCCGTACGAGGCGAGGATCTTCTTGTACTCGTCCGTCTTGCGGAACTCGACGAGCTCCTTGTTGAAGGCGTCGTGAAGGTCCTTGTCCTCGGGGCGGAAGGCGAAGCCGCCATAGTTGCGCACCGGCTTGTTGTCGACGACCGGGTCGGTGAAGGGCTTCACCTGCTCGACCGCCCCCTGGCCCTTGGCGAGGTTGGCGACGGTGAGCTCGGTCGCCGCATAGGCATCGGTGCGGCTCTGCACGGTGGCGAGCGCATCGGCATTGGCCGTGATGAACACCACCTGCTCGTCCTTGACGCCGACGGCGCGCAGGAAGTCGATGTTGTTGGCGCCGGAAACGACGGCCACCTTCAGCGACGGGTCCTTGGCGATGTCGGCATAGGTCGTCAGGCCCTTCGGGTTGCCCTTCTTGACGAGCAGGCCCTCGCCATAGCTCGAGTTCGGCTCCGTGAAGGCCACCTGCTTGCAGCGCTCGGGCGAGATGTTCTGCTCGGCCGCGACGAAGTCGTAGCGGTTGGCCTTGAGGCCGGGGATCAGGGTGCCGAAGGGCGTCACCGTCCAGTTGATCTCGGTGATGCCCATGCGCTTCAGCACGGCGATGGCGACCTCCGGGCCGATGCCGGCGGCGGAGCCGTCCGCCGTCATGTAGCCGTAGGGCACCTCGTTGGCGGTGGCGGCGCGGATGTAGCCCTGGGACTTGATCTCGTCGAGGCTCGCGGCCTGGGCGGTGCCGAGGCCGAGAACGAGGGCGATGGCGGCGGCGCCGGTGGCAAGGAACGGTTTCATCGATCTTCTCCTCTGGTCTTCAATCGTCCGCATGCCGATTGGCTCGGCTTTCGGCGCTGCCGCCGGCGGAAATGGCTTGGCCGCTAGCGCGGCGAGCGGGTCAGGGCGCCTCCTCGATCGTTGCAGTGACGAAGAGGCAGTCGCCCGGCTTGACGAGGCCGGGAAAATGCCGCGCCGCGAGGATGCCGCCGTGCTTCGCGCGCATCGCGAGGGGGGCGAGCCCCGTGCGCGCGATGGGGTGGATCAGCGCGACCACCTCCCCTTCCGAAACCTCCTCGCCGAGGTCCCTGACGAAGGCGACGAGGCCCGCCTCCTCGGCGAAGACGAAGCAGTCGTCCGACGGCATGTCGAGGAAGCGGCTCGCGGCCGGCTCCGGCTGTCCGGCGAGGATGCCGGCGTGCCGCAGCACGTTGGCGACGCCGCGCCGGGCGATGGCGATGGTGCGCGCGCTTGCGGTGCCGCCACCGCCGAGCTCGGTGGTGACGAAGACCTTGCCCATCTCCTCGACGGTCGTGTCGTACATGCCGACCGCGTCGATCTCGCGCATGCGCATCGAATAGGGAGCGCCGAAGGCGGCCACTGCTGCGAAGCAGCGCGCCTCTTGCGCCTTGTCGGGCAGTTCGTGCGCGGCCGCATAGGGCACGAAATCGAGCGTGCGCCCGCCGGAATGGAAGTCGAGCACGATATCGGCGAGCGGCACGAGATGGCGGGTGAAGTAGTCCGCGATCTTCTCCGTCACCGTGCCGTCCGGCCGGCCTGGGAAGGAGCGGTTGAGATTGCCGCGGTCGATGGGCGAGGTGCGCGTGCCGGCCGCAAAGGCCGGGTAGTTCATGGCCGGCACGATGATGACGCGCCCGCTCACCTCCTCCGGCGTGAGGCGCTGCGCGAGGTCGAACAGCGCCGCCGGCCCCTCGTATTCGTCGCCGTGATTGCCACCGGTGACGAGGGCCGTCGGCCCTTCCCCGCCCGCGACGACGGTGATCGGGATCATCACCGAACCCCAGGCACTGTCGTCGCGGCTGTAGGGCAGGCGCAGGTGCCCGTGCCGCACGCCGGGTGCGGCAAGGTCGATGGTCGGCACGACCGGCGAGGGGCGCAGGGCGGGGTTCATGAGCACGGGTCTTCAGTCCCTGACGAAGAGCTGGCGCGGCACGTTCGACAGGCACGCGACGCCGTCTTCGGTGATGACGATGCTCTCGGTGATCTCGAGGCCCATGTCCTCGAGCCACAGCCCCGTCATGAAGTGGAAGGTCATGCCCGGCTCCAGGACCGTGCGATCGCCCGGCCTGAGGCTCATGGTGCGCTCACCCCAGTCGGGCGGATAGCTGAGGCCGATCGGATAGCCGGTGCGGTTGTCCTTGACGATGCCGTAGCGCCTGAGCACCGCGAAGAAGGCATTGGCGATGTCCTCGCAGGTATTGCCGGGCTTCGCCGCTGCAAGCCCCGCCTCCATGCCCTCGAGCGTCGCCTTCTCCGCATCGAGGAAGGCCTGCGTCGGCCTGCCGAGAAAGACGGTGCGCGACAGCGGGCAGTGATAGCGCCTGTAGCAGCCGGCGATCTCGAAGAAGGTGCCCTCGCCCTCGCGCATCGGCGCGTCGTCCCAGGTCAGGTGCGGGGCGGAGGCATCGGCGCCCGAGGGCAGGAGCGGCACGATGGCGGGATAATCGCCGCCGTAGCCGTCCGCGCCGCGGATGCCGGCGTCGTAGATCTCGGCGACGAGGTCGCTCTTGCGCATGCCGGGCTTCACGACCTCCAGGATGCGCGCGTGCATCTTCTCGACGATGCGGCCCGCCTTGCGCATGTAGTCGAGCTCGGTCGTGCTCTTGACCGCGCGCTGCCAGTTGACGAGCGCCGTCGCATCCTTGAAGCGCGCGTTCGGCAGGTGTTTCTGCAGCGAGGCGTAGGCGGCGGCGCTGAAATAGTAGTTGTCCATCTCGACGCCGACGGCGGCATTGCCCCAGCCGCGGTCCGTGATGATCTGCGACAGCAGGTCCATCGGATGGCGTTCGGTGGACTGCACGTAGTGGTCCGGATAGGCGAGGATGTTGTCGTCGCCGATCCAGGCCGTGCGCCGGGCGCCGTTGGCATCCTGCGTACGGCCGTACCAGACCGGCTCGCCGTCGCCGGCAACGAGCACGCACTGGTGCACATAGAAGGACCAGCCGTCGTAGCCGGTCAGCCAGTGCATGTTGGAAGGGTCGGTAACGATCAGGAGATCGATGCCCGCCTTCTCCATCGCCGCACGCGTCTTGGCGAGGCGCGCGGCGTATTCCTCCCGCGAGAAGTTGAGTGTGGCTGCGCTCACGCGTCCGCTCCCGTCCTTGTCGTTGTGTCGAAGGCCATGCCGGCATCCGCTTCCACCGCACGGCGGTGGGCGAGGATGGCGATGGCCGTATCCTGCACGCCGGTGCCCGTCAGGTCGCACAGGGTGATCTCGTCCTCGCTCCGCCGGCCCGGAGCGAGGCCCGCGACGACGGCGCCGAGCTCGGCAAAGGCCGTCTCGTCGGTGATGACACCGGCGGCGATAGCGTGGTGCAGTTCGCCGAGCCGGCGCGTCTGCTTCAGGCTGTCGGCGACATAGGTGGCGCGGCCGAAGACCGCCGGGTCGATCTCGTTCTTGTGCTCGGCGTCCGAGCCCATGGCCGTGACATGCTGGCCGGGGCGGAGCCAGTCCGCCTTCAGGATCGGCGCCTCGGCCGGCGTCGTGGTGACGATCACATCGGCGCCGGTCACGGCGCTCTCAGCGTTCTCCGTCGCCGTGACGGCGATGCCGAGCTTGTCGGCCATGGCCGCCGCCGTCTCGCGCGCCTTCTCCGCGTCGCGCGCCCAGATGCGCGCCTCGGCGATCGGCCTGACCAGCGCCAGCGCCTCGAGCTGCAGGCGCGCCTGCACGCCCGCACCGAGGATGGCGGCGACACGCGCATCCGGCCGGGCGAGGTGCTTCGCCGCCACCGCGCCGGCCGCGGCGGTGCGCACGTCGGTGAGATAGCCGTTGTCGAGAAACAGCGCCTCGACGAGCCCCGTATGGGCGGAAAAGAGGATCATGAGCCCGTTGAGGCTCGGCAGACCGATCTTCGGATTGTCGAAGAAACCGGGGCTCACCTTGATGGCGAAGCTGCCGAGGCCGGGCACGTAGGCGCTCTTCACGTCCACCTCGCCGCGGTGTTCGGGGACGTCGATGCGCATGATCGGCGGCATCGCCACGGCCTTCGTCGCAAGCGCGGCGAAGGCCCCCTCCACCGCATCGACGGCGCTCCTGTCGAGGGCGACGATGCGGCGCAGCTCAGCCTCGCCCAGGATCAGCATGCGGCTCACGCGGCACCTCCTTCCGCCACGATGGCGCGATGGCGCTCCGGATCGATGTTGCGCCCGGTGACGAGCGCGACGACCGGGCCGTCAGCCGCGATCCGGCCGGCGAGGATGGCGGCGACGCCGACCGCACCCGCGCCCTCCACCACCTCGCCCTCGGCATGGAAGGCGTGGCAGATGCCGGCGGCGATCTCCGCCTCGTCGATGAGCACGACATCGTCCAGCAGCGCCCGGCACATGGCGAAGGTGTAGCGGTTGGCAAGCCCGATGCCGCCGCCGAGGGAATCGGCCAGCGTCTCCACCTCCTCCACGGCGACGGGCCGGCCGGCCCCGAGGCTCGCGTGCATGGCCGCGCCGCGCGCCATGGAGATGCCGATCACGCGCACGGACGGCTTCACGCCCTTGACCGCCGCCGCCACGCCCGCGGCGAGCCCGCCGCCGGACAGCGGCACGAGCATCGTGGCAAGGTCCGGCAGTTCCTCCACCACCTCGAGGCCGAGGGTGCCCTGGCCGGCGATGACATCCGGATGGTCGAAAGGCGGGATGGCCGTCAGCCCCTCCTCGCTCACGAGGCGGTCGACTTCGACCTGGGCGTCGTCCTGCGAGCGGCCGACGATGCGCACTTCGGCGCCGAGCGCCCGCACGGCCTCTACCTTGTTGGCCGGCACGAGCGCCGAGAGGCAGACGACGGCGCGGATATCGAGCGCCTTCGCCGCATGGGCGAGCGCGCGACCGTGGTTGCCGGTCGAGGCCGTGGCGACACCGCGCCGGCGCGCATCATCACCAAGCGCGAGAAGCGCGTTGGTGGCGCCGCGCAGCTTGAAGCTGCCGGTTTCCTGCCGGCTGTCGAGCTTGAGGAAGACGGGCGCGCCCAGCCGCCCCGTCAGGCTCGGCGAATGCACCAGCGGCGTCGCCGATACCCTTCCCGCAAGCGCACCTCGCGCGCGCTCGATCGCGGCGAGGCCGACCGGCGGAGCGTCAATGGGTGGCGCGTCGATTGACCTGGGCCCGGCAGATGACATGGGCGAAGGCAGCTCCCGTCACTGGTTCGGGAGCATGCTCGGACCACGCATGTATCATGTCAATCGAAACATTAAATCATTACAATTTTTCGTCAGGCGATGGCGTCGACGTCGTAGATGGGCGGCAACTGGGCGAAGGTGTCGCGCACCGCCTCCAGCGTCTCGCGCAGGGCCGCGTGCGACAGGCGCCCGCCGAGGCAGATGCGGATGCCGCCCGCCGGCCGCTCTTCGCCGGCGACAAAGGGATCGGAGGGCGTCACGGCGATGCCGCGGCGCGCCAGCTGGCGCACCAGCCCCTCCTCGCTCCAGTGCGGCGGCACGGCGAGCCAGGCGCTGAGCGAGAGCGGGTGGCTGCCGGCCACATAGGAGCCGAGCACCTCGGCGACGATCGCCTGGCGCGCCTGCGCCTCGGCCCTTTGCAGGGCCACGAGCTCGTCCGCCGTGCCGTCCTCCACCCAGCGCGTCGCGATCTCCGCCGCGAGGTTGGTGGCGCTCCAGCTCGTCACGCGCAGGATGCTGGCGACACGGATGGCATATTGCGGCGGTACCACGAGATAGCCGACGCGCAGCCCCGTCAGCACCGACTTGGTGAAGCTGGTGACGAAAAAGGCAAGGTCCGGCAGGAGCTCGGCATAGGCGGGCAATGGCTCGGCGACCAGCGGCTTGTAGACCTCGTCCTCGATGATGAAGACGCCATGCCGGCGTGCCACCTCGGCGATCTGCCGGCGCCGCTCGGCTCCTGCCACGTGGCTCGTCGGATTGCCGAGGGTGGGCACCATGACAAGCGCGGCGACGTCGCCGCTGCGGCAGGCGGCCTCGAAAGCCTCCACCAGCACGCCCTCCCCGTCGGTCGGCAGGCCCCGCAAGGTGAAGCCGAGCACGTTGGCGAGGCCGATGATGCCGTGGTCGGTCAGGCTCTCCGTCAGCACCACGTCCCCGCGCCGCACCACGGCGGCGACGGCGAGGAACAGGCCGTGCGCCGCGCCGTTGGTGATGAGGATGCGGTTGCGATCCGTGCTGACGCCGAGCCGCGCCACCCATTGCTGGCCGGCGGCGCGATGCGCGTCGAGCCCGGCGATGGGCCGGCACGGGCGCATGAAGGTGCTGTTGTCCGCCTCGGCGAGCATGGTCATCATGGCCCGCGAGGCGCGCTCGTGCGCCTCCGTATAGACGGCGCGGATGATGGACAGGTCCGCCTTGTCACCCGGGCTGCGGTCGAGCATGAAGCGGTCGGCCTGCTCGGTGATGCGGCTGCGCACGAAGGTGCCGCGCCCCACCTCGCCGCTCAGGTAGCCGAGGCGCTCAGCCTCCTTGTAGCTGATGCTGACCGTCTGCACGGAGACACCGATGCGGCGCGCCAGCTCCCGGTGCGTCGGCATGCGCGCGCGCGGCGGCAGGAGGCCGGCCTCGATATCGGCGATGATCGCCTCGGTGAGCAGCTTGTGCTTGGTCGCGCCGGGCCGGCGCGGCAGCAGCGGATGCCATCCCCCGGCCGATCCGGATGCCGCGTCTCCATGGCCCGCCTCGCCGCCGGCGTCAACTTCGATGTGTCGCACCATGGATTGACCCGCTACAATGCCGCTTCGACATCATTACAATATCCGGCTGCGGGACGCGATGGCAAAACTCGACAGGATCGACCTCAACATCCTTTCCGTGCTGCAGCGCGACGGGCGCATCACGAAGCTGAGGCTCGCCGAGGCGGTCAACCTGTCGCCGACCGCCTGCTGGGAGCGGCTGAAGCGGCTCGAGGAGATCGGCCTCATCCGCGGCTACGAGGCGCGGCTCGACCTGGAGCGCATCGGCCGCTTCACGACCGTGCTCGTCGAGGTGACGCTGCGCAGCCACGCGCAGGCCGACTTCCGCCGCTTCGAAGATGCGATCGCGCGCGAGCCGCAGATCGTCGCCTGCGACGCCACCGGCGGCGGCGTCGACTACATCATGCGCGTCATGACGCGCGATATCGACAGCTATCAGCGCCTCATCGACCGGCTGCTGACGGCCGAGATCGGCATCGAGCGCTATTTCACCTATGTGGTGACCAAGACGATCAAGGCCGCCCCACCGAGCGTCGCCGAGATCGCCGCGACGGCCACGTAAGGCGCGATCAGCCCTGTCCGGGTGTGCCTGCGAAAGCCGCCGGGTTCTTCACCTCGATCTCGATGAAGGACAGCGGATGGTCGGAGCCGTTCATCACGTCGTGCTCGACGCCCGCCTGCCGCATGTAGGACTGGCCGGCGACGAGGTGGTTGTCGTGCACCTCCTTGCCGTCGTGGATGCGCAGGATGCCGTCCGTCAGCAGCACGACGAAATAGGGCCAGCCGTGGCTGTGCCAGCCGGTCACGGCGCCCGGCGCGAAATCCCAGCGCGTGATGCGGATGTTGGCGTCGTCGACCTGCACGGTGGGAACGGCGGGAACGGTGCATTTGAAGGCCATCGGATCACCTCACGGGACAGGTTTCAGGACAGGCGCGGACGGGGCAGCACCGCCGCCGCCGCTGCGACGAGGAGGGCAAGGCCGAGCCAGTCGGTGGCGGCCGGACGCTCGCCAATGAGGAGCATGGATCCGAGGACGCCGACGACGGGAACGAGCAGCGTGCCGAGGCTCATGGTGCCGGCCGGCACGCGCGCCAGCGCCGAAAACCAGACGAGATAGGCGAGCGCCTGGGCAAGGAGCACGTGATAGGCGAGCGCCGCGAGCACCTTCGGCCCCGGCCGGACAGGCGCCGGCAACCCCTCGAAGGCGAGCATGCCGGCAGCCGCCGCGGCGGCGCCGATGAGGAGCTGCCAGCCGGCGATGACGAGGGCGGAGGCGGGAACGGGATGGCGCTTGCCGATGACGGTGCCGAGCGCCCAGGCCATGCCGGCACCGAGCGCCAGCAGGAGCCCATAGGACCAGGCGCCGGCGAGGACGAGCGGCACGCCGAGCGCCGCAAGGCCGAGGACACCGAGCACAAGGCCCGCGCGCTTGCGCCCGTCGAGGCGCTCGCCGAGGAGCAGCCGGGCGAAGAGCGCGGCCCACAGTGGCATGGTGAAGGTCAGGATCGCCGCGCGGGAGGTCGGCGCCGCGAGCTGCGCGAAAGCGAGCAGGATGTTGAAGGCGGCGATCGAGAGAAGGCCGGTCAGGACAAGCACCGGCACCGCCCGCGCCGGCACCAGGAGCGGCAGGCCGCGCATCCGGGCGACGCCCATCAGCACCACCCCGCCCAGCGAAAGGCCGATGGTGCGCAGCGTCCACGGCGCGATCTCGTCGAGCGCGATGCGCACCGCCGGCCAGTTGAAGCCCCACAGCAGGGCGAGCAGCAGGACGGCGCCGAGGTGGCGCCCTTCGAGCGCCGCGGGGGTGGACGTGTCGGACGCGGCGCCCGTCGCGCTCATGAAACGATCCCGCCGAGTACCTCGTCCACCGCGGCGAGGAAGATGTCCGCATCGGCCTCGGAGAACACCAGCGGCGGGCGGATCTTGAGGACGTTGCCGCCGGGGCCGGAGGCACTGATGAGGATGCGCCGCTCGCGCAGGCCGTTGACGAGGCGCGCGGCGATGTCGCCCGCCGGGGCGCGGCTCTCCCGGTCGCGCACCAGCTCCACGCCCACGAACAGCCCCGCGCCGCGCACGTCACCGATCGCCTCATATCGCCGGGCGAGTTCATCGAACCCCGCCCTGAGGCGGGCGCCGACCCGCTGGGTATTCTCGAGCAGTCGCTCCTTCTCGATGACGTCGAGAACCGCCATGCCCGCCGCGCAGGAGACGGGATTGCCGCCGAAGGTGTTGAAGTAGCGCACGGTGCGGCCGAAGGTCTCGACGACCTCGGGGCGCACGACGAGCCCGGCGACGGGATGGCCGTTGCCCATGGGCTTGCCGAGGCTGACCATGTCGGGCGTGATGCCGTGGCGCGCAAAGCCCCACATGTGCGAGCCGGTGCGGCCGAAGCCCGGCTGCACCTCGTCGGCGATGAAGACACCGCCCGCCCGGCGGATCACCTCCACCGCCGGCGCGAGGAAGCCGGGCGGGTCGGCAAAGATTCCGTCGCTCGAGAAGATCGTGTCGACGATGAGGCCCGCGGGGCGGATGCCCGCCCGCTTCATGTCGGCAATGGCCGCCTCCACGTCCTCCGCAAAGCGCGCCCCGATGTCACCCTGCCCGCGATAGCTGTCGGGCGCCGGCACGGTGCGCACCGCCTCGCCGAGCGGCGCGCCCGGCCCGAGGGAGGGCGACATGCCAGCGAGCGTACCGGTGACGCCGTGATAGGCGTAGCGGGTGACGATGAAGCCCGTGCCGCCGGTGTGGGCCCGGGCAATGCGCAGGGCGAGGTCGTTGGCCTCGCTGCCCGTGCAGGTGAACATCACATGGCCGAGCGCGGGCGGGAACAGCGCCAGCAGCCGCTCGGCATAGTCGAGCACCAGGTCGTTGAGATAGCGCGTGTGCGTGTTGAGGATCGCCGCCTGCCGCGCGATCGCCTCCACCACATGCGGGTGGCAGTGCCCGACGCAGGCAACGTTGTTGTAGACGTCAAGATAGGCGTTTCCGTCCGGGTCGTAGAGCCGCGCCCCCTCCCCCCGCACCACGTGTACGGGGTTCTCATAGAACAGCCGGTAGGCAGGCCCCAGCAGCCGCTCGCGGCGGGCGATCATCTGCCTCTCGCGTTCGGGCACCGCTCCGGCGCCAGCCGGATTGTAGGCATTGATCATGGTCATGGGATTTCTCCCCTCGCAACGGCAGTGAGGAAGGTGCGGGCCTCGTCGCGCGTGAGCGCGGCGATGCGCTGCAGGCCGGCCCAGGCGGCGGCGTTGTTGCGCAGGATATAGGCGGCGTTCTCCGGGTAGCGGGCCGCACGCCAGCCACCTATCGAAACGATGAGCACGAGCCGGGCGGCGATGAGGTCGAACAGCACCGCGAGCTCGTCCTCATTGAGCGGCATGGCCTGCGCGTAGCCCGCCACAACGTCCGCGGCGCCGGCGAGCGGATGGCCCTCGTCGACGAGCTGGTAGGCGGCCGCGACGGCCACCTCCTGCACCAGCGGTGCCTGCACTGCGTCGCCGAAATCGATGAGCCCGGTCACCACATCCGGCGCATCCGGCGCGACGAGAAGATTGTGCGGATTACCGTCATTGTGGATCACCTGCCGCCGCAGGCCCGGCAGCACAGGCAGCGCATGGTCCTCGAACGCGTCAAGGAATCGCCGCGGCAGGCCGTGGTCGCGGCCCGGCGGCAGGTGGACAAAGAGGTCGCGCACCTTGGCCGCCTGCTGCAGGTCCCACAGGAGAGCCTGGTCGCCCGCGGGGTGGGCGAAGTCACCGAGCGCCCGGTCGAGCCGCGCGAGCAGCGCGCCGATCGCCCGTCGCTGGGCCGCGCTGCGCGGCGCCTCGGGCAGCGGCAGGCCGTCGAGATAGGAGAGGACGCGCAGGATGCGCGTGCCGTCCGGCCCGGAAATCTCGACCATGAGCGCGCCGTCCAGGGTCGGCACCGGCTCCGGCAAGGGCAGAAACGGATCACGCGAGCGCGCATGCTGCAGCGCCCGCATCTGGAAGTCGATGGCCTCCGGCTCCTCCGCCGGGTTGCCGAGCTTGAGCACGAAGCGCCGGCCGTCCGCATCGGTGATGAGGACGTTGCTGTCACGCTCGCCGGTCAGCGGCCGGGCCTTGACGACGAGACCGAAATGCTCCCGTGCCAGGCGCTCCGCCTCGGCGGCGTCGAGCTGCGAAACGCCGGTTGCCAGAAGGTCGCCCGCCGCCGGCGGGGTGCGTGAGGTCGACATCGTGCCCATCCGTCGCACGGTGCGTCAGCGGTCGGCCCGGGCAACAGCGGCATGCAGCAGCACGTTGACGCCGGGGGCCAGCTCCTCGAGGCTCGCGAACTCATTGTTGTTGTGGGTGATGCCGCCGCGGCAGGGGGTGAAGATCATCGCCGTCGGACAGATCCGCGCCAGGAAATAGGCGTCGTGCCCTGCCTGGCTCGGCAGGTCGCGGTGCGTGAAGCCGAGAGCCTGGGCCGTCTCGCGCACGCTCGCCACCATCTCCTCGTCGAAGATGCGCCCGCCCCACTGCCAGCGGTCGAGGATCTCGGCCGTGCAGCCGGCGCGCGCCGCCGCCTCGCCGATGGCACGCGTCACGCGCTCGGCCATCACGGCCGCCGTGGCCGGATCATCGTGGCGCACGTCGCAGACGCATTCGGCCCAGTCGGAGAGGATGCCGGCCTTGTTGGGCCAGGCCACCAGACGCGCCGCTGTCGCCTTGCCACCGGTTGCCGCCACCTCCCAGCCGAGGTCGTCGACTGCGACGAGCAGGCGCGCGGCAGCGACGAGCGCGTTGCGCCGCTTCTCCATGGCGCACGGACCGGTGTGGGCCGTCTCGCCGCGGAAGCCGACAAGGAAGCCGTGCGACGAATAGGCGTGGGTGACGACGCCCACCTGCACCTTCTCCGCGTCGAGGATCGGCCCCTGCTCGATGTGCAGCTCGAAATAGGCGTCGAGCGGGCGGCCGCCGACCGGCGCCTCGCCGAGATAGCCGATGCGCTTCAGCTCCTCGCCGAAGGTCGGGCCGTCGTCGGCCGGCCGGCCGTGCACAAAGTCGAGGCTGTAGGCACCGGCGAAGCAGCCGGAAGCCGTCATCGGCGGCGAGAAGCGGGCCCCCTCCTCGTTGGTCCAGTTGACGATCTCAATGGGCCGGCGCGTGACGTGACCGATGTCGTTGAGCCGGCGCACCACCTCGAGCGCGCCGAGCACGCCGACGATGCCGTCGAAGCGGCCGCCGTTGGCCTGGGTGTCGAGATGGCTGCCCATGACAACCGGCGGCAGGTCGTTCTCCCTCCCCGCGCGGCGGGCGAAGATGTTGCCGACCTTGTCGACCGTCACCGTCAGGCCCGCCTCGCGGCACCAGCTCACGAAAAGGTCGCGCATCTGCTTGTCGGCGTCGGTCAGCGCCAGGCGCGACAGGCCGCCCTCGCGCCCCACGCCGATCTCGGCCGAACGTTCGATGGTCGTCCAGAAGCGCTGGGCATCAATGCGCGTGTCACGCGGGAGGGTCGAGGAGGTTGCCATGGCGAAACTCTCGGAACGTCAGTCGGAAGGGAAAGCAATCACATCGGCGCCGAGGATGACGTCGCTGCCGCAGGTGATGTCGCGCTGGATGGCAGCGCGCGCCCCGGCAGGATCTGACCGGCGTATGGCGTCGAGCACCGCAGGGTGATGCTCGATCATCGCGCGCCCGCCGCGCTCGTAGGCGGCGGAGATGATCGGCCCGATCTTGAGCCACAGGCGATGCAGGATGGCTCGCAGCTGCCCGAGGCCGGCGACCTCGGCGAGCGCGAAGTGAAACACCTGGTTGAGGGCAACCGCCTCCTCCACGTGGCCTTCGGTGAAGGCGCGCTCGTTGTCGGCGAGGATGGAGGCGAGACGCGCAATGTCGTCGATCGTCGCCTTGCGCGCCGCATCTTCCGCCGCGAGCCCCTCGAGCACGAGGCGGATGCGGCGGATCTCGAGATATTCGTCGAGCTTGAGCACGGGCACGCGGATGTCGCGCGGGCTGCGCTGCACGAGCGCCCCGTCCTGCACCAGCCGCAGGATGGCGTCGCGCACGGGGGTGACGCTCGTGCCCATCTCCCCGGCGATGTCACGGATCTTCAGGCGCTCGCTGGGCCGCAGCTCGCCACGGACCAGCGCGTCGGCGATGCGCTGGTATACCGCTTCGCCGAGGCGCACGTGCTCGATCGCGTCGAAGGCGTGGTGCCCGATGCGCGCGCCCGTGCTATGGCGGTAGCGGTCGTTCACAGGCCCTATCCCGCAAGACCGCTCAGGAACTGCTCCAGGCAATCGCCGATCACGGAGACCTGGTAGCCGCCCTCCTGCACGACGACCGTCGGCAGGCCGGCCGCGGCGACCAGCCGGCCGATGCCGGCGAAGCCCTCCGTCGTGACGGACAGGACGCTGAGCGGATCGGCCTGGTGGCTGTCGTAGCCAAGCGCGATGACAAGCGCCTCGGCGCCGAAGTCAGCCACCGCCTCGAGCCCCCGCGCCACGGCAGCCTGGAAGGCCTTGTCGCCGCTGCCGGCCTCGAGCGGCAGGTTGAGGTTGAAGCCCTCGCCCTCGCCCGAGCCGCGCTCGTCGGCGTAGCCGATGTAGAAGGGGTAGTAGATCTGCGGATCGGCGTGGACGGACACCGTCAGCACGTCGGAGCGGCGGTAGAAGATCTCCTGCGTGCCGTCGCCGTGATGGGCGTCGACATCGAGGATGGCCACCTTGCCGAAACGCGAGCGCAGGCGCTGTGCGGCGATGGCCGAGTTGTTGAGATAGCAGAAGCCGGTGGCCCGGTCCGTGCGGGAGTGGTGACCGGAGGGACGGCAGAGCGCATAGGCGAAACGCTCGCCGCCGATGACGGCATCGGCCGCGGCGGTCGCCGTATGGGTGGAGCGAAGCACCGAGCGCCAGGTGTGCGGCCCGATCGGCACAGCAAGATCGCCGAGATAGTAGCCCGCCTCGGCCACCATGTGGCTGGTGCGGCAGGGCGGCCGGCCGTCGCGGTCAGGGCTGCCGTTCCAGTAGGGCGAGACGTTGGGCAGCACCTCCGGCCCGGCGTTGGGCAGCTTGACCCAGCGCTCGTAGGCCGTCGCCAGGAAGTCGAGATAGTGCGCCTTGTGGATGGTGAGCGCCGGTGCCGTGCCGAAGTCCTGCGGCGTCTCAGGCGTGATGCCCTTCCGCGCCAGCGCCCCGATCAGCGCCTCCGTGCGGCTTGGCAGATCGGTCGGGTCGGCGATGCGGCCGACCCGCATAAACTGCTTGGGATCGTGAAGATGCTGCTCGGGGTGAAAGAAAGCACGCATGCGCTCGGTTCCTCGGCTCCGCGGCCTCGCCCGGTCAGGCGACGGCCGCGCGGGGGTTCCAGTGGCGGCCAGGGATGGCCGCGATCAGTTGCTGGGTGTAGGCATGGCGGGGCGCGTTGAAGACCTCGCCCGGCGGGCCGAACTCGACGATGGCGCCGCGATACATCACCGCGATCTTGTCGCAGACCTCGGCCGCCACCCTCAGATCGTGGGTGATGAAGATGACGGCGATGTTCAGCTTCTTCTGCAGGTCCTGCAGCAGGTCGAGAACCTGCGCCTGCACTGACACGTCGAGCGCCGAGACGCTTTCGTCGGCCACGAGCAACTCCGGGTCGAGCGCGAGCGCGCGGGCGATGCCGACGCGCTGGCGCTGGCCGCCGGAGAACTCGTGGGGATAGCGATCGTAAGCGGAGGGGTCGAGCCCGACGAGCGACAGGAGCTCGCGCGCCTTCTTCTCGGCCTCGGCCAGCGGCATACCGTTCGCCACCGGACCGTCCGTCAGGATGCGGCCGATGGTCTGGCGCGGGTTGAGCGAGGCGAAGGGGTCCTGGAACACCATCTGCAGGTGCCGCCGCAGGGGCCGGAACGCCGCCTGCGACAGCGGCACGATATCCTTGCCGCGATAGAGGATCTGCCCGCCGTCGACGTCGGTGAGCTTCAGGATGCAGCGCCCGAGCGTCGACTTGCCGGAGCCGGATTCGCCCACGACGCCGAGCGTTTCGCCGCGGCGCAGCGTGAAGCTCACGTCGTCGACGGCCTTGACGATGCGCGGGCGCGTGAACAGACCACCGCCGCTGCGGTAGGTCTTGCGCAGGCCCCGCACCTCGAGCAGCACATCGCCATCGGCATCGGCGCGAGTCGCGTTCTCGTCCGGATGCGGCACCGCCGCGATGAGGCGGCGCGTGTAGGGATGCTTGGGCCGGTTGAGCACCTCGTCCGCCGTCCCCTGCTCCACGACGAGGCCCTTCTCCATCACCACCACCTTGTCGGCGATGTCGGCCACGACGCCGAAGTCGTGGGTGATGAAGAGCACGCCCATGCCCTTGGCACGCTGGATGCGGCGGATGAGATCGAGGATCTGCGCCTGCGTCGTCACGTCGAGTGCCGTCGTCGGCTCGTCGGCGATGAGCATCGCCGGCTCGAGGGCGAGCGCCATGGCGATCATGACGCGCTGGCGCTGGCCGCCGGACAGGCGGAAGGGATAGGAATGGCGCAGGCTCGCCGGGTCCGGCAGGCCGACGTAGTCGAGCAGCTCGAGCACGCGCTGCTCGCGGCTCGCGGCGTCGCCCTCCCCGTGCACCAGCATGACCTCGGCGATCTGGTCGCCCACGGTCATCAGCGGGTTGAGGGCTGACAGCGGCTCCTGGAAGATCATGGAGACCGTGCGGCCGCGCTCGCGGGCAAGCTCCGCCTCGCTCATGGCGAGCAGATCGCGCCCCTTGAGGAGGATGCGCCCGGACGACGGCTTCAGGTAGGACGGCAGCAGCCCCATGATGGCATTGGCCGTCATCGACTTGCCGGAGCCGGATTCGCCCACGACACAGAGGATCTCTCCGGCATTGAGCGTATAGGACAGATTCTCGACGGCGTACTTGCGGTCGAGCCCCGCCGGCAGCTCGATCGACAGGTTCTCGACCTGGAGAAGGGGGGTGGTCGCGTTCATCGTCTCGTCCTCACCCCTTGCGGCCACGCAGATGCGGGTTCATGGCGTCGTTCAGCCCCTCGCCGATGAGGTTGATGGCGAGGACGGTGATGAGGATGGCGAGGCCCGGGAAGACGCTGAGCCACCAGGCCTCACGCAGCATCGTGCGCGCCGCGCCGATCATGAAGCCCCAGCTCATCATGTTGCGGTCGCCGAGTCCGAGGAAGGACAGCGAGCTCTCCGTCAGGATGGCGGTCGCCACCATCAGCGAGGCCGTGACGATGATGGGCGAGATGGCGTTGGGCAGGATCTGGGTGGCCATGATGCGCGGCCCCGTCTGGCCCACGACCACCGCAGCCTGGACGAACTCGCGCGAGCGCAGGCTCAGGAACTCGCCGCGCACCAGCCGCGCCACCGGCGGCCAGGACACGACAGCGATGGCAAGCGTGATGGAGGTGATGTTGGGGCTGAAGATCGCCACCAGCACCACGGCCATGGCGAAGGCCGGGATGGTCTGGAAGAACTCGGTGAAGCGCATCAGCATGTCGTCCACGCGGCCGCCGTAGAAGCCGGCAAGCGCACCGATGGCAACGCCGATGACAACGGCAACCGCCGTGGAGATGATGCCAATGAGGAGCGAGACGCGCGCGCCATAGGCGATGCCAGCGGCGATGTCGCGGCCGAGCAGGTCCGTGCCGAGCGGATAGGCCGGATCCTCGAAGGGCGGCAGCAGCGGCTCGGCCACGCCCTGCCACGGGCTGCCGGGATAGAGGATCGGAGCGGCGAGCGCGACGAAGACGACGACCGCGAGAATGGCGAGGCCGATCAGCGCGCCGATGTTCTGCGCATAGCGGCGAAAGAAGCTCATGGCCGTTACCTTGCGGTTTCGATGCGCGGATCGACGAAGCGGTAGAGCAGATCCGTCACGAGGTTCACGAGCACGACGACGATCGCCGTCACGAGAAAGACGCCGAGCAGCACCGGATAGTCCCGCTGCATCAGCGCATCGAACATGAGGCGGCCAATGCCAGGCCAGGCGAAGACCGTCTCGGTGAGCACGGCGCCGCCGACAAGCTGGCCGGCCTGGACGCTGGCGAAGGTGAAGACCGGCAGGATGGCGTTGCGCAACACGTGGCGGCGGATGATGCGCCCCTTGGGCACACCCTTGGCGCGCGCGGTCTTCACAAAATCGAGGTTCATCACCTCGAGCATCGAGGCACGGGTGAGGCGCGTGTAGACGGCCGTGAAGAAGAGGCCGAGCGTCACCGTGGGCAGCACGAGGTGGTGGGCAATGTCGACGACCCGCGCCCAGCCCGTGTAGTTGGCGCCGATCGTCTCCATGTCGAAGGGCGGCAGCAGGTCGAGATGGATGGAGAAGACGAGCACCGCCATCAGCGCCACCCAGAACAGGGGCGTGGCGTAGAAGATGAGCGCTCCCGTCATGATGAGGCTGTCGCCGAAGCTGCCGCGCTTGTAGGCGGCAAGAACGCCGAGCACGACGCCGAGGATGAGCGAGAAGATGAAGGCGCTGCCCGTCAGCAGCAGCGTCGCCGGCAGGCGCTCCATGATGAGCTGTGCCACCGGCACCTGGTTGCGGTACGAATAGCCGAGGTCGCCCGACAGGATGTTCTGGAGATAGCTCCAGAGCTGCACGTAGACGGGCTGGTCGAGCCCGAACTGGGCACGCAGCTGTGCAATGAACTGCTCGTCTCCGGCCCCCGCCTCGCCGGCCAGCACCGAAGCGGGATCACCCGGCGCGAGCTGGATCAGCAGGAAGTTGAGGATCACCACGCCGAGGACCACGATGACGGCCTTGACGAGGCGCTGGATGAGGAATTCGAGCGTCTTCACGCCTTACTCCGGTTTGCCTGGGCGGCAGCGGCAGGGGGCATGGCCGGAAGAGCCGGCCCGCCCGGCGCCGCGCACAGCGCCGGGCTCCTGGAGCGGCCAGCGTTACTGGGCGATCCAAGTCTCGTCCATGGACTCGTTCACGCCGATGCCGGTGCGCACGAGTTCCTTCACCTTGTCGCGCCAGATGGTGACGTTGCGCTGCTCAAAGAGCAGGCCGAGCGGCATGTCGTCGGTGATGATCTTCTGCGCCTCGGCATAGGCAGCCTTGGCCTCCGCCTCATCCACCGCGCTCGCAGCCTTCAGGAACAGCTCGTCCACCACCGGGTTCTCGTAGCCCTCGTTGTTGGCGAAGGGCGTGCCCTTGATGATGTTGGACGACAGGTAGTGACGGGCGACGCCAAGCGCCGGGTCACCATACTGGTACGTGTAGTTGAAGGTGAGGTCGAAGTCCCAGTCGGAAACCGCCTTCGACCAGCCGCCGGCGTCGATGGAGACAAGCTCGGCCTTGAAGCCCAGCTGCTCGAGCTGCTGCTTCACGTACTCGGCGGTGCGGTCCCACTGCGCGCCGTAGGGGATCGGCATCACGCGGATGGTGTGCTCCTGCGGCTTGATGCCGGACTGGGCGAGCAGCTCCTTCGCCTTGGCCATGTCGAAGGGATACTTCACGACGTCGTCCGTGAAGAAGCGGGTCGTCGACGCGAAGGGGCTGACCGCGGTCTTGCCGAGTCCGAACCAGATGTTGCGGACGATGAAGTCGCGGTCGATCGCGTGCATGATCGCCTTGCGCGCGAGCTTGTTGTTGAACGGCGGCCTGCGCAGGTTCCACTCGATGAAGGCGAGCGGGGAGTACATCTCCCAGCCGTCCGTCGTGGTCTGCACGCCGTCGAGCTTTGACAGGCGGCGCACCTCGAAGCCTTCCACGTCGCCGCCGCGCAGCACGTCCACCGTGCCCTTCTC
Organism: Chelatococcus composti; assembly: GCF_014201415.1. Lineage (GTDB taxonomy): Bacteria > Pseudomonadota > Alphaproteobacteria > Rhizobiales > Beijerinckiaceae > Chelatococcus_A > Chelatococcus_A composti. The sequence goes on from NZ_JACHEH010000005.1 coordinate 145,314, forward strand.
GAAGGCGACGGCACGCGAGGCCGCATCGGGAATGATGCGGAAGTAGAGCTCGTCGATGCGCGGCAGGCCAGGCTTCCAGTAGTCCTCGTTCTTCACGAGGTGGATGTAGGAGCCGCGCTTCCACTCCTTGAGCTTGAAGGGACCCGTGCCGATGGGCGTGTTGTTGGCCGGGTTGGTGCGGTAGTCGGTGCCGTCGTAGATGTGCTTCGGCACGACCGGGAAGGAGCTCAGCTCGAAGGCGTAGAGGAAGGCCGAGAAGGGCCGCTTGAGCTTGAAGACCACCTTGTCGGGCGACGGCGAAGTGATGCTCTCGACATAGGTGTTGACGATGTAGCGCCAGCGCGGATGCGCCTCGCGCAGGAACTTGTCGGCGGTGAAGATGACGTCATCGACCGTGAACGGCTTGCCGTCGTGCCACTTCACGCCTTCCTGCAGGGTGAAGGTGTAGGTAAGGCCGTCCTCGGAGACCTCCCAGGCCTTGGCGAGCGACGGCTGGAGCGACAGATCCTTCCCGTAGCTCAGGAGGCCCTGGTAGATCTGGCCGCCTACGTAGAGCGTCGGGCCCTGCGTGTTGAGCCCGACCATGAGGGTCGGCGGCTCGGGCTGGGCGATCATGTTGAGCGTGCCGCCCGATGTCGGCTTCTCCTGGGCGCCCGCCGCAGCGGCGAACGTGAGACCGGCAAGGCCTACGAGCCCTGCGATCAATCGGCTAGATTTCTTCATCCACTCCCCCTTTTTGGTTGCCCTGCCTTGCGGCTTGGCCTTGCCAGGGCATCGCAAGGCCTGTGCCAAACCGGTGCGCGACGAAGACGGGAGTGAAGCTGCGCGGGGCGGACATGCCACCCCCTGTTCGGCCCTTTGGCCGCTTCGCCCACCTGCGTTCGTCTCCTCCCGACGGGCGGCGGCGGCCTCGTGGCCGTTCTCGCCGGCACCCCCGTCAGCCTTGCGCCTGCTGCCCAAGGATGGGGCAGACGCCGCTCAATTAAGATGCATCATACAACATGAACGTCAATTATATTTGACGCCCGCGAGGTGGCTGCCCCCAGGATCAGACAACTGCTTCAATGAGGAAGGGGCTGCGCTGGCGCAGGGCTCCGTCGAAGAGACGGATAAAATCCTCAACGGTTTCCGCGCGTCCGGCCTCCACGCCCATGCCGCGCGCCATCGACACCCAGTCCAGCGCCGGCTCATCGAGCGTCAGCATGCGCCGGGCGTTGCGGCCGAAATGGTTGACACCCACGTTGCGCATCTCGCCTTCGAGGATCGCATAGCTGCGGTTGGCGAAGACGACGGTAACGACGTCGAGGTTCTCGCGCGCCTGGGTCCACAGGCCCTGCACCGTGTACATGCCGCTGCCGTCCGCCTGCAGCCCCACCACCTTGCGGTCGGGGCAGGCCACCGCGGCGCCGGCCGCGAGCGGGATGCCGATGCCGATCGCGCCGCCGGTGATTCGCAGATAATCGTGCTCGGCCGCATCGCGGGACAGCGCGAAGAACTTGGCCCCTGCCGTGATGCTCTCATCGCAGACGATGGCGCCTTCCGGCAGCATGCGCGCCACGACGAGAGCCACCGCGTCGCTCGTGAGGGCGCCGCTCGGAAAGCCCTCGTCGTCGGCAAAGCCTTGGCTCACGCGCACTGGCGCGTTGGGCGCGATGCCGAGCTCGTCCGCCAGCCACGCGAGCGCCTCGAAGAGGTCGTCACCCGGGCGCGCGAGATCGACGATCGCGCAGTCTTCGCGCACGAGAAGCCCCGGCTTGCCCGGATAGGCGAAGAAGGCGACCGGCACCTTGGCACCGACGACGATCATGGCGTCGATGTCGGCGAGGGCGGCGAGCGCCATGTCCACCGGATAGGGCACGTTATCGATACAGACCCGCCCCGCCCCGCGCTCCACGCGGCTGTTGGAAGTCTGCATCAGCAGGCGCGCACCCGTCGCGGAAGCGATCCTGTCGGCAATGGCGAGGGCGTCGGCGCGCAGCGCGCGGCCGGTCATGAGCAACGCGACGCGCTTGCCCGAGCGCAGCGTCTCGGCCGCCTGGCGCACGGCCTCGCGGGAGACCGAGCGGAACGGCGGCAGTGCGGCGCGGCGCGGCGGCGGCCCGGGCGGCACATCCCCCCAGGCGGCATCCGCCGGTAGCACGAGCGTTGCGACGCCCGGCAGACGCATGGCCGCCTCATAGGCTTCCAGCGTCTTGGCCTCCACCTCCTCGGCACGTTCGATGCGCCCAAACCACTGCGACATCGGGCGCGCGAGGCTTTCAATGTCGCTCGTCAGCGGCGCGTCATGCTTGAGGAAGTAGGTGGCGTGATCGCCCACGACGTTGATCATGGGCGTGCGGGCCCGCCGCGCGTTGTGCAGATTGGCGAGCCCGTTGGCGAGCCCCGGCCCGAGATGGAGGAGCGTAGCCGCCGGCTTGTCCGCCATGCGCGCATAGCCATCGGCGGCACCGGTCACGACGCCTTCGAACAGGCCGAGCACGCAGCGCATTTCGGGGCGGCGGTCGAGCGCCGCCACGAAATGCATCTCGGACGTACCGGGGTTGGCGAAACACACGTCGATATCGTTGGCGAGCAGCGTCTCGCACAACCGGTCGGCGCCGTTCATGTCATCCTCTCGGAAAGGGGTTTCTCGCGTTCAGACGCCGACAGCCTCTGCCAGCGCCGCCTCGAGGATATCGAGTCCTTCGCTGACCTGCGCCTCCGGAATCGTCAGGGGCGCCAGAAGGCGGATGATGTTGCCATCCGGCCCGCAGGTGAGAAGGATGAGCCCCTTTTCCTGCGCCTTGGCCACGAGTCGGCCGGCGAGTGCCCCGTCGGGCTCGCGCGTCGCGCGGTCCTTGACCAGCTCGAAGGCCACCATGGCGCCGAGGCCGCGCACGTCGCCGATGGCGTTGAAGCTGTTGCGCCGCGCCATCGCCTCAAGCCGCTCGCGCATCATGGCGCCGATCTTCTCGGCGCGCTCGCACAGCTTCTCCTCCTCGACCACGTCGAGCACCGCATGGGCGGCGGCAATGCCGATGGGGCTGCCGCCATAGGTGCCGCCGAGGCCGCCCGGCTGGGCCGCGTCCATGATCTCGGCCCGGCCGGTCACCGCCGCGAGCGGGAAGCCGCCGCCGAGGCCCTTGGCCATGGTAATGAGGTCCGGCACCACGCCGGCATGCTCGACCGCGAACATGCGGCCCGTACGGGCGATGCCGGTCTGGATCTCGTCGGCGATGAGCAGGATGCCGTGCTCGTCGCAGAGTGCGCGCAGCGCCTTCAGGAAGTCGAACGGCGCCGGATAGAAGCCGCCCTCGCCCTGCACCGGCTCGATGATGATGGCAGCGACCCGGGCCGGATCGACGTCGCTCTGGAAGAGCTGCTGCAGGCCCTTCAGCGCCTCGGCAGTGCCCACGCCGTGGTAGGTCTTCGGATAGGGCACGTGGAAAACATCAGCCGGAAACGGACCGAAGCCCTTCTTGTAGGGCGCGACCTTGCCCGTGAGCGCCATGCCCAGCAGCGTGCGGCCGTGGAAGGCACCGCCAAAGGCGACGACGGCCGGGCGGCCCGTGTAGGCGCGCGCGATCTTTACCGCGTTCTCCACCGCCTCGGCGCCGGTGGTGACGAACATCGTCTTCTTCGGATGATCGCCCGGCGTCAGGGCGTTGAGGCGCTCGGCGAGGCGGATGTAGCTCTCGTAGGGCGCGACATGGAAGCAGGTGTGGGTGAACTTTTCCGCCTGATCCTTCACCGCCGCAATGATGCGCGGATGACGGTGGCCCGTGTTGAGCACCGCGATGCCGGCGGCAAAGTCGATATAGCGCTTGCCGTCCACATCCCACAGCTCGGCGTTCTCCGCCCGTGCTGCATAGATCGGCTTGGTGGCGATGCCCTGGGGCACGGCCTCCTTGTGGCGTTTGCTGAGTGTCTGCGTCGTCATGGCCCTGGTCCCTGCCGCGGCTGCCGGTTATCGGTCCGCTCAAAATATTGAGCACGTCGCGGAAGGCAAGCCTCTCGACGGCGCGGAACACAGCCGATGCCGGGCCGACCGGACGCGCGCAACCGCTCCTTTCCCGCGCTCGAATCTGCCCTGTCCCACACTCCGGAACCGGACTGACGGCGCGGGAGCCGCCAGTCGCCGATGTCGGCCGCCTTTTCCGGCCGGGCAGGACATGTTGCCGCGGGTCGTATCGTTCCCCCGCTTGCGGCGAAGCTGCAACCATCCTACCACTGTCGCGCATAGAATTTTGAGCGTCCAGCGGCACCGACCGCTGCACAACGTCAAGAGGGCGAAGCCATGAAGGACCATCTGCAGTTCTACATCGACGGTGCCTGGGTACCGGCCTCGGGCGGGCGCACGCTCGAGGTCGTCAACCCGGCGACCGAGGAGGCCTACGCCCGCATCGCGCTCGGCGAGACCGCCGACGTGGACAAGGCCGTCGCCGCCGCCAAGCGCGCGTTCGAGCGCTTCTCCCGCACCAGCCGCAAGGAGCGCGTCGAGCTGCTCGAATCGGTGATCGAGGTCTACAAGAAGCGTTACGACGACATCGCCGAGGCCATCAGCGACGAGATGGGAGCGCCGATGAGCTTCGCCCGGCAGGCGCAGGCGGCCGCCGGCCTCGGCCATCTGTCGGAGGTGCTGCGCGTCCTGCGTGACTACGAGTTCGACGAGATCATCAACGAGACCGTGGTGACGCGCGAGCCGGTGGGCGTGTGCGGCTTCATCACGCCCTGGAACTGGCCGCTCAACCAGATCGGCTGCAAGGTGGGCCCGGCGCTGGCAGCCGGCTGCACCATGGTGCTCAAGCCGAGCGAGATCGCGCCCATCTCCGCCATCGTCTTCACCGAGGTCATGCACGAGGCCGGCGTGCCGGCCGGCGTCTACAACATGGTCAACGGCGACGGGCCGACGGTGGGCCAGGCGCTCGCCTCCCATCCCGACATCGACATGGTGTCCTTCACCGGCTCGACGCGCGCGGGCATCGCCGTGGCGCGGGCGGCAGCCGACACGGTCAAGCGCGTGGCGCAGGAGCTGGGCGGCAAGTCGCCCAACATCATCCTGCCCGATGCCGACATCGTGCGCGCCGTCACCCACGGCACGCGCCAGTGCTTCTCCAACAGCGGCCAGTCGTGCAACGCGCCCACGCGCATGCTGGTGCCTGCCGACCGGCAGGAGGAAGCCATCGCCGTGGCACGCGAGGTGGCAGCCGCCACCGTGGTGGGCGACCCGCGCGACGAGGGCACGACCATCGGCCCGGTCGTCAGCAAGGCGCAGTTCGACAAGATCCAGCGCCTGATCGAGCAGGGCATTGCCGAGGGCGCGCGGCTCGTCGCCGGCGGCCCCGGCCGGCCGGAGCACCTCAACCGCGGCTACTACGTGCGCCCGACCGTCTTCGCCGACGTGCGCAACGACATGACGATCGCGCGCGAGGAGATCTTCGGCCCGGTGCTCTCCATCCTGCCCTACCGTGACGAGGAGGAGGCGATCGCTATCGCCAACGACACGATCTATGGCCTGTCGAGCTATGTCACCTCGGGCGACCTTGACCACGCCCGCGCCGTGGCGCGCCGCATCCGCGCAGGCATGGTGCACATCAACGGCTCTCCCGCCGACCTCGCCGCTCCCTTCGGCGGCTACAAGCAGTCCGGCAACGGCCGCGAGTGGGGCCGCTACGGCCTCGAGGACTTCCTCGAGGTGAAGGCGATGTTCGGCTACAACCCGAAGAACGCGTGAAGGACGGGGGGCGGCCGCGTGCCGCCCCCTTCGCCTCAGAGGTAAGGCGGCGTGCAGGCGCTGACGACGGTGCAGCGGCTCTTGCCGACATTGCGGAAGCGGTGCGGGATGCGGCTGTCGAAGAGATAGGCGTCGCCCGCCTTGAGGACGCGGACCTCGTCCCCCACGGTCACCTCGAGCTCGCCCGACAGGACCACCCCGCCCTCGTGCGAATCGTGCACGAGCATGGTCAGGCCCGTGTCGGCGCCCGGCTCGTAGCTCTCGTGCAGGATCTGCAGGTTGTGGGCATGGGCATCGCCGACCTGGCGCAGCGTGAGCTTGCCCCGCGGACGCGTGCCGCTGGCCTTGTGCAGGCGCGAGGTAAGGTCCACCAGTTCGTCCGGAGCGAAGAACACCTTGTTCCTGACCGGCCGGTCCTCCTCGAAGAACTGGGCCATGGTCATGGGGATGCCTTCGAGGATCTTGCGCAACGAGGCGACGGACGGGCTGTTCTTGTTCTGCTCGATGAGCGAGATGAGTCCGTGCGTCACGCCCGCGCGGGACGCCAGCTCGCGCTGCGACAGGCCAGCGGCTTGCCTGATCTGTCTGAGACGGGCGCCCACGTCGAATGTCATCTCGTTCCTCCGGCGCATCGGCGCCGGCCGCGGGGGCGGCTCTGGCCCGCGGCACAGCGCCTTCGATCCATCCAAGAGGGCAAATGCCCCAACAGAGCAAATGCCCGAACCGCCGCCGTTCGTCCAGACGGGCTGCGCGGCGCGATCCGGCGCGCTGATTCCCCTCCCTTCAGGTTAGGCGTCCTGCAACCGGCGGTATAGACGGGACTGCCCTCGCCATGCCGGCGAGGCGCGTCCGTCTAGCAACGGGCCGAGGAACGGTTGGGGCCGAAGGTGACGGGCAGTATGACCTGGCGCTCGGCGAAGCGACCGGACGCAAGCCGCGTCACGATCGCCTCCCCCGCCCGCTGGCCGATGAGGAAGGCCGGCGAGAATACCGTCGTCAGCGTCGGGGTTGCATAGCGCCAGATGTCGAAGCCGTTGAAACCGGTGACGCGCACCTCCTCCGGCACACGATGCCCGCGGGCGGTGAGCAGGTTCATGGCGGCGATTGCCATCTGGTCGTTGCCGCCGATGACGACGTCCGGCACTCCCTTCCTGGCGATGTAGGCCGAGAAGGCGCGCTGCGTGTCGAGATAGCTTTCGTCCCCGCAATGCACGAGGTCGAGCCGCGGCGGGTCGGCCAGCTGCGCGAGCACGGCCCGGACACCCGCCTCGCGCCGCTCCATCGCCGACCAGACGGCGTCCGGCACCAGCATGGTGATCTGCCGCGCCCCGCTTTCGAGCACGTGGCGGGCGACGGTAGCGCCGCCGCCGAAATCGTCCTGCGCGACGGCACAGGCATCCGGCAAGTCGAGTCCGCCGCCCTCGATGTCGGGCAGATTCTCCTGCAGCAGTACGAGCGGCTGGCCGAGCGCGGCAAGATCGGCCAGCAGCCCGCGTCGCTCGTCGCGCGTGCCGGCAAGAAAGACGCACAGGGCATCGGTCTCGATGCGCTGCATCATCGGCAGCATCGCCAGCTTCTCCGGCAACGCGCCGTGCAGCACGATGCTGTAGCCGCCGGCCGACAGGCTCACGTTGAGGCCGGCGAGCACGGCCGCGATGAACGGGTCGGCAAGATAGTGCGGCGTTGGGTCGACAATGACGACCCCCACCGCCATGCGTCTGTCGGTCCTCAGCCGCCGGGCGCTCGCGTGCGGGCGGTAGTCGAGCGCCCGGCAGACTTCGAGGACGCGCGCGAAAGTCTCGCGGCTCATCTGGTCCGTGCGCCCGTTGATGACGTTGGACACCGTCATCGGGGTGACGCCCGCCGCGGCGGCGACGTCGCGGATGGTTACGGCCTTGCGTTTCATCCGACCGGCGAGGAAGCCCCTCAGAGGATGCCGTAGCGGGCGAAGACATCGGCCAGCGAATGGCCGGCCCTGAGATCGGCGAGCGTATTGCGCTCACCCGACACCTTCTCGTTGGCGAGCTTCAGCACCTCGTCCTCCACGTCGCGCGGCACGACGACGACACCGTCCGCATCGCCGAAGACAAGGTCGCCGGGCCGGACCTCGACGCCGCCGCATTCGATCGGCACGTCGATGGCGGTGACGACGCCGCGGCCCTTGCTGTCAAGCGGCGCGATGCCTCCGTGGAAGACGGGAAAGCCCATGGCCCGGATCGCCCGCGTGTCGCGCACGCAGCCGTCCATGAGGGCGCCGGCCGCGCCGCGGACGGACGCCGCGGTGCTGAGAAGCTCGCCCCACGGCGCGATGCGGCCCGACCTGCCGCAGGCGAAGACCGGAATCTCGTCGCGCGCGAGGCTGTCGACCAGCGCGATCTCGAGCGCATAGGGGTTCTCGCCGGGCGTGACGTGGAACACCTCGGTGTAGAGGGCCGTCCGCGCCCGGCCGACCATGACGGAGGCATCGTCAAGCGGGCGGATGAAGCTCGGCAGGGCCTGCCGCCTGCGGCCGACCTGATCGAGACAGTCGGACAGCACGGCCGTGAAGAAGCGGCTGCGGATTTCCTCGATGCTGAACAGTGACATGCGTTTCCCCCCTGACTGCCGGTAATGATGCCCGTTATGGCGATCTTTAACGTTATAGCGCCGGCTGGCAAGCCTCGACGGTACGCGGACGCCCGGTGCACCGGGGAACGAGGTCAGTTCCGCCCGGTCCGCGGCCGGGCGGAATCGTTGAGCTCCGGATGCTCAGGGAACGCGCTGATCGTCACCGCAGCTCATCGCACGTCGTGTCCCGTGCCATCGTCTTCTGGCCGACGGCATCCATTCTCTGCGTGGCCTTCAGCGGCCTGATGAGACGATGCGCCCACTCTGACGCGGCGAGCCCTGAAAAGATCAGCACGGCGCCTGCCATCCCAAGCTCATGGGGCTCGATTAACTGGAGCATGACCGCGCCGAATACCCCCGAGATGGCCACAGCCACATAGATCGTGGCGGCATTCAGCGAGAGCAGGATGGGCGCCAGCGCCGGCGCGATGGAGACGAGGCGATGCTGTTGCGGGACGAGCATGCCCCACCCGCATGCGCCCCAGACGAGCAGTGCCAAAATGCTTGCAGAGAGCGCTGCGCTCGAAAGTGACAGGAAGGCGAAATCGATGCCGACAATGACGATGGCGACATTGAGGACCAAGCGACTCCCGAAGCGATCGGTCAGCGCTCCAGCCGCGATGTTGCCGACGACGGCCGCCGCTCCCCACACCGCGATCAGCATCGCAAGCACTTCGCCGCGCCCGGCCGTGGCACGGGCAAAAACGATGCTGATGTAGCTGTAGACGGTGTACAGTCCCGTCAGCACGAGCAGCGTGGTCGCGAGGGTCAGCAGGACACGGGCGTCCCGAAGGGGAGACAGCCGTTCGCGCAGGGTCAGCCGGGCGGTTGCGGCGATCGCCGGAAGGAGAGTGGCGATAGCCAGCGTAGCCAGCACGCCGAGCGTGGCGACGACCCACATCGTCGCCCTCCAGCTCCCAACATTTCCGACCAGCGTTCCGAGGGGAGCTCCCAGGGCAGTGGCGCCGCTCAGTCCCGCCATGACGATCGCAAGCGCCCGACCTCGCGCTTCGGGAGGAACAAGCATGACCGCCACGGCGCTTGCAGCAGGCATGTAGATCGCGCCTCCCAGGCCGGCGATCACCCGGCTTGCCAAGATCAACCCGAAATCGGCCAGCACGGCCGTCATCACGTTCCCGGCGGTGAAGATCGCCAGACCACATCCGAGCACGAGCCGACGCGACCAGTGCGATGTCAGCGCGGCCATGACCGGCGTCATGATCGCGTAGGAAACGGCATAGGCCGTGATCAACTGCCCCGCCGCCTCGATGCTCACGTTCAGGCTCTGCGCGATCTCAGGCAGAATGCCCGCAACCACGAAACTGTCCGTGCCGATTGCGAAAGCCCCCAACGCGAGCGGGATGACGCGCATATCCATTTCGACACCCTATTGTAACCGTATTAGTTACATCAATCGACATGAAAAGGTGCCCCCGCCTTCATGGCCACTGCACCGGATCACCGATCTTTCGCGAGAATCCGGTCCAGAATGTCTTTGATCGTCACCTCAGCCAGCTGCTTCTGCAGCACCGCATCGAGGGCGTCGTAAACTTGTGTGAGCACAGGCTGAATTCCCCGCCCGACCGGACAGGCCTGGTTGGGAGGGGACGCATGCATGGCGAATAACGACCCGTCATCGACCGCGCGATAAATATCGGACAGGGTGATCGCATCGGCGCTTGTCGCCAATGTCCACCCCGCATTTGCACCACGGTGACTCTTGACCAGCCCCTTCCTTGCCAGGGCACCCAGCAGCCGCCTTATGACAACCGGATTGGTGTTGACACTGCGGGCAATTCTCTCGGACGTAACCGGATCGGCACGCCCCGTCTCCACAAGCGCCATCCAGGCAAGAATGTGCGTCGCGATGGTCAGCCGGCTGTTGGAACTCATGCTTACACCCTGTCGTAACAGTATTTGTTACAACGCGTGCTCGTCAAGCGGTTCTGCAGTGTGCAAGGCGCCGACGGGCATCGGTCCGGGGGGCGGAGCGCCACCGCCCCGCTCGAGCTGCAGGGGCGCGTCCCGCGGCCGCCAGCCCGGCCGCCGCATGCAAGCCATGCGGGGAGGGAATATGCGGCGGGGCATCTTCGGTCATAGATTGACGCACCGCTCGCGGGCGGTCCGACCTGCCGGCTGCGTGACAACGCAAACGTTGCGGCACACAGCTTGCACCTGCCCGCCCATGGACCATTCTCGGGTGCCCTCCGTGCCAAGACGGGGCATCGCCGGCAGCGTCGACGAGGTCGGAAATTATGGTGCACATCGTCCTCTTCAATCCGAATTCGAACGAGGCAACGACCGACACCATGGTCGCCATCGCCCGCGAGGCGGCGGGGACTTCGGCGATGATCACGGGCCGCACGGCGCCCTTCGGTGCGCGCATGATCGTTGATCAGGCGGCATTGTCGAAGAGCGGCGAGGCCATCGCGCAGATGGCGCAGGACCTCGCCGAGGAAATCGCGGCCGGGAAGCAGCGCGTCGATGCCGTGATCGTCTCGGCCTTCGGCGACCCCGGCCTCGACGCGGCGCGGAAAATCCTGCCCTGCCCCGTCATCGGTATCGGGGAATCGGGGATGTCCGAGGCCGCGGCGGGTGGACGCGCCTTTTCCGTTGTCACGACGACGCCCGGCCTCGTGGAGGCCATCAACGCGCGCGCGGCGGCGCTCGGCTATGGCGCACAGTTCCGCGGCACGCGCCTCACCGAAGGGGACCCGACGGAGCTGACCGCCGCGCCGGCGCGGCTCGAGGCCGCGCTCGCCGCCGCCGTCGATGCCGCCGTGGAGGAGGACGGCGCCGAGGCCGTGATCATCGGCGGCGGGCCGCTCGCCCGCGTCGCCAAGCTGCTCACCCCCCGTTCATCCGTCCCCATCATCGAGCCGGTGCCGGCCGCCGTGCGCCGGGCGATCGGCCTGGCGAGCGCGGCCGCCTAGAGCGGCTTCAGCCTCGCCTCGATCGCTGCCCGCTGCGGCTCGAGGAAGGGCGGCAGGGCGAGCTTCTCGCCGAGACTGTCGAGCGGCTCGTCGACCGCAAAGCCCGGACCGTCCGTGGCGATCTCGAAGAGAATGCCGTTCGGCTCGCGGAAATAGAGCGAGCGGAAATAGTAGCGCTCCACCTCGCCGCTGTTCGGCAGGCGGAAGGCCCGGAGCCGCTCTGCCCAGGCCGTGAGCCCCTCCCTGTCCGGCGTCCGGAAGGCGACATGGTGGACGCCGCCCGCCCCCTGCACCGCCGGCCCGAGGCCGGGCTCGACGAGGACATGCAGCTCGGCGGAGGGGCCGCCGTTTCCCATGGCGAAGACGTGCAGCGTCGTGCCGTCGACGGGATGAACCCGCTCCGGCCGCATGCCGAGCACTTCGGTGAGGATGAACTGCGTCGGCGCGAGATCGGGCACGGAGAGCGTGATCGGCCCGAGACCGCGGATCTGGTGATGCGCCGGCACGGGGCTGTCCGGCCACGGATGGGCCTGCCCGGAACCGCCGTCGCTGACGAGATGGAGGCGCTGGCCTTCCGGATCTTCGAAGGCAAGCGCCGGGCGCCCCGCCCGCTCGCCGATGTCGCCGACCGTGCAGCCGGCCTCGGCAAGGCGTTCGCGCCACCAGGCGAGACTCTCCTCACCGCCAACCCTGAGACCCGTGCCGACGATGGCATGGGTGCCGCGCCGCTCGCGCCCCACCGGCCAGTCGAAAAAGGTCACATCCGAGCCGGGCGAGGCGGCACCGTCGCCATAGAAGAGGTGGTAGGCGGAGGTGTCGTCCTGGTTCACCGTCTTCTTGACGAGGCGCATGCCCAGCACGCCGGTGTAGAAGCGGTGGTTCTCGCGCGCCTGCGCCGTAATCGCCGTCAGGTGGTGGATACCCGTCAGCACATGGTCCATGGCCGTCCTCCCGGCTCGTCGCTTCAAGCCAACCGACTATCGGCCAGACAGCGGGCATTGCAATGCCGACACGGGAACCTGCCCGACGACGGGACGGAGCGGACGAGCCAGCAGGAAGACCCGCCGACGGCCGGCTCGGATGGGCCGGCCGCCGTCGCGGGGCGAATCAGACGAGCCCGGCCGCGCGCGGGTCGCGGTCGGCAAGGCGCCGCAGGAGATAGTCGATCTCCGCCACGGCCGCCTCGCTGAGACGCGCGCCCGGCTTGCGCTGCGCGTCGGAGGCGAGGATGCCGCGCCGCATCATGACATACTTGCGCACGGCGAGGCCGATGCCCGGCTGCTGCTCGTAGCGCAGCAGCGGCAGGTGCGCGTCGAAGATGTCATGCGCCGCATCGCGCTCGCCGCGTGCCTGCAGGCGCACCGCGTCGATCAGCATCTCGGGAAAGGCATAGCCGGTGTTGGCGCCGTCGGCACCGCGCTCCATCTCGAAGTCGAGGAAAAGGCCGCCGTTGCCGCACAGGATGGAGATCGGCCGCATGGAACCGTCGGCCTCGAAGCGGCGGAGCGTCGAGATCTTCTCGAGGCCCGGCCAGTCCTCGTGCTTCAGCATCACGCAGGAGGGATTGTCCATGACGATGCGGCGGATGACGCCGGGCGTCATGACGACCGAAAGCGTCAGCGGATAGTCCTGGATGACGAAGGGCACATCGGCGCCGATCGCCTCCACCGCCTGGGCGTAGTAGGTGACGATCTGGTCGTCTGTGCGCAGCGATGAGGGCGGCGCGATCATCACGCCCGCCGCGCCGAGATCCATGGCCGTGCGCGCCAGCGCGCGCATGGCGGCAAAGCCCGGCGCCGAGACGCCGACGATGACGGGCAGGTTGCCCACGCGCGCGATGCAGCGCTTGACGAGGGCAACCGATTCCTCGGCCTCCAGCTTGGGCGCCTCGCCCATGATGCCGAGCACGGTCAGGCCGTCGGCGCCGATCTCGCGGTAGAAGTCGAACAGCCGGTCCACGCTCGCCCAGTCAATCTCGCCCGAGGGAAGGAAGGGCGTCGGCGCGATGGGAAACACGCCGCGGGCTTCGTTGGTGAGTGGCATGATCGTCTCCTTGGCGGACATTCGGAGCGGCTTCGGTCAAGCCGCCGGCCATACATCGGCCCTGGCGTCTCGAAATAAAATCTCTATTGTTCTTTGTTTAGAACGTAGATTTTCTGTTCGATGGACACCCGCTTTCTCGAAAGCCTTGTCGCCGTGGCGGACCACGGCTCCATGGCCGAAGCCGCCCGGCGCCTCGCCATCACGCCCGCCGCCGTCGCGCAGCGCATCAGGGCGCTCGAGGCCGAGCTGGGCACGACCCTCCTCGTCCGCGCAGGCCGCACCATGCGGCCGACGGAGGCAGGCGCCGCCGTCATCGAGCGGGCGCGCCTCCTCCTCGCCGACGAGCGCGAGCTGAAGGCGCTCGCCCTCGCCGATACGCCGGCCGGCGAATTGCGTATCGGCGCCATCGCCACCGCCGTCACCGGCATCCTGCCGGGCGTGCTCGCCCGCCTCGCGGCCAACTACCCGCAGGTCGAGATCTACGTGCAGCCCGGCAACTCGATCGAACTGTATGACCGGGTCATCGGCGGCGAACTCGATGCCGCCCTCGTCGTGGAGCCGCCCTTTGCCCCGCCCAAGACGCTCGCCTTCGCCCTCATCCGGGAAGAGCCCTTCGTCCTCGCCGCGCCGCGCGCCTGGGCGGACAGGGACCCGCTGCGCCTGCTCGCGGGCGAGCCCTTCATCCGCTACGACCGCAACCACTGGGGCGGCCGGCTCGTCGACGGCGCGCTGCGCCGCCTCGGCATCCGCCCGCGCGAGCGCTTCGAGCTGGACGCGCTCGATGCGATCGCAGTGCTGGTCGACCGCGGCCTCGGCGTCGCACTGTTGCCCGACTGGCCACCGCCGTGGCCTGAGGGCCTTGCCATCGCCAGGCTGCCGGTACCGGGCCTCGACATCTCGCGGCGCATCGGCGTCATCTGGCCACGCAGCTCGCGACGCCGGAGGCTGATTGAGGCCCTCATCGGCGAGGCGCGCAGACGCTAGCCAGCCGCCGGCCGGCCGAGAGGGCGCAGCGGCGGCGCCGGCGGCAGGAGGGCGCGAATGTCGCTGAAGGGAAAGCGTGGCGTGAACGAGAAGGCCTCCGCAAAGGCACAGCCGTCATAGCCGCACTGCAGCGCGCGGAAGCGGTTCCAGCCCGTCACCGCCTCGATGAAGCGCTGCGGGCGCTGCGAGACGTGCTCGGCGATGGCGGCGCACTTGGCGTCGAAATGCGCCGAGATATCGACATAGATCGTGGGCGAGGCATCGACGCCAAGCATCGTGTCGGCGAACAGCACAGGCACCCGGAAGCGCGCCGCGTCGCTCACCATCCGGCTCAGCGCCCGATGGTCCGGGTGGTAGTCGTTCGGCGCGTGCGTCACGACGAGATCCGGTGCCATCTGGGCGATCAGGGCCTCGATGCGGCCAGGCACCGCCCGGTCCTCGGCCAGTGCGCCGTCCGCCGCGTCGAGGAAGACAGGCGAGATGCCGAGGACGGCCGCCCCGGCCGTCGCCTCGGCGCGGCGGGTGCGGCGCAGCATCTGCGCATCCCCCTCCCCTCCGGCGGCACCGTCTGTCGCGACGACCCAGCCGATCTCGTGCCCCGCCGCCCGGTAGACGGCGAGGAGGCCGAAGAAGAAGATCTCGACATCGTCCGGATGGGCGCCGAAGCCGATGATGCGCATGGCTTTTCCCCACGCTCAGGCGGCGGCGCTCGTTGCGAGCGTTTCGATGACGATGGCCGCTGTCCACGTGAAGTTGCCGCCGCCGAGGCCCTCGCCGGTCAGCGGATCGTAATATTCGGCAAAGCCGTTCTCGACCAGCGCCAGGCTGTCCGCCCGCACCGCCGCCGCATCCTCGGGAAAGCCGCAGCGGTCGAGCCCGTCGGCGAGGAGATAGTTGATGATGAGCCAGCAGGGCCCCCGCCAGTAGCGTTTCGCCTCGAAGCGCGGATCGGCTGGATCGTGGGTCGGCACGCCCCGCCGCACGCGCGAGCGCAGGGTGCGGATGCGGTCGCGCATCGCGATGCGCTTGCCTTCGTCGCCCAGCCCGGCGAGTAGCGGCAGCAGCCCGCCCACCGAGGGGCTCGTGACGAGCTGTCCGGCCACGCGGTCGAACGGCAGGTACTGGCCGAGGTCCGGGCTCCACAGGCTGTCGAAGGCCGCCCGCGCCCGTGCCGCCCGCGCCTCTGCCTCGGCAGCCAGCTCAGTCTCGCCGAAGCGTCTGGCGAGATGGGCGATGTCCTCCTCGGAGCGGACGAGGATGGCGTTGATGGCGGGGTCGACAACCCGGAACGGGGAGGCGTCGTGCAGCACGCGGTTGTCCCAGCCAAGGCTGCGGAAGCGCTGCACGAGCCACAGGTAGCGGTCGTACTCGACCTTTCGCGGCCGCTCGGCAGGGTCGACGTGCTGGGTGTCGCGCCGGACGTAGGGCTCCACCCCGTCGGTCGGCACCCGTGCCAGGGCCTCGTCCCAGTCGATGCTGTTGTCGCGGCCCGATTCCCAGGGGTGGAGGATGGCGACGAGACCAGAGCCGGCAGGGTCACGCATGGCATGGAACCAGCGATGCCAGGCGGCAATCTTCGGCAACAGGAGCCGCGCC
This sequence comes from Chelatococcus composti, assembly GCF_014201415.1. Lineage (GTDB taxonomy): Bacteria > Pseudomonadota > Alphaproteobacteria > Rhizobiales > Beijerinckiaceae > Chelatococcus_A > Chelatococcus_A composti. The sequence goes on from NZ_JACHEH010000005.1 coordinate 161,190, forward strand.
TTCTCCTCCGCGAGGGCCCTGTCCGCCGCCGTCTCGACGAGACGGCGCAGCACGAGGCCGGCCACCGGCGGCTGCGTGATGCCCGAGGTCGGCGTCGGCCGGCCCGTGCGCCAGACCTCGGGGCCCGGGAAGTAGCTGTCGTCCGGCGTGTGGAAGACGATGTGCGGCACCATGCCGTCCGGCCACTGGTGCGCGAAGAGCGTCTCGATCTCCAGGAAGGCGCGGCGCTCGTCGCTGTGCCGCTGGCCAAGCGCGGTGAGGCAGGAGTCCCAGTTCCACTGGAAGGGATAGAGGCCCTTGGTCGGCACGGTATAGGCGCCGCGGTCGTTGTCACGCACGATGGCGGCGGCCTGCGCGCGCAGGGCCTCAAGGGAATGGGTGGTCATCTCATGCTCCGGTGGCGGGTTCGGGCTGGGTCGTCTGGGTCAGGCTCACCCCGCTGTCGGCGTCGAACCAGCGCACCCGGCCGGGGCGCGGCGCGAGCGTCAGGGTCTCCCCGGGGCGAACGGCAAGGTCGTTGTCGAGCACGACGCGGAAGAGGTGGCCGGCGAGATCCATGGTCACGAGCTGGTGCGGACCGAGCGGTTCCACCACCCGGACGCGGCCGGCAAGCCCCTTCCCGGCCGGCACCAGATCCTCGGGCCGGATGCCGAACAGCAGCGCGGCGTCGGCGGCGGGCGCATCACGGAAGAGGTGGCCGGCGACGCGCGCCCCCTCCCCTTCCCGCTCGGCCGGCAGGAAGTTCATGGGCGGGTTGCCGATGAAGCCGCCGACAAAACGCGTCGCGGGGTGGTGATAGACCTCGGTGGCCGGGGCCGCCTGGACGATGCGGCCCTCGTGCATGACGGCGATGCGGTCAGCGAGGCTCATCGCCTCCACCTGGTCATGGGTGACGTAGATGGTGGTGGTGCGGCTCTCCTGCAGCACACCCTTGAGCTCGGCGCGCATCTCGAGCCGCAGCAGGGCGTCGAGGTTGGACAGGGGCTCGTCCATCAGCAGCACGGCGGGCTCGACGGCGAGCGCACGGGCGACGGCGACGCGCTGGCGCTGGCCGCCGGAGAGCTGGCCGGAATAGCGCTTCAGCAGCTCCTCGATGTGCAGCAGCTCGGCGACGCGGCGCACCCTGCGCTCGATCTCGGCCGCCGGCACCTTCTGCATGGCGAGGCCAAAGCCGATGTTGTCGAACACCGTCATGTGCGGAAAGACGGCGTAGTTCTGGAACACCATGGCGATGCCGCGCCGGCGCGGCGGCAGGTCGTCCACCCGCCGGCCGCCGATGATCACCGTGCCATGGCTCGCCTTCTCAAGCCCGGCGACGATGCGCAGGAGCGTCGTCTTGCCCGAGCCTGAGGCGCCGAGAAGGACGACGAACTCCCCGTCGGCCACCGTGAGGTTCACGGCATGCAGGGCCTGGTGGTTGCCGAAGCGCTTGGCGACCTGCCTGATGTCGATGTCGGCCATTCGGTTGCCCTTTGCCCATCGCCTAGCGGTTGGCGATGCCCCAGAGGGAAAAGAGGTACTTGCGCACTGCGAAGAGGAAGAGGAGCGCCGGCACGATGAGAACGGCCCCGCCTGCGAACTTGAGTGGCAGGGGCGAGACGTCGAGGCTCTGCAGGAGGAATGCCGTTAGCGTCTTGTTCTCGATGGTGAGCACCGCTGCCGCGAAGACCTCGTTCCACGAGATGACGAAGGCAAAGATGCCGGCCGCCGCGATGCCCGGCAGCGCCAGCGGCAGCACCACCTTGCGGAAGGCGGAGAGCCGCGAGCAGCCGAGCGTCCAGGCCGCCTCCTCGAGCTCCTCGGGAATGCTGAGGAAGAGCGAAGCCATGATGAGCACCGCGAAGGGCATGGCGAGCGTCGTGTGGACGAGCGCGAGGCCGATAATGGTGTCGTCGAGGCCGACGCGGATGAAGAGCACCGTCAGCGGCAGCGCCAGCAGCGGCAGCGGGAAGGCCCGCGTCATCAGCACCGCGAGGCGGAAGAGGTTGGCGCCGGGAAACCGGAAGCGCGCCAGCGCGTAGCCGGCCGGCGCCCCGAGCCCGATGGACATGACCATCGTCAGCCCCGCCACGAGGAAGGAGTTGAGCAGCGCCCTCGGCACGCCGGCGTAGTTGGCGAAGAAGGCGAGGCTCGAAAGATCGAACTCCGGCACCAGCGACTTCGGCCAGGCCGACACCGCCGCGACGGAGCCGAAGGCATTGACGACGAGGAGGTAGATCGGCACGAGCACCCAGGCCACGAGTACTGCAACGGCGCTTGCCATGAGGAGGCGGCCGCTGCGGCGCGGCTCCGCCCGAGCCGGGGCCTCCGCTTCCGTCGTTGCGAGACTGGTCATGCCGCAGCCTCCCGCGTGCGGTCGCGCAGCGCCCACAGGAAGAAGACCGTGAAGGCGAGCGAGATGGCCAGGATGACGATGGCATAGGCCGAGGCCACCTTGTGGTCCTGAAGGTCGAACTGCCAGGAATAGGTCTCGCCCATCAGTACCGGCAGGTTGTTGCCGGCGAGCACGGCGACGACGGCGAAGACCTCGAAGGCAAGGATCGTGCGCAGGATCAGCGCCGTCTGCAGGCTGGGTCTGAGCAGCGGCAGCGTGATGAGGAAGAAGCGCTTCAACGGCCCTGCGCCGAAGACCTCGGCCGCCTCGTCATACTCCTTCGGGATAAGCCCCATGCCGGCGACGAGGATGACGAGCACGATGGCCGTGGCGCGCCACACCTCCGCCACCACCACCGCCGCGAACAGGGCCGCCGTGTTGCGGTAGTCGAGCAGGTTCTGTGGCCCGGAGATGAGCCCGAGGCCGTAGAGGATGCTGTTGAGGAAGCCGTTCTGCTCGAGCAGCGCGAACCAGATGAGCCCGGCCGCGAGGTCGGAGATGCCGAGCGGGATGGTGAAGACGTAGAGCACCATGTCCCGCCCGCGCTCCAGCCGCGTGACGAGGCTCGCCATGACGAGCGCGAGCGTAATCTGGACGGGCACGACGACGAGGGCGAGGCCCAGCGTGTTGGCGAGCGCAGGCCCGAACTTCCAGTCATCGGCCATGGTCCTGAAATGGGCGAGGGTGAAGCCCTCCTCGCCCGTGAAGGCCTCGACTACCACCTGCACGAAGGGCACGAAGAAGAAGGCCGCGAGAAACAGGCTCGCCGGCAGGATGAGCACGTAGGACAGCACCTTCTCGCCGCTCGCCAGCCTAAGCATGCGCATGCCTCCGTGAGGGCGGCCCGGCGCGGCGCGCGGACCGCCCCGAATGGTCGCGACAGATCACTCGACCGGGCAAGGGCCTTCACTCGCCTTGTCCGGTGCCCAGCACGGCGCCTTGCTCTCAGCCATGATGTCCCTGAGCGTCGCCGCCTGGTCGTCGAGCACGGCGCGCACGTCCTGCCCGCGCAGCACGATGCGCTGGAAAGTGTCGAGGAAGACCTTGTTGAACTTGCCGTCGAGGCTGCCGAGGCCGATGGGCAGCAGGCTCGGCAACGCATCCGGCGCGGCGGACTGGGCTGCCACCGCCGCTCCCGACATCTTCACCGCGGCCGGCATGTCGTCGGGCAGCGCCACCTCGACCACGGGGAAGAAGCTCGTCGCCCTCAGCGTCGCGATCTGCGTCTCGGGCTTCAGCATGTAGGCGGCGAGCGCCTTGGCCTCCTCGACGTTCGGCGAGGTTCTGGGGATGGCGATGCCGGCAACGACCGGCATGAAGCCGCGTCCCGCGGGGCCGGCCGGAGCCGGGAAGGTGACGAACTGGTCCGGCTTCTGGTTGAGTGCGTCCTGCAGGCGGGCCGTGTGCTCCCAGGCGACCCACACCTCGCCGGTGAGCAGCGGCTCCTGCATGAAGCCGTAATTAGTCGAGGCGGGGTTCACCTCCGCCCACAGCGTCTTGAAGGCGTTCCACATCGCCTCCGCCTCGCCGGAGCGGAACTTCGTCACCACCGAGCCGGTGTAGGAGGGGTAGAGGTAGCCCTGGAGGAAGCGGTGCAGCAGGCCTTTGGGCCCGGCCGGCAGCCCGATCTTCGGCGATCCGGTGGCCTCGCGCATCGCCTTGCCCCAGGCAATGAGCTCGTCATAGGTGAGCTTCTGGATGTCGGCGCCCTCGGGCAGGTATTTCAGGGCCTCCTTGTTGGCGGCCATGACGTAGCTCGCCTGCATCCAGGGCACGTATTTCTGCTCGGCCGTGCCGTAGGTGCCGAGCGACAGGAGCGTGGGGTTGACCCTGGCGTCGCCCGCGGCGGCGAGCACGTCCTTCAGGTCGATCAGATCGGCTGACAGCGAGGCGAGCTCGCCGTGCAGGCCGCCGAGCAGCGCGATGGTGCCCTTGCCGGCCTTCAGCTCCGCCTGGATGCGGGTGAAGAAGGGGCCCGCGTCGTTGCCGTAGTACTCGACGGGCTTGCCGAAGCCGCCGAGCACCTCGGTGCGCATCTTCTGCGTCTCCTCGACGGGCTTGGCCTGGGTCGACCAGAACAGCAGCCCCTGCGCCTCGGCCCTGCCCGCGACGCCCAGAGCGAGCGCCAGCGCAGCGAGCGCGATCTTCCTTCCCGGTTTTCTCAGCGTCATGTCACGTCCTCCCTGGGGTCGGGCGAAGCGCTTGTTGTTGGTCTTGCGCTCGCGCCGTTGCGGCTGTCCGCCGCGTTCATCCCGCCCCGGCCGGCGCGGGCCCGTGGCTCGCGCGTGGCACGAAGCGCGGCTTGACGAGATGTCCCCTGATGCCGGCCTCGCCCTGCTCGAGACGCTCGACCACCATGGCGGCGATCGTCGCCGCGCCCTCGGCGATGCTCTGGCTGAAGGTCGTCAGCGGCGGGTCGGCATAGGCGGCGACCGGCGTGTCGTCGAAGCCGACCACCGTGAGCGCCTGCGGCACAGCGATGCCTTCGCGCCGGGCCTCTTCGAGCACGGCAAGCGCAAGCTGATCCTTGAGACCGACGACGGCCGTGGGCCGCGGGTCGGAATTGATGAGCGCCGCCGCCGCCCGCGCCATCGCGCCTGCATCGCCGAGCGGCGCCGCCATCACCACCGGCGGCGGCAGGTCCGCCTCCGCAAGCGCCCGCTCCAGGCCGCGCCGACGCAGGAAGGCATAGGTATAGTCCTTCGCCGGCCCCAGCATGGCAAAGCGGCGATGGCCAAGGGCGATGAGCCTGCGGCCGAGATCGTAGAAGGCGCCCTCGCCGTCAGTGTCGAGCCACGAATAGGCCTCGGTGCTGGCCAGCGTGCGCCCGTGTGCCACGAAGGGCACGCCGCGCTCGATGAGGAAGGTGACACGCGGGTCCTCGCAGGTGAGGCGATAGAGGACGACTGCGTCCGCCCTGCGGCTCTCGACGACGCGGCGCAGAACGGCAAGGTCATCCTGCCCCGCCGGAACGGTCGCGAGGAAAAGGTCGCGCCCGCGCTGCGTGAGACCGCCGGCGAGACCGGCGAGAAAGTCCGCCAGATAGGGGTCGACGAGCGCGTGCGGTTCGATCGGCAGCAGCATGCCGACGAAATTGCTGCGGCCTGACACGAGCATCCGGCCAACCTGGTTCGGCACGTAGCCGAAGGCGTCGGCCGCCTCGCGGACGCGCTGGCGCGTCTGTTCACTCACGTCCGGATAGCCCGCGAGTGCCCTCGATACCGTCGTGATCGACAGGTCGAGATGGGCCGCAAGCTCCTTGAGGCGCAGCCGCTTCGTTTCCGTCCTGTTCGTCGGTGCGTGCATCGCTCATCCAAAACGTTTTGGAAGCGTGCCGCCAACCGCCCGACCTGTCAAGCGGGCATTGTCTCAGCCAAAGGCAGCGAAGGTCGCGTGACGCTGGCAGAGCCGGGCTTGGCGGTGAGCGAGAGAGGGCTTCTTGTCCTTCGCGCACCGAAAATCGTGCCGCACGCGAGCATCACGGCCAAGGCCATCGAAAATTGGCGGGAACCATGGATGAAATGGCCGCTCTCTGACGTCCACTCTCCCCTTCGCTGCGTGTCCTGGGCACCATGACCACATCGGCGATGGCATCGGCGTGCTGGTCAAAGAATGCGCTTGGACCTGAACGCTGTGGCGCGTTCCTTCCTCGTCATGGCCCATGTCCCGACCGGGCGAACAAGCGGTGCTCTGGACGACGGGGCGGATCTTTCAGGTCGCGAAGCCGCGATTGTCCTGGAAAAGGAGGCATCGGGAGGCGTTCTGCCGGATGCTCGGCACGACGCGGTGAAGGGAGGGAGCCGATGGCTTCTCCGGCAGTGTTATCCGTTACCTTGAGGGTGGCGTTTGGCGGTTGTGTTGCCGCAAGTCTGGCACGCAGGAGGGCCTTGATCATGGGGGCAACCGAGAAGGCACCCGTTTTGGCCCGGGTCGTCAGGGAATGGAGATAGGCCCGGGGGCTGCGGATCTGGTCGTGTCGCTCGAGGATGGCTGCGACGACGACGGAAGCCGTTCTTGATCCGAGAATCTGGCAGCTCTCGTGCCAGGTGTGCTGGCCAATGCCGAGAAAGAGGCGGATGAGTTCTGCTGTCTTGAGCAGATCGCTCCAGCTGGAAATGGGCGTGCTGCTGTAGCTGGAAATCGTCGGGCAGGCCGTCAGGACATCCGGCAGGTGGATATCGCTCGGATTGCCATTGCCTTGGTGCGAGGTTGGGGCGGAGGCGTAAGCCGTTGCAGCGATCTGCGCGCTTTCAGAATCTGGATTCTCTGCAGGGGGAGTCTGTTGGTGGCGCTCAATTTGGGACTCATTGGCGCTCAAATTTTGAAAAATTGCATTTTCTTTCAGTGACTTATGCACTTCCTGGCAGAGGCGCTGCAGGGCAGTGGCCGTCGCTTCGAGAACGTCACTTGGAGTCGTTGCGGGGAGCGGAGCGGAGAGGTCGGCGAAGCGTACGGCAAGATCATGCCAGGGGCCTGGCAGCTTTTCCTGCTCGGCGAAGGCGATGAGCTTGCGGATGTCGCGGCGCAACAGCGTGATGCGCTCCCGCAGGAGGCGGATGGCGTGACGATGGGCCCGCACTTCCTCGGCAATGCGCTCGAACTCGCTCGCCCGGCTGATGAGTGGCGACAGGTCGAAGCCGTATGCGGTCTCGATGACGCCGCCGGGGCCCTTGCGGGCATAGCGCTTGCCGTTGGGACTGTCGCGCCGGATGATGAGACCGGCCTCGATGAGCGCAGCGAGATGGCGCCTGAGGGTCGCAGCCGCCATGCCGTGGGCACGCAGGGAGAGTTCGCGGTTGGAGGGAAAGACGACGAGATCGCTTCCCGACGTCAGCACCGTTTCCGGATGAAAGGACAGAAGGGCGTGCAGGACGGCGAGCGAGCGGTCGCTGACGCCGAGCCTTGCCTTGCCTTCCGTGATATCGCGAAAGACCTGCCATTTCTGGACCTGGCCTTCGGCGGGAGCCGAGCGGACAGCGACCTGCCTGGCCAACTGGCCAAACGTCATCGGCCGCCGCCCGAAGGGCGTCGTAAAATAGGCGTCGCTCATCTTCCTGCTCCTCGCAGGCAAAAGATTTTTGCTCGCCGAAACGACGCCGACTCTTGACTGCGATTCGCGGAAGTGCGATTCTCACGGTCGCTACACACATGAGAAAGGGCTTCCGGAGCGGAGACGTTTCGGGGGCCTTTTCTTTTGCGGTGCTTGCTCCTCTGGTGGTTACACGTCGTATTGGTCGACAGCCCTCAGCGCCGGCCTTTTCCCTGCGCCGCGTATTGAGCAAACAGCGCGGGAATCTGGTCGAGCACGAAGGCTGCAAAATCCTCGTCGAGTGCGCGGGCAAAGGTGAGCTTCAGAGCCCGGCCCTTGCGCTCCGCGTCGGCAATCTTGGCGCCCTCGGACGTCACGATGGCCTGGGGCGCCGCTCGATGTCCCCTCCCCTCTTCTGCCTGGATCGCGGCGGCCAGAACCTGCAGGAACCGTCCATCCGAATCGGACTGGCCGAAGGTGGGGCTTGCGATGAGGCGGCGCACACGGTCGAGGGCTCCGGGCTGCGCAAGGCGTGCCGCAAGCGCCTGCCAGCGCGGGCGGCCGATCTTCGGCGCGCGGCCGATGGCGGCAATGACATCCTCGGGAATTTCGTTGGCGACGGAGATGAGCTTCGAGACCTCCGCGCGGTCAACAGTGAGTGCCTCCTGGATCACCGAGCGCTCGTGACCGGCCCGCTCGAGGCGCAGGGCGAAGACGGCCCGCTCGATGAAGGACAGATCCTGACGCGCCGAATTCTCGATGCCCTGAGCGATGACGAGATCGGTGTCGGAGAGCGCGCGGACGATCGCACGGACCTTGAGCCCGAGTTCGCGCGCCGCGCGGACGCGACGGTGGCCGAAAGCCGTCTGGTAGCGCCCTTCCTGCGTCGGGTGGCGGCGCAGCAGGACGGGCACTTCCTGCCCGTTGGTGCGGATGGAAGCCTTGAGCTGCTCGAACTCCTCGCCGTCGTCGGCGAAGCGGTCGCTGTAGGGCGACGGATCGATGAGATCGGGGTCGATCTCGATGACATTCGCTCCGGTGGCGAGTGCCTCGCGCAGCACCTCGTTCTCGCGCTCAATGCCGGAGAAGGATTCCTTCATCGAGCGGATGGAGCCGGCGGCAACGCGCGGCAAGGGCGGGACAGCGTTGTCAGCTGACAACGCCCGTGCCTGCGGCGCACCGAACAGAGCCCTGAGCGTATCGGATCGTTTCGTCATCGGCCCCAAACCGCGTTGATGAGCTGGACGATTTCGGCATTCACGGCATCGACGGATTCAAGCGCCCGGTCATAGGCCGCCCGGCCGACTGAGCCGCGTTCAAGCTCATAGAGCGACTGCTTGGTGAGGCCGGCGTTGGCGATGGCGGTCGACTTCCAGGCGGTCGCCCTGAGCACGTCTTCGCCAAACAGGCTGCGCAACAGTGCCACGATCTGCGTCTCCGGCACGTCGTTCGGGTCGTGCCGCGTGATCACGTAGCGGATGAAGTCATGGTCGAGCCTGCCGCCGTATTCCTCGACCACCGACATGAGGTCGGATGTCATGAGGAGGAACTGGTTCATCGACGCGACGTCGACCATCTGCGGATGGACGGTAACGAGCATCGAGGTCGCGGCATTGAGCGCGCCGAGCGTTAGGTAACCGAGCTGCGGCGGGCAGTCGATGACGACGATGTCGTAGTCGTCCTCCACCTCGCTGATCGCTGCGGCGACGCGGCGGAAGAAGAGGTTCTGGCCGCGGGCGTTGGGATCGCGCATGGCGCGCGGCGTGTGATGCTCGAACTCCATGAGCTCGAGATTGCCGGGTACAATGGAGACGCCGTCGAAATAGGTATTGAGGATGACCTCCCGCATCGGCCGGCGCTGGTCGTCGTAGCGGATGGCGCCGTAAAGCGTCTGGTTCTCGCCGATGTCGAATTCGGGCTGGTAGCCGAACATGGCCGACAGGGAGGCCTGCGGGTCGAGATCAATGGCGAGGACGCGGAAGCCCCGCAGCGCGAGGTATTGCGAGAGATAGAGGGAGGTCGTCGTCTTGGCTGATCCGCCCTTGAAATTGGCGACGGCGATGATCTGCAGCTTGTCTCCAGGTCGCCGCGTCGGCAGGAAATGCAAAGCCTCGCGCGGGCGGGCTGCGGCAAGATAGCGGCGCAGTTCGTTGATCTGGGCGAGTGTATAGGCCCGCCGCCCGCCAGAGAGAATGGTGGGCATCGGTCCGAGGCCATCGAGCGACAGCTGGCGGAGGTAGCCGTCGGAGACGCCGAGAATGCGCGCGACCTCGCCGGAGCTGAAGGAGCGCAGCGTCTTCTTGGCCATCGGTGGGAAAAGCGTCGCGCCGAGGCTGCGCAGCTGGGCCGACAGCACGCTGGCGTGGCGCGCGATCCGGGCCGATGCCGTCTCCGGTCTGGTCTGTGTCTCGACGTTCGTCTGCATGTCCCACCGTTCTGAGACGGAAATCTGGCGTTTAACGCTCCTAATCCGTCTCGCAGAGGAGACACGATTCTGCGTCGTGCGGCAAGAAGATTAAGGTTAACGAAACCTTAACGAAGATTTCGGCCGTGTTGTCGAAGCGGTCTCCTTGGTGAAGGTGTTTGCGCCCCGACTCGGTTTGAAGCTGTCGGAGTATCTACGGTTCGCCAGAAGGTTGTCAGCTGACAACGGACGGGGTGGTCTGGGCCCGTCATCGCATCCGGATACAGTCAGCTCCGGGCTGCGCGATCTGTCAGCGGCGGCGCTTGTCGGCTTGGACTTGCCGCGAGACGTGTGGTGCCGCTGTGGCGCCGCCGGCCGGTCATGGCGCGAGCCGAGCGGGCGCCGGCTGGCGGCTCATCGATAACGGCCTCCACCGATCTCCGATTCCGATGTGGGTTTGCGTTACGCGATGCGCGTAACTGCGGGAGAAGAGTGTCACGCGACGAACGGGCCCGGTGCGGCGGCGCGGAAGGTGCTCGCGGGCGATGGAGGTGCGCGTGCCGCGGGGGCTGGCAGTGGTGAAGGAAGTGGGCGCCTGGCGATGCAGCTATTCCAATGATACGGCCGGGCGGGCGGCGGCTCGGGTTTTTCGCACGGCCTTCGGTTGCCCTGGTCCATGTTGTCAGCTGACAACGGGTCTTGGCGCGACGGCGGACGATGGCCTGTGTGCCTGGATCTTTCGATCTGTCCATGGCGCGAAAAAGGATCAGAGTCCGAGCGCTCTCGTCAGGTTGAAATGAAGGGGGCTTCGGTGTCGGGCAGCTGCGAGCAGGGCGCGGCCGGCGCGCAGGGCGTCTGCGCCGAAGGCGCCCGTCCGGCCATCATCCGCCCGTCCGATCTCGAAGCCCGCGGCGCGTGCCGTCTGCCGGACGAGCCGGGCGACGTGCTTGTCGGCGAGCCGGGTGCCGGCGACGGTGCGTCCGTCGCGGCCGATGCGGCGAAAGAGCGGGCCGTCTTCGATGCGGGCGAATCTGATCCAGCGCTCGACGGCGTTCACCGGGCAGGTCGCCTCGCTGTTGCCGCGACCGATGATGATCCGGTCTTCGCCATCGGCGTCGTACAGGGTCAGCGTGATGCCTTCGGGCACGATGGCGACGGCGCCGAGTGCGTCGGGGCCGGCACGGCCGATGTCGAGCCCGACGATCTGGGAGCGGCGCAACGCGCCCGCGAAACCGATGAGCAGGATGGCGCGGTCGCGCAGGCCGCGCAGGTCATGCGGCAATGTGCCGAGCATCGCGAGGATGTCATCCGTGCCGAGCATCTGCCGGCGACGCGGGGAATCGGACCTCCCCTTGCTGCGGGTCTCGGCAAGCGCACGGACGATGCGCGGATCGGCGCGATCGAGGGTATGGCCCCGCCGCGCCGCATTCCAGACGAGGCCGCAGAGGCGACGCTCAATCGTGCTGTGGGCGAGGGGGCGGCCGTCGGCCTCACCGCTGGCGCAGGCTGCGAGATAACGCGCGACAGCTTTCGGCACGGGCGGCAGGGCGGCCAGGCCGTTGCGGCGACACCAGGCACAATAGTGCTTCCAGTCCGCGGCATAGAACCGCCGGGTGTGGTTGGAAAAACGTTCTGTCGCCGTCTCGCCGGTGTCCGTCGGGCGAAGGGGAGCGCCCCCTTCGGGAGAGGGGGAGGGTGCCGGCGAAGCAGATCTCCCGGCGCGCCTGTCAGGCCGGGGAGAGGCGATCTTAACGGTCCGGCTGCTATCGAAAGGCATGATCCGCCCCACCTGCCATAATGTCCGATAAATGAATATTATCGGATATACACGACTTTCGACAAGCGCGGCGCTTTTTGCGCCGCAGATTAGGAAAAAGCGCCGCGACGGGTTAGCCTTCCGTCATGGTTTACGAACGATTCGCTGCCCGGCCAGTCGAGCCGCCGCCCGCCTGGGTGCGCGCGGCCGGCGCCGTGGAGGAGGGGGCGGCAGCCGCCTTCCGCGCCGGCGCAGCCCTTGCCTTGCTGCACGCAGCGGCGAGTGCGGACCACGACCTCGGCATTCTCTGGCGGCAGCGTTGCGCCCTGCGCGCGGCTGTCGCCCATGTCGCGCTCGCCGGGCGGCACGAGGACGAGGCGGCCCTGCGCGACAGCTGGTATCTGCGTCGTTCGGGAGACGATCCGGGACCGGGCGGCCGCATCCTCGGCCTGTGGCGGCGGCTCGCCGAGCCGGTGAGCCTGCGTCCACAGGCCTGGCCGCGGGCCCTGCGTGAAGCGGCCCCGGCGGCCGGGCCGGAGATGCTCGAGCGGCTCGCCGCGGCGGCAGCGGATGCCGCATCGGCCGCACGCGGTTTCGCACCGGCTGCAGCGGCCGGGGCAGTTGCCGCCGTTCTTCAGGAGCGGGCGGATCTTGACGGCGCTGCTCTGTGGCTGGCCGACGCCGTCCTCGCCCGCCAGCTCGGCTGGCCGGCCCCCGTGCCGCTCATCGCCCCGCAGGTTCGCCGCGCCGACCTGCGCCTTGCGGCGCGGCCTGACGGCCGCGAAGCGTGGCTGCGGGTCTGCTGCCTCGCCTATCAGCGGGCGGCGCTCGAGGCGCTTGATCTCTATCGGGACCTCGCGCGCCGTGCCGAACGGCTGGTGGCGGCTGCCCCGCGCCTGCGCACGAAGGCGGCAGCGGGGGCTGTGGCGCTGCTGCTCAGGGAGGATGCGGCCAAGGCCGCCGACGTGGGGCAGGGCGTGAGTGACAGGGCAGGCCGGCGCCTGTTCGAGCGGCTCGTTGCTCTTGGCGCCGTGCGGGAACTGACCGGGCGGCCGAGTTTCCGCCTTTACGGGCTGTAGCCATGACGGGCCGGCGCGCAAACGAGGATACGTTCGACCGGGAGCTGGCCGGCCTGTCGCCCGAACGGCGCTGGCGGGAATGGATGGGCCGCGTCGAGGCGGTGCTCTTTGCCGCCGCCGAGCCCGTGCCGCGCGAGGTGCTGTCCCGCGTCGTCGGGCGCGACTGCGATGTGGAGCTTGTCATCGACGACATCCGCACCGAGCTTGCCGGGCGTCCCTATGACATCGTCGCTGTCGCCGGCGGGTGGCAGATGCGCACGCGTCGTGCCTATGGCGCAGCGGTGCGAGCCGCGCGCGGGCAGGGCGAGCGGGGCGAGCAACTGTCGTCGTCCGAGATGCTGGCGCTCGTTGCCATCGCCTATTTCCAGCCGATCACGCGCAGCGAGCTGTCGGCCTTCTTCGGCCGGGAGGTAAGCCGCGACCTTGTGGCCCGGCTGCGGGCCGCGGGGCTTGTCGCCGCCGGCCCGCGCAGCCCGCAACCGGGAGCGCCCTACACCTATGTGACGACGCCGGCGTTCCTCGCACGGTTCGGCTTCACGAGCCTGCGCGAGCTGCTCGACATCGAACAGCTTGAGGAAGCCGGCCTGCTCGACAAGGACAAGCTCCTCGCCGGCGGCTGGGGTCCGCCGGCAGGGGAAGGGGACGACGAGGCCGGGGACGATCCCGACAGCGGGGAGGAAGAGCTCGACGAGCTGTGACCGGACAGGGCGCGGCCTAGCTCTCGCGCGACGACCAGGCGCCGAGAAGGCGCGGCAGGTCGCCGAAGCGGGCGACGAGGCTGAAGACGAGCGCCGCGGCCGCGACGAAGAACACCGTCACCGCCGCCATGGTGGGCGTATAGCCGTAGCGCAGGGCGTTGAAGATCTTGATCGGCAGCGTCTCCACGGTGAAGCCCGCCACCATGTAGGCGATGATGTACTCGTTGAGCGAGAGCACGAAGGCAAAGGCGTAGCCGGAGACGAGATAGGGCGTCACGAGCGGCAGCACGACCGTCCTGAGGACGGTGCGGTCGTCGGCGCCCATGGTGGCGGCGGCCTCCGTCAGGCTGGGGTCGATGGAGGAGAAGCCGAGCGTGATGGTGACGAGCGGCAGCGTGACGAGAAACACCGCGTGGCTGATCACCACCGTCCACGGCGCCCCGTAGAAGCCGGCAGTGGCCCAGAAGCTCAGGAAGCCGAGCGCCGTGATCACCGGTGGCAGGATGAAGGGGGCCGTGCCGAGCACCTGGAACAGGCGCGCCCAGGGTGCATGCCAGCGCCACAGGAACCAGGCGAGCGGGAAGGCGATGGCGACGGCGAGCGCCGCCGAGCTGGCCGCGATGGCGAGGCTGGTAAGCAGCGCGCCACGCCAGCCGGCGTCGGCGAAGATCTCGCCGAACCAGGCGAGCGAGAAGCCGACAGGCGGGAAGGTGAGCGTTCTCTGCGCGTTGAAGGACACACCGGCGACGACGACGATCGGGGCCGCCAGCACGATGCCGACGACGGCCATGAACAGGCGTGCGAGAAGGCGGCTCATTGGGCGGCCTCCTTGCGCCCGACGAGCAGCGAAAGCCCGACGAGCGCCAGGCTGACGAGCACGAGGAACACGGCCATCGCAGCCGCGAAGGGCAGGTTGGACTGGTAGATGGCCTGGTCGGTGATGAGCACCGAAAGCGTCCAGTTGCTCGGCCGGCCGAGGAGCTGCGGCAGGAGATAGGCGCCGAGCGCGAAGACGAACACCATGATCAGGGTGGCGAGGATGGTGTTGCGCAGCGCCGGCACGACCACCGTCACAAAGGCGCAGGGAGGGGAGGCGCCCAGGGTGCGCGCCGCCTCCATCAGCGTCGGGTCGAGCCGCGCGAGGGCCGGATAGAGCACGAGCACCGTATAGGGAAAGGCGTGGTAGCTGAGGCCGGTGAGCAGGGCCCCGAAGCTGGGCGACAGCGACATCGGCTCGTCCATGAGGCCGAGGGCGACGAGGACATTGGTGATGCCGGCCGTGCGCGAGAACAGCGTCGACCAGGCGAAACCCACGATCACCTCGGACAGCGAGACGATGGACAGCAGCGCGACGAGCCACAGCACCTGCCGGCGCCGCGGTAGGCGCGCGAGCAGGTAGGTGAAGGGAAAGGCGATGGTGACGGCGACGACGGCGACGAGCGCCGCCAGCACCAGCGAGAAGCCGAGAACCTCGCCGAAGAAGACTGACAGGAAGCGCGCATAGTTGGCGAGGACGAAGTCCGGCTCGTAGAAGGCGCCCTGCACGCGGCGGAAGAAGCTGACCGCGACCATGATGCCGAAGGGCACCACGAAGAAGACGGTGAGCATCACCGCCGGGAACACGAGCGGCGCGTAGTCTGCGAGCTTCTGGGGCCGGGCCGTCGTCATGCGCCGAGCACCACGCAGGCATCGGCGGGCAGCGCAAGGCCGACCGTTGCTCCCGGCTGAAGGTCCGGCCGCTCGCGCGGGCTCGCCACGGCAACGATCCTCTGGCCCTCCGCCTCAACATAGATCTCGATGCTGGCGCCGAGATCGCGCACGAACTCGACCCGGCCGGTGATCGCCGCCGCTTCCGGCGGCACGAGGCGCACGTCTTCCGGCCGCACGGAGATCATCGCCTCCTCGGCCGGCAGCGTGACGCCGGCGAGGAAGCCGCCCGCCACACGCACCGCGCCGTCGGGCCCGCGCCGTGCGCGGAGGAGGTTGGTGATGCCGATGAAGTCGGCGACGAAGGTGTCCGCGGGGCGGCGGTAGATCTCGACGGGCGGCGCGCTCTGGCGGATACGCCCCTCGTTCATCACGACCACGAGGTCGGCCATCGTCATGGCCTCGCGCTGGTCATGGGTGACGACGATGGTGGTGATGCCGAGGCGCTGCTGGAGCTGCCTGAGCTCCACCTGCATCGCCTCGCGCAGCTTGGCGTCGAGCGCCGACAGCGGCTCGTCGAGCAGGAAGAGGCGAGGCTGGAGCGCCAGCGCCCGGGCGATGGCGACTCGCTGGCGCTGGCCGCCGGAGAGTTTCGCCACCGGCCGCTCGCCGAAGCCGGGCAGGCGCACGAGCGCGAGCAGCTCCTCCACGCGCCGGGCCTGCTCGGCCCTTGGCACGCCGCGAATGCGCAGCGGATAGGCGATGTTCTCGCCGACGGAGAGATGGGGAAACAGCGCCAGCGACTGGAAGACCATGCCGAAGTCGCGCCGGTGGGCGGGCGTGCGTGTCACGTCGTCGCCGCCGACGAGAACGCGCCCCTCGCTCGGCTCCTCAAGCCCCGCGATCATGCGCAGGAGCGTGGTCTTGCCGCAGCCCGAGGGACCAAGCAGGCAGACGAAGCTGCCGTCGGGCACGGTCAGGTTCACCCTATCGACGGCGGCGACGGCGCCGAAACGCTTTGTGATGTTCTCGAGGACGAGACTGGTCATGGAACCTCCAGCGGCCGCCGGCCACCGGCGGTTGGCGCCGGGCCTGGCCCGGCGACCGCCCGCGGCCGTTCGCGTTCCTAGCCCACGATCATCTCCGTCCACTTCTGGTTCAGCCAGTCGGCCCGCGACAGGTAGAGGTCGTAGCGAGGCACGATCGGCGGGATGTCCGAGGAGACGGCCGCGAACTCGGCGTCCGTCAGGTCGAGAAGGTCGCGGCGCACGGTGGGCGAGGTGCCGACCTTGCGCGACATGAGCGCCTGGATCTGCGGCTGGCACATGTAGTCGATGAAGACGTGCGCCTCCTCAAGCGCCTGCGAGGCACGCGACACTGCCCAGGAGCCGGAATCGAGGATGCCGCCCTCCTTGGGGAAGGTGGAGCGCACCGGATGCCCCTCGGCGGCGGCGAGGCCCGTCACGTCGTGATAGTACTGGCCCATCGGGATCTCGCCCGACTTCAGCGCCTGCTCGAACTGCGCCTCGTCGCGGTACCACAGCTTCACGTTGGGCCGGACCTCTGCCAGTTTCTCGAAGGCCTTGAGCTGGCCGGCCTCGTCGTCGAGCGCCTTCGTACCGCCGAAGAAGGTGGCGGCCGTCACCTCTAGAAGGAAGGAGTTGGAGACGAGGGCGAGCAGGCCGAGCCTGTCCTTGTTCGCCGGATCCCACAGGGCCGCCCACGAGGTCGGCGCCTCGGGGTAGACGTTCGTGTTGGTGACGAGCGTGATGTACCAGGAGACGGCGCCGATGCCGGCGACGCGGCCGTCAGGGTACCTGTTGATGAAGCGGTCGATGAGGTTGGCCGTGTTCTTCATCTTGCCGAGGTCGAGCGGCCCCCACAGGTCGGCGGCCTGGCCCTTGAGCAGGGCGGTCTGCGACATCATGGAGACGTCGGCAGGGGCGACGCCCGCGCGCGCCGCCTGTGAGAGCTGGACGAGCCAGGCCTCGCCTGTCGGCTCGGCGACACTCTCGACGGCTATGCCGGTGGCCTTCGTGAACTCCGGGAAGATGTGCTTGTCGAACGAATCCTTGAAGAAGCCGCCGTAGACGCCGACCTTCAGCGTCCTGTCCGCGGCGCGCAGGATGGATGGCGTGGCGAGCGCGGCAAGGCCTGCCGCGCTGCCTGCAAGGAACGTACGGCGGCTCGCGCCGTGAGTTACGCGTGTCATTGCTATCCCCTCAGTGTCACGGCGTTGATCGCCGTTTTGTGTATCTTGCCGCCGTTTACCGCCGGCGGCACGCGGTTTTCAATCCCTCCTGCCGCCGACGGACGGGCTGAACACCATGAGGCTCAGGATCTCGAACAGCATCTGGGCGCCGGCGTGGGCCGTGTTGGCCGTTGCGTCGTACTGCGGTGCGACCTCCACCACGTCGCCGGCAATGATGTCGAGACCCTTGAGGCCGCGCAGGAGCTGCAACGCCTCGCGCGTCGACAGGCCGCCGATCTCGGGCGTGCCCGTACCGGGCGCGAAGGCCGGATCGAGGCTGTCGATGTCGAAGGACAGATAGGTCGGGCCGTCGCCCACCACCTCACGCGCCTTGGCGATGACCGCCTCGGGGCCCATGGCGGCGAATTCCTCGGCGTGGATCACCGTCATGCCGGAATCCGTGGAGAACTCCCACAGGTATTCCGCCGCGCCGCGGATGCCGATCTGGATGGTGCGCTTGGGATCGAGCACGCCGTCGAGCACCGCGTTGCGGAAGGGGCCGCCGTGGTGGAACTTGGTGCCGTCGTAGGCGCCGCCCGTGTCGCAATGGGCATCGATATGGATGAGGCCGACGGGCCTGTCCCGTCCCACCGCGCGCAGGATGGGGTGCGAGATGGAATGGTCACCGCCCACCGCGAGCGTGGCGACGCCCTTCTCGACGAAGCGGCGGAAGAAGGCCTCGATGTCGGCGTGGCAGCCCTCGAGCTCGTAGCGGCTGCGGAAGGGTACGTCGCCCACGTCGGCAGCGACAAGCTCGCCCACGGGCATGCAGTCGAGCACATGGTTGTAGGGGCCGATGCGCTCGATGGTGCGCAGCGCCCGCGGGCCGAAGCGCGAGCCGGCGCGGTTGGTGACGCCGAGGTCCATCGGCACGCCGATCAGCGCGACCTGCAAGTCGCCGAAATCGGTCTCGTCGGGGCCGACGGGGCGGTAGGGCGCAGAGAGGAAGGTCGGCACGCCGCCATAGGGCAGGGCACGCGTGCCCTTGGCATTGAAGATGCGGTCCGCCACCCGGCGAAAGCGCGGGGTGTGAACGTCGCCGCCGTGCCCCGTGCCGTATTTTTCGCGCAGCCGCTGCAGATTCTTTTCGTCGATGGTCATGCCAGGCGTCCGATCACCGTGTTTGCTCCAGATCGCCAGATAGAATCCGATGCAAGACAAAATACTTGCGGATCATACATTCTATCGACGTCTGCATGTATACGTTGAACCAGCTGTATTGTATTTGTCCGTTGCGTCGTGCTACACGCCGTAGGACACGCGCAGGTTCTCTTGACCTGCCGATGCTGCAACGGCGCCCGGCGGCTGGCAAGCGAGATTATTAGGGGCTACCCTGTGAGAAATTTTCACAGCATGGACGATGGCGCCGTGTCCAAACGCCTGCCGCCTCTCAACCCCCTGCGCGCCTTCGAGGTGACGGCGCGCCACCTGTCCGTCTCGCGCGCGGCGGCGGAGCTGCACGTGACGCACGGGGCGGTCAGCCACCAGATCAGGGCGCTGGAAGCCACGCTCAAGGTGCCGCTCTTCGAGCGGCGGGGCGGACGCCTCGCCCTGACGCCACACGGAGCGGCGCTGCTGCCGGTCGTGACCGGCGCCTTCGATTCCATCGCGGAGGCGGTGGCGTTGCTCACGCGCCCCACCACCGAGGGCGAGCTGGTGGTGAGCTGCGTGCAGGCGGTGGCCTCCTTCTGGCTGGTGCCGCGGCTCACCACGTTCGCGGAGCGCTATCCGGCCGTGCGCCTCAAGCTCATCGCCTCCGGCGACCCGCGCGAGATCTATTCGGACCGGGTCGATGTCTCGCTCGTCTATGGCGACGGCCACTGGCCGGACAGGGTGGTGGAGCCGTGGGCCGACATCGCGCTCTTTCCCGTCTGCAGCCCCACGCTCGTCAACAGCCGGCCGCTGCGCGAGGTGGCCGACCTCGCCGGCCACGTGCTCCTGCACGGTGACGACGGACGCGAATGGAACCGCTGGCTGGCTGCGGCGAAGGCCCCGACGCTGGCCTATGGCCGCCGGCATTTCATGTCGAATGCCCATCTCGCCCTTGAGGCGGCGGTCAACGGCCTCGGGGTGGCGCTGGGCGACACAGTCACGGTGAGCCGGCTTCTGGCCGACGGGCGATTGATCGTACCCTTCGACCTTGCCGTGCCCGCGCCCGATGCCTTCTTCATCGTCACCCGCAGCGAGCTGCGCAACACGCCGATGGTGCGCGCCTTCATCGACTGGCTCTTTGCCGAGCGTGCGCGCGACGAGGCCCGACCGGAGCGCGCACCACGGCGTGCCCGCCCGCGTCGGGGCCAGTTGCAACGCGCCTCCTGACAGGATAACCCGCGGCGAGACGCGCGCCTTCCAAACGAGAATCTTCACGCCAATGCAGGTCAATCCCCTCCTCGCCGCCACCGCGAGCCCGCCCATTCCCGAGGCGCAGGCCTGGCGCGCCAGCTACGACGGGGCCTTCGGCCCCTTTGTGGACCTGTCGCAGGCGGTCCCCGGGCGACCGCCCCACGCCGACATGCTGCGCAAGCTGGCGGAGGCGGCCGGCGGGGCGGAGGCTGCCCGTTACGGCGCCATTACGGGCGATGCGGCCCTGCGGGAGGCCTATGCCGGGCACGTGTCCGCCCTCTACGGCGGCACCGTGGAACCGGGGGAGATCGCCATCACGGCCGGCTGCAACCAGGCCTTCTTCGTCGCCATGATCGCGCTGGCGCGGGCGGGGGAGGCCGTGCTCTTGCCGGCGCCGTGGTACTTCAACCACCAGATGACGCTGGCGATGCTCGGCATCGAGGCCCGGCCGCTGCCCTGCGATCCGCAGGCCGGCTTCGTGCCGGATCCCGCGGCGGCCGAGGCGCTCGTCGACGAGCGGCTACGCGCCATCGTCCTCGTCACGCCCAACAACCCGACCGGCGCCGTCTACCCGCCGGAGGTCATCGCCCGCTTCGCCGACCTGTGCCGGCGGCGCAACCTCTGGCTCGTCATCGACGAGACCTACCGCGACTTCCTGCCGGCCGAGGCCGGCCGTCCGCACGGGCTCTTCGGCGAGCGGACGTGGCGCGACAACGTCATCCAGCTTTACAGCTTCTCCAAGGCCTACGGCATTCCCGGCCACCGGCTCGGCGCCCTCATCGCCGGCGCGCCGGTCATCGCCGAGATCACCAAGATCCTCGACTGCCTGCAGATCTGCGCGCCGCGGACCGGCCAGGCGGCGCTCGCGTGGGCCATTCCCGCGCTGTCGGAATGGCGCGCGGCCAATGCCGGCGACATCAACCGCAGGCTCGCCGCCTTCCGCACCGCCCTCGCCGAGGTGCCGGAATGGGGCATCTCCTCCATCGGTGCCTATTTCGCCTATCTGCGTCACCCTTTCCCCGGCCGGCGGGCGCGGGAGGTTGCCGAGCGGCTCGCGGCCGAGCGCGGCGTGCTGGCGCTGCCGGGTAGCTATTTCGGTGAGGTGGATGACGCCCATGTGCGCGTCGCCTTTGCCAACGTGGAGGCGGAGGAGATCGCGCGCCTGCCGGAGCGGTTCAGGGCCTTCCGCCTCTGACGTGGGCAGTTGCTGCGCGGAGCGGTGGTGAGGGCGGTCAGCCCGCCGCATCCGCCAGTAGCGCGAGCTCATGGGGGCGGCGCACGACGACCCGCCGCCGCCCGCTGTCGACGAGACCCCTGCTTTCCCACGCGCTCAGCACACGGCTGACGGTGTGCAGTGTCGTGCCCGTCATCTCCGCGAGATCCTGCCGCGAGAGCGGGAAGGCGATCTCGATGCCGCGCGCGGTGCGCCGGCCGGCCTCCTGCGCCAGGCGCAGGACGGTGTGGGCGATGCGGCGCTCGACATTCTGCGTCGACAGCTCGCGCAGGCGCTGCTGCATCTCGCGATAGCGCGCCGCAATGACCGAGACCGCGTTCATCGCCACTTCCGGGTGGCGGGCCATGACCTCGCGGATGATGGCGCGGGAAATGCCGATAACCTCGCTGTCCGCGACGGCGGTCGCCGTGCTCGGATGCAGCTCGTCGCCGGCGAGGACCGCGAGGCCGGCGACCTCGGTGGGGCCGATGTAGCGGATGATCACCTGCTGGCCGTCGGCGGTCGTCTGCGTCACGCGCAGGCGGCCTTCGGCGACAATGTAGAAGGTCTCGGCCGGATCACCCTGGTGGAAGACGGGGTCATACGGCGCCAGGCGGCGGCGGACGGCGCTGCGGCGCAGTTCGCGCAGCGATTCCGGGGACAGGCCGCGGAACAGGTCGGTCCTGCCCAGGATGTTTTGGTCCGCGGTCCCGTACATGTCTCCAAACACCTTGCGCCGCCCGGTGCGGGCGGCGACTCGGCGCATCCAGCCATTGCCCTGCGGACTGTGCTTTGATCCTCCTCAAAGATTTGCCGCGCTTGACTTTTATCCTGCCGCTGGCGCAGGTGCCGCGCGGCTTTCCGCCGCGTTGCCGCGACATAACGAGGCTGGCTGAGCATGTTGATGATCGACAAGGGCGACTTCGCCCGCCACCACGCGCCGGCGAGCCTGGCCGATCGCATCGCGGCCGGCATGGTCCGCGTCATGGAGGGGGCGGCGACGCGCCTTTTTGGCCGGCGCTATGGCGACGGTGCCGTCGTGCTCGAGACGGTGGCCGCTGTGCCGGCCATGGTGGCGGCGACCCTCCTTCATCTCAAGTGCCTGCGGCGCATGATGGACGACCGGGGCTGGGTACGCGCCTTCATGGACGAGGCGGAGAACCAGCGCGCCCACCTCATGGCCTTCGTGGCGCTGCAGCAGCCGGGAGTGGGCGAGCGCCTGTTCATCGCGGTGGCGCAAGGCCTTTTCTACAACGCCTTCTTCCTGCTGCACCTGATCTCGCCACGCACCGGCCACAGGCTCACCGGCTATCTGGCCGAGGCGGCGGTGCGGGACTATTCGCGCCGCATAACGCGCCTCACGTCAGGGCAGGAGGAGAATGTGCCGGCGCCGGCCTTCGCCGTCGGCTACTGGAACCTGCCTCCCGACGCCCGCCTGTCCGACATGCTGCTGGCCATGCGCGAGGACGAGGCGATCCACCGCGACATCAACCACGCCTTTGCCGACGCGCTGGCGGCCGGGCGCACCCTGCCCGAGCGAGAGGGCGGGCAGCTCTGATCTGCCGGGCGGTTTGATGTGGCGCAAAGTGCCGGCCCCGGCACGCCCCTAGACTGATCCTCGTGAATCGAGACTGCAGGTCCGCTCGCCCGCAAGAGCGGGCGACTGACAGGGATAACATGATGAACCGCTGTACGACCCGAGTCCTTCTGGCCTTCGGCGCGCTGGTCCTGGCGCTGCCGGCCGTGGCCGCCGAGCACGAGGTGAAGATGCTCAACAAGGGGGCGGACAATCAGACGATGGTGTTCGAGCCGGCCTTCCTGAAGATCGCGCCCGGCGACACCGTGCGGTTCGTACCCACCGACAAGAGCCACAACGCGGAGTCCATCCCCGGCATGCTCCCGGAGGGCGCGCAACCGTTCAAGGGCAAGCTCTCGCAGGAGATTGCCGTCACGTTCGAGAAGCCCGGCATCTATGGCTTCAAGTGCACGCCGCACGTCGGCATGGGCATGGTCGGGCTTGTCCAGGTCGGCGATGACCTCTCGAACCTCGAGGCCGCCAAGGCGGTCAAGGTGCCGGGGTTCGGCGGCAAGCGCATGAGCGCGCTGTTCGAGATGCTCAACACCACCACCGCCGCGAAGTAGGGCGGGGGACGCCGTTCCGCGGTTGGCACGGCCGCCCGCCCGGCGGTTTCGGCAGCCACGACCCGGACGTTGCAGTGGATGCCGGCGGGGCGCCGGCGGAGGGGGCCCCGGCCCGGCCGGCTACGAGAGGACCGATTCGTAGTCGGCCGGGCTAAACCCCACGACGATGCGGCCGTCGATGTCGAGCACCGGGCGCTTGATCATGGACGGGTTGGCCAGCATGAGGTCGATCGCCCTGGCCTCGTCGAGCCCCTGCTTGTCGGCCTCCGGCAGTTTGCGGAACGTTGTGCCGGCGCGATTGAGCAGCGTCTCCCAGCCCGCCTGCCGCACCCAGCCCTCGAGCTGGCCGCGATCAATGCCTGCGCTCTTGTAGTCGTGGAAGGCGTAGGCGATGCCCCTGGCCTCGAGCCAGGCGCGCGCCTTCTTCATCGTGTCGCAGTTCTTGATGCCGTAGATCGTGATGTTGCGCGCCATTGCAGCCTCGTTCGGGAAGTCGGGCGGCAGCTATAGCACCGATCGCCCGGCGGGCCAGCGCAGGCGGCCGTCAGGCGGGCGGTCACTGCCGGATGTCCTGCGAGAAGCTGGGCGTCAGCCCCACGGCCAGTGCCCGCGGGCTGATGCGCGCCTCGGCCCTGAGTTCCGCCATCGGCCGGCTGCGGTCGAGGGCACCCCTGTCATAGGCATATTCGGGCAGGTAGCCGTTGACGATGAGCCGCCAGTCGGCAGGCAGCAGGTCACCGAGGGCGCGCGCCATGCGTACCACTGTCGTCGTGCAGTTGGTGGTCAGGGAATTGTAGAAGGCCGGCTGCGCTGCGAGCCGGTTGGCATCCGCCACGTATTGCAGCAGGAGGCCGCGGATTATCTGCCGGGGGATGTCGAGGCGATAGCGCTGCACATCCTCGCCGCGGATATTGGTGCGCACGCCGACAACGTCGCGTTCCTCGGCGGCAACGAGCACAAGCGTGTTGCTCTTGAAGAGGTCGGCGATGGGCGAGAAGCCGCCGCCCCTGCGTCTGCGCACCTCCACCGACCAGGCGAGATAGCGGCCGTCGGCGAAGCCGAAACTCAGGATCATATGCGCCATGTGCGGCCCGGCCCAGTAGGACAGGAACATGTCAAGGGTGCGCAGCTCGTCGAGGTCGTAGCTCCGGGTCTCCCACACCGGTGTGAAGTCGTCGTCGCTGCGCCACTCGAAGTTGCGCACGTCCGTCAGCGTCAGCACCGAACCTTCGACGGTCCCGGTGACCTGGCGGGCGACGTCGGGCGACCAGTCCGCCTCGGCGGGT
Organism: Chelatococcus composti; assembly: GCF_014201415.1. Lineage (GTDB taxonomy): Bacteria > Pseudomonadota > Alphaproteobacteria > Rhizobiales > Beijerinckiaceae > Chelatococcus_A > Chelatococcus_A composti. The sequence goes on from NZ_JACHEH010000005.1 coordinate 185,412, forward strand.
GGCACGATGCTGACCCACCAAGCCAGAACGCCTGCGAAGGCGAGGCCGAAGAGGCCGGCGGCGGCAAGACGGCGGCGTGCCGGGGCAAAGGCCGCCGCAAGGCCGAGGAGGCCGAAGGTCGCGGCTGCCAGCAGGCGCGCCCACTCGGGCAGAGGCAGTCGAAACCACAGGGCGAGCGCGGCCCAGAAGGTGACAAGAAGGATGCCCGCGGCAAGGACGAGGCGCGCGACAATTCGGGTGAGGCGAACCAAGGGCCGCTCCCGCATGGTGACAGTCGAACCTTAGTAGCCGCCGGCGGCGGCCGTTTCAAAGCTCGTCGCCGATCACCGCCGGGTTGGGCGGCTGCAGACCAGGCCAGCGTGTCGGCACAGGCGGCCATGACCGCGGTGACCGGCCGGTGCACAAGACGGCTGCCGGGGTCGGCGGAGCCGACGCCAGTCGGGGCGTGCCGGCCACCGCCGCTCCCGCTTATTTCAAGTGGCACCTATCTTGCTTTGGTTCCCTAGCCTTCAGGCTTGGCCCTTGGGAACAAAAGCAACGTGCGGGCGTTCCGCCGGGCTGCACGGCCAGTGCGGCTCGGACCCTTGGGCCTCGAGAAGAAGGAGAAAAGACGTGGGCCATCGTCCGTTTCGCGTTCCCGTCAAGCTGCGTGTCGGAAATTCCGGCACCTATGTTGCCGGCAGTGCCTGGGAAGCGCTCGAGCTTCTGGAGCGTGACTGGCCCGCCGAGCGTGACAGTGCCTATCTTCGCGCCTGTGCCGCCTGCCGTGACGCCGTCGACGGCTTTCGAGCGCCGGAATGGGCGCGTCGTGCCCTGGAGAATGCCGCGCGGGCCGCGGGCCTGCTGGCAGATCGGCATCGGTCGTAGGCAAGGGCGTGCGCCGCGGCTTCGCGTCCGGGCCGCGGCGCAAACATCCGTGCGGAGCAAATCCGTGCGGAACAAACGGTCTGCCATGCGGTTCGATCCGCATCCGCCGTTCGGCGGCCGATGGAAGGAGCAGACCCATGAAAAACAAGACGCTGGACGATCTCTTCTACGAAGGCCTGAAGGACATCTACTACGCCGAACGCCAGCTTCTGAAAGCCCTGCCGAAGCTCGCGCGCGGCGCCTCCGCCCCGGAGCTCAAGGCCGCGTTCCAGCAGCATCGCGAACAGACCGAAGGCCATGTGGCCCGCCTGCAGCAGGTCTTCGAGATCTGCGGCAAGTCGGCGCGCGGCAAGACCTGCCCCGCGATCGACGGCATCATCGAGGAAGGCGAGGAAATGCTCTCCGAGTACAAGGACACGCCCGCCATCGATGCCGGCCTCATCGCTGCGGCGCAGGCCGCCGAGCATTACGAGATCACCCGCTACGGCACGCTGAGGCGCTGGGCCGAGGAGCTCGGGATGAAGGATGCAGCCAAGCTCCTCAGCGAGACGCTGAAGGAGGAGGCGGCGACCGACGACCTGCTCACGCAGCTTGCCGACAAGGATGCGAACAGCCGGGCCCAGCAGGCGGCGTGACGGCGTCGGCTCCGGCCCGACCGGGAGGGCGGCTTTGGCCGCCCTTTTTCGCGCCCACTGCCTGCGGCTCGCACGCAGGAACCGGCATGGCCCCGAGCGGGTTGGTGCACAGGGGGAAACGAAAGGAAACCGTTATGCCGGCCAAGTCCAAAGCCCAGCAGAGGGCAGCGGGAGCCGCGCTCGCCGTCAAGCGCGGCGAGAAGAAGAAAAGCGAGCTCAAGGATGCGTCGAAGGACATGGTGGAATCCATGTCGGAGCGCGAGCTGCGGAAGATGGCCTCCACCCCGCGCAAGGGAAAGCCCGAGCACGCGTCGAAATCCTGACGGTCCGCGACAGGCGGGAAGGGGGACGGGAAGGGGGAAGGGCCTCTCGGAGGGGCGGCACGTGGAACAGGCTCTCGCCGACATCATGGCCGACATCCTGCCGCGCACGGCGGTGCCGTATCACGTGATGCTGGCGCGCATCTGCGGGGCGCTGTTGTGCGTCACTGTGATCGGCATCGAGCGCGAGATGCGTGGCCGGCCGGCGGGCTTGCGCACGCATCTTCTGGTCGGCCTCGCGTCCGCCATCTTCGGCCTGCTGGCTGGCGAGGTCGTGCGGGCGCCGATCTACGACATCGAACAGGTGCGCTCCGATCCGCTGCGCGTGGTGGAGGCCGTCACCGCCGGTGTCGCCTTTCTTGCCGCCGGGCTCATCGTCTTTGCCAGGGGCGAGGTGCATGGACTGACCACGGGCGCGGGCGTGTGGCTCGCGGCCGCCATCGGCATGTCGGTGGGTTTCGGCTTCTGGATCATCGCTATCTTGGCGACCATCGTCGGCACCGTCGTGCTGCATCTTCTCTATGTGCTGGAGCGGCGCCTCGGCTGGAAGTGAACGGGTCTGCGCCGGCCGGAACCGAAGGCCCGGCCGGCACCGCCTGCTCAGTTCGGCAGGGTCGCCGCAACCCTGCGCTCGCGCCCGAGCAGGGTGATCACGGGCGCGCCGAGCAGCATCACGAGGCCGCCCACCACCATGGTACTGACGAGGCCAAGCCCGTCCACGGTGAGCCCGCCGAGTGTGGCGCCGAGGGCGATGGCGATCTGGACGAGCGAGACGAGCAGGGCCGCGCCGGTCTCCAGCGCCTCCGCGGCGGCGCGGAACATGAAGGTCTGGGTCGTGATGGGCATGGCGCCGAAGGCCAGGCCCCAGACGACGATGATGGCGACCGCCGGCAGGGGAATCGCGCCGAAGGCTGCCAGGGCGAGCGCCGAGACGCCGAGGACGAGGGCCGTGGCGGCAACGGCCGAGCGTGCGTCCTTTCCGGCAAGCCAGCTGCCGACGATGTTGCCGAAGAAGCCGGCGACGCCGTAGGCAAGCAGCAGGCCTGTCACCACGCCCGAACCGAGGCCGGTGATCTGGACGAGAAAGGGCGCGATGTACGTATAGGCGAAGAATTGGCCGCCGAACATGACGAGGGCGGCGAGAAGGCCGATGCGGGCCTTCGGCACGCGAAGCAGGGAGGGAAGGTCGCGCCAGCGGATGGCGCGTTGGGGCGGCAAGGATGGCAGAAGCCACGCCTGCGCGGCGAGCACGACGAGCCCGATCGCCGCCGCCGCTGCGAAAGCGATGCGCCAGCCGAAGATATCGCCAATGAAGGTGCCGGCGGGCACACCCGCAACCGTGCCGAGCGAGATGCCGGCGAAGATGATGGCCGTGCCGCGCGTGCCGGTGGGCTCGGGCACGACGCGCGGGCCGATGGCAACGCCGATGCACCAGAAGCCTCCGACGCCGATGCCGAGCAGCAGCCGGCCCAGCAGCAACACGGGGTAGGAACTCGACAGCGCGACGACGAGGTTGGAGGCGACGAGCAGGCCGACGAGGACCATGAGGACGACGCGCCGGTCGAGCCGGCCGGCGCCCACCGTCACCGCCGGGGCGGCGATGGCGCCGAGGATGCCGGCCATGGTCACCATGAGGCCGGCCTGGCCCTCGGTGATGCCGATGTCGGCTGCCATTGCCGGGAGCAGGCCGACGGGCAGGAATTCCGCCGTCACGAGGGCGAAGGCGGCGGTGCCGACGGAGCCGGCGGCCAGCCAGTGGCGGGCCGTCGGACCTGCGGCTGCCGTGGGGACGCAATCGAGGCAACAGGTTCCCGTTGGGGCAGTGGACATGAATCCAGCTCCGGAAAGAGGCGATGGTGTCGGGTGGCGCGCGGCGCCGGGGGAACAGGGTGGCGAAACCTCCCTGGTGCTGCGGCAGCGTGCGCTTTGCGGCGCCGGCGGCAGGCTGATATTAATGGAGCGATTGCTCCAGAATGAGCACACAGTTAGGCAACCGGGCAGGGCACGTCAAGAATTTAAAGAACGATGGTTCCAGAAAGCGACATGGCGGAGCGGAAGCGCCCGCGCGGGCGGCCGCGTTGCTTCGACCGCGATACCGCGCTCGAGGCGGCCATGATGCTGTTCTGGGACAGGGGCTACGAGGCCACTTCCATGGACGACCTCGCCGAGGTGATGGGCCTCAGCCCCTCCAGTGTCTACGCCTGTTTCGGCAACAAGGAGAAGCTCTACGAGGCCGCGCTCGACCGCTATCTCGAAGGCCCCGGCAGCTATGTGGCGCGCATCCTCGCCGAGGACATCCCTGTGCGGACCGCGTTCGAGCGTCTGTTCGAGGCTGCCGCGCGCGAGCTGACCCGCGAGGGCCGGCCGGCTGGCTGCATGGTGGCGACGGCCGCGACGCATTGCTCCCCCGCGGCGAGCTCCGTGCGCGCCGCCCTCGCCGAGATGCGCGCCGACCATGTGGAGCAGTTCGAGGCGCGGATCCGCAGGGGCATCGCGGCCGGCGAGCTGCCGGCCGAGACCGATGCCGCGGCCCTTGCCCGTTTTCTGGCGACCGTCCTGCAAGGATTGACGGTTCAGGCGCGCGACGGCGCCTCGCGCGCGGAGCTGCAGGCGATCGGCCGCCTCGCCATGCGCTGCTGGCCGGCCTGAAAAGAGCAGTATTCTGAAGTTTATAATGCGCAGTGGCGCTAAGTATATTCATGGTATTTCAGCAGTAAATACGGTTTAAGCTTCCGTTAAATTTACAATTTCGACGTTGTGACGTCGACTTTTCGCTGTCTGTGGAATTTTTATTGTCGCGCAACGTGCGGGATCGCGATGTTGCGCGTCAAATTCATTGGGAGTTTTATCATGCGATTAGCCGTCAATATCACCGTCAGCGCCTACGGGGCCGGCATGACTCCGACGGGCAACTGGTACAGCACAATGCAGGCCATCACCCGACGGGACATCGGTTGCGAGCGCATGTCGCCGGCATGCCGACCGATGCCGATCTCCGTCTGCGGGAACGTTGCTTCCTCGCTGGCCACGCAGGGCGGCGCGTCGATCAACAGCGGCTGGACGTCGATTACCAACGATGGCAAGGCGAAATCCGGCGGTCTGTTCGGCTGGCTCAAGGGTTTGGCCAAGGGCGTACTCGGAGCGGCCAGCAATATCCTGGGCCAGCTGCCGATCGTCGGGAACGTCTTTGGCGCTTTGAACGGGCTCGCGAAGGGGAACCTAGAGCAGGTGGTGCGGGCGCTGCCGATCGTCGGCAATGTCTATGATGCCGCAAAGGGGCTGTTCTCCGGACAGTTCGGCAAGGCGCTCGAAGCCCTGTCGGGTTTCATTCCCTTCGTCGGTTCCGCGCTCCAGCTCGCCGGTGGCCTGCGCTCCGGCAGCCTCTCTGATCTGCTTGGCGGTGTCGCCGGCCTTGCGCTCGATTTCGCGACCCTTGGCCAGAGTCGTTTCCTTACCGGGCGTGCCACGGCGAACTTTGCGCGTCTCTGGCCCTGAGACCGGATTTGCGGGGACTGGCGCGAGTCGGTCGCGCCTTCGTCACACCTTCGTCTGAGCATGGCGATGCCCAGGTGCTGGCACCCACCCGGGCGACGTCGGAGCGGGCGGCATCTTCCGCCGCCCGCTCCTGTAAGGAGCTGGCGGGTCGGCCGGGGCCGCTTCTCCACCTCGGGCCGTCAGTCCGCCATTGCCTCGGCAAGAATGGCACAGATGCGCGGATCGGCCGATTGGGCGCCATTGCGGCGGTCGGCCAGCTGCCGCTGCTGCAGCCCTTTTCCCGCCTGGCGATCGCGGCGGCGCTGTTCGGTGAAAGCGTCGGTGCCGCGATGGTGGCAGTCACCGCCGGCGTCGTCCTGTGTGTCGCTGGAGCCAAACGTTTCGCGTGACGGCGCAAATACTACGCGGCGCCGACAGGCTGCCGCGTTCCATCATGCCCGTCCATTCTCAATTGTGCGAATCCCTCCGGCACAAAAGCCAGTTGATTCCGACGATACAGAGGGTGCACAGTCTTTGGTTCAGAGGCTGACAATAAGAGGCCCACCAGAGGACAGAACGGCTCGTGACTGCCGATATCATTTTATCGACGAGGGATCTGACGATTGAATTCAAGGGGTTCGTAGCAGTCGACGGGGTCAGTCTCGACGTCCGCCGAGGCTCGATCCATGCGCTGATCGGCCCCAACGGGGCCGGCAAGACGACCTGTTTCAATCTTCTGACCAAGTTCCTCACCCCGACGAAGGGAACCATCACCTTCAAGGGGAACGACATCACTGCGCTCAAGCCGGCGACTGTCGCCCGGCTTGGGCTCGTGCGTTCCTTCCAGATCTCGGCCGTATTCCTGCAGCTGACGGCGCTGGAGAACGTCCGCGTCGCCCTGCAGCGCAAGCGCGGCGGCTCTTTCGACTTCTGGCGGTCGGAGCGGACGCTGCGCGCGCTCGACGGCGAGGCGATGGAGCTGCTCGATGCTGTGGGGCTCGCGGAATTCGCGGCCGTGCCAGCGGTCGAGCTCTCCTATGGTCGCAAGCGCGCGCTGGAGATCGCGACGACGCTTGCGCTCGATCCCGAGATGCTCCTGCTCGACGAACCGATGGCCGGCATGGGCCACGAGGACGTGGAGCGCATCGCCCAGCTGATCCGGCGCGTCTCGGCCAACCGCACGATCCTGATGGTCGAGCACAACCTGTCGGTCGTCGCCTCGCTGTCGGACCACATCACGGTGCTCGCCCGCGGCAAGGTGCTGGCAGAGGGGGACTATGCGACGGTCTCCGCCAATCCCGCCGTCGTCGAGGCCTATATCGGAGCCGGTCATGCCTGAGGCGGCGCGCGAGATCACGACGGCGGCGGCGACGGCACCGCTCCTGTCCGTGCGCGGGCTCAACGCCTGGTATGGCGAGGGCCACGTGCTGCACGGCATCGACTTCGACGTGGCGCCGGGCGAGGTGGTGACGCTGCTCGGGCGCAACGGCGCGGGCAAGACGACCACGCTGAAGTCGATCATCGGCATCATGCGCAAGCGCACCGGCTCCGTCGTGTTCGACGGGGTCGAGACGATCCGCATGCCGTCGCGCGCCATCGCCCGGCTCGGCATTGGCTATTGCCCGGAGGAGCGCGGCATCTTCTCCTCCCTGTCGGTGGAGGAGAACCTGCTCCTGCCGCCGCAGGTGCGGCCGGGCGGCCTCACCGTGGAGCAGATCTTCGAGCTCTTTCCCAACCTGCGCGAGCGGCTGGCGAGCCAGGGTACCAAGCTCTCCGGGGGCGAGCAGCAGATGCTCGCCATCGGCCGTATCCTGCGCACGGGGGCGCGGCTTCTCCTGCTCGACGAGCCGACGGAGGGGCTTGCTCCGGTCATCGTCGACGAGATCGGGCGCACCATCGCGCGGCTCAAGAACGAGGGTTTCACCATCGTTCTCGTGGAGCAGAACTTCCGGTTCGCCTCGCGCGTGGCGGACCGGCACTACGTCGTCGAGCAGGGGCGGGTGGTCGACATGATCCCCAACGCGGAACTCGACGCCAACATCGACAAGCTGCACGCCTATCTCGGCGTCTAGCACCTGCGGCACACCGCAGAGGGGAACAAACGAGGAGGAACAAGTCCATGAAGACAGGACGCATGTTGCTGGCGACGGCGCTGGTTGCCCTGTTCGCCGGCGGGGCCGAGGCCCAGGTTTCGGTGAAGCTGGGCGTGCTCAACGACCGCTCCGGCGTCTATGCCGACCTTTCGGGCGAGGGCTCCGTCATCGCCGCGCGCATGGCCGCGGAGGATTTCAAGGCCGAGGAGAAGGGCATCAAGGTCGAGATCGTCTCGGCCGACCACCAGAACAAGCCCGACATTGGCTCCAACATCGCGCGCCAGTGGTACGACCAGGACGGCGTGGACGTGATCCTCGACGTGCCGACCTCGTCGGTGGCGCTCGCCGTCAACCAGATCACGCGCGAGAAGAACAAGATCTTCATCAACTCCGGCGCGGCGGCTTCCGACCTCACGGGCAAGCAGTGCTCGCCCAACACCATCCACTGGACCTACGACACCTGGGCGCTGGCCAACGGCACCGGCAGCGCCATGGTCAAGGCCGGCGGTGACAGCTGGTTCTTCCTGACGGCGGACTACGCCTTCGGCCACGCGCTCGAGCGCGACACGATCGCCGTCGTCGAGAAGTCCGGCGGCAAGGTGCTCGGCACGGTGCGCCATCCCTTCCCGGGCAGCGACTTCTCCTCCTTCCTGCTGCAGGCTCAGTCTTCCGGCGCCAAGGTGATCGGCCTCGCCAACGCGGGGGGCGACACCATCAACTCCATCAAGCAGGCCGCCGAGTTTGGCATCACCCAGGCGGGCCAGAACCTCGCCGGGCTGCTCGTCTTCATCACCGACGTCCACGCCCTCGGCCTGCAGACGGCGCAGGGTCTCGTCCTCACCGAATCCTTCTACTGGGACCTGAACGACGACACCCGTGCCTTCGCCAAGCGCTTCGCTGAGCGCAACGGCGGCAAGATGCCGACCATGGTCCATGCCGGCGTCTATGCCGGCACACTGCACTACCTCAAGGCCGTCGAGGCGCTGAAGGACAAGGACCCCGCCAAGGTGATGGCGAAGATGAAGGAGATGCCGACGGACGATCCGCTCTTCGGCAAGGGCCAGGTGCGGGCCGACGGCCGCAAGGTCCACGATATGTATCTCTTCGAGGTGAAGAAGCCCGAGGAATCGAAGGGGCCGTGGGACTACTACAAGCTCATCGCCACGATTCCCGCCGCCGAAGCCTTCCGCCCGCTCGAGGAGGGCGAGTGCCCCCTCGTCAAGGGCTGACGTGACGGGCCGGGGCGGTCCTTCGCCCCGGCCTTTCCGCCACGCGTGCACGGGCCGGACGGGAGATGTTTGAACTTCTGGGAATTCCGCCGCAGGCGCTTTTCGGCCAGCTTCTGCTCGGCCTCATCAACGGCTCGTTCTATGCGATCCTGAGCCTTGGGCTCGCGATCATCTTCGGGCTGCTCAACATCATCAACTTCACGCACGGCGCGCAGTACATGATGGGCGCCTTCGTCGCCTGGATGCTGCTGAACTATGCCGGCATCGGCTACTGGTGGGCGCTTCTCATCGCACCGTTGATCGTCGGCGCCACCGGCATCGTCATCGACCGGCTGTTCCTCGCGCGGCTGCGTGACCTCGACCATCTTTACGGCCTGCTGCTCACCTTTGGCCTCGCGCTCATCATCCAGGGACTGTTCCGCAACCAGTACGGTGTCTCGGGCCTGCCCTACAGCATTCCGCCGGAGCTCGCGGGGGGGCGCAACCTCGGCTTCATGTTCCTGCCCAACTATCGCGGCTGGGTGGTCGCCGCCTCGCTCGCGGTGTGCCTCGCCACCTGGTTCGTCATCGAGAAGACGCGGCTCGGCGCCTATCTGCGTGCCGCAACGGAGAACCCGACGCTGGTGCAGGCCTTCGGCATCAACGTGCCGCGGCTCATCACGCTCACCTACGGTTTCGGCGTGGGTCTTGCCGCGCTCGCCGGCGTGCTGGCGGCGCCGATCTACTCGGTCAATCCCAACATGGGGGCGGATCTCATCATCGTCGTCTTCGCCGTCGTCGTGATTGGCGGCATGGGCTCGATCCTGGGCTCGATCGTCACCGGCTTCGGGCTCGGCCTCATCGAGGGGCTCACCAAGGTGTTCTATCCGGAGGCTGCGGCCACCGTGATCTTCGTCGTCATGGTGCTCGTGCTGCTCATCAAGCCGGCTGGACTGTTCGGGAGGGCTGCGTGATGGCGAGCGTCAGCGGGCAAATGGCGGCGGCGCCGGCGGCGCGGGCGACGGTGGAGGCGGCGAGCCTGCACCGGGCGATCTTCATCGGCATCGCGGTGTTCCTCGCGGTGGCGCCGTTCCTGCTCTATCCCGTGTTCCTCATGAAGGTGCTGTGCTTCGCGCTCTTCGCCTGCGCCTTCAACCTGCTGCTCGGCTACGGCGGTCTCCTGTCCTTCGGCCATGCGGCCTATCTCGGCACGGCGAGCTACATCTGCGCACACACCGCCAAGGTCTGGGGCGTGCCGCCGGAGGTCGCCATCCTCCTTGGCACGGCGTCGGCCGCGGTGCTGGGCCTCGTCTTCGGCTCGCTCGCCATCCGCCGACAGGGCATCTACTTTGCCATGATCACGCTGGCGCTCGCCCAGATGGTCTTCTTCTTCTCCCTGCAGGCGCCCTTCACGGGCGGCGAGGACGGTATCCAGGCGGTGCCGCGCGGGCGGCTGTTCGGCCTCGTCGACCTGTCGAGCGACACGACGCTCTACTATGTCGTGGCAACGATCTTCCTCGCCGGGGTGCTCTTCATCTACCGCATCATCCATTCGCCCTTCGGGCAGGTGCTGAAGGCCATTCGCGACAACGAACCGCGCGCGATCTCGCTGGGCTATGCCACCAACCGCTACAAGCTCGTCGTTTTCACCCTGTCGGCGACGCTGGCGGGGCTGGCGGGGGCGACGAAGGCCATCGTCTTCCAGCTCGCCTCGCTGACGGACGTGCACTGGACCATGTCGGGTGAGGTGGTGCTGATGACGCTCGTGGGCGGCATGGGCACCGTCTTCGGCCCCATGGTGGGCGCGGCGGTCATCGTGACCATGCAGAACTACCTCGCCCACCTCGGCGCCTGGGTCACCGTCATCCAGGGGGTCATCTTCGTCATCTGCGTGATGCTGTTCCGCGAGGGTATTGTCGGCGTCCTTGCCAAGAGGCTGAAGCGGCCGCTGTAGCGGGCCGCTCTTTCCGCCCGTCCTGCAGGACGGACCGGGGGTACCCGGAAAGAAAAGGCCCGGCAGGGTTGCCTCCTGCCGGGCCTCTTTTCCTGTCTTTCCCTCGCGCTTACCAGCAACCCCAGGCGTTGCAGCGATAATAGTAGCGGTGGCGCGGGGCCGTCGCGGCTCCCAGCACGGCGCCGCCGACGAGGCCGGCAGCCGCACCGACAGCGACCTGCGAGGCAGCCTGGTCGGACTGGCGGCGGTAACGCGCGTAGGTGGCGTTGACGCAGCGGTCGTAAGCGCGCGTGCCGGGCCTCAGGCCGGCGTCACGGCAGGTAAACTCGGCCTCCACCGCCGAGTCCTGGGCTGTCTGACAGGCGGCCAGCGCCAGCGCGAGAGCCCCCGCAACAAGCAGAATACGCATAGGTGTCCCCCGAAGAAACGACCGCTTTACTTAATGGAAGAGTTAACAGAAAGTCAACGAAGCAAGGCATGATCGGATTATATTTCAATTCTCTATGGTTAATGTACGAGTGTCGCGACGGCCGCGGGCAGCAACGGCGCGGTGGCTCAAATGGCGGACGGGTGTGCAAGCCTCGCCGGCCGCCTCGACCCTGGCGAACGGGTCTGCGTCTCAAGGCGCCAGGAGGCCCTTGGCTGAAAGGGCCCTGCGGCCGGCGACCAGCTGGCAGGTCGCCTCGGCGACGCGCCGCCCCAGATGCCGCGCCGTGGCGAGGTCAGATTCCGGCGGCGTCCGCTCCGGTCCCTCGTCGACGTTCGACTGGGCGGCGGCCCCCAGCCAGAACCCGAGGCGGTTGAGATCGTCGGCCGAGCCGCGGGAGGAGTTGTTGGCTGGCGGAAGGGCGAGATTGACCCAGTGCATGCCGTGCTGGGCCGCGAAGAGGGCGAGCTGCATCAGGGTGGCCAGCTTGTCGCCCGCGTGCGCGCCGGAGTTGGTGAAGCCGGCGGCAATCTTGTCCTTCCACAGAAAGCCCCTGGCCATCACGGCCTTCGACGATGCGTCCTGAAAGGCTTTGAAGGCAGCGGACGGGCCGGCCATGTAGGTCGGTGTTCCGAAGATGATGGCATCGGCTGCGGCGAGATTGTCCCAGCGCGCCTGCGCGTCTTCGACTGTCAGGAGCTGCGGCTCGGCGCCTTCCACCTGCGCGACGCCGGCTTTCACGGCGCGGGCCTGCCGCGCCGTGTGCCCGTAGAGGCTGTGGTAGACGATGGCGATGCGGGCAGCGGTCATGTTCAGTGAACCACTTCGTTGGCAATGTGCTGAAGCTTGTCCGGGTTCTGCACGACGTAGATCGCGGCAATCCTGTCGTGTGTGATCTCGAGCGCCGTCGTCTGCAGCATTGTCTCCTTCTCGATGGTGACGAAGCCGGGCAGGCCGTTGATGAAGCCGTAGCAGATGAGGCGCGAGGGCGTACGGGCAAACAGCACGGCCAGTTTTTCATGGAGCCGGACGACCTCACCCAGCCCGACGACAGGGGCGCGGGTGGCGCCTGTCTTGCCGCCTCCGTCGGCGAGGGCTCTCACATCATCCGTCAGCAGCCCGCGCAGGGCGGCGATATCTCCGCTGCGGGAGGCAGCGAAGAACGCCCTCGCAATCTCGAGGCCCCGTTCCTTTGCCAGGGGAAACCGCGGGCGCGCCTCGCGCACATGGGTCCGGGCACGGCGCGCGAGCTGGCGGCAAGCGGCCGGGGTCCGGTCGAGCGTTTGCGCGATCTCGTCAAAGCTCGCGCCGAAGACGTCGTGAAGGAGGAAGGTCGCGCGCTCAAGCGGGGAGAGACGCTCGAGCGCCATGAGAAGCGGCAGCGTGACATCGTCCGCCGCCACCGCCTCCTCCGGCTCGAGGACCGGCTCCGGCAGCCACGGCCCGACGTAGCCTTCCCGCCGGCGGCGCGCGGACTTCAGGTGATTGAGGCAGAGCCGGGTGACGATCCGGCACAGCCAGGCTTCCAGGTCGCGGATGTCATCGCGGTCGGCGCGCAGACAACGCAGGAACGCATCCTGCACGACATCCTCGGCCTCCGCCATCGAGCCGAGCATCCGGTAGGCGATCCGCACCAGCCTCGGGCGCAGCGCATCGAGCGCCGCTGCGCGAGCGTGTCCCGTGTTTACGGGTGCAGCGAGCATGGCGGGAGCCTGCCGGCCTGATGGGCCGGCCGGCCCGTCCTGCCCCTCGGGCGAGACCTCGTGGACGATCGAGGCGTTGTTGCCGGTCATGCGCCTTCTCCCGTTTCGGATCACATCCGATGCCCAGACAAGGCAGGACGGGACAATGTGACATCGTACGACCGATTTCGGGAGACGCCCGGCCGGGACCAGGTGTGACGGCGCGGCGTTGCTGCCTCACCGGTCGCTGACGGCCAGGCGCAGGCCGAGGCCCGCGAAGGCGGCGGCAAGGCCATAGCGCAGCCACTGCTGTACCCGCCTCGATTCGATGACGAGCTGCCGGAAGGTGCAGGCCAGGAAGCCATAGCCGAGGAACACGGCGAAGGTCATGGCCATGAAGACGGCGCTGAGCCCCAGCAGCTGGAGCAGTGGGCTCGCGGAGCCGGGCTCGACGAACTGGGGTAGGAAGGCGAGGAAGAAGATCGTGAGCTTCGGGTTGAGAATGTTGAGCAGGAAGGCCTTGACGACGATGGTCGCTGCGCTCATCGGGGCCGCGTCCTCCGCCACCGCAAAGGCCGTCTTGTCGCGCCACGTCGCGTAGGCGAGATAGAGAAGATAGAGGACGCCGGCAAACTTGAGCGTCTGGAAGGCGAGTGCGCTCGCATGCATCACAGCCGCCAGGCCGAGGATCGTGGCGGCGAGGTGCGGCACGATGCCGGCGGTGCAGCCGAGGCTTGCGTAGACGCTGGCGAGGCGGCCCCGCTGCAGGCCGGCCGTGACCGTATAGAGCACGCCGGTGCCGGGAACCAGGATGACGATCAGCGATGTGAGCAGAAAGTCGGTATTGATCATGTCGTCTCCGCCTGCATCTTTCAGGTCGCCACGATCGCCAGCCGGATGATGGGGAACCGGTCCGTCCGGCCGGGCTCATCTGCCGTCGAGTGCCAGCTTCAGCGCGAGAGCCGCGAGGACGCCCGCCATCGACCACCGCTGCACCTTGAGCCAGCCCGGACGTGACGAGAACCAGCGCGCCACAGAGCCGGCCGCCATCACGATCGCAAGGTTTACCGAAAAGCTTACAGCAATCTGCATCGTGCCCAATGTCAGGCTCTGCAGGAGCAGGTTGCCTTGGGCAGGATCGACGAACTGCGGCAGCAGCGACAGGTAGAGGAGGGCGATCTTGGGATTGAGCAGGTTCGTCATCAGCCCCATGGTGAACAGCTTGCGCGGGCCGTCCACGCCAAGGTCGGACCGCGGCGTGAGGACGGACCGGGCGCCGGGTTTGACGGCGTTCCACGCCAGGTAGAGAAGATAGGCCGCTCCCGCCCACTGGAGCGTCTCATAGGCATGGGGAACGGTCAGCAGCACTGTGGTCAGCCCGAACGCCGCGCCCAGCATGTAAAAGACGAATCCCAGGATGACGCCGAGCAGCGAGATAAACCCGGCTGTCCGTCCCTGCAGGATGGAGCGGGAGAGCAGATAGATCATGTTCGGGCCCGGGGTGAGGACCATCCCGAGCGACACCAGCGCAAAGCCCGACAGACTGGCGAGAGGCACCATCGACGAGTCTCCGGCAAGAGGCCGAGAGGATTGTCTCGACTCCGAAGTCAGTGCAATATCAATATTGCACTCGGAGCAATCTGCAGCAATCGCATGAGCAATTTCCGTGACATCGCCGACGCCATCGCGGCCGACATCGCCAGGGGGCGCCTGAAGCCGGGGGAGCGCTTGCCGCCGCAGCGCGAATTCGCCTATCGGCACGGCATCGCGCCATCCACGGCCAGCCGCGTGTATGCGGAGCTGGCGCGGCGCGGGTTGATTGCCGGAGAGGTCGGCCGGGGAACGTATGTCCGCTGGCCGATTTCGCAGCCCGCCCCCGCGCTCAGCGAGCCGGGCTCTGCCCCGCTCGATCTCGAGCTCAACTTCCCGATCCTGCCGGCGCAGGCGGCGATGTTGCAGGAGGCGTTACAGACGACGCTGCGCCTCGACACGTTGTGTCAGGCGCTGCAGCCGGTGGGTGCGTCGGCTTCGCCCTCTGTCCGGGCCGTCGCGGCGACGTTTCTGGCGCGTGCCGGCTGGACGCCGGACCCCGCGGGCCTCCTCTTCACGGGCAACGGCAAGCAGGCCATTGCAGCGGCAATGGCGGCCCTCGCCGGGCCGGGCGAGCGCATCGGCGTCGAGGCGCTGACCTACCCGGTCGTCAAGGGCATCGCCGCGCGCCTCGGCATCATGCTGGTGCCGCTCAGGCTCGACGAAAAGGGTCTCGTGCCGGACGGGCTCCTGGAAGCGCACCGGTCGGCCCCGCTGAAGGGCCTCTATGTGCAGCCGTCCCTGCACAATCCCCTGGGCATTACCATGGACGACGCCCGCCGGCGGGACGTGGCGGCGGCCCTCGCGCAGGAGGGACTTACCGCCATCGAGGATGCGATCTACGGTTTTCTTGCCGACGAGGTGCCCCTTGCCGCCCTGGCGCCCGACCGTGTCATCGTCGTCGACAGCCTCTCCAAGCGGGTCGCCCCGGGCGTGACCCTCGGCCTCGTCGCCGCGCCGGCGCAGCTCTGCGACCGGGTCGCCAATGCCATGCGCACGGGCGCGTGGACCGCGACCGGGCTGCCGCTTGCCATCGGCCTGCAGCTGATGGCGGACGGGACGGCCGAGCGGATCGGCAGGCTCAAGCGCGCGGACGCCGCTGCGCGGCAGGCCATCGCGCGAGAGGTCCTTGCGGGCCACAGACTGTCCGCCGATGCCCGCGCCTATCATGCCTGGCTGGAGCTGCCGGATGCGTGGCGGGCGGAGACCTTCGTCGCGGCCGCCTACCGGAGCGGCATCGCCGTCTGTCCCGGCAGCGCCTTTGCCGTCAGCGCGGGCCATGCGCCGAATGCCGTGCGCATCGCCCTCTCGTCGCCTCCGCCCGACGCGCTGCGCGCCGGCCTGCAGACGCTGCGCCGCCTGATCGACGAAGGCGGCCCCGACGTCGGCTGATCGCCGCCCGGCCGGCGGAGTGGGCCGGCGGCGGCGCCGGAGCGATCAGGCTTCGAGGCATGCGCGCGGTCCATCGTGCGCGGTGGCGCCGAGAGCGGAACTTTCCCCGCCGTGACCCCGTTGGCTCGAAGGATGGCCGATGATCCGGGGGAATGGCGATGGCCCTGATGCTCACGAGCCCAGCGTTTGCCGATGGCGAGCGGATCCCGCGCTCCTTTGCGCGTGACGGCGAGAACCTGATGCCGCCATTGCGCTGGACGGGCGTGCCGGAAGGCGCGGGCAGTCTCGTCCTCGTGGTCGAGGATCCCGACGCACCGTCCGGCACCTTCTACCATCTCGGCGTCTACAACATTCCGCCCAATCAGAGCGGCCTGTCGCAGGCGGCCGATGCCGGTCCGAGCGAGGCGATGCGCTTTGCGCGCAACGATTTCGGCAATACGGGCTATGACGGCCCGCAGCCACCGCCGGGTCACGGCGTGCATCATTACCATTTCCGCCTTGCGGCCATCTCCCAGCCGCACCTCGACATTTCCGGCGCGGCCGGCGTTGCGGAGGTCTGGGCGGCCGCGCAGAGGCATCTTCTGGAGGAGACCGTCCTCATCGGCACCTATGAGCGCTGAGGTCGTCCCGCCCGTGCCGCGCGGCGCGTGGGCGGCGCTCAGTTCGTCGTCAGCACGCGGATGGGGCCGGAGCGGCTGAGCACCTCGACGACAACCTGGGCGCGCGACCGCCTGAGGGCGATGTCGACCGTGCCGCCGGCGAGCGACAGCCGCCGCAGGGTGACATGGTCGAGGAAGTCCGGCAGCACCGGATGGTCGAAGGTGATCTTCAGGCCCTCCGGATCGAACCCGAGGCCGAGACAGGACTGCAGCAGGGACAGCGGCGCCGCTGAGGCCCAGGCCTGCGGCGAGCAGGCGACAGGATAGAAGGTCGGTCCCTGTGTACGCTGGCGCGCGAAGCCGCAGAACAGCTCGGGCAGGCGCCGCATCTCGATGTAGGTGGATGCCTCGAACAGCCCCTGGAACAGGCGCGCCGCTGCCGTGCGATAGCCGTAGCGCGCGAAGCCGGCGGCGATCAGCGCATTGTCGTGCGGCCAGACCGAACCGTTATGGTAGCTCATCGGATTGTAGCGCGCCTCGGTGTCGGCAATGGTCCGCACGCCCCAGCCGCAATAGGAGGAGCTGCTCATCAGCGTGTGCACCACCGCCGCCGCACGCTTGGGCTCGGCGAGCCCGGTATAGAGGACGTGGCCCGCGTTGGACGACCGCACGCGGCACGGGCGCTTGGCGCCGTCGAGGGCCAGCACGTAGGTGCCGAGCGCCGCGTCAAAGAAGGCCTCGTCGAACCGGCGGCGCAGGTCCTCGGCCCTGTTGTTGAAGGCCTGGGCCTCCTTCGGGCGGTTCAGGCGATGCAGCAACGAGGCGGCGGCCCGCCAGGCGCCATAGACATAGGCCTGCACCTCGGCAAGCGCGATGGGCCCCTCCGCGATGCTCCCGTCCTCGTGGAAGACGGAATCGTGGCTGTCCTTCCAGCCCTGGTTGACGAGCCCCTCGTCGCTGCGCCGGCCATATTCGACGAAGCCGTCGCCGTCCCTGTCGCCGTAGTTGTCGATCCAGCCGAGAGCCGCCTCGATGTTCGGCCACAGGTGCTCGATGGTGGCAACGTCGCCGGTGCGCTTCAGGTAGGCGCCGGCGAGCATGACGAACAGCGGTGTCGAGTCGATGCTGCCGTAGTAGCGGCGGAAGGGCACCTCGCCGAGTTCGGCCATCTCGCCGTGACGCACCTCGTGCAGGATCTTGCCGGGCTCCGCGTCGGCGAGCGGGTCCGAGGTTGTCGCCTGGTTGGCGGCGAGATAGCCGAGCACGCCCGCGGCAATCGTCGGATCGAGCCACAGCGTGCACAGCGCGGTGATGAGCGCGTCGCGGCCGAAGACTGTACTGAACCACGGGATGCCGGCATAGGGATAGGGGCCCTGCGGCGTGTCCGTGAGGAGCATATACAGATCAGAGACGCTGCGGCGCACCGCCTCGTTGAAGATGTCGTTCGATGTGGTGATGGAGGCTGCGCGCGCGGCGGACTGGCGCAGCGCGCGCCGGGCATCGCGCAGGGCGCTGAAGAAGGCGCGCCGCGGAGGCTGGTTGCCGCCCTCGAAGCCGCAGTTGATCTCGAGGAACAGCGAGACGCTCTCCCGCGGCTGCAGCTCGAGGATGAAGATCGCCGAGCTGCCGGACAGCCGCGCCGGGGCCGGGTCGAAGGCGATCGTCGTGGCGCGACGGAGCCCGTCGAGGCCGGTGTAGGACAGCACCACCCGGTTGTCGCCGATCTCGGCCGGATGGTGTGCGCCGCGCCTTTCACGCTGCGAGCCGCGCACCTCGAAGAGGTCGGCGAAGTCGGCGGCGAAGGCGATCTCGATCGAGACGCGCCGCTTCTCCGCATCGAAGTTGCGCAGCACCAGCCGCTCGAAGCAGCCGCCGTTCCACAGGAAGCGTGACCTGCGCAGATGGATGAGGTCGTGCCCGAGGACGAGCTGGCCCTTCTCGTCGAACAGGTCGGGATTGGTCAGGTCGCAGGTGAGGGTCGCGTTGTCGTCGCGCAGGGTCGAGCTCAGCAGCATCGGCCGCGCGCCGTTGATGGTGAGGTAGAGATGTGAAAGATGCCGGGTGTCGCGGTGGAAGATGCCCTCCGGGCTGCCGGGCCCGGAGAGGGCGTCGCCGTTGTGGTCGAACACGGCGAAGGTGTCGCCGTGCTTCAGGGTGCGCGGCCGCCGCTCCTGCAGTGAGGCGGAGGCCGGAATGTAGAACTGCGCGATCTGCGCTGTTCCAGGCCCGGAGGGAGCCGGTGCGTGCGGGACAGCTTCGGCGCCGATCGTCTGCATGTCGCAAATCCCGTGCTCGTCGGCCGGAGGAGCGGTGGCCGCGCTGCCCTCAGGCGAAGGCCTGCCGGCCGGCTTCGCCACCCGCGATGTAGAGGCGTGGCGGATGGGTGCCGACCCCTGGCAGCGAGCGGTAGATCTTGACGTAGTCCTCGGCCATGCGCTCCACCGTGAAGCGCCGTTCGAAGGCGGCTCTCACCGCCGACCGGTGGATGTCGCCGAGCCGGCCGACGGCCGCGACGGCCTCGTCGAGGCTGTTGACGATGAAGCCGGAAACGCCGTGCTCGATGACCTCCGGCACCGAGCCGCGGCGCATCGCAATGACGGGTGTGCCGCAGGCCATGGCCTCGATCATAACGAGGCCGAAGGGCTCGGGCCAGTCGATCGGGAAAAGGAGGGCGGCGGCATTGCCGAGGAACTCCGCCTTCTCGGCATCACCGATCTCGCCGATGTAGGAGACGTTCGGCGTCGCCGCGACCATCGGCTCGATCTTCTCGCGCCAGTAGGCCTCGTCGACCTTGTCCACCTTGGCAGCCATCTTCAGCGGCAGGCCGGTGCGCGCTGCGATTTCGATGGCGAGGTCCGGCCCCTTTTCGGGCGAGATGCGCCCGAGGAAGGCCAGATAGCCGCCCTCCGGGCGCGCCTTGAAGGGCAAGAGATCGCGCGGCAGGCCGTGGTGGACCGTGCCGACCCAGTTGACCGGCGGCATCGGCTTGCGCTGGTCCTCCGAAATCGAGACGAGCGGGATGTCCGGAAAGGCGGCGTAGAAGGGCTTCAGATCCGGCAGGTCGAGCCGGCCGTGCAGCGTCGTAACCGTGCGGTCGGCGAAGTCGCGGATCAGCGGGAAGTGCAGCATGTCGATGTGGAAGTGCAGCACGTCGAACCGGTCGGCCAGCGCACGCACGCGGTCCAGCATCGCCACGTGATAGGGGACATGGTCGCGCACGGCCGGGTTGAGCCGCAGGGCGATGTCGGAACATTTGACGAGCTCGGCGCTCGTGCGGCTGTCGCCGCTGGCAAAGAGCGCTACCTCATGTCCCTGGCGGACGAGCTCTTCCGTCAAATAGGAGACGATACGCTCGGTGCCGCCATAGAGCCGTGGCGGGCAGCTTTCCGCGAGCGGTGCGATCTGGGCAATCTTCATCGGCAAGACCTCCTCATGCGAGCGAAGCATCGACAATGAACCGCGCAGCTTCGACGCCTGCGCATCAGCCGTCCCTGCGGGGCACGGCGGGTCTGAGCGCTGGAAGGCCTCGACTACGGTCCGGGGCCCCAACAGCGCCGGAAGTCGAACGTTCCCGGCACAGCCGGCCGAAAAGGCCCGGGTGCCGCAGACGGGCAAGATTTCGTTCCATGTTGTGGCAAATCGTGGGCGGAAACACGGCGGGCGCACCTTGGCCGGTCGTCGGCAGTCGCCGATTGCCATGCAACCATACATGGTGCGCATTGAGTGATACATCAACAGGATGCAGCATCCGGGCGCATCAGAGTTCTTGTTCCGTCCTGGAGAGGCTTTTGCGCGAAGCGCCGGCCTCCTTGTCCTCGATTGCCCGGTTGACGCGATGTTGCAGCAGCTTCCAAAGGGGCGTCGTCCAGTCGTCGCAATGCGGCTCGGCACAGCCACGTCGAAGCGCCGGACGACGGGCATGGACAGGCTGCTGCTCGCCGTCCTGTTCGCGCTTTTCGACTTCTGGGCGCTGTTCGTTACGGCGAGCGTGCTGCTGCGGGAGGCAGGGCCTGGTGGCCGGCGGCACCCTATCGGGCGGACGTGGCGCTTGTCTTCTGTGCCGCCGTGGCGAGCGCCACAGTGGTCCTGGTCTTCGGGCGCCGCGGCTATGAGATGCCCGGTCTGACGGATGCCGGCGCGACGGCGATGCGCCGCCGTATCTGGCTCGGCGTGATGATGGTCGCTGCCGTCGTCGCCTTTCCCACCGGGCTCGGCGACGGCCTCTCGCCCGCGGCCGTCTGTATTGTTGGTCTTGTCGGCCTCGGTGTCGTTTCGCTGACCGGCCGGCTGTTCCTTGCGGCCGCCCGATTCGCGCTGCTGTCGGGCTATCTCGGTCCCAGCCGCATCCTGCTCGTGGGAGATCGGGCGTGCATGACCAGCGCGACCAAGGCGCTTGATACCGATGCCCTCGGCCTCGAGGTGGTGGGTCATGTCGATGCGGCGCTGTTCGACGCCGGCCCCGCCTGTCGGGCGAGCGTGCTCGATTTTGCGAGGCAGCAGGGGGTGGAAGAGGTCTTTATCGCCCTGCCG
This sequence comes from Chelatococcus composti, assembly GCF_014201415.1. GTDB lineage: Bacteria > Pseudomonadota > Alphaproteobacteria > Rhizobiales > Beijerinckiaceae > Chelatococcus_A > Chelatococcus_A composti. Next base: position 206,183 of record NZ_JACHEH010000005.1, read on the forward strand.
TGGAGCGACGACGCGCGTATCGTCCGAATCCTGCGTGACCTCGCGGAGCTGCCCGTCGCGGTGCATCTCTGTCCAGACCGGATCGGCGGGCGCTTTCCCCCGTCCAGGCTACGGCTACTCGGCGGTCGCGCCTTCATGCAGCTCGCACACGCGCCGCTTGACGGCAACAGGGCCGCGCTCAAGCGCTGCTTCGACGTGGCGGTGGCGGCCACCGCGCTCGTGGTTCTGGCGCCCCTGCTCGTTGTCATCGCGATGGCGGTGCGCCTCGATACTCCCGGCCCTGCATTGTCGCGGCAACGGTGCTAGGGTTTCACCGGCGCGAGCTTCGTCGTCTACAGATTCCGCACGACGACGGCGGAAGGCCGCGACGCGCATGCCCGCCGGCGCGCTCCGCGCACGACGCGGATCGGCCGCTGGCTGCTCCGGACGAAACTGGACCGGGTGCCCCAGCTCTACAACGTCCTGCGCGGGGATATGTCGCTGGTCGGGCCGCGGCCCCTGGCGCTCGTCCGTGACGACGGTCGCGTGGTCTCCATCGGGTCCTATCCGCTGCGGCATATCTTCCGGCCCGGCATTGCCGGCTGGGCTCAGGTCAACGGCTGCCGTGACGAGGCATATTCGCCCGAGGCGATGCGGCGACGGGTGGACCTCGATCTCGCCTATGCCGGCAACTGGTCCTTCGGGCTGGACCTGACGATCCTGCGCATGGCGTTCACGCAGGCCTGGTTCCGCGGCGCGTCCTGACGCCGGTGCGGGCCGATGTGACCGGTCCGCCTCAGGCCGCCACGGCCTCGGCGGCCCATGGAAAGGGCGCGACCGCCGGCGCGGCGCCGCGGCGCACGGTGATGTAGGACCCGCGGGGCACCGCCTGCCAGTGCGCGCCACCCCGGTCGACTGGCCCTGACGCCACCGTTACCGCTCCCGGCCGTTGGTTGAAATAGAGGCTCGCCGGCCGGTCGTCACAGGCGAGGCGGAAACAGTACATCGTCTCGCCATTTGTCAGCGCGGCGGTGAAGCGGAGCGGCTCGTCGATGTCCGCCTCGCGCATCAGGGCCTTGGTGAAGCCGAGCGTCGTGGCGACCGCCTCCGGCGGTGTGCTGCCCTTTTCCACCTCCGCCAGGATGAGCAGGAAGAGCACCTCCGAGTCGGTTGTGCCCTGCCGCGCGTGGTAGAGCGCATCGGGCAGGGCCTGCTCGAGCCGCCGCTTGATGCGCGGATAGCCGCCGATCTGTCCGTTATGCATGAACATCCAGCGGTCGTAGGCAAAGGGATGGCAGTTGGCCCGGCTGGTCACGGTGCCGGTCGCCGCCCGCACATGGGCAAAGAAATGGCCGGAGCGCACCTGCGTACAGACGGAGCGCAGGTTCTCGTCTGACCAGGCCGGCCGCAGGTCCCGGAACAGGCCGGGCGTCTCGCGCTCGCCATACCAGCCGATGCCGAAGCCGTCGCCGTTGGTCGCGGTCTTGCACTCGGCCGCATGCAGCGATTGGTGGACCAGCGAATGTTCCGATGCGCACACGAGTGTCTCGAGGAAGATCGGGTCTCCCAGATAGGCGAGAAAGCGACACATCGAAGGCCTCACCGAGAAGACGGGCCGGAAACACGCAGCGTATCCACTGGAATCGCGCCTGCCTTCTCCCGTCAAGGGGCAGACTCCGCGCACTGTGCGGCGTCGCACGCGCGGCGCGCGGCAGGGCCAGCTCCTTGCTCGATCGTGTGTCTTGCGCGTCACCCCCGTGCATGGTGAGCTTGCGAGGTAACGTGGCGCCATCCGGACTGCGGATCGAGTTGACAGACCGTGCAACCGCTGGTTACGTCACGGCACATAAATCGGTTAGATCGCGGCGCTGCCGCGCGGCTAAGACCCCGGCCTACGGGGCTCTCGTCAAGGGAGTGAAACGATGAAGATCGCAAAGTTGCTGCTTGCCTCGGCCGCGCTTGCCGGGTTTCTGGGTGCGTCGCAGGCTGTCGCCGACACGTCGGGCAAAAAGATCGCTCTGTCCAACAACTACGCCGGCAACTCCTGGCGTCAGGCCATGCTGAAAAGCTGGGAGAAGGTCACGTCCAAGGCGGTCGCCGACAAGATTGTGGCCGCGGCGGATGCCTTCACCACCGCCGAGAACCAGGCCACCGAGCAGGCGGCGCAGATCCAGAACCTGATTCTCCAGGGCTATGACGCCATTGTCATCAACGCTGCTTCGCCGACGGCGCTCAATGGCGCGGTGAAGGAAGCCTGCGATGCCGGCATCGTGGTCGTGTCCTTCGACGGCATCGTCACCGAACCGTGCGCGTGGCGCATCGCGGTCGACTTCAAGAAGATGGGTTCGGACCAGCTCGACTATCTCGCCCAGCGCCTGCCCGAGGGCGGCAACGTGCTGGAGATCCGCGGCCTGGCCGGCGTCTCCGTGGACGAGGAGATCCACGCGGGCATCGTCGCGGGCGTCTCCAAGCACCCGCAGTTCAAGATCGTCGGCTCGGTCAATGGCGACTGGGCGCAGACCGTGGCGCAGAAGGCGGTGGCCGGCATCCTGCCGAGCCTGCCGGAAATTGCCGCCGTCGTGACCCAGGGCGGTGACGGCTATGGCGCGGCGGAAGCCTTCAAGGCGGCCGGACGTCCGACGCCCATCATCATCATGGGCAACCGCCACGACGAGCTGACCTGGTGGAAGGAGCAGAAGGACAAGAACGGTTACGAGACCATGTCCGTCTCCATCGCGCCGGGCGTCTCCACGCTTGCCTTCTGGGTGGCGCAGCAGATCCTCGATGGCCAGGATGTGCCGAAGGATCTGGTCGTGCCCTTCCTGCGCATCGACCAGGACAATCTCGAGGCCGCGCTCGCGGCGACCGAGCCGGGCGGCGTGGCCAACAAGGAGTACACGCTCGAGGAAGCCAAGGCCGTCATTGCCGGCAAGTAAGGCGACGGTCCGGATCGGAGCCGCCCGGCCATCTGCCGGGCGGCTTCCCGTCTCTCCCGGCCGGCAGCGCACAGGAAAGGTCCATGGACGGACGGTCCGCTACCATCGTCGCGCTCGAGGGGGTACGCAAGAGCTTCGGCGCCGTGCGTGCGCTTGCGGGCGTCGACCTCGAGGTCCGCGCCGGTGAGTGTCTCGGTCTCGTCGGCCACAACGGCGCCGGCAAGTCGACACTGATGCAGGTGCTGGCCGGCACCCTGGCTGCGGATGAGGGGCGCCTCGTCGTCGCGGGGGACGACATCACCGCGAGCGCCGGCGTGGCCGCAGCTCGTTCGCACGGCGTTGTCTGCGTCTTTCAGGAGCTTTCGCTCTGCCCCAACCTCACGGTGGCGGAGAATGCTCGCGTCATGCACCGCGCCTTCCGGGGCTTCGGGTGGCGCAAGCGCGCCGGCGCAGCCATGGTGGCGATGCTCGACGACATCTTCCCAGGCCACGGCATCGACCCGGCCGATGTGGTGGCGGACCTCTCCATCGCCCGCCGCCAGATGGTGGAGATCGCGCGCGCCTTTCTCGTGACCGACCAGCCGCTGCGTCTCGTCATCCTGGACGAGCCGACCTCCTCGCTCGACCAGATCGTGGCGGAGCAGCTCATGGGCTTCGTGCGCCGCTTCGTGGCGAGGGGCGGCAGCGTCATCCTCATCTCGCACCTGCTGGGCGAGATTCTCTCCACCTGCGATCGTGTGGTCGTCATGAAGGACGGCCGCGTCGTCGAGACGCGCCCCGCCAGGGACTTCACGCGCGAGAGTCTCGTGGCTGCCATGGGCTCCGTCGTGGCGCACGAGGAGGGGAGGTCCGTCGCTGCAACGGCGCGGCAGGCGGGCGAGACCGTGGTGGAGGCGCGTCCCCCGCGGCAGGCGGACGGGCGCAGTCTCAGCGCACGCCGGGGCGAGATCGTCGGCCTTGCGGGGCTCGCCGGACATGGCCAGACCGACCTTCTCGTGCGCATCAATGCCGCTGCTCAGGGGCGCGAGCCCCATGCCCGGGTGGCCGGCGCCGTCGCCTTCGTCGCTGGCGACCGCCAGTCGGACGGCGTCTTCCCCCTGTGGAGCATTGCCGAGAACATCACGATCCGCTCCCTCGGCCGTCTGCGCCGGTTCGGGCTCATCGACCCGGCAGCCGAGGCCCGCATGGCCGAGGAGTGGCGCCAGCGCATCGCCATCCGCACGCCCGACATGGGCAACGGCATCCTCTCCCTGTCGGGCGGCAACCAGCAGAAGGCGCTGTTCGCGCGCGCGCTCGCCTCGGAGGCGGACATTGTCTTGATGGACGATCCCATGCGCGGCGTCGACGTCGGCACCAAGCAGGAAGTCTACGGCATGGTGCGGGCGGAGGCGGCGCGCGGGCGCACCTTCCTCTGGTACACGACGGAGTTCGACGAGTTGCTCCACTGTGACCGCGTCTACGTCTTCCGCGCCGGCGTCATCGTCGCCGAGCTTGCCGCCGACGAGATCACGGAGGAGCGGGTGCTGCAGTCCTCCTTCGCCGAGGAGGCGGCATGAGCGCGTTCGTGCCTTCGCCGCGGCTCGTCCGGGCGGCGCTGCCGGCGCTGTCGCTTGCCGCGCTGCTTGTCGCCATCTGGTTTGTCCAGCCGCGGGCCATCAGCTACTTCGGCTTCAACCTGATGCTGAACCTGGCGATGCCGATCGCTTTCGCGACCATTGCCCAGCTCTGCGTCATCACGGTCAACGATCTCGACCTGTCCATCGGCGCCTTCGTCAGCTTCGTCGCCTGCGTCGGCGCCACCTGGCTCAACGAGACGCCGCTGCTCGGCGCAGTGGTGCTCCTCGGCGCGGTTGCGGTCTATGCGCTTATCGGTGCCCTCATCCATCTGCGCAACCTGCCGTCGATCGTGGTGACGCTCGGCATGTCCTTCTTCTGGCTGGGCTGCTCGGTGCTGCTCCTGCCCTCGCCCGGCGGCAGCGTGCCGGCCTGGCTCGCGGCGCTGGTGAAGTTCAGGACGCCCTTCGTGCCGTTCGCCATCCTCGTCAGCGCCGCCCTGGCGCTCATCGTCCATGTCGGCCTCATGCGCTCGGCCTGGGGGGCGATCCTGCGTGGGGCGGGCGGCAACCCCGCCGCTGTGGCGCGGGCCGGCTGGTCTCTGCTGCGCACGAAGGTGACGATGTTCGCCCTCGCCGGCGTCTTCGGCGTTCTCAGCGGCCTGTCGCTCGTCGGTCTCACCACCTCGGCGGATGCCAACATCGCCATCCGCTACACGCTCCTGTCCATCGCTGGCGTTATCCTCGGCGGTGGCGAGTTCGTCGGCGGGCGCGTGTCGCCCGTCGGCGCGGTGCTGGGCGCGATGACGCTGACGCTCGCCGGCTCGCTCCTGTCCTTCCTGCGCATCTCGCCCGACTGGCAGATCGGCGCCCAGGGCGCCATCCTCATTGTGGTGCTGGCGCTGCGCGCCCTCGTCAACCGTCTCGAGCGGAGGCGCTGATGCAGCAGGGTGCCTTCTCCCGCCTCGCCGACTGGTCGTCGCGGCGGCCGTGGCTGTGGTCCTTCGTCGGCGCGGGGGTCATCTTTCTGGCGACCATCGCCTTCACCAGCGGCAAGGGCGGCGCCGACGTGCTGGCGGCGGCGCTCACCTTCGCTTCCTTCTACGTCATCGTCGGCATCGGCCAGATGTTCGTCATCACGACGGGCCCCGGCAACGTGGATCTGTCGATTCCGGCCAACATCGCCCTCGCCGGGGCCGTCGCCATGAAGGTGATGGACGGCAGCAACGTGATGATCCTGCCGGGACTCGCCGCGGTCGCCGGCGTCGGCCTCGCTATCGGCTGCTTCAATTTCGCGCTGATCCGCATCCTGTCCATCCCGCCGATCATCGCCACGCTGTCGGCGAGTTTCCTCGTGCAGTCGACGGCCATCGCCTACGGGCGGGGGCTGCGCATCAAGCCGCCGCCGCTCTTCGCCGAGCTGGCGACGGGGCGCCTCTTGGGGGTGCCGATCCTCGCCATCATGGCCCTCGTTGTCGCGGCGGTGATGGCTGTGGTGCTGCGCCGAACGGTCTACGGCCGCTCGGTGCTCGCCATCGGCCAGAACGCGCGGGCGGCTGGACTTGCGGGCATCCGCGTCGAGCGCGTGCGCTTCGCCACCTATGTCCTCAGCGCGGTCTTCGCCAGCCTGTGCGGGGCGCTGCTCGCCGGCTTCTCGGGCGGGGCCTCGCTCAACATGGGCGAGGAGTTCCTGCTCGCCTCCATCGCCGTCGTGGTCATCGGCGGCACGTCGGTCGCCGGCGGCTTCTCCAACGTGCCGGGCATCTGGGGCGCGTCGCTCTTTCTCTACCTGCTCGTCACGATGCTCAACACCTTCGGCGTCGGGGCCGGCGTGCGCCTCATCCTCACCGGCCTCATCATCATCGCCGTCATCGCCCTGTCGGGCGGGCGGCGGGCGGGGCGCGGCTAACCCCGGCAGAGGCTCACGCCGGGGCAGGCCTCTCCGCGCCAATCTCGGCCAGCAGCCAGTTGCGGAAGGCGGCCATCGCCGCCGTGTCGCTGCGCGACTGCAGCCGCGTCAGCCAGTAGCGCCCTGTCGTCACGCTGACGGGAAAGGGCTGCTGCAGCGCGCCCGTAGCAAGATGCCGCGCAAACATGGCCGGCGGCGCGAGCGCGATGCCGGCGCCTTGCAGGGCGGCCTCGATCATGGCGAGGGAAGAATCGAACACGATGCTCTCGGTGCGTCCCGGCCCCGTCCGGACACCGGCGGCGGCGAGCCATTGCGGCCACTCGTCACTGCGGTAGGAGCGCAGCAGCCGGTGCGCCAGCACGTCCTCCGGCTTCATCAGGCTCCGGGCGATCTGCGGCGCGCACAGGACGGACAGGGGAGCCTCCAGCAGCGGCAGGGCATCAATGCCGTGCCAGGCGCCCTGGCCGAAGCGGATGGCATAGTCGAGGCCCTCGGCAGCGATGTCGACGCGGTTGTTGTTGGTGAACAGGCGCAGGTCGACGAAGGGGTGGCGCGAGCGGAAGGCGTCGAGCCGCGGCAGCAGCCAGCCGACGGCGAAGGTCCCGACTGCGCCGACGGTCAGCACCTCGCGGCCGCCGCCCTTGAAACGCTCCAGCGCCGTGGCGATCCGGTCGAACGAGCCCTGCAGCACCGGCAGCAGGGCCTCGCCCTCGCTCGTCAGCATCAGGCCGCGGGGCAGACGGATGAAGAGCGTCGCATCGAGCTGTGCCTCCAGCCGTTTCACCTGGTGGCTGACCGCCGCCTGCGTGACCCGCAGCTCGATGGCGGCCTTGGTGAAGCTCAGGTGGCGGGCCGACGCCTCGAAGGCGCGCAAGGCATTGAGCGGCAGATAGCGGCGAACCATGGCAGCCCCAAATTTTCTTATGGCTCCCCCGAGATATCATCGTTTGCGAGAGACGGTCAGGGAATTGTATTTCGGCGGCCCAGCGCGTGCTTGGTCGTACACAGTCGATGCATCGGCGAGAACGGCATGTGGTCTGCAGGAGAATCGTCGGTGAAAAGCAACTATATCGTTTCTCTATACATCTTGTTATCGTCCATGTTTCTTGCGACAGCGAGTGTGTGTGCGGAAGAACTGGACAGGAGCCGGCTGAAGGCCATCGTCGACACGGCCATCGAGCCGATCATGAAAGAGCATGCCGTTCCCGGCATGGCCGTCGGTCTCACGGTGGGCGGGAAGCATTACTTTTTCAACTATGGTGTCGCGTCGAAGGATAGCGGGCGCCCGGTAACGGAGTCGACGTTGTTCGAGGTCGGCTCGGTCAGCAAGCTCTTCGCCGGGCTCGTGGGTGCCTGGGGCGCCGTGGAGGGCGAAGTCTCGCTCACGGCGACGGCGAGCAGCTACATGCCGGCGCTGCGCGGTTCCAGCTTCGACAGGATCACCCTGCTGCAACTCGCCACCTACACGGCCGGGGGGCTGCCGCTGCAGTTCCCGCGCGAGGTCAGGGACGAGGCGAGCATGGTCTCCTATTTCCGCAGCTGGAAGCCCGTCTATCCGGCGGGAGCGCAGCGGGTCTACTCGAACCCGAGCATCGGCCTCTTCGGCCATCTCGCCGCTGCCGGCATGGGCCGCTCCTACGAGGACATCCTTGAGGGCACGATCCTGCCCGGCCTCGGTATGGCGAACACCTATGTCCGCGTGCCGCCGGAGCGCATGGCGGACTATGCCTTCGGCTACACGAAGGACGGCAAGCCGCGGCGCATTTCCCTCGACGTGCTGGGTGCGGCGGCCTACGGCGTGCGGACGAGCGCGGCCGATCTTCTCAAGTTCCTCGACGCCAACATCGCGCCGCCGCAGGACGCGCGGCTGCGCCGGGCCATTGCTGCCACGCAGACGGGTTATGTCCGCGTCGGTGCGATGACCCAGGGCCTTGGCTGGGAGTGGTACGACTATCCCGTGGCGCTCGACACGCTGGTCGCCGGCAACACACCGCAGGCGAGCGGCAGGGGAAGTGCCGCCGCCTGGCTCGTTCCGCCCGCGCCGCCGCGGCCGGACGTGCTGCTCAACAAGACCGGGTCCACCAACGGCTTCGGCGCCTATGTCGCCGTCGTGCCCGGCAGACGCCTCGGTATCGTGCTCCTCGCCAACCGGGCCTATCCGAACCCCGACCGCGTCCGCGCCGCGCACGCCATCCTGAGCGCCGTGGCGGACGGCGCGGCGCGATAGGGAGAAGGCGACGGATGCCGGCCGGCGGAGGGCGAGCCGTCGGCCGGTGGCCTATGACTGGCCCTCGCTGAAGAAGGCCAGCCGCGTCAGAAGCGTGTAGTCTGCCTCGATGGCCATGGCGGCGACGAAGGCCAGAATGGCACCGATGGGCACGAGGATGGCATAGACGAGCGCGAGCCGCTCCCAGGCCATATGCATGAAGACGGCAACGATGAGCCCGGCCTTCAGCATCATGAAGGTGAGGATCAGCGTGTAGCGCAGCGCGCCGGTGAGGTGGAAGTAGTCGACGAGATAGGAAAAGGCGCTGAGGACGAAGAGCCAGGCCCAGACGACAAGATAGAGCCGGATGGGATGGGCCTTGACAACGATGTGGTGAGCCGCGTCGTTGTGGGCGATCTCGCTCATGGCATCCCTCCTCACCACAGGTAGAAGAAGGCGAAGATGAAGACCCAGACGAGATCGACGAAGTGCCAGTAGAGGCCCATGATCTCGACGGCTTCGTAGCGTCCCCGGCGGCCCGTGAAGAAGCCGGGGCGCCCGTGGTCGAAATCGCCACGGATGACCTTGCGGGCGATGGCCAGCAGGAAGATGACGCCAATGGTCACGTGCGTGCCGTGGAAGCCCGTGATCATGAAAAAGGCGGAGCCGAACTGGGCCGCGCCCCACGGATTGCCCCAGGGCCTCACGCCCTCGCCGATGAGCTTCGTCCACTCGAAAGCCTGCATGCCGACAAAGGTGGCGCCGAGGATGGCGGTGGCCACCAGCAGCGCCGCCGTTGCCCGCCGCTGCCGCCGGTAGCCGCAGTTGACCGCCATGGCCATGGTGCCGCTGCTCGAGATGAGCACAAAAGTCATGATGGCGATAAGGATAAGCGGCAGGTGCCGGCCGGCGATCTCGAGGGCGAAGACCTCGCTGGCGTTGGGCCAGGGCTCGGTGGTCGACATGCGAGCGGCCATATAGCCGATGAGGAACGTGCCGAAGATGAAGGTGTCGCTGAGGAGGAAGATCCACATCATGGCCTTCCCCCACGACACGTTGCGGAAGGCCCGCTGGTCGGCCGAGAAGTCATCGACGATCGTGGCAAGGCCGCCGGCGGGCTCCCGGGTGCGGTGCTCGGTGAACGCGGTGTCCATCGTGCCTTCCTTTCACGACAGCAGCTGGCGGCAGACGGCGAGGACATCCCCCGCCCAGCCGGCGATGACGGCGAAGAGGACGAGCCAGACGAGGGCAAGGAAGTGCCAGTAGAGCCCGCAGAGCTCGACAGGCAGGCGCATCGCCGTCGCGTCGGCACTGTGCCAGAGCCGCGCCGTTACGGCGACGAGGGCCACGAGCCCGCCAAGGATATGCACGCCGTGCAGGCCCGTCAGCATGTAGAAGAAGGAGTTGGCGGCATTGTCCGCGAGCCGGTAGCCCGAGGCGGCGAGCTCGTCCCAGGCGATGAGCTGGCCGCCGAGGAAGGCGGCGCCGAGTCCGAAGGCGGCGAGCAGCCCGTCGAGCGCGCGCTCCTTCTGCCTGTGCTGGACGCAACGGCCGGCCCAGACAAGGCCGCCGCTGGCGAGGAGGATGAGCAGCGTGTTCGCCCATAGGATGGTCGGCAACGGCGGGGCCGACCAGTCGGCGAGCTGCATGCGCATGGCGTAGGCGCTGAGCGCGAGCGAGAACAGGATGCCGACGACGGCGAGGAAGACGCCGAGCCCCACCTTGGCGGCCGGCATACGCGCGAGGCTGCCCGTCTCCTCCACGACGCCGGCTGCGAGCCATGGCCGGCTCATGAGCCTCTGGCCCGACAACCACCAGCCGGCAAGCCCGGCGAGGAGGACGAGGAAGGCGACGGCCGCAGTCACGGCACCCCTCCTGTCGCGAGCCGCGGCCCCAGCGCCACGGCCTCGGGCGGCATGTTCTGGGGAATGAAATCCTGCGCCACGCCGGGCACGTTGTAGTCATAGGCCCAGCGGTAGACGGTTGGCCGCTCCTTGCCCCAGTTGCCGTGCGGCGGCGGCGTCTGGGGCGTCTGCCACTCGAGGCTCGTCGCCCGCCAGGGGTTGCCGCCGGCCTCGCGACCGTGGCGGATGCTCCAGAGCAGGTTGAACAGGAAGACGAGCTGCGCCGCGCCCACGACGAGGGCGACGATGGTGATGTAGGCGTTCAGCATCTGCGCCGAGGGCGGAAAGAAGCTGGCTTCCCCCATCTCGTGGTAGCGCCGCGGCACCCCGAGGAGGCCGAGATAGTGCATGGGGAAGAAGATGGCGTAGGTGCCGACGAAGGTGACCCAGAAGTGCAGCTTGCCGAGGGCATCGTTCATCATCCGCCCCGTCACCTTGGGATACCAGTGGTAGATGGCGCCGAAGATGACAAGGACGGGCGCGATACCCATCACCATGTGGAAGTGCGCCACGACGAACATGGTGTCCGACAGCGGCACGTCGACCACCACGTTGCCGAGGAAGAGTCCGGACAGCCCGCCGTTGACGAAGGTGACGATGAAGCCCAGGGCGAAGAGCATGGGCACCGTGAGGTGAATGTCGCCGCGCCACAGGGTCAGGATCCAGTTGTAGACCTTGATGGCCGTCGGCACCGCGATGATGAGGGTCGTCGTGGCGAAGAAGAAGCCGAACCACGGGTTCATGCCGCTGACGTACATGTGGTGCGCCCAGACGATGAAGCTGAGCGCGCCGATGGCGAGGATGGCCCACACCATCATGCGGTAGCCGAAGATGTTGCGCCGCGCGTGGGTGGCGATGAGGTCGGAGACGATGCCGAAGGCCGGCAGGGCGACGATGTAGACTTCCGGGTGGCCGAAGAACCAGAACAGGTGCTGGAAGAGGATCGGGCTGCCGCCGCCGTATTCCAGCCGCGATCCGAGCTCCACGAGCGACGGCATGAAAAAGCTGGTGCCGAGCAGCTTGTCGAACAGCAACATCACGCAGGCGACAAACAGGGCCGGGAAGGCGAGCAGCGCCATGACGCTGGCCGTGAAGATGCCCCAGACGGTCAGTGGCATGCGCATCAGCGTCATGCCCCTCGTGCGCCCCTGCAGGACGGTGACCACGTAGTTGAGGCCGCCCATGGTGAAGCCGGCGATGAAGACGATGAGCGAGACGAGCATCAGGATGATGCCGCTCTCCTGGCCGGGCGTGCCGGAGAGGATCGCCTGCGGCGGATAGAGCGTCCAGCCTGCGCCCGTCGGCCCGCCGGGGGCGAAGAAGCTCGCAAGAAGGATGATGACGGCGAGCAGGTAGAACCAGTAGCTCAGCATGTTGGCGAAGGGGAACACCATGTCCCGCGCACCGACCATGAGCGGGATGAGGTAGTTGCCGAAGCCGCCGAGCAGCACCGCGGTGAGCACGTAGACGATCATCATCATGCCGTGCATGGTGATGATCTGGTAGTAGGCGGCGGCGTCGATGAAGGCGAAGGTGCCGGGAAAGCCGAGCTGCAGGCGCATCAGCCAGGACAGGAAGAGCGCCACGAAGCCGACGGCCAGCGCCGTTGCCGTATACTGGATGGCGATGGTCTTGGCGTCCTGGCTGAAGACGTAGCGCGTCACCCAGCCGTGCGGATGGCGCAGCGCAAGGTCCTCCACCTCGGTTGTTGCGGTTTCCGCCACCCTGTCGAGAGGAATGTCGGCCATCGCTTCAGCCCTCCGCTTGTCTGGCCGCGGACCGGCCGGTCCGTCACCGTTCGGTCATCGTCGGCACCCTGAGCTGCGCCGCCGGGCGCGCAGGTTGCTGCTGCTCCAGCCAGGCGCGGTAGTCGCTCTCCTCGGCCACCACGACGAAACCGCGCATGAAGGCGTGGCCGACGCCGCACATCTCGGCGCATAGGACCTCGAAGGTGCCGGTGCGCGTCGGCGTCAGCCAGAAATAGGTGACCATGCCCGGGATGAGGTCCATCTTGGCGCGGAACTCGGGCACGTAGAAGTCGTGCAGCACGTCGAGCGAGCGCAGTACCGCCTTCACCGGACGGCCGACGGGCAGGTGCAGCTCGCCACCCTGCACCATGAGGTCATCCGCCCCGCGCGGGTCCTGCGGATCGAGGCCGAGCGGATTGTCGTCCGAGACGTGGCGGATGGCCGTGGCCCCCAGCCTGCCGTCGGGCCCGGGCAGGCGATAGCTCCACTGCCACTGCTGGGCGACGATCTCCACCTCGTCGGCATCGGGCGGCACGGTGATGAACTGGCTCCAGACGTAGAGGCCGGGCGCCAGCATGGCCGCAACGCCGATGGCGGTGATGGCCGTGAGCCACCATTCGAGGCGCTTGTTCTCGGGCTCGTAGAGCACGTCTCCCTGCCGGGGGCGGTGCCGGTAGCGCCAGACGCACCAGGCCATGAAGAGGACGACAGCGAGGAAGACGAGGCCGGTGATCCAGAAGGTGATGGTGATGGTGTGGTCGATGTAGGTCCAGTTGGAGGCGATCGGCGTCCACCACCACGGGCTCAGGAGATGGAAGACCACCGAGCCGATGGCGATGACGAACAAGGCGAGAGCGACATGCATGGCTCCTTCACCTCGCTGGTTCCGGTGCGCCTCGAGGCGGCACCGCGCCTATTGCGTCAGCGCGACGGGAGCGTCGTCGAAGCGGTGCAGATAGGCGGTGAGATCCTTGATCTTCTGCTCGTCCTTGACGCCGGCGAAGACCATCTTGGTGCCGGGGATCTTCTCGCGCGGGGCGCGGATGTATTCGGCGAAGGTCTCGTCCGTCCAGGTGATGTCGGCGGCCTTGTTCGCCGCGGAATACTGATAGCCCTCGACCATGCCGGTCTTGCGCCGGAAGAGCCCGTTGAGCACGGGCCCGACGGCGTTGCGGGCATTGGGGCCGATCTGGTGGCAGGCCCTGCACTGGGCGAAGACGCGCTCGCCGGCGGCGGCATCCTGCGCCGTGGCATTCGGGAGTGTGAGCGCCGTACAGAGGGCCGTCAGGAGAAGCAGAGGGGCCGCAGGCGCCCAGCCTCGCAGGAGAGCGGGGATGCTGTGCCGCCTCTGGGTTCGCCATGCCATGTCCGTCCCTCCCGAACGCGCGGTTCGAGACGTCGCAGCCTCGCGCTGCCGGACGCTTGCACAGCCGGCAGCATCAAGGCCGCCGCGACCCGTAAGAAAGTATAGCCCGAAGAGCCCACCCGGGGAAACCCTTCGATCGTCCGGGCGCGCGGAGGGGGAAGGCAGCGGCGGCCCCAAGGGCCGCCGTCAGGCGGTGACGGTCTTGTTCTGGAGGCGGGACACGAGCCGCACGAAGGGCCAGAACATCACGAAATAGATGATCGCGGCCGCGATGAGCGGCGTCGGGTTGTAGGTGAGGCCCTGGGCGATCTGTGCCGAGCGCAGCAGCTCCTGCAGCGCCACTGCCGAGGCGATCGACGTCTGCTTCACCAGCTCCACGGTGTTGCTGACAAGGTCGGGCAGCACGTTGCGCGTGCCCTGCGGCACCACGACATAGGTCATGCTCTGGGCCCAGGTGAGCCCGGTCGAGCGTGCGGCCTCCCGCTGCCCGCGCGGCACGGATTCGAGGCCGGCACGGAAGATCTCGGCGAAATAGCTCGATCCGTTGACCACGAGCGCAAGGACGGCAGCGGGATACTCGCTGAGCTGCAGGCCGAGGAACGGCAGGCCGTAGAAGATGAAGATGAGCAGGACGAGCGGCGGGATCGCCCGCATGACGTCGACATAGCCGACGATGAGGCAGCGCAGGACCGGATGCCTCGCCTCCTGCGCCAGGGCGATGAGAAGCCCGACGAACACGGCAAGCGGCACGGACACGACGGCCAGCGCGATCGTCATCCACAGGCCTTCCGCAAGAAGCGGCCAGACTTCGCGCAGGATGTCGAAGTTGAAGAAGGTGCTCGTGAAATCGCGCATCAGTGCCTCGGATGTCCGTAGGCCCGCTCCAGCCAGCGCGTGAAGCGCACGAAGGGGAGAAAGAGAGCCAGGAACAGGATGGCGCCGACCGTCAGTGCCGTGGGGTTGGCGACGTTCGACTGGATGGACGAGGTGACGTTAAGCAGTTCCGGCACAGCGATGACCGAGCCGAGCGTCGTACCCTTGCTGATGCCGATGGCCCGGTTGGTGAGGGGCGGGATGCCGAGCCGGATGGCCTGCGGCAGCACGACATAGACCAGGGTCTGATTGAAGCTGAGACCGGTCGAGCGGCCGGCCTCCCACTGTCCCTTGGGCACGGAGGTGATGCCGGCCCAGAAGATCTCCTCGGCGAAGGCCGAGAGCACCATCGACAGTGCCACCACCGTCGCCAGGAAGGGGGACAGCACGAGGCCCGTGTAGGGCAGCGCGAAATAGGCGAGGATGATGAGGACGAGCTGCGGGATGGAGCGGAAGAGATCGATGTAGAAGATGATCAGCGCATTGAGTGGCCGGATGCCGTAGAGCCGCAGCACGGCGAGCAGGAGGCCAAGGGGAATGCCGATGGCCACCGTGAGAATCGACATCTCCACCGTGATCAGGAAGCCGTGGAGAATATCCGGCCAGTATCCCGACAGACGCGAGAAGTCGAAGAAGTAGCGGAGGATCGCGTCCATCGCCCGTCACGTCCTCGTGCGGTTGATGAAGTCGCGGATGCGCTGGTGGCGCGGCTCGACCAGGATCTCGTGCGGTGTGCCCACGTCGAGAACCTTGCCGCCGTCCATGAAGACGACCCGGTCGGCCACCTCGCGGGCGAACTGCATCTCGTGCGTGACGACGATCATCGTCATGCCGAGCTGCTTGGTCCGCACCATGACGTTGAGCACCTCGCCGACGAGTTCGGGGTCGAGCGCCGAGGTCGGCTCATCGAACAGCATCACCTGCGGCTCGAGCGCCATGGCGCGGGCGATGCCGACGCGCTGTTGCTGGCCGCCCGAGAGCTGGGCGGGATAGGAATCCGCCTTGTGGGCGAGGCCGACGAGATCGAGATAGTGCCGGGCCTTCTCGTCCGCCTCGGCACGGGACAGGCCCGCCACCTTGCGCATGGCGAGCGTAACGTTCCCGAGCGCCGTCATGTGCGGATAGAGGTTGATGCCCTGGAAGACCATGCCGATACGCCGGCGCAGGGCGTTGAGATCGACCTTGCGGCCGGTGATCTCCTGTCCGCCAACAATGATGCGCCCGCGCGTCGGCTCTTCCAGCCGGTTGATGCACCTGAGGCAGGTGCTCTTGCCCGAGCCGGATGAGCCGACGATCACGACGGCTTCACCGGCGGCCACGGCAAGGTCGATGCCCTTGAGGACTTCCACATTGCCGAAGGATTTGTGCAGATCCTCGATGACCACGATGTCGCGCGCGGCATCGGTTCCGTTTGCTGTGGCCGTCATCTTTGCTTGCCGTCAGTTGCAGACCAGTTTGTGCTCGGTCGGGTCATAGCCCTCGAAGCCAGGCGCACCGTAGCCCGGGAAGATGGTGGCGGCAGACGAACCCTCGTCGGGCTTCACGCCAAACCACTTCTCGTGGATCGAGGCGAGCGTGCCGTCCTGTTTCAGGCACTCGATCGCCATGTCGACCTTGTTGCGGAACTCGACGTCGTCCTTGCGGAAAGCGAAGCCCAGGTTCCGGCCCGTCGACAGGACGAAGGCCACCTCGGCGTGCGGCGTCTGGGTCGCGATGTAGCGCGAAACCGGCGTTTCGGAGAGGTTGGCGAATGCGCGGCCGATCATGACCGCCTGCACCGCGTCGGCGTTCTTGTTGTAGCGCTGGATCGTGAAGCCGTACTTGGCCTCGTTGTCGGTGGCCCACTTGTCGGACACCGAGCCGTTGTTGACGGTGACCGCCTTGCCCTTGAGGTCCTCGAGGCTGGAGATCTTGTTGCCCTTCTCCACGAGGAAGCCGATCCCGGTGGGCATGTAGGGCTCGGCGAACAGCATCTGCGAGGCGCGCTCCTCCGTGATGTTCGTCGGCGCGGCGATCATCTCGTAGCGCTTGGAGAACAGACCGGCGAAGATCGCCGAATAGTTCACGTCGATGACCTCGACACCCGGCCGGCCGAGCTTCTTGGCGACAGCCTCTGCAAGGTCATAGGCAAAGCCGTTGATCTCCCCGCTCGGCTTCTTGAAGGCGAAGGGCGCGAAGCCGACGTCGAGCGCGATCTTCAGCTTCTCGTTCTGCGGATGGTCGGCATCCTGAGCGACGGCGGGCACGGCTGCGACGAGCGCGAGGCTGCACAACGCGGCGCGGAACATACGCAACGTGGGTTTCTTCATCCCTGACTCCTCTGAGAGTGTCCCGACAAGCAAAGTGCAGGCCATTCAGGGCCTACCGCACTCACACTGCCGGTATGGCCCGAAACGTATCAGCGGGCAGCCATGAGGTGGTTATGATAATTCGTCACTAGGACATAACGTCATGTTAAGTGCGCGACGTCGAAGTCCTCGCCCTGCGAGGTTGCAGGCGGCGGCGAGCCGAAGAGTTGGCGCAGGTGATGCACGAAGGCGCGCGCGATGTGCGACATGGGTTCCAGGCGGGACGACAGCAGGTGCACGCGCATCGTGGTCTTGGGGACGAGGGGGCGCGCGACGATGTCGGGCCAGGTGCGGCCGGACAGCACGAACTCGTCCACGATGGCGATGCCGGCACCAGCCTGCACCAGTGCGCAGGCCTGCGGCGTGAAGCGCACCTGAGTGTTGATTCGCACGGGGGCGCGGCTGGAGCGCAGCGCCCGCTCGACATGGATGCCATAGGGCGTCTGCGAGCCGTAGCCGATGAGGGGGAAAGGTGCGAGGTCCGCCACCTTGACGGCCTTCAGCGCCGCAAGCTCATGCCCCTTGGGGCAGATGACCATGAGCCGCCCCTCGGCGATCTGGCTCGAAAACACCGTAGGTTCGTCGACAGGAAGCACCGACAGGCCGAGATCGACGCGATTCGCGCCCACCTTGGCGACGAGTTCCGTCAGGGTCAGGATCTCGATCTCGATGCGGACATCGGGATAGCTGGCGCGAAAACGGGCAACTGCCGTCGGAATGATCGCCTGACCGATGCTGGGGCTCGCCACGATGCGCACGGAGCCAGTGCCGCGCCGGCGCAGCTCCTCCGCGATCTCGTTCACGCGCAGGACGCCCTGATGCACCTGGTCCACCTCAGCAAAGAGGCGCCGCGCCTCCGGCGTCGGCTGCACGCGCCCCTTCACGCGCTCGAACAGCTTCAGCTTCAGCCTGTCCTCCGTATAGGCCAGCAGTCGGCTGATGGCCGGCTGCGACACGGAGAGCAAGCGGGCGGCTCCGGAGATGGAGCCGGTGATCATGATGGCGCGAAAAACCTCAATCTGCCGAAGGTTTAGGCTCATGTAATAACAACCTGTTATGGGTTGCCCAAAAATTAGCATGCCTTGCTCTGGGATTCACCCGCTATCTTGGCGCCAACGGCCGCCCGCGGCGCGGCATGCAGAAACGACAGGTGGTCCATGAGTGATTTCGATCTTGTGCTTCGCGGCAATGTGGTCACGGCCGATGCGGTCATCGAAGGCGGCTATGTTGCCGTCAGCGGCGGCAAGGTCGCCCGTGTCGGCGCGGGAACGCCGCCGTCGGCCCGCGAGACGCAGGATCTCGGCAACTGCTGGATCATCCCCGGCGTCATCGACGGCCAGGTGCACTGCTACAGCGCCGGGCGGGACGAGGGCATCGGCATGGGCTCGCGTGCCGCGGCTGCCGGCGGTATCACGGTGATGGTCGACATGCCCTACGACCAGCCGGAGCCGATCACCAACGCTACGCTCTTCCGCCAGAAGGTGGGGATCATCGAGCGTGAGGCCCACGTCGACGTGGCCCTCTATGCGACGATCGCGCCCGAGAACGGCCTCGACGCCATCCCCGGCCTCATTGAGGCGGGTGCTTGCGCCTTCAAGTTCTCGACCTTCGAGGCCAATCCCACGCGCTTCCCGCGCATCGGCGACGATACGCTCTACGAGGCCTTCCTGCGGGTGAAGCCGTCCGGGCTGCTGTGCGGCGTGCACAACCAGGACCAGGAGCTGACCCGCAAGAACATCGCCCGCGCCATGGAGGCGGGTGACACGGGCTGGGATGCCTTCGGCCGCGCCAACAACATGCTTGTGGAAAATCTCGCCACGGCGCGGATCTACGAGCTCGGTGCCGAGACCGGCGCGCGCGCCCACGCGGTGCACGTCTCGACCTCGCGCGGCTTCGAGATCTGCAACATGTACAAGCGCGCCGGCCATGCCGCGACGGTTGAGACCTGCGTCCAGTACCTCATGCTGAACGAGGAGGAGCACGTGCGCCGCTTCGGCGCCAAGGCCAAGCACTATCCGCCGATCCGCCCGAAGGCGGAGATGGAGCGGCTGTGGACGCACATCGCCGCCGGGCACTGCGATTTCGTCTCCTCCGACCACGTCTCCTGGGGGCTCGACACCAAGAGCGACCCGGTCATCTTCAAGAATGCGTCCGGTGGCCCGGGCCTCGAGACGCTGCTGCCGGCCCTGTGGACCGGCTGCGAGGAGCACGGCATCTCCCCGACCATGGTCGTCAAGCTGCTTTGCGAGGGGCCGGCGAAGGCCTTCCTGCTTGCCGACAAGGGGCGGCTTGCCGAGGGTGCCGACGCCGACATCGTGGTGCTGGAGCCCGGCCGCTTCGTGCATGATCCCGGCAAGAGCCTGTCGGCAGTGAAGTGGAGCTCCTTCGAGGGCCGCGAGTTCACGGTTCGCGTGGCGGCCACCTATCTGCGCGGCCAGCTCGTCTGGGACGGCTCGGCCATCCGCAACAAGGCCGGCAACGGCCGCTTCCTGCGGCCGGCGGCCTGACGGCACGACCATGCAGATCAACGCCGAGCGGTTGTGGGCGCGGCTCTGCGCGCTCGCCGAGATCACGGACAAGGCCGAGCCCTGGACGCGGCGGTCCTTCACGCCGCTGTTCCTCGAAGGCCGCGCCTGGCTGGAGAAGGAGTTCGCGGCCGCGGGGCTCGCAGTCAGCCTCGACGCCGGCGGCAATCTCGTCGGCCGTCTGCCCGGCCGCGATCCGGCCCGCAAGCCGATCGTCCTCGGCTCGCACTCCGACACGGTGCCGGCGGGCGGGCGGTTCGACGGCACGCTCGGCGTCCTCGCCGGTCTCGAGGTCGCCCAGTCGCTGCAGGAGCAGGGCATCACGCTCGAGCATCCGCTCGAGGTCATCGACTTCCTCGCTGAGGAGCCGAGCGACTTCGGCCTGTCCTGCATCGGCAGCCGCGCCTTCGCCGGCGCGCTGACGCAGGACATGCTGGCCATGACCCGGCCCGACGGCATGACGCTCGCCGAGGGGCTCGCCTATGTCGGCGGCCGCCCCGACGCGCTGGCGGAGGCGGCGCGGCCGGTCGGGTCCATCGCGGCCTATCTCGAAGTCCACATCGAGCAGGGCCGGGTGCTGGAGAGCGAAGGGCGCGACATCGGCATCGTCACCGACATCGTCGGCATCCACCGCGAGCGTATCGTCGTGTCCGGCCGGGCCGACCACGCCGGGGCGACGCCCATGAACCTGCGCCGCGATGCGCTCGTCGGCGCGGCGCGCATCATCGACGCCGCCTATCGCAAGGCCTTTGCCCGCGGCACCGGCGACAGGCCGATGGTCGCAACGGTCGGCCATATCATCAACCAGCCGAATGCGGCCAATGCCGTGCCCGGCCGTGTGGAGATGATCCTCGAGGTACGCTCCGGCGACGAGCCGGCGGTGGCGGCCTTCACGCAGGAGCTGCTCGCCGAGGTCGCGCCGGCGCTTGCGGAACTTGGCGTCGAGGCCACGGCGTCGCCCATCAGCCATGTCGCGCCGGCGCCCTGTGCCGAGCCGCTGCGCGCCGCCATCGCGCGGGCAGCCGATTCGCTCGGCCTCAGCCACAGGCCGATACCAAGCGGCGCCGGGCACGACGGCGTGTTCGTCTCCCGCATCGGGCCGATCGGCATGATCTTCGTGCCGTGCCGCGACGGTCGCAGCCACGCTCCGGAGGAATGGATCGAGCCGCATCAGGCGGCCACCGGTGCGCATGCGCTCGCGGCGGCGGTGCTGGAGCTCGACCGCACGCTCGCCCGGTGACGCCATGGATGTCGCTGCGGCGGACCTACCGGAACGGGAACTCTACAAGCTGCTCGTCAACACGGTGCTGCCGCGCCCAATCGCGCTCGTCACGAGCTGTGACAGGCAGGGGCGCGCCAATGCGGCGCCGTTCAGCTTCTTCAACGTCTTCAGCCACGCGCCGCCACTGGTCGTCCTCGGCATCGAGGGGCGGGAGGGGCCGGTGCCGGACAAGGACACGCTCCGCAACATCCGCGAGACGGGCAGCTTCGTCGTCAACCTCGTGGACCGGGCGCTCGTGCCGGCGATGACGGTCTGCGCCATCGATTTCCCGCCGGAGGTAGACGAGCTGGCCGTGGCGGGACTCGAGACGCTGCCCTCGCGTGCCGTCGCCGCGCCACGGCTCGCCGCCTCGCCGGTGCAGCTCGAGTGCCGGGAGCGGGTGTGCCTGGGGCTCGGCACACGCCACCGGACGCTTGTCGTGGGCGAGATCGTCCACCTGTGGATCCGCGACGGTCTCGTCGACGAGCGCGGCCATGTCGATGTCGACGCGCTCGACCTCGTCGGGCGGCTGCACGGTGCCGACTGGTACGTGACGACGCGCGACCGCTTCCGTGAGCCCCGCAAGACAATCGCAGACCTTGAGGCACGCGCGCCCGCGCAGCCGGAGAAAAAGCCATGAGCGAACGGTACGGAACCGTCTACGTCATCAATCCCAATTCCAGCGTCTCGGTCACGCAGGGGATCGATGCCGCGGTGGAGCCCCTGCGCAGCGCGGACGGGCCTGCCATCGCCTGCCTGACCCTGGCCGAGGGGCCCGCGGGCGTCCAGTCCCAGCGCGACGTCGACGGCATCGTCGGACCGCTGCTCGCGCGGGCGGCGACCCTGGAAGACCAGGCGGGCGCCTTCGTCATCGCCTGTTTCAGTGATCCGGGCCTCCACTCGCTGCGCGAACAGAGCCGCCGGCCCGTGCTCGGCATTGCCGAATGCGGCGTGCTGACCGCTCTCACGCTTGGCCAGCGTTTCGGCGTCGTCGCCATCCTGCCCACCTCCATTCCGCGGCACCTGCGCTATTTCGGGGCCATGGGTGTGTCGTCGCGCCTCGCCGGCGACCGGGCGATCGGCCTTGGCGTGACGGAGCTTGCCGACGAGGAGCGCACGCTCGCCCGTATGATCGAGGTGGGGCGGGTCCTGCGCGACACGGATGGCGCCGATGTTATGGTCATGGGGTGCGCCGGCATGGCGCGCTTCCGCGACCCGCTGGAGCAGGCGCTCGGCATACCGGTGGTGGAGCCGACCCAGGCTGCGGTAGCGATGGCGATCGGCCGGGTGCGTCTGGGCTGGGCCGGCAAGATCGAGGACAGGGCGTCGGTATGAGCCTCGTCGAGGAACTGGCCGGCATCGTCGGGACCGGCCATGTGCTGACGGCTGCCGATGAGCAGCAGCCCTATGTCACCGACTGGCTCGGGAAGTATCGTGGCAGTGCCCTTGCCGTCGTCAGGCCCGGCTCGACGCAGGAGGTGTGCGCCGTGCTCGCGGCCTGCGACCGCGCCGGGGCCGTCGTCGTGCCGCAGGGCGGACACACGAGCCTGTCGGGTGGCGGGACGCCGGACGGCAGCGGCAAGGCGGTGGTGCTGTCGCTCACGCGGATGAACCGCATCCGCGAGATCGACCCGGTGGGCAACACCATCACGGTCGATGCCGGCTGCGTCCTCGCCCGTGTGCAGGAGGCCGCGCGCCAGGCGGGGCGCCTGTTCCCCCTCAGCCTGGGCGCCGAGGGCAGCTGCACCATCGGCGGCAATCTGGCTGCCAATGCCGGCGGTGTCGCCGTGTTGCGCTACGGCACGATGCGCGAGCTGACGCTCGGCCTCGAGGTGGTGCTGCCGGACGGCCGTCTGTGGGACGGGCTGAAGGCGCTGCGCAAGGACAATTCCGGCTATGCCCTGCGTGATCTGTTCATCGGTTCGGAGGGTACGCTCGGCGTCATCACCGGCGCCGTGCTCAAGCTCTTTCCCGAGCCGCGGGCGAAGGCGACGGCCTTCGTGGCGGTGCCCACGCTCGAGGCGGCACTTGGCCTTCTCTCCATGGTGCGCGAGCGCTGCGGCGACCGTCTGACAGCCTTCGAGTTCATGACAGACGTGTGCCTCGACCTCGTCATGCGGCATATTGCCGATGCGCGCGGGCCGTTCAGCACGATGCCCGCGGCTGCCGTGCTGGTGGAGCTGTCGGACACGGATGGCGAGGCAGCCCTCGGCGAACGGCTCGAGGGGACGCTCGTCGATGCGGTCGGGGCCGGGCTGGCGCAGGATGCGGTTGTCGCCCAGGACGGCACCCAGGCCCGGGCCTTCTGGCGTCTGCGTGAGGGCATTTCGGAAGCCCTGGTGCGCGCCGGCAAGGCCGCCAAGCACGACATCAGCGTGCCCGTCGCGCAGATGGCGGCATTCGTGCGCGAGGCCGAGGCTGCCGTCGAGGAGAGCGCGCCGGGCGCCCGGCCGGTCGTGTTCGGGCATCTCGGCGACGGCAACCTTCACTACAATGTGCTCCGGCCCGAGGCCGCGAGCGAGGAGGCTTTCGCCGCTGCGGTGCCGACGCTCACGCGCCGCGTGCACGAGCTCGTCGTGCGCTATCGCGGCTCGATCAGCGCCGAGCACGGCATCGGCCAGCTGCGCGTCGGCGAGATGCCCGGCTGCAAGACCCCGCTCGAGCTGGAGCTCATGGGCGCGCTGAAGACCCTGTTTGATCCGCAATGGCGCTTCAATCCGGGCAAGCTGCTTCCGCCCGGTCTGGCGGTGCGCCCGCCGCTGCAATGAGAGGAGTTTACGATGGCTTTGTTGGATGAGAGCGCCTCCGGCGTATTCGTGATCGGCGTCACGCCGTTCACCGATGACGGCGCGCTCGACCTCGACAGCACGGATCGTGTCGTCGACTTCTATCTCGAACGCGGTGCCACGGGCCTGACGGTGCTCGGCATGATGGGCGAGGCCCCCAAGCTCACCGCCGAGGAGTCGCGCATCTTCGTGCGTCGTGTCCTGGCCCGCGTGGGCGGGCGGGTGCCGGTCGTCGTCGGCGTGTCGGCGCCCGGCTTCGCGCCGATGCGCGAGCTGGCGGAGACGGTCATGGACGACGGCGCCGCCGGCGTCATGGTGGCGCCGCCGGCCAGCCTGCGCACCGACGACCAGATCTACAACTACTACGAAATGGTGGCCGAGACGCTGGGAGCCGCCACGCCCTTCGTCCTGCAGGACTTTCCGCTGGCGACGGGTGTGCAGATCGCGCCCAGCGTGATCCAGCGCATCGTCAAGGCCATTCCCTCCTGCGTGATGCTGAAGCACGAGGACTGGCCCGGCCTTGCGAAGATCGCGGCCCTCAGGGCTGCGAGCGATCGCGGCGAGATGCGGCGCATCTCGATTCTTGTCGGCAACGGCGGTGTCCTCCTGCCGGAGGAGCTGTCGCGGGGGGCCGACGGCGCGATGACGGGCTTCGCCTATCCGGAAATGATGGTCGATGTCTGGCGGGCGCACGCCGCCGGTGACATCGAGCGGGCGCACGACCTGTTCGACGCCTATCTGCCGCTGGCGCGATACGAGCAGCAGCCGGGCCTCGGTCTCGCCATCCGCAAGTACGTGCTGGCGCGGCGCGGCGCCATCGCCTCGGCGACGCTGCGCAAGCCGGGCGGCAAGTTATCCCAGGCGGATATCGCTGATATTGAACGTCTCATTGCGCGGCAGGAGCGCCGCCTCTCGGAGTTGGGCTGATGGATCTTGGACTGAAGGGCAAGCGGGCGCTGGTGCTCGGGGCGAGCCGTGGACTCGGGGCGGCGATCGCCCGGACGCTGGCGGAGGAGGGCGCGAACGTCGTGGCGGCGGCGCGCAGCGAGGAGAGGATTGCGGCCTGGGCCGGCGTCCTGCCGGCGGAGGTGGCCGGGCGCGTCACGCCGGCGCGGCTCGACCTGGCCGATCTCGCCAGCGTTGAGGCGCTGGCCGAGCGGCTGATCGGGGAGGGCGGCGTCGACATTCTGGTCAACAACTCGGGCGGGCCGCCGCCGGCCGAGGCGCGCGAGGCCAAGCGCGCCGACTGGCTGGTGCAGTTCGAGGCGATGGCGGCCAACATCTTCCACCTCACGCAGCTTCTGCTGCCGGGCATGGCGGCGAAGAAGTGGGGACGCATCATCACCATCGCCTCGTCGGGCGTGGAACAGCCGATCCCGCGGCTTGCGCTGTCGAACGGCATCCGCTCTGCGGTGGTGGGCTGGTCGAAGACTCTGGCCAATGAGGTCGCGGGTCAGGGGATCACGGTGAACGTGGTGCTGCCCGGCCGTATCGAGACGGAGCGCGTGGCGGAGCTGGACGTGGCCAATGCGCAGCGCCAGGGCAAGAGCGTGGAGGAGGTTGCGGAGGCGTCGAAAGCGTCGATCCCGGCGGGCCGCTATGGCCGTCCGCAGGAGTTCGCGGACGTTGTGGCCTTCCTCGCGAGCGAGCGTGCCTCCTACGTCACCGGCGCCAGGATCCGCATCGACGGCGGCCTCACCCGCAGCATCTGAGCTGTGGTCTACGCCCGCCTCTCGTGCGGCACCAGGGTTCGTGGAGCGGCACGGCTGGCCGCCGTCCGCTCCACGAGCGCCTCGATCAGCCTCATCCGGCGCGGCAGGCACTGCTCGAGGGAGAAGCGCGCCGCCACCGTGGCGCGCGCAGCAGCCCTCAGCGGCGCGAGGCTCCGGCCGCGCGCCAGTGCGGCGAGGACGGTCTCGGCCAGTGCCTCCTCATCGAAGAAATCGACCAGCAGCCCGTTGCGCCCGTGGGCAAGCACCTCCTGCACCGGCGCCGTGGCCGAGCCGATGACGAGGCAGCCGCAGGCCATCGCCTCCAGGACGGACCACGAGAGGACGAACGGATAGGTGAGATAGACGTGCGCCGCCGAGATCTGGAACAGGCGCACGAGCGCCGCATGGGGAATGCGCCCGAGGAAGACAACGCGTTCGGGGGGCAGCCCCGTCTCCTCCATCATCGCCTCGCGCCAGGGGCGGCCGTCGTCCCGTGCCCTGCCATAGCTGATGCCGTCGCCGCCGGCGATGACGAAGAGCGCCGTGGGATGGCGTGCGGCGACATGCGCGGCGGCGCGCATGAACTGGGGAAAGCCCCGGTAGGGCTCCAGATCCCGTGCCACAAAGGTCACCACCGGGTCGCCCTCGGCGATCACGCGCCCGTCGGGCAGGCGCATGCGCGCGCCGGACAGCGGGCGGCAGAGTGATGTGTCGATGCCGTCGTGGCAGACGGCGATGCGCCGGCGCAGGTCGGCGGGATACAGGTGGCGCTGCCAGCGCGTGGGGCTGAGGCCGGCCTCGATGGCCTCCATGGTCAGGAGCTGGGCAGCGTTGCGCATGCGCAGGCGCATGCGGTCGTCCAGCGTGGGCCCGTCGTGCGGCGCAAAGCCGACATCGGCGCCCTCGCTGCGATAGAAGAACTCGCAATAGCCGAGCATCGGTGTCTGGGGCAGCACGTCCTTGGCGAACAGCAGGCCGCCCCAGCCGATGTGGCCGATGACGACCGCGGGCGGTCCACTGCGCTGGCGCAGGTTGTCGAGCACCGCCGCCACCTGCGTGCCCGTGCGCACGTGCAGGTCCGTCGCGAGAAGGTGTGGGTGCGGCGTCGCGGCCCGCCGTCCCTCGGTCATGTAGCGCACGATGGAGATGTGCGAGGGGCGCTGGTCGGCCCGCTCGCAGACGAAGGTGATGTCCCACCCCCCGGCGGCCATATGGTGGACGAGGTGGCCGAACTGTCCCGGGAAGTGCCGGTGGACGAAGATGGCCCGCATCGGCCGTCAGGCGATGCGCGCTTCGCCCGACCGCAGGGCATCGGTCCAGGTGTGCTCGATCCGGCGCAGGGTGCGGAAGGTGACCTCGAGCTCGCGTAGCTCCGTATCGTCCCTGACCACCAGCCGGTGGTAGCCCTCGTCGACGCTGCGCACCAGCTCGCAGAGCCGGCGCCCCTTTTCCGACAGGCGGATGCGGGCGGACCGCCGGTCGCGCGGGGAGGCGCTGCGCTCGACGTAGCCGGCTTCGACCAGGCGCTTCAGATTGTAGGAGGCGTTCGAGCCCAGGTAGTACCCCCGATCGATGAGATCGCGCACCGACAGGTCGTCCGGGCCGATGGTGAACAGCATCATCACTTGCGCAGGGCTGAGGTCGTCGGCTCCGATTCGCATCAGGTCGACGCGAAACAGGTCGAGATACCGCCGGTGCAGTCGCTCGATGCAGCGCACCAGCTCGAGGTGCGCCACCGAGCCGGTCTCACCCGGCTCCTCGCGAGGCGCCGGCCCGGGAAAATAGGCCTGGTGCCCGTTGGTCGGCATGGCTGTCAGAGCGTCCATCTCATTGGCAGATTTGTGTTCCATGCTGAATCCCGTCGTATCGCCGCAGCTTTAGATCGAATTTCGAACTATCCTTGCAGCGTTTTCCCAGTTTTTTAGACCTATCCGTGCGAAGTACCGGCGGCCTTTATATCTTTATAAGATTACAATGCATGCGATTCTTCCGCGACGGCAAAGTCTTCCTAGCGAAGAGGCACGCATCGACACATTCTTGCACGAATTTTCGGGCAAAAGTGAGGGATGGCCGAAGCTCATTCGTCCGGAGCCGTACACGCATGAAAAACAGCACGGGGCCGACCAGCGCCGCGGACCTCATCCACCACGGGCAGAAGACGTTCTTCGTTGGCCTCGTCTATGCCGGCATCCTCAGCGGCATCATCAACATGCTGCAGCTCATCGTGCCGCTGTTCATGCTGCAAGTGCATGACCGGGTGGTGAACAGCCAGAGCCTCGACACGCTCGTGATGCTCATGATCATCGCGGGCATCGGGCTCGTCCTCTTCGGCGTCCTCGACTACGTCCGCGCCCTGACCTTCCAGGTGATGGGCGGGGCGCTGGTGCGCCGGCTCAACCTGCCGGTGCTGCAGGCGGCCATCTCTGCCTCCGTGGGCCGGGGCGGCGTGCGCGCCAGCCAGGCGATTCGCGATCTCAATGACCTGCGCGCCTTCCTCACCGGCAGCGCCATCGGCGTGCCGCTCGAGGTCATCTGGTGCCCCATCTTCCTCGCCGTGCTGTTCGCGCTGCATCCGCTCTACGGCATCCTCGCCCTCATCTCGGCGGCGATCCTTGTCGTGCTGAGCCTCGTGTCGGACTTCCTCACGCGGCGTGCCTTGAAGCGCGCCAACGAGTCCGCAGTCGAGAGCATCAGCGAGATCAGCGCCAGCCTGCGCCACGCCGAGGCCATCGAGGCGATGGGCATGCTGCCGGCGCTGGCACGGCGCTGGCGCGGCGCCCAGGTCCGGACTCTCGACCTGCTCGACATGGCGGCGCGCCGGGGGCGGGCCATCCATTCTGTCACCCGCACCTGCCGCTACATGATGCAGATCGCCGTCCTGTCGGTCGGGGCGATGCTCGTCATCGAGCAGGAAGTGAGCCCCGGCTCGATGATCGCGGCCAGCATCATCACGGGCCGCCTTCTGCTGCCGCTCGACACCATGGTCGACAGCTGGCGCAGCTGGGTCTTCGCCAACGCGGCCTGGCGGAGGGTGCGCGACCTTCTCGAGCGGCAGACGCCCGTGCGCGACACCACCCCGACCCCGCGCACCGAGGGCGACCTGCTCGTCGACCGGCTCGTCTACGCGCCGCCGGGGTCGGACGTGCCGGTGCTCAAGGGCGTCTCCTTTGCTCTGTCCCCTGGCGAGGTGCTCGGCGTCGTCGGGCCATCTGCGGCGGGCAAGTCGACGCTCGCGCGCCTCCTCGTCGGTGTCTTCAAGCCGACGGCTGGCGGCGTCTATCTCGACGGCCACAACGTGTTTCTGTGGGAGCGCGGCTCCTTCGGCGAGATGGTGGGCTACCTGCCGCAGAACGTGTCGCTGCTCGACGGCACTATCCGCGAGAACATCGCCCGCATGGGCGAGGCCGATCCGCGCCGCGTCCTCGAGGCGGCGCGCCTCGCCGACGTCCACGACATGATCGGGCGCCTGCCGCTCGGTTACGACACGCCGCTCGGCGACGGTGGCTATGCCCTGTCGGGCGGCCAGCGCCAGCGCATCGGCCTCGCCCGTGCCCTCTACGGCGACCCGCGGCTCATCGTGCTCGACGAGCCCAACGCCAATCTCGACGCCGAGGGCGAACAGGCGCTGATGCGGGCCATCGTGGCCGCGAAGCAGCGCGGTGCCATCGTTGTGCTCATTGCGCACCGGCCCTCGATCATGCAGGTCGCGGACAAGCTGCTCGTGCTGCAGGACGGCCGCGTCAGCCAGTTCGGTCCGCGCACGTCGATCGTCGCCAGCATCCATCCGGCCGAGAAGCCGGCGGCCGTCGCGGACGGCGCCGGGCGCGTCACCGCGCTCGCCGGCTCCGGGAGAACAGCATGACGAAGGACATCGAGATTGTTGCGCCGGAGACGCGCCAGGCCGCGCGCCGGCGCGCCAGTGAGCGGCGTCTGGAAGCGGTGCCGACGCAGAACTGGGCCGAGCGCTTCGAGGCGGAAAGCCCGCCGGCGCCCACGCTGCGCGGCCCCGTCACCGCGGGGCTCATCGCCATCGTCCTCGGTCTTGGCGGCTTCGTGGGCTGGGCCTTCTCCGCCCAGCTCGACAGTGCGGCCGTGGCCTCCGCGACCGTCATCGTCGATTCGAAGCGCAAGACGGTGAGCCATCTCGAAGGCGGCATCCTCAAGCAGCTTCTGGTGCATGAGGGCGAGACAGTGAAGGCGGGCCAGCCGCTGGTCCTCCTCGACGATACGCGCGCCCGCGCCGAATACGCTGCCCTCGATGCCAAGCGCATCGGCCTCGAGGCGCGGCTCGTGCGCCTCAGGGCCGAGCAGGCGCGGGCGCAGGAGCTCGTCTTCCCGGAAGCGTTCGAGGCGTCGCCCAACCCGATCGCGCAGGAGGTCATGCGGGCCGAGCGCAACCTGTTCCGGGCGCGGCGGGAGATGTTCGACCGCAAGGTCGACATCCAGCGAAAGACGATCGAGCAGCAGGAGGCGGAGCTCGCCGCCATCCGCGCCCAGACCGAAGCCAACGCGCGCCAGCGGGAGCTGCTGGACAAGGAGCTGAAGGCGATCTCCACCCTTGTCGAGAAAGGGTATGCGCCCCGCCCGCGGCTGACCGAATTGCAGACGCGCGAGAGCGAGCTGGCGGGGCGGGCCGGCGAGCTCGTCGCCCGCAAGGCGAAGGCCGAGCAGGCCAAGGCCTCCGCCGAGCTGGAGATCCTGTCTCTCGAGACCGACTTCCAGCAGCAGGTCGCCGCCGACCTGCAACAGGCCCAGCTCGAGCTCGCCGACACCACCGAGCGTATGCATTCGGCCAGGGACGTGCTGGAGCGGGTCGCGGTGCTCGCGCCAGAGGACGGCATCGTCACCGACATCCGCATGCGCACGCCCGGCGGGGTCATCGGGGCCGGCCAGCCGATCCTCGATCTCGTGCCGGTGCGCGAGCGGCTCGTCGTCGAGGCAAAGGTGAGCCTGCGCGACATCGATTCCGTGCATGAGGGGGCGCCGGTGCGCGTGCGCCTGCTTGCCTACAACAATCGCAGCCAGCCGCCGCTCGACGGCCGCCTCATCTATCTGTCGGCTGACCAACAGATCGATGAGCGCAACCAGGCGGCCTTCTATGTCGCGCGGGCGGAAATCCTGCCGGAGAGCCTCGCGGCCAACCCGTCGGTGCGCCTCTATCCCGGCATGCCGGCGGAGGTCCTGATCATCAACAAGCCGCGGCTCGCCGTGGACTACCTGCTCTCCCCGATCACCGAGAGCTTCAACCGCGCCTTCCGCGAAGAATAGCCGGCATCGCGGCTAGGGTCCCGGAGCTTCGCGAGGCCTGTTTCCCTTGCCTTCCGGCCTTGTCGCGCGGCTTCGTCCGGTCGCCGGACGGGCGACGGCAGTCTGCTGCGACGCACCATTTGGTTCGAATTTCAAAATTATTTGGCGGCAAAGTGCATTTTAAATATATGAAAATGACTTGCAGAACTCGTGACGATATTATGTCAATACAGTAGCCATAGGATGATATATTATTTTATGACTTCACTATCGCATTCAGTGCTCCTATAGTCCGGTCGTCCAACGCGTTGTGCGCTGCACACTGCACCTGAAGACGAGCCGGCAAGGCCGGGCTGGATGTCCGTTCTCCGGCGAACCAACGAAGGAGACAGCTATGGCGACTCTCGAAGGTGGCGCCTTCGACGACACCCTCTTCGGTACGCGAGGCGCAGACGTGATCTGGGGCCACGGCGGCGATGACCTGATCTTCGGCGCCCGTGGTGACGATGCACTGTTCGGCGGCGAGGGTGACGACCGGCTCTTCGGCGGTCAGGGCGACGACGCCCTGTTCGGCGGCGAGGGGGATGACCTCCTGTTCGGCGGCCGCGGCGACGACATCCTCCAGGGTGGCGTCGGTGATGATGTCCTGTTCGGCGGTCAGGGCGATGACATCCTGCAGGGTGGCGCCGGCGACGACGTCCTCGAGGGTGGCCGTGGTGACGACATCCTCCAGGGCGGCGCCGGAGACGACATCCTGCGCGGCGGCCAGGGCGACGATATCCTTCAGGGTGGCGCCGGCGATGACGTTCTCATCGGCGGTCGCGGAGACGACATCCTGCAGGGCGGTGCCGGCGACGACATCCTCCAGGGTGGCGGCGGCAGCGACGTCTTCGTCTTCACTGGCGGCGGCGGCAACGATGTCGTGCTCGACTTCAAGGTCGGCGAAGATGTCCTGCAGATCTCGAAGGACATCAACGGCACGGGCATCGAGTCGGCGGAAGATCTGGTCGACCGCATCCACCAGGCGGGTGCGAACACCGTGGTCGATCTCGGCAACGGCGACACCATTACGCTCGTCAATACGGACGCCGAGAGCGTCCAGCAGAACCCGGGCGACTACTTCACCGTCCACTGACAATAAGGAGGGGCGTCGCGGCCGCTGGCGGCTGCGGCGCCCCCGCCGATGCGGGGTGAATGGATGGCGTTGCTCGATGTCGACGAAAGGGTTGCCGAGGCCGCAGAGACCGGGCAACCGCGAGTCTTTCTCCTCGATCGCGAGGTGCTCCTGCTCGCGTGGGACGTGGCGCAGACGGTCGAGGCCGTGGTGCCGCTGTCCGTCGCGGGTGGCCTGTCCATCGCGCCAACGGCTTCACTGCGCCTGACGCGGGCCGAGGGTGGCACGCGTCTTCTGTGGGCCCTGCGCCGCCCGGGCGGCATGACGCTCAACATTTCCCTGGCCGCGAGCACGCCGGGCGAGCGGGTGGACATCACGGTCGGTGCGCAGGAGGCGGTTGCGCCGGCCGATGCGGCGAGCCTTCTCGGAGGTCTCGACGCCGGGGGCCGCATCGCGCTCCTGTCCGCGCTGCTCAACCTCTGGCCGTCGCTGTTCCGGCTGCGGCGCAGCCGCGCCTATCTCACGCTGCTGCGCTCGCTGCTGCAGACGATGGCCCCCAACCCGCCGGCTGCCGTCGTCCTGGCGCGCGCCGCGGATGATTCCATTCTCGTCGGGACGCTGCTGGCCGCCGGCTTCGGCCGCATCGACGCCGTCCATGCCGTCGGCGAGGCCGGCCTGCACCGGCTTGAGGGCACGCCCCACTGCGCCCCCCTGGGCCGGGACGGCCGCCAGAGCGTCCATCTCCTCGCCGATGCTGCTGCGCTCGCGGGACCGGGTGTCCTCATCGTGTTCGCCGGGCCCGACGGACTCAGCGTGCGCGCGCTGGCCGAGGCGGGCACGCGTCCCCCGTCGATGGTGCGCTGGCTGCGTGAGAAGGCGCAGGGCGCGCCCGGCCTGCGCGAGCATCTGCTGCGCGAGCTTTCGGCGCGCTCCGCGGCGGGACAGGCCATGGCGCTTGAGGCACAGCTGCGCGCGCCCCTGCAGCCGCGGCGCGTCACGGGCGGCGGGGCAACCCCGTCGGCGGAGATCGCCACCGCGCTGGCGACGGCCTCGGGCACGCTCGTCACCGGCTGGTACCGCGACCCGAGCGAACTCGTCGCCGGCATCGAGACGCTGACGGCGGAAGGGCCGCAGGATCTGACGCCGGGCCTTCACCGCTTCCCCGTCGAGATCGACGGGCCGGGGGCGGACATCCGCCTGCGTGCCACTGGCTTCGTGGTACGCGCGCCGGCCTTTCCCGGCGCTGTGCCGTTGCTGCAGCCGCGTTTCCGCCTGCGCCTGAAATCGGGCGCCGTCCACGATCTCGTGCCGTCGCCGCAGCCGGTGGATCCGGCCGAGCGCCGGGCAGCTGCCCTGCGGGCCGTGCCGCCCCAGCACGTGGACGAGACGGTGCTCGCTGGCACCATCGCGCCGGTTGTTGCCCGCCTGCATGCCGAGGCGCGCGAGCGCGTCGGCGCGCCCTCGCCGGTGGCGATCGGACGACCCGTGGAGCGGCCGCGGGTGTCGGTCGTCGTGCCGCTCTACCGCGTGCTCGACTTCCTGCGCTTCCAGATCGCCGCCTTCGCGGCCGATCCCTGGTTCCGCGACCATGCCGAGCTGATCTACGTGCTCGATTCACCCGAGCAGGCCCGCGATGTCGAGCATCTCCTCACCGGGCTGCACCTCGTCTACGCGCTGCCGGTGAAGCTCGTCGTGATGGCGCGCAACGCCGGCTTCGCACGCGCCTGCAACACCGGCGCGGCTGAAGCGCGCGGCGCCGTCCTCGCCATGGTCAATTCCGACGTCGTGCCGACGGCGCCCGGCTGGCTGCCGCAGCTCGCCCGGCGCCTCGACGGACGCCGCGGGATCGGCGCCGTGGGGCCCAAGCTGCTGTTCGAGGATGGCTCGCTGCAGCACGCGGGCATGTACTTCGCGCAGGATCATCGCGGCCGTTGGCTGAACCAGCACTTCTACAAGGGCATGCCGCGCGACTACGCACCCGCCTGCGAGGAGCGCGTCGTGCCGGCCGTCACCGGCGCCTGCCTCGTGCTGACGCGCGCCCTCTTCGACGAGGTCGGCGGCTTCACCGAGGACTACGTGATCGGCGACTACGAGGACAGCGACCTGTGCCTCAAGATCACCGCGCGCGGCCGGCGCATCCTCTACGTGCCGGCCGTCGAGCTCTACCACCTCGAGCGCAGGTCGATGAGGGAGAGCGCCGACTACATGCGCGGCATCGCCTGGCAATACAACTGCGCCCTCCACGCGGCGCGCTGGGGCGACCTCATCACGGACATCATGCAACCCCGCGGCAGCCGCCGGCGCCGGCGGGAGAGGAGCCTTTGCGCATGACAGCCCAGATCGCCCACCGCATCGTCCCGCACGACGCCTCGTCGCTCACCGGCGCCGAGGAGGCGCGCCTGACGTGGCTCATCGAGGCGGTTCAGAGGAACCGCTTCCTGCCTGCGCCGCCGGCGGAGAGCGTCTTCGTGGGCGACGGGGACTACCGTGCCATCGGCGCCGAGTTCCTCGGCCATTTCGTGCGCCTCGGCGGGCTCCGGCCGTCTGACCGGGTGCTCGACATCGGCTGCGGCATCGGCCGCATGGCGGTGCCGCTGACGCAGTATCTCGACAGCGACGCTGTCTACGAGGGCGTCGACCCGGTGGGGGAGGGCATCGCCTGGTGCGCGCAGACGATCACTCCTGTCTATCCCAACTTCCGCTTCTGCCGCCTTGACGTGGCGCACCCGCTCTATAACCCCGGGGGGCCGCTTGCGGGCGAGGACGTGGTGCTGCCCTTCCCGGACGGCAGCTTCGACTTCGCCGCCATGGTGTCGGTGGCGACCCACCTGCCGCTGGCCGAGATCGCCGCCTACATGCGCGAGGTCGCGCGCCTGCTCGCGCCGGGCGGCAGGCTGTTCCTCACCGCCTTCATCGTCACGCCGGGCGACCATGCGCGCGAGGGGGCCCGGCCGCGCTTCCAGCGCGGCGAGGCCGCCGGCACGTGGGTGGCCGATCCCGAGGCGCCGCTCGGCGCCATCGGCTTCGATGCCGGCCTCGTCGAGGGGGCCGTCGAAGCCGCGGGCCTGCGCATCGAGCGGGTGAGTCTCGGCCACTGGCGCGGCACGGAGGCGGCTCACTATCAGGACGTCATCGTGGCGAAGAGCCGGGAGGTGGCGGCATGAGGGTGCTCGTCGTCGCGCACAATCATCCCGACTTCCATCCCGGCGGCACGGAAATCTTCGCGCACGACCTGTTCCTGGGCCTGAAGGAGCGGGGGCACCAGGCCCTGTTCCTCGCCGCCACGAACCGCATCCATCGCGACCCGCGGCCCGGTACGGCCTTCCAGGGGCTGCCCGGTGCCAGCGACGAGGTGGTGCTGTGGAGCGGGCACTTCGACCGCTTCTACATGAGCCAGACCGATACCTACGGCGTCGTGCCGGACCTCAGGAGCCTTGTCGAGAGCTTCCGCCCGAACGTGGTGCACATCCACCACCTTCTGCTCGTCGGCGTCGAGTTCATCGCCCTCGTGCGGCGCCTGCTGCCCGAGACGCGCATCGTCGTGACGCTGCACGACTATTACCCCATCTGCGCGCACGACGGCCTCATGGTGCGCACGAAGGGGCGCGAGCGCTGCGACGGGGCCTCGCCGCACCGCTGCCACGGCTGCTTCCCCGAGATCGGCCCCGACCGCTTCCTGCTGCGGGAGCGACACCTGAAGACGCACTTCTCGCAGGTGGACCTGTTCATCGCGCCGAGCCGCTTCCTGAAGGAACGCTACGTCGCATGGGGGCTGCCGCCCGGCGCGATCGAGGTGGTCGCGAATGGTCGGCCGGCGGCGCCGGCTGCCGCCCATCGCTCCTCCCCCGACGGGCGGCGGCCGGTTTTCGGCTACTTCGGCAACCTCAACCCGTGGAAGGGCGTGACGGTGCTGCTGAAGGCGGCGGCGCAGCTCGCGGACCTCGACGGCTTTTCCCTGCGGCTGCACGGCGGGGCACCGTTCCAGGCCGAGCATTTCGTGGCGCAGGTCGATGCGCTCGCCGCCGCCGGAGAACCGCGGGTGGTGCGGCTCGGTGCCTATCGCCCCGAGGAGCTGCCGGCGCTCATGGCGGCGGTCGACTGGGTGGTCGTGCCTTCCATCTGGTGGGAGAACGCACCGCTCGTCATCCAGGAGGCCTTCCGCCACCGCCGGCCGGTCATCGCCAGCGGCATCGGCGGCATGGCTGAGATGGTGCGCGATGGTGTCGACGGCCTGCTCGTGCGGCCGGACGACCCGGTCGCGCTCGCCGCGGCG
This sequence comes from Chelatococcus composti, assembly GCF_014201415.1. Lineage (GTDB taxonomy): Bacteria > Pseudomonadota > Alphaproteobacteria > Rhizobiales > Beijerinckiaceae > Chelatococcus_A > Chelatococcus_A composti. The sequence goes on from NZ_JACHEH010000005.1 coordinate 241,923, forward strand.
ATGCGCGAGGCCGTGGAGACGCCGGGCCTCTGGGAGAAGCTCGTGGCCGGCATCGTCGCGCCGCCGGAGATCGGCGAGGTCGCCGACCGGCACATCGCCCTCTACGGCCGCGCCCGCCGCATGGCGGACGCCGCCTGAACGAGGAGGATCTCATGACTGCCCAAGCCACTGCTCAAGCCACGGCTGAGGCAACGGCCGGACGGAGACCGGCCAACGCCCCGGCAGCGCACGCGCCGGCCGAGGCGGCGAGCCCGGCCGCGGACATCAACGGCCGCATGGATGCCATCGAGGGCGCGCGCCTCTTCGGCTGGGTGTGGGATCGCAACCGCCCGCTGGAGCGCCTGCAGGTCCGGGTGCTCATCGCCGGACGCCAGGTGCTGTCGGCTGTCGCCGACAAGCCGCGCGTCGACCTGCGCCGCAACGGCGTCGGCGACGGTGCCCATGCCTTCGAGATCGATCTGCCGGAGTTCGTGCTCGATCATCTCGACAAGCTGTCCATCATCGCGACCTCACCCTCAACAGGCCAGGAGATGGCGCTGCGCATGCCCTCGCAGGACGAGCGGGCGGTCGAGGCGGCGATGAACACGCCCCTCGGCCGGGTGCTCGACCAGCTCGACGTGCTCATCGCCGCCCAGCGCCGCTCGCAGATCATCCAGCGCGAGGCCGCCGAGGCGCTCAGGGCCACGGCCGAGCAGGTGGAGAAGATGTCCTCCAACGAGGAGGGGGTCGGCGCCGCCGTGGAGCTGGTGCGCGCGAGCCAGGCCGAGCTGACGCGCCGCGTGTCGGACATCGAGGTCTTCCTCATGCGTTTCGACCGCACGCTCGCCGATTTCGACGAGCGCATCCGCGAGCTGACGAACACGGCCGACCGGCCCATGCGCCGCGCGGTGACGCTGCTCGGTGCCATCGGCGTCGTGGCGGCGGCTTCGTCCATCGCGGCGTTGCTCGTGCTCGTGGGGAGGATGGGCACCTGAGGGCAGACGCGAAACGCACGATCAGGGAGAGAGGACCAGTGACCGACGAACCCAACCTGCCCATCGACGGCGAGACGGCGCTCGCAGCGCCCATCGGCGAGGAGTTCGTGCTCGTCCTCGGCGTGGCCGATGCCATGCCGCAGACCCTGCAGGTGCTGCTCAACGGCGATCCGGCGATGTGCATGGAGGCGACGGTCGTCTCCTGGCGGCGGCCAGGCGCGCCGGCGGACATCGCGGAGGGCTTCGTGGCGGCCATACCGCTGCAGATCGCCGGACGCCTTCGCCTCGGCTCTGTCGTCATGCGGCGGGCGGGCCGGCCGGTGCGCTTCACGCTGATGCGCCGTGCCCTGCCTCTGCCGGGGCTGCTCCACCTCATGGCGGCCGATGCGGGCGATGCCTTCGCCGATGCCGTCGACGGGCTCATCCAGGCGCTGATGGCAGGTCGCGGCAGCCCGCGGCGGCTCGCGGCGGCGCTCACCATGCTGCAGGTCGCGGCGCGCAACGATGGCTTCGTCGAGGTCATGGGTGCGCTCGACACGGGCGAGGTTTACCTGCAGGGCTGGTCCACGGAGCTGCCGGCGGATGGGACGCGCCTGCTCGTCTCGCACGAGGGCTTCCTCGTCGGTGATTTCGTCGCCGCAACGGTGCCGCGCGAGGACCTGGGCGACAACGGCCGCGGCTTCGTCGGCCTGCTCGATCCGGGCAAGGTGCCCGTCGCGCCCGAGGCCTTCGAGCGCCTTTTCTTCCGCGGCGCGCACGGCTGGCGCTCGCTCGACATCTACGAGCGGCGCGTGCTGCTCGCCTCCACCGATGTGCCGGCCCACATCCGCGACGTGCTGCCTCGGGCCGAGGCCAGCCCCGAGACACTGCTGCGGCTGCGCCGCGCGGCACAGCGCTTCGACGGGCGCGACACGGTCTCGCCGTTGCAGAAGCCGATCCGCCTCGGCATGGATCTTGCGGCAGAGGTGCCGGGCGGCGGCATGCTCGTGTCCGGCTGGATGCTGGACCCCGAGGGGCTGGTCGACAGCATCGCCCTGCGCTGCGGCACAGCGGCGGAGACCATCGGCGGCAGCTGGACGCGCCTGCCGCGGCCGGACGTGACGCACGCCTTCCAGAACGATCCGCTCTTTGCCGGTCGCATCGATCCCACGCGCCACGACCACGGCTTCCTCGCCTTCGTGCCCGGCGTGTCGGCCAGCGACGACTGCCCGGCCTATTTCGAGCTGACGATCGACGCGGACACCATCGCCTTCTATCCGCTCACGGTCGCGCGCGGCCTGTCGCGGCAGGCGCTGGAGCGCCTGATGTCGGCGCTCGACCCGCATACCGCCACCGCCTCGCTCGCCATCGAGCGGCACATCGGGCCGATGCTGCAGGCCATGCAGCGGCCGGCGCCGCGGATCGTGGAGATCCGCGACTTCGGCTTCGACGAGGCGGCGCCGCTGGCACTCGTCGTCGGCGCCGCCGGCGAGGCGGAGGAGGCGGCCGTCGCCCTCTCGCTGCTGGCGCTCGATCCCGAGACGCGCAACGTGCCCATCGTCCTGTCCGTGCCCGTCGGCCATGCCGACCGGGTCGGGGCCGACGCGCAGCGGCTCGCCGGTTTCTACGGGCTCGGCCTGCGGCTCGTGATTGGCGAGGGTATCGAGGACATGTGTGACGCTTTCGAGGCGGCCGTCGGCGCCACGGGCGCCGAGACGCTCGCCTTCCTCTCCGCCTCGGTGCTGCCGCGCGAGGCCGGCTGGCTGTCGCGCATGGAGCGCGCCTACCGGGCCCGTGGCGGCAAGGTGCTGGTCAGCCCCACCATCGTGTTCGAGGACGATTCCATCCGCTTCGCGGGTACGTGGCTGGAGACGGACGGTGGCGAGCGGCGGCTGAGTGACCGCTACATCGGCTATCCGCGCGATGTGGTGCGCAACGCCGAGCCGAGCGATGTCGTGGCCGGCACGGTCGCCTGTTGCCTCCTGCCGCGCGCCGCCATCGAGGCGGTAGGCGGCTTCAACCGCTCCTATCTCGGCCCCACCGAAAAGGGACGCGACCTGTGCCTGCAGCTCAAGCTCGCCGGCACGCCGTCCGTGTGGCTGCCCGAGGTGGAGATGATCGCCGCCGAGGAGAACGCCGGCACCATCGCAACGCCGTGGCAGAAGCTGGCCCAGCGGGCCGACCGCTGGAGCTTCAACCGCCGCTGGACGCTCCTTGTCGCCAACATGCGGGGGTGAAGATGACCGATCATTCGAGAGCCGAACGCCCGATGCCACGGGCCGCCAACCATCCGCTGCGCGTGCTGGTCGTCTCGCACGGCCACCCGAGCTTTTCGCTCGGCGGCGCCGAGATCGCCTCCTACAACCTGCACAAGGGGCTCAACCGCCTCGAGGGTGTCGGCTCGCGCTATCTCGCCCGCGTCGGCCACCCCGTCGCGCGCCACGGCGCCACCGCGCTCCTCAGCCTGCGCCAGAAGCAGGGGGAGATCCTCTACCACGCCGACGAGTACGACCATTTCCTGCTGTCCAACCGCAACACGGAGGAGATCGAGCGCGATTTCCTGCGCGTGGTGCGCGATCTGCGGCCGGACGTGGTGCACTTCCACCACTTCATCGGCCTGGGCCTCGAATGCCTCTATGCCGTGCGCAAGGCGCTGCCCGAGACGCTGATCATCGTCACCTTTCACGAGTTCCTCGCCATCTGCCACCACCACGGGCAGATGGTGAAGACGCACGGCGCCAAGCTCTGCAACCGTGCCTCGCCGGCGGACTGCAACGCCTGTTTCCCTGACATCTCGCCGGCGCGCTTCCTGCGCCGGGAGCATTTCGTGCGCGGCCTGCTCGACGTGGCCGACCATTTCGTCTCGCCGAGCCGCTTCCTCGTGGAGCGCTATGTCGACTGGGGGCTCGACCCCTCGCGCTTCACGGTCATCGAGAACGGGCTCGACATTGCCGAGCCGGTGCCGCCGCGGCCGCTGCCGCCGGGCGGGCGGCGCAGCCGCTTCGCCTATTTCGGCCAGATCACGGCCTTCAAGGGCGTGGACGTGTTGCTCGACGCAGTGGGGCGGATCCCCGAATCCGTCTGGGGCGACGATGCCCAGCTCATGATCTTCGGCGGCAACCTTGAGCGCCAGCCGAGGCCCTTCCAGGAGAAGATCGAGGCGCTCATCGAGCGTGCGGGCCCGCGCGTGCGCTTCTACGGCGCCTACCAGAACAGCGAGATGCCGCGCCTGATGCGCTCCATCGACTGGACGATCGTTCCCTCCATCTGGTGGGAGAACTCGCCCATCGTCATCCAGGAATCCTTTTTCCACGGCCGCCCGCTCATTGCCAGCAACATCGGCGGCATGGCCGAGAAGATCACCGACGGCGTCGACGGCCTGCATTTCCGCGTCGGCTCGTCGGAAGACCTCGTCGACCGGATGGTCGAGGCCCTGACGGACGCGACCCTCTGGGACCGGCTGCGCGCCGGCATCACGCGGCCCATCGACTACGAGGAGTGCGCCCGGCGCCACCTCGATCTCTACAACGCCGTCGCCGCCCGGCGCGCGGCGGCGCGGGCGCCCGTCCCGGTGCCCTCGGCGGCGCGCAGCGCCTGAAACTGTCCGTCGCAACGCCACAGGTGAAAGGGAGAGGTCCCATGGCAAGAATTCTCGTGATGATCCCCTCGGGAGAGGTCTACGATCACGACTGCGTCCGCTGGTACCGCCACAAGGACGTGCAGGCGCACATCAATCACTACCACAACATCGGCGACGCCTTCGTCTACGATTCCTCGCTCAAGCTTCTCAACTACGAGAAGCTCGACGTGCTGCAGATCGCCAACCCCAACCTCGACGACATCGACCGCATCAACCGGGAATACGACTACGTCTTCCTGCGCGGCTCCAACTACGTGCATAAGGACATGAAGTGGAGCCGGACCGTCGACGTCCTGAAGCGGCTGAAAATCCCGGTCATCGCCTTCGGCATCGGCGCCCAGGCGCCGGTCAAGGGCAAGATCGAGCTGTCGGACGAGACCAAGACCGTGCTTCGCATGATGGCCGACTCCACCACCTCGGTCGGCGTGCGCGGCGCCTATTCGGCGCAGGTGCTGTGGGACATCGGCATCCGCAACGTGCGCATCGTCGGCTGCCCCACGGCCTTCCGCCGCAACGACCCGAACCTGACCATCGCCCTGCCGCCTCTCGAGACGGTGAAATACGTCGGTGTCACCATGCGCCGGGAGGTCTCGCCCGCCTACGCGCAGGACATCAAGCGCTACCTCACGTTCCACCGCGACCTCGTGAAGTCGCTGGCCGAGCGCTTCGACGTGGTGCTCATGGCCCAGGGCGAGGTGGAGGAGAAGAAGATCGTCTTCGGCACACCGGAGCAGAAGGAGGAGGCCTTCGCGGCGCTTAGGGCCAACAAGTGGGTCTCCGAGTGGTACCTCGACGAGGTGATGGAGAAGCTGCACCGCGAGCGGCTGTTCTATTCGGACGTCGTCGCCGACTACGAGGCTCTGGTGCAGCAGAAGGACGTCGTCCTTGGCTATCGCCTGCACGGCAACCTGATGGCGCTGTCGAACGGCACCCCGTCCATCTACTTCACCTACGACAGCCGCACGGTGGAATTTGCCGAGACCTTCCAGATCCCGAGCTTCGACGTCTTTTCGGGAAAGGACTTCGTGCTCGAGGAGTACTGGGACCAGTCGCTGTTCGACAAGTTCAACCGGGCCTATCACCATACCTATCGCGAGATGCGGCAGTTTCTGGTGGAGAACGGCGCCGACACCAAGATGGTCGATGTCATGCAGAAGGCGCCGGAGCCGGCGCGCAAGGTGGCGTGATGGCGGCCGGTGCGAGGGGATTTGTTGTTGCCGCCGTCGCAGTGCTGGCGGCCGGGCTCGCGCTCGCCCCGGCCCGCGCCGAGCCGGCCGGCGGCTATTTCCTCGTACCGACGGGGCCGGTCGAGACTGTTTTCGACTGGTCCCGCGATGCCTGCGTCAAGAGCCATGTGCCGGACGCCCCGGCACGGGCATTCCGCAATGCCGACGGCGAGGTGCGGCTGATCATCAGCCACAACGACAACCGTGCCCTGCTCGGCCCCAGCCTCGATGCCGTGGTGCCGAGCTGCGCGGTGGTCTACGAGGCCGGTCGCTCGCCGAAGCTCGCCGCCTTCGACGACCTCAGCTGGATCAGCGGTGTCTACACGCGCGACGGGCGCACGGTTTATGCGCTCGCCCACACGGAGCTGCGCGGCGAGCGAACGCCTGGCCAGTGCCCGGCCGGCAAGTACAGCGCCTGCCTGCTCAACACCGTCACTGGCCTCGTCTCGCGCGACGGCGGCCGCAGCTTCCGGCCGGAAGGGGAGGGGCCGCCCGTGGTGGCGACCCTGCCCTACGGCTTCCCGACCGATCGCAACGCGCGCGTCGGCTACGCGAACCCCACCAACATCATCGAGCGCAACGGCTGGTACTATGCCTTCATCTTCGCCGACGGCTACCGGGCGCAGAAGCGCGGCGCCTGCCTGATCCGGACGAAAACGCTCGGCGACCCCTCCTCATGGCGGGCATGGGACGGGCGCGACTTTTCGGTCCGTTTCGTCGATCCCTTCCGCGATGCGGTGGACGATCCGGCCGCGCACACCTGCACGCCGGTGGCGCCGCACATCATCGGCCGCATGATCGGCGGGCTCGTCACCCTGCGCAGCAGCGGCGAGGTGATGGCGGTGTTCGGTGACAAGCGCAGGCTGCCGGACGGGAGCGTGGCCGAGGGCTTCTTCACCTCCACCTCACGCGACCTCATCACGTGGAGCGAGCCGCGGCTCGTCATGCGGGCGCAGCTCCTGTGGGACAAGTCCTGCAACGAGCGCCACGCCTATTTCTATCCCTCGCTCATCGACCCCGAGGCGACAACCTTCTCCTATGAGGATTTCGGCGAGCGCGGCTATCTCTATCTCACGCGTTATCAGCTCAGAAACTGCAAAGTCACGTGGGACCGCGATCTCGTCCGGGTACCAATGGAACTGAGGCGCGACGGCTGATATGCCATGGTGAAGGCGGCAACGAACAAACGAGGGTGCGATGACGGTTCTGGTGACGGGCGGTGCGGGCTATATCGGCAGCCACATGGTGCTCGCCCTGCGCGATGCGGGGCGTAATGTCGTGGTGCTCGACAACCTGAGCACGGGCTTCCGCTGGGCGGTCCATCCCGAGGCCGTCTTCGTCGAGGGCGATTGCGGTGACGAGGATCTCGTCGGCCGCGTGATCCGCGAGCACGGCGTCGACGCCATCGTGCACTTCGCCGGGTCCATCGTGGTGCCGGATTCGGTCGTCGACCCGCTGGGCTACTATCTCAACAACACCGTCCGCTCGCGCGCGCTCATCGCCGCTGCGGTCGCCAACGGCGTGCCGCGCTTCCTCTTCTCATCCACTGCCGCCGTCTACGGCGATGCGAAAGAGAGCCCTATCGCGGAGTCGGCGCCGCTCGACCCGGTGTCGCCCTACGGCACGTCGAAGCTGATGACCGAGCTGATGCTGCGCGACACGGCAAGGGCGCATCCGCTGAAATACGTCGCCCTGCGCTACTTCAACGTCGCCGGCGCCGACCCGGCCGGCCGTTCCGGCCAGTCGAGCCCGCGCGCCACGCACCTTATCAAGGTCGCGACACAGGCGGCGCTCGGCGAGCGCACGCATCTTGACGTGTTCGGCACGGACTATCCGACGCCGGACGGCACCTGCCTGCGCGACTACATCCACGTCACCGATCTCGCCCGGGCGCATGTGCTCGCGCTCGACTATCTGGCTGCCGGGGGAGCGAGCGCCGTTTTCAACTGCGGCTATGGACGCGGCTATTCCGTGCTTCAGGTCATCGAGGCGGTGAAGCGCGTCTCCGGAGTCGATTTCCCGGTCAATCACGCGCCGCGCCGCGCCGGCGACCCGGCGGCGCTTGTCGCCGATGCCTCACGCATTCGTGAGGTTCTGGGCTGGCGCCCGGAGCTCGACGATCTCGATACGATCGTGGCCCACGCTCTTGCCTGGGAGCGCAGCCTCGCCGCACGGCGTCGGGCTGCGGAATAGGGCCGGGCGGCTGCCGGCAGTTGGCCCCGTCCGGCCGCTTAAGTGTTGCTTCACGAATTTCCTGCTGACCTAATGCCTAAATCGAGGGCGCGAGGTGCAGCATCGTCGGCCCGGCTCTCGACGGGGCGGGGGACAGCCGTCCGGGCTCGATGTCCGGCGGTCAGTGCAGTAGGACGTCGAGATGCCGAAAGGGGAGCGTCGGCCGGCGCGGCACGCGCCAGCCGCAACAGGTGCCGAGGCGGCTTCGCGCCTCAGAGGCAGCGATCTTGCCCGGCAGTTTGACGGGATCATGAACGGCTCGCCCCAGATGCTCTGGATGAGCCGTGCCGACGGCTCGGGGGGCGTCTACAACCGGGCCTGGCATGACTTTGTCGGTGCTCCGCCCGGCACGATCACCTTCGACACCTGGGCGCAGTGGGTCCACCCCGACGACCGTGACCGTGCCCAGCTCGCGTGGCGGCGGGCTCTCAGCGCACAAGACGGATACGAAATTGACTACCGTCTCCGGCACCATTCGGGCGACTACCGGTGGGTGACATCCCGCGGCTCCCCCACCTATGACGCGCGTGGGTGCGTGGAAGGCTGGCTCGGCACAACGATCGACATCGACGACCGCAAGAAGGCCGAGCTGCTCCTGGCGCTCAGCGAGCAGCGCTATCGCGCGCTTCACGAAGCGGGTGACATGGTCCTATGGATCGCGCAGCCAGACGGGCGCGTCACCGACCAGTGGGGCTGGGCGTCCATTGCGGCGCAGGAGGGCGACGAGTTCCGGGACTGGGGCTGGCTCTCGGCGCTCCACCCGGAGGATCGCGCCCGGATTGTCGCGCGCTGGCAGGCATCGCTGCTCGACGGCTCGACCTACGAGGGACAGTTCCGCATCCTGACGCGCAGTGGTGAGTACAGGTGGGTCGAAGCCCGCGCAGTGCCGCTGCGCAGCGATGACGGCAGCATCCGCGAATGGGTCGGCAAGCTGACCGATATCCACGCGCGCGTGGTGGCGCAGGAATCTCTGCGGGCGAGCGAGGAGCGGCTGCGCCTGGCTGTCGAGAGCACCGCCCTCGGCATCTGGGACGTGGACTTCATCACAGGCCGCCGGGAATGGAACGCGCAGGCCCGAGCCATTCTCGGCCTGGACGGCGATGCCTCCATCGGGCGCGATTCCTTCCGCACGCTCGTGCACCCGGATGACCGCGAGGAGATCGAGCGGTGTTTCTTCGCCGACGGTCCTAATGACGGTTCCGTCTACCGGGGCGAGTGCCGCATCCTGCGTGCCGACACGGGTGAGGAGCGGTGGGTGGCGGCCACGGGGCGCACTTTCTTCGACACTTGCGGGCGGCCGGTCCGCAAGATCGGCACCGTCCGCGACATCACGGAACAGAAGAAGTCGCTGCACGCGCTGGGCGACAGCGAGCGGCGGCTCAGGCTGGCACTGCAGGCGGCGCGCATGATCGCCTGGGAGCAGGACCTCGCGACCGATTTCGTCACCCGTAGCGACAACGCGATGAGCATACTGGGCATCGGCTCGGGGCCGGTCGAGGAGATCCTGCCCTTCATTCATGCCGGGGACCGCCGGATCAGGCGCGACTTCCTCCGCTCGCCCGATGGCGCCGAGATGATCGAGCTTCGCTACCTGCGGCCCGACGGGCAACAGCTCTGGCTCGCCGTGCGTGGCGAGCGGGTCGACGACGACCGCCTGGTCGGCGTCACCTTCGACATCACGGCGCAGAAGCAGGCGGAGGAGAAGGCCTGGCGCATGGCGAGCCTCGACGGCCTGACGGGGCTTCTCAACCGCGCCTCCCTGCAGGAGACGCTGGAGAGCATCTGTGCCGGCATGACGGAGAGAGCATCGTCCTTCAGCCTGCTGCTCATCGATCTTGACCATTTCAAGGACGTCAACGACACCCTCGGCCACGATGCGGGCGATCAGCTGCTGGCGGAGGTTGGCGCGCGGTTGCGCCGCACGGTGCGCGCGTCGGATGTGGTGGCGCGCTTCGGTGGCGACGAGTTCGCCGTGCTTGTGCGTGAGCCGCCCGCCGCCGGCTATGCGGAGACGGTTGCCGAGCGCATCCGCACCGTCCTTCTCGAGCCCTTCGTGACCCGCGGGCGGACCTTTGCGACGCGGGCGAGCATCGGCATCGCGACCTTCCCCCAGGATGGCGCCAATGCCAAGGACCTGCTGAAGAGCGCTGACATCGCTCTCTATCGCGCCAAGGCCGAAGGCCGCAATCGCTTCGTCACCTATTCGCCCGGCCTGCGCGCGGCCGTGGAGGACCGCATCGCCCTCGTCGAGGACGTGCGCCGCGCGCTCAGGGCGGGCGAGATCGTTCCCTTCTACCAGCCCAAGGTCAGCCTTGCCTCCGGCGGGATCGTCGGCTTCGAGGCGCTGGCCCGCTGGCATCATCCGCAGCGGGGCCTGCTCACGCCGGCATCCTTCGGCGTCGCCTTCGAGGATCCGGAGCTGTCGCGTGCCTTGGGTGGGCAGATCCTCGAGCGCGTCGTGGCGGACATGCGCCGGTGGCTCGACCAGGGCCTCCCGCCGGTTCAGGTCGCGATCAATGTCTCGCCGGCCGAGTTCAGCGACCGTCGCCTTGCGAGCGCAATCAAGGAGGCGCTCGCACGGTGCAGTATTCCGACTGCGTCGATCGAGGTGGAGATCACCGAGGCGGTGTTCCTCGACCAGATGCTGGCCGATGTGGTCGCGACGCTGGAAGACCTGCACGCAGCGGGCTTCTCCATTGCCCTCGACGATTTCGGCACCGGCTATGCCTCACTCAGCCATCTGAAGGCCTTTCCGATTAACCACATCAAGATCGACAAGGGCTTCATCCAGGAGATCGAGCGTGGCGAGGCTGACGAGGCGATCGTCTCGGCGGTGATTCACCTGGGACATCGCATGAAGATGCAGATCACCGCCGAGGGGGTGGAGACACTCAGTCAGGCCATTCGGCTGCAGGAGCTCGGCTGCGACAATGCCCAGGGCTATCTTTACGCCACGGCAATGAGTTCCCCGGATGCGGCGGCCTTTCTCGCGCGCCTGCCCCGGCAGGAGGGGCGGGTCATCCCGGCGAGCGCCTGGCCGGCGGCCTTCACCGGCAGCTGACGGGGGCGATTGCGGCCGCGGGTTGTGCCGACGGCCCGTCCGGCGCGGCTCGCGCGCCACCAATTCCATCATGTGGACCTAAAATTTTCAGAAATACTGTTGCCTGTCGTGCGGCTCCGTGCGATGACTGCTCGCCCATAAGAGCAACAACCATAATGTGGACCCGGTAAGGGCCTGCCGCCAAGAAGCGGGCGTAGCCGGGGAGGAAACGGGAGGAGGCGCGCAGGATGGCTGCCGCTAACAACGACTCTTTGGTGCTCGAGACGCCCGCAGAGGTCGTCGATGCGCGGCCGGGCTCGCGCCTGATGCGACCGGTCGAGTTTGTCTCGGCAGTCCTGCTCGTCGTCGTCATCGGCCTGCTCCTGACGGGGGTGGTGTCCCGTTACGTCCTGTCGCTGCCGATCGTCTGGATCGACGAGGCGGCGTCGATTTCCTTCCTCTGGCTCGCCATGCTCGGCTCGGCGATCGCCATCGATCGCAACGAGCACCTGCGCCTGACGCTCTTTCTCGGCCTCCTGCCAGAACGGTACCGCGCCTTCGTCGGCACGCTGGCGCTCGTCATCGTAGCCACCGTCATTCTGGCGCTGATCATGCCGGCGGTCGAGTACGTCCAGGAGGAGTGGTTCGTCACCTCCGCGGCGCTCAACATTCCCATGAGCTACCGCGCCTCGGCGCTCGTCGTCGGGCTCGTGCTGATGTTCGTGCTCGCCGTCGGCCATGCGGTGCGCGAATCGACCCTGCCGCACCTTGCCGCAGCGGTCGTGCTCGTCGCCGCGCTCGGGCTCGTCGGCTGGCTTCTGTCGCCGTTCTTCCTGTCGCTCGGCTATCTCAATATCCTCATCTTCCTCGTCCTCGTCGTGGCCCTGTGCCTGCTGGCCGGCGTGCCGATTGCCTTCTGCTTCGGCATGGGGACGATCGCCTTCATTCTCTTCAGCACGCATGTTCCGGTGATCGTGCTCATCGGGCGCATCGACGAGGGGATGTCGAGCCTCATCCTGCTGTCGGTGCCGATCTTCGTGCTGCTCGGCTGCGTGCTCGACGCCACGGGCATGGGAAAGGCCATCGTCGAGTTCATGGCCTCCCTGCTCGGCCACGTGAAGGCCGGCATGTCCTACGTGCTGCTGGGTTCGCTCTTCCTCGTCTCCGGCATCTCCGGCTCCAAGGTCTCCGACATGGCGACGGTGGCGCCGGCGCTGTTTCCGGAGATGAAGCGCCGCGGCCACAAGCCGAGCGAGATGATCGCGCTGCTCGCCACGGGCGCGGCCATGGCGGACACGGTGCCGCCCTCGATCGTGCTCATCGTGCTCGGCTCCGTCGCCGGCGTGTCCATCGCCGGGCTGTTCACGAGCGGCTTTGTCATCGCCATGGTGCTCCTGGTGGTGCTCGCCGTGCTGGCCCGCATCAAGGCGGCGCGCGAGAACATGGAGGGCGTCAGGCGCGCGCCGCTCGGCGTGGTGGTCAAGACGCTTGTCATCGCCGCGCCGGCGCTCGTCCTGCCCTTCCTCATCCGCGGGGCGGTGGGCGGCGGCATCGCCACGGCGACGGAGGTCTCCACCATTGCCGTGCTCTATGCCATCGTCATCGGCATCGTCCTCTACGGCGGCATCGGCCTGCGCAAGTTCTACGACATGCTGGTCGAGACGGCGGCGCTGTCCGGCGCCATCCTGCTCATCCTGGGCACGGCCTCGGCCATGGCCTGGTCGCTGACGCAGACCGGCTTCGCCAACCAGCTCGCCACCTACATGACGGATCTGCCTGGCGGCTGGTTCTCCTTCATGCTCGTCAGCATCGTGGTGTTCCTGGTGCTCGGCTGCGTGCTCGAGGGGCTGCCGGCCATCGTGCTGATGGCGCCGATCATGTTTCCCATCGCGGCACGGCTCGGCATCAACGACATCCACTACTCGATGGTCATCGTCACGGCGATGAACATCGGCCTCATGGCACCGCCCATTGGCATCGGCTTCTACATCGCCTGCAAGATCGGCGGTGTCTCCCCCGACGAGGCCATGAAGGCGATCTGGCCCTATCTCGGCGCGCTCATCGTCGGGCTTCTGCTGATCGCCGCCATCCCGGCCCTGTCGACGGCCTATCTCTAATAAAGAGCAAACAAAAAACGCTCATTTAAGGAGGAAACGACCAATGAAGATCTCTCGTCGCACGATGCTTGCGGGCACCGCCTCGGTCGCCTTCGCCGGTACGCTGAAATATGCCGGCGCCCAGACCGCCGAGTTCAACTACAAGTACGCCAACAACCTGCCCGTCTCGCACCCGATGAACCAGCGGGCACAGGAGGCGGTCGCGAAGATCCGCGAGGAGACGAACGGGCGCGTCGCAATCCAGATCTTCCCCAACAACCAGCTCGGCGCCGACACCGACATGCTGAACCAGGTGCGCACCGGCGGCGTCGAGTTCTTCACGCTTTCGCCGCTCATCCTCTCGACGCTGGTGCCCAATGCCTCGATCAGCGGCATCGGCTTCGCCTTCCCCAACTATGACGCGGTGTGGGCGGCGATGGACGGCGAGCTCGGCAAGTATGTCCGCGGGGAGATTGAAAAGGCCAACCTCGTTGTCATGGAGAAGATCTGGGACAACGGCTTCCGCCAGATCACCAGCTCCTCCGGGCCCATCAACACGGCCGACGACCTCAAGGGCTTCAAGATCCGCGTGCCGGTGAGCCCGCTGTGGACCTCGATGTTCAAGGCTTTCGAGTCGGCGCCGGCGAGCATCAACTTCGCCGAGGTGTATTCCGCCCTGCAGACCAAGATCGTCGACGGGCAGGAGAACCCGCTCGCCATCATCGCGACGGCCAAGCTCTACGAGGTGCAGCAGTACTGCTCGCTCACCAACCACATGTGGGATGGCTTCTGGTTCCTCGCCAACAAGCGCGCCTGGCAGCGCCTTCCAGAGGATTTGCGCGAGATCGTCGCCAGGAACCTCAACGAGGCGGCGGTGAAGGAGCGCGAGGACGTCGCCAAGCTCAACGCGTCCCTGCAGGAAGAGCTCACCGCCAAGGGCATGAAGTTCAACCAGCCCTCGCCGGATTCCTTCCGCGCCAAGCTGCGCGACGCCGGCTTCTATGCCGAGTGGAAGGCCAAGTACGGCGACGAGGCGTGGGCGATCTTCGAGAAGGCAATCGCTCCCGCATAACCGGCCCCTGCAGGCCGCCTCCGTTCGGCCGGGTCCGGCTGCGGGCCCGCCGACGCTGCCTCCCTGACCGCAAGGCAGGAAGGGAAGGGGTGGGGAGGTGCCGCGAGCAAGCGGCAGAAGACGCTTCGGGGGGCTGGCACCCCCCACCCCGAACAGCTCCCGCCGAAAGCAGGAAGGAACGCGCTGCTCCCGCAGCCGCGCTGCATGCGCGGCGGCGGGCGGGCAGTGGCCGAATTTACCGTGACAGGAAAGACACGACCGTGGCCGACCGACTGAAGGGAAAATGCGCGATCGTCTTCGGCGCCGGCTCGTCCGGTCCCGGCTGGGGCAACGGCAAGGCTGCTGCCGTGGCCTTCGCCCGCGAGGGCGCCAGGGTCGCCTGCGTCGACGTGGCCGAGGCTGCGGCGGCCGAGACCGCGGCGATCATCCGCGAGGAGGGCAATGAGGCCATCGCGCTGGCGGCGGACGTGATGAACCTCGCCTCCGTCGAGGCGGCAGCCGCCGCGGCGATGGAGGCCTTCGGCGCCATCGACATCCTGCACAACAACGTCGGCGTGACCCATATGGGCGGTCCGGTAGAACTCGACGAGGAGCGGTTCCAGGCCGCGCTCGACCTCAACATCGGCTCCGTCTACCGCACGGCCAAGGCCGTTCTGCCGCACATGCTGAAGGGGGGCGGCGGCGCCATCGTCAACATCTCGTCTCTCGCCGCCATCCGTTACGTCGGCTATCCGTACTTCGCCTATTACGCGACCAAGGCGGCGGTGAACCAGGCGACGGTGGCACTCGCCATGCAATACGCCCGGCAGGGCATCCGCGCCAACTGCATCATGCCCGGCCTCATCGACACGCCGATGATCTACAGGCAGATCTCCGGCCAGTACGGCTCCGTCGAGGAGATGGTGGCGGCGCGCAATGCGCTCGTGCCGCTCGGGAAGATGGGCTCGGCCTGGGACGTCGCTGCTGCGGCAGTATTCCTCGCCTCCGACGAGGCGCGCTTCATCACCGGTGTATGCCTGCCAGTCGACGGCGGGCAGAGCTGCGCCATCGGGCCGATGTCCTGAGCCATGGTCATCACGGTGACCCGCGACCGCGACCAGACCGGGGCCCAGAGCGTCGACAGGGCGCTCGGCCTGCTCTCGATGGTCGCCCGCCATGCCGACCGGGGCGCCTCGCTCACCGACATTGTCGAGGAAAGCGGGCTCAACAAGCCGACGGCGCGTCGCCTGCTGCTCGCGCTCATGCGCGCCGGCCTCGTGGAGCAGGACCAGACGAGCCGTCGCTACTACCTGGGCGAGGAGGCCTATGTCATCGGCTCGCTTGCATCGCGTCGTTTCGGCCTGCTGCAGGTCGCCATGGAGAGCCTGACGCGGCTGTCGAAGCGCACCGAGGATTCGAGTTTCCTTTCCGTCCGGCGCGACACCTTTTCCGTTTGTCTCTATCGCGAGGAGGGTACCTATCCGGTGCGCACCCACGCCCTGCAGGCCGGTTTCGAGCATCCGCTCGGTGTCGGCGCCGGCTCCCTCGCCATGCTCGCGGCGCTGCCCGACGAGGAGGTGGAGGCCGTGCTCGCCGCCAACGACGCCGTGCTCAGAACGAAATATCCCATGCTGCCCGCGGCCCGTATCCGCGAGGGCGTGGCCGAAACCCGGGCCCGGGGTTTCGCGCTCAACCCGGGGCTAATCTTCGCCAATTCATGGGGCATCGGCGTGGCGGTGCGCGGGCCCGACGGTCGGGTGGCCGGGGCCCTGTCGATCGCGGCCATCGACAGCCGCATGCAGCCCGAGCGCCAAAACGAGCTTGCCGGCTACCTCGCGATCGAGGTGCGGGTGGTCGAGGAGCGTCTCGCCCAGATGTTCGCCGCCCGCAACCCGCAGCGCGGGCAGGCCGCCTTGAGAAGCCAGGTCAGGAGATCGGCACGATGACGACGACACCGCCCGGAGGCATAGCGCCCTGTTCCACGCGGGTGATGAACCTTTCGCACTTTCTCACCCAGGCGGCCCGACGAAATCCGGACGACATTGGCTTCGTCTGGCGCGACCGGCAGTGGACCTGGCGCGAGATGGAGGCACGGGTCGACGCCATGGCCGCGGCCCTGGGCGATCGCTTCGGGCTGAGGAAGGGCGACCGCGTGCTCATCCAGTCAGCCAACTGCAACCAGATGTTCGAGTCGATGTTCGCCTGCTTCCGCGTCGGCGCGGTGTGGGTGCCGGCGAACTACCGCCAGTCGCCGGAGGAAGTTGCCTATCTCGCCAAGGCGAGCGGCGCGCGCGGCCTCATCTGTGGCGCGGCGTTTCCTGACCATGCGCGCGTCTGCCGCGAGACGGCACCCAGCCTCGAGTTCACGATCTCCATCGGTCCGTCGGATTTCGGCGAGGACTACGATGCCATCGTCGCGCAGCACCTGGGCCAGGCCGTGCCGAGCGTCGCCGTGGAGCGGGACGACCCGTGCTGGTTCTTCTACACCTCCGGCACGACGGGGCGTCCGAAGGCAGCCGTGCTCACCCACGGCCAGATGGCCTTCGTCGTCACCAACCACCTGTGCGACCTGATGCCGGGCACGACGCGGGAGGACGCCTCGATCGTGGTCGCGCCCCTGTCGCACGGCGCGGGCGTGCATCAGCTCACGCAGGTTGCGCGCGGGGCGAAAACCATCCTCCTGCCGACCGAGAAGCTCGACGTGCCGACCGTCTGGCGGCTCGTCGAGGAATGGCGGGTGACGAACCTCTTTACCGTTCCCACCATCCTCAAGATGCTGGTGGAGGACGAGAGCGTCCACCGCTATGACCATTCCTCCCTGCGCTACGTCATCTATGCGGGCGCGCCGATGTACCGCGAGGACCAGAAGAAGGCGCTCGCAACGCTCGGGGCGGTGCTGGTGCAGTATTTCGGCCTCGGCGAGGTGACGGGCAACATCACCGTGCTGCCGCCGGCCTACCACAGCCTCGAGGACGGACCGCACGCACGGATCGGCACCTGCGGCTTCGAGCGCACGGGCATGCAGGTCGAGATCCAGGACGAGAACGGCAACCCTGTGCCGCCGGGGCAGACGGGCGAGATCTGCGTCATCGGCCCGGCCGTGTTCGCCGGCTACTACGATAACCCCGAGGCCAACGCCAAGGCGTTTCGCAACGGCTGGTTCCGCACCGGCGACCTCGGCCACATGGGCGAGGACGGCTTCCTCTACATCACGGGCCGCGCGTCCGACATGTACATCTCCGGCGGCTCGAACATCTATCCGCGCGAGATCGAGGAGAAGATCCTGCAGCATCCGGATATCCGCGAGGTGGCGGTGGTCGGTGTGCCGGATCCGCTCTGGGGCGAGGTGGGCTGGGCGGTCTGCGTCACGCAGCCTGGCGTCGATCCGCAGAGCCTTGCGCTCGACAGGTGGCTCGACGGCAAGATCGCCCGCTACAAGATGCCCAAGCGCTTCATCTTCTGGGACGAACTTCCCAAGTCGGCCTACGGCAAGATCACCAAGAAGATGATCCGCGAGGAGCTGGAGCGGCGGGGCGAAATGCCTGCCCGGACGCCAGCGTGAGGAGGGCGCGATGGGCAACAGCAAGAAGGGCGCCGTTGCCGTGACCGGCGGCGCCTCCGGCATCGGTCTTGAGACGGCGCGACTGCTTGGCGAGCGTGGCTATATCGTCTTCCTCATCGACATGAGGCGCGAGGCGCTCGACGCAGCCTGCCGGGATCTCGGCCTGCCGGCGGCACGTGGCATCGCCTGCGATGTCACGGACGAGGCCGGCATCGAGGCCGCCGTCGCTGCCATCACCGCCGAGCACCGCCTGGCCGGGGTCGTCAACTGTGCCGGCATCGCCATCGACCGTCCGGCGGTGGAGACGAGTGTCGCCGACTTCCGCCGCATCGTCGACGTCAACCTCACCGGTTGCTTCATCGTCTCGCGGGCCGCGGCGCGCCACTGGCTGGCGGCGCGGCAACCGGGCGCTATCGTCAACATCACGTCCGTTTCGGGCCTCACCGGCAACAAGGGCCGCAGCGCCTATGGCGCGTCCAAGGGCGGGCAGAACCTGCTGACGCTTGTCATGGCGACAGAGCTCGGGGCTGCCGGCATTCGCGTCAACGCGGTCGCCCCCGGCCCCATCGACACGCCGCTGACAAAGGTCGTCCATACCGAGGACGTACGCCGGCAGTGGATCGAGCGGGTGCCCCAGCGCCGCTACGGGACGCCGCGCGAGATTGCCGCGGCCGTCGCCTTCCTGCTGTCCGAGGAGGCGTCCTACGTTAATGGCCAGATCCTCGCCGTCGATGGCGGCTTCATCCACGCGGGCCTCGCGCCCTGAGGAAGCTCCGATGCGCAGCATCCGCCATCCGGGCCCGGTCTCCCGCGAGCGCAACTTTGTAGTGCCGTGCACAGCCGTGCCGTTGCGGCTGACGCTCGCCGCGGGCATCAGCGTCAACGAGGCAATCGGCCATGCCTTCGCGCAGGCCGGTTTTGCCGGCGGCTACGTGCGCCTTGCCGGCGCGCGTGTCGACCCGATGCGTTACGTCATTCCCGCCGCAGCGCCGGACGGCGCTTACGCGGCCTGGTACAGCGAGACCTTTGCGCCCGCCGGCGTGACAGTGGTCGAGGATGCCGGCCTCGTCGTCGGGCGCCGCGACGGCGAGCCGTTCCTGCACTGCCACGGCCTTTGGACGCTCGCGGACGGCACGCGCCGCATGGGCCATCTCCTGCCGGTCGACTCCTGCCTGAGCGAGCCTGTCGAAGCCACGGCCTGGGGGCTCGCCGGTGCCCTCTTCGACGTGCGCCAGGACGACGAGACGAACTTCAGGCTGTTCCGTGCCGTGCCGGCGGAGGCGGGGGACAAGCCCGAAGGGCTCCGCGCGCTCGCCTGCACGATCAAGCCGAACGAGGACATCGCGCCTGCGATCGAGCGTCTCTGCCGCGAGCACGGCATCAGCTCGGCTTCCGTCCACGGCATCGGCAGTCTCGTCGGTGCGACCTTCACCGATGCGCCGGAGATGACGTCTTACGCGACGGAGGTGCTCGTCACCGCCGGCCGCGTCGCCGCCGGTCGCTGCGACCTCGACATCGCGCTCGTCGGCATGGACGGTGCGATCGGTGCCGGGCGTCTGCAGCACGACGGCAATGTGACCTGCGTGACCTTTGAGCTGCTCGTGGTCGAGGAGGCCGAACGCCCGCCCGCTCGTCCGGTATAGGCGTCGACATCGCGGAAGTCCCCGGAAAGCATCGGTGCCGGGCCGGGCACCCGCTTTTCGTCCGCTTCTGGCCCAAGGGCGGGCATCGCGGACTTGCTCCATTGCGAACGATGTCGTCCAGCATTCGGAGCGATGTGCGGCGTCCTGGCACAGGCATTTCGGCGTCCGCGGCGGCCTTCATCGTACTCGAAGGTGCCCCCGCCGCCCGAACAGAAGGTGTTTTTTCCAGCCTGCAAGCGTCGCGCAAGCTTGATGATCTTAAAATTTGCTATCACCGATGAATTGCCGATGGATCGTTTGATCGGCATTTTTCTGCCCCTCATTGCGCTCAGGTAGCTGTACGACGACGGAGCATCCTGACGGGGGGCCCGGCTGTTCGAGGGCTTCTCAGCCACCGGCCGGCGGGTTGGCTGACGGTGTATATTGACCAAATCGGATTGCATGCCGAAAGTTACGCCCCCTTTGTTCGGGGCATCAGCGGCACTTGACATAATCCGTTCGTGGCATAGACGACGTAACATTATCATGTGAACAAATAGTGCGCGGTCTTTTTGTCGCACTGTAAGACGCATACACCGCGTCTAATCAGCTAGACATGCTGGTCGTAATGCTCGATTCAAATCGAAGTACTATGCGTAGCAGCGCGGTTTTGTGGGGAGGCGTGTCATGAACTGTCAGTCGTTTGTGTTTCTCCGGAAGGGCGACGGTGGACGCGCGGCCATCCGGGAGCATCGACGAGGCCGCACAGTCGACGCTCGCGTGACCTGGCATGCCGTCCGAGTACAAGGGAACGGAGCCGAAGCATGAACACGGTTCTTCAAAGCCGCCCTGCCAGCCGCTATCCCGTCCAGACCTTCGTTCCTGTCCCGCCGGACGACGAGCCGGATGACCAGGATCACAGTGCTGCGGGGACGCCTCATTCCGGACGGGATGCGACAACTCTCGGAAGACTGAGGTTTCTTCAGATCAACAACGACACGCGGCAGGAACTGAAGGCGCTCTGGACCGACATCAAACCTTCGCTACCCGGGATCATCCGGCGCTTCTACCAGCATCTCGGGACGGAGCCGCGTCTCAAGCAGCTCATCGGCCCTCACGAGGAACGTCTGACCGAGGCCCAGTCGGTCCACTGGGAGCGGCTGTTCAGCGGTCGCTTCGACGACGACTACGTGGTCAGCACGCGCCGCATCGGTCTCGTCCACAACCGGATCGGCCTGGAGCCGGCGTGGTACATCGGGGGCTACAACTTCGTCTTGAACGAGCTCGTCCTGTGCCTGGCACGCAGCCATCGCTTCAGCGGCGCTGCGCTGGCGCGGAAGATCGTCACGCTCAACAAGGCCGTGACGCTCGACATGAGCTACGCGATCTCCGTCTACCAAGATGCGTTGCTGGAGGAGCGGGAGAGGCGCGGCAAGACGCTCGCCGAGGCAGTTGTCCAGTTCTCCGGCGCGGTCAACAGGAGCCTTGCCATCGCGGCCGAGGCGAGCCAGGCCCTATCGGACAGCGCCGAGACCCTCGACGGCGTGACAAGCACGGCGAACGCGCTCGCCAACGACGTGGCCATTGCCGCGAGGCAGACGGCTGCCAACATGGGCACCGGCGCGGCCGCGACGGAGGAACTCGCCGTGTCCGTCCGCGAGATCGGCGAACGGGCGAACCGGTCGGCCCATGTGGCGCGCGACGCGCTCTCCAGCGCGTGGGAGACGAAGGACACGATCATCGAGCTTGCCGATCACGCCAAGGAGATCGGGGTCGTCGTCGATCTCATCCGCACGGTGGCGAGCCAGACCAACATGCTCGCGCTCAATGCGACCATCGAGGCCGCAAGGGCGGGAGAGGCCGGCCGGGGCTTCGCGGTCGTGGCCGGGGAGGTGAAGGTTCTCGCCAATCAGACCAACGATGCGACGGCCGAGATCGGTAATCGCATCGCCGCAATCCAGGCCGCGACCCAGCGTTCCGTGGAACAGATCGAGCAGATCGCGCGGGTGGTCGAGGAAGTGAGCCGGATCGCAACGGCCATCGCCGCCTCGGTGGAGGAGCAGTCCGCCGTGACCGAGGGGATCGCGACGAACGTGGCCCAGACCACGGAGCACACCGAGGTCGTGGCCGGCAACGTCGCGACGCTGAACGCAGAGACCGCCAAGGCGGCGGAGGCTGCCAACCAGGTCGGCGAGGCGAAGAGGACCCTCGACAAGGAACTCGCCAACCTGCGGGACGTCATCTCGACCTTCCTGAAGGTGGCGAACCCGTAAGGCCACAGGGCCTCGCCCGCGAGGCCCCTTCCGGCTCCGCCGGCGCGCAGGCGTCCGGGCCGGACCGTCTCGCGCAGTGTGCAGGGGACGAATGCGCGACGTTCGTGGAAGCCGCGCAGCCTCCGGCCGGTCCGACGCCAGGCCGCGCCCTCGCCGGGAACCGTCTAGGCTGACTTGGCAAGCTTCTCCCCAGCGGAGACGTCGAGCGGTCGCCACGGCGTGTCCTTCAGCGCGTCAAGCGGGCCCGGAAGGGCTGTGCGCGGCGGTACGAGCTCCGGCGCCACGAGGTGGATCCCGGCCGCGGCCTCCGGATCGGCGATGATCTCGAAGGCTCTGGCCAGCATCGCCTCGACATTCTGGCGGATCATGATCACCGGGAAGGGCAGGAAGGATGCGAAGGGATCGTAGTCGTAGCAGCCGATGACGAGATCACGGAACGCGGCTTGCGGGACACCTGCCATGAAACGCAGGAAGCCTTCGAGGTTGATGGTGGAGTTGATGATAATGGCCCGTGGCAGGCGACCCTCGCGCGCGAAGAAGGCCTCGAAGGCGAGGCGCGTGTTGTTGGCCGAATAGCCCGTGGGCTGAATGCAGGCGTCCGGATCGGCGCCGAGCATCCCGCGCTTGACGGTGCGGAAGCCGCGCAGGCGCTCGCGGCTCGCATGGTCGTCCCGTCCGCCGAAGAGATAGAGATCCTCCGGCCGCAGCGGCTCTGTCCGGGCACAGTGGCGGATGACGGCCTCGGTGAGCCGGCAGGCGCCGTCGTAGTTGTCGCTGATGACCGAGGGGGCGAGGGTGCCCGGCAGGTCGATGTTGACGTGTCGCAACCCGGCCTTCTCGCAGATCTCGTGCACGCCGTCGGGGTCGGTGGCGCCGCAGATGAAGAGCTCGTCCACCGAATAGGCAATGAGGCTCTCGGCCGTCTCTCGCTCCGCCTTCGGGTCGCGGCTGGCGCTTGCCACGATCGGGCATTCGCCCCGGGCGCGCACCATCGCCTCGAAGGTCTGGGCCATGGAGGAGAAGTAGCGGTTGTCATAGAGCGGCAGCAGGAGGCCGACGAGGCCGGAACGCGAGCGCCGCAGGCCTCGGGCCTGCCGGTTGGCGGTGTACTGATGGCTGTCGGCGAGCTTGCGGATCAGCGCCGCCGTCTTCTCGCTGATGCGGCGCTTGCGCCAAGAGCCGTTGAGCACGGCGCTCACCGTCGATGGCGAGCAGCCCGACAGCGCCGACAGGTCATAGATTGTCTTTCTCTTGCCGCT
Organism: Chelatococcus composti; assembly: GCF_014201415.1. Taxonomy (GTDB): domain Bacteria; phylum Pseudomonadota; class Alphaproteobacteria; order Rhizobiales; family Beijerinckiaceae; genus Chelatococcus_A; species Chelatococcus_A composti. The sequence goes on from NZ_JACHEH010000005.1 coordinate 264,877, forward strand.
TCTCTTCATGGTGAATCCGGCAGTCGCCGCGTCTGTCCCGCACCGGTTGGCCCGACGGCGCTTATTCACTGCTTGACGGCAGGATAGCAACTGCGGAATAGTTGCACCATCGATTGTGCAAGCCCCACAGAGATCGGTCAACGACAGGGCTGCGAGCAGGTGTCCGCGCAGGGGGCGGACACGGCTGCCAGGGAGGAAAGCATGAAGAGACTGCTTGTCGCTGCGGTCGCAGCGTCCTTGTCCATCGCATCGGCCTTTTCGGCAGCGGCACAGGAGACCGGCAAGGTCGGCATCGTCGTGAAGATCGGCGGCATTCCGTGGTTCAACGCCATGGAGGCCGGCATCAAGGAGCGGGCCGCCAAGCTCGGCGTCGATGCCTTCATGATCGGCCCGACGAGCGCGGACCCGGCGCTGCAGGTCCGCGCCATCGAGGATCTCATCGCCCAGGGTGTCAAGGTCATCGGCGTCGTGCCGAACGACGCGGCGGTGCTGGAGCCGGTGCTGACCAAGGCCCAGCAGAACGGCATCATCGTCATCACCCATGAATCGCCCGGCCAGAAGGGCGCCGACTGGAACTTCGAGCTTGCCTCCGCCAACGGCTTCGGTGAGGCGCATGCCGAGCTGCTTGCCCAGAAGATGGGCGGCAAGGGCAAGTACGCTGTCTTCGTCGGCTCGCTGACGGTGCCGCTGCACAACGCCTGGGCGGACGCCGCCATCGCCTATCTCAAGGAGAAGTATCCGCAGATGGAGCTGGTGGGCGACCGTTACGGCGTCGCCGAGGATGTCGATGCCAGCCGCAAGACGGCGCTCGACCTCATCTCCGCCCATCCGGACCTCAAGGGCTTCCTCGCCTTCGGCAGCCAGGGGCCCATCGGCGCTGGCCGCGCCGTCGAGGAGCGGCGCAAGATCGGCGAGATCTTCGTGCTCGGGCCCTTCTCGCCCGGCCAGGGACGCAAGCTCATCAAGTCCGACGCCATCTCCGGCGGCTTCATGTGGAATCCGAAGCAGGCCGGTGAGGTTTTCGTCACCCTGGCCGATATGTTGATGAAGGGCGCCAAGATCGAGGCCGGCGTGGAGATCGAGGGCCTGGGCAAGGTCACGCCCGAAGGCAACAACCTCATCGTCGACCAGCTCGTTGCCATCAACAAGGATACGGTGGACCAGCTCGCCGACATGGGCCTCTAGCAGCGGGGCCGGAAGAGCGGCTCCGGGAGCTGCGACTGCTCCCGGCCGGGCGGGAGGCCGCCCGGCCCATCGGCTGGCAAGCGAGAGCGGGTAAGACATGGCTACGGCTGTTCCGGGCGCCGCGGCAGCGCCCCGGCCCCTCCTGTCGCTGAGCGACGTCAGCGTCACCTTCGGGGGTGTCCAGGCGCTGAAGGGCGTTTCCTTCGAGGTGATGCCCGGTGAGGTGCACTGTCTCGCCGGCGAGAACGGCTCGGGCAAGAGCACGCTCATCAAGGTCATTACCGGTGTCTACCGGCCGGACGGGGTGGCGCGCATCACCTTCGACGGCGTGGTCTACGATCACATGACCCCGGTGGCCGCGCAGGCCGCCGGCATCCGCGTCATCTGGCAGGATCTCGCCCTCTTCCCGGAAATGACCGTGGCCGAGAACATCGCCTTCCAGGAAGTGGTCGGCGCCCGCCCGCGCCTCGTCGACCACAGGGCGATGCGCGAGACGGCGCGCCGCGTGCTCGCCCGGCTCGGCACCAGCCTCGATCTCGACCTGCCGCTGCGGGACTATTCCATCGCCCGTCGGCAGATCGTCGCCATCGCCCGCGCGCTCGTCGGCGAGGCGAAGATCATCTTCATGGACGAGCCGACGGCCTCCCTGACGCAGGCGGAGACGAGGCACCTCCTCGACATCGTGCGCACCCTCTCGCGCGAGGGGATCGCGGTCGTCTTCGTCAGCCATCGCCTCGCCGAGGTCATCGAGGTCTCGGACCGGATAACGGTGCTGCGCGACGGGCGCCTTGTTGGCGTCTATCCGGCCAAGGAGATGACCCCCTCGCGCATCACGGAGCTGATGACGGGCCGCACCTTCGACACCAACGTGCGCGCCCGCTCCCGTGCCGGGGCGCCTGCCGTGCTCACGGTGGAGGGTCTCACCCGGCGCGGCGAGTTCGAGAACGTTTCGCTCGAGGTGCGGCGCGGGGAGACACTCGGCATCACGGGCCTGCTCGGCGCCGGGCGCACCGAGCTGGCGCTCACGCTCTTCGGCATGCGCCGCCCGCATGCGGGCACCATCCGTCTCGACGGCGAGCCGGTGCGCTTCGCCTCCAACCGGGATGCGATCCGCGCCGGCATCGCCTACCTGTCGGAGGACCGGCTGGCGCTCGGGCTCATCCAGCCCCAGTCCATCGCCGACAATCTCGTCGTCGCCTCCCTTGACCGGATCATCCGCGGCGGGCTCATCTCGCGGCGCCGGAAGGAGGAGCTTGTCTCCCGCTGGATCAGCGAGCTCGGCATCAGGATCGGCCGGCCGGAGGATGCCGTCTCGACGCTCTCGGGCGGCAACCAGCAGCGCGTCGCCATCGCAAAGTGGCTCGCCACCGACCCGCGCCTGCTCATCCTCGATGCGCCGACCGTGGGGGTCGACGTCGGGGCCCGCGCCGGCATCTTCGACATCGTCGCGCGGCTGGCAGAGGAGGGGCTCGCCATCATCCTCATCTCCGACGAGCTGCCGGAGGTCTACTACAACGCCGACCGGGTGCTGCACTTGGCCCGCGGACGCATCGTCGGCGAATACGACCCGCGCAGCATCACGCTGCCGGAGCTGGAGGCGGCGGTCTATGCTTAGGAAGCTTCAGACCCAGGCCACCGAGATGGTGCTGCTCGCAGTGATCGCGGCGATCTGCCTCGTCCTGTCGCTGGCGAGCGACCGCTTCTTCACGCTCGTCAACCTGTTTGACCTCCTCAACGCCAGCGCCGTCAACATCATCTTCGCGGTCGGCCTGCTCGTGGTGCTGATCGCGGGCGGCATCGACATCTCCTTCGCCGTCGCGGCCTCGGTGGTCCAGTACCTGACGGCGCTCGCGCTGGCCCGGATCGGCGGCGGCGGATGGGCGAGCGGCCTGCTCATCGCCGGTTCCATCGGCATCCTGCTCGGCGCCTTCAACGCCTTCCTCATCCACCGCTTCCGCATCATCTCCATCGTCGTCACCATCGCCACCTTCAACATCTACTTCGGCCTGCTGATGTTCTTCACGCGGGGGGTGTCGATCTACGACCTGCCGGACTGGTGGACGGAAAAGGTCATTCTCTTCGAGCGGCAGATGGCGGATGGCAGCTGGGCGGAGCTGCGGCTGCCGGTGCTGGTCATGGCCCTGTGCGTCGTCGCCACCTGGGCGCTCATCCGCCACACCACAACGGGGCGCCAGCTTTATGCCTTCGGCGACAATCCTGAGGGGGCGCGCCGCTTCGGCATCTCCGTCGCCGCCATGCAGTTCATCGCCTTCGGCTGGCTTGGTCTGATGGCCGGCATTGGCGGCCTCGTGCAGGCCCATTATGCGCAGGAGGTGGTGCCCAACGCGCTCTACGGGCGTGAGCTCGACGTGCTGGCCGCAGTCGTCCTCGGCGGGGCGCGGCTCGGCGGGGGGCGGGGCTCCGTGCTCGGCTGTGTGCTGGGGGTGCTGCTCGTCGCCATCGTGCAGAACGGGCTCAACCTGCTCGGAGCCTCGCCCTACGCTTTCCGCATGATCATCGGCGTCATCATCCTCGTCGCCATCACCTTGTCCAATGCGCAGGTCGGCAAGCTGCTGGCCCCGCGCCGTGAGGGAAGGGCGGCGCCATGACCTCTCCCTTCCTCGTCCTGCCCCTCAGGCGCCCACAGCAGGGCCTGAGCGCCGACCTCGCCGGGCCGCTCGCCGCCTTCGTCCTGGTGATGCTGGTCTTCAGCCTGGCGACGCCGCGCTTCCTGTCGTCGGCCACCTTCGGCTCCGTCGCCTTCCAGTTGCCGGAGCTCGGCCTGCTGACGCTCGCCATGCTGCTGCCGATCCTCACCGGCGGGCTCAACCTTGCCATCACCTTCACCGCCAACATCGCCGGGCTGACGGTCGCCTGGGTGCTGCACCGGAACGGCGGGGTCGATGCGGGCCCGGCAGCCTTCGCGCTCGGGGTTGTGCTGGCGCTGGCGGCGGGGGCGGCGAGCGGTCTCGTCATGGGGCTCGTCATCGCCTTCTCCCGCGCCCACCCGATCCTCGTGACGCTGGCGATGATGATCTTCCTGCGCGGGCTCGGCGAGTTCCTGACGCGCGGCGGTGACATCTCCGGCTTTCCGGCCTTCATCCGGCCATTCGGGCACGGGTCTGTCCTCGGTGTGCCGGTGCCGCTCGTCGTTTTCCTCGCCTGCGCGGGGCTGTGGCACCTGCTGCTGTCGCGCACGCGGCTCGGCTTCAACATCTACATGATCGGCTCGAACATCGCCGCCGCCCGCTATTCCGGCGTCGACACGCGCAAGGTCATCGTTCTCGTCTACACGCTCTCGGGCCTCATGTGCTCGGTCGCGGGCATCATCATGCTGGCGCGCTTCAACTCCGTGCGTGTGGGCCACGGCGAGGCCTATCTGCTCATCACCGTGCTCGCCTGTTTCCTCGGCGGCGTCGACCCCTTCGGCGGCTTCGGCCGGGCAATTCCGGTCGTCGTGGCGCTCGTCGTCCTGCAGCTCCTGTCGTCCGGGCTCAATCTCCTCGGCGCCAGCCAGCATCTGGCGACGGCCGTCTGGGGCATGCTGCTGGTGGCGGTGATGATCCTGCGCTGGCTGGCGGGGCAGGCGGTGGCACGCATCGAACGACGAAGACGGAGGTAGCCATGCAGGGATTCGGCGTCCACACGAGCATGTGGACCATGACCTGGGACCGGGCCGGGGCCGAGCGGGCAGTCGCCGCCGCAAAGTCCTATGGCGTGGATTTCATCGAGATCGCGCTGCTCAACGCGCCGGCGGTTGATGCCGCGCATTCGCGCGCACTGCTCGAGAAGGCCGGCCTGAGGGCCGTCTGCTCGCTCGGCCTGCCGGAGCATGCCTGGGCCTCGCGCCGGCCCGAGGCGGCGATCGACTATCTCAAGGTTGCCATTGACAAGACGGCGGACATCGGCGCCGAGGCGCTGTCGGGCGTCATCTTCGGCGGTATCGGCGAGCGCACCGGTGTGCCGCCGACCCAGCAGGAATACGACAACATCGCCCGTGCGCTGACGGCCGCCGCCAGGCATGCCAAGGCCCGCGGCATCGAGCTCGGCATCGAGGCGGTCAACCGCTACGAAAACCATCTCATCAACACCGCGCGGCAGGCGGTGGAGATGGTGGAGCGCATCGGCGCCGACAACATCTTCGTCCACCTCGATACCTACCACATGAACATCGAGGAGAAGGGCGCTGCTAACGGCATCCTCGATGCGCGCGAGCATCTCAAGTACATCCACATGTCCGAGAGCGACCGCGGCACGCCCGGCTGCGGCAACGTGCCATGGGACGAGATCTGCGCCACGCTGGCGGCCATCGGCTTCCGCGGCGGCCTCGCCATGGAGAGCTTCATCAACATGCCGCCGGAGGTGGCCTACGGTCTCGCCGTCTGGCGGCCGGTGGCGAAGGACGAGGCCGAGGTGATGGGCAACGGCCTGCCCTTCCTGCGCAACAAGGCTCGCCAATACGGCCTGATCTGACGGAGGGCCGGGATGGCCGGGATGCGCTCCGATGACGTCTTGGCGGTATTCGACGTCGGCAAGACGAACATCAAGCTGAGCGCGGTCGATGCCGGCGGCCGCGTGCTCGAGACGCTGAGCCTCGCCAACCCGGTGCGGGAGGGCCCGCCGTGGCGGCATCACGACCTTGCCGCCATCCGCGCATGGCTGTTCGACGGGCTCGGGGCGCTTGCAAGGCGCCATGCGCTCGCCGGGTTCGTGCCGGCGGGGCACGGCTCCGGCGGCGTCCTGGTGTGGGACGATCCCGACATGGGCGGCGACGGAGCGGCCCTGCCGATGATCGACTACGAGCAGCCACTGCCGGAGGAGGTACGCCGCGCCTATGCAACGCTCGCCGGCCCCTTCTTCGACCGCGGCAGCGCGCTGATGCACGGGGCGACCCATCAGGCGCGTCAGCTTTTCTGGATGGAGCGTGAGGCGCCGCAGGCGGTTGCCTCGGCCAGGTGGTATCTTGGCATTCCGCAGTACTGGGCGTGGGTCATGTCGGGCGTTGCCGTGTCCGAGGCGAGCGTGCTCGGCGCCCAGTCGCACCTGTGGAACGTGCCCGAGCGGCGCTGGGCCGCCATCGTTCCGGCGCGCGGCTGGGGCCGGCTGATGCCGCCCTTCGCCAGGGCCTGGGAAAGGGTTGGCAGCATCCGGCCGGCGCTTGCGGCCCGCCATGGCCTGCCGCCGGCTCTCGCCGTCTTCGCCGGTGGCCACGACAGCAGCGTGAACTTCTACCGCTACCAGGCGGCGGGCCTGCGCGAGGCGACGGTCATCTCCACCGGCACCTGGATCGTCGGGCTGTCGGGCACGACGCCGCTCGAGATGCTCGACGAGCATCGCGGCATGACCTGCAACAGCGACGTCTTCGGCGCTCCGCTCGGCGGTGTTCTCAGCATGGGCGGGCGGGAATACGCGGCGATCGCCGGGCCGGACGCGCCGCAGGTGCCCGTCGCCGTCGAGACGGCTGCCCGCCTTGCGGCGCGCGGCACGATGGCTCTGCCCTCCTTCGGCGACAGCGACAGCCTGTTTCCCGGCAGTGCCGGGCGCGGCCGCATTCTCGGCGAGCCGCCGGCGACGGCCGCCGAACGCAAGGCCCTCGCCGTGCTCTACTGCGCCCTGCTGACGGCCGAATGCCTCGCCGCGCTGGGGCCGGGCAGGGAGGTGGTCCTCGACGGCAGCTTCGTGCGCGAGCCGCTCTATCCGGCGCTCGTCGGCGCCTTCGCGCCCGGCCGGCGCGTGCGCTTCAGCCTCGATGCCTATGGCGTGGCGGCCGGCGCGGCGCTGCTTGCCGGTCACGGCGCGCGCACGGAGCCTGTCCCCGTCGACCTCAGCGAGCCCGGCGCGCTGCCGCCGGTCTTCACTGCCTATGCGCAGCGCTGGCGCGCAGCGGTGCATCGCGACGCGCCGGCCCCAGCAGGATCGTGAGAAAGGAGCCTTCCATGGCAACGAGCGACACGCAGGCCCTGCGCCGCGAGATGGTGGACATCTGCCGGCGCATGAACGCGAGTGGCATCAACCAGGGCACGGCCGGCAACCTCTCCGTCCGCATCGACGGCGGCTTCCTGATCACGCCCTCGTCGCTGCCCTACGAGACGATGACACCGGAGGACATCGTGGAGATGGACTTCGACGGCACCTATGTCGGCCGCCGCCCGTCATCCGAATGGCGCTTCCACCGCGACATCCTGCGCAAGCGGGACGACGTCAACGTGGTGCTGCACTGCCATTCGGTCTATGCGACGACGCTCGCCTGTCACTACAAGCGCATTCCCGCCTTCCACTACATGGTCGGCGTCGCCGGCGGCAACGACATCCGCTGCGCCGCCTATGCCACCTTCGGCACGCAGGCGCTGTCCGACAACGCGCTCGCCGCGCTCGAGGGGAGGCTTGCCTGCCTCCTCGGCCAGCATGGCCAGATATCGCTCGGCAAGACGCTGGAGGCGGCGCTGTGGCTCGCCATCGAGGTGGAGACCCTGTCGCGGCTCTATGTGCAGGCGCTGACGCTGGGCGACCCGCCCATCCTGCCCGACGACGAGATGGAGCGGGTGATTGCCCAGATGCGCCGCATGAGCTATGGCCTTCCGCCCGAGGCCGACGGCGTCAATGACGTCGCCCGGCCCCGTGCCGGCAGCGCGTGCTAGCCCCGTGCTGGCCGCTGGTTGCCCGCTCATTGGCGGACGAGCGGGACGAGGCCGGCGAGCTTGTCCGGGTTGCGCACGATGAAGACGTCGCTCGCCCGGCCCTCGGCATCGAAGCCGAAGGTCACCGCCGCGACGGGCACCGCACCTTCCGTGAGGATGAAGCCGAGCTGCCCGTTGATGGCGGCTTCCACCCAGCGATAGCTCTGCCACCAGTCGTGCAGCCGCTCGCCGACGAAGGCGAGCACGGCCTCGCGACCCACGATCGGGTCGCGCGCGGCCGCCGCCTTGCCGCCGCCGTCGGCGGTGATGCGGATGTCCTCGGTGAGGAGCTGTGCCAGGCGCGCCGTCGTTCCCTCGGTTACAGCGGTCTGGAAGGCGACGAGAAGTTCGCGCTGGCGCTCGGGCGGCGCCACGTGGCGCACAGCGGTGCTGCCCACCGCGGTCTTTGCCCGCGAGACGAGCTTGCGCACGGCAGGCTCCTGCATGTCCATCGCCTCGGCCACTGCGGCATAGTCCATGCCGAAGATCTCGCGCAGCAGGTAGGCAGCCCGCTCCCGCGGCGTGAGGCGCTCCAGCATCAGGAGAAAGGCCGTCGTCAGCGTCGCCGCCATCTCATGGCTCTCGGCCGCTGCGTGCCCCACGGGGGTGTGTATCGGCTCCGGCAGCCAGGCGCCGGTGTACTCAACCCGCTTGCGGTGCGCAGAGCGCAGCATGTCGATGCAGCGGCGGGTGCAGGCGGCCGTCAGCCAGGCGGCCGGATTGTCGATCGCATCCGCATCTGCGAGGCGCCATTTCAGCCACGTGTCCTGCACCGCGTCCTCGGCGTCGGCGCGCGAGCCAAGGAGGCGGTAGGCGAGGCCGAAAAGCCGCCGTCGCTCGTCCTCAAAGACCTTTTCGTGGGCGCCCGCGGCCATCTCAGTGCCCCGAGACCTGGATGCGATTCCACAGGTTGATCATGGCCACGGTGGCCGTCAGCGCGCCGATCTCGGCCTCGGAGAAATGCGCACGCAATCTGGCGCGCAGTGCGCCGAGCTCGCGGCGGTGGTCGAGCTGCGTCAGCGCCTCTGTCCAGGCGAGGGCGGCCTTCTCGCGCTCGGAAAAATCCTTCGCCTGGTCCCAGACCACGATGCGGTCGAGCCGCTCGTTCGTCTCACCGTCCTGGCGCGCTTCGCGCGTGTGCATCTTCACGCAGAACGCGCAGCGGTTAATTTGTGAGGCCCGGAGTTGGACGAGGTGGTGGATCGTTCTGTCGAGACCGTGGCGGTCGATCACGGGATGCACGTTGCCGAGCGCCTCCAGCACATCGGGAATGACCTGATCGTAACGCACGCTTCGTGTTTCAGTCATCGTCGTCTCCTTCACGGCGAGTGTCGCCGGTCACTGAGATGACGATCCGGCCCCTAGGTCTGTGACGTGCCTGCGCCTGCAGGCCGCAGATGCTGTGCGCGGTCGGCAGAGGGCCTACCGAGCGAGCAGTCCCGAGGCGGTTGCGCCGGAATCCATGGCACCCAGCACGAAGGCGAGGTTCGCCGCGGCCACCAGCGAAGCGGCGTGGGCGTCCGCCCGGGCCTGGCTGGCCGTGAGCAGGCCCGTGTCAGCCGCGGTCACCAGTGTGATCGAGCCCGTGCCCGCCTTGTAGGAGGCCGCGGCCGCCCTCCGGGTGGTGTCGGCGGCCCGCACCAGCTCGCTCGCCGCCCTGTAGGATGCCAGGGCCGAGCGCAGCGTGTCCGCCGCCACGATAATCTCCCGCACGGCGTCGGAGCGCACGCGGTTGAACGTGGTCTCGCTCGACTCGGCCAGCGCCTCGGCCTTGCGGAGCTGCGCGGCGCGCAGCCCGCCATCATAGAGTGGCACGGTGGCTCCGATGAGAAAGCCGGTGGCGGAGCCCTGTTGGCCGATGGTGGGCAGGCCGGCAGTCGTGAGATTACTCGTGCCCTTTGCGGCCACAGCGCTCAGGAACACCTTGGGCATGAACTCGGACTGGGCCGCCTTCACTTCCGCCCGTGCCGCCTGCATCGCCCTGTAGCTTGCCAGAACGTCCGGCCGCCGCGCCAGGGCATCGCGGATCGCCTGCTCGGTCGGCGCCTCGAAATTCGACGTTAGCGCGCGACCGCTGGCGTCGCTGATCTTCAGCTTCGTCATCGGCGAAATGCCCATGGCCGTCAGCAGCGCCTGATAGGCGGCACTCTCCTCGCCCTGGGCCTGCACCAGCCCAAACCGCGCCTGGGCGACCTGCTGCTTCGCCTGGGCCACCTCGACGGCATTGCCCATCCCGCTGCTCATGCGCGCATCGGCGGCGGCTTCGATCTCGCGGGCGTTCGCCACCGTCTGTGCCGCGATGCGGGTGCGGCTGCGGGCGGCGCCGTAGAGAAAGTAGGCGCGGGTGACATCGAAGATGATCTTCTGGTGCGCGCCGTTAAACAGCACGTTGGCAGCGATGGAATTGTGCCTGGCGGCGTCGCGCAGGGCGCGACGCTGGCCGAAATCGAACAGCAGCCACTGCACCGAAACGGCCGGGATCACGTCTCCCACGATGGCGGCGGGCTGTCGCAACTCCGGCAGGGGAGCGATCTCCACCCCGGACGAGACGCGCTGGCGGCCACCGACCACGTTGGCTGAGATCATCGGCAGGAAGGTCGCCTCTACCATGCCCTGCGAGAGCGCCGCCTGGCGCGCCTGGAGCCAGGCGAGGCGCGTCGTCGGATTGTGCGACTGCGCGATATCGATGAGCTCGGGCAGCCCGTACGTCCTGGAAGAATCGATTTTCGGCGCCGCATCGATGTGGGCGACGGCCGGCTCCGGGCCGACGGCGAAGGACTTGTCCGCCCCTGGCTGGTGCGTCGTGGTGCCGGCTGCCGGCGTCCACGGCTCGGAAGGATCCGTCGGTGCCTGCTCGAGGACCTCTGTGGCACAGCCGGCGAGGCCGAGCGCAGCCGGCAGCACGCTGCCGGCCACGAGACAGACCGACCAGAAACGGCGACGGCGCGCAGCAGCGCCCTGCTGCAGGCGGGGCTTCTTCGACGTCATGCGGCACCTCCTGCGGCAAGAGTGCCGATGCGCGCCACCCGTGCGCCAATGCTACCCCAGACGGTCCCCCCGGCTTCCGGCCCCCGATGCGCGAACGCATTCACCCCGGCCGGCGGGCGACCTCTCGCTGCCGCCTCAAGCTGCGTACTGGCGGCATCGAGCTCGGCTGCTGCGTCATCCAGCCGGTCCGGGCTGAAAACCATCGCCGGCAGCAGGGTGCTGATCTCGTCCACCAACGCGTAGAGGGGACGCAGCTCGGCTGCAGGTGGCCGCTGACCGTGCGGCTCGAAGGGCGTCATGTCCAGAGCGTCTTTTGCCCTGGCGGTCATGGTCGCCACCGCAGCAACATCGTTAACCGCCGCATCTCGTGCCCCCGGCGGCAGCGCGGCGATGCGCGCCAGCGCCCGCAGGGCACCGGCCAGCTGGCGGCGTACCTCGACCACTGCGCTTTTCGGCCAGAAACTGGTGAACATCACGAAAACCAGCGTGTTGCCGAGCAATATGCCGATGATGCGGTCGCTGGCGGCGCTCATGCTGGTGCTCGGGCCGAAGCCGCCGAGCACGGTGAGCAGGAAGGCGAGGCCGATCTGCACCCCGCCATAGGATAAGCGTTCGGAGCCGGTCGACACCCAGGCCGCCGGGAGGATGGCGATGAACACGAGCGCCATCAGCCCGCCGACCGATGTCAGATGCGGAATGACGAAGACGATCGCCGCCACGCCCATGGCAGCACCGAGAAGACAGCCGCAAATGCGCAGCATGAGCTTGTGCGTGGTCTCGCCGATGGTGCCGAGCGAGGCCACGTAGCAGGTGACCATGGCCGTTGCGATGCCTTCCCAGTTCAGCAGCGTATAGGTGAAATAGGCAAGCAGTGCCGCAGCGGTGGTCTTCAGCGCGAACTGCTGGTGCTCCGGGTTCGTGAAGGCATCCGGCGCGAGAAGCGGCAACATCGCAGGCTTCGCAACGCTTCCACCGTCCGGCCGGGCGAGGCCGGCCAGCATGGCGTGCAGCGTCGCAAGGGCAGGGTGGCTCGCGCCGGCGCCGGGTTCCCCGGCCGCAGACGCCGCTGCCGGCAGTGCAGGCCGACGCCCAGCGCGAATGGCCGCAGCGGCCGCCCGGCATTGGCGTGCGAGGATGTCGCGCGTCGCCTGACTTACGTCATCCGCCAGGGCGCCAGCAGCGAACAGCGCTCGCCAGGCGCTTGCCGCCGCACCGCCCAGCCACAGCGTTTCAGCCTTCGGGGCAGTATGCAGCAGCTGCGCCATCAGCAGGCGCTTGTCCACTTCCGCCTGACCTTCGGCTGCGAGCGCCAGCGCCTCGCGCCTGTCGCGGCGCTCCAGGAGCGTGGCCGCCGCCTCCAGCCGCTGTGCGACCGTCCTGCGCACCAGGGTATGCGGCCCCGTTCCGAGCACCAGGCAGAAGCCGATCATCCAGGCCATCGGCATGCAGGCCATGGCCCAGGCGTAGAGCAGGCCCCGCGTCGCGATCTCACCGACGGGGATCAGGTCCACCATGGTGAGGATGAACGCGATGACAAGGCCGATGATGGCGCCGATCTCGCCCAGCTGGGTCGCAGAACTGAGATAGAGAAAGGCGAACGACACGCCCGCGATGAGCGCGATGCGCAGTAGGGGCGCCTCCGCCAGCGCCTGAATGACCGGCGCGAGGCCCAGCACCAGCAGTGTCGCCAGCACGATCAGCCCCACCGCCTGCACCACGCATTCGGCCGCGTTGGGACGCATCTGGAAGATGATCAGGTAGCAGCTGATGGCCGACTCCGGCAGCTTGTGCATCATGGCCGTCCCGGCCACGAGCGCGCACAGCAACGCGGTGCGCCATGTCAGGGCAAGGCGGCCCTCGAACGGCTGGAGATCGTGCCAGATCTGCCGGCCGATCATCCTGAGCGGCGCATCAGCAGCGTTTGCCATGGTGCACCGTGGCCGTGGCAGAGGCGCCGACGCGCATCAGTCCGTCCGGCGGGTTGATGAGGCGGATGCGGACTGGGAAGCGCTGGGCGATGCGGACCCAGTCGAGGCTCTTGGGCGAAACCGGCAGCGAACGCGGCAGGTTGATGGTGCTCTCCGACGCCACACCCCAGCTGATGCTCTCGACCACACCGCGGATCGGAACCGTGCGGTCGGCGAGGGCATAGACGGTCGCGCAGTTACCGACGGAAATGGCGGTTAGCTCCGTTTCCACATAGGGAGCGACGGCGTACCAGGTGCCGGTGTTGATCAGCATGAAGGCCGACTGGCCCGGCAGAACGTATTCGCCGACCCCGGCTGTGAGGGCCGACACCTTGCCGTCGAAGGGTGCGCGCACCTGCGTGTCGGCGAGGGCGCGCTCGGCCAAAGCCAGCGCGGCGCGGCGCGCCTCCACCAGCGCCTCAGCCGCGGCGAGGCTGCCGATCAGGGCGTCTGCCGCTTCCTTCTGCCGTTTTGCCTGGCGGAGGCTGACGTCGGCGTCCTGCTTCGCCGTGCGGGCGGCGTCCACCTCCTGGGCACTGACATAGCCCTTGGGGCGCAGCGCCTCGAGACGGGCAAGGGTCTGGCTGGCGAGCTCCAGATTGTTGCGGGCGCGCGCGATCTGCTCTTCGGCAATGACAGCGTTCGACTGTTCCGCGACCACGGCACGGCGCTTGTCGGCGAGGGCGGCCTCGGCCATGCGCAGGTCGGCGGCCGCCTGGTCCCGCGCGAGGCGGTAGGGCTCGGGATCCAGCGCGAAGAGCAGGTCGCCCTTCTTCACCGCCTGGTTGGCAGCGACGTTCATGATGACGATGCGACCGGCGACGCTGGCCGAGACCGGTATCGATTCGGCGCTCAACGTGGCTTCCTGCGACAGGGGATTGGTGTCCGCGCGATGCAGGAAGCGCCAGACGAGCAGCCCGGCCACGGCGATGATGACGATACTGGCGGCGGCGCCAACAACCTTGCCGCGACGCTGCTGGCTGACCTCGCTCATGCTCACCTGCCGAAACCGAACTGCGACACCAAGAGGCCGATGATGACGGCGAGCGCCACGTAAACCGGCAGGCGCACCGGCAGGACGTCGTCGAGACCGATGCGAATGAACAGGAAACGCACAAGCACGGCGCCGATGACGCCGCAGAAGGCGCACAGCAGCCAGGCCGGGAAGAACGCGTTGAACAGGGGAAGGGCCGGGGCTCCGAGGGATGCGTCCCTCGCGGCACAGCCACCTGTGACCAGGGTCCCCGCCGTTGCGAACGTGCGAAGGCCACGCCGGATGGACCAGAACTCCAACAATGCACGCGCCACCACACCGCCCCCCTGTGCGGAGACCGCGAACCACCCCCGCCCTGTGGTGGTGACGCCCGGCCTAGCATTACCCGTATCCCGCCAACAAGACGTAAAAAAACATTCCGGCACGGCAAGCCTGCCGAACCGAGTGAACGGGCATATAAAAGGGGAAGCGTCCTGATGGCGGCAGGGCGCTTGGGGGCGTTAACCTCAGCCGCACAAGCGCATTTCAGCGCCGTCGGGGATTTGCTATCCCTCCGATTGTATTGCCGTTTCTCCACCGCCCATGCCGCAGGGCGTTGCGAGTTGCGTGTCGCGGCAAGGGGGGAAGAGGCGATGTGCACGTCGCTGATCTATACCGATGCATCCGGCAGACCCTACTTCGGCCGGACGCTGGAGCTGACGGTTGCACTGCCCCACCAGGTCGCCTTCTTTCCGCGCGGTGCGAGGTGCAGGTCTCAGGTCGCGGGTCATCCGGCCGTCGCGTTCGATCGCTCCCACGACATCATCGCCATCACCATACCCGGCCGGCTGCCGACTCCGGAAGCGCCGCTCGGCCCCGACGACCTCAAGGTCATCGAGGGGATGAACGATGCAGGCCTCACCTTCAGCCTGCTGTCCTATCCGGCCGCCGGTGGCGCGCAGTCGGTGGACATGACGACGGCGGCGCTCGCCGCCTCGGACCTCGGAGGCTGGATCCTCGGCTGCTTCTCGACTGTCGCCGAGGTTCGCGAAGGGCTCGCGAAGCAGCCGGTGATGCTGGAGCCGCTTGCCCTGCTCGGCGGCGCCGTCTCGCCGTTCCACTACGTCGCGCACGACCGCAGCGGCGCCTCGCTGGTCATCGAGTTCGACAAGGGCGCCATGAAGGTGTTCGACAACCCCGTCGGCGTCATGACCAACGGTCCCTCGTTCGACTGGCATCTTACCAATCTCAACAATTACACTTTCCTCAGCAACGTCGACCGCTCGAGCGGCACTTTCGGCAAGCTGAAGGTCGTCCAACCGGATTCCGGCATCGCCACCGCCGGGCTACCCTCATCCTCCACCTCGGTGGGCCGTTTCGTGCGCGCAGCCTACTACGCCCAGTTCACCGAGAAGGCGGAGGATCCGGACGGCGCAATCCGGGCCCTTGCCCACATCATGAACAACTTCGACCGTCCGCGCGGCGTCTCGATCGACTATCCGCAGCAGGGTAGCGGCGGTCACATGGAGGTGCCGGGGCTCTCGGAGAAGGCCGACAAGCCCTACGCGACCGAGTTCACCTCCTGGACCAGCCTCAGCGATCTCTCCCGCACCCTGTTCTTCGTGCGCGACTACAGCAGCCTCAACTATTTCCACATCGCCCTTGCGGCCCTTGCCGGTGTCTCGACCCCGCGCGTGATGCCGCTGGCGCAGCTGGCAAGAACAGCGGGCGAGGCGACCGAACTGCTGCGCGGCGCAGCAGGATGACCTGGTAGGCACCTGCAGAAGACTTGGGGCTTGAGGGGGGGCGTCACGCCGCTGATGGCGGCGCATGCGTTTCCGCGTCGGGCGGACGAGAAACCTCCCGCCGCAAACGGCCGCAAAGCCGCCGCACCTATCGGTCGGCAGCGACATCCATAAAATTCTATACAGTTTTGTATGTGAAATGTGCCAACGCCCGTAGAATAACGTATGACCCATTAGATAAAATTCTTCTATACTGCCACAATCTGTTAATATTCATGCCGCAAGAAGAAAAATCCTTCTTGATGACGGGCGTGAACTATGCTTATTTTACATTGCTCGGATGCGCATTGTGCCGAGCGATGACTTCATGGGCATGATGACCGTGGAGCAGCATCAAGGGGGCATGATGTTTGCGGGCGCAACCAATTGGGTCGTGGCAGCAACACTCGCCGTTGTCGTTGCCGGACTATTTGATTTAATGGCCGATCGTGCAGCGCGTTCCGTGCTCGCCACCTGTCGGCAGCGACGAAATCTTCCTGCATCCTTTTAGAATACTCTAGCCGAGCTGTTGTCGGCTTTCCGATGCTGGCTGGCGCGTCCACCCGCGCGCCAGCTTGTGGGGTGCTGTCTGACGAGCGGCTGCTCCGATTCCGGAGCCGCCGTTTGATCGCACGCGCGCCTTTCCACCTGTCCCACATCACTGGCTTCGCTGAACAGAGGACAACACAATGCCGCCGATCTCCGAGCGTGCCCATCGCGATGACGTGCTGGATGACATCTATGCCTCGACCATCCTGAGGAAAGGCCTGCCGAAGGATCGCTTTCCGGACTCCTCCAACCTGCCGGAGAATGTCTTTGCCGCCGTGCGCGACGAGCTGATGCTCGACGGCAATTCGCGCCAGAACTTGGCCACGTTCTGCCAGACCTGGGTGGACGACGAGATCCGCCGGCTCATGGACCTGTCGATCGACAAGAACATGATCGACAAGGACGAATACCCGCAGACGGCCGAAATCGAGGCGCGCTGCGTGCGCATGCTGGCCGACCTGTGGAATTCGCCCACACCCGGCGACACCATGGGCTGCTCCACCACCGGCTCGTCCGAAGCGGCCATGCTCGGCGGGCTTGCCATGAAGTGGCGCTGGCGAAAGAAGCGGCAGGCCGAGGGCAAGAGCACGGACAAGCCCAACATGATCTGCGGCCCGGTGCAGATCTGCTGGCACAAGTTCGCTCGCTACTTCGACGTTGAGCTGCGCGAGATCCCGCTGGAGGGCGACCGCCTCATCATGAACGTCGAGGAAGTGCTGAAACGCGTCGACGAGAACACCATCGGCGTCGTGCCCACGCTCGGCGTGACCTTCACCTGCCAGTACGAGCCCGTGAAGGCCGTGGCTGAGGCCCTCGACAGGCTGCAGAAGGAAACCGGGCTCGACATTCCGATCCACGTCGACGGCGCTTCGGGCGCATTCCTCGCCCCGTTCTGCGCCCCGGAACTGGAATGGGATTTCCGCATCCCGCGCGTGAAGTCCATCAACACCTCTGGCCACAAGTTCGGCCTTGCTCCCCTCGGCGTGGGCTGGGTCGTCTGGCGCGAGAAGTCCGACTTGCCGGACGAGCTGGTGTTCAACGTCAACTACCTGGGCGGCAACATGCCGACCTTCGCCCTGAACTTCTCGCGTCCGGGCGGGCAGATCATCTCGCAATACTACAACTTCCTGCGTCTGGGCCGCGAGGGTTACACCCACATCCATAGCGCCTGCTACGACACGGCCGAATACCTGGCCGCGGAGATCGGCAAGATGGGACTGTTCGAGATCCTCTTCGACGGCGACCGCAAGGCCGGAATTCCCGCGCTCGCTTGGAAGTTGAAGGACGGTGCAGCCATCGGGGGCTACACCCTCTACGACCTCGCCGACCGTCTGCGCAGCCGCGGCTGGCAGGTGCCTGCCTATTCGATGCCCGCCAACCGCGAAGACCTCGTGGTCCAGCGCATCCTCGTCCGCCACGGCGTCAGTCGCGATCTGGCCGAGCTGCTGCTCGACGACATCCGCCGGGCCGTTGCCTGGTTCGAGCAGCATCCGGTGACGCGGCCCATGACTGCGGCCGAGGCCACCGGCTTCAACCACAACTGACGCAGCGAGCCCGTTTCTCAAGCGGGCTCTTCTTCAGGGATCGACGGCTATGGCGGACAGACCGGCAACCGCGCCCGCCAAGCAGCTCTCGCTGCTCGGCTTCTTCGCAATCACCGCCTCGATGGTGATGGCGGTCTACGAATATCCAACCTTCGCAACTTCGGGTTTCAGCCTCGTTTTCTTCCTCCTGGCCGGCGGGCTCCTGTGGTTCATCCCGGTTGCCCTGTGTGCGGCGGAAATGGCCACGGTCGAGGGCTGGGAGGAAGGCGGCGTCTTCGCGTGGGTGTCCAACACCCTCGGGGAGCGATGGGGCTTTGCGGCGATCTCCTTCACCTATCTCGAGATCGCCATTGGCTTCCTGCCGATGCTCTACTTCGTGCTCGGCTCGCTGTCCTACATCCTCGACTGGCCGGCGCTGAACCATGACCCGGTGGTCAAGACGATCGCCGGCCTCATCATCCTCTGGGGCCTCGCGGTCACGCAGCTCGGCGGCACGAAGTACACGGCGCAGATCGCCAAGTTCGGGTTCTTCGGCGGCATCCTGGTGCCGGCTCTCATCCTGGTGGCGCTCGCCATCCTCTACCTGTCGAGCGGCCAGCCCATCGCAATCGAGATGAGCGCAAAGACGTTCTTTCCCGACTTCACCAAGCTTGGGACCATGGTCGTCTTCGTCGCGTTCATCCTGAGCTACATGGGCGTCGAGGCCTCGGCCACCCACGTCAACGAGATGGCCAACCCGGGCCGCGACTATCCGCTTGCCATGTTCATCCTCATGATCGTGGCCATCGGCCTCAGCTCCATCGGCGGCCTCGCCGTCGCGGCCGTCGTGCCTTTGCAGGACATCAACCTCAGCGCCGGCGTCATCCAGACGTTCGAGACGCTGATCCTGCACTACGGGGCCGGCCTCGGATGGGCCGTCCGCATCGTGGCGGCGTTGCTGACGCTCGGTGTCCTCGCCGAGATCGCCGCCTGGATCGTCGGGCCCTCGCGCGGCATGTACGTCACGGCGCAGCGCGGCATCCTGCCGAAGGTGGCTGCGAAGGTGAACCGCAACGGCGTGCCGATCTCGATGGTGGTGTTCCAGCTTCTCATCACCACGGTGGCGCTGATCGTGTTCACCAACACCGGCAGCGGCGGGAATATGTCGTTCCTCATCGCCATGGCGCTGACGGTGGTCCTTTACCTGATCACCTACTTCCTTCTGTTCATCGGCTACATCGTGCTGGTACTGAAGCACAAGGACAAGAAGCGCTCCTACCAGGTTCCCGGTGGGGACGGCTTCAAGATCCTGCTGGCGTCCGTCGGCTTCCTCGTGTCGGTGTTCGCCTTCGTCATCTCGTTCGTGCCGCCGAGCAGCCTGCCCGGTGCCTCGGACGAGAGCTACGTGACGCTTCTTGTCGTCAGCTTCCTGTTCGTGTTCGCCATCCCGTTCGTGATCTACGCGCTGCACAACAAGCACGGAAAGTCGCTCGATCACGATCTGGTGCCAATCAGGACCCACAACGCGCCGGAGGGACACTTCTTCATCCATCCGCGCGCCCGCGCCACGCACCATCTCGTGCCTGCAACCACCCGGCGCCCGAAGCCTTAGCCGACAAGCGCCCCGCCGTTGAGGGTGCTGCGGGGCACTGCCCTGCAGCACCCGAGCGTCCGACAGTGGGAAAGTCGATCCCGCTCGAAAGCGCTCCGAAGAATCCTTCGATGCAGGAAATACAGCAATGCATCCCTCACAGATCGAAGCCGCACTCGAGGCGGGCTATGCGGCCGGCAAGGCGGCGTCAGGCGGGAAGAACGCCGACTACATTCCCTATCTCGCCTCAGTGCCCTCGGACCTGTTCGGCCTCGTCATCACGACCGCCGGCGGCCAGACCTGGGCGCGGGGCGATGTCGACCATGCCTTCGCCATCGAATCCATTTCCAAGGTATTTTCGCTCGCTCTGGCCCTGGAAACGCATGGCATCGACCAGGTGCGCACCAAGATCGGCGCCAGCGCCACGGGAATGCCTTTCAACTCCGTGATGGCCCTGGAGCTGCACGACGGAAGACCCCTGTCGCCGCTCGTCAACGCAGGCGCCATCGCCACGACGAGCCTCGCCCCCGGCGCGACGGCCGAGGAACAATGGTCGAGCATCCTGGCGATGCAGAGTGCCTTTGCCGGGCACGCCATCGCGCTCGGCGACGAGGTCTACGCCTCCGAGCAGGCCACCAATTTCCATAACCGTGCGATCGCCTGGCTGCTCTACGACCGCGGCTACTGCTATTGCGATCCGATGCAGGCCGTCGACGTATACACCCGCCAATGCTCGACGCTGGTCACCTGCCGGGATCTCGCCGCCATGGGCGCGACGCTCGCCGCAGGCGGCATCCATCCTGAGACGGGCAAGCGCGTCATCGCGCGCGAGCACGTGTCCCCCATTCTCGCGGAAATGATGATGGAAGGCCTCTACGAAGCATCGGGCGAATGGGCCTTCAATGTCGGGTTGCCGGGCAAGAGCGGTGTCGGCGGTGGACTTCTCGCCATCGCGCCGGGCAAGCTCGCCATCGCGGCCTTCGCGCCGCCGCTGGATGAGGCAGGCAACAGCGTGGCCGGCCAGGCGGCGATTGCCGCGGTCGCCAGGCAGCTCGGCCTCAGCGTTTTTGCCGCCTGAAGGCGGAGAAGATCACCCTGCCAGAACAAGGACCACTGTCTTGCGCAACACCCTTCTTTCGGCCACGACCCTCGGCGCTGCCCTGCTGTTCGGCACCATGACCGCCCGGGCTGCCGATTTCGTCTGCCCGGATCTTCCCGGCTCCGCCCAGACCAAGACCATTCAGGACCTGCTCGGTTCGGTCGACCCGCTCGACCGGCCCGACCAGCTGAACGCCGCAGTCGACGCGCTGAACAAGGCCGGTGTCAGCCGTGCCATGATCATCGACCAGATCATCGCCGCCTACTGCCCGTCGGTCGCCGCCAACAAGAACCTCACCCCGCTCCAGAAGACGCTGCGCATCCAGCGCGTGGCGGCGGAGGTCTCCCGGCAGGTCTACAACATCACCAGCGAGGAGGCCGTCCTGGTGAGCGTTCCGCTGCCGCCGGATACCCTCGACAAGATTGGTGCGCTCGCGAAGCAGGCCGGCGTCACGCCCGCCGAATGGATCGCGGGCGTCGTGGAAGCCGCGACGGGCAGATGAGCCCTCGCCAGCAGACGGCGGGCCGACCACGGCGCGCCATGCTGCCGGAGAAGGCCCGTCGAGGCTTGGCGGCCGGCTGCTCTTCCAATACGGTCGCACGGCTGAGATCCCTTGCGCGTTGCCGGGTGAACAGGGACCAATGATGCAGGGAGAACAGCCCTATACGCCTGTCCGCCAGGCGCGTTTCGTCATTGTGGCACTCTTTGCCGGTGCGCTCACCGGTATCTTCGGCGGCCTGTTCCATGTGGCCGCCGAAAGCCTCGTCTTCTGGCCGGCCTGGCTCGGCCGGCACCTTGATGGCTGGGCACTCGTCGTCGCCTGCAGCCTCGTCACCATGGCCGCCACGCTTTTCGCCGCGTGGCTCACCCGGCGCTATGCGTCCGAGGCGGGCGGCAGCGGCGTTCCCGAAATCGAGGGCTCCATCGAGGGCCTGCGCGAAGTTCGCTGGCAGCGTGTCCTGCCGGTGAAGTTCACGGCCGGCGTTGCCGCCATCGGCTCCGGTCTCGTGCTCGGCCGCGAAGGCCCGACGATCCACATGGGCGGCTCGGCGGCTCTGGCTGCGGCCGACCTTTGCAAGGTCGACGGCGTCGACCGACGGGCCCTGCTGGCGGCCGGCGCCGCCGCGGGCCTCGCCTGCGCCTTCAACGCTCCGATGTCGGCCGTGCTTTTCGTGATCGAGGAAACCCGCAGGCAGTTTCCCTACAGCTTCCGCACCTACATGGGCGTCTTTGCGGCCGCGATCGCGGGCACGACGGTGACGGAGCTCATTTCGGGCCTGCGGCCTTTCATGTTCATCGAAACGTCGCGCGCCGCACTCGGCGCCCTTCCGGCCTTCGCGCTGCTCGGGCTCCTTCTCGGGGTCGTCGGCGTGCTGTTCAACCACGGCATCCTGCGGATGCTGGATCTTGCCGCCGCTATGCAGCGCCGGGTGCCCTACCTGTGGCCCGCCCTCGTCGGGCTCGCCATTGGCGCGCTGCTGACGCTCGCACCGCAGACGGTCACGGGTGGCGAGCGGGTCATCGCCGAGCTTGTCGTCGCCACGCCCGCCTTCTCGGTTCTCCTGTTCCTGGCGGTAGCCCGTTTCTTCACCTCGGTGGTGAGCTACTCAGCGGGCACGCCGGGCGGCATCTTTGCGCCGCTGCTGACGCTTGCGACCTGCATCGGCCTTGCCTTCGGCATGGCCTTCGACATGGCTGTGCCCGGACTGCTGAGGAGTCTCGAGGTCACGCCGGTATCCTTCGGCGTCGTGGCCATGGCGGCCCTGTTCTCCGCCTCCGTCCGAGCTCCGGCCGTCGGCATCGTCCTGGTGGTGGAGCTCACGGGCGCTTACGCCCTCACGCTGCCGATGCTGGCGGCCTGCCTCGCTTCGAGCCTCGTGGCCGAGTGGCTTGGCGGACGCCCGATCTACGAGCAGATGTTGGAGCGCACCCTGAAGCAGGCCGGAGTCGTGCCACCTGCTGAAGTCCAGCCGGAAGCCGGCCTCACCGCCGATGCCGGCTTGCGCAGAAGCAAGGGAGCCTGAGCCGTACGTTTCTGGGGACGGCCGACGGATGAGTGCTGCATGAGCAACGCTCCTATGGTCCAACGAAAGGCCGCATCATCCGGCGGCCCAGGGGAACGACATGCCGTCATCGCCTTCATTCCGACGCCGCAGCCCTGGCCGCTGGCTGACCTGCGACGTGCCACCATCCGGTGCGGTCCAGCCTTGTTCCTGCTGCCGGCCGGAAGCACGGGCGGCATTTGCCCGCATCACCACCGCTCTCAACCGCCGCATGTTCTTGGGCGGCATGGCAGCCGTCTTGGGATCGTTCGCGGCCCCACGCGAAGCCGAAGCCCTCACCGAGCAGCCCTCGGCCCCGGACCGTCCGACTCTCCTCGCCAACCTCAGGCTGTTCAACGGCATCGACCGCCGCCTGCAGGAAGGCGTGAACATCCTCGTCTCCGGCAACAAGATCGAAGCCCTGCCACGTGCGGGGGAAACGGTGAGTGACGCCCGCGTTGTCGACTGCGGCGGGCGCCTCGTCATGCCGGGCCTGATTGACGCACACTGGCACTCGACCCTTTGCGGCATTACACAGCTCGAGGCCATGACGGCCGACATTGGCTATGTCAATCTGGTGGCCGCGCGGGTGGCGGAGCACACCCTGATGCGCGGCTTCACCACGGTACGGGACGCCAGCGGGCCGGCCTTCGCGCTCAAGCAGGCGATCGACCGCGGCATTGTCAATGGCCCGCGCATCTATCCCTCGGGCGCGATGATCTCGCAGACGTCCGGAC
The DNA here is from genome assembly GCF_014201415.1 of Chelatococcus composti. GTDB lineage: Bacteria > Pseudomonadota > Alphaproteobacteria > Rhizobiales > Beijerinckiaceae > Chelatococcus_A > Chelatococcus_A composti. Next base: position 287,992 of record NZ_JACHEH010000005.1, read on the forward strand.
ACGGCGACTTCCGGATGCGCTACGAGATCCCGAAGGGCGAAACGACGCCCCTGAGCCATTTCGAGATCGTCGGTGCCGCCGTCATTGGCGATGGCGTGCCGGAGGTCCTGCGGCGCGTGCGCGAGCAGTTGATGCTCGGCGCCACCCAGATCAAGCTCGCTGGCGGGGGCGGCGTCGCCTCCGCCTACGATCCGCTGGATTCGATCCAGTACACCGAGAGCGAGCTGGGGGCCGCGGTCCAGGCGGCCGCGGACTGGGGCACCTACGTGATGATCCACACCTACACGCCGGCCGCCATCCAGCGCGCCATCCGTGCCGGCGTGAAGTCGATCGAGCACGGTCAGCTCGCCGACGAGGAAACGGCGAAGATGATGGCCGACGAAGGTATCTGGTGGAGCCTCCAGCCCTTCCTGGCTGACGGGGATGCAAACATGCATGCCGACCCGCAGGCACGCGGCCTGCAGCAGGAAGTCGCCGCCGGCACGATCCGCGCTTACGAACTCTCAAAGAAGTACAAGGTGAAGACGGCCTGGGGCACGGACATCCTGTTCTCGCCGCGCAACCTGCCGGGCCACGCGCGACAGCTCGCCAAGCTCGCCCCCCGGTTCTACGACCCGCTCGAGATCCTGTCGATCGCGACCGGCATAAATGGCGAGCTCGTGGGCCTTTGCGGCCCGCGCAACTCCTATGACGGCGCGGTCGGCATCATCGCCCCGGGAGCGCTGGCTGACATCCTCGTTGCTGACGGCGACCCCACGAGGAGCCTCGACTTCCTCACCGATCCCGAAGCGAACCTGCGGCTCATCATGAAGGACGGCCGCATCTACAAGGACACCCTGCGATGAGCCTCAAGACCTTTGCCCTGTCCGCGCTGTTCACGGTGTCCGCGGCAGCGGCACAGGCTGCGGACCTCGCACCGCCGCGGCTTCCGGCCTCCGGGGAAGCTGCCGAGCCATACGCCTGGCGCGCCCAGCTGACGGCCTATGCCTGGCTGCCGGATCTCGGCAGCACCCTGACGCTGGGCGGCGGTCTGCCCGCCTTCCACAAGCGCATGAAGCGGTCCGACATCCTGAACAACCTCGACGGCGCCATCTTCCTGAACGGCACCCTGCGTAAGGACCGGTTGCTGCTGATGGGCGACCTCACCTGGTCCACCATCTCCCGCGGCGTGACCCTGCCGCCCCGGCTGGGCGGACTCGGAATCAGAAGCAAGGTCGAGACACTCTCCATCACGGCGCTCGCAGGCTATTCCGTCATCGCCGAGCCCGAATTCGTCGTCGATCTCGTGGGCGGTGCCCGCGCATGGCGGCTCGAGGGCTCGATCGACGTCGGTGCGCCGCTGAATCTCCATGGCAGCAAGACGAACTCTTGGGTGGAGCCGGTCCTCGGCGCCCGGATACGCTGGCAGTTCGCGCCCGACTGGTCGCTGATCGGCTACGTCGACGGTGGCGGTTTCGATCTCGACCGGAGCAGAACCTGGCAGATCTACGGCACGCTGAACTATCGCGTTTCGGACACGTTCTACCTCTCCGCGGGATGGCGGCACCTTTCGCTCGCGTATCGCGATGGCGGCGAACGCCTCGACGTCGACCTGACGGGGCCACTGGTGGGCGCCACGTTACGTTTCTGACCAGACTGCCGAACTGGCGGAGTGTGAAGGCACTTGCAGCACGGTGGCCTGCGGCGGCCATGAAAGCCCGCCAGAGTGTCGCCGTGCCCTGGAAGCAACCCCGCGGTGCGTCCCGCTCGGGCGGTGCCTGGAAGAGTCGGTCGTATTCCTGCCGCCTTTCAACACCGGTTCCGGGCCCCGTTAACCTTTGGGGCAGGGCGCTGCGCTAGACTGTCGCGCTCGAACGGGGCCGGCTACGCGGGCGTCACGGCTGCCCGAATTGGCGCAAGACATGGTGGAGCTTCTTCTCCTGCTCGTTGGCGGCGGTGCGGTCCGTCGTAAATGGTGGCTCGTCGGCCTCCTCGGCCTGCTGTGGATGGCCGTCGGCATCTTTTTCGTCGTGACTGCGCTCAGCGACGACCTGCGTTTCTCCCCCATCTATTTCGCCATTCCGCTCCTCATCGATGCCGCCTTCTCCGCCGTCAGCAGTCTGTCAGCCCCTTCCGGGCGCCGGTTTCTGCGTCTCGCCAAGGCGGCTGTCCTCATCGTCATTGTCCTCTTGATCCTCGAGGCGTCCTGGCACAGCGGCGTCATCGTCGGCTTCCTGGTGGGTACGCTCCTCATCGTCGACGCCATCTGGCGGGCGAGCAGCGCCTATGTGGTGCGCTTCCGCAACTGGCGGTCCTCCATCGTCAAGGCGGCCCTTGAATTCCTGATCGGCGCCTGGTCCTTCGTCCCTTGGCCGACCCACTGGCAGGGGGAGGTCGGCGTGGACGTCGGCACACTGATGATCGTCTCGGCCTACGGCATGTGCGGGCTGGCGCTGCGCATCCGGCGGCTGCCACCCGACACCTCCGTCGCAATGATCCTGGCGAGGGGGCGCGAGCGGGATCTCAAGCCCGGCTCGCCGCGGCGCCTCCTGCCCGTCCGCAGCGCCGAGGGGCCGGACGAGGGCGAAGTCATCGTGCATGTCTGGACACCGACGGGCGGCATGGTGCCGCTGCACAGGGGCGTCCAGCGCTACGTCGCGGCCCGCGACGAGAAGGGTATCGTCTCGACCGGACACGCCGCGCTCGAGGCGCCGCCGGACATCTACATCAGTCACTATCCCGCCGTGGAGATCGACCGGAAGCCTTCGCAGTTCGCCCGCGTTCTGCGCGCAACGCCCGACAACGATGTCGAGGGCCTGTTCAAGCCGAGCTATGCCGAGGAGAGCGCGGAATGGTGCCCCTCGACGGTACAGGTCCGGCTTCCCGCCCTCAACCTGCGGGCCCTGCACGCCTTCTGGGAGGCCTACCGCACCGACACGACATACAACCTGACGGATCGCAACTGCTCGAGCGCGGTGGCGAGCGCGCTCGACGCGGCCATCGAGGGTCGCTTTGCCGGCGCGGCGCGTTCGCCGGCCTTCCTCCTGCGTCTCGTCTGCGCGCCGGAATTGTGGATCGCCGGCATGCTGCGCCGTCGGGCGGCGTGGATGGCGTGGACGCCGGGGCTCGTCCTCGACTATGCCAAGGCCATTAGCGCCCTGCTTGCCCATCTTGAACCGCGGGCCGGCAACGGCCGCCACGGGGTGCCCGTCCCGCCGGCTGCTGCCTGTATACCCTCCGGCGACTGAGAGGTTCGCGTGCATACCAGCATTCTCGGGGGCAGCGCTGTCCTCGCCTGTGCCGGCATCATTGCCACGGCGGCGGTCTTCGGGCTGACCTACAGCCTGAGCGCGGCGCTGATCGCGCTCGATCTGGCCGAGCGTGGCCTCAGCGAGAGCCTCATCGGTGCCAACGCGGCGATGCATGCGGTCGGCGTGCTCGTCATGGCCTTCCTCCTGCCGCGGATCGGCGCGCGCTGGGGGCTGCGGCGCTCCATCACCGGCGCCCTTGCCCTGGCGGCACTGCTCCTGTGCCTTTTTCCGATGATGCCCCTCGTCTGGCTGTGGTTTCCGCTGCGCGTGGTGCTCGGTGCTGCCTCGGAGGTGCTCTTCGTCCTCTCCGAAACGTGGCTGAACGCGCTCACGTCCGAGGGCTCGCGGGCGCGCACCATGGGCGCCTACACGGCGGCGCTGTCCATCGGTTTCGCGCTTGGCCCGGTCATCCTCTCGCTCGTTGGGTCGGACGGCTTCACGGCGTACGGTGTCGGGGCCGCCCTCGTCGCGGCGGCGGCGCTCTTCGTCGCCCTGGCGCGGATCGCCGCCCCGGACTTCGAGAAGCCCGAGCACGGCAATCCCGTGCGCTATATGCGCCTCGCGCCCGTCGCCATGGGGGCGACGGCCCTCAACGCAGCCATCGAGACGGCGGGGCTGACGTTCCTCACCCTCTATGCGATGTCGCTCGGCTGGGGCGAGGCGGAAGCAACGCAGCTCATGGCCTGCATGATGTTTGGCGCCATCGTCCTGCAGGTGCCCATCGGCTGGCTGGGCGACCGCATGGACCGGGAGCGCCTCATCGTGGCGCTCGCCGTGGTGTCGGCGCTCGGCGCGGCCATCTGGCCGTTCGTCCTCGCCAGCCCGGTCATGACCTACGCCCTGCTGTTCGTGTGGGGTGGCGTCTTCGTCGGCATCTACACGATGATGCTCGCGATTGTGGGCAGCCGATTCTCAGGCAGCGACCTCATCGGCATCTATGCCGGCATGGGCCTGTTCTGGGGTGTCGGCGCGCTCATCGGCCCCGCCCTTGCCGGCGTTGCCATGCAGGCCACCGGCCACGGCCTGCCGATCTTCGTTGCGCTCATTTGCGGGCTGTTTGCGCTCGCGGCTGTCGCGTTCGGCCAGAAGGGGCGGCGCTAGCGGGCCGAGACCCTCGCAACTTGCAGCGGCTGCACAGGGGCGGTATGCCTTGCAGCTCTTGCGGGCGGGTGATCGTGGGGGGCTATGCGGCTGGTTCTGTTGCTGGGTCCGACCATCCTGCTCGTGTTCTCGGCGAGCTTCCTGCTGGCGTGGACCCTCGACCGCCGCCTGAAGCATCTTCTGCTCTTCGGCCTGTCCTGCCTCTTCTTCTGCTTCGGCTCCCTATCGCAGATGCTGCAGATTCCGCCCGGCGCGGGGCCGAATGCCATCGTGTCGGCCTTCATTTACACGGTGAGCGTGCTGTGCTTCACAGAGGGGCTCCTCTGGCGGGCGGGCAAGCGCACGTCCTTCGCCGAGAAAGCCGCCGTCACACTCCTCATCGTGGGCGGCATCGCCTTCTTCTACTACGTGGAGCGGAGCCTCCTCGTCCGCATCTACATCCTCAACTTCGGTTACGGGCTGATCTGCCTCGTGACGGCCTGGCGGCTGCGCGTCATGTGCCGCGGGCGCCTGACGGAGCGCGTGTTGTTCTGGGCGCTGGTGGCCTTTGCACTGCACTTCTTGCCGTCACGGTTGGCGACGTCATCAATGAGGTGCGGCATGCCGGCAACCTCGACCCGCTGACGGGCGTCCTCAACCGCCGGGGTTTCGAGGAGGGCGCCGCCCAGCGGTTCTCGGACCCGCGCAGCCAGCCGCTGTGCCTCCTCCTTGCTGACATCGACCGCTTCAAGAGCATCAACGACAGTTTCGGTCACCCGGTCGGCGACGAGGTGCTGCGCAACTTCGCAGCCTTGCTGCGGCAGGCGACACGATGGAGCGATCTCTGCGCGCGCCTCGGCGGCGAGGAATTCGCGCTGCTCCTGTGCGGCTGCGATGCCGCGGGTGGCGCCGCCTTCGCCGAGCGGCTGCGGGCGTCGGTCAGCGCGGCGCGCTTCGACGCCCTGCCGGAGGGCTGGCAGGTCACCGCGAGCTTCGGCATTGCCGAAGCCCGCGCGGGAGACAACCTCGCGGAGGTCGTGGCCCGGGCCGATGCCGCGCTCTATGCGGCGAAGAAGGCCGGCCGCAACAAGGTGCAGCAGCACGCCGCCGTCCTGGCCTGAGCCCGTGGCCCGCCTTCCGCAGACGTCAGGCGTTGCCCGCGCGCGAATGGTTGCCCGTCTGCGTATGCATGCCGCCGCGACGGGAGATGCCGGCGAGCGCCTCCCCCGCTGGGCCCTGCTGCATCATGGCGACGTCGCCCAGCGAGAGGATACCGACGAGGCGCTTGTTGCGGTCGACGACCGGGATACGCCGGATCTGCTGCTCGCCGAGGTTGTGCGCCACATCGTCGAGATCCTCATCCTCGAAGCAGTAGCAGATGTCACGCGTCATGACGTCGCCGACGCGGGCAGCGGGGCCCTGGCCGGCGGCAACCGCGCGCACCGCGATGTCGCGGTCGGTGATCATGCCCACGAGACGGTCGTTATCGCCCACGGGCAGCACGCCTGCGTCGATGTCCGCCATCATGCGGGCGGCTTCCTGGATCGTGTGGTCCGGGCTCGCGATGCTGACATTGCGCGTCATCGCTTCGCTCACTCTCATCGTTCCCTCCTGTCGGTTTGCAGGGCAGGCGGCCGGACGTCTCGCCGGCCGGCTGCCGGACGCTCCCAACTGCCTCGATGCCCGTCTGTTCCGCCGGCCGGGGGCTGATCCGGAACCATAGCGGCCAGCGGCGGTTGGGCGGGCCTGTCAAGAGGCAGGTGGCGGTGCAGTCTCGCGGTTGCCGTGGTCTTGCCCCTTCGGCCTGCCAGGATGTTTTCGGCGGCGTCTCCGGAAAAGGCGACCGGACCGTCGAGGAGCGAGGGCGTGCCCGACCGGAAGATCACCATCGACGTCGACAGGACACAGCTCGGCGGCCTCGTCATCGAGCCGCGCACCGGTCTGCCCGGCGTCCTCTTCGTCCACGGCTGGGCGGGCAGCCAGGAGCGCGATCTCAGCCGCGCCCTGAGCATGTCGCGGCTCGGCTGCATCTGCCTGACCTTCGACATGCGCGGCCACGGCGCGCGCGCCGACCAGCTACGCATGGTGACGCGACAGGACAACCTGGCGGACCTGTGCGCCGCCTATGACGTGCTGACGGAGCAGCCGAACATCGACAAGGGTTCCATTGCCGTTGTGGGCAGTTCCTACGGGGGCTATCTCGCGGCTCTGCTCACCGCACAGCGCCCGGTGCGGTGGCTGGCGTTGCGCGTGCCGGCGCTCTACCGCGACGATGGCTGGACCGTGCCGAAATTCAGCCTCAACCGGGCCGAGCTCGCGCGCTATCGCCAGCGCTTCGTTCCGCGCGAGGAAAACCGCGCCCTGCGGGAATGCGAACGCTTCAAGGGTGATGTCCTCATCGTCGAATCCGAGAACGACGACATCGTTCCCCATCCGGCCGTGGCGAGCTACCTGTCCGCCTTCATCAACGCCCGCTCCGTGACCTACCGCGTGCTCGAGGGGGCCGACCACGCCCTGTCGCGCGAGAGTGACCGGCAGGCCTATGACGCGCTCCTGCTGCGCTGGGTGCGGGAGATGATCCTTGGCGCCCGCTAGGCCGCTCCGACGCGACAGGGCGACGTCGAGGCGAGGCTTTCCAGATAGCCCGACAGGATGCGCCGGCTCTGCTCGAGGGTCGCGATCCTGCGGTCGAGTGTCTCGACCTCGTGGCGAAGGGCGGCCACCAGCTCCGGACAGGGGTCGAAATCGGGCCGGTCGGTGACGACGCAGGGCAGGAAGCGGCGGATGAGATCCAGCTTGAGCCCCGCTTCGCTCAGCATGCGGATGCGCCGCACCGTCTCTTCTTCGGCGGGGCCGTAGTCGCGATAGCCGGATGCCTTGCGCGGAGGACGGAGCAGGCCCTCCTGCTCATAATAGCGCAGCATCCGCACGCTGACGCCGGTACGTTTCGACAGTGTTCCAATCTGCATTGCACGTCCTTGACCCTGACAGCGCTGTCAGACTGTAGCGTCGCCGTCGCCTCATGGAAAGGAGCGGAGATGCGAATGCCCTACGTGGAATGTCGAGGTGCCCGGGTTCACTACAGGGTCGATGGAAGCGGCGAACCGCTGGTGCTGGTGCACGGAACCGGAGGCGATGCGGAGTCGAACTGGGCGCTCGTCGTCGAGCGTCTTGCACGGGAGTGGACTGTGATCCGGCCGGACTATGCGGGGTCCGGCGCTACCGAGGATGACGGCCGCCCGCTCACGGCGGACTATCTGACCGCCCAGATCATGGCAGCGGCCGAGGCGGCCGGATTTGGCAGCTATCATCTTCTCGGCTTCTCGCTGGGTGCCGCGCTTGCCGCCAAGATCGCCGGCGATTTTCCCGAGCGCGTGCGCTCGCTCATCCTGCTTGCGGGTTTCCAGTCCTCGCGCGATGCCCGGTCGAAGATGCAGTTCGAGCTGTGGCGCGACCTCATGGCCGCGAACCGCCGGGCAATGGCACGCCTCATCCTCCTCACCGGTTTCAGCCCGGATGCGGTGGCCGCCTTCGGGGCCGACGGCGTAGCCCAGGCGGTGGAAGACACGCTGACGGGAATCAACTGGGACGGCATGGTCCGACAGGTCGAGCTCGACCTGGCGATCGACGTGAGCGACAGCATTGCGAAAATAACCGCGCCGACGCTGTCCATTGGCTGCACGCATGATTACATGGTGCCTCCCGCGCACGCCAGGGCGCTGGCCGAGGCCATCCCGTCCGCGCGTTATGCAGAGCTGCCGACGGGCCATCTGGCGCCGATGGAAAAGCCGGACGCGCTTGTCGATATCGTCGTTTCCTTCCTGAGGGAACAGCGGCGGTGACAGGCGGGGGCCATCTCGCCTTCGACGTGCAGTGTCCGGACGGGGATTGCACCATCTCGCACGCGCACTGCGGCACTGTGTCTGAAAAGCCGCTCGACGCGGCTTGCAGGACGCGCTAAGGCATTCTTATGGCCCGGCGACGCTCCGGCAGTTTCGGGCGTCTCGGCACGTGCCGGCGCGACAGTTGTATTCCTTCTTCCGTTGAAGGCGATGGCTACTTCAAGTTCAATGCCGGCCCGCGCCGGCGTGCAGGGCATTCACAAGGTCATTCTCGCCACACTGGCCGAGGAATCGAAGAATCTCGTGGATGCCTTCTATGAGATATTCCTGAACGATCCCCGTGGTTCGCGCTATCTGACGCACCGGCAGGTGAACCAGCGGCTGCGCCACGTGCTGGAGCGGTGGCTCTTCGACCTGTTCGAGCACTATCCGCCCATCATTGACAGTGAATCGCAGCGGAGCCTCGGTGAGGCCCACGCCCGCCTCGGCGTCCCGATGGACCTCGTGCTGCGGGGAGCGGCCTGCCTCAGAAGCGGTCTGAGTAGGAGGCTCGCCGAGCAGATGAATGACGCGAAGGAGCTCGGCGAGGCGCTCACCAACGTCTCGCAGGCTTTCGACAACGCCATCATCGAGATGAGCGAGGCGTATGTGTCGGGCGCGCGCATGCGGGCGCGCACCGCCGAAAGCTACAGGCTGTTTTCCCTCGGGCGCGACGTTGCCATCGAGCGCGAGGCGCAGCGCGCTGCGCTGATGGAGTGGAGCCAGTCCATCCTCTTCGGGCTTCTTGCCGGCGACCGCGACTTCCCGCCCCTGAGCGACTCCGAGTTCGGCCTCTGGTTCCGGCACCGCGCATCGATCCTGTTCGACGAGGCGCCGGAGTTCCCGCGCATCCAGGCGGCCATGAACGAGATCGACAGAAACATCCTGCCGTTGGCCCGGACGGTGAGCGCCGGCGACATGCCGCAGCTTGCGGCGCGCTTCCAGAAGGAGGTCGACGAGGTCAAGTTCCTGCTCGGCGAGATGTTCCAGCAGATCGCGGGCGTCGACCAGGGCACCGACCCGCTCACGCGCACGCTGAACCGGCGCTTCCTCTCGACGGTTCTGTCGCGCGAGATCGTCACGGCGTCTGCCGCGCAGTCGCTCTTCTCGATCTGCATGATCGACGTGGATCACTTCAAGGACATCAACGATCGTTTCGGCCATCCCGCGGGCGACGCGGTCCTCAAGCAGATCGCGGGCCGCATCCAGGACAGCATCCGCCCGAGTGATTTCATCTTCCGCTACGGCGGGGAGGAATTCCTCGTGCTGCTGGTTGAGGCCGAGGAGCACGAGGCCATGCAGGTGGCGGAGCGGATCCGTTCCGCTGTGGAGGCGACGCCCGTCGACGTGCAGGGGGCGCAGGAGCTCACTGTCACCGTCTCGATCGGCGTCGCCACCTACGACGGCCATCCCGACTACCAGACGCTCGTAGAGCGCGCGGACCGTGCGCTCTACCAGGCCAAGCGCCTCGGCAGGAACCAGGTGGTGGCCGGGTAGACGGTGCCTCAGCGGCCGAAGGTCGGGCGGTACTGCCGTGTCGCGCCGAAACGGTAGGGCGGCGCGACGACGAGTTCGACGCCGAGTTCCTCCGCGGCATGCCACGGCCAGCGTGGATTGTTGAGGGCCACCCGGCCAAGTGCCACGGCGTCGGCCTCGCCCGTCGCGATGATGCCTTCCGCGTGCAGGGGCGAGCGGATCATGCCGACGGTGATGACCGGGATACCCACCTCGCGCTTGATGCGGGAGGCGAAGGGGAGCTGGTAGGCAGGGCCGACAGGGATCTGGGCCGGGGCATTGCCGCCGCTGGAGACGTCCACATAGGCGCAGCCCCGTTCGTGCAGTGCCCTGGCCAGCGCCACGGCCTCGTCCGGCACGATGCCGCCCTCGAGCCAGTCGGTGCCGTTGAAGCGCATGCCGACCGGATAGGACGGCGGACAGGCGGCCTTGACGGCCTCGAACACCGCCAGCGGCAGGCGCATGCGGTTCTCAAGCGAGCCGCCCCACCTGTCCTGCCGCCGGTTGGCCAGCGGCGAGAGGAAGCTCGACAGCAGGTAGCCGTGCGCGCCGTGGATCTCGATGGTGTCGAAACCGATTCTCACCGCGCGCCGTGCTGCGGCGGCAAAGTCGTCGATCACCTTCTGGATGCCGGCCTCGTCCAGCTCGAGGGGCGTTTGCCAGCCTTCGGCGAAGGGCACCGGCGAGGGGCCGAGCACGCGCCAGCCGCCCTTCTCCGGCGGGACATGTCCGCCGTCCCACGGCCGCGCGGTCGAGGCCTTCCGCCCCGCATGGCCGAGCTGGATGCCGAACGGCATGTCTGAGAACTGCCGCGCGAAGGCCAGCGCCGAAGCCATGGCTTCTTCGGTCTCGTCGTCCCACAGGCCGAGGCAGGCGGGCGTGATGCGGCCTTCCGGGGAGACGCCGGTCGCCTCAACCATCATCAGGCCGGCGCAGGAGAGGGCGTAGCTGCTCCAGTGCTGGCGGTGCCAGTCGGTGGCGCGGCCGTTTTCCGCGCTGTACTGGCACATCGGCGAGATGACGATGCGATTGGGCAGCTCCAGGCTGCCGAGGCGCAGAGGCGTGAAGAGGTTTGACGTCATGGGTTCCTTGCCCGTGGGCTCCCGATCACTCGCTGTTGCGCACGCGCGCGGCCGTCCAGCCGCCATCGACCGCGATGGTCTGGCCGCAGACGAAGGCCGCGTCGTCGGATGCGAGGAAGGCTATCACGTTGGCCACGTCGCGCACGTCACCAGCTCGGCCGACGGGCGTGCCCTGCAGGATGAGCTCGCGGTAGACGGCGTCCGTCAGCAGCCGCTCCGTCATGGTCGTCAGGATCAGCCCCGGCGCGACGGCGTTCACGCGGATGCCGCGCGGGGCATAGTCGGCCGTCATCTGGCGGGTCAGGCCGTCGATGCCGGCCTTCGACGCCGCATAGGCCGCATTGTTGCGCCAGCCGACGAGCCCGAAGATGGATGCGACGTGGATGATGCAGCCGGCGCCGCGTGCCAGCATGTCGGGGAGCACCTCACGCGACATGCGGAAGGCGGTGGTGAGGTTGGTTTCGATGATCCGCGACCAGCCGGCATCGTCCGTCTCGTGGACGGCACGCGCACCGCCCACGCCCGCATTGTTGACGAGAACATCGACCCGCCCGAAGCGCTCGAGAACTGCGCCCACGATGCGGGCGGGGGCGGCGGGGTCGACGAGATCCTCGACGAGATCGAGGCGGTTCTCATGAGCCGGGGCATCGGCCTCGGCACGGTCGACGGTACAGACATGAAAGCCGTCGGCGAGCAGCCGGGCGGCCGTGGCAGCGCCGATGCCGGCAGCCGCACCAGTGACGATGGCAACACGCATGATCAGGCTAGCCTACCGCCGTCCACGGGAAGCAGGACGCCAGTGCAGTAGGAGGCTCGCGGCGAGGCGAGATACACCACCGCGTGCGCCACCTCCTCCGGCTTGCCGAGGCGTCCCAGGGGATGGATGGAAATCATCGCCGCCCGGTCCGCCTCGGCGTTGGCCGGATCGAGCGTGCGGTCGAACATCGGGCTGTCGATGGAGCCGGGGCAGACCGCGTTCACGCGGATGCCGGAAGGCGCGAGCGAGCGCGCGAGGGAGCGCGTCATCGACACCACCGCCGCCTTGGAGACAGCGTAGGCCCCGAGGCGCGCGGAGCCGACGAGTCCGGCCGTCGAGGCGATGTTGACGATGGCGCCCGAGCCCCGTTCCCTCATCTTCGGCACGGCGGCCTGGATGCAGTTCAGGCTGCCGAACAGGTTGACGTCCATGACGCGGCGCAGCTCGGCCGTATCGCAGGTCTCAAGGCCGCCCCTCGGCCCCTCGATGCCGGCGCTGTTCACCAGGATGTCGCAGCAATCCATGGCGGAGAAGACGGCCGCGACCGCGGCGCCGTCAGTGACGTCGACCACGTGCCGGGCGGCGATTTCCCCGCCGATCGCGGTCGCGCAGGCAGCAAGTGCCGTCTCATCACGGTCGAGCAGGACGAGTCGCGCGCCGGCTTCGGCGAGTGCCCTGGCAGAGGCGGCGCCGAGCCCGGAGCCGGCGCCGGTCACGACGGCGGTCAGGCCGTGCAGAACTGGCTCACTCATTTCGGGCGGCCCATTCGGCGGCGACGGTGCGCCCGGTGGCGAACCACACGCCGGGTTTCGAGCGGATATGCTCGATGATGCGGCGCAGCAGCGGCAGACGCATCGGCCTGCCGATGAACTGCGGGTGCATCACGAGGTTGAAGAGCCCGCCCCACTCGTAGATCGTGTCGAACTCGTCGCGCCAGTTCTCGAAGACCTGCTGGTTCGTGAACTGTGGCCGCCACGCCTGCAGGGCGAACATCATGTAGGGCGCGTCATCGCAGCCCCAGTGCCAGGGCAGCTCGACCGGGCCGGGCGTGCCGTCGTCCAGCCGGTGGCGGTAGGGCACGACATCGGCCATCAGGGAGCTGTCGTAGAGGATGCCGTGCTCGTGCAGGAGGCCTATGAGCGTCGGCGTCGTCTCGCCGGCGGGCGAACGGTAGCCGACGGGACGCTGCCCGATCACCTTGTCGAAGGACTCGAGCCCGCGCAGGATCGACTCGCGCTCGGCATCCGGCTTGTCCGGATCGACGCGTTCGTGCAGGTAGCCGTGGTGGGCAATCTCGTGCCCGCCCTCCAGGATGGCGTGGATGCGGTCCGGATACTTCTCGATGGTCCAGCCGGGCGTGAAGAACGTCGCCGGCACGCCATACTCGGCGAGAAGCCGGAGGATGGCCGGCACGCCCCGCAGCGCGCCGTAGGTGCCGAGGGACAGCACCCCCGGGCGGCGCGCGTTCTCCGGGTCGCGCGCCAGCCACAGGGTTTCGGCGTCGAAGTCGAACGTCAGCATGACGGCGCACCGTGCGCCGCCGGGCCAGCTGACCATTCGCTCGTCGAGCAGCTTGGCAGGATCGCTCATGGTGCCTCCGTGCGCAGACGCAGGCGGTGGTCAAGGCGGGCCGTTCAGCCCGCCTTGCGCACCACGCGGAAGGTTTCGTTGACCCCGATGGCCGTGGTCGTGATGTTCTGGAACACTGGGTTGTAGAGGGTCGGGAAGTCGACCTCGACAAGCCAGGCCATCGGCGCATCCTCGACGAGGATCTTCTGGGCCTTGGAATAGGCTGCCTGGCGCACTGCCGGATCCGTGCTGCTGGCGCCGGCCGCGAAGGCCTCGTCTACCTCGGGGTTGGTGTAGCCGGTGCAGTTCGAGTAGGGGAGGCCCTTCTTGATGTTGCTCGAGAGGAAGAAGCGCGCGACGCCCAGCGCCGGATCGCCGAACTGGTAGGGATAGTTCGAGGTCATCTCGAACTCCCAGTTGCCGTAGCGCTGTGTCCAGGAGCCGGGGTCGGACGGCTCGATCTCGACGCGCAGGCCGATGAGGGCGAGCTGCTGCTGGACGAGTTCGGCGAAGCGCGCCCAGGTCTCGCCCCAGGGCAGGCGCAGGAACTTGACCGTGTGGCGGATGCCGTCGGGCCCCGGCTTCAGGCCCATGTCGTCGAGCAGCGCCTTCGCCTTGTCGAGGTCGTAGTCGTAGACCTTCACATTCGGCTCGTAGAAGCGCGTCCGGTAGCTCACCGGGCCCGTCGCCGGCCTGCCGAGGCCGAAGAAGATCATGTCGGTGAAGAGCTGCTTGTCGAGCGCGTGGCAGATGGCTTGCCGGAAGCGCTTGTCATTGAAGGGCGGGATGCGCGTGTTGAACTCAATCCGCGCGACGGGCGCCATGAACTCGTAGCCGCGCGTCTCCAGCTCGAGGTGCGGCAGGCTCGCGAGCCGCTGCACGTCGAACATCTCGATGTCGAAGGAGCTCGACAGGTCGACCTTGCCCTGCTCAAGCGCGACGGCCCGCGACGCGCCGTCGGGCAGGATGTGGAAGATGAGCTCATCGAGATGCGGCTCGCCCTCGCCGTGATAGTCGGGATTCTTCTCGAGGCGGATGAAGGAGCCGCGGCGCCATTCGGCGAGCTTGAAGGGGCCGGTGCCGATCGGCGTGTTGTTGGCAGGGTTCGTGCGGTAGTCCGTGCCCTTGTAGATGTGGGCCGGGATCATCGGCGCCGAGGAGAACTCGAAGGCCATGATGAACGGGCCGAACGGCTCGCGCAGCGTGAAGCGCACGGTGTGGTCGTCGAGCGCCTCGATCTCCCGGCAATAGCTGAAGTTCACCCGCGCGCGCGAGTGCATCTCCATCAGGAATTCCTTGCAGGTGAAGACGACGTCCTCGGCCGTGAAAGACTTGCCGTCGTGCCACTTGGCATTCTCCACCAGATGGAAGGTGTAGACGAGCCCGTCGTCAGAGATTTCCCAGCTCTTCGCCAGGCTCGGCCGCGGCGTGAAGTCGAAATCATAGGTCAGCAGACTTTCGTACATCTTGCCGCAGACGAGCTGGACCTGGGCGTTCTGCTCGAGGCCGATGAAGAGCGTGGCGGGCTCGGGGTGGCAGATGATGTTCATCACGGCCCGTCCGCCCGCCTGCGCCCAGGCGGCGCGCGGCATGAAGGGGGCCAGGACGCCGGCGGCAGTCGTTGCCCGCAACAGGTCTCGGCGCGAGAGGTAGTGCTGGCTCATCGTTTCCTCGTCTAGACTTCGTGAACTGACGCAGGTTCGTGCCAGGACCGTCCGGGCACGGAATCGATCAGGCGGCGCGTGTAGGGCGCCTGCGGATTGCTGAAGACGGTGGACACTTCGCCCTCTTCCACGATCTTGCCGCGGTGGAGGACGATGACCCGGTCGCAGATCTGCGAGGCAACACGCAGGTCGTGCGTGATGAACAGCATCGCCAGATGCATCTCGTCCCGGATCTCGCGCAGCAGGTCGAGCACCTGCGCCTGGACCGAGACGTCGAGCGCCGAAACGCATTCGTCCGCGATGAGCAGATCCGGCTCGACAGCGAGCGCGCGGGCGATGCCGATGCGCTGGCGCTGGCCGCCGGAGAACTCGTGCGGGTAGCGGGAGGCGGCCGACGGGTCGAGCCCGACCCGGGTCAGCAGCCGGTTCATGCGCGCCTCGGCCGTCGCCCGGTCGACGCCGAGAGCGAGCGGCCCCGTCAGGATCGAGCGGCCGACCGTGTGGCGCGGATTGAGCGACGCGAACGGATCCTGAAAGATGATCTGCACCTTGGCGCGATATTCCTTCAGGTCCTTGCCGCTGACCCTGGTGACGTCCCTGCCGCCGACGAGGATGCGCCCGCCGTCGATGGGGAACAGCCGCACGAGGCACTGTCCGATGGTGGACTTGCCCGAGCCGGATTCGCCCACGAGGCCGAGCGTCTCGCCGCGGGCGATGGAGAAGGACACGTCGTCCACCGCGACGACCTCCCGCGCCGAGCCGAAGAACCTCGCCGAGGTGCGGTAGACCTTGCGCAGCCGTTCCACCTGCAGCACCGGAGCCTCGTTGACGGCAGGGGCGGGCTCGCTGCGGAAGCGCGGCACGGCGGCGATGAGCGCCCGGGTGTAGGGATGCTGCGGATCGCCCAGTACCTGCTGCGCCGGCCCCTGTTCCACGATCTCGCCGTGGCGCATCACGACGACGGTATCGGCGATGTCCGCGACGACGCCGAAGTCGTGCGTGATGAACATCACGCCCATCTGGCGGCTGCGCTGGAGCGAGTGGATCAGCGACAGGATCTGCGCCTGCGTTGTGACATCGAGGGCCGTCGTCGGCTCGTCCGCGATGAGGATGTCAGGCTCGAGCGCCAGCGCCATCGCGATCATGACACGCTGGCGCTGCCCGCCGGACAGGCGGAAGGGATAGGACCTGGCGATGGACGGCGGGTCCGGCAGGCCGACCGCCTCAAGCAGGGAGAGCACCCGCGCCTGCCGCTCCACCGCCGGAACGCCGTGGGCTTCCATCACCTCCTCGATCTGCCGGCCGATGGTCATGACCGGGTTGAGGGAAGTCATGGGCTCCTGGAAGATCATCGCGATCCGCGCGCCACGCAGCTTGCACAGTGCCGGCTCGGGAAGTGTCAGCAGATCCTGCCCGTCGAAGAGGATGCGCCCGGACCGCACCTTCAGGTTGTCGGGCGGCAAGAGGCCCATGATCGTGTTGGCGGTGACGGATTTGCCCGACCCCGACTCGCCGACGATGCACAGGATCTCGCCGCGATGCAGCCGGAGCGAGACGTCGCGCACGGCGTGGGCGCGGTCTCCCGCCAGCGGCAGGTCGACCGTCAGGCCGTCGATCTCGAGCAGCGGCTCGCTCATTGGCGCCTCCTGCGAGACAGCCGCGGGTTGAGAACGTCGTTGAGCGTGTCGCCCACGAGATTGAGGGCCAGCACGACAAGCACGATGGCCATGCCCGGGAAGAAGCTCATCCACCAGGCCTGGCGCAGCACGGTGCGGGCAGCGCCGATCATGAAGCCCCAGCTCATGCGGTTCGGATCGCCGAGCCCCAGGAAGCTGATCGCCGCCTCGGTGAGGATGGCCGAGGCGACCATGAGCGACGCCATCGCGATGACGGGGGACAGGGTGTTGGGCAGGATCTGGCCCAGGATGATCTGCCGGTTGCTTTCTCCGAGCACCTCCGCTGCCCGGACGAACTCGCGCCCCCGCAGGCTGGCGAACTCCGAGCGCACGAGCCGCGCCACCGGAGGCCAGCTGACGAGGCTGATGGCGAGCGTGATCGACACGATCGACGGCGACAGGATGGCGACGAGCAGCAGCGCGAAGAAGAAGGTCGGGATCGTCTGGAAGAACTCTGTGATGCGCATGAGCATGTCGTCGAGCCAGCCGCCGTAGAAGCCGGCGAGCGTCCCGAACAGGAGGCCGAAGACAAGCGCCACCAGCGTCGAGGCGAGCCCGACGAGGATCGAGACCCGCGCCCCGTGGATCAGGCCGGTCATGATGTCCCGCCCCATCATGTCGGTGCCGAACGGGAAGCGCATGTCCTGCAGCGGCGGCAGAAAGGGACGGCCCGCCATCTTCCACGGGTCTCCCGGCGCCAGAACAGGCGCGAGAACGGCAACGAGAACGGCGAGCGCGAGGAT
Source organism: Chelatococcus composti (assembly GCF_014201415.1). Classification (GTDB taxonomy): domain Bacteria; phylum Pseudomonadota; class Alphaproteobacteria; order Rhizobiales; family Beijerinckiaceae; genus Chelatococcus_A; species Chelatococcus_A composti. Next base: position 305,249 of record NZ_JACHEH010000005.1, read on the forward strand.
CGTCAGACCGATCAGAGCCTTGGGATTCGTCAGGAACTGTCTCAGCACGCCATTCATGAAACGGCTCCGATCCGCGGATCGATGACGCGGTAGAGAAGGTCCGTCAGGATGTTGAAGATGACGACCATGACGGAGCTGATGAGGAAGACGCCCATCAGCACCTGGTAGTCGCGCTGCACCAGGGCGTCGAAGGCGAGGCGCCCGATGCCCGGCCAGCCGAAGACCGTTTCGGTCAGAACGGCGCCGCCGACGAGCTGGCCCGCCTGGATGCCCGCCAGCGTGACGACGGGCAGGATGGCATTGCGCAGCATGTGCCGCCGGAGGATGACGCCCGGCGCCAGGCCCTTGGCGCGGGCGGTGCGCACGAAGTCCATGTCGCGCACCTCGAGCATCGAGGCGCGCGTCATGCGCGTGTAGACCGTCATGTAGAAGAGGCCGAGGGTGAAGGCAGGCAGCACGAGATGGTGCGCCACGTCGACAACGTAGGCCCATCCCGTCAGGTTGGCGCCGACCGTCACCATGCCGAAGGGCGGGAACCATCCGAGCCAGACGGAGAAGAGCAGGATGGACATCATCCCGACCCAGAACAGCGGCGTGGCATAGAAGAGCAGCGCCACCACCGACACGACGAGGTCTGGCAGCTTGCCGGCGCGGGCCGCGGCGACGCAGCCCAGCACGACGCCCGACACGAGCGCGAAGAGGAATGCCGTCCCGGTCAGCAGCAGCGTGGCCGGCAGCCGCTCCGCGATGAGGGCAGCCACGGGCGCGCCCTGGCGGTAGGAATAGCCGAGGTCGCCCTGCAGCATGTTGGCAGCATAGATGAGGAACTGGCGCCAGATGGGCTCATCGAGGCCGAACTGCTCGCGCAGCTGCCTCATGAAGGTCTCGTCTGCGACACCCGCCTGGCCGGCCATGACCTGCGCGGGGTCGCCGGGTGCGAGACGGATCAGGACGAAATTGAGCGCCACGATGGCGAGGATGACGCCAACGGCCTTGGCCGCGCGCAGCGCGATCACGCTAAGAACCTTCATGGCCAGCGCGCGCCCCCGGTGCGCCAGGCGTTCCATGCGGCAGACCGGCCCATCGCCCCCCTCCGGCAACTTACGCCATCCACTACTTGCCCCAGAACGATCGAATTGCTATTCAATACGACTGGGTTGTAATTCGGGCATGGTATCATCCGGCTCGGTTGCGTCAACAGGTTCCCTGCATCGCCTTCAACAACGAGGACGTCCCGTGAGCGACGACCAGCCAGGCTCCGCCCCGACCGAGCAAATCGACGAGCGGCTCTATCTGCAGTCTGTCGCCAGAACATTCCGCGTGCTGGAGGCACTTGCCACGACGCCGAGGCCGCCGTCCCTGCGGGAGCTCGCCCAGCGTTCGGGCCTCGACAAGAGCGCGGTGCAGCGCATCGCCTACACGCTCCAGTGCCTCGGCTACATGGAGCGCGACCCCCAGAGCGGCGGCCTTGTGCCGGGGCGGCGCCTGCTCGACCGCAGCTTCGACTATCTGCGCAGCAACCCGCTGGTGGCGCGGGTGGCGCCGGTGCTGTCGAACCTGCGCAAGGTGACGGGCGAGCGCGTCGATTTCAGCCTGTTCGACCGCTACACGACCCTTTATGCGCTCCGCATGCAGAGCAAGCGGGAGACGTTCTTCGCCACGCTGATCGGGCGGCGCATTCCCACCTATGCCTCCTCGGGCGGTCGCGCCTGCCTCAGCCATCTGCCAGAGGCGGAGGCCCGCCACATCATCGAGACCTCCGACCGCAAGCCGATCACGCCCCGTACGCTGACCGATCCCGACCAGATCATGGCGCGCGTCCTGGAGGCGCGGGAGCTGGGCTATGCCTGCGCCCTGGAGGAAAGCCTCCTCGGCGAGATTGTCATCGGCGCCGCCGTGCTCGATCAGGACGGCCGGCCCGCAGGGGCGATCCATATCGCCGGATCCCTGTCCGAATGGGACGAACAGAGATTCCGGCGCAAGTTCTCGCCGCTCCTGCTCGAGGCGACGCGGGCGCTCTCCGGCTGACATTCCGGCGCCGAGCGCTCAGGCGGCCGGCATGAGACGCAGGACGGCCTCGGTGCCTTCGTCCACCGCCTGGCGGGAGTAGCGTAGCGGGTGGTAGTTGCCCCGCCGCCAGTCCTCCGCCATGTCGGAGAAATGCGGTGAGCCCGGCTCGCCGGACTGTCCTGCCAGCGCCACGAAGACGCTGTTGTCCCAGGCCCCCACATCCATCACGAGGCGCAGGGAGGGACCGGTGATGATGCCGAAGTCGCTCGCACGGTAGGGCCCGTAGTTGGGGCTTGAGCTGCTGCCGCCCACGGGAAGGCGCGGGACCGAGAGGCGTTCGGCCTTGTCCGGGAACAGGGGCGCGAGCGGATGGACCAGCTTCAGGCCGTGCAGGTCGCCCCAGCGCCAGGCAGAGCTGTCGGGGCCGAGCGTCTGGCGGAGGTCCTGCCAGGCTGCAGCGAGTGTGCGTGCCAGCAAGGCGTCGCGCGTCTCCACCGGCGCCGTGTCGAACCAGTTTTCGGGCGTCTCTATGACTTCCGCGATGCTCTGCACGTCGTAGGGCATCAGCAGTGCGTGCGTGGCGTCGTCCGCGCCGAAGGCGCGGCCGATCTCCCGCTTCAGGTGCCGCGTCATCCAGAACTCGAACAGGGCCGCCTGCGGACTGTCCTCCGAGGCCCAGCCGTCCCAGCCGGCGAGCAGCGCCCGGGCGCTCTCGGCCGGACCTTCGAAGGCGCCGATACCGGCAAGAACGGCGCAGATGCGCCTGCCGATCTCGGAATGCACGTCGTTCTGCAGCCGGCAGGATCCGGCGATGTCGTGCCTGTCCGATGCGGCCAGCACCGCGTGAATGCGCTCGGAGCGGCTGCGGTCGAGCCACTCGAAGCCGATTTTCACGCCGGTCTCCTCCCAGCCCTCCGGCAGGTTCATCTCATTTGCGGTGGCGATGAACCCGCACGGCGGATTGACCTTGACCGGCTGCTGGCCGGGCTGGAGGAAGCCGGCCCACTCGTAGCGGCCGTCACCGGGAACGGGCAGCAGGCCGTTCCAGTTGGGCCGGACCGGAACCGCGCCGGAGGGATGCCAGGCAATCGTGCCGTCGGTGTCTGCATAGAGGTGGTTGACGGACGGGGTGCCCCAGTTCGCGAGCGCCTGGACGTAGCCCGCATAGTCGCGGGCCTGCATGACCTTGAGGCTGCCCATGTAGGGCGCCATGCCGGGCTCGGTCCACACCGTGCGCAGGGCATAGGCGCGCCCCCTCTCCGGCGCCTCGGCGATGACCGGGCCGTGCCGGGTGAAACGCAGGACCCGCTCCACGGGCTCGCAGCCTCGCACCTCGAAACGCTCGACGCGTTCCTGCATCTCCTCCCATCCGTCGCCGTAGCGGTAGCGGGTGGGCGCGGCCGGGTCCGTCTCGTAGACATAGACGTCCTCCTGATCGCCGCCGAAGATCGTCAGCGAATAGGCGAAATGCTCGTTGTGGCCGAGTGACACCCCCGGCACGGCCGGCTCGCCCATGCCGATGACGTCGAGGCCCGGCATGGTGAGGTGCACCATGTACCGGAGGGCCGGCAAGGAATGGGTCCGGTGCGGATCGCTCGCCATGATTGGGCGGCCCGTCGCCGTTCGCGAGGCCGAGATCGCCCAGTTGTTCGACCCTTCCGAGTCCGCGGCGCGCACAACCTCGCCGAGGGGCGTCACCCGGCGCCAGAGGTGGGCGTCGGCCACCGTCGCGGCCAGCCGCTCGGGGGTGAACGTCACCGGCGCCGTCGCCAGCGCGAACGTGTCGAGAATGGAGAGCGGGATGTCGGCAAGGTCGAGGCCTTCCGGAACGGTGGGCGAGACCTTGGGCTCGATCTTGCGGCGCAGCGCATCGAGGCGCTCGCCGCCCTTGGCCATCACGTTGGCGCGGATCACTTCCGACATGCCGTTGCGGGTCAGGCAATGGCTGCGGATGCGGACGACATCTTCCGGCTGCCAGCGCGCCGGGCGGGTGTTCATCAGCGTGAATTCTTCCGGCAGCGGCGCTTCGCCGGCCTCTATCTGCGCTATGCGCGCATTGATGCCCCGGACGAAGGCGGTGCAGATGTCCCGCGCGTCGGGCCCGTAGGCGGCCCACTCCGCCTCCATGTCTCCCGAGTAGAGGAAGAGCCGCGCCGCCCGGTCCTGCTCCAGGTAGCCCGGCCCGAAATCGGCCGACAAAAGGCCGAGGCCGCGCTTGCGCCAGAGGTCGATCTGCCACAGGCGGTCGCGCGCCGCGTTCCAGCCTTGGGCGAAGAACAGGTCGTGCTTTGTTTCGGCCCGGATATGGGCAACGCCTTGCCTGTCGATGGCGATTTCGACGGGCCGTTCGAGACCGGCCAGCACGAACGAGGCCCCGGGATGCTTCGGTTGAGCGGCGTTACCCATTACGGCTCCTCTGCCTGCGCAATGACCACGGCGACACGTTATGTCGAACTCCGAAGCCACCTCAAGGCGAGAGTATTTCTGTGAAATACGGCCGCACCGTAAAATGATGCAAGTTTGCCGGTGCCGGAGACGCGCGGCTGCTCGCCGAGGCGAAAGGATGCTCGGCGGCCATGGCCAGCACCGGCCGGTGGAGAGGAAAACGCGCTGCGACAGTCAGGCGCCGGAAGGTCGCCGCTGAGGGGTTACCAGACGACCCTCATGCCCACGCGCCCGCCATAGCCGTGGCCCCTGGCCGAGCCGAGGGCGAAGCGGACGTCACCGGAGGCGAACGCGCTGATGCTGTCGGTGATGCGGCCGGACAGGCCCGCTTGGAGCTGCCCCCAGGTGCCGCCCACGTCCGCGGGCAGGCTCACGGCGTTGAGGCCGGCGAGGCTGCTGAAGGTCGTGTTCACCTTGCCTCCGAAGCTGTGCCACAGGTTGGCGCGCGTCCAGGCGGTGAGGTGCCGGCCATCCTCCAGCTCCCAGCTTCTTGTGAGCCGCGCGCCGAGACGTCCGTGGAGGAGGTCGGTATCTTCATAGGCAACGAGGCCGAAGCGGTCGGTGCCGCTGTCGATGGACACGCGCTGGTAGACGAGCTGCGCCTGCGGCTCCAGCGCCCATCCGCCGCCGAGGCTGATCGGCTGGCCACCCTCCAGGGAGGCGGCGAGGCCCCATCCGGCGGTGGAGAGCGTTTCGCCAAAGAGCGACTTCGCCTTGATGTCGGCATACCAGGTGCCCTGAAGGACGGCATCAAGGTACCAGCCGAATGCGCCCGTCCGGGTCCAGTAGGCGCCCAGCGAATAGCCGCTGACGTCGGTCGAGCCGGCCTTGCCGCCGTAGACCCCGCGAACGTGGCTCTGCATGAGCCCGGCGCCGAAATAGAAGCCCGCGTTGTCGCGCGCGCCGTCTGCATGCTCCCGGTGGAGCAGGTCGAGCCCCGCCTGCAGTCCCGCCTGACTGGAGTCGTAACTCGGGCCATGGCGGTAGAAGCGGGCGGTGCGGGAGGCGAGGTCGTTGCCGCCATAGCCGGCGGCGCCGCGCTCGCCGAAAATGCGACCCCAGCCGTAGGTGCGGCCGGTGCAGGCTGCGCGGTCTGCCGAGGCTTCAGCGCGCGGGAAGCGCCGCGCCTCGTCGTCGCACGCGGCGGGCCCGGCGGGTGCAGACAGACCGGGATCCGTGGACGGCTCGCCCCTGCGGTCATGGTAGGTGCCGAGCATCGCCAGGCCGAGGCTGTCTGCCAGCGCCGGCACGACCATGTTGACGGGAACCTCGGGGCGGTAGTTCGGAATTTCGGACGGGTCGCCCGTCTGGCCGAGACGATCAGCGTGCTGCGCAGATACCAGTTGCCGTCGGCGGCGTCCGCGCCGACGCCGTTATGGTAGAGCAGATACTCGTAGGCGCCGGCGGCGACGCGGCTGCCGAGGGTGAAGACGCCCGGAGCGGAGGCGGTCTTGTCGCGCACCTCCACAAGCTCGATGCCGTTGCCGGTCGTCAGGGTGCCGGAGAGGCTCGGGTCGATGCCGACATGGATGCGTGCGGGCGCCGATCCGAGCCGCGTGCTGTCGACGATGAGCATGTCGGCATAGTTGTTGGTCGCGCCGCCGGGCTGGATGCCGTCGTTGAGCACGGCGTTGAGGAGGATCTGCCCGCCGTTGGCCACGAAGACGGACGAGCCGGGCGCGCCGCCGGCTGTTGCATTGCTGGTGATGACCAGCGAATTGCCGATGGCCGGTCCGCGCAGGTCGAGGATGCCGCTGTGGTCGAACTCCCCGAGATTGACCAGCTGCCCCTGGACGACGCCGTTACGGTTCAGGTTGTAGTACGACGCCTCGAGGGGGCGGCTGTCGAAGCCGGTCGTCGGAACGTAGTAGCCGGTCGGATCCGTGGCTGCCGCGTCGCTGGCCGGCGCAAGCCGCGTGAGGCCGGAATTGCTGAAGACGGACGTCAGCGGGTCGCCGAAGTCGGAGATGGCGACGCGCTTGGTGTCGCGCACGCCGTCGCCGTCCGTGTCGGCGAAATGGCGGATGTCGAAGAGGCCGCCGGCGAGATTGTCGAACCTATTTGTTCCGCCGGCGGCGAGCTCGACGAACCCGGTGATTGTGCCGCTGTTGGCGATGGTCATATTGCCTGCGGGTGTTCCGCCCCCGCGCGTCGCGTCAATGACGGCGCGGTCCGAACCTGCGCCGATGCTGCCGGCATTGACGAGGGAACTCGCCGCGGCCGCGCCCAGAATGACGCCGGCGGCAGGAGAGGCACTGTTCGGCCCGACGCCCTTGGCGGTATCCTGCCAGCCGCCCATCACCGAGGCGCCCGCACCGAGCGTGACAGTCGCTGAGGCGTCCGAGAAGGCGAAAAGGCCGACGCCGAACCGTCCCAAAGCCGCGATGCTGCCCGCATGCAGGACAAGCACGTCGCTGCCGCCATCGAGCTGGGCGCCGAAGGCTTCGCTGCCGCTTGCCGTGACAGCGGTGCCGGAAGCGGTGACGAGCAGTACATCTCCCAAGGTCTTGCCGTAGACACCGGCGGCCTGATCACCGCTGGTCGTCACACGAGCGCTGTCGCGCAGATCCAAAGTCAGCGATCCGGGACCGGCGAGCAATGCCCGCACGCCATGGGAACCGCTGCCTGACGTTTCGATGTTCCCCTGCCCGCTGATGACCACCTGATGTGATGCGGCGTTGGTGGCGGACGGCACGTCGAGGCCGACGCCGAAGGCCTCGTCGCCGAATGTGCGAATGCTGCCCGCGACGGACACAAGCGACGAGCCGAGGCCGCCGGCCAAACTCCAGATGCCGTAGCCTAGCTGGTGTGTCGTGATGCTGCCGTTTCCGCCCAGGAAAACCGAGGTCAGCGCTGTCGAGTTCGGATTGGAGCTGTAGGCGAAGACGCCGTCGGAGAGATCGCCAAGTGCTTCCACTGTTCCATCGACGATGACGTTCGTGGCGCCGTAGCCGGAATTCTCTGCTATCAGTGCGGGTGACAATTGTGCGTCGGTGGAAGCGGCCCCTCCTGCGTGGAGGATGACGTCCATTCTCCCGGTCGAGTCCGGGTTTCCTATGGCCGCCGAAATGGCAGAAACATAAGTGGCATCTGGATCCGTGCCGACCGCCGTCACGGTGCCGGCGCTTTCGACGAAAACGTCGCCGAGGCCGAGCGACTGGGCATGGAGTCCGACCACAAACTTGAAGCCGGACACGTGGATGGAACTGCCGGCGAGCTGGGTGACGACCACCGAGCCAGTGCCGGTCGAAGAGCTGGCCCGCCCGAGGATACCGACGGTGATCTCATCGGTGGGGCCTGCAACGTCGAGCCCCTGTGTCGTGACATTGGCACCGGAGACGATGACGACATTGTCGTTGTTGGTGCTGTGCACCTGCACGCCCTGCGCGATGAATCCATTCGTACGGATGATCGTGCCCGGGGCGAGTTCCAGCGCGAGGGTATGGTTCCCGTTGCCGGACAGGTTGACGCCCATATTGCCGTCGCCAGGAGTACGATCGATGACGACCCCTGCGCCGACAATCGCAGTCAGGCCGGTCGAGAAATTGAGGTATTCGATGCCGCCAGGGTAGTTGTTTCCGGCGTCGTCGCAGACGAGGGTCGTTGGTGTTCCAGGCGTCAGGACGCAGTTCGCCCATGCATCGCCCGTCCAGGCGAGGGACGCGGCAGCGGCGACCAGCGCTGTCTTGCTCGCCTGCCCGAGAAAGGAACCGGGCAGCCGCTGGTCGCGACAGAAGCGATTCGTAGAATTGCAGTTTTCCGCGCGAGGGCTGGGGGCATGACACTTGCGGTGAGGTCGTTCTACCTGAACGACGAAACGATCGGCCACGCCCTGCGCTCCGGATACTGAATTCAGGTTAGTAATTGATGGATAATTGCGTCGATTCCCTCGGTCAAGCGCCGCCATTGCAAAGTCCGGGTGTGCAGCAAGGCCCAGGCAATGGCGGCTGCGAAGCCGGCCTGGCGGGCAGGATATCTGGCTGTGGACCGGTTCCCGCGGCGCCAGTCACCGGAGGGGGCGCGGCCGGAGGCTCTCACGGGAACGGAAATGGGCGCGGTGCGCGCCGCCTCAGGGGATGAGCACCGCGGCCCCCTGAAGGCGCCCCGCACGCAGGTCCGCCAGGGCCTCGTTGGCGGCTTCCAGGGGATAGCGCACGGTCTGCGTCCGGATCCCTGCCTGCGGCACAATCGCCAGGAATTCCGTGGCATCCTGGCGGGTCAGGTTGGCAACCGACACCACCTGCCGCTCCTCCCAGAGCAGGCGATAGGGGAAGGCCGGAATGTCGCTCATGTGGATCCCGCCGCAGACGACCCGGCCACCCTTCCGCACGGCCCGCAGAGCCAGCGGCACAAGATCGCCCACGGGCGCGAAGATGATCGCCGCATCGAGCGTCTCGGGCGACGCCTCGTCCGAGGCGCCGGCCCACACGGCACCGAGGGAGCGGGCGAAGTCTTGCGCATCGACATCTCCCGGGCGCGTGAAGGCGAAGACCCGGCGCCCCTGCCAAGTGCAGACCTGGGTGATGATGTGCGCCGCCGCGCCGAAGCCGTAGATGCCGATCCGCTCGCCGGGGCCCGCCGCTGCCAGGGAGCGCCAGCCGATCAGGCCGGCGCACAGGAGCGGGGCGAGCGCCACCGGGTCGCCGTCGTCGGGCAGGGCGAAGGCATAGTCCGCGTCTGCCACGACATGCGAGGCAAAGCCGCCGTCACGGGTGTAGCCGGTGAACAGCGGCTCGTCGCACAGGTTCTCGTGTCCCGAGGCGCAGTAGGGGCATCTTCCGCAGGTGTGGCCGAGCCAAGGGATGCCCACGCGCTCGCCGAGACGGCGGCCGCTCACGCCGGCGCCGATTGCCTCGACCCGCCCCACGATCTCGTGGCCCGGGATCACGGGCAGCCGCGGGTTCGGCAGTTCGCCGTCGACCACGTGCAGGTCGGTCCGGCACACGGCGCAGGCCTCCACCGCCACGCGGATCTCGCCGGGGCCGGGCGAGGGCGACGCGCGCTTCTCAAGCATCAGAGGCTTGCCTGTTTCCCGCAGCACCATCGCGCGCATGATCCGGCCCTCCATGCCTCGCGGCCGCAGTGCGGGCTGGTCGCCGGGAGGCGCCCGGCCCGCTGCCGCTCTCCTTCAATCTAGATCGCCCCGGTCATGGCCGGGAGCGCGGCGATGCCCGATCGGGCGATAGGTCGCACCCCGCTCACGGACGGGAACAAAGGGCCGCGGGCGGGATTGGGAGCTCGAAACGGGAGAGCGACGATGCATCACATCGACCAGACGACCCGGGCCTGCATCGATGCCTGCCTCAACTGCTACGGGGTCTGCCAGTCGACTGCGATGGGCCACTGCCTGGAGCTCGGCGGCGCCCACACGGAGAAGCGCCACTTCACCCTGATGATGGCCTGCGCCGAGATCTGCCGCACGGCCGCGCATTTCATGCTCATCGGCTCTGACCACCACAGGCATGTCTGTGCCGAGTGCGCGGAGATCTGTGGCCAGTGCGCCGACGATTGCGAGCGCATCGGCGACATGGAGGTCTGCGTTGCGGCCTGCCGGGCCTGCGCCGAGCACTGCCGCAACATGGCGGCGTGAGCCGGAGCCGGAAGCATGGCGGTTCCCATGTCTGAGACTCGCTTGCCCGTCATCGGCGGCTGCGGAGGCGAGGGACGGAGGTGCCCATGGGCGAGTATGTCTGGTTCTTCGCCATCGTCGTCGGCCCGCTGCTGTTTGCCGCGGCCGTTATCTACGGCCTGACCCGGCGCCGCCTGCGGGCAGGCGAGCGCGGGCGGCAGCATCGCAAGGTTGAGGAGCTCTACGGCGAGCGCCACGAATGAGCTGGCCGGGGTGTCAGACGCTGCCGGCGGCGGGGCCCGTGTAGCGCGCCCGGGGGCGGATGAGACGCTCGTCCAGCCGCTGCTCCAGCGCGTGGGCGATCCAGCCGGCAGTGCGCCCCACGGCGAAGATGGCGAAGGCCGCACCCGGTGGCAGGCGATATGCCCGGCGCAGCGCCACGAGCGCAAAGTCGATGTTGGGCAGCCGTCCGGCGCTGTCCCGCATCACTTCTATCAGTGCCTCGCGCCCGGGTTCGGGCGGCATGCGCGCCAGAAGGGCGGCGGCGCGTGGGTCGCCCTGCGGATAGAGCGGGTGGCCGAAGCCCGGTATGCCCTCGCCGCGCCTCAGCCGTGCCTCGACGACCGCAGCGGCATCGCCGTCGCGCTCCATCTCGTCCAGCAGGATCTCGACCAGGCTCGTCGTGCCGCCGTGCAGGGGGCCGCCCAGCGCAGACAGGCCGGCGTTGAGGCAGGCGCCGAGCGAGGCGCCCGTCGAGGCGACGACACGCACGGCGAAGGCCGAGGCGTTGAGCTCGTGGTCGGCAACGAGAACCAGAGCCCGCCGCAGAAGATCGGCTCCCGTCTCATCAAGGTGCCATGCACGGGCGAGGTGCCGGTGCACTGCGTCGCCGTCCGGCTCCGTTCCGCACACGGCGGCGGCGGTGGCGCGCAAGAGGGCCGCGGCGCCGGGCCAGAGGCTGCGCACGTCCCGCTGCCAGGCGATGGTGCGACCGGCGGGCACCAGCGGCAGCAGCGCCTGCAAGCGCTCCGTGAGCGGCAGATGGGCGAGACGGGCGAGAAGCGCGCCATCCCACGGGGGCGCCTCTGCACGCGTCTCGGCGAAGGGATCGCGCCCCCCGCAATCCCAGAGGAGCCGCGCGGTTTCCTCGAGTGTCGACGTTTCGGCCCACTGGGTCGCCTCATGGCCGCGGTAGTAGAGGCGGCCATTCTCGATGAGGGTGATGGCGGAGGCGAGGACCGGCATGCCCCAGTGGAGCGTCGTCTCCGCCACCCGGGCAGGACGGCGGCCCGTTTCCTTGCGCCGCTTGAGCGCCTCGATGTCGTGGACGCTGTAAAGGTGCCGGCGCGGATCGTCCCCTGACTCGCTGGTGCGGATAAGCCCGCGGCTCACATAGGCATAGAGCGTCGCACGGCTGATGCCGAGGCTCTGCGCCGCGGCCTTCGCATCGATGAACCCGCCATGGTCCGGCACGGATGCCTCATATTGATTATATGAATCAATATTGACTATATTTATTGCACAGCCATCCTCGCGGCAAGTCTTTCAGCGAGGACAATCCCCATGAGCTTCAATCTTGCCCCCCTCAATGACCACGTGGCGCCGGGCCTCGACGATGTCGTCGCTGCCGAAACGGTGCTGAGCCACGTCGACGGCGCCGCCGGGCGGCTGATCGTGCGCGGGTACGACCTTGAGGAGCTTGCCGGTCGGAGCTTCGAGGGCGTGCTCTCCCTCCTGTGGCAGGACCTCGCCCCCGGGCCGACGGACGAGACAGCGATCCGTGCCGACCTCGGTCGTGCACGCCTGCACGCCTATGCCGTCATGCTGCCGCTTCTGGAGGCGACGGACGGGCTCGCGCCGGTAGAGGCCCTGCGGCTTCTGCTGTCGGCGCTCGCGGATACGGAGCCGGCAGCGCATCACGTGCTGGCGGTTGCGGCGGTGCAGGTCTTTGCTGCGGCCATCCAGCGCCGGCGGGCCGGCCGGCATCCCGTCGCGCCGGACGCGAGCCTCGGTCAGGCGGCGGACTTTCTGAGGATGCTGCACGGGCGCCCGGCCGACGCGGGCCACGTGCGGGCGCTCGACACCTATCTCGTCACCGTGGCCGACCACGGTCTCAATGCCTCGACCTTCACCGCGCGCGTCATCGCCTCGACGAGGGCCGGTCTTTTCTCGTTAGTCATCGGCGGGCTGTGCGCGCTCAAGGGCCCGCTTCATGGCGGCGCGCCGGGGCCGGTGCTCGACATGCTGGACGCCATCGGCGAGCCGAGCCGCATCCGCCCCTGGCTGTCGGAGGCGCTCGCGCGCGGCGAGCGGCTGATGGGCTTCGGCCACCGCGTCTATCGCGTGCGCGATCCGCGGGCGGACGTGCTGAAGAAGGCGGTGGCTGACCTGCGCGATGCCGGCGGCCGCATCCGCTTCGCCGAGGCGGTGGAGAAGGAAGCTCTCGCCCTGCTGGCCGAGCGAAAGCCGCTGCGGCCGCTCGCGACCAATGTCGAGTTCTACACGGCCCTCGTCCTGGAGGCCGTGGGCTTTGCGCGCGAGAGCTTCACCAATGTCTTCGCCGCGGGCCGGATGGCCGGCTGGACTGCCCATGTGCTGGAGCAGGAAAAGACCGGCCGGCTCATCAGGCCCCAGTCCCGCTATGTCGGGCCGGTGCCGTCCGTCGCGCGGCCGGGCTCCTAGCATCCGGCGCCGAAGCGGGCTCAGCCGAGCAGGGGCGTGACGCGCTTGACCGCGTCCGCCATCGCGTTCTGCGGCGTCTTCATGCCGAAGACGGCAGCCTGTGTCTCCTCGATGAAGATGTCGTGGGCGCGGGCCTGCTCGTCGAAGGCGGGCAGGTGGATGCGCGAGGCGGCCACCGCCTCGGCTTCCACTGCGGCATAGGGATAGTTCTTTTCGAAGGACGGGTCGGAATAGGTCTTGATGCGCACCGGCCCGTTGCCGTTGAGCGCCATCTGTGTCGTCGCGGCGGGCGAGGACAGGTGGCGGATAAAATCCCACGCCGCGCGCTGGTTCTTGGAATTGGCAGGGATGACGAGCGACCAGAACTCCACCGTGGGCGCGTAGGCGACCTTGCCGACGAGCGCCTCCGCCATCGGCGGCACGAGCGGCTTGAGCTTGCCCGGATAACGCGACTTCTGCGGGTCGTTGTAGGAGGCAAGGCGGGCGAAGGGCTGGATGCTCATGGCGGCGCGGCCCTGCTGCATCCACGTGGTCAGCTCCTCGTTGTTGAGGGTCGCCGTGTTCCGCGGCAGGACGCCGTCCTTGTAGAGCGCGGCGAGCACCGCCAGCGCCTCGACCATCGGCGCCTCGGCCGCCACGATCTTCCGGTCCTCCGTCATGTAGTCGCCGCCGAGGCAGCGGGAGATCGTGAGGAAGTTGGAGGCGAAGACCGGCGTGAAGGCGAGCCCGTAGACCTGGGTGCCGTCGTCGCGCCTGAAGGTGAGCTTGCGCGCGGCCTCGACCAGCTCCTCGAAGGTCTTCGGCAGGGCCACGCCGCGCTCCTCGAACAGCGCCTCGTTGTAGATGATGATGTTGGTGGCGTGGCGCACCGGCACGCCGTAGAGCGCGCCGTCGAGTTGCAGTGGCTTCACGAGGCCGGGGGCGATGTCGTCGAACTCGGCGATCGGCGCCTCCTTCTGGAAGCTGTCTAGCGGCGCGAAGAGCCTGAGGTTGCGCGGCACGGCGCGGCCGTTGAGCAGGAAGGCGACGTCGATCGTCGTCTCGCCCAGCGTCGCCTCGCGCAGCAGGCGCTCGTGGATGGCGTTGACGTCGCCCAGCGTCACCCACGAGGCGGTGTTGCCGGTCTCCCGGCGCCAGGCCTCCGTCGCGTCGCCGCCCGGTCCGGTCGTCGCCGCGCCCTGGTGCACGCGGTGTCCGAAGACGTTGAGCGCAAGGCCGGCGGCCATGGCCGTGCGCGGCAGGAGGCCGGTGAGCACCGCCCCGGCCGAGAGCTGCAGCATCCGCCGGCGCGACAGCCGGCCGCCGTCATTTTCTGGGCAGAAGACATCCTCCGCCATCGCGGATCTCCTTCCGTTCACGTTGTCCCATTGCGGTCGCCCGCCGCCCCGGTCAGGACGGCAGCAACGGCCTCACCCGTTCGACCACCGAGGCCATCGCCTGCTCGGGGGTCTTCATGCCGAGGACCGCGGCCTCGGCCTCCTCCTTGAAGATGTCGCCGGCGCGGGCGGCCTCGTCGAAGGCCGGCATCGGCACGCGCGCGACCTTGAGCACGTCGCGCTCGGCATCGGCATAGGGCACGCTGGCGCGGAAGCCGGGATCGTCGTAGGTCGAGGCGCGCACGGGGCCGTTGCCGCTCAGCGCCATCTTGAGCGTCGCATCCTTGGTCAGCATCGCCTTGATGAAGCTCCAGGCGAGGTCCTTGCGCGTGCTGTTCTTCGGAATGGCGAGGCCCCAGAACTCCACCTTCGCCGGCGCGACCGGGTAGCGGTCCTTCAGCGTCTGCGAGATGGGCACTGCTCCGGTCATGATCTTGCCGGCGAACTTGCTCTTCTGCGGGTCGTTGAAGATGCGGTTGCGGCCCATGCTCTGCAGGGCCATGGCGGCGCGGCCCTGCTGCATCCAGGTCGCCACCTCCTCCGTGGTCAGGGCGGAGAAGTTGCGCGGGAAGGCGCTGGCCTCGAACAGGCCGCGCAGCAGGCGGATGGCGTTGAGCATGCCCTCCTGGTCCGCCACCACCTTGAAGTCCTTGGTGATGAAGTCGCCATCCCACGTGCGGGCGATGTCGATGACGTTGGGATAGGTGACGCCCGGCATGCACAGGCCGACGCAGTTCGTGCCGTCGGCGCGCCGGTAAGTCGTGGCCTTCGCCACCTCGACGAGTTCTTCCATGGTCGCCGGGGGCGTCGGGAAGCCGCGCTCGGCGAGGATCTCCGTGTTCCAGTGCAGGCCGGAGGAGGCGTGCCGGACGGGGATGGCGATCAGCTTGCCGGCGACGGTCATGCCGTCGATGAGCCCGGGGAAGATGTCGGCCACATCCTCGGGCGGATCGTTGCGCATGTAGTCGTCGAGCGGCTCGAACAGCTCCGCTGTGCGCGGCACCGCCTGGGTGTTGACGATGAAGCCCACGTCGACGCTCGTCTGCGACAGCGAGGCCTCGCGGAACAGCCGCTCCTGCAGGGGGCCGGTGTCGAAGGTCGTCCATTCGACGGCGATACCGGTCTCGGCCGTCCAGGGGGCAGTGACGTCGCCGCTCTGGCCGGTCGCCACGGTCTTGTGCACGCGGTGGGCGAACACCTGCAGGGGCGGGCCCTTGGCCGCCTGGCCGAAGGCGAGTTTCGGGGCTGCCAGCGCGGCGCCCGCCGCGGTGAGCAGCGTCCTTCTGTCGATTGGTGCCATGTCGTTCCCTCCCTCCGGGCCCGTTCTTTTGCGGGCCTCGCTGATGAAACGGGCCTAGCCTGTCCCTCCCGGCGACGGATCGGGCCCGAAGATGTCGCGGATGGCGGCGTCGGCGGCGGCAAAATGGCTGCGCATGGCCGCCTCCGCTGCGGCAGGATCGCCCGCCTCGATGGCCTCGGCGATGCGGACGTGGCGGCCCAGCGTCACGCGCCAATCATCCATGGTGCGCGCCTCGCGCGCGTTGAAGCGCACCATCATGATGCGCACGACCGGCTCAAGTCCCTTGAGCTGGAGCACGACAAGCCGGTTGTGCGCCATTGCCGCAATCTGGTTGTGGAAGGCGAGGTCCGCCTCGATCCACGCCGGCACGTCGCCGAGGGTCTCCTCCATCCGCACGAGGATAGCGCGCATGGCAGCGATGTCGGCCTCGGTGCGCCGCTCGGCGGCGAAGGCGGCGATGTGGGGCTCCAGCATGCGGCGCAGTTCCACCGCCTCGCGCAGGCCCTGCTTCGTGCTGCCGACGGCGAAGCGGTAGAAGCGGGCCAGCGGCCCGCTGTCGATGGCGCGCACGCGGCTGACCTTGCCCTGCTGCACCTGGATGACGCCCATCGCCGCGAGCTCGCGCAGCGCCTCGCGCGCAATCGGCTTGGAGATGCCGAAGGTGGCGGCGATCTGCCCCTCCGAGGGCAGTGGATCACCGGGCTTGAGGCGGCCGTCGATGATCGCCTCCGTCAATCGTTCGATGACGGCATCGCCGAGCCGGCTGGGCGCGATGTCGGCCGCGCCGAGCAGCTTCGCCCAGTCAGGGGTACGTGTGTCGGGCAAGGTCGCGAGCTGGTCAGACATGCCGATCTTCATCGCATAAACTCAGCATGGTTGCAACCTAGAAACTTATCAGTTAAGTAGAGTGGCGAGGAAATCCGAGGCGGGATCATGCCCGATATCGAAGGGCCGCAGGCCGGCCGCATTGCGCAGGTCACTGCGCATCCCCTGCGCGTCGCACTGCCGACGGCGCAACGCACGTCGCAGGGCGACTGGGCGACGATCGAGCTCGTCGTCGTCGAGGTAGAGACAGACCAGGGGCTCGTCGGCTTCGGCGAATGCCTCGGCCGGCGCGGGGCCGCCGCCTATGCCCGCTTCATCGAGAGCGTTCTGGCGCCGCGGATCGCCGGCGAGGATGCGCTCGACCGGCGCCGGCTGTGGAACCTCATGCGCGGTGCGCTCACCGGCCGCGTCGGCGGCATGCTCGTCGAGGCCGTCGCCGGCGTCGACATCGCCCTGTGGGACATTGCCGGCAAGGCTGCCGGCATGCCGGTGGCCAAGCTTCTCGGTGGTGTGGGGCGCAGCGCCGTCCCGGCCTATGCCTCGTCCATCAACTGGTACGACGATGCGACGGTCGAGCAGGAGGTCGCTGCCGCGCTCGCGGCAGGCTTCCGCCAGATCAAGGTGAAGACCGGCCGCTCGGTGCCGGATTCGATCGCGCGCATCCGCCTCGTGCGCCGGCTCGCGGGGGATGCCGTTGGCCTCAGCGTTGACGCCAACTGGGCCTATGATCTCGACGATGCCGTGCGCGTTGGCCGCGCGCTCGAGGAATGCGGGTACGACTGGTTCGAGGAGCCGCTGCGGCCGGAGGACCGTGCCGGCTATCGCCTGCTGCGCGACAGGCTCGACGTGCGCCTCGCCGCCGGCGAGAGCGACTTCACTGCCGTCGACGCCCTGCCCATGCTGCAGGACCGGTCCATCGGCCTGATCCAGCCGGATGTGGCGCGGGCAGGGGGCATCACCGAGACCTGGCGCATCGCCGAGCTCGCCCAGAGCTTCAACGTCGCCTATGCCCCGCACGTCGGCTGGTCGGGCGCCATCTGCGTCGCCGCCAGTCTGCAGCTGGCCGCGGCTGCCGAGAACTGCCTCACCTTCGAGTGCATGGTCTATCGCAACCCGCTGCGCGAGGCGCTGCTGGTGGAGCCCGTCGGGGATCCGGCGACGATGGTCGACGGCGCGCTGCCCGTGCCGGCCGGCCCGGGTCTCGGCATCACCGTCGACCGGGCGGCGCTCGCCGCCCATCGCATCGCGGAGTAAGGCGCATGGCGGCCGTCTCGATCTCTGCGATGCAGGAGCCGCGCCGGGCATTGCCCTACGTCGCCCCCGCGCTCGCGCTGCTCGCCGCGGTCATTCTCGTCCCGGCGGTCTACGTGTTGTGGCTGTCCTTCCAGCAGTCGACCTTCGGCCGCGCGGCCACCTTCGTCGGCTTCGCCAACTACGCCAAGATCCTCGCCGACCCCTACTTCTGGCGGGCGTTGGGCAACACGGTCGTCGTGGTGCTCGTCGTGGTTCACGTCGAGGTCGTGCTGGGCCTTGCCATGGCAATGCTCTTCGTGGCGGGCCTGCCCTTCCGCAAGCTGCTCATTGCCGCCGTTCTCGCGCCCTATGCGGTGAGCGAGGTCGGTGCCGTCGTGATGTGGCGCACGCTGTTCGACCCCGACACCGGTTTCATGACGCGGGTGCTGACGGGCCTCGGCCTGCCGCCGCTCGAATGGTCGGTGGTGCCGAGCCACGGGCTCGCGCTCGTTGCACTGCTCAGCATCTGGCTGCACCTGCCCTTCACCTTCATCATCCTCTATGCCGCGCGGCTCGCGATCCCGAAGGAGCTCTATGAGGCCGCCGAGATCGACGGGGCAACCCCGTGGCAGAGCTTCCGGCGCATCACGCTGCCACTGCTCATGCCGGCCATCCTGGTCGCCATGCTCTTCCGCTACATCTTCGCCTACCGCCTGTTCTCGGAAGTGTGGCTGCTGACCCAGGGCGGGCCGGCACGCTCGACCGAGGTGGTCGCCGTCTACCTCTACCTCGAAGCCTTCCGATACAACGACTTCGGCGCGGCGAGCGCGACCGGATGGCTGATGGTGGTGACCTCGCTCATGCTCGCAGCCTTCTATCTGCGCCGGCTCTACCGGGAGATGTTCGCCCGTGCCGACTGACCGTGCCCGCTCGCTCTCCGGCCTCCTGCGCCTCCTCGGCAAGGCTGTTGCGGTCGCGCTGGTGCTCGCCTGGTCGCTCGGGCCCATCGCGCTCATCGTGACGGCCGCCTTCACCCCAGAGCGCGACATCTTCGCCACCGGCGTCGGCTGGCGGCCCACCTTCGAGAACTTCGTCGCCCTGTGGCAGCGCTGGGGAGACTTCTTCTCCGGGCTTGCCAACAGCTTCATCGTCACGGCGGGGGCGACGGTGCTCGCGGTGCTCGCCTCGACGCTCGCCGGCTTCGGCTATTCGCGCTGGCACAGCCGGTTCCTCTCGGGCTCGGTCTTCGCCATGATCGCGTTGCGCCTGCTGCCGCCCATCGTCACGACCCTGCCGCTGTTCCCCATCGTCAATGCGCTCGGGCTCAATGACACGCACGCGGTGCTCATCATCCTCTATGCCGCCTTCTT
This sequence comes from Chelatococcus composti, assembly GCF_014201415.1. Lineage (GTDB taxonomy): Bacteria > Pseudomonadota > Alphaproteobacteria > Rhizobiales > Beijerinckiaceae > Chelatococcus_A > Chelatococcus_A composti. Next base: position 324,059 of record NZ_JACHEH010000005.1, read on the forward strand.
CGTCTCGCTCGGCACGATGGTGATGCGCACATTCATCGACCAGATCCCGCGCGAGCTCGACGAGGCGGCAATGATGGACGGGGCGAGCCAGGCGCAGATCTTCCGCCGCGTCGTCCTGCCCCTGTCGGCGCAGGGCATGGTCGCCGTCGCCATCTTCGTCATCGTCTATGCGTGGAATGAATTCCTGTTCGCCTTCATCTTCACAACGAAGAACGCCAAGACCGCACCCCTCGTGCTCTCCGAGATGATCGGTTCCCTCGAGGGCGTCGAATGGGGCGTCCTCTTCGCCGCCACCACCATGCAGCTCCTGCCGATCCTCGTCTTCGTCGTCCTGTGTCAGCGCCACCTCATCGAGGGTCTGACGGCGGGAGCCACCAAGGGCTGAGAAGGACCAATCCGATGACACCCGACCGCCATGAGATCGCCTTGGCCCTGCGCCTTGCCGACCCCGCCCTGTCGCGCTTCGATCCGCTGCCGCGCATCATCGCCTTCGACGACTTCGACCGCGGCTTCTGCGGCTGGACGCAGCTTGTCGGCAATTACGAGGACACGCTTGATGCCATGCATCCGGGCTACGCCCAGCACACGCAGGCCATGCTGTCGACCCTGCCCATGTGGGACTTCGGCAGCCACGGCGGCATCGACGGCAGCTATGCGCTGAAGATCGCGACGCGACCGCAGGCGGGCGCGCGCAACGTTGCGATCAAGCGGCTCACCTTCCGCCGGCGCGGGCCCATCCGGCTCGAGTTCTACTTCACCTTCAAGCCCGAGGCGAACGAGCTGAGCCTGTCGGAGACGGACGTGCGCTCCGTCGGCTTTCTCTACGACCTGCAGACGGGCGACCGCGATGGCGACGCCTGGCGCATCATGCCGCATCTGCGCTTCCTCAACGCGCTCAATGGCGAGCATGTGCAGAAGTGGCAGTTCAAGCGCCGCACCGAGCCCTTCGCGCCGGTCGGTTCCGCCAACAAGACGGTGACGCACTATCACCTGGCGCCCGAAGGGTGGGAGGACATCGCCGGCGGCGGGCAGAAGCTCTGCTACAACGAGATTCCGACCAAGGTGAACTGGCACTATTGCCGCTTCGACTTCGACCTCGCCACCATGCAGGCCACGGGTCTGGCCTGCAACGACCGGGAGCTCGACCTCGGCGGTTTCGACAGCATGCGCATTCCGGCCATGCGCAACCTCTGGTGCATGCTGAACCTCGCCTTCTTCGTCGAGACGGACGTGGACAAGCGCGCCAGCCTCTTCATCGATTCCGTCTGCCTGTCGGGAGATTTCTGATGCTGCGCGAAAGCCAGGCTGCTGTCGTCGCCCGCAACGAGGAGTGGCGCGGTGCGTCCGCCACCGAGCCTTACGAGGCCGGCTGGGCGAGCGAGGCCATCGTCTTCGTCCGCGCCCTTAAGGATGCGGTCGGCGCGCCGGGCCGGGCGCGCGTCGAGCTGTCGCCCGACGGCATGCACTGGGTGGCGGAGGGCACCGAGTTTCCCCTGCCGGTACGCGCAGGCGAGGTCACCTTCGCCCGCGTCTCGCATTTCGGCACGTGGCTGCGCATCGCTGCCGACCTGCCCGAGGGCGCCGCGCTCACCGTCCTCGTCACCTGGCATCTGAAGGCCTGAGCGGTGGACGAGAGTTTCCGCAACGAAGGGCGCGTCGCCCTCGTCACCGGCTCGAGCCGCGGCATCGGGCGGGCCGTCGCGCTCGGCCTCGCGCGCAGCGGTGCTGCCGTCGCCGTCCACGGCGCGCACGGGAGCAAGGCGCTGGAGGAGGCGGTGGATGAGATGCGCGCCGCCGGCGCGCGGGCGGAAGCCTTCGTCGCCGACCTCGCCGAGGCCGAGGCTTGCCGCCGCCTGCCCGAAGCCGTGGCCGCGGCTCTCGGGCCCATCGACATTCTCGTGCTCAATGCCTCGCTGGAGCTGCGCCGCGACTGGCTCGCGGTAACGGAGGAGGACATCGCCCGGCAGGTGGCGGTGGACCTTACGGCGAGCCTCCTCATCCTGCAGGCCGTGGTGCCCGCCATGGCGGCCCGCGGCTTCGGCCGCGTCATCGCCATGGGCAGCATCCAGGAGACGCGGCCCAACCCGCGCCTGATGGTCTATGCGGCGCTCAAGAGCGCGCAGACCAACATGATGGTCAATCTGGCGCGCCAGTACGCGTCGCACAACGTCACCTTCAACACGGTCTCGCCCGGCGCCATCGCGACCGACCGCAACGCCGCCGTCCTCGCTGATCCCGCCTACCGGGCCCGTGTTGAGGACGAGATCCCATCGCGGCGTATCGGCAGGCCGCGGGACTGCGTCGGTGCCTGCCTGCTGCTCGCCTCCGATGCCGGGGCCTACATCAACGGGGTGCGCCTGTTCGTCGATGGCGGCTGGCACGCCGGCTGACGGGGAGCTGGTCTTGCAGTGGACGGTGGCGGGGGACGTCGGGGACAGTGGCGCCATCGTCGAGGAGGGGTGACCGGGGACGTCCTCGCCAATCCGCAGCATCCGCACACGCGCTTTTTCCCCGGCCGCTTCATCGACAGGGGCCGGGCCGATTGCCCCGGCGGCGAGCCCACCTTCCCCGGCCCAGCCTGCGGCGGCGCCCACCCGAAAGGGCTGGCCGCTGCCCTGACGCGCCGCTGTTCCGGCTGTAAAATGGGCCTACAGGAGGGCCCCATGCCTTTTCTCAACCGAGTGGAAGCTGGGCGGCGGCTCGCCGATGCCCTGGCGGGATGGAAGGACCGCCATCCGGTCATCCTCGCGCTGCCGCGTGGCGGAGTGCCGGTCGCTGCGGAGATCGCTGCCCGCCTCTCGGCGCCGCTCGACCTCGTGCTGGTGCGCAAGCTCGGTGTGCCGGGGCGGCCGGAACTCGCCATGGGTGCCGTCGTCGACGGGGCGGAGCCCATCACCGTGCGCAACGAGGACGTGATCGCGACGGTCCGTGTCACGCCTGTGGCCTTCGAGGCGGTGCGGCAGCGGGAGCTCGCCGAGATCGAGCGCCGGCGCCGCTTCTATCTCGGGGCCCGTCCGCCCGTGCCGGTCAAGGACCGCTGCGTCATCGTGGTCGACGACGGCATCGCCACCGGTGCGACCGTGAGGGCGGCCCTGCGGGCCATTCGCCGCCGCGGCCCGGCGCAGCTCGTGCTGGCCACGCCGGTTGCCCCGCGCGACGTCATCGCCGATTTGAGCGAGGAGGCCGATGCCGTCGTATGCCTGGAGACGCCGCAGCCGTTCTGGGCCGTCGGTGCGGCCTATCTCGACTTCGACCAGGTGGGGGACGAGGCGGTGATCGCGACCCTCGCGCGCTTCCCGCCGGAGGGGGGCGGCCCCCTGCCGCCGTGAGCCCGTTCAGCTGCTTCCCAGCACCTGCCGGGCCCGCGCGAGGATCTCGTCCGGCGGGCCGTCGGCGTCGATGGCATGCCAGCCCGGCTCGGCGCCAACATCGCCCGTCTCGCGTGCAGCCTGCATGGCGACGACGCGCGCGTCCGCATCCGAGGCATCGCCGCGGCGGGCCTCGACCCGCGCCGTGAGCCGCGCGAGTGGGGCCGAGAGCCACAGCCCGGCGAAGGGGACGCCGGCTTCGGCCGCGAGGGCCGCGGCAGTGGCCCGCTCATGCCGGCGCTGATGCACGGCATCGACGATGACCGGCCAGCCTGCGGCGAGCACCGTGCGCGCATCGCGATACATCCGCTCATAGACTGCGGCGGACGCTGCCGCGTCATAGGCGCTGTTGGGCAGGCGCTCGGTTTCCGCAACCCCGAAGAGCTGCTTGCGGATGACGTCACTGCGCAGGTGCACGGCGCCCGGCGGGCCGCCGATGAGCGGGGCGAGGGCTGCGGCGAGCGTGCTCTTGCCGCTGCCCGAAAGGCCGCCGATGGCGACGAGCCGCGGCGGCGCACGCGTGAGGACCGCTTCGGCGAGGCTGAAATAGCGGCGGCAGTCCTCCAGCGCCCGCTCGCGCCCGTCGGCCTCGAGATAGGCGAGCCCGGCAACCGTCACCTTCGCCCGGATCGCGGCGCGTATGCTGATGAAGAGCGGCAGCGCCGCAAGACCTGCAAGGTGCGCCGGCTCTCGGCTCTCCACGAGATAGCGGTTGAGGAGGAGGTTTGCCTCGCGCCGCAGGCCCTTTTCGATCAGGTCCATGAGCAGGAAGGCAAGGTCGTAGAGCACGTCGGTCGTCGCCAGCGCCTCGTCGAACTCGAGGGCATCGAAGAGGCGCGGCTTGCCCTCGATGAGGACGATATTCCTGAGATGCAGGTCGCCGTGGCAGCGACGCACATGGCCCTCCCGTCCGCGCTGCATCAAAAGCCCCCTCAGGCGCTCCAGCGCGTCGAGCGACTGGTGCGTCAGACGCTCAGTGCGCTCCGGCGGAAAGAGGGTTGGATGTTCCAGGAGGCTCGCCCCGTTCTCCGCGATAACGGCCCGGAGCGAGCCGGCGGAATCGACATCACGGCGGACGGATGCGCGCGCATGCGCTTCGGCGACCGCGCGCGCCATCGCGGCGACGATGGCCGGCGCCAGTTCTCCCCCGGCGGCCAGGCGGTCCAGCGTCCTGGTTTCGTCGAAGCGGCGCATATGCACCGCCCATTCCACCACCGTGCCTTCGCCGCCGAGTTGCAGCGTGCCATTGCGACGGACGATGGGGACGAGGCCGAGATAGATGTCCGGCGCGCCGGGGCGGTTGATGGCGATCTCGCGCTCGCACGCGACGCGGCGCTTCTCCAGCGTGGAGAAGTCCATGTAGGGGAAGCGCACGGCGCGCTTGATCTTGTAGGCGTCGTTGCCCGCGAGAAAGATGATCGCGCCGTGCGTGTCGATGCGCTTGACGGGCCAGTCGAGCCCGTGACCGCCCGGCGAGGCGAGGAAGCGCAGGGTCTCGTCCTGCGCTTCGGCGACATGCGAGAGCGGTGTCATCCTGCCTCGGTGAGTGATCAGGCTGGAGGTTCAGTGCTCCGTCCGGACCACCTTGTCCTCGGCCTTGCGCATGAGCGTCGCGAACTCTTCCGTATAGTCCGTGATCGCCTGCTGGGCAAAGGCCGTCTGCCGTTCCACCGCCTCGGGCAGGCCGTGGCAGCGGCCGATGTCGTGCCAGAACGAGGCCTGGGCTTCAAGGCGCCGGGCCATGAAGTGCAGCATCTCCGTGCCGATGGCTACGGGCAGATCGAAGGTCGAGGCCTTGAGCCAGAGCGGGAAGGCCTCGAACGGCCACGGCATGCCGTTGGCGTCGGGACGGCGCGGATGCGTGGCCTGCCTGTCGATGGTCATCGTCTCTCCCTCCCTGTCACTCTGCGAATGCTTGCGCGCGCGGTTGGCCGCGTCGTTGACAGGGATCAAGCGTGTCTGAAAAAGACGGCCACTTTCCGGCTCGCGACGCCCGCCGGAGCGGTCGTCAGGCGGCGAGTATGTGCCCCTTTGTGACGAGAAGCGCCAAGATCCGATCCGCCTCCTGCTCGGGCGTCTCGCTGGAGCCGTCGAGGCGCAGGTCAGGTGCCTCGGGCGGTTCGTAGGGAGAGCCGACGCCTGTGAAGTTCTCGACGAGGCCCTGGCGTGCCCGCCGGTAGAGCCCCTTGGGATCACGCGCGGCGCAGACGTCGAGCGGCGTGTCGACGAAGATCTCGTAGAATGGCACGTCCCTGGCGAGCGCGCGGGCATTCGCCCGGTCCCTGGCGTAGGGCGCGATGGCGGCCACGATGGCGATGAGGCCCGCATCGGCGAGGATGTGTGCGACCTCGGCAAGGCGCCGCACGTTCTCGGCACGCTCGGGCGGCGAGAAGCCGAGATCGCGATTGAGGCCGTGGCGGACGTTATCGCCGTCGAGCACATAGGCGTGGCAGCCGGCTGCGGTGAGCCGGCGCTCCAGCGCATTCGCCACTGTCGACTTGCCGGCGCCCGAGGGGCCAGTGAGCCAGAGGATGGCCGGCTTCTGGCGGCGGGCGGTCGGCCGGTCGGCCGTTTCCGTGTCGAAGTTCTGCCAGTAGACGTTGGCTGCAGCGTTGACCGCCTCCATCACCATGCCCGCCGCGAGGGTCTGGTTGGTCAGGCGGTCGATGAGCAGGAAGGAGCCGAGCGAGCGGTTGTCGTCGTAGCGCTCGACCACCACCGGGCGGGCCGTGGCGATGGATGCGGTGCCGATGTCGTTCGTCTCCAGCATCGTCGCCGGGTCTTCCACCAGGCGCACGATATCGAGCCGGTTGCGCAGGGCGGTGATGCGGCACGGCACGAGATCGTTACCCAGCCGCATGAGCAGCTCCCGGCCCGTGGCGAGCGGCATGTCCGAAAGCCAGACGAGGCGCGCGACGAGGTGATCCACGGCGGCTGGCGGGTTCTCCGGGCAGGCGAAGACCGTGCCGCGGCCGGCCTCGATCTCGCGGTCGAGCACCAGCGTCACGGCCTCGCCAACTCCTGCCTCCTCCAGATCGCCGTCGAAAGTGACGATCCGCGTGATACGGCTCGGCTGTCCGCCGGGCAGGGCGACCACCGTGTCGCCGCGCCGGACGCGGCCGCCGGCAACCGTGCCCTGGTAGCCGCGGAAGTCCAGGTTCGGCCGGCAGACGCGCTGGACGGGAAAGCGCAGGCTGCCACAGCTCGGTCGCACGGGTGCGAGCGTCTCGAGGAGGCTGAGCAGCGGCGGGCCGGCGTACCACGGCATCGCCGCGGCGGGGTGGACGACATTTTCGCCGAGGGCCGCCGAGACCGGAATGGGATGGACGACAAGGCCGAGGCTGTTCGCGTGGCTGCGGAAGGCATCCACGATGGCGCGGAACACCTGCTCGTCATGGCCGACGAGGTCCATCTTGTTGACGGCGAGTACGATGTCGCGGATGCCCATGAGGGTGGCGATGGCCGCGTGCCGCCGGGTCTGCGGCAGAAGGCCCTTGCGCCCGTCCACCAGCAGCACGGCCACGTCACACGCCGAGGCGCCGGTTGCCATGTTGCGCGTGAACTGCTCGTGGCCGGGCGCGTCAACGACGATGAAGCTGCGTCGCGCGGTTGCGAAATAGCGATAGGCCACGTCGATGGTGATGCCCTGCTCACGCTCGGCCGAGAGGCCGTCAAGCAGCAGGGCATAGTCAAAGCCACCCTCGCCGCTGGCAGCGGCGACGGCTTCCATCTGGTCCTCCGGGACGAGGCCGGCGTCGGCCATCAAGCGCCCGAGCAGGGTCGACTTGCCGTCGTCGACCGCGCCGCAGGCGAGCACCTTCAGCAGATCTTGTTTCTCGACTGGCGGGACGGCCGCCACGGATGGCTCGGCAATACGCACTCAGAAATATCCTTCCATCTTCTTGGCCTCGATGGACTCCGAGCGCTCGCCGTCGATGAGGCGTCCGGCACGCTCGGAGCGGCGCGTACCGTGAAGTTCCGCGATCACGGCATCGAGGGTTTCGGCATCGGACCGGATTGCGGCCGTCAGCGGGTAACAGCCGAGCGTGCGAAAGCGCACGCGCATCATCTGCGGCACCTCGCCCGGCTCCAGCGGCAGGCGGTCGTCGTCCACCATGATGAGGTTGTCGCCGCGGCGCACCACGGGCCGTTCGCGCGCGAAATAGAGCGGCACGACGGGGATCGCCTCGGCGCGGATGTAGGCCCACACGTCGTGTTCGGTCCAGTTGGAGAGGGGGAAGACACGCATCGTCTCGCCCTCGACGAGCTGCGTGTTGGCGAGCCCCCAGGGCTCGGGGCGCTGCATCTTGGGGTCCCAGCGGTGGCCGGGAGCGCGCACGGAGAAGATGCGCTCCTTGGCGCGGCTCTTCTCCTCGTCCCGCCGCGCACCGCCGATGGCGGCGTCAGCGCCGAGACGATCGAGAACTTGCCGGAGCGCCACGGTCTTCATGGCGTGCGTATAGAGGCCCGCGCCATGGGTGACGGGCGACAGGCCGGCAGCGAGGCCCTCCTCGTTAGTGTGGACGACGAGATCGAGACCGAGCGCGCGCGCCTGCTCGTCGCGGAAGGCGATCATCTCCCGGAACTTCCAGGTGGTGTCGACATGCACGACCTTGAAGGGGATGGGCCCCGGATAAAAGGCCTTCCGCGCCAGGTGCAGCAGGACGGAGGAATCTTTTCCGATAGAGTAGAGCAGGACCGGCCGGCGGAACACGGCCTCGGTTTCCCGCAGGATATGGATGGCTTCGGCCTCCAGCATGCGCTGGTGGGCGCTGAGCCCATGACGACCGGCGAGGCGAAGGGAAGACGGGGTGCTGGGCGCAGCGTGCATGGTCCGGCAATCAGATCAAGAATGAATCGAAAATGACGCAAACAAACTGGCGAATTGTGTAGCCTCTGGTGCGCTCACAGACAAGCTCCTTCAGATGCGGCAGTGGGAACGTGTCGCCGGAAGGGCGAAGGATTGACATTTTATCCCAGAATAGGTCTAACATCCTATATTGGACTGAGCGCCGGGGTCGCCGTGACCATTGTTGCCGAAACCACCGCCAATCTGAAACTGCCGTACATCGCCGCCGGGCAGGCGCAGAAACACGTGACGCACAACGAGGCGCTGCGCATGCTCGATGCACTGGTGCAGCTCGCGGTCAAGGACAGGGAGCGGACAGCTCCTCCGGACGAGCCTGCCGAAGGTGCGCGCCACATCGTGGCTGCGGGGGCGACGGGTGCCTGGGAAGGCAAGGATCATCACGTCGCCGTCTTCGTGGATGGCGGCTGGTTCACCTTTGCGCCGGAACCGGGTTGGACGGCCTATGTGACCAGCGAAAGCCGCCTGTGCGTCTGGACGGGAACGGAATGGGCCGTCGTCGAGAGTGACCCGCCGACCGAGCTGCACGATCTCGTCGGGCTCGGCGTCGGCACGCGGCCCGATGCGGCCAATGCCTTCGCTGCCAAGCTGGAGAATGCCCTGTGGTCGGCAAGATACGCGGGCGAGGGCGGCAGCGGCGGGCTGCGCATGGTGCTCAACAAGGAAGATCCCGCCGACACCGCCTCGCTCATCTTCCAGACCGACTGGTCGGGGCGGGCCGAGATGGGCCTTGCCGGCAGCGACGACTTCACGATCAACGTTTCGTCCGACGGCTCTGTCTGGACGACGGCGCTGCGGATCGACGCCGCGAGCGGTGCGGTGACACTGCCTCGGACGCGGCTTGCATGCGGCCTGCGCAACCTCCTTATCAATGCCCGTGGCCTCGTGAACCAGCGCGGCTATGTTGCGGGCACGGCGGCGACGGCCAATGGCCAGTACACCGTCGACCGTTGGCGGGTGGTGACCGCGGGCGAGGCGCTGTTCTGGAGCGAAGGTGACGGTTTCCGCACCTTCACCGCGCCGGCCGGTGGCGTCGAGCAGGTGGTCGAAGGCATCAATATCGTTGCCGGCACCTACGTGCTCTCCTGGGTCGGCACGGCGAGCGCCAGCGTCAATGGAGCGCCCGTGGCAAACGGAGGCACAGTGGTGCTGCCCGGCGGGGCGCAGGCCACCGTGCGCTTCTCCGGCGGAACCTTCGCACTGCCGCAGCTGGAGCGCGGCACGGTGCCGACGGAATTCGAGGTGCGGCCGTTCGGCCAGGATCTTGCCATGTGCCAGCGCTACTACGAGAAGTCCTACAATCTCGGCGTCAAACCGGGCACGCCGAGCCAGGCCGGGCGGCGCAACCAGACGACCTTCCAGATCGCGGCAGTGCACCGGGCCGACATTCCCTTCCGCGTCGTCAAGCGCGCGGCGCCCGTGGTGACGATTTACAATCCGACCACGGGCGCGGCAGGGCAGGTGCGTGCCTACCCTGATGCAGACCTCTCCATCGGCGGCATCTACGTGCAGGGCGAGGCCGGCTGCATGATCGACTTCGCGGCGAGTGCGTCGACGCAGGTCGTCTTCTGGCACTGGGTGGCCGAAGCCGAACTTTGAGGCACTTGCCGTTCAGGGGTAGACGGCCTCAGAGCTCGGTCTCGAAGCGCGAGTTCTCGATGACATGCCCCGCGATGGCGACGGCCGTGCCATGCCGCTTGGCCCAGGTGGCGAAGTCGCTCACGAACCGGTCGTGGCTGTCCCGGGGAATGGCGAGCAGGTTGCGCTCTTCCGGGATGGGGATCACCGCATAACCGACGGAGGCGAAGAAATCGCCGAGGCGCGCCTCTGCCTGCTGGTTGAGAAACTCGCAGATGAAGGCGGGGCGGCTGGTGGAGATGATGGTCCGCGCCCCTTCCAGCACCTCCGGCTCGACGCCCTCGACGTCGATCTTGACGGCCGCGATCGGGCGCTTGCTGATCCCCTCGAGCTGCGGCGCATTGAGGAAGTCGGGGCGGGTCGGCTGCAGAATGTGGTCGAGCGGCACGGCCTTGACCGTTTCCGTATGGTCGGGCGCGCCCTTCTGTGCGATCGACTCGCCCGAGCAGAGGCTGAAGAAGCCGTACCTGTGCGGCAGCGTCAGGATTTCCTCGCGTTTCCATGCCGCCAGGTGGCAGGGGACGATGCGCGGATTGAAGGCGTTGAGCTGGATGTTGTAGACGAGCCGCCCGAACGTCACCGACGAGGGCTCGAAGGCCAGAGAAAGAAGATCGCGACGGGCTCGCACTGTCAGCAGCGAATAGAGGCCAGTGTAGGCTCCCACATCGAGCACCATCGCATTTTTCGGCGCGTTCTCGACGAGGAAGAGCCAGTAGGCAAGCGTTTTCTTCTCGTCGAACGAGCCCTGTCGCATGGCACCGAGCAGGTTGTCATCCTCGCCCCACGGGGCCGTGATGCTGTGCATCGTGATGCCGTGCCCGTTGACGGTGACGGCCGAGTTCTGGAAGATAATTTTTTTCATGGCCGATCCCTTGCTTGTGGTGGAGGTAGGCGGGGCCTGTCGGAGACGATTTCCGGCAATCATCCAGGCGTGAGGCGTGTTCGAAAGAGCTTGTTCGACCTCGCGGTAATTCTTGATGGATTCGGTGAGACTCCTGGGCGCTTGCTTCACGAACGAGGGCTTGCGCTTCGTGATCGGGTCCGTCCCGAAGGCGCGCGCGATCGCGTCCGCGTGCTCGCGGGCCAGCAGCCCCTCGGCATCGAACATGTCCCCATAGTCGAGGGTGACGAGCGGCCGGTGGCCCTTGAGCCATTGCTCAATCATTTCCAGCTCACGCTGCTTATCGTCGATGAAACGCAGCAGTCGCGGAACGTCGACGACGGCAGAGCGGATCTGTACGGCAGCCGCATCGGTCGCGTGCCAGACCTTGTTGGCGGTGGCGAGGAGGCCGGAGACGAACACCTCCAGAAAGTTGCGGCGCGTCAGGTGAATGATCGGCGCGCCCTCGGCCCGTGCGTATTCGAGGAGCCACGGGCGACCGATGGGCGAGTGCCAGTGCTGGTTGAGGCTGTGCAGGCTGTTGTACTTGACGTCGGGCAGGAGCGTGCGGCCCTCCTCGGAGAGTGTCGCCAGGAAACGCTCGAAGTTTCGGGGCGCGGCCTCCGCGAGGGCATTGCGTGGATCCTCTCGGATATAGTCAAGAAGATGTGTGAAGTAATTGTGGCGGTCGCCAATGCCTCCCGGATGGAAAATCTCGCCGAGATAATAGAATTGCGGGTGATTTTTCTGATCCAGTACGCTGCCCAGCGCTCCGGTGCCGGAGCGCTGGGTGGCGATGAGAAGGCCGAATGGAGGGGCCATACTTGTTCCTTTAGCTTGGTCGAAAGCCCTGCGGCTCGAGCTGTCAGATGAGGTTCTCGTTGAACCAGAGCTCGACACGTTCGAAGGCGAGCCGGCAACCCTCCTCGCCCTGCGGCAGCCTTGCGATGAGGAGAAGCCGGTCGTTGCCCCGGCTCGCACCGTAGGCGGAGAGTTCGATCAATACCTGCCGGCCGGGGCCGAGCGTATGCCAGGCGCTCAGGGCGACGTCGTCGGCCGCATCGTCGCCGTTGAGGTGGGCGAGGATGCGCTCCGTCGCGGTGTTGCCGCGCGCCAGGGCAATGGCGGCCTCGACCCCGCCGGTGTTCTCGTCGAGATTGCGCACATGGGCGGCGATGCGGCCGAGCCGGCGGTGTGGGCCACGCAGCTCGCCGATCGTCAGCTCCCGCGCGATGGGGCGCAGGACGATGCCTTCGCCGTCGCCGTGCCATTGCACTGGTTCCCAGTCTCGCACCCGCCCGCCGGGATGGATGCGCGAAACCGCCCGCAGATGCTCGCCGTGCCATGACAGCGGCCGGTCCGGACCATCCCCGGGCGGCTGCACCGGGTCGAGGCTCAAGAGGCGGGCCGACATCCCGGCGGCCATCGCCGCCGCGTCCATGAGCCCGGCCGAGATCTTCTTGGTCGTCTCGCGCCGGCCGGCGATGAAGGCGTCCATCGTCGCCGCGACCATGGGCAGGACCAGGATGTTCTCGCCCTTCAGGGCGCATTCGCGCGCGAAGACCTCGAACCACAGGTCGCCTGCCTTCGGATCGAACGGAACACGCGCCGGCAGCTCACGTCGCAGCAGGCAGAATGGCGGCACGATGCGGCTCGAAAGGAGCGCCGTCGAAGGCGCCTCGCCCGAGTAACCGCGCAGATAGTCGCTTCGCCCGGTGCGCGCATCGACGAGTTCGACATGGCCGCCGACGAGGGCGAGATTTGGATCGCGCGCCATGGCGGCGAGCGCGGCGGTGACGAAGCCCGGTGCAGCCTCGAAGCCGAAGGGATAGAGCAGGACCACCTCACGCTCCGTCGCGGCCAGCCGGCGCGACAGCATCTCGGGACACTCGTTCTTGCCGGAGGTGAACACGGCCTGCCAGCCGTGGGCCGCGATGCGGCGCGCCTCCGGCCCGTCCGGCGAGAAATCCGCCCGCGGCAGGAGGAACTGCACGGCGTCCTTCCCGCTTTTCACGTCGAGCTCCACACCGAGATGGAGTACGGTGTCAAAATGGCGCTCGAACTCAGCGGGAGAGCGAATGCCGTGGCAGACGACCGTGACGCCCGGCCGCTCCTTTGCCGTTGCGGGATTTCGGCGGGCAGGCCATGCCTCCGGGCGCAACCAGTAGGGTGTGTCCGGCGTCACGCTGACGGGGGCGGAGGGGCGCCATTCGAGAGCCTTCTCCATCGCATCGGCGAGGCCCTCGACGGAGCCGTCGAACAGCAGGCAGTTCTCTTCGTCGCGCCAGCGCGAGGTGGGGCCGAAGGCGGGGCAGCGCCCGTTGAGAATGACCTTGCAGCCCATCGTGCTCGCCTCGAAGGCGAACAGGCACAGGCTCTCGTAGTCGGACGGCACAACCACGATGGAGCGGGCGAGGTGGCTCTCACGCTCGGCGGCACTGGCGCCGAAGAGGAACACGATCCTGTCCTTGAGCGCATCCGGAACGAGCGCGCGCAGGCCCGCGATATAGGCTTCGTCCCAGCCATAGGATACGAGCCGGAAGGAGCCGGGATGGTCCGGATGCCGTTCGAGGAAGAGGATCGCGGCGCGGATGAAAAGGTCCGGTCGCTTGCAGGGCTGCAGGCGCGAGGAGAAGATGAAGTCGACGGGGGCAGGCTCGATCGTCACCGACCGGTCGCCATTGTCGAGGAGGATGGGCGGGAATTCCAGCTGCGAACGCCCGCGCCAGCGCTCGGCGAGTCCGTAGTGAGCCTCGTTGAGGGCCAGCACGGAACGCTCGTGAGCCACAATGAGATCCGCATGCGCCAGCAGATGGCGCTCGGCATCGAAGAAGATGCCAAGGGAATGGCCGGGATGGTGATGGAAACGTTCGGCCCGGTATAGCACCCCCTGGGTGGAGTGGATGCGGGCAGCGATGAGCGTGCGGGAGAAGGCAAGGCCGGCGCGCTTCGCCTCGATGCTCGCCACGGCCCAGCCCCCGAAATCCGGGAACTCTATGATGTCGAAGGGGGCGCCCCGCTTGCGCTCGGCAGCGAGAAGGCCCTGATAGTAGCGATAGGAGTTGGCCTGATACCACTCCAGCGTCCAGGGGTGAGATTCGGCACGAGCGAGGAGCTGGGCCATCAGGTCCGGCCGGCTGCCGAGGGCTGGGCACACGTGCACCTGTGCCACCCCGTCGAAGGTTCCGCTGAGCAGCATCGCCGCATCGGGCCGGCTCGACAGCAGTTCCGGCGGCACGAGAAAATGGATCTCTGCCGGGAAACCCATCATCTCGTTGTATCGGGCGAAATTGTAAAGCATCCGTCCGATGCCGCCGGGCCCGAGCGGATAGAGCTCGTTGGTGACGAAGCAGATTGCCGGCTTCGACATGTCACAGGCCCAGGAAATCGGCATACCGCTCGGCCGCGAGGGCGTGGCGTCGGGAGAGGTGGTTGGCGATCATCTCTTCCATCGCCGCAGGGTCGTCATGCCTGAGGGCTACCAACCGTTCGACATCACGGGCGAGGAGGGCCGGATTGTCGAGATGCAGGGTGGTGCAGAGCCGGATCAGCGGATCATCCTCGAATTCGCGGATGTAAAGCGGCCCCGTCATGGCCGGCGTGCCGACGGCGAAGCTCTCGAGCTGCGTCATGGGCTGGCATTCGGCGAGGGTCGCCAAGAGCACGAGCGAGCTGCGCGCCATCTCGTCAAGGAGGTCACGCCCGCGCAGATAGCCGACGAGCCGCAACCGGTCGAGATTCACCAGGCTTTCGAGGCCATTGGGGAAGTTGGCCGTCTTGACCAGCTCGACGTTGCTCGCGCCAAGGGCCCCGAGCACATTGGTGTACATGTTCTTGCGCCAGCCGGGGTCGAGCGGCGTGTAGACCGAACGGATCTCGGGCGGTTGCAGGGCGCCGGACACCGGCAGATCCGGCGCGAAATTGATGATGAGGCCGGGCCAGTAGCTCTCGATGACGGAGCTAAAATCGGGCTTGACCGACCCCAGGCCCTGCAGCGTGCCCATGCGCAGCCGGATGAGCAGGCGCGCTTGCATGTTCATCTCGAAGTAATGCTCGAACTGCGCTGTGGTCACGTGCGTGACCGCGTAGCAGTGCAGACCGGAGCCGAAACGGGCACGCAAGGCCAGGAGCAGCTGGTCGGCATTCTCCGAATAGCCCTGGAAGACGACGTGCGTGATGCCGAGGGCCTGGATCTCCTCCGCGATCTGGGCCTTGTCCGTCTCCTCGAGTGGCACGTCGGCAGGGATGAGGAGTTTATGCCCGGGGCAATAGGCGGTCGCCTGGCGGATGCCGTGCCACTCGTGGTGCGCCACGTGCAGGACGCGCTCGAAACCGGCGATGCGATGGGCCGCGCGCAGCATGGCCGGCGTGTCGAACACCGGCTTCAGGACGTTCGTGGAGGGGGAGGGTGCCGGCCTGGCAATCTCCCGCGGCTCGGCGCTGGGGACGATGAAGCGGCCCGGGCGATGCCGGCCTTCGAAACGGCCGAACAGGAGGAAATGCTGATAGCCCGACTGCAGCTGGCCCTTCTGCACGGCGTCAGCGACATCGGGGTTCGCCGCGAGATAGGACGTCTCGTCGAAATGGTCGGGAATGGGGATGGGCGCCCCGAGCTTCTTCAGGGCCTCCACAGCCTGGTTCCATCCAGCATCCGCCTCCAGGGGGCGTACGCGCAGAGACCGCACGAAGCTGCCGAGGGTTCGCCTGGCGAGGTGCCGGTTGACGCTGCCGATGACCCAGTCGAGATCCGCCCGGTCGGCGTCCACGGGCGCGCCCACCGGAGACGCGCCCGCCGGGCCCTCGGCGGCGGCCTGATCGACCACGGGCTCGTCGCGGCGCAGGTCGTCGAGCTGGCTGAGCACGAGGCTGAGCGCCACCGCGCTCTTGTCGATGTGGCGACGCAGGAAGGTATTGCGGACGACGGCCGCCAGCTCGCTGTGCCGGTGCCCCGCCGCGACCACGGAATTGGCATAGGCCGTGCCCGCGGACGCCTGATCCCTGTGATGATAGAAGGCAAGCGGCTCCGGCAGGACACCAATATCGGCCTTGAGCAGGAACTCCAGGTTGAAGAACCAGTCGCCCAGTACCGGGAGGTCCTCGTTGAAGCCGCCGATCTCCTCCCAGATCGAACGTCGGAAGAGGAAGGAGATGGGCGGAAAGAAATTGCCGCGCAGCATCTGTGAGAGCTGCACGTCGCGCACCGACGTCTGGAACGGACGGCGCCGCCGCTCGATCACCTCGCCGTCGCGGATGTCCTCCGAGACGTGGATCGAATGGGTGATGACGCCGCCATAGCGCTGCCCCTGCGGACCCGAGAGGAAGGCGACGGTCTTTTCGAGGAAATCCGGTGCCCAGCTGTCATCGTCGTCGTGGATGACCACGAAGTCCGACTGGCTCGCCGCGATACCCGCATTGGACGCGGCCTCCATGCCGCGGCTCTGCGACAGGGATACCAGGAGGATATTGTCCCGCTCGAGCCCGGCACCTTCGACGATGGACCGTACCGTCTCTGCGTCGCCGCCGTCGTTAACGACCACCCAGAGGAAATCCTTGAAGGTCTGGCTGCTGACGCTTTGCGCCGCGCGCCGCAGGAGGAGCGGCCGGTTGCGGGTACGTGTGACGACCGCGACCCTGCGCCATGGCGCGGCCTGCGGCGTGCCTGTTGCACGGGAATCGTCCGCAGCAGAAAGGGTTGGCGCTGCAATATCCATAGGAAGCTGTCGCATTATCAGTTCGTTTCCACCTTGCCCGTCGGCTGTCCGGCAGGCTTCCGGTGTTCGGAACGGGCACAGGCTCTTTGCCAGCGGGCTGGATTCACGCACGCGAGAGCGCCCGCGCTCTCGCAGCCACTTTCGTCATCGCCGAAGTCCGGGAGCCATCAGCCAATCAGGGCTTTGGAAAACATCCGGTCAGGGCGACGAAAGGCTGCCTTCAGCCGCGCTGACGCGCAGATTTTCGCGGGAGGCCCGGCCCGCGGTGGGCGATTACGTCGAAGTGCTTCAGGAGGGGTGGCGTCGACAAGAAGAGCGCATGGCAATCGTTCCAATAAAACTGAATCAGATGCCGTAATCAAACTATATCGGCACTGTAGGCCACCTTATTTTCGCTCCCGCGGATCGTCAAGGGCGCCGGCGGGCGTCTCGTGAGAGGCGTTCGCGAAGGGGGCGACAGGTGCACAGCTGTGCATCCCAGTTGGTGGCTGATGCGCTTAGGCCGGCGAAGTGCGGCGTAATGCCGCATGTCTTGCGCCGCGTTTCCGCCTTTTTGCCGAGATTGGACCGCCTTGACAACGGTCCGGGGAAAGGTAGAGGATTCAAAACATAAGAGTTTTATTAACGAAAAAATACGTACCGCGTCATTCTCTGCGTGTGTTGCTGGCACGGACATTGTGTTAACCTTATCATTGCGCATCTTTTCGGCGGTCGTCGCCTATCGGCCCGACCAGGAATTACTCCTGGAGGTGGTGTCCGTGCTGGCCCGGACGACCGAATGCGTTCTGATTTTTGCCAACTCACCTTTATCACAGGTTCGCCGTGAAGGGTTGCTCGCCGCCGGTGGCAACGCGCGCATCGAGATCATCCAGTCGCGCGAGAACGTTGGCCTGGGCTGCGCCTACAACGAGATCATGCGGCGCGCAGGCCAGTATGGCGGCGACGCGGTACTGCTCGTCGACCAGGATTCGACGTTGCGTCCGCAGGTCGTTCAACATCTCGCCGATACGATGAGGGAGCTCTGCGCGGCGGGACACAAGGTCGCCGCGGTCGGTGTCCAGCCCGTCGGGCCCCGGCAGGCCAGAGGGCGCTTCAAGGACGTGCGCATCTTCCTGCGTCCGGGCCGCAGCGACGCCACCACGGTCCGTGCCGTGGACTTCGTGATCTCTTCCGGCTCGCTCGTTTCAGTTTCCGCCTATGAGGCCGTCGGACCGTTCCGGGACGACTTTTTCATCGATGCCGTCGACATCGAGTGGTGCTTTCGCGCCTGGCACCGGGGGTTTTCATGCTGGGTCGCACGGGATGCCCTGATGGAGCATCGACTCGGGCAAGGGTCGATCGCTGTGCCCATGCTGCGCCTCAAGCTGCCCGTGCAGCCGCCTCATAGGCTCTACACCTATGTCCGCAATCAGGTCCGCATGCTCGCAATGCGGCACGTGCCGTTGCGATGGAAGGTCAAGATGGTGCCCTACATCTGTCTTCAGGCCGTGGTCTACGCGGTCAAGGGGCGGCATCGCGCCTATGCTCTGAAGGCAATCGGCCGCGGTATGTGGGACGGTCTGCGGACCATGTCGGCGCCGGTGCCGCAGCCGGCGCTGCCCGAGCCCGGCTGCGACGTAGACGCGTCGGACCCACCCACCACCAGCACGGCCGAGCAATGAGCAGCCGGCGCCATGTCCGCTCCCCAACCGCACAGGCAGGATTAGCAAGAAGCCGATACATGTCCCTCTTCCCGACCGGAGCAGACTGGCGGCGTGCCGCGAAGGACCTCGTGGAGGGCCTTGCGGCTTGGCATATCTGGACGCTGCTTGCCTTCAACGACATCCGGCAGCGCTACAAGCGCTCCCGCTTCGGCCAGTTCTGGATCACGCTGAGCACCGGCATCTTCATCGCCGGCATCGGGAGCGTCTATTCCTTCCTGTTCGGCCAGCCGGTCGAGACCTACATTCCCTACCTTGCCGTCAACATCGTCATCTGGGGAATGCTCGCCGGCATCGTCACCGACAGCACTGCCGCCTTCACGCAGGCCGGCTCTATCCTGGGCCAGCAGGCGTTGCCGAAGACGATCTTCGTCATGCGCGTCATCGTTCGCCAGCTCATCATCCTGGCGCACAACCTGGTCATCATCGCGCTGGTCTTCCTGCTGTTCGGCATCGTGCCGACTGCGGCCGCCGTCATGGCCGTGCCGGGGCTGTTGCTCCTTGCTGTGGCGTCGCTGCCGGCGGGGATGACGATTGGCCTCCTGTGCACGCGCTTCCGCGACCTGCCGCAGATCATCCAGAGCCTGCTGCAGGTGGCCTTCTTCCTGACGCCGGTGATGTGGCATGTAGACCAGCTTGGTGGCCGTGTGCCCTACGTCATCGACTTCAACCCCTTCGCTATCTTCCTGCTGCTTGTTGCCGACCCGCTGCACGGGCATTGGCCCGGCATCGGGCGCTATGTGCAGGCGCTCGCGATCATCGGTACGATGGTTCTCGTGACTGCCCCGCTCTTCGCGCGGTTCCGGGCGCGCATCGTCTACTGGCTGTAAGGAGGCGTCATGCCCTTAATCGAGCTGCGCGACGTCTCGGTCGACTTCCCCATCTACAACTCGCGCAGCCGCTCGCTGCGCAATGCTCTCATGGCGCGGATCGGCGGCCGGCTGGCGGGGGAGGGGGACCTTGTGACCGTGCGGGCCCTGCAGGACATCTCGATCACGCTCAACCCTGGAGATCGGGTTGCGCTCATCGGCCGCAACGGGGCCGGCAAATCCACCCTGTTGCGGGTGCTCGCCGGCGCCTACGAGCCGACGGCCGGATCGGCCGTCATCAACGGGCGCGTGTCCTCCCTCTTCGATCTGACGATGGGCATGGATGCCGAGCTGACCGGGGTGGACAACGTGATCCTGCGCGGCGTCTTTCTCGGCATGAGCATTGCCGAGGCCCGCAGCTACATTCCGGAGGTGGCGGAGTTCTCGGAACTCGGCAGCTTCATGCACCTGCCCATGCGCACCTATTCCAGCGGCATGCGCCTTCGGCTTGCCTTCGCCATCTCCACGGTGCGCACGCCGGACATCCTGCTGCTCGACGAGTTCATCAGCGTCGGCGACGAGAGTTTCGCCCGCAAGGCGCGCGAGCGGCTGGAACGGATGATCGACGAGGCGCACATTCTCGTCCTCGCCTCCCACTCCCTGCAGACGCTGAGAGCCTATTGCAACCGCGCGCTGCTGCTCGACGAGGGGCGGATCATCGCTGACGGGGCGATCGAGGACGTTCTGGACCGTTACAAGGGGGGCGCCGCCTAGCCGCGTGCCTTTGCCGCCAGCGCCTTTGCTCTTGCGTGGTCCGGATACCAAGCGGTGAAGCGGATCGCGGCCAGCATTGCCGCCAGCTGGATCACCCAGCCGGTCCAGATGTTGTTGCTGTCGTTCAGAACCGCGTCGCCATACCAGCCCGAGAGCGCGGCGACGAGAAACGCCACCGCCCATCCGGCCGTGATGAAATAGTTGATGCGCAGGAACAGCGGCGAGTGCCAGTACTGCGGATCAACCTCGTCGCGGGCGTAGGGCAGGGTGAACGGCATGCGCAGGAGGATGGACCCGGCCGCCAGCACGAACAGCGTGATGTTGGAAATCTCGCCGACCCATTTCTCCAGCCAGGCCTGGCCCGCTGCGTCGAGCAGGAGATGGGCGGCGAACAGCCCGAGGAAGAAGACGACGTCGAGCGCCCCGAGCAGCTTGAACGACCGGCCCCGCCACAGATCCGAGGCGAAGAAGAAGACGGAGATCGCCAGCGCTGTGACGGACACCCATGCGATGGTCCCGGGGCCTTCGAAGACGGCGAGGAAAATCCAGGGGGCGAGCCCGGAGAGCGGGCCGTCGAGGATGTGGGCGAGGGTGGACGCAAGAGCTTCCCGCCAGCCGCGAGGCGCACAGTGCTCGTCGGTTCCTTCGGCCATGGCGCCTCGCGCTGCGGTACGTGACGCGCCTCGGCGCCCGGATACTCCCTCGATGTATCACATGTTGAAGCGGCGTCAGTCCACAACGTAGGGAAGCTCGGGCATGTCGTTTGTGGCGCGGAATGCCTCGAGGCGCTGGACGGCCTTCTTGCCGCTGTCCGCGAGGTGGTCGGCCAGAGCTACCGCCGCCAGAGCACCGTCGCCTCGCTTGAGAGCGCCGATGACCGCCAGATGCTCGTCCATGAAGGGGTCGATCTGCGGGTGCTTCACGAGCGCCGCCTGGATGTGCTTGCCCACCACCAGGGTGCAGCGCGTTCGTTTCAGTGCCTCGAACATCTCGTGGTTGCGGCCGTAACTCAGGCACTGGACGTGCAGATCATTCTCGAGCTGGTCGAGTTCGTTGACCGTGACCTCCGGCATCGCGCCGGCAACCGTGTGCAGGCGCCGCTCCATGTCCTCGAGCTCGGCCGCGGGAACGCTGGCCACGGCGCTCTCGGCCAGCCGCGGCTCGAGCACCATGCGCAGCTCGTAGAGATCGCGGATGCGCTGGTCGGTGAGGGGAACAATCTGCCAGTGAGCGTTCTCCACCTTGCACAGCAGGCCGGACGCTTGGGCTCTGACGAGAAGCTTGTGGGCGACTGTGCGACCGACGGCATAGTGGCGGGCAAGTGCCAGCTCGTTCACCCGCGCGCGGCCGAAGACCGAGCGGTGGATGAGACTGCGCTCGAGGTCGTAGTAGAGGCTCTCCCAGGCATCGCTGCGGACGACCCCGGCCGGATCGCCGCCGAGGTCGAACATCTCGGGGGTGATCGGGATGCGTGTCGGGGCAGAGCTTTCGTCGCCGACAATCACGCCGCGGCCGTCGAAGCGGTGCACCACCCTTTCCCGCTGCAACTCCGCGATGGCCTGGCGGACGGGCGAGCGGGTGGTCCGAAAGACCGAGGCGAGCAGGCTTTCGGTCAGGACGGCGCCGGCCGGCACGCGCCCGGCCGCAATTGCCGCCTGCACGGCTTCCTTGATCAGGAGATAGGCCGGACGCTTGCGCTCGATCATGCTGTGCCAGCGATCAGGTGACCGCACCAAGAGGCCACGGCACGAACTCGTTGTCACCATAGTCGAACGTCTCACTGAGCGAGCGTTCGCCGGATGCTACGGCGATGATCTTCTCGAAGATCCGCTCGCCGGCCGCCTCGATGGTGTCGTCGCCCGTGACGATGCCGCCGCAGTTGATGTCCATGTCTTCCTGCATGTGCTCGTACATAGTGGTGTTGGTGGCGATCTTGATGCAGGGGGCGGGCTTGAAACCGGAGACGGAGCCGCGGCCGGTGGTGAAGCAGATGATGTTGCAGCCGCCTGCGACCTGACCCGTCACGGCAACGGGGTCGTAGCCGGGTGTGTCCATGAAGACGAAGCCGGTCCTGTCAATCTGCTCGGCATATTCGTAGACGGCCTCCAGCGGCATGGTTCCACCCTTCGCCACGGCCCCGAGTGACTTCTCGAGGATGGTCGTAAGACCGCCCGCCTTGTTGCCGTGGGAGGGATTGTTGTTGAGCTCGGCCTCGTTCTTGGCAGTGTACTGGCGCCACCACTCGATGCGTTCCATCAGCTTGCGGGCCACCTCGGGCGATGTCGCGCGGCGCGTCAGGAGGTGCTCGGCGCCGTAGATCTCGGGCGTTTCGGAGAGCACTGCCGTTCCGCCGTGGCGCACCAGGAGATCAGCCGCATAGCCGAGGGCGGGATTGGCTGAGATGCCCGAATAGCCATCCGAGCCGCCGCACTGCAGGGCGAGCGTGAGCCCGGAGAGGGGCTGCTCGGTGCGCTGCACCGCGTTGACCGCGTCGAGCATGTCGTTGATCGCCGCCGTGGCGGCCTCGATGGACTTCCTCGTCCCGCCCATCCGCTGGATTGTCATTGTGCGCAGGAACGGGCCCTCGCTCAATCCTGAGCGCTCCAGCAGCATCTCGATCTGATTCGTCTCGCAGCCGAGACCGATCATGAGGATGCCGCCGAAGTTAGGGTTGCGGGCATATCCGCTCAGCGTGCGCACCAGATAGCGATAGCCCTCCGCCGCCGTGTTGATTGCACAGCCGCCCCCGTGAGTAAGGGCCACGACGCCGTCCACATTGGGGTGGTTTTTCAGGCCGCCGCCGCGGTTGAAGTAGTCGGCAGTCGCCTTCGCGACGGTGGCGGAGCAGTTCACGGAGCTCACGATGCCGATGTAGTTGCGGGTGCCGACCGTGCCGTTCGGCCGCCGGAAGCCCATGAACGTGCGCCGCTCGCCCTCGGGCAGGAGAGGCGTGGGACGGGCATCGGCGCAGAACTCGTGCGCGACGTTGCTGTCCCGCATCGCCAGGTTCTGGAGATGGACGTGTTCGCCCGGCAGGATCGGCCGCGTGGCGAAGCCGATCACCTGTCCGTACTTGATGATCGCCTCACCCTCGGCGATCGGCCGGATGGCCACCTTGTGCCCCCGCGGGATGTCGCCGGTCGCCACCACATCCCCCACGCCGACGCGATTCCCGTCCCCGATGGCGTCGCGCGCGACGGCGACGTTGTCGGCCGCGTTCAGCACGATCACGCGGGCCTCCTTCGGCAGGGCATTGGCGGACATCCGTTTTTTCTCCTGGGGTGAGCAAGCCTTGAAATGGCTCAAATTGGCTATTGCGTGCAATATACAACCATGCTACCCGTAAAGATGTCAACAGCGCCGCAAGAGTGCAGTGAAGAGGAAACGCCGTGTCCGTGTGTCGAATTTGTCAAGTGTCCTGTTATTCGTCGTCACGTATGCGGGGTTCTGCCGCGTAATGGCGATCATTTTTCCCTGATGTGGCAAGGCGAACGCGGACAAGGGCGCCGGCGTCACCATGAACTATGAGTTCGATTTCTCGTTCTTGGGCGAATATGGCCAGGATCTCTGGGATGGGACGCTGCTGACCTTGTGGATGACGGCGGTATCCATCATCCCGGGTTTCGTCGTCGGCACGGCCTGTGCCGTCGGGCGGCTGTACGGGCCGCCCTGGGTCCGCAAGGCGGCCACGGTCTATGTGGAGGCCATTCGCAACACGCCGCTGGTCATACAGGTTTTCTGGCTGTTCTTCGGCCTTGCGGTTCTCTCCGTCCGCATCGACGCCTTCTATGCCGCGGTGATCGCACTCGTCATCAACGTCGGTGCCTACACGGCGGAGATCATGCGTGCGGGCTTCGAGAGCATTCCGAAGGGGCAGATCGAGGCCGCGTCCTGCCTCGCGCTCTCGCGCTGGCAGTCGCTGCTCTATGTCCAGCTGCCGCAGGCGGTGGAGCGCGTCTATCCGGCCCTCGTGAGCCAGTTCATCCTGATGATGCTGGCAACCTCGATCATGTCCCAGATCTCGGCGCCCGAGCTCACCGGCGTCGCGTACCAGATCCAGGCGTTTACCTTCCGGGGCTTCGAGGTCTACCTCGTGATCGCCGTCATCTACCTCGCGGTCGTCACGCTGCTGCGGGCCATCCTGACGGGGCTCGGGAAGGTCATCTTCCCCCGTCGCCGTCGTCTCGGCACCCCCCTGTGAGGTCCGCCATGCTCGGACTGTCTCCCGAACATCTCCTCTTCCTCCTGCGCGGCGCCGGCTGGACGATCGTCCTGTCACTCCTGGGCTTCGTGGGCGGCACGATCGTCGGCCTGCCGGTGGCTCTCTGCCGATCCTCGAAGATGAGGTCCCTGCGCGTGGTGTCGAGCGCCTACGTGCAGCTGGTGCAGGGCATCCCGCTGCCGGTCATCATGTTTGTGGTCTACTTCGGACTGAGCATCGGCGGCTATGAGCTTCCGGCGCTGGTGGCGGCGGGCATCGCGATGACGGCCTATTCCAGTGCCTACCTCGGCGAGATCTGGAAGGGCTGCATCGAGGCGGTGCCAAAGACGCAGTGGGAGGCTGCCGAGTGCCTCGCGCTCACCCCCGTGCAGCGCTTCGTCGACGTCATCCTGCCGCAGGCAGTGCGCATCGCCATTCCACCGACGGTCGGGTTCTTGGTCCAGATCGTCAAGAACACGTCCTACTCGGTCGTGATCGGCTTCTTCGACCTGACGTATTCGGCCAAGGTTCTCAACAACTCCACGTTCAAGCCGTTCACCGTCTTCACCATCGCCGCGCTCCTCTACTTCGTCATCTGCTACCCGCTATCGGTGCTGAGCCGCAGGTACGAGCGGAAGCTGAAGCGCGCCTGAAAGGATCGACCGATGGAGCCGATTGTTCGTTTCAAGGACGTCCGCAAGTCTTTCGGCACACTCGAAGTGCTGAAAGGCGTCACGCTCGACATCATGCCTGGCACCGTGACCGCCCTCATCGGCCGCAGCGGCTCGGGCAAGAGCACAGCGCTGCGCTGCATCAACGCGCTCGAGCAGATCAACGGCGGGGAACTCCACGTCTGCGGCCGCGCCCTCCATAACGGCGGCTTCGACCTGCGGGCGCTGCGTCAGGATGTCGGCATCGTCTTCCAGAGCTACAACCTGTTCCCGCACCTCACCGTCGCCCAGAACATCATGTTGGCGCCGCGGCGCGTAAAGAAGATAGGCAAGGATGAGGCGCGCGCCCTCGCCGAGGAAGTCCTTTCCCAGGTCGGCCTGCTCGAGAAGGCGGACAACTATCCGGAACAGCTCTCCGGCGGGCAGCAGCAGCGCGTCGCCATCGCCCGCTCGCTCGCCATGAAGCCGAAGCTCATGCTGTTCGACGAGGTTACATCGGCTCTCGATCCTGAGCTTACCGGCGAGGTGTTGAAGGTCATCGAGAAACTGGCCGAAAGCGGCATGACGATGGTTTTGGTGACGCACGAGATGAACTTCGCTGAGCGTGTCGCCGACCAGATCGCCTTCATGCACCACGGCACCGTCTGGGAGCTGGGCTCGGGCGAGATGCTCCGCGCCCCGAAGACGCCGGAACTCCAGCAATTCGTCGGCAGCGGCCTGTGAGGCGGCTCGCCAGCGTCAGAGCGCCGCTTGGGCGGCGAACCATCTAGGGAGGTTTGTCCATGTCACTTGCGAAAGTTACCCGTCGGGCCCTCGTCGGCCTCGGCCTTGCGGCGGCTGCGCTGCTGCCGGCAGCGGCCCAGGCCAACACGCTCGACGCCATCAAGCAGCGCGGCAAGATCCTCATCGCCATCGACGTCGCCCATCCGCCCTACGGCATGCTTGACGACAAGGCCAAGGAAACCGGCTCCGACGTGGAGACGGCCCGGCTCCTCGCCAAGGATCTGGGCGTCGATCTCGAGATCGTGCAGGTCTCGGGCGCGAACCGCATTCCCTTCCTCCTCTCCGGAAAGGCCGACATCGTCATCGCGTCCTTCTCGATCACCGAGGAGCGCAAGAAGGTCATCGACTTCTCGCGCCCCTACGGTGTCGTTCCGGTCGTGCTTGCGGCCCCGGTGGGCGAGAAGGTCACCGCTGCCGCTGATCTCGACGGCAAGACGGTGGCCGTTGCGCGCGGCACGACCGCCGACATGGAACTGACGAAGTTTCTGAAGCCCGTCAGCGGCGCGAAGATCGTCCGCTACGAGGACGAGGCGACGACCAACACGGCCGTGGCCACGGGCCAGCAGAGCATCTTCGCGGCGGCCTTGTCGACGGCGAACGAGCTCGCCGAGCAGAACCCGGACAAGAAGCTCGAGGTCAAGATGACCCTTGCGGCCTATCCGATGGCCATCGGCCTGCGGAAGAAGGACGACGCGCTGCGCGAGTGGGTGGATGGCTGGGTGACGGCCAATCTCAAGAACGGCAAGCTCAACGAGATCTACAAGAAGTATTTCAAGATGGATCTCCCGGCCGAGATGCTCGACTGACGGGACGGGGGATTCCCTTCGCTGCGAGGGGAATCCCTTTCTTCGCGGCGTTAACCCGTAGCGGACAGGTGACAATGATGACTCGACCGTATCGCGGCGTGTTCCCGGTGGTGCCGACCATCTTCGACGAAAGCGGGAGGCTCGATCTCGAAGGGCAGAAGCGCGTCATCGACTTCATGATCGACGCGGGCTCGCATGGCCTGTGCATCCTCGCCAACTTCTCCGAGCAGTTCATGCTCACGGACGAGGAGCGGGACCTCGTCACGAGGACGGTCCTGGAACACGTGGCGGGCCGGGTTCCGGTCATCGTCACCACCAGCCATTTCTGTACCGACATCTGCGTCGAGCGCTCCAGGCAGGCGCAGCAGCTCGGCGCGGCGATGGTCATGATCATGCCGCCCTTCTTCGGCGCGACGCTCCGGGTGCCGGAAGCG
Organism: Chelatococcus composti; assembly: GCF_014201415.1. Classification (GTDB taxonomy): domain Bacteria; phylum Pseudomonadota; class Alphaproteobacteria; order Rhizobiales; family Beijerinckiaceae; genus Chelatococcus_A; species Chelatococcus_A composti. Next base: position 350,701 of record NZ_JACHEH010000005.1, read on the forward strand.
GGAATCTACGAGTTCTTCCGCCGCGTGTCGGAGGCCATCGACATCCCGATTATGATCCAGGATGCGCCCATGGCCGGCACCAACATGTCGGCGGCCTTCCTGGCGCGCATGGCGCGGGAGATTGAGCACGTCTCCTATTTCAAGATCGAGGTGCCCGGCGCCGCCAGCAAGCTGCGCGAGCTCATCGCGCTCGGCGGTGACGCGGTCGAAGGGCCGTGGGACGGCGAGGAGGCGATCACGCTGATGGCCGACCTCGACGCCGGCGCCACCGGCGCCATGACGGGCGGCGGCTATCCCGACGGCATCCGCCAGATCATTGACCCCTATGTCGCCGGCCGGCGGGACGAGGCGGCCGCCGCCTATGCGCGCTGGCTGCCGCTCATCAACTACGAGAACAGGCAGTGCTGGCTTCTGGCGGCCAAGGCGCTGATGAAGGAGGGGAAGGTCATCCGCTCGGATTTCGTCCGCCATCCGCTCCAGCCCCTGCACCCCGAGACCCGCAAGGGGCTTCTCGAGATCGCCCGCGGGCTCGATCCGCTCGTGCTGCGCTGGGGCCTGTGACCATCCCGGCAAACTGAACAACAGATCTCGGGCGGGGAAAGGTCCCGCCCCGCAGGAGGAGGAGCGTTCATGTCCGCAAGGAAGAGGGTGGGCTTCATCGGCCTCGGGCTGATGGGCAGCGGGATGGCAAGGAACATCCTGGCCAGGGGCTTCCCGCTGACGGTGCTGGCGCATCGCAACCGTCAGCCCGTCGACGAGCTGGTGTCACGCGGCGCGCAGGAGGCGTCCACGGCCGCCGACCTCGCCCGGCAGAGCGATGTCGTCATCATCTGCGTCACGGGTTCGCTGCAGGTGGAGGATGTCCTGACGCGGCAGGGCGGCCTGCTGGAAGGCGTCCATCCCGGCCTCGTCGTGGTCGATGCCAGCACGGCCGATCCGGGATTTGCCGAGCGTGCCGAGGCAATGGTTCGCGAGCGCGGCGGCGTCTATGTCGATGCCCCGGTTAACCGCACCCCCAAGGAGGCCGCAGAGGGGCGCCTCAATGTTCTGATCGGCGGGGATGCCGCGGTGGTCGAGCAGCTCCGGCCCGTGCTCGAGGCCTATTCCGAGACCATCCACCATCTCGGCCCCGTGGGGTCCGGGCACAAGGCCAAGCTCATTCACAACTTCATCGCGCAGGGCAACGCCGTTGTCCTGGCCGAGGCCTTCGCGACGGCCTCGAAGGTGGGCCTCGACCTGCGGGCCTTCGCGGACCTGTGCCGGCTGAGCGGCGCCCACAGCAAGACCTTCGACCGGCTGGTGCCCTTCGTCCTGGAAGGGGACGACTCCAACCAGAAGTTCACGTTGCGCAACGTGGTAAAGGACATGCGCGCCTATGCGCATCTTGCCGAGATGGCCTCGGTGACGGCCTTCGCCGCCCAGTCCATCTACCAGACCTATGTGCTCGCCACGGCCCTCGGCCACGGCGACAAGTATGTCGCGCACCTTTTCGACGTGCTCGGCGAGGTCAACGGCACCCGCGTGAGGGCGGACTGACCGGCCGACATTGCGTCGTTATAGGAAAGAGCGAGAGCGCACGGGGGTTCGCCCCGTGCGCTCTTTATGTGCGGAAGGCTCTTGCCGTGCGATCGGTCAGGAGGCCTTTGCCGGCGCTTTCGCCTCGTCGTGCTGTCCGGAGGCGCGGCGGTTGAGCAGTGCGTAGATGAGTATGGCGCCGAAGGTCGCCGTGCCGATGCCGCCAATCTGGAAGCCGCCCACCGTGACCGCGAGGTCGCCCGCGCCGGCGATCACCGCCACACCGGCGGTAATCAGGTTCTTCGTGTCCGAGAAGTCGACCCGGTTTTCGACCCAGATGCGCCCGGCCGTCACCGTGATGAGGCCGAAGACCACGACCGACAGGCCGCCGATCACGGGGCCGGGAATGGTAAGGATCGTGGCGCCGAACTTGGGCGAGAAGCCAAGCAGAATGGCAAACAGACCCGCGACGACGAAGACGAGCGTCGAATAGATGCGCGTCACGGCCATCACGCCCATGTTTTCCGCATAGGTCGTCACGCCCGTGCCGCCACCGGCGCCAGAGACGATGGTGGCGATGCCGTCGCCGACGAAGGCCCGGCCGATGTAGGGGTCGAGGTTGCGCCCCGTCATCGCGCTGATGGCCTTGATATGCCCCAGGTTCTCCGCAACGAGAATGATCGCCACCGGCGCGATCAGCGTCATCGCGCCCGCCGAGAAGGTCGGCGTCACGAAGTTGGGCGCGCCGAACCAGGGCGCGGCGCCGACGGCGGAGAAGTCGATGGGGTTCGCCAGCCCGAAGCTGCTGGCGCCGACCGCATAGACAATGTAGCCGACGAAGCCGCCGACGAGCACCGGGATACGCCGCAGCAGGCCGGGCACGTAGACCGCAGTGAGGCCGGTGGCGAGAACGGTGGTGAGGCCGACGAAGAGGTCGAAGCCGCTGGCGCTGATGCCCTTGACCGCGATGGGCGCCAGGTTGAGCCCGATGGCTGCCACCACGGCGCCCGTGACCACGGGCGGCATCAGCGTCTCGATCCAGCGGTAGCCGGCGCGCATGACGGCCAGGCCGATGGCGAGATAGAGCACGCCGGCCGCGATGATGCCGCCGAGGGCAACGGCGATGTTCGGGTTCGGGCCCGAGCCCGCATAGCCGGTGGCGGCGATGACGACGGCGATGAAGGAGAAGCTCGAGCCGAGATAGGACGGCACGCGCCCGCCGACGATGAGGAAGAAGATGAGCGTGCCGATCCCCGAGAACAGGATCGAGACGTTGGGATCGAAGCCCATGAGGATCGGGGCGAGCGCGGTCGACCCGAACATGGCGACCACATGCTGAAGTCCCGCGATCACGGTCTGCGGCCACGGCAGCCTCTCGTCCGGCGCGATGGTGCCTTCGGCCTTCAGCCGCCAGGCCGGGAACCAGCCGCCCCCTCTGTCCTGTCCCATGATGTCCCTCTCGTTCTGCGTTGGCGGGATTGCGCGGAGCCGCCGCAAGGCGGCCCGCCGACAGCTTGACCGAGTCTCGCGGTCGCGTTGCCTGGAAAATTGCCAATATCGGGTGGCCTGCCTACTGCAAAAGCGCAAGGTCAGCTATTCACAGCCGTGTCCAGAATGCGCCGCGGCGCTCTGTCGGAGCAACTGCCCGGGCGCGGCGGCAGAGCCGGCATTTCCTTGATGGTGGCTTTGCGCTAGGAAGCCCGCATCGTCGCGACTCGCGCGATGGCACCCGACGGATAGGCCCGGCGCCGACAGATTCCGTCGACCTGGCAGGAGGGCCCGCATGAGGAAGCATCCGGGGATTGTCCCGGTCGTTCTGTCCGGTGGCACCGGCACGCGCCTGTGGCCGCTGTCGCGCGAATCCTACCCCAAGCAGCTCCTGGCCCTCGCCGGGGCGGAGACGCTGCTACAGCAGACGCTGGCGCGCGTCGCCGGCCAGCCGGGTTTTGCGGCGCCCGTCGTGATCGCCAACGCGGAACACCGCTTCGTCATTGCCGAGCAGGCGCGCCAGGCGGGCATCGCTGACGTGACGATCGTTCTGGAGCCCGTCGGCCGCAACACTGCTCCGGCGGCTGCGGTTGCGGCGCTGATGGCAATGGCGGATGATCCCGATGCGCTGATCCTCATCATGCCGGCTGACCACGTGGTGCAGGATCCGGCCGCCTTCCGCGCCGCGGTCGAGACCGGCGCGGCGGCGGCCGCTGCGGGCCGGCTCGTGCTCTTCGGCATGCGTCCGGACAAGCCTGCCACCGGCTATGGCTACATCCGCCGCGGTGACCCGCTGCCGGGCCTTGCCGGCATCGACGCCGTCGCCGCCTTCGTCGAGAAGCCCGACCAGCCGACGGCCGAGCGCTATCTCGCCAGCGGCGACTATCTCTGGAACAGCGGCATCTTCCTGCTGCCCGCCGCCGCCTTCATCGCGGAGCTCGATCGGCATGCGCCGGACGTGCTCGCGGCTGCGCGCGGAGCACTGGAGGGCGCCGTGCGCGACCTCGACTTCCTGCGCCTCGCGGAAGCGCCGTTTGCGGCCGGGCCATCGATCTCCATCGACTATGCGGTGATGGAGAAGACGGACAAGGCCGCCGTCGTGCCCTCTGAGTTCGGCTGGAGCGACGTCGGCAGCTGGTCGGCCCTGTGGGAGATCGGCACACGGGATGCCGACGACAACCTGTGCGTCGGCGACGTGGTGGCGCTGGAGACGCGGGGATCCTACCTGCGCGGCGAGGGACGTCTCGTCGCCGCCCTTGGCGTCGAGAACCTCGTCGTGGTGGCGACGCCCGATGTCGTGCTTGTGACGCGGCGCGACAGCGACCAGAAGGTTTCGCAGCTCGTCGCGGCGCTGAAGAAGGACGGGCACGCCGCGGCCACACAGACGCAGCGTGTCTATCGCCCCTGGGGCTTCTACCAGTCGGTGCACGAGGGGGAGCGCTTCCAGGTCAAGCGCATCACGGTCAATCCCGGTGCCAAGCTGTCGCTGCAGAAGCATTTCCACCGCTCCGAGCACTGGATCGTGGTCAACGGCACGGCCCTCGTCACCCGGGACGGGGAGCAGATCCTCCTGCGCGAGAACGAATCGGTCTTCCTGCCTCTTGGCTGCGTCCACCGCCTGGAGAATCCGGGCAAGCTGCCGCTCAATCTCATCGAGGTGCAGTCCGGTCCCTATCTGGGCGAGGACGACATCGTCCGCCTCGAGGATATCTACAAGCGGATCTGATCCCGCGCGGGGTGGATGGAGAGCTGACCGTCGTTCACGGCGTGAACGTCACGCCTTGACGTTCACGCCGTGAACGTCTATCGAGCGCCCCGGACTGAGCGAGGCACAGGGGCAGATGGCGGACAAGCTCCCGACCGAGGTGGACCTTGAGTTGCTCACCTCGCTGGAAAGCGGGGAGGTGGTGACGCAGATGTCGCTGTCGCGGCGCATCGGCGTGTCCATCGGCCTCGTCAACGCACTGCTCAAGCGCGCCATCCGCAAGGGCTACGTGAAGGCGAAGGCCGCGCCCTACAAGCGCTACGCCTATTATCTGACGCCGAGCGGCTTTTCCGAGAAGAGCCGGCTCCTGGCCGATTACCTCGATATTTCCCTGCGCTTTTTCCGCGACGCGCGGGAGCAGTATGCGGACGGGTTCCGCCGCCTCGATGCGGCCGGGCTGCGCCGCGTCATCCTCGCCGGGGCGGGCGAGCTCGCCGAGATCGCCATCCTCGCTGCCCGTGATGGCGCGATCGAGGTCGTCGCGGTGCTCGACGGCGGGACGAACCGCTCCCGTGTGGCCGGCGTGCCGGTGGTGCGCACCCTGCAGGAAGCGCCGGCTTTCGACGCCGTGGTGGTGACGGATTCACGCACCCCCCAGGCGACCTACGACCGCCTGAAGGGGCAGGTCGACTTCAACCGCATCGTGACGCCGCCGCTGCTGCACGTGTCGCTTTCTGCCGTGCCGAATGCGGCGGAGGAGGACCTGGATACGCCCGTGACGGATGGAGACCGCAAGGATCCCGGCGCGCTGCGCGCGCCTGCAATGGAAGGATGAGCAACTTGTCCAAACGTGCACTCATCACCGGTGTGACCGGCCAGGACGGCGCCTACCTGGCGGAGCTCCTTCTCGCCAAGGGCTACCGCGTCTGGGGCGTGAAGCGCCGTTCCTCGTCTTTCAACACGGCGCGTGTCGACCATCTCTACCAGGACGTGCACGAGGGCGATCCGAAGTTCCGCATGGTCTACGGTGACATGACGGACTCGACCAACCTCATCCGCATCGTGCAGGAGATCCAGCCGGACGAGATCTACAACCTCGCCGCCCAGAGCCATGTGCAGGTGAGTTTCGAGACGCCGGAGTACACGGCCAATGCCGATGCCCTCGGCACCCTGCGCCTGCTGGAGGCGATCCGCCTGCTGAAGCTCGAGGGCAAGACGCGCTTCTACCAGGCGTCGACCTCCGAGCTCTACGGCAAGGTGCAGGAGACGCCGCAGCGCGAGACAACGCCCTTCTATCCGCGCAGCCCCTATGCCGCGGCCAAGCTCTATGCCTACTGGATCACGGTGAACTACCGCGAGGCCTATGGCATCCATGCCTCGAACGGCATTCTCTTCAACCACGAGAGCCCCATCCGCGGCGAGACCTTCGTCACCCGCAAGATCACCCGCGCGGTGGCGGCCATCGAATGCGGCCTGCAGGAGGCGCTCTATCTCGGCAATCTCGACGCCAAGCGCGACTGGGGCCATGCGCGCGATTATGTCGAAGGCATGTGGCGCATCCTGCAGCAGGACAAGCCCGACGACTATGTGCTCGCCACGGGCGAGACCCACTCGGTGCGCGAGTTCGTGGAGCTTGCCTTCGCCGAGGTGGGCCGCACGATCGTCTGGCAGGGCCAGGGTGTGGACGAGGTCGGCATCGACAAGGCGAGCGGCAAGACGCTCGTGCGCATCGACCCGCGCTACTTCCGGCCCACCGAGGTCGACCTCCTTCTCGGCGACCCCACCAAGGCCCGCGAGAAGCTCGGCTGGCGGCACCGCACCAGCTTCCGCGAGCTTGTGAAGGAGATGGTGGAGAGCGACCTCAAGACCGTCAGGAACGAAGCGGAGCGTCGGAACCGTCATGACTGACCGCAGCATGCCCTTCGATCTTGCCGGCAAGCGCATCTTCGTCGCCGGTCATCGCGGCATGGTCGGCTCCGCTGTGGTCAGGCGCCTGCAGACGGAGGATTGCGAGATTCTGACGGCAGGGCGCGAGGTGCTCGACCTGCGCGACCAAGCGGCGACCAAGGCATTCTTCGACCGGAATCGGCCCGAGGTCGTGGTCCTGGCGGCGGCCAAGGTCGGCGGCATCCTGGCCAACGATACCTACCCGGCGGATTTCCTCTACGACAACCTTGTCATCGAGACGAATGTCATCGGCGCCGCTTTCCAGGCGGGCGTGCGCAAGCTGCTCTTCCTGGGCTCGTCCTGCATCTATCCGAAGTTCGCGCCGCAGCCGATTCCGGAAGATGCACTTCTGACCGGGGCGCTGGAACCCACGAACGAGTGGTATGCGCTCGCCAAGATCGCCGGCATCAAACTGTGCGATGCCTATCGCAAGCAATACGGCGCCGACTTCATTTCGGCGATGCCGTCGAACCTCTATGGCCCCGGCGACAACTTCGACCTGCGGACCAGCCACGTCCTGCCGGCGTTGATGCGCAAGGCGCACGAGGCGAAGCTCGCCGGGGCGCGCTCGCTGGAGGTGTGGGGCACGGGCACGCCGCGCCGCGAGTTCCTCTACGTGGACGATCTCGCCGACGCGCTCGTCTTCCTGCTCAAGCACTATTCCGAGCCCGGCCACATCAATGTCGGCACGGGCGAGGACGTGACCATCCGGGAGCTCGCCGAGCTGATCTGCCGCACGGTGGGCTTCGAGGGCGAGCTCGTGTTCGACAGTTCCAAGCCCGACGGGACGCCCCGCAAGCTCATGGACGTCGGGAAGCTTTCCGCCATGGGCTGGCGCGCACGCACGAGCCTGCCGGAGGGCGTGGCGAAGACCTATCAGGCATTCAAGGACAGCCTGCGGTGACCTCGCCCTCCTTGCCGGAGCCGCGCGGCCCTTCGTGCCGCCGCTGATCGAACCAGTCGAGACCCGAGCAGTGACAACATCAATGCCCGCTCACGAGCCCGTCGAGGTGGTGATCCGCGCAAGCGGCGATCACACCTTCTTGCACGACATGGCAGACCTGTGGGCGAACCGCGACATTGCCTGGACGCTGGCGCTGCGCGAAATCCAGGTCCGTTACAAGCAGTCCGTCATCGGCATCGCCTGGGCGCTGCTGCAACCCGTTCTGACGACGGCCATCTTCACCTTTGTCTTCAGCTATCTGGCTCGCATCCCGACGGGGGAGGTTCCCTATCCCGTCTTCGTCTTCTCGGGTCTGCTGATGTGGCAGTATTTCAGCCGGGTCGTCGGAGAGGCCGCAGGATCCTTGGTGAAGAACGAGGCCATCATCACCAAGGTCTTCTTCCCGCGCCTCATCTTGCCGCTGATCCCGGCCATTTCGGCGGCCGTGGAGTTCGCCATCGCGCTCCTCGTGCTGGTCGCGGTCATGCTGCTCTACGGCATGGTTCCGTCACCGCTGATCGTGCTGGTGCCAGTCGTCGTCGTGGCGGCGGGACTGCTGGGCTATGGTATCGGTCTTGTGCTCTCGCCGCTCAACGCGATCTATCGCGATATCGGGATTGCCCTGCCGTTCTTCATCCAGATCGCCATGTATGTGACGCCGGTGATCTATCCCGTCGCCTTCGTCCCGGAGCGATACCAGTGGCTGTACGCGCTCAATCCGGCCGCGACGCTGATCGATACCATGCGGGCCGTCGTTGTGCGGGCTGACTGGCCCGGCCTTCTCAGCTACGCCTTTCTCCTCTTGTGGACCGTCGGCTTCCTCGCGCTCGGCCTGCGCGTCTTCCGCAAGCTCGAGCCGGCGATCGTCGACAGGATCTGATGATGTCGAGCGTCATAACGGTCGAAAATCTCGGCAAGCGCTATTCGCTGGCGAACACGGCAGCGCCGGCCTACAGCACCTTGCGCGACGTGATGGCGGACGCGGCGCGCCGTTTCCTCCGGCGCGAGCCGGTCATCGAGGCAAGGGCTGCGAAGGATTTCTGGGCCCTGCGCAACGTCAGCTTCGAGGTGAGGGAAGGCGATGTCGTCGGCATTGTCGGGCGCAACGGCGCCGGCAAGAGCACGCTGCTGAAGGTGCTGTCGCGCATCACGTCTCCCACCGAGGGGCAGGCGCGGATCCGCGGGCGCGTCGGCTCGCTGCTCGAGGTCGGCACCGGGTTCCACCCGGAGCTGTCCGGGCGTGAGAACATCTTCTTCAATGGCGCCATCCTCGGCCTGCGCAAGCACGAGATCCGTGCGCGCTTCGACGAGATCGTCGAGTTTGCCGGTGTCGCCGATTTTCTCGACATCCCGATCAAGCGCTATTCGAGCGGCATGAAGATGCGCCTCGCCTTCTCGGTAGCGGCGCATCTCGACCCCGAAATCATGATCGTCGACGAGGTTCTGGCGGTCGGTGATGCCGAGTTCCAGAAGAAGTGCCTCGGCAAGATGCAGGATATCAGCGGTAGCGGCCGGACGGTGCTCTTCGTCAGCCACAGCATGCAGACCGTCACGTCACTGTGCAGCCGCTGCATCCTGCTGGACAGGGGCCGCATTCGCAAGGACGGCACGCCGTCCGAGGTTATCCTCGAATATCTCGGCGGGGACGGCGAGTTCAGCGGTCGCGCCGATTTCGCGAGCCAGGGCAAGGTGGTCGGCGACGATGATGTCCAGCTTCTCTACGGCGAGGTCATCGACGAAAATGGCCGGGCCACTCTGGAGGTTGACATCCGCAGGCCTGTCGCTGTGCGCATGGGCTTTCGCGTCAGACGCCGCAGCGACATCGCCTTCATCCCCAACTTCCATTTCGTCATCCCCGGCGGCACCTATGCCTTCGTCAGCACGCCAGACGCCCCCGTCTCACTGCCACCGGGCGATTACGAGGCGATATGCCACATCCCGGGAGACTTCCTGAACGAGGGCAGCTATTTCGTCGGCCTGGCCATCACGTCCTATACGGAAGGGCCCGTGCTCCATTTCTTCGAGCAGAGCGCGCTGACCTTCAACGTGCGCGACCCCATGGAGGGCAGCGTGGGGCGGCACGGCTATGTCAACGTCATGCCCGGCGTCGTGCGTCCGCGCCTGAAGTGGACCATCGAGGAGACAAGATAATGAAGGCGGTGATCCTGGCAGGCGGGCTGGGCACGCGTATCTCGGAGGAGACGCATCTCAAGCCCAAGCCGATGGTGGAGATCGGCGGGAAGCCCATCCTGTGGCACATCATGAAGATCTATTCCGCCCATGGCGTGAACGATTTTGTGATCTGCTGCGGTTACAAGGGCTATGTGATCAAGGAATATTTCGCCAACTACTTCCTGCACATGTCGGACGTGACATTCGACATGGCGGAGAACCGTATGACCGTGCTCCGGCAGACGGCGGAGCCGTGGCGCGTCACCCTGGTAGACACGGGCGAGAACACGCTCACCGGCGGGCGCCTGAAACGCGTCAAGGAATACCTCGAGGGCGAGGAGGCCTTCTGCTTTACCTATGGCGACGGCGTCGCGGATATCGACATCGGGCGCCTCATCGCCTTCCACCGCGAGCACGGCAAGCTCGCCACGGTGACGGCGGTGGCGCCGCCCGGCCGCTACGGCGCGCTCCAGCGCGAGGGCAACGTCGTGCGCGGCTTCGTCGAGAAGCCGCGCGGCGACGGCGGCATGATCAACGGCGGCTTCTTTGTCCTCTCGCCCAAGGTGCTCTCCTACATTGAGGGTGACAGGACGAGCTGGGAAGGCGAGCCGCTGGTGCAGATCGCGACTGAAGGCCAGCTGATGGCCTACGAGCATCACGGCTTCTGGGCCGCGATGGACACCCTGCGAGACAAGAACATGCTCGAGGAGCTCTGGGCTTCCGGCGCTGCGCCATGGAAGACATGGCAATGAGCGCGGTGCCGTCTCGCACATTCTGGCGCGGCAGGCGTGTGCTGCTGACCGGCCACACCGGCTTCAAGGGCGGCTGGCTCGCGATGATGCTGCACCGTCTTGGGGCGGAGGTGACCGGCATCGGCCTTGCGCCGAACACGACGCCCAGCCTCTACGAGGTGGCCGACGTTGGCGACATCTGCCACAGCCGCTTCTGCGACATTCGCGACCGCGAGGCCTTGACGCGGCTCGTGCGGGAGGCGCGGCCGGAGGTGGTGCTGCACCTGGCGGCGCAGCCGCTCGTGCGGGCCAGCTACCGCGAGCCGGTCGAGACCTTCGCCACCAACGTGATGGGCACGGTGCACCTGCTCGAGGCCCTGCGCGGCGCCGCGGACTGCCGCGTCGCTGTGATGGTGACGACCGACAAGGTCTACGAGAACCGCGAATGGCCATGGCCCTACCGCGAGGTCGATGCGCTCGGCGGGCATGATCCGTACAGCGCCAGCAAGGCCGCCAGCGAGATTGCCATCGCCAGCTACAGAAGTGCCTTTCTGCGCGAGGCGGGGATTGCGCTGGCGAGCGCGCGGGCCGGCAACGTTATCGGCGGCGGCGACTGGTCGGAAGACCGGCTGCTGCCCGATGCCGTCCGCGCCTGGCAGGCGGGCAAGGCGCTCGTCATTCGCAACCTCGCGTCGGTGCGGCCCTGGCAGCATGTCATTGAGCCGCTGGTCGGCTATCTCGTGCTGGCACAGGCGTTGTGGGAACGGCCGGATCTCGCGGGGCCGTGGAACTTTGGGCCCGACACGTCCCAAAGTGCGAGCGTGCGTGATGTGATCGAGATTGCCCGCTGTGCCTGGGGCGCGGCCGATGTTGTTTACGGGGAGAATACCGGGCCCCACGAGGCCGGGCGCCTGACGCTGGAGACGGCGAAGGCGCGGGAGCTGCTGGACGTGCGGCCGCGCTGGGACCTTGAGGAATCTGTCCGGCGGACGGTGGTCTGGTACCGGCGCCTTCAGGAAGGCGCACCGGCGCGCGCCCTCTGCGAGGATGACATCGCGGCCTGGGAGTGTGCCTGATGAGCCGGTTCACTGTCACGGAGCTGCCCCTGCCGGGCCTGAAGCTCGTCGAGCGCCGGCTAATGAGCGACGCGCGCGGTTTTCTCGCCCGGCTGTTCTGCAGCGAGGAACTGGCTGCGGCAGGCTGGCGCAAGCCTGTCGTGCAGATCAATCACACGTGCACGGTCAGGCAGGGCGCCGTGCGGGGCATGCACTTCCAGCTGCCGCCGTACGCCGAGATGAAGCTGGTCTCGTGCCTGAAGGGTGAGGTGTGGGACGTGGCGGTTGATCTGCGGGCGGGCTCGCCCACCTTCCTGCAATGGCATGCGGAGTGTCTGTCGGCGCAGAATGCGAGAGCCCTGCTCATTCCGGAAGGCTTCGCGCATGGATTTCAGGTGATGTCGGACGGAGCCGAGCTGCTTTATTGCCACTCCGCGCCCTATTCGCCCCAGGCCGAGGCGGGGCTCCACCCGCAGGATCCGCGGCTCGCCATTGCCTGGCCGCTGCCGGTCGCGGATCTGTCGCAGCGGGATGCGACACGGCCCTTCCTTGAGCCGTCGTACGCGGGGGTGATCCTATGAGATGTCGTCACTGCTCGGCTCCGCTGGAGCACAGCTTCGTCGATCTGGGCCATGCGCCGCCGTCGAACGCCTATTTGACGCAGGATGATCTGCGCCGACCGGAGACGACCTATCCCCTGCGCGTGCTCGTCTGTACGGAATGCTGGCTCGTCCAGACGCAGGACTTTACCCGCGCCGACGAGCTCTTCAATGCGGAGTACGCCTATTTTTCCAGCACCTCGAAGGGGTGGCTCGCGCATGCCCGGCGCTATTGTGAGGACATGCGTTCGCGCCTCAGCCTCGACGGGCGCAGCTTCGTGATCGAGGTCGCCTCTAACGACGGCTATCTCCTGCGGAATTTCGTCGAATGGGGCATTCCCTGCCTCGGCATCGAGCCCACGGCGAGCACGGCGGCGGCCGCCGAGGCACTGGGTGTGCCCGTGCTGCGCGAATTCTTCGGCGAGGCGCTCGGCGCGCGCCTGCGGCAGGAAGGCCGCCGGGCGGATCTGATTGCCGGCAACAATGTCTATGCTCACGTGCCGGACATCAACGACTTCACGCGCGGGCTGAAGGAGGCGCTGAAGCCGGGCGGCACGATCACGCTGGAGTTCCCGCACCTCTTGAACCTCGTGCGGCTGGGTCAGTTCGACACCATCTATCACGAGCACTTCTCGTATCTGTCGCTTGGTACGGTGAGGCGCATCTTCGAGGCCGCTGGCCTGCGGGTCTTCGATGTCGAGCAGCTGCCGACACACGGCGGCAGCCTCAGGGTCTTCGGCTGCCACGCCGACGACAGGCGCCCGACCACGGCGGCAGTGCGTGACGTGCTGGCGCGGGAGCGGGAGGGGGGGCTGCAGGAGCTGTCGACCTTCCTCTCCTTCCAGCAACGGGCCGAGCGCATCAAGCTCGACTTCCTCAGCTTTCTCTTGGAGCAGAAACGGGCCGGCAAGCGCGTCGCCGCCTACGGCGCCGCCGCCAAGGGCAACACGCTGCTCAACTTCTGCGGCGTCAGGCCCGATCTTCTGCCGCTCGTCGCTGACGCGGCGCCTGCCAAGCAGGGCAAGTTCATGCCCGGCAGCCACATCCCCATCGTCGCGCCGTCGCAGCTGCGCGCCGAGCGACCCGACTTTCTCGTCATCCTGCCGTGGAACATCGCGGACGAGGTACGGGAGCAATGCCGGGATCTCGCCGAAGCCGGCACCCGTTTCGTTACGGCCGTTCCGTGCCTGGAGGTTCGATGACCAGAAACGTTCTTGTTACCGGGGCGGGAGGTTTCGTAGGGCGGCATGTCGTGCGCGAGCTTCTGTCGCGCGGTCAGGTCGTTTCCTTCACGGAACGTCCGTCGCATCCGGTCGTTGTCGACGGCGAGGGGGCCCATTGCCGTAGGCTTCAAACGAACGATCTCTTTGCTGAATCCCTGGAATGGTGGACGCAAGCCTGCGCCGGGATCGACACCGTGATCCACCTCGCTTGGTATACGGTGCCTGGTCGTTATCAACGGGCGACGGAGAACCTGGCCTGTGTCGAAGGCACTCTTCGTCTTGCTAGAGGCGCTGCGCAGGCAGGGGTATCCCGGTTTGTCGGTATCGGGACCTGCGCCGAGTATGACGTCGACCAGTGCCTGCTCTCGATCGACACTCCGCTGCGCCCTCACACGCTCTATGGCAGCGCCAAGGCGGCGAGCTTCCTGCTGTTATCGGCCCTGTTCGCCGAGCTCGGGGTCTCATTTGCCTGGTGCCGACTGTTCTATCTCTATGGAGCGGGTGAGCATGAGGATCGGCTTCTGCCCCATGTTCGGCGCCAGCTTGCAGCTGGGCTGCCCGTAGACCTCAGCGACGGCAACCAGATCAGGGATTTTATCGACGTAGCAGAAGCGGCGCGTATGATTGTTGATATCAGCCTTGGGGCCGAGACGGGCGCCTTCAACGTCTGCTCGGGAGTGCCGCGGACCGTCCGCCAGCTGGTCGAGCAGGTGGCAGATGAATATGGCCGTCGCGACCTGCTTCGGTTCGGGGCGCGACCCAACAACGACTTCGATCCACCATGCGTCGTGGGACGCCCCGGAGCAAGGCCAGCATGAACAAAAGACCCGATAATCGCATCTTGTGCCGGTTCGACGACCTGCCGGTTTTTCAGAACCGCATGTATGACAGCAGAGAAGAAGCACGCAGCTGTCCTAAAGGAAACGTTGTTCTCGTCGAGGACGGTGAGACGGGGCTCATCTATAATAGCGCCTTTGATCCGGCGAAGCTCAATTACGATGGGAACTATCAGAACGAACAGGGATTTAGTGCTCAATTCCGCTCTCATCTTGAAGAGGTTGCGGATATCGTCGAGCGTCTGCTCGGTCGTCGGCAGATCACGGAGGTGGGATGCGGCAAAGGTTATTTTCTCGAAATGCTGGAGCGACGCGGCTTCGACATCTGGGGGCATGATCCGGCCTACGAGGGCACCAATCCGCGCATTCGCAAGACCTATTTCGATGAAAACCAAGGGCTTCGCTCGACGGGCCTTATTCTGCGTCACGTATTGGAGCATATCGCACGGCCGTTTGACTTTCTATCCGCCATCGCCCGAGCGAATGGAGGAGGTGGGCTAATCTATATCGAGGTGCCCTGTTTCGAGTGGATCTGCCAGCATCGCTCGTGGTTCGACATCTTCTACGAACATGTAAACTATTTCCGTATTTCGGATTTCGAACGCATGTTCGGGCGGATTGTCGAGAGCGGTCATCTGTTCGGCGGGCAATACCTTTATGTGGTGGCGGATCTGGCTACGCTCCGCACGCCGCGCTTCGAGCCGGCGCACGCGGTGTCCTTTCCCAGTGACTTCCTGGCGTCTCTGGCAGCGACTTTGCGCCACGATGAGCGGACAGCGCGGCCGGCTGCGATCTGGGGCGGCGCCTCGAAAGGCGTGATCTTTGCACTGCATCGGGAGCGAGCGGGACGGCCGATCGAGACCGTCATTGACATCAATCCGGCCAAACAAGGCCGATATCTTCCCGGCACGGGTCTTCGCGCGCAGTCACCGGCGGAGGCGCTGTCTGCACTCCCGCCGGGGTCCACCATTTACGTCATGAACCCGAATTATCTTGCCGAGATCAAGGACATGTCCAACCACGCTTATGAGTATTTGAAGGTCGAAGATGACAACCTTTGAGGATGAAGTGATGTCGCGGCTAGCGGCGAACGCGGAGGACCACGAGCTGCAGAAGGCAGCGACGGCCTTCATGCGCGAATCCCTGCGGGCTAGGTATTCCTACAATTTTTCATGGCTTGGCCGACCGATCATCCAGTATCCGCAGGATATCACGGCCATGCAGGAACTGATTTGGCAGGTGAAGCCGGATCTCATTATCGAAACCGGAATCGCTCACGGTGGCTCCCTGATCCTTAGTGCGTCGATGCTCGCCCTGCTCGACCTTGTGGATGCGACCAGGGACGCAACGACGCTCGATCCCAGAGTTTCTCGCCGCCGTGTGCTCGGCATCGACATCGACATCCGCGAGCACAACCGCCGCGCAATCGAGGCGCATCCCATGGCCTCGCGCATCAGCATGATCCAGGGTTCCAGCATCGCGCCGGAGGTGGTCGACGAGGTGCATGCCTTCGCCAGGGACTACTCGCGCGTGCTTGTCTGCCTCGACAGCAACCATACGCACGAGCACGTGCTGGCCGAGCTCGAAGCCTACGCCCCGCTGACCAGCGTCGGCAGCTACTGTGTGGTGTTCGACACCGTTGTCGAGGACATGCCGAAGTCGATGTTCCCCGACCGTCCCTGGGGGCCGGGCAACAACCCGAAGACGGCCGTCCACGAATACCTGAAGTCGCACCCCGAGTTCGAGATCGACCGCGACATCCAGAACAAGCTGCTGCTGACGGTCGCACCGGACGGCTATCTGCGGCGGAGCCGGTAATAAGAAAGTTGCCAGTGGCAGGGGAGCTGGGAGGCAGTAGAGCGTTGCAAGGCAAAGTAAATGGTACTGCGCGGTGAAGGCCTGGGCCTTGTCCCAGAATAATGAGAGCGATCTAGCGTGACGAGAATGGCCGGTCCGGTTCGGGTTGTTCGGGAGAACAGGTGACGATGGTTGGTGATGCTCGACAGGATGCGGTCGCGCAAGACACGCTGGTTAGCATTGGGGTGCCCACCTTCAATCGGCCGCGTTCGCTTGCGCGGACGCTGAAGAGCCTTCTGGACCAGAGCTGGAAGAATATCGAGATCATTGTCTCCGATAATGCGTCACCGGACCCCGCAGTAGAGCAGGTAATGCGAGAATTCTGTGAAAAAGATTCACGCATTAGATATTTCAGACAGGCGGATAATATCGGCGCTTCCAAGAATTTCTTTTTTGTTGTCAAACAGTCTCGTGCTCCATTCTTCATGTGGGCGGCAGACGACGACTATATTGAACCTTGGTTCGTGGAGCGCGCCGTTCAGCGGCTGCGGCAGGATCCAGCGTTGGTGCTCGCCTCATCGGAGGCTCAGTATGTGACGCCGGAGGGCGAGCTGCTCGAGTTCCTGCCCGAAGGCGAAGCATTCCGTCGCCCGCTTGCCAAAGGGCCGGTGGACCGCCTGCGCCACATGTTGAAATATAATTTCGGGAATCTGGTTTATGGGCTTTTCCGCAAGGAAGCTCTGATCCAGGATGGCGAGATATTCTGGGAGAAGACGGGTCTGCTGTCCCTCAACGAGATCCCGATCTTACTCTACGTGGCATATCGCGGAGAAATACTCGTGATGCCTGAGGTCGGGCTGTACAAGCAGGCGCCGGCACAGGTGCATGCTCAGGTGAAATGGGAGCTGCGCGGCGGGCGCCTTCCAGCGCCATGTCGGCTGTCCAGTTGGGGTGCTATCAAGGGGACGTGGCGATATCACAGCCAAGCCCTGAACCATATTGACAGCGCCCTTGCGCTCTTGCCTCTACCTGACAGGGAGAGGACGGATCTCCAAGCTGTCGCGCGAAGCGGGCTTCTTCGGCATTTTCTATATCTGCTTCTTGGTTATAAACCGCGCGTGCGTCATGCAGGTGGTTGAGCCGAACGCGCCGTCACTCACTGTCGGCATGCCCGTCTACAACGGCGAGCGTTTCATTGCGCGTGCGCTGTCGTCGCTGCTCGAGCAGGATTTCCGCGACTGGACGCTGATCGTCGCGGATAATTGCTCCACAGACGGCACCTGTGCCGTGGTGGATGCCTTCTGCCGGCTGGACGCGAGAATCCGGCTGGTGCGTCACGAGCGCAATCTCGGAGCTGTCGCCAACTTCCTTTACCTGGCTGAGCAGGCCGCCACGCCCTACTTCATGTGGGCTGCCCATGATGACGAGTGGAGCAGCAATTATATCAGCGCGTGTCTGGCGCAGCTTGAAGCCCATCCTGACGCCGGCTTTGCCGGCGGGCGGGTGGTCAATATTGATGCCGAAGGGCAGCAGCTGCGCGAATACGGGTCGTTCGCCCCATTTGCCGTTGCCGATCGCCGGCAGCGCCTTCGCAACTTCATCCGTGCCCGTGAGGCGGATGGAAAGGCGAACATGATCTATTCGGTCTTTCGCACGCCGCTCCTGCAGACGGTCTGCCGCATCCCCGATATCCTCGACGGGTGGGGTGCGGATATGGCTTTCGTCGCGGCCGCGCTCGCCCGTGCCCGATATCTGTGGGTACACAATGAGGTCCTTCTGAAACGGGTTCTCAGCGAGAGCGACCAGCAGACGGCCCGTGCGCTCGCGGCCAGGCGCTATGATCAGGTGGAGTGTCGTGGCCACTACCCGCTGCCTGTCCACGAAGCTTATACCCGCAGCCTTTGCAAAGGGATGCCGGATCGTGCGACGAGCATGATCGTGAAAACGGCGATGGGGCGGCGTCGATGGGAGCTGCAAACGCGGGAGCAGGTGACGAAGGTGTTGTCCCTTCCGCAGCGTGCGATCAACCGTCTGGGGCGTTCTTCGTGATGCGAACCCGGATTCATGACGGTCTCTTTCCGTCAAGCAGGAGCTTCCGCCGGCATGCGCTTTCTCTTTTGCTGTGAATTCTACCATCCGAGCGTCGGTGGCGTGCAGGAGGTGATGCGTCAGGTTGCGGAGCGCCTCGTCGAACGTGGGCACGAGGTTACCGTCGCGACCACGGCGCTTCCGGACAGGAGAACCCGCGTCCACAACGGCGTCACGATCGAGGAGTTCGCGGTCACCGGTAACCTCGTCTCGGGGCTGGAAGGGGAGGTGGAACGCTACCGGAGCTTTGTCGCAGGCTTCGGCGCCGATGCCGTGCTCATCAAGGCGGCGCAGCAATGGACCTTCGACGCCCTGTGGCCGGTGCTGGGCGCCCTGAGCAGCCGCAAGATCTTCATCCCCTGCGGCTTCTCGCGGCTCTACGACCCGAATTTTGCAGCCTATTACGAGCAGATGCGGAACGTGCTGCCCCAGATCGACCACTTCATTTTCTACGCCGAGGACTACCGTGACATCGCCTTCGTGCGGCAGGCCGGCTTGCGGAACTTCAGCATCGTCCCCAACGGGGCGTGCGAGCGGGAGTTCGGGGACGACAAGCCACGGTCTGACCTGCGGGCGCGCCTCGGTGTCGATGCGAACGCATTCGTCTTCCTGTCGGTGGGCAGCCTCACGAGCATCAAGGGCCACACGGAAACCGTCGAGGCCTTCGCCCGAATGGACACCGGCGGCGTTCCATCCACGCTCATCATCAACGGCAACAAGCCGAGTCTTGCCACGACGCGGCAACCCGGTCGCTGGCAGCTCGCCGTCCAGCTGGGGCGGCACCTCGTGCGCAACGTACGCGAGAGGGGGCTGCGCTCGACCGCCCGGCGGGTGTGGGCGAGGCTCGAGGGGCGTGGCGCGAGCGATGTCGAGGGGCAGATCCGCTACTGGTCGCAGATCGCGACTTCACAGCTTGGCAAGCAGGTTGTGCTCGTAGACCTGCCCCGATCCGATCTGGTCGATGCCTACCGGACGGCCGACCTGTTTGTCTTCGCCTCCAACATTGAGTACTCGCCACTCGTGCTGTACGAGGCGGCGGCCGCGGGTACGCCATTCCTCTCGGTTCCCGTCGGCAATGCGGAGGAGATCGCCCGCCGCACGGGGGCCGGGCTGATATGTCCCGCCCCGATCGACGAGTGGGGCTTCACTCGGGTTGCTCCGGCAGAGCTTGCCGTGGCGATGCAGCGTGCTATGGAGGATCGCGCGAAGCTGAAGGAGATGGGACGGCGCGGACGCGCCGCCTGGCGCGCTCATTTCACGTGGCAGCGCATATCCGAACAGTACGAAGAAATTCTTCGCGGGCCTAGGGCGGCGCCGAACGCGTGACGGCCAGGGATGAGCGGGTGGCCTCCTGTGGGTCTGCGACCATGTTGACTGTCCAATTCCTCTCGCTGCCCGATGACCTTTGGCTGCGCCAGTCCCCCGGGCGGGACGGCGTGTACGAGGGCGTGCGCTTTAACGAAGTAGAAGAGGTTTGCGACTGCCTTCGTTGTCCCCGATCCTGTCGCGCTGGCGTCTCTAACCGGTCGCGGGTGAGGCGGCACTTTTTCTGAATGATCGGAGCCGTTTCGTTGGCTAGTACCGTCGTTGTTCGCCTCGTCGGGGGGCTCGGCAACCAGATGTTTCAGTATGCCGCCGCATGCGCGCTGGCGCAGGAGCGACAGGCGCGCGTGCTCATGGACGTGTCGGCCTTCGAGAGCGACCCCCTGCGCAACTACGAGCTCGACCGTCTGTGCGTACCGCAGGACATTCTCCCCGCGCGGCTGCAGCCCTGGCGCAACAGGCGATCTTTGCCAGCGCGCGTCATCCGGCGCCTGACCCGGTGGCGGACACCGCACGGCGGTGGCTATCGCGAGCCTCACTTCCATTTCGACAAGGACTTCTTCGCCCTTTCGGGGGAGGAGATCCGGCTCGAGGGCTATTTCCAGAGCCCGCTCTATTTCGACCGTTGCGAGGCCGTTCTGCGCGAGCGTTTCCGGCCTGTCGAGCCGTTTGGTCGCGCTGCGCAGGAATGGTCGCAGCGCATCGCGGCGTCGGCCTGCAGCGTATCCCTGCACGTCCGGCGGGGAGATTATGTCAGCAACCCGCATGCGGCTGCCGTCCACAATGCAGTGGGCGAGGGCTATTACCGCAGGGCCATTGCACTCATGCAGCGTCTCGTCGGGGAGGGGGCCGACTTCTTCCTGTTCTCGGACGAGCCCGACTTTGTTGAGCAGGCCTTTGCCGACCTGCCGCGCGCTCATGTCGTGCGCACGGATCCGCAGCGCAGCTGGGAGGACATGTTCCTCATGGCGCGCTGCAACCATCACATCATCGCCAACAGCTCCTATTCCTGGTGGGGCGCGTGGCTCAACGCGTCGCGGGAGAAGGTGGTGATCGCGCCGGGGCAGTGGTTCACGAGGGAGAGGCTCGCGACGACGAACGTGATGGACCTCTACCCCGAAGGCTGGATCATCCTCAAATGAGCACGCCGGCCCTCAGCGTCCTTCTGCCGGTCTACAATGGCGAGCGCTTTCTGGCCGAGGCCATCGAGAGCATCCTTGCCCAGACCTTCACGGACTTCGAGTTCATCATCATCAACGATGGCTCGCGGGACGGCAGCGGCACCATCATCGACGATTATGCCGCCCGCGACGCCCGTATCCGGGCTTTCCACCAGGACAATCGCGGCCTGGTCGAGACGCTCAACCGGGGCGTCGCCCTCGCCCGTGCGCCGCTGATCGCCCGCATGGACGCGGACGACATTTCCCTGCCGCGGCGGTTCGAGCTGCAGATCCACCGTTTCGAGAACCGGCCCGATCTCGCGGCGGTCGGTGGTTGCATCATCCTCATCGACGAGGCCGGAAAGCCGATCCGCCGCGGCGACTATCCAACCGGAGGCGCAGAGCTGCTGCGTCTCCTGGAGCGCGATTCCCCTCTCGCCCATCCGGCTGTCATCATGCGGCGCGATGTCGTGAGCAGCCTTGGCGGCTACCGCAGGCAATACAAGCACGCCGAGGACTATGACCTGTGGCTCAGGATGCACGATGCCGGCTACGCCCTCGAGAATGTTGCCGAGCCCGTGCTGCATTACCGGCAGCATGCTGAGAAGGTGTCGTTCCAGCACAGCCAGCAGCAGACCCTGACCGCCTTTGTCGCGCGTCTCGCCCATCGCGCCCGGATGGCAGGCCTGCCGGATCCGACTGATGACATCGCCGCGATCGACGAGAGCACGGTCGAGCTCTTTCCCCCGTCTCTCAGGGGGTTTGTGGATGCCGAGCTGTTCGTCCGCAGGCACAACATGCTCTCCCTCGCCGATGTCCCGACGATCGAGCAAGCCCTGCGCGATTATGACCGATTGCCTGCGCAGGCGCAGCGGGACTCGAGTATGGCGCATTTCCTGATGCGCGCGGCACGCGGACTTTGGGCGCACCGCCGGCGCGCCGCCTCGCTGCGGCTCGTCATTCGTGCACTGATGCGGCATCCAACCGTTGCACTGCAGCTTCTGCATGGAAAATTACGGCGCGCTGGGGCAAGCGCTATGTCGCGGGGCGACCGTTAGCCGGGCCTTGGCATCGGGGCACGGCTGGCATAGTAGCCTCCACAAGCCTGATGGAACCCTGCGAACCGATGCATTCCTCCGAGATCAGCGTCGTCATACCCACCTACAACCGGGCGCATAGCATTTTGCGCGCGCTCGAAAGCGTATTCTCGCAGACGCTCGTGCCCGGAGAGATCATCGTGGTGGACGACGCGTCAAGCGACGACACGGCGCAGGTGCTCGCACCGTATGCGGACCGCATCCGCATCGTCCGGCACGAGACGAATGCCGGCGCCTCTGCCGCGCGCAACACCGGGATTGCCGCGGCGAAGGGCGCGTGGGTGGCGTTTCTCGACAGCGACGACGCCTGGCGGCCGGAGAAGCTCGCGCGTCAGCTCGCGTTTATGACCGAGCACGGCACCAACGTCTGCTGCACCAATTGCGCCCTCATCTGGCCAGACGGGCAAGTGGAGCCGGCCTACCGGCCCTATCCGCCGCGCATGGAGATCGGGCACTACGTCTGGGGGTGCTTTACCTGCCCCGGCTCGACGCTGATCGCCCGCCGGGACCTCATCACGGCGGTTGGCGGCTATGACCTGCGCTACCCGCGCTATGAGGACTGGGACCTTTTCCTGCGCCTGGCCGACCATCCGGAGGTGGTGCTCGGCTACCTCAACGAGTATCTCGCCGATGTCTGGCGTGATTCGTCGGCCAATGCCGCCCTTGTCGACAAGGGGCTCGACCTGATGGTCGACGACCATCTGGAGCGTCTGGCCCGACGCGAGAAAACCCTCGGCCGGCTCTTCCGTGCCGCCATTGCCTTCGCGCGGTCCTCCAACGAGACAGCGCGTGGCCGCTATCTCGCGGCGATCCGGCATCTTGCAGAAAGCTTCATGCTTGCCCCGGTGCGCAACGAGGCCTTCCGCATCATCCTGTGGCCGTTCCTCAAGCGCAAATGCCTCGGCACGATGCCGCGCTGATGCGCGAACGTCGGGCAAGAGGGCGTTGCCGGCCATTCATCGCGGGATCAACGCCGGCTCGAATGCCTGTGTCGGCTGTCTTCCGGCCCTTACTGTTCCGTCCTCAGCTCGGCCTCACGTCCTGTGTTCGCTTGAAAACAGCGTTCCTGCCGCGGGCTGACCGCGCGGAGCACCCTTGATCGGCGTCAATGCGGGTCGCCCTGCCCCGGGGCACCGTCGGAACTGTCGCGATACCGGTCGAAGGGACGCGCCGGTCCCTGCCGCGGGGCGACGGATATACGCAATCTTACGCACTTGTCCACGCAGGGTGCAAGGCATATAGACATTTCAGAAAATTCTGAAACTCGTGACCGATGGTGCGAACCAATGAACCTCCCCCCCCTCGTGCAGTCCTTCGTCCTGCATTTCGGCGAGATGGGCAGTCGCTGGGGCATCAATCGCACCGTCGGACAGATCTACGCGCTCCTTTACGTTTCCCCGCAGCCGCTCTGCGCCGACCAGATCGTCGAGGCGCTCGGCATCTCCCGTTCCAACGTCTCGATGAGCCTGCGCGAGCTGCAGACGTGGAACCTGGTGCTGCTCAAGCACCTGCCGAACGACCGGCGGGACTTCTTCACCACGCCGGATGACGTCTGGCAGATCCTGCGGACGCTCGCCGAGGAACGGAAGAAGCGGGAGATCGACCCGACCCTCTCGGTTCTGCGCGAGATCCTGATGCAAAAGCCGGGCAGCGAGGATGAACGCTTCGCCCAGGAGCGCATGGCCGAGATGTGCGGGCTGATCGAGCGTCTGACGACCTGGTATGACGACGTCAAGCAACTCGATACCGACCGGCTCGCCACGCTCCTTGGCCTTGGCTCCCGTATTACGAAGCTGCTCGAAGCCAAGGACAGAATCGTCTCCATCGGCCGCAGGAAGCCGAAGGCGAACGGGGAATAGCGATGGCCCAGGCCGGCACGATCAGCACCGCTCCCGCGGCGACGACGACCGCCACCGTCCGTCCGGTGGAAGGGCGGCGTGCCGCCGCGGCTACGCGGCAGGCTGCCGCAACGCGCACGGGCGCGATGCTGCAGGTGGCAGCCGCCCTGCTGTGGGTGCCGCAGGCCGGACTGCTCGCCATGGCGGTCGGGACGATCGTCGCCGGCGAAGGTGCCGGGTCCGTTCTCGGCCACGCGGCCGGTGTCCTCGCCATCGGCATCGCGCGCGCGCTTCTCGACGCGCTCGGCAGCCGCGTGGCCTTTCGCCAGGCGCGTGCCGTGCTTACCCAGTGGCGCGCGGAGGCTGTGGCGGCGCTCGCCGCCCGCTCGCCGGTCGACATCGAACGCCCGGCGGCCGGCCTTGCCGCCAGCACACTGGCCGAACAGGCCGAGGCAGTCGTCCCCTATCTCGCCCGTTTCCAGCCGGCGCGGCTGCGGGCGAGCATCGTACCGCTTGTTATCCTTCTCGTCGTCTTTGCCTCGTCGTGGGCGGCGGCGCTCGTGCTCCTCGTCGCCGCGCCGCTCATCCCGGTCTTCATGGCGCTTGTCGGCTGGCGTGCGAAGGCCGCGAGCGAGGCCCAGCTCGTCGAGCTCGGCAGCATGAACGCCTTCCTGCTCGATCGGCTGCGCGGCCTTGCCACGATCCGCTCGCTCGATGCCGTCGATGTCACTGCGCGGCGGCTGCGGGCCGACGCCGAGAGCCTGCGTGCCAGAACTATGGCCGTGCTCAGGATCGCCTTTCTGTCGTCGGCCGTGCTGGAGCTGTTTTCGGCCCTCGGTGTCGCGCTGGTTGCCGTCTACATCGGCTTCCACCTCCTCGGCCAGCTGCCCTTCGGCACCTGGGGCGGCCCGCTCACGCTCGCGGAGGGGCTCTTCATCCTCCTCCTCGCGCCCGCATTCTTCGAGCCGCTGCGCGACCTTTCCGCCGTCTGGCACGACCGGGCGGCCGGCGAGGCGGCGCTCGAGGCGCTCGTGGGCCTGTCGCGGAAGGGATGTGAGCTGCCCGGAGCGGAGGACGAGGACCCGGCCCCGGCCCCGGCCCTCGTGACCGCTGAGGCGCCATCGGTCCGCATCGAGAAGCTGCGCTTCAGCCACCCGGGGCGTGGCGAACCAGTCTTCGACGATTTCAACCTCACGGTCGCGCCGGGCGAGCGGGTGGCGCTGCTGGCCCCGAGCGGTGGCGGCAAGTCGACGCTGCTTGCGCTTCTCGCCGGCCTCGTCACGCCCGAGAGCGGTCGCATCATCATCGCCGGCGAGCCGCTTACGGCCCGCAGCGCCGCACGCCTTCGCCGCGGCATCGCGCTCATTGGCCAGCGCCCGCACGTCTTCGCGGGGTCGCTCGCGGCAAACGTCAGACTGGGGCGGGAGGGCATCGGCCGGGCGGCGGTCGAGGCGGCTCTCGCCAGTGCCGGCCTCGCCGAGGTGGCGCGGCGGCGGGGCGCCGTGCCCGTAGGCGAGAATGGTGTTGGCCTGTCGGGCGGCGAGGCCTCGCGCCTGGCGCTCGCGCGCATCGCCGTGGCGCCGCAGACGCGCCTCATCCTCGCCGACGAGCCGACCGCGCACCTCGACAGCGAGACCGCCGCGAGCATCACCGAGGCGCTGATGCGCCTCTCCGAGGGGCGGACGCTGATCGTGGCGACCCATGACCCGGTCCTCGCCGGGCGCATGGATCGCGTCATCGACCTTGCCGCTACCCGTCTGGAGGACGCCGCATGATCGCGCTCGTTCGCCAGCTTCGTCCCGTCGCGGGGCTCTTTGTTTCCGGCAGTCGCGCCATGCTGCTCATCGGCGTCGTGCTGTCGGCCGTCACAGCTGTGTGCGGCGTTGCCCTGCTCGGCCTCTCGGGCTGGTTCATCACCGCGACGGGGATCGCGGGCCTGTCGGCGGCCACGGCGCTCGCCTTCGATGTCTTCGTGCCGTCCGCCGGCATCCGCTTTCTCGCCCTGGCCCGGACGGCCGCGCGCTACGGCGAGCGGCTGACGACGCATGAGGCGACACTTGCCGTGCTTGCCGATCTGCGCGAGCGGCTGTTCCGCGGCTGGGCCCGGCGCGGCGCGGCGAGGGAGCTTCTGAAGCGCCCGGCGCGCCTGCTGTTCCGCCTGACGCTCGACATCGATGCGCTCGACTCGCTCTATCTGCGCGTCTTCGTGCCGCTGTTCGGCGCCTGCGCTGTGGCCGTCGTGACGGGTGTCGTGCTGGGGCTGATGCAGCCGCTCGTCGGGCTGTGCGCGGCGGGCTTCCTCATCCTTGCTGGCCTCGGCCTGCCGGTCGTCGCCGCCATGGCGGCGCGGCGCCACGCGCGCCGCCGGGCGCATGGCCTCGAGGTGTTGCGCTCGCGCGTCATCGACCTCGTGAGCGGCCAGAGCGAGTGGATCATGGCCGGTCAGCTCGCCGCACGACGGGAGGGCCTCACGGCGGCCGACGGTTATCTTGCGGCCTGCGACGATGTGCTGAACCGGATCGAGGTGTGCATCGGCGCCGGCTTCATGGTGGCGGGGGCGTTGCTGCTCGCCGCGACGCTCGTGGCGATGGCGTGGCTGGCGGAGCAGGGCATCATCGACGCGCCGCTGGCGGCTCTCGGCCTGCTCGTCGCACTCGCGGCCATCGAGCCCTTCGCCGCCCTGCGGCGCGGCGCCATCGAGTTCGGCCGCACGCTGGTCGCCGTCCAACGCATCGCGCCGCGGCTCTCGCCGGCCGTGCAGACCGCCGCCGCCGATGTTCCGCCTGCGGGCGTCGCCGCCCGCCTCGACGGCGTCATCGTCCGGCATCCGGGGGCGGAAAGGCCGGCGCTCGGCGCCGTCAGCCTCACCATCGCCGAGGGCGAGCGCATCGCCATCGTGGGGCCGAGCGGCGCCGGCAAGTCGACCCTGCTCGGTCTCCTCGCCGGCGAGGTCGCGCCGCAGGAAGGGCGCGTGTCGCGCCGCGCCGCGACGCTGCTCACCCAGCGCACCGAGCTGTTCCAGGATTCCTTGCGCGACAACCTGCGCCTGGCCGATCCGCAGGCCGACGACGCCCGCCTCATGGAGGTGCTGGAGGCCGCGGGCCTGCGCGAGGACGTGGAGGCGCTGCCGCAGGGGCTCGATACCCGCCTCGGGGAAGGAGGCCACGGCCTCTCGGGCGGGCAGGCGCGGCGGCTGGCGTTTGCACGGCTCCTGCTGCGCCCGACAACGCTCTGGCTTCTCGACGAGCCAACCGAAGGGCTCGACGGGGCGACGGCGCGCGATGTCCTCACCCGCCTGTGGGCGCGCGCCGCAGGCCGGACTGTCGTCGTTGCAACCCACATCCGGCGCGAGGCGGAAGCCGCCGACCGTCTCATCATCATGGAGGGGGGGATCGTCACCGCAATCGTCACCCGCGGCGACGCCGGTTTCGATGCCGCGCTCGCCGCTCTGCGACCAGACTGACTGTTTTCGATCGAAAGGCGCCGCCTTCCGGCGACGCCGCAAGCACAGGGAGCCCGGACAAGCCGGACCTGACGTCAAATGGAACTCGACATTGTCGCCTTATCGCGGCTGCAGTTCGCACTGACCGCACTCTACCACTTCCTCTTCGTGCCCCTCACGCTGGGCCTGTCCGTGCTGCTCGCCATCATGGAAACGGTCTATGTCATGACGGGCAGACCGATCTGGCGCCAGATGACCAAGTTCTGGGGCAAGCTATTCGGCATCAACTTCGTGCTCGGTGTCGCAACCGGCATCGTGATGGAGTTCCAGTTCGGCATGAACTGGAGCTACTACAGCCACTACGTCGGCGATATCTTCGGCGCGCCGCTGGCCATCGAGGGCCTCATGGCCTTCTTCCTCGAAGCCACCTTCGTCGGGCTGTTCTTCTTCGGCTGGGACAAGCTGTCCAAGGTCGGGCACCTCATCTCGACCTGGGCGGTGGCACTCGGCTCCAACTTCTCGGCGCTTTGGATCCTCATTGCCAACGGGTGGATGCAGAACCCGGTCGGCTCGGCCTTCAACCCCGAGACGATGCGCATGGAGGTGGCGGACTTCTACGCCGTGCTGTTCAACCCCGTGGCACAGGCCAAGTTCGTGCACACGGTCTCGGCCGGCTATGTCACCGCCGCGATCTTCGTGCTGGGCGTCTCGGCCTGGTACATGCTGAAGAACCGGTATCCCGAGCTCGCCAAGCGCTCGATGACGGTTGCCGCGTCCTTCGGCCTCGCCGCCTCGCTGTCGGTCGTCGTGCTGGGCGACGAGAGCGGCTATCTCTCCACCGAGCACCAGAAGATGAAGCTCGCGGCCATCGAGGCCATGTGGGAGACGGAGCCGGCGCCGGCTGCCTTCACGCTCTTCGGCTTCCCTGACCAGGCTGCGCGCGAGACCCACTATGCGGTGAAGATCCCGTGGGTGATGGGCCTCATCGGCACCCGCACGCTGACGCAGGAGATCCCCGGCATCGACGAGCTCGTCGTCCGGGCCGAGGAGCGCATCCGTCGGGGCATCACCGCCTTCGACGCCCTGCAGCAGATCCGCGCCGCCGGCGTCGTGAGCAAGGTTGCCCCGGAGGTCCGGAGCGCCTTCGAGGACAATGGCCATGATCTCGGCTACGCGCTGCTGCTCAAGCGCTTCGTCGACGATCCGCGCCAGGCGAGTGCGGAGGACATCCGCAAGGCGGCCTGGGACACGGTTCCGCACGTGCCCACGCTGTTCTGGTCCTTCCGCGTCATGGTGGGGCTCGGCTTCTTCTTCATCGCCCTGACATCGGTGTTCTTCTACCTGTCGGCCCGCCGCCGGCTGGATCGCTACCCCGGCCTGCTGCGTCTTGCGGTCTTCGCCATTCCGCTGCCGTGGATAGCGGCGGAGTTCGGCTGGATCGTGGCCGAGTTCGGCCGTCAGCCCTGGATCATCGAGGGTGTGTTGCCCACCGCGGCCGCCGTCTCGAACCTCGGCGCCACGACCGTGCTGTTCACGCTCCTCGGCTTCGCGCTGATCTACACCATCCTCATCGTCATCGAGATGGCCCTCATGGTCCGCGCCATCCGCAAGGGGCCGGAACCGGACGAGGAGCCGGAGGCCGAGCTCGTTCCGCGGTCTCTCGTTGCTGCGGAGTAGATGCCATGATCCTGCATGAACTGATCTCTTACGAAACCCTGCGCGTCATCTGGTGGGTGCTGCTCGGCGTCCTGCTGATCGGCTTCGCCGTGATGGACGGCGGTGACATCGGCTCGGCCACGCTGCTGCCCTTCGTCGCAAAGGACGACGTGGAGCGGCGCGTCGTCATCAACGCGGTCGGGCCGGTCTGGGAAGGCAACCAGGTCTGGCTGATCCTCGGCGGCGGTGCCATCTTCGCCGCCTGGCCGCCGCTCTATGCCGTGTCCTTCTCCGGCTTCTACCTGGCGATGTTCGCGATCCTCTTCGCGCTCATTCTGCGGCCGGTGGGCTTCAAGTACCGCTCGACGCGCGAAAGCGCCTCCTGGCGGAACGGATGGGACTGGGCCCTGTTCGTGGGCGGCGTGGTGCCGGCGCTCGTGATGGGCGTCGCGGTCGGCAACGTCCTTCAGGGCGTGCCCTTCCGGCTCGATTCGGACCTGCGCGTCTTCTATGAGGGCACGACGCTCTTCGAACTGCTGAATCCCTTCGGCCTGCTGTGCGGCCTCCTGTCGGTCGCCATGCTGGTCATGCATGGCGCCGCCTGGCTCGTGCTGAAGAGCGAGGGCCCGGTGGCCGTGCGCTCGCGGACCTATGGCACGATCGCGGCCTTCCTCACGGTCGTCCTCTTCGCGCTCGGCGGGCTGTGGCTGTGGCTCGGCATCGACGGCTACCGGATCACCAGCGAGGTCGTCACGGGCGGCCCGTCGAACCCGCTGGCCAAGACCGTCGAGGTGGCTCCCGGCGTCTGGTTCGAGAACTACGCGCGGCATCCGTGGATGATGATCGCGCCGATCCTCGGCTTCGCGGGCGCTCTTGGCTGCCTCGCCTTCCTGCGGGCGCGCAGCGAGGTGCCGGCGGTGCTGGCCTCGACGGTGTCGATCCTCGGCATCATCTCGACGGTCGGGTTGTCGATGTTCCCCTTCATCCTGCCCTCGACGATTGATCCGAAGTCGAGCCTGACGGTGTGGGATGCCTCCTCAAGCCACCTGACGCTGTTCATCATGCTCGTGGTCACCGGCATCTTCATCCCGCTCGTCGCCTCGTACACCACGTGGGTCTACCGCGTGCTGTGGGGCAAGGTGGACGCCGAGGCGATCCGCGACGGCAGCGGCCACGCCTACTGAACTTAAGGAGGGTGCAATGTGGTATTTCGCCTGGCTTCTCGGCCTGCCCCTCGCGGCTGCCTTCGCTGTTCTCAACGCCATGTGGTACGAGCTCATGGACGACGAGGCGAAGAAGCTGGCCGCGTCGGCGCCCGCCACGGACCGCAGGCGTCCGTCTCGCTGAAGCATCAGGACGCCGCCTTCGGGCGGCGTCTTCCTTTCCGGCCGGCCGTCCCATGCGCTGCTGCGTCGGGCGGGCCGGCCTGTCATTTGGGCAGTGCTCACGGCAACCAGGTCGCGGGCCACGAATCTGCCATTGCCGCGCTGGCCTAGCGCCTGAGCGCCCGCAGTTCCGAAAGCGACAGCGTGCGGTCGCCGTTCACGTCGGCCCGGCGCAGGCGATCGGGGATGAAGCGGGAAAATTCTTCCCGCGAAAGGCGCCCGTCGCCGTTGGTGTCCATGCGCCTGGCGGTGGCCTCGAGCCTTTCGAGCGATGCGGCCTGGAACCGTCCGGCCTCCCTCGCGCGCGCCGCTGCAGCCTTCATTTCCTGCGGCTCGAGATAGCCGTTGCCGTTGCTGTCCATCCGGTCGAAGAGCCGCGCGCGAGCGTCCGCGATCTCCGAGAACTGCAGGGCGCGGTCGCCATTGCGATCCATCTGCCTGAACATCTGGTGCAGGCCAGGTCCATCCCAAGCGCAGGCGCTGGCCGGAACGAGCAGCAGCACCGCCGCTGCGAGGGTCTTCATCGTCATGCCGATCTCCGTTTGTGAGGAGCGCCGTTGGGCTCCGACGACGGTTCTACGGGCTGCGCAGGCCACTCCTACGCGGTCCGCGGGGCGGCCGGCGGCGTAGGAGGGGGCGCCCCCGCCCGTATGGATCGAGGCAGGCGCAGTTGCGGCTGCTCAGCCAGATGGAGAAACTGCCATGAAGACCCTGACAACGGCCCTTGCGGCGCTCGCGACCGTGGGGGCGGCATCGCTTGCGGCGTCCCAGACCCCGCCCGCGCACGAGTCTTTCATCGCGCGCCTCGATACCGACGGAGACGGAGCCGTGTCCCGGGAGGAGGCGGCTGCGGCACGGCAGCGGCTCTTCGCCCGGCTCGACGGCAATGGAGACGGCGTCATCGACGAGCAGGAGACCCTCGCCCTGCGCGATGCGATCATGGATCATGCCGTCGCCTTGCAGGCGCGCCTCGGCAGTGCCTGGCGGCGGATGGACACGAACGCCGACGGGCGCGTTTCGGCGGATGAGTTTCGCGCCCGCACGATGCTGTTCGACCTTGCCGATCGCGACGGCGACGGCCGGCTGACTGCGACCGAGCTCGCCTTCATGCGCGGGCTCTTTCTCGGCCGCCGCGGTTGACGAAGACCCGGGCCCCGGCAGCCCCTGTTTCGTTGAGGGAGTGCTCCGATGCGTTTCCCAGTCAAGCCTGTTCCGGTCCTCGCGGGTCTCGTCGCGCTCGCTCTTTCAGCCCCCCTCGATGGCGCCCGGACCGCGGAATGGACGCGCGGCACCGTCGGCGGCGGGCAGGTCAGCCGCAGCGTCTCCGGCGACGGGCCCTTCTATACCGGGCACACCACCCGCGTCGGCCCCAATGGCGGCACCTACAGCTCCACCCACACCTGCTTCGACGGCATCGCCGACCGCTGTCGCCGCAGCTACACGGCGACGGGGCCGGGAGGCCGCACCTATTCCGGCGAGCGTGCAGGGGCGCGGGGGCCGTTTCGCGCCCGGTCCATCGGCCGCATCACGGGGCCGAACGGCGGTGCCGTGGTCGTTGGCCGCCGGCACTGGAGGTGAGGCGGCGTGGTGTGGAGCCGGATGCGTGATGAGGCGCAGACACCCGAAGAGGGCGAGGACGAGCGCCTGCTTGCCCGCATCGCGGCTGGCGAGCAGCCGGCGCTCGTCCGCCTCATCGACCGCCACGGGCGCGGCCTGCGCCTCTTCGCGACCCGTTATCTGGGCAACCCGGACGACGCCGAGGACGTCGTGCAGGACGTGTTCGTCGCGGTCTGGAAGCGGGCCGGCAGGTTCGACCCCGCCAGAGGGCGGGCGACGACCTGGCTCTACCGCATCACCGCCAACCGCTGCGTCGATCTGCGCCGCTGGCGCGCCCTGCGCGCGTTCATCGGCCTCGACGAGGTGGCAGAGACGCTGCGGGCCAGCAGCGTCGATGCCGATTCCCGTCTGTCCGCCCGGCAGGAACTGGCAGCGGTACGCGAGGGCCTTGCACGCCTGCCCGAGCGCCAGCGCATGGCACTGCTGCTCAGGGCTGTAGCCGATCTCGACGTGCCGGCCATCGCCGAGGTGATGGGCACGAGCACGGGTTCTGTCGAGCAGCTGCTCGTACGGGCGCGGCGCACGCTGCGCCAGCTCACGGCAGGCGGGAGGAAGAACGAACAAGAAGAAGGAATGACGTGATGAACAGGGACGATTTCGAGCGGCTGCAGCGCCGCTTCGGCAAGGACTGGACGACATGGCCGCCGCCCTACCGGCAGGAGGCGAGGGCGCTTCTGGAGGCGGCTGATGCGGACGACGACCTCGACAGCCTCCTCGCCGCCATCGATGTCCCCGGTGACGAAGGGGCTCTCGCCCGCACAGTCCTGTCGCGCATCGAGGGATCGCGCGGCGTGGCCGGCATTCTCGGCGGCATCCTGCGGCCTGTCCCGTCTCCCGTGCTGGCGACCTGTCTTGCCCTCGTCCTCGTCACGGCCGCTGCCGTCGGCTGCCGGTTCGGCGACGGCGATACGGGCGTAGAGCAGGACATGCTTCTTGCCCTTGCCGTGGGCGATGCGGCGGGTCTTGGCGAGGTCATGGAAGGCTTCGGATCGGACGGAGGCGAGCTGTGAAGCGTGTCCGGCTCCTTCTGGCCACGGGCCTTGCCGTTTCGCTCCTGGCCAACGCATTTCTCGTCGGTTTCATCGTCCGGGGCGAACGGCAGCCACGCGGTGGCTTCCTCGCACAGAGCATTGCCTCCGCTTATCCGGACGACGTCCGCGCCGGCTTCCGCCAGCGGTTGCGGGACAACTGGCCGCGTGTCCTGGCAGCGCTGCGCGACCTGCGTGCGGCGCGGCGCGCGCTCGCCGAAACAGCAAATGCCGTACCTCTCGACGCAGCGGCGGTGGAACGGGCCATGACGGACGTGCGCACGGCGACGGACGCGCTCCAGCGGCTCATGCAGGAGCTCCTCCTCGAGACCCTGCGAGCGCGGCAGGGCGCGGACCGGTCCTGATGCCAGACATGGCCGGCCCAAGCGGGGGGCAGCAGCACGCCCGCCCGTTGCGTGCAGCCGCGCCGTTGATCCTCGTCAAGCGCTTCCTGCGCCGATGCGGTTAGGCTGCTCCTGATGTCTGCCATCTGTGGCAGAATGCGACTAGCTTTACAGGAGATGCCGACGGCATGAACAGCCAGAGCCCCGCATCCGGTGCCGTGTCGACAGTGCCACCTGCGCAGGCCGGAGCCGGGTCGGGAGAGCCGGTCCGCGATCTCGACCGGGCTTGGCATGCCGTTCCGCTACAGGAGGCTCTGCAGGCGACAGGGTCCGGTCCGGACGGGCTCAGCGCCGCGGAGGCGGCGCGGCGCCTCGCGCGTTTCGGTCCCAACCGCCTGCCGCGGGGGCCGCGGCGAAGCGCCCTCAGGCGCTTTCTGCTGCAGTTCCACAGCCGGCTGATTTACGTCCTCGTCGGTTCCGCGACCCTTGCGGCGGCGATCGGCCATGTGACCGACGCCCTCGTCATCGCTTCCGTCGTTCTCGTCAACGCCGTCATCGGCTTTGTCCAGGAGGGGCGGGCCGAGGAGGCGCTCGAGGCCATACGGGCGATGATCGATCCGCAGGCATCGGTGATCCGCGACGGCCGGCGCCTCACGATCCCGGCCGATGAGGTCGTCCCAGGCGACATCGTGCTGCTCGAGGCGGGGGACCGGGTGCCTGCCGACCTGCGCCTCGTGAAGGCGCGCAGCCTGCGGGTGGATGAGGCTGTCCTGACGGGTGAATCGGTGCCTGTTGACAAGGCGCTGGAGCCGGTTGCCGTGGATGCCGCCCTCGGGGACCGTCTGTCCATGGCTTTCTCCGGCACCTTCGTCACGGCCGGCCAGGGTGCGGGCGTCGCCGTCGCGACCGGGGCGGCGACCGAGCTCGGCCGCATCAGCGCGATGATCGGCGCTGTCGAGCAGCTCACCACGCCGCTCCTGCGCCAGATCGACGACTTTGCCCGGCTCGTCACCACCGTGGTGCTCGGCATCGCGGCCGCCGTCTTCGCCTTTGCCGTGCTCGTCCGCTCCTATGCCCTCGACGAGGCGTTCATGGCGGTCGTCGGCATCGCTGTCGCTGCCATCCCGGAAGGGCTGCCGGCCATCATGACGATCACGCTTGCCGTCGGCGTGCAGCGCATGGCCCGGCGCAAGGCCATCGTCCGGCGGCTGCCGGCCGTGGAGACGCTGGGGTCGGTCTCCGTCATCTGCTCCGACAAGACGGGCACCCTGACCCGCAACGAGATGATGGTGAGCGCCGTCGTCACCGCCGATCGCACCCTCAGCGTCGACGGCACGGGCTACCGGCCTCAGGGCGAGTTCCGCACGGTGGACGGGCGGCAGCTCGATCCAGCCGCCGATCCCGTGCTGGAGGAGCTCTCCCTCGCGGGGCTGCTGTGCAACGACGCGCATCTGAGGCAAAGCGGCGAGGACTGGATCGTCGACGGCGACCCGATGGAGGGGGCGCTTGTGTCGCTGGCGATGAAGGCGGGGCACGACACGGCCGCGGCGCGCGCAGGCTTTCCGCGCCTCGACGAGGTGCCGTTCGATTCGCGCCACCGCTACATGGCGACGCTGCACGCCCGCAACGGGCACCGGCCGGTGGCCTATGTGAAGGGTGCGCCGGAGCGTATCGTTGCCATGGCGACGCGGGTCGCGACGCTGGACGGCGAACAGCCCATCGACGCTGCCGCCTGGCACGAGCGTATCGAGGCCCTTGCCGCCGACGGGCAGCGCGTCATCGCGCTGGCGCGCCGGACGATGGAGAGCGGCACCCGTGAGCTGAAAGCGGCCGATGTCGAGCACGACCTGACGCTGCTCGGCGTCGTGGGGCTCATTGATCCGCCGCGCCCGGAAGCGATCGCAGCCATTTCCGAATGCCGGGCGGCCGGCATCAAGGTGAAGATGATCACCGGCGACCATGTTGCCACCGCGCGGGCCATTGCGCGGCAGCTCGGGCTTGCGGAGGATCCGGTGGCGGTGACGGGCCATGATCTCGACGCCGCGGATGCGGAGGAATTCGCGCGGTATACGCGGGAGGCGACCGTCTTCGCCCGCACCAGCCCGGAGCACAAGCTGCGTCTCGTGGAGGCGCTGCAGCAGGACGGCTCCATCATCGCCATGACCGGTGACGGCGTGAACGATGCCCCGGCCCTCAAGCGGGCCGACGTCGGAGTGGCCATGGGCGGCAAGGGCACGGAGGCGGCGAAGGAGGCGAGCGAGATGGTGCTCGCCGACGACAACTTCGCCTCCATCGTCGCGGCCGTGCGCGAGGGGCGGACGGTCTACGACAACCTGACGAAATCGATCTCCTGGGCGCTGCCGACGAACGGCGGCGAGGCTCTGACCATCGTCGTGGCCATTCTCTTCGGCCTGTCCCTGCCCATCACGCCGGTCCAGATCCTGTGGATCAACATGGTCACGGCCATCGCGCTGGGGCTGACGATCGCCTTCGAGCCGACCGAGCCCGGCACCATGCGGCGGCCGGCCCGCCCTGCGAACCAGCCGCTGCTGTCCCGCCGTCTCCTGTGGCGCATCCTCTTCGTCTCGACGCTGATGGTATGCGGCACCTTCGGCATCTACGCCTGGGCGAGCGCGCGGGGCCTGCCCGTGGAGACCGCCCGCACCATGGCCGTCAATACGGTGGTGGTGATGGAGATCTTCTACCTGTTCAGCGTCCGTTATGTGCACGGCACGTCGCTGACCTTCCAGGGCGTGCTCGGCACACCGGCCGTGCTCCTGGGGCTGGTGGCGGTCGTGCTGGCGCAGTTCGCCTTCACCTACCTGCCGTTCATGCAGCGCATCTTCGGCAGCGGGCCGGTCGCGTTCGCTGACGGGCTGGTGATTGTCGGCGTCGGCGTGGTGCTCCTTCTCATCGTCGAGGTGGAGAAGCGCCTCGTCGTCCGCTGAGGGGCGGCGTGCCGCCCCTCAGGCCGCGGCCCCTGCCGCCGGGTGGGGCAGCACGAAGGGCCCGGCGGGCACGGCGCCAACCTTCAGCTGCACGTCGAAGACCTCACGCAACAAGGCGTCTGTCAGGACCACGCGCGGCGGCCCGTCGGCGACGATGGCGCCCCCTTTCATCGCCACCAGCCGGTCGCCGTAGGCGGCGGCGAGATTGAGGTCGTGCAGGATGGCGAAGACGGCGACACCCTCGCGGGCAAGGCGCCGGCCGTGCTCGAGCAGCCCGAGCTGGTGGCGCAGGTCGAGGCTCGAGACCGGCTCGTCGAGGAAGAGGGCGAGATGCTTCTCGCTCCGCCCGCCGGCCATGAGCTGGCCGAGCACGCGGGCAAACTGCACCCGCTGCTGCTCGCCGCCGGACAGGGTCTGGTAGTTGCGCGCGGCCAGATGGGCGACGTCAGCCGCCGCGAGCGCGCGGCGCATCATGTCCAGTCGTTCGGCGGCGCTGCCGGCCCCGTCGAGGCCGAGGCGCACCACCTCGGCGACCGTGAAGGGAAAGACGAGCTGCACGCTCTGGGGCAGCACGGCCCGCTTCATGGCGAGGCGCCAGGGCGGCATGGCGGAGACGGGCGTGTCGCCGTAGAGGACGGAGCCGCTCGCCGGGGCGATCTCGCCGGCGAGGATCTTGAGCAGCGTCGACTTGCCGGCGCCGTTCGGCCCGACGACGACGGTGAGCTCGCCGGCGGCGAGCGCGAGGTTCGTCGGCATCAGGATGGTGCGGCCCGCGGCGTGCAGGCTGATGCCGGTGGCGGTAACGACGGCTGTCATGACGCGAGGCTCCGGCGGCCCGCAAGCAGCAGCCAGAGGAAGAAGGGCGCGCCGATGGCCGCTGTGACGATGCCGATGGGCAACTCCGCCGGCTGGACGAGGGTGCGGGCCAGCATGTCGGAAAGGACGAGCAACATGCCGCCCAGGAGGGCGCTTGCGGGCAGCAGCACGCGATGGTCGGGGCCGACCGCGAGGCGGAGCAGGTGCGGCACGACGATGCCGACGAAGCCGATGATGCCCGAGACGGCAACCGAGGCGCCGACGGCCACGGCAACGAGGAAAATCGCGGTCCGCTTCAGCCGCTCGACGGCAATGCCCAGGTGAAAAGCCTCCGCCTCGCCGAGCGTGAGGGCGTTGAGCCCGCGGGCGAGGAACGGGACAGCGACCAGCACGGGCAAAATGGCTGGGGCGACCGTGGCCGTCTTCGCCCAGGTGGCGCCGCCGAGGCTGCCGAGGGACCAGAAGGTGAGGTCGCGCAACTGCCGGTCGTCGCTGATGAACGTGAGCACGCCCGTGATCGCGCCGGCAACGGCGCCGAGCGCGACGCCGGCAAGGAGCAGCGTGGCGACGGAGGTGCGGCCGGCGCGCGTCGAGATGCGGTAGAGTGTGAAGGTGGTGAGCAGTGCACCGCCGAAGGCCGCTGTCGGCAGGGTAACGAAGGGCAGGGGGCCCGTTCCCGCGGCGAGACGCTCTCCGAAAACGATCATGCCGGCGGCGAAGAGGGCCGCGCCGGAGGAAACGCCGGTGAGACCCGGATCTGCGAGGGGATTGCGGAACAGCCCCTGCATGAGCGCGCCCGAGACGGCGAGCGCCGCCCCGACGAGCAGCCCAAGCAGCGTGCGCGGCAGGCGGATACCGACGACGACGAGAGCATCGCGAGCCATCTCGTCCGGTACCTTCCCCGTAAGAACGGCATGCAGCACGTCGACGACGCGGGAGGGGGCGAGGGCGAGCGCGCCGGTGCCGATTGACAGGATCGAGACGATCACGACGCCCGCCGCGAGCAGCAGAAAGAGCACAAGCGCGCGCAGCCGGCGGCGGGCCAGCGCGGCGTCGATCGATTCGCCTGGCATATCCGTGGCCGTGGTCACTGTGCCTTCTCGCCCGTTGCCAGCGTGGGATAGAAGGCACGCATCAGCTCGGCGGCCGCCTGCGGCGCCCGCGGCCCGAAGCCGAGCATCAGCTGCCCGTCCAGGGTCACCAGGGCCCGATCGCGGGCGGCGGGAGTACCGGCGAAGGCGGGGGCCGCGAAGACCTCCTCGGCGTGGCCGGCGGCATGGCCGCCGTTGGACATCATGACGATGACGTCCGGCGCCGCGGCGATGATGGCCTCGTCCGTCATCGGCTTGAAGCCCTCGATGACGGTGGCGGCGTTCTCCGCGCCGGCAAGGCGCAGGATGGCGTCGGCGGAGGTGCCGCGGCCGCCGACGAGGGGGCGCCCGTTCTGCATGGCAAGGACGAAGAGCGCCTTCACCGGCTTGTCGATGCGCTCCCGCGCCGCGGCGAGATCGGCAAAGCCGCGGCGCACCTCGGCGGCGAGCGCCTCGGCCTTCGCCTCGGTTCCGGTCAGCCTGCCGATGGTCTCGATCTTGTGGATGACCCCTTCGGCCGACGGCTCGTCCGGCAGCTGCGTGAACGGCACGCCTGTCTCCTCGATGAGCCGGACGGCATCGGGCGGGCCGGCTGTGCTGATCGCGATGACCTGCGTCGGGTTGAGCGCAATGATGCCCTCGGCCGAAAGTGAGCGCACGTAGCCGACGTTCGGCTTCTCCTTCAGCGCGCGCTCGGGGAAGGTGCTGGTCGTGTCTACGGCGGCGACCCGCGCCTCAAGGCCGAGCGCATAGAGGATCTCCGTGACGGCACCGCCGAGGGCGACGATGCGGTTGCCGCCCGGCGGATCGCCCGCCTGAGCGAGCGCCGCCGGCCCGGGGGCGAGGAGGAAGGCGATGGCGATGAGCCGGGCGAGGGTGCGCCGCGACAGGGAGCGGTTCGGTCTGCCGGTCATGGCGTCACTTCGTCAAAATGAGCTTGTCGTTGGCCGTGATGCGCAGGTGGTAGCGCTCGCCGTTGTGCAGCAGCACCACCTCGCGCCCGCCCCCGAAGAGCGAGCGCACGTCGATCACGGGCGGTTCCGGGGCCTTGGGCGGCGCCGGGTGTGGCGCGGAAGGCGGGGTTGGCGTAGGCATGGCAGGTCGCTTTCTTTTAACTGTTCAAGAGTCTCTTTTGAATGATTCTGATCTTGGAAGTAGTTTTGAATTGTAAAAAACTATTGTTGGTTTGCTTCGATTGACGTGCATACACAACACGTATAGGAAGCGCAAACTCCTCCTTGCGGGGAGCCGCACAACGCCAGCCAGCCGGGGGCGCGAGCCCGTAGCCAGCCAGCCGAACCTCATCATTCGGACATTGGGGGCTTCGTTCTCATGCGCGTCTTCGCTCGCGCGGCGCTCTGCGCCACTGTTTCTCTCATGGCTCTGTCCGCCGCCCTGGCCCAGGACGGTGCCAATCAGCCGGCTGCCTGGCAGGCCTCGATCCCGGGCGGGGACATTACCCTCGACGAGATCACGGTCACGGCCACGAAGACCGAGGAAAAGGCCATCGATGCGCTCGCCGGCGTGAGCACGGTGAGCGAGCAGGACATCCAGCGTCTTCAGCCGTCGCGCATCTCGGATGTTTTCCTCGGCATGCCCGGCGTGACGACACAGACGACCGTGCAGGACCCTGGCCAGGCCATCAACATCCGCGGGATGCAGGATTACGGGCGCGTCGCCGTCCTCATCGACGGCGCCCGGCAGAACTACGGCAGGGAGGGGCACGGCGCCAACGGCACGTTCTATCTCGATCCGGAGCTCGTCGGTGGCATCGACGTCACGCGCGGCCCCGTCTCCACGATCTACGGCTCGGGCGCCATCGGCGGCGTTGCGTCCTTCCGCACGCGGTCCATCGACGACGTGCTGGCCGAGGACGAGCAGATCGGCGCTGTCCAGCATCTCGGCGCCGGCACCAATGGCGCCAACTTCGTGAACAGCACGATGGTCGGTGCGCGCCTCGGCACGGCGGCGGACATCTTCGGCCAGTTCGTCTGGCGCAACGAGACACCCTACAGGGACGGCGCCGGCAACACGATCGTGGACACCGGCTCGAAGCTTTCGGCCGGCAACGTCAAGTTCAACCTGCGTCCGGTCGACGGCCACACCATCTCGGCCACGGCGCTGTTCCAGGAATACCGCTTCACGAACAACGCCAACGGCACCGATGGCGCCCGGTTCGGCCACGAGGTGCAGACCGGCAACTACACGCTGGGCTATCGCTTCCAGCGTCCGGACGTGCCGTGGCTCGACCTGTCGATCAAGGGCTACTACGTGACGACGACGGATGACCAGCGCCTCATCAATCCGTCTTCACCTTACGTCGCGTCGGGAGCCCGTGCCGGCGATGCGCGGCGCTTCGACGTCGAAACAACCGGTGTCGATATCCACAACACGTCCCGCTTCAGCACGGGGAGCGTCGATCATGCCGTGACCGTCGGCTTCGACGCTCTGCGCGACCATGTGACCGTGCAGGACCAGGCGGGCGG
The DNA here is from genome assembly GCF_014201415.1 of Chelatococcus composti. Classification (GTDB taxonomy): domain Bacteria; phylum Pseudomonadota; class Alphaproteobacteria; order Rhizobiales; family Beijerinckiaceae; genus Chelatococcus_A; species Chelatococcus_A composti. Next base: position 391,031 of record NZ_JACHEH010000005.1, read on the forward strand.
CTTCGGCTCGGCCCTGACGCCGTCCGGCAACCGCCGCCTGACGGGCGCGTTCATCCAGGACGAGCTGCGCTATGGCGACTGGCTGCGCGTGATCGGCGCCCTGCGCTACGACTCCTACAAGCTGGACGGCGGCGGCTACAATTCCGACGGCAGCCGCCTGTCGCCGAAGATCACGATCGGCATTTCGCCGATCCAGGGCATCGAGCTTTACGGCACCTATGCCGAGGGCTACCGCGCGCCGACCATCACGGAGACCCTTGTCAACGGCGTCCATCCCTTCCCGGCCTTCAACATCCTGCCGAACCCGGCCCTGAAGCCGGAAGTGGCGCGCAACTGGGAAGCCGGGGTCAACGTGAAGTATGACGGCATCTTCACCGAGAACGACAAGTTCCGCGCCAAGGCCAACGTGTTCCTGAACAACGTCAGCGACTATATCGATAGCGTTGACGTTGGCACGCCCCACCTCACGCCGATCGTTCCTGGCATGCCGGCCTTCGTGTGCCAGTTCGTGCCGGCGATGTGCATCTCGCTGTACGACCAGCAGTACCAGAACATCGCCAAGGCCCGCCTGACGGGTGTCGAGGTGGAGGCCGCCTATGACTGGGGTGGCGGCTTCATCTCCGTGGCGGGCACGCACATCAACGGCAAGAACAAGCAGACGAACGGCCCGCTCAACAGTGTCATGCCGGACCAGGTGAGTACGACGCTCGGTCTGCGCTTCCTCGACGACAAGCTGACGATTGGCACGCGCCTGACCTTCGTCGACGATTCGAAGAAGAACGTGACCAACCCGACGAAGGGCTACGGGCTCGTCGACCTGTTCGCCTCCTATCAGTACAGCGACCGTATCCGCGGCGACATCATCATCAAGAACGTATTCGATCGCCAGTACACCCAGTACCTCAACTCTGATGCGAGCCCCGGTCTGACGGCGAAGTTCGGTCTGACCGTCAAGTTCGCGGCGAAGTGACGGGCCCGCGCCGGGGAAAGCCGATGCCGAAGGTGCCGACGGACATTGCGATGCCGGCCCTGCCCAGTCGCGGCCTTCCGTGCCCGGACACCTGTCGCGCACGGAGCGGACTTGCGCCCGCCAGCCGCCACCGAAAGGCCCGTGGCCCGCGGAGCCGCGCCGCCGCGGACCTGCCGCAGCACGGGAAAGAGGTTGTTGCCGGCCGCGAATTGCGCGAATTCGTCGAGCCCTGCGAGGATGCGGGCCTCGCAGGGCACGGCGCGCCCCGGGCGCCGCAGGGCGCCTGCCCAGGTCCATCGAAGGAGAAGAGACCATGTTCATCGCCATGAACCGCTTCAAGGTTCATCCCGATTCCTGCGCCGACTTCGAGCGGGTTTGGCTCGATCGCGAAGTCTATCTGCACCAGGTGCCGGGCTTCGTCGAATTCCACCTGCTGCGCGGCCCCCGGTATGACGACCATGTGCTCTACTCCTCGCACACGATCTGGGCCACGAAGGCGGATTTCGAGAACTGGACGAAGTCCGAGGCGTTCCGCAATGCGCACAAGGATGCGGGCCGGAACAAGGTGCTCTACATCGGCGGACCGCAGTTCGAGGGCTTCGAGGTCATCCAGACCATCACCAAGGACGGCGAGCGGGTGAACGCCGCCGCCTGACGTGGGAGGCCTTCCCGGGGAACGGAAAGCGCGCGCCTCACCGGCGCGCCCTTTGTCGTTTGCGCAACGAGGCTGCGTCCCAAGAAAGCTTCAGGCTCATGGCGCGCGGCAACGAGGCCTTCGCGCCGTGGTGCCCCACCAGCCTCGTGGGTGCCAGGCCTCGACGGCGCAGAGCCGCATTTCGCTTCCCGTCAAGGGATGATAGATACGCTTGCGGATTAGGCCGGCCGAGGTGGGGGCCTTCGGGCCGGCCGGGGCGGGCGGCTTCATCAGTGCGAAAGGCGCGGCGGTGCTGGACCTTGTGACGGGCTTCGTCGTGTTCTCGGCTGTCGTCGCGACGGTCGGCGGGGTGCTGTTCCATGTCTGGCTGCGCAACCGCCACCATCATGGCAGCCTCTTCTGGGCAGCCGCCTTCACGGTGCTGGCGACAGGCGGCCTCCTGATCGGCGCGCGAGGGCAGATCGCCGACGTTTTTTCCATCCATCTCGGCAATGCGCTGATGCTGGCCGGCCTTGTGCTGCTGCTCTGCGGCATCGCCCGTGTCAACGACGAGCCGCTGCGCCCGGCCTTCCTCCTGCCGCTCGCCATCTGGCTGGCCGGGATGCCGGCGCCGCAATTCGCGGACAGCGTCAGTTTCCGCATGGCGCTCTACCACACGGCAGCGCTCTCCGCCTATACGCTGATCGCCACAAGCCTGTGGCGGCACCGGCACCGGTCGCCGGCGCAGCGGGTGCTGTTCTGTCTCAGCGCGGCCAGCGTCGCTGTGAGTGCCGTCTTCATCGTCTCCGTCGTGGTGTGGCCGCCGGACGACTTCCTGACCTATCCACTCGGCCCGTATGTCCTTGTCGCCGGGACCGTGGCCCTCATGGGGACGGTGGTGGCGGGTGCGCGACTCATCAGCGAGGATGCCGATGTCTCACTGGTGCTCCTCGCGGAGACGGACGACCTCACCGGCGTTCTCAACCGTCGGGGCCTCGCCCGCCGCTTCGCCGCGCAGCAGGGGCAGAGGGCAGGGGGCGCGCTCGCCGGCGTCCTGATGTTCGACCTCGACCATTTCAAGAGCATCAACGACATCCACGGCCATGCTGTGGGCGACGCGGCGCTCGTCCATTTCGCCGCGGTGGCGCGGGCGCATCTCAGGGACGAGGACATCTTCGGCCGTCTCGGCGGCGAGGAGTTCTGTGCCATCCTGGCGGTCTCGTCGGTCAACGAGGCCTTCGCTGTGGCGGAACGAATCCGCTCGGCGCTCAATGCGGCGCCGTTCGTCACCGCAACTTGCCAGATCGCCCCCACCGTCAGCACCGGCGTCTATGTCGCACCCCGCGATACGGTGACGCTGGAGGCCCTCCTGACGGCCGCAGACGCGGCGTTGTATCGCGCAAAATCGCGCGGCCGGGACTGTATCGTCGCCGATGCAGCCTGCCAGGCCGAGGATTTATGTATGGCGATCGGCTGACGAGCGGCGCAAAGGCCGCGCATATCCGTGCCATCTGACCGCCGGCGTGTCTGGGAAAAGCGTACTTCCCAGCGGACGCGCGACTGTAATGGGCGAGATATTCTTGTCATGTTCGGGTAATTATTTGAATACGGAATGTGAATATATCTTGTGCACTTTGCGGTTCACGCCGGCATTCAGCCTTTTCGCCAATTTATAACAATTACAAATTGCGCACGACTTGTTGCAAGCGCCGGGATGAGGCCATAAGAGGCGCCATCCGCCGATGGCGACGGACATGCATTGGCGCGGTAACCGCACGAGAAAATGACCACTCCCGGTCTCAGAAGACATACTGGCGCGGCCTGCGTCCTGATCGTTCTTGCAGCGGCATGGTGGCTGGCCTCCGCCAGCGGGCTGGTCTCGCCCTTCCTCTTGCCGCTGCCCCAGACGGTGCTGGCGACGGGCTGGGAGCTTCTTGCCGACGGCACGCTCGGCATGCATGTGGCGGTCAGCGTCGGGCGCATTCTCGCCGGCTACAGCCTTGCCGTGGCGCTGGCGCTGCCGCTCGCCTTCCTCTTTGGCATCTCGCCGGCGGTGCGGCAGGCGTTCGAGCCGGTGCTGGAGTTCCTGCGCCAAGTGCCGCCGCTCGCCATGATGCCTCTGCTCATCCTCTGGCTTGGCATCGGCGAGGCGCAGAAGGTGGGTATCATTGTCCTTGCCTGCTTCTTCCCCATCTTTCTCGGCGCGCTCGGCGGCATCGCGCAGTGCGATCCCAAGCTCGTCGAGGTCGGCCGCGTCTGTGGCCTGCGCCAGTGGGACATCCTGCGGCGCATCGTGCTGCCGGCGGCGCTGCCATCGATCGTCATCGGGTTGCGCATCGCGCTGGGGCAGGGCTGGCGGGCGCTCGTCGGCGCCGAGCTCGTCGCCTCCGCCGCCGGGCTCGGCTACATGATCGTCGATGCCGAGCAGCTGGCGCGCACCGACATCGTCATCGTCGGCATCTTTGTCATCGGCACGCTCGGCCTACTCGCCGATTTCGGCGTGCGCCGGCTGATCGCGCGCACCGCACCCTGGCTGCGCCAGCGCACCGAGCTGACCCATGCTTGAGCTGCGCGGCCTCGGCAAGCGTTACACGGTGCACGACCGGGAGGTCGTGGCGCTGGCGGATGTCGACCTCGTTCTGAAGCCGGGCAGCTTCACGGTGGTCGTAGGCCGCTCGGGCTGCGGCAAGTCGACCCTGCTGCGCCTGCTCGCCGGCCTCACCCTGCCGACGACCGGTGCCATCCACCACAACGGAGGGAGGCCGAAGGTCGGCTGTGTCTTCCAGGAGCCGCGACTGATGCCTTGGCTGACCGTGGCGGGCAATGTCGGCTTCGGCCTCGTGGGCAAGGTCACGAAGGCGGAGATCGAGGCGCGTGTCGAGGCGGCGCTTGCCCTCGTCGGTCTCTCCGATTTCCGGAACGCCTACCCCGACCAGCTCTCGGGCGGCATGGCGAGCCGGGTCGGGCTCGCGCGCGCGCTCGTGCTGGAGCCCGAGCTCCTGCTGCTCGACGAGCCCTTTGCCGCGCTCGATGCCTTCACGCGGCGCGGCCTGCAGGGCGAATTGACCGACATCTGGCTGGCACGCAGGCCGACCGTCGTCTTCGTCACGCACGATGTGGAGGAGGCGGTGCTGCTCGCCGACGAGGTTCTGCACATGGACGGCGGCCGCATCATCGGGCGCCGGGAGGTGCCGCTGCCGCGCCCGCGCGATGCGACAGACCGGGAATTTGTCGCCCTGCGCCGCGCCATCCTCGACGACCTTTCGGGCCGTGCGGGCAGCAGCCCGCCGCCCGCGTAGGACCCTTCCGCACACAACCCCGTGCAACAGGAGATGAACCCGTGATCGTCACGACCCGTCGCACCATCATGACCGCCGCCCTGGCGCTCGCCGCGGCCCTGCCGCTCGCCGGCGCGGCCACGGCGGCCGAGAAGCCGAAGACGGTGCGCATCACCTATGTGTCCTCGCCCTTCAACGTGCCGTCCATCGTCATGCGCGCCAAGGGCTATCTCGACGAGGCCTTCGCGCCCTTCGGCATCAAGGTGGAGTCGCCGGAGATCACCTCGGGGGCCCAGCAGGTGCAGGCGATCGCGGCCGGCGAGGTCGATATCGCCAGCGTCCTCGGCGGCTCATCGGCCATCCTCGGCAAGGCGAACGGGGCTGATGTGAAGGTCATCGCCGCCTACAGCCGCAATCCGGAGGCCTATGCCATCCTCGCCGCCAAGGGCGGGCCGACCTCCGTTGCCGAGCTCAAGGACAAGACGGTCGCCGGGCCGAAGGGCACTGTGCTCAACCAGCTCCTTGCCGCGGCGCTCGCCGCCAACGGCATGACGCTCAACGACGTCAACTACATCAACATGGATCTCGGAGCGGCCCGCGCCGCGCTGCTCGCGGGCAAGGTCGATGCCGCGACGCTCGCCGGCAACAACGCCCTCGCAGTGGAGCAGGCCGGTGGCCATGTCATCGTCAACGGCAAGGGCCTGTTCAACCCGACCACGGTCATCGGCGTGCGCGGCGCCTTCCTCGAGGAGCATCCGGACCTCGTCGAGGCCTATCTTGCCGCCCACCGCAAGGCGCTCGAGTTCATGGCGAAGGAGCCGGAAGAGGCGCTGAAGCTCGCCGCGGAGGAGCAGAAGATCTCGCTCGAGGACGCCCGTCGCATGAACGCCTGGTACGACTTCACGCTGAAGATGACCGATGAGGATGTCGCCAACCTCGCCGCCGACCAGGACTTCATGGTCGAGGCCGGCATGCTGAAGAAGAAGATCGACATCAAGGCCGATCTCATCGCACCCATCGCCTTCCAGCAGTGAGGTTGCCGTGATCGACGCTCTGCTGCTGGACTGCGAACAGACCGAGAGCGGCATCAACGCCCTGATGAAGAGCGTTGATCTCGGCTCTCGCTTCGACGTCGTGCCGCTCTACGAGCTGGGCAACGTCGATCTTGCCGGTTATCGCGGCCTGCTGATCGGCCTCCATGCCGATCAGCGCTTCCTCCTGTCGCGCAAGGCGCAGCTCGAGGCCTTCCTCAAGGGTGGGGGCACCATCGTGTTCTGCGGGCACGTGGCCTATCGCTTCCTCGATGAGCTGTCGCCATACCAGCCCATCCCGAACTACAAGGTCACGGACCTTGAGGTGATCCGCGTCGCCGACCACCCGGTGTGGGAGGGCGTCGATACGGCGGACCTGACCTTCCGTCGCGGCGTCGCCGGCTTCTACGGGCGCGGGGCCAATCCGCCGCCGCCCGGGGCGCGCATCATCCACGTGCTCGGTCCGGGCCGCCACCCGGTTGACTACGAGGTACGGCCCGCGGTCGGCGGCCGCCTGCTCGTGCACGCCGGTGCCGACCTCTGGAACTACGCGGACTCGGGCAACACCGCGGCGCGCATGATGCCGCAGCTGCTCGACTGGATCGCCAAGCCGGAGGACGCCTGATGAGCTTCGCTGTTGTCGAAGGTGGTTGCTACTACCACCATGAGACGATCAACGCGCCGCGGTTCCGTGGCCGGTTCGACCGCTCGTTCTATGCGCCGGAACTCGCCGAAGGTGACCTCGACGGCTTTTCAGCCGTTATGGTGGCGGACCGCATCAGCCCCACGGTCCTGCGGGCCAAGCGGCGCCTCTTCCTGCGCTACCTGAAGCAGGGTGGAACGCTGATCGTGCTCGGCGAGAACCAGGCGCACACCTGGGCGCCGGGCGTGGAGTGGACGTTCAAGCCTACCAACTTCTGGTGGTGGCTTGACAAGGACACCGATCCCGGACACCGGATCGTCAATCCCGACCACGAGATCTTCCGCTATGTGCCGCAGCGCGCGGTGGTGTGGCATTTCCACGGCCTGCTGCATCCGCCGCCGGGCGCAATCCCGCTTGTCACCATCGCGCCGGAGATGGGCGGCGGGCCGGACGGCACCCTGCTCTACGACCATCCCGGTGTCGCGGATGGCAAGGGCCGGCTCGTGGTGGCGACGCTCGATCCCTTCTACCATAACGGCAGCCACTTCATGCCGATGGCGACGGCCTTCCTCTCCGGCCTGCTCGACTGGACGGACGCCACCTTCAGGCGCTGACGCGGGCCTGTCCGGCCGGCGCGATGCCGTCGCGCTCCCGATCGCCGCAAGCCTGCGCTTGCGGCGATCTACTTTCCGGGGCCCTGGCCTTGGCCGTGGGCCGGGGCGATCCTCCGGTGCGGTGCCAGCCCCTCTGCGGCATGCAAATGGTACAGGGCACCTTCGCGCCGGCCGAGGGAAGAAGCTCTGGCCCGATGCCCTGCCGGAGGCTACAGCGTCCGTCGCGAGCCGGAGTATCCGCGAGGGAAGATATCCGCGAGGGAAGAGAGGTGCAGGGCATCCATTCGGCATTCATCAGCTGGCTGCGCACCTTCGCGCCCCGATCGTTCCCCTACCTGCGCTTTCTCGCGGCACTGACGGTCGGCACACTGGGGGGATGGGCCTTCGCGCGGGCAAACCTGCCGCTGCCGTGGATGCTGGGGTCGATGACCGCCTGCACGCTCGCTTCCCTCGTGCGGGCGCCGATCGCCGCGCCCGGAACGGTGCGGCCGCCCATGACCATCATCATCGGCGTGATGCTGGGGGCCGGCTTTACCCCGCAGATTATCGAGAGCGTGGAGAAATGGGCGCCGACGGTGCTGGGCCTCGCCGCCTTCATCGTCGTCAGCGGCGCGGCCTGCGTCACCTACTTTCGCCGGGTCGCCGGGTTCGATCACACCACAGCCTACTTCGCGGGTATGCCCGGCGGCCTGGTGGAGATGGTCATCGCCGGCGAGGAGAGGGGCGGCGACGCCCGCACGATCGCCCTCATCCATTCGGCCCGTGTGCTCCTGATCGTGCTAACGCTGCCCTTTCTGGTCCGGCTGATCAGCGGCGTGCCGCTGGGGGCGCGGCCGCAGTTCGGCGTGTCGGTGCTCGAGACACCCCTGGCCGACGAGCTCTGGCTGCTCGGCACGGCGCTGGCGGGCGTATTGCTCGGCCATGTTCTGCGCCTGCCGGCCCGGCTGCTGCTTGGCCCCATGCTGGTGAGCGCGGCGGTCCATGCCCTGGGGTGGACGCGCTCTGCACCCGCCGTCGAGATCGTCACCGTGGCGCAGCTCGTGCTGGGCACGAGCATCGGGTGCCGCTTCGTGGGCACCGCGCCGCACGAGGTCGTGCGTATTCTTCTGCTGTCGTTCGGCTCTACCGCCATCCTGCTCGCCGTCACGGCAACCTTCGCGACCGGCGTGAGCCGCGTCTCGTCCTATGGCGAGGTTCCCCTGCTGCTTGCCTATTCGCCGGGCGGCCTTGCGGAGATGAGCCTCGTCGCGCTTTCCCTCGGTATCGAGGTGGCCTTCGTGGCTGCCCATCACATCATCCGCGTGTTCATTGTGATGCTGGGCGCCCCGGTCGGTTTTGCCCTCCAGTCCCGCCTCCGGCGGCGCGGCGGACGCTAGGGGCCGGCCAGAGGCGGTCGAGGTGCGCCTTCTCCGCCGCCGTCAGGGGCCGCACGGCCCCCTTCGGCAGATCTCCGAGCAACAGGCCGCCGATGGCGACGCGCACGAGGCGCAGGACCTCGATGCCGAGCGCGCCGAGCATCCGGCGGATCTGGCGGTTGCGGCCCTCGTCGAGCACGATTGCGAGCCAGGCGTTGCGCCGGCCGGCCCTGAGCACGGTCGCCGACCGCGCGCTCAGGCGCTCGCCGTCGACCACGAGGCCCGCCGTGAGGCGCGTGAGCACGGCCTCGTCGGGCACGCTGTCGATCTGCACGTGATAGGTCTTCTCGACGCCGGAGGCCGGATCGAGAAGACGCTGCGCCCAGCGCGTGTCGTTGGTGAGGAGGAGCAGCCCCTCGCTCGCCTTGTCGAGGCGGCCGACCGGGGCGACGAAAGGCAGGTCGAGGCCCTGGAGGCAGTCATAGACCGTCGCGCGTTCCTGCGGGTCGTCTCGCGTGGTGACGAGGCCCCGTGGCTTGTTGAGCATCAGATAGACCTTGCGCGCGGCGACGACGCGCTTGCCATCGACGGTGATGCGCGCCCGGCAGGGGTCGACCCGGACCGTTGCGTCGCGGACCGTGCGGCCGTCGAGCGCGACGCGGCCTTCGGCGATGAGCGCCTCTGCCTGGGTGCGCGAGCAGAACCCGAGCTTGGACAGGGCGCGCGGCAGGCTGACGACGGCGCCTGCGGCACGGCGGGGTCTGACAGGCCCCCGCGGCCGCGGAGGCTTCACGGCCGGGCACCCGGACGACGACAGGCGCGGGAATGGTGCAGGCAGGAGAGGGGGCCGTGGTGCAATTAATCCTCGTCCTGCCGTTGTTTCGCCGGCCGGCGGCTTAGGCCTTTTGAGGCCGTGAGGCAATATCGCCCGTGCAGGGCAGCACTGCCGTGCACGCCGGCATGGGCGTCACACTGCAAAGGCTGCGCGGGCGAGGGGCGCCGGGTCCGGTCAGCCCTCGAGGGCCGCGTCGAGCGTGATCTCGGTGTTGAACAGCTTGGAGACCGGGCAGTTGGCCTTCGCCTTGTCGGCGAGCTCCCGGAACTGCGCCTCGTCGGCACCGGGAATGCGGGCCCTCAGCGTCAGCTGCACGGACGTGATGGCGAAGCCGCCGTCCACCTGTTCCAGCGCCACTCTCGCCGTCGTCTCCATGCGCTCGGCGGCAAGCCCTGCCTCGCCCAGGATGAGCGACAGGGCCATGGTGAAGCAGCCGGCATGGGCGGCGCCGAGCAGCTCCTCCGGGTTGGAACCGGGCACGCCCTCGAAGCGGCTCGCAAAGCCGTAGGGGTAGTCCTTCAGGGCGCCGCTCTGCGTAGAAAGGGCGCCGCGACCATCCTTGAGGCCACCCGACCAGACAGCCGATCCCGTGCGAATGATCTTCATGCCTCACTCCCTCCGCTGAATCCGAGCCGAATGGCCCGGAAGCATTTAGGCGCGCATTTCCGACAATTGTCGGGCGGCGGAGGGGCGGGGCGATCGAGGTCTGGGCCGGCGACCTGCCCGCCGCGTGCCGGGTTTGAATTTGACAGCCAGCAGAAAGGTTGATATCAACCTTTTCATCAAGAGCGCCGTGCGCGGGCAGGGACGAACTGTCCGCCGCCCGAAGCGCCTCGCGGCAAGACCCGCACTCCCGTCCCTTCCGGAGGACAGCCATGAGTGGAATGTGTCCCGTCATCCATTTCGAGATGCCCTACGACGACCGTGATCGGATGGCGGCGTTCTATCGCTCGGTCTTCAACTGGCGGACGGAGATGCTGGGCTCCGATATGGGCCATTACGTGCTCGCCTCGACGACGGAAAGCGATGCCGAAGGGTGCATGCCGCGCGAGCCGGGCAGGATCAACGGTGGCTTCTACGGGCGCAACCCCCAATGGCCGGCGCAGCATCCGTCCGTCGTGATCGGTGTCGAGGACATCCGCGCCGCCATGCGACGGGTGGCGGCGGCGGGCGGCGAGGTGCTCGGCGAGCCGATGCCGATCCCCGGCGTGGGGCAGTACGTGTCCTTCCTCGACACGGAAGGCAACCGCGTCAGCATGCTCCAGCCTGTGCCCCGGCCCGGCCAGCCGGCGTAAACGGCGCGAACCCCTCATCGACCACCCACCACTGGAGCCACGCATGGCCAGGGCAATCTTCGTCAACATGGCCGTCGCCGACCTGAAGCGCTCGATGCGCTTCTTCGAGGCGATCGGCTACTCCTTCGACAAGCGCTTCACCAACGACGAGGCGGCGGCGCTCGTTATCTCCGACACCATCTTCGCCATGCTGCACACGCCGGACAGCCTGCGCCGCTTCACCAAGAAGGACATCGCCGACGCCCGGCGCACGACAGAGGTGCTGCTGGCGCTGCAGCTCGACAGTCGTGAGGCGGTCAACGCCATGATGGACAAGGTGCTCGCGGCTGGTGGCAGGGAGGCGCGCGAGCCGTCCGACCACGGCTTCATGTTCGAGTGCAGCTTTGAGGATCCGGATGGCCACATCTGGGAGGTATTCTGGATGGACCCGTCGGCGGTGCCTGCCTGAGGAGGAAGCGATGACCCATCATCCGCCGATCGTTCCTTGCCTGTGGTTCGACAACGAGGGCGAGGAGGCCGTGGCACTCTACACCTCCCTCTTCCCGGATTCCGCGAAGGGCGGTGTCCTGCGCTTCGGCAAGGCCGGCCAGGAGGTGCACGGCAGCTCCGAGGGCTCGGTGATGTCGGTCGAGTTCCGCCTCGCTGGGCGCAGTTTCACGGCGCTCAACGGCGGTCCGCTCTTCAAGTTCACGCCGGCTGCATCGCTCTTCGTCCACTGCGGCTCCGAGGCCGATGTCGACAGGCTCTGGAACCGGCTCGTCGCGGACGGCGATGTGCTGATGCCGCTCGACCGCTACGAGTGGAGCGACCGCTACGGCTGGCTCAGTGACCGTTACGGCCTGTCCTGGCAGATCATGCTCGACCGCGAGCCGCGCGAGGGCATTGAAATCGCGCCGTCGCTGCTGTTCACCGGGGACGTGGCCGGAAAGGCCGAGGCGGCCATGCATACCTACATGGACATCTTTCCTGCCTCGGCGATCGTGGACATGCACCGCTACGGTCCCGGCGAGCAAGACCACAAGGGCTATGTCAAATACGCGCGCTTCACACTGGCCGGCCGCAGCTTCAGCATCATGGACAGTAGCGTGGCGCACGGCTTCGGCTTCACGGAGGCCTTCTCCTTCCAGGTACTGTGCGACAGCCAGAGCGAGATCGACCGGTACTGGGAGGCGCTCCGGGCGGGCGGCGACCCTGCGGCCCAGCAATGCGGCTGGCTGAAGGACCGCTTCGGCGTGAGCTGGCAGATCGTGCCGTCCGTGCTGTCGAGGCTGCTCGCCGGACCCGATCGCGCGGCCGCCGACAGGGTGATGAACGCCCTCCTTGAGATGGGAAAGCTCGACATCGCGGCCCTCGAAACCGCCCATGCCGGTCGGCCTGCGGCCTGACCGGGCAGATCCCTAGGCCAGCGAGGAAAGGAGCGTCACATGACGGCGGCGACGGCGACTGCACGGCCTCCGGGCTGGTACTGGTGGGTATCGGGTCTCGCGTTTCTGTGGATGGCCGTCGGCATTGCGACCTGGACGCTCGATCTGATGACCGACGAGACGACGGCGGCCGGGCTGAGCGAGGCCCAGCGCCAGCTCTATGCGGTGCGGCCTGATTGGGTGTTCGCCGCCTATGGCGTTGCCGTCGCCAGCGGCCTCGCCGGGGCGCTCGGGCTCCTACTGCGCAGGGGCTGGGCCGTGGCGGCCATGGTCCTGTCCCTCGCCGCCGCCGTCCTGCATTTCGGCTACATCTTCCTTGTTCTCGATGCGATAGGGCTTCTCGGCCTCGGGGCGGTGCCGTTTCCCCTCTTCATCCTGACGGCGGGCGTCTTCCTCGTCTGGTTCTCGGCCGGGGCGCGGCGGCGCGGCTGGATCGGCTGATCCCCACACAGGCGCCGGCGAGACGCACGGCTGTCCCTCAGGCCCTTCCATCGTGCATAGTGTCGGCGATTCCCGGCGGCTGGCTGTGCCGCCGGCCTGCACGACGGGAGGAGAGGGGATGATCGAGACACGCGCCGCAGTGGCCTGGGAGGCCGGCAAGCCGCTCACCATCGAGACGATCAAGATCGAGGGGCCGAAGGCGGGCGAGGTGCTGGTCGAGGTGATGGCGACCGGCGTCTGCCACACCGATGCCTACACGCTGTCGGGGCTTGACCCCGAGGGCAAGTTCCCCGCCATCCTCGGCCACGAGGGGGCCGGCATCGTGCGCGAGGTGGGCGCCGGCGTCACGACGCTCAAGCCGGGCGATCATGTCATCCCGCTCTACACGCCGGAGTGCCGCAACTGCAAATCTTGCCTCTCGCGGCGCACGAACCTGTGTACGGCGATCCGTGCCACCCAGGGCCAGGGCCTGATGCCGGACGGGACGAGCCGCTTTCGCTGCGACGACACGACCATCTTCCACTACATGGGCTGCTCGACCTTCTCCAACTTCACCGTGCTGCCCGAAATCGCGCTCGCCAAGGTCCGCGAGGACGCGCCCTTCGACAAGATCTGCTACATCGGCTGCGGCGTGACCACGGGCATCGGTGCCGTCATCTACACGGCCAAAGTGTGGCCCGGCGCCAATGTCGCCGTCTTCGGCCTCGGCGGCATCGGCCTCAACGTCATTCAGGGCGCGCGCATGGTCGGCGCCGACAGGATCATCGGCATCGATATCAACCCGGCCAAGGAGGCCATGGCGCGCAAGTTCGGCATGACCGACTTCATCAACCCGAAGGAGATCGGCGCAGACAAGGTGGTGCAGGCGATCATCGACCTCACCGGCGGCGGCGCGGACTTCTCCTTCGACGCCACCGGCAATGTCGATGTGATGCGCCAGGCGCTCGAGTGCTGCCACCGTGGCTGGGGCGAGTCGATCATCATCGGCGTCGCCGAGGCGGGCAAGGAAATCTCGACGCGCCCCTTCCAGCTCGTCACCGGCCGTGTGTGGCGGGGCACGGCCTTCGGCGGTGCCCGCGGGCGCACGGACGTGCCGAAGATCGTCGACTGGTACATGGAGGGGAAGATCAACATCGACGATCTCATTACCCACACCATGCCGCTGGAGGAGATCAACACCGCCTTCGACCTGATGCACGAGGGCAAGTCGATCCGTTCCGTCGTCATCTACTGACGAGGCTGCCATGACCTTCGAGATCGTCAGCCGCTCGCGCGCCTTCGGTGGTTCGCAGCTCGTCTGCCGCCATGACTCGCGCGAGACGGGCACCCCGATGCGCTTTGCCGCCTTCGTGCCGCCGCAGGCCGAGGGCGGGGTGAAGGTGCCCGTCGTGTGGTTCCTCTCGGGCCTCACCTGCACGGAGGAGAACTTCACGGTAAAGGCCGGCGCACAGCGCGTCGCCGCCGAGCTCGGCCTCATGCTCGTCGCGCCGGACACGAGCCCGCGCGGCGAGGGCGTGCCCGACGATCCCGAAGGCGTCTACGACTTCGGTCTTGGCGCCGGCTTCTATGTCGATGCCACCGAAGAGCCGTGGGCGAAGAACTACCGCATGCGCAGCTACGTCGAGACGGAGCTGCCCGCGCTCGTTGCCCGGGAGCTGCCGGCGGACATGGACCGGCAGGGCATCACCGGCCATTCCATGGGCGGGCACGGGGCGCTCACCATCGCCCTGCGCGCTCCCGGACGGTTCAGGGCCGTGTCCGCCTTCGCGCCCATCGTCTCGCCCATGAACTGCCCGTGGGGCGAGAAGGCGCTCTCAGGCTATCTTGGCCCGGACCGCTCGGCCTGGCGCCGCTACGATGCCTGCGCGCTCATCGAGGACGGGGCGCGACTACCGGAGATCCTCGTGGACCAGGGCACGGCGGACACCTTCCTTGAGAGGGAGCTGAAGCCACACCTGCTCGAGGAAGCCTGCCGAAGGGCCGGCATTGCGCTCACCCTGCGGCGGCAGGAGGGTTACGACCACTCCTACTTCTTCATCGCCACCTTCATCGAGGATCACCTGCGCTGGCACGCCGAGCGGCTCGGCTGAACCGCCGGTCCGCGTGGGGCGGCCTCCGGGCAGGGCAGGGGGGCGGAGAGCGCAGGCTTCCCGCCTTTGACTCTGGCTGTAAACGTTGATATCAACATAATGAGGCAGCGGGGCCGCGCCCGGGACCGCCTGGCCCGGACAATCACCACAATCCGGAGGAGACGATGGACAAGGCAGAACCGACGCAGGAACACCGTTGGCTCGAGCAGCTCGTCGGCGAGTGGGTGGTGCAGAACGAGACGCCGGCGCCCGGCCAGGAGGGGGCGGGGGCCTGGACCGAGACCGTGCGCTCGCTCGACGGTATCTGGTTCATCAGCGAAGGCAGCGGGGACATGCCCGGTTGCGGCCCTGTCAGGACCATGCTCACGCTCGGCTATGATCCGCACAAGAAGCGCTACGTCGGCACCTGGGTCGGCTCGATGATGACCTATCTGTGGGTCTACGAGGGCACGCTCGACGAATCCGGCAAGGTGCTGACCCTCGACTGCACCGGTCCCGACTTCGAGCGGCCCGGCGAGACCGCGCACTATCAGGACATCGTCACCATCATCGACAGGGACAACCGCAAGTTCACAGGCCGGGTGCAGAAGCCCGACGGCTCGTGGAGCGAGATGATGACCGCCCACTACCGTCGCAAGTCCTGAACGCCGCAGCATCGTTCCGCAGGTATCCCTGGAGGGCGCCCCGCATGGCGGGGCGCCCTTCGTCATTGGAAAGAAGTCTGCGTCGCCCACCGTATTCCATTGATTTCAAGAACATGGTTCAGTAGATATGGCGCGGGGTAGCCGAAAGCCATCTCCCACAACAGTTTAAAGGCATTCTAAACTGACGAGGGCAAGTTATTCGCCCCGTCATGACCGGAGATGTTGTCTCATCGGCAAGTATAATCCAGCCATATTCCGCTCGGCGACGATGGCATGACGGGCCGGAACTGGACAGCAACGGGGATCTGCACGTGAACATGATGGAACGGCTGGCCGTGGAGGCCGTGGCGACGACAGGACGGGCCAAGCGCCTCAAGGCCCACACGCACGAGGTCCACGAGGCGCTGGACAGGCGCATCATGGCGGGAGATCCCTTTGCCGACCGGGCGCGGTATTGCCGCTTCCTCGCCGTGCAGCACGCTTTCCACCGTGACATCGACGCGCTCTATTCCAACCCGGCGCTCGATGCTCTCCTGCCCGATCTCGCCGGCCGGCGGCGCCTGCCCCAGATCGAGCAGGACATCATCGACCTCGGCGGCACCGTGCCCGAGCTCGGGACGGCGCCGCTTTTCGGGCGCGAGGCGGACGTGCCGACGGCGCTCGGCTGGCTCTATGTCGCAGAAGGGTCCAACCTTGGCGCGGCCTTCCTCCTCAAGGCGGCGGCCGCGCTTGGCCTTTCGGAGGCGTTCGGCGCGCGCCATCTCGCCGGCCATCCCGAAGGGCGCGGCCTCCACTGGCGCACGTTTACCGCTGCGCTCGACGTTGTCACGCTGACCGATGCTGAGGAGGAGCGCGTGATTGCGGGCGCCGAGGCGGCCTTCCGGCGCGTGCATGACCTTGTCGAGGTGCATTTCGCCTGAATGCATCCCGTTGCGCAGGCCACCCGGCACCGGTTCCGTCCCGGTGCCGGCAGGGCCCTGCGGGCGCCAGCGAGGGCAGGGATCTACGCCACCGCCTCGGCGTTCTCCGCCGCCCGCTGCGCCGCTACCTGCTCGATGCTCTGCCGGATGCCGGGGTGCCTCTCAAGGAAGCCCTGGAAGGCGCGCACGTCGAGGCGCAGCAGGAAGCAGTAGCTGATGGCATGCACGTCCGACTGGCGCGGCAGGCCGTGGAGCAGAGCCATCTCGCCCACCACGTCGCCGCGCCCGAGGCGCACCTTCCGTCCGTCCGGCAGGCTCACCTCGAGCGCGCCGGAGGCGATGAAATAGACGGCATCGCCCGGTGCGCCGCGGCGGATGATCTGTTCGCCGGGGATGACGAACAGCGGCTGTAGCAGCTTCGTCACTTCCGTCAGCTGCTCGCCCGTGAGGTCGGCAAAGAGCGGCAGCTCGCTGACCAGTTCGCGCGCCGTGACGGCGAGGTCGAGGCGGCGCTGGCGGTCCGCCTCCTTGCGGTCGGCATCGACCGAGCGGCGCAGGTTGTCGTAGAGTTCCGGCCCGATGAGGCCGTCCTCGAAGAGGATGGTGTATTCCAGCTCCTCCTGCCGCAGCGCGATCTTGCGCAGCAGCCGGCGCTCCAGCGATTCCGCATAGAGCGGATATTGCAGCCGCAGCGCGTCGAGGCCGGTATCGACCGCCTCCTGCCGCCGGTGGACGATCTCGTGCAGCACCTCGCCGACGCGCATCCCGAGGATGGGCACGATCTTGCTGTCGATGAACGGATCAAGCTCCTCGAGGATGGTGCGTACGACGAAGAGCAGCTCGAAGCGCCGCGCCAGCAGCCGCTCCAGCGGACCACTGGCGTGCAGACGGCGGTGGAGGAACTGCGCGAGGCCGAATTTCCAGCCGAAGGCGAGCGTCTGCTTCGCGGCGCGCTGGTATTCCTGCCAGCCGCCCGTGCGGGCACGGTCGAGCAGCGTCTCCGCATGGGCGAGCAGCGTGGGCAGCAGCGCGGTCGACACCGTGCGGGCGCGCATGCGCTCGATGATGAGCTCGCGCTCGCGCCCGGCGAGCGTCAGCAGCCCCAGTGACAGGCGCTCCTTGTCCGTCAGTTCTCGGCCCTGCCCGGCACTCGCGGCCTCGTCGATTCGCTCGGCATAGCGCCGGGCCTCGGCAAGGGCGGTGGCGGAGGAGACCTTGTAGAGCTCGGCGGCGTTGGCCACGGCCTCGCGCACGTTCTCCAGCGCGACGGCGAGCACCTGCCCGCGCATCGCCGCGTCGCGCGGGGACAGCAGGTTGAGGCCGAGGGAGGAGATCACCCAACGCATCGTCGTGCCCTGGATGAGCAGGGTGAAGAGGACGAAGCCGGTGGCGAGGATGGCGACGAAGCGTTGGATGTCGTCGGGAATGGTGTCGTGCTCCGTCACCGACAGTGCGAGCGCCAGCGTCACGGCGCCGCGCAGGCCGCCCCACAGGATGACGACGCGGTAGGGGATACTGATCTGCGGCGAGAGCCTGAGCAGGCTCAGCAACGGCAGCAGCAGGAAGAGGATAAGCCCCCGCGCAAGGAGAGCGGCCACCGCGACCACGAGGATCAGGAAGAAATCGAACATCGACAGGCTGGCCAGCAGTCTCGGCACCAGGATGGCGGCGAGCACGAAGACGAGCGAACTCGCCCAGAAGGCGACCTGGTCCCAGAAGCCGGTCAGATAGCTCCATCCGTCGGGCGAGGCGCGCGAGGGGCCGAGCAGGCTCATCGTCATGCCCGCGACAACGACAGCGATCACGCCCGAGACGCCGAGCAGCTGCTCGCAG
The DNA here is from genome assembly GCF_014201415.1 of Chelatococcus composti. Lineage (GTDB taxonomy): Bacteria > Pseudomonadota > Alphaproteobacteria > Rhizobiales > Beijerinckiaceae > Chelatococcus_A > Chelatococcus_A composti. Next base: position 409,038 of record NZ_JACHEH010000005.1, read on the forward strand.
GCGATGAAGACGAGATAGGCGAGGGCAAAGCTGATTGACACGGCGGCCGAGCGCGCATCCGGCAGCCGGCCGATGAGCCATGCCGCCGCGCGCGCGGCCAGATACCCGACGAGCGCGCCCCCGCACAGCGTCCAGAGGAAGGAGAGGGCCGTATCGCCGAAACCCGGTGTCTCGCCCGCCACGAAGATGGCGAGGAACATCGAGAACAGCGTGATGGCCGCCGCGTCGTTGAGCAGGCTCTCGCCCTCGACGAGGCGTCCGAGGCGCGCTGGCGCGCCGATGTCGCGGAAGATGCCGACGACCGCGACCGGATCTGTCGTGGCGACGATGGCGCCGACAAGCAGGCACAGCAGCAGCGGCTGGCCGGCGAAGGGCAGCAGCGCAAAGCCGATGACGACGGTCGCCACGATGACCGCCACGACGGCGAGCACGAAGATCGGCACCCAGTCGGGGATCATCTGCCTGACGTCGAGCGTCAACGCCGTCTGGAAGACGAGGGTCGGCAGGAAGACGTAGAGGAAGACCGTCGAGCCGATGGGAAAGTCCAGGATAGCCCGGGCCACATCGTCGAAGGCGTCCGTCAGGTCCGTATGCAGCAGGAAGGAGGCCCCGGCCGCGATGAGCATGCCGATGGCGGCGAGCAGGACGCTGAACGGCAGCCTGAGCAGCCCCGCCAGCGGCTGGGCTAGGCTGATGACGAGGAGCAGGACACCAATGACCGCCAGAATGACCGATAACGCCAAGCTGTTCAGCTCCCTGCTGCCTGTCGTGTGGCCTTTCTAAAGCAGAGGCGACGGCGCGGTCGAGAGCACAGCTGCGGAAAATGCCGCTGCAAGGGCCGCGCGCCTCAGGCGTCGGCGATGGTGAAGAGCTCGGCGTGACCGTCGAAACCGCGCAGCGCATGGTGGCCGACGGAGACGATGCCGTCGCGGAGCGGCTCGGGCGTCGAGGCAAGGAAGGCGGAGGAGAGCAGCGCGTTGCGTCCGAGCAGCCGGCATGTCGCCGAGATGCGGCTTGCCATGTTGACCGCCGGACCGATGACGGTGAAGTCGAGACGGTCCTGGCTGCCGATGTTGCCGAAGAAGACATCGCCGAGGTGAAGCCCGACATAGGCGCCCGTGACGGGCAGGCCAGCAGCCGTGCGCCTGTCGTTAAGCTCCGCGATGCGCCGGCGCAGTAGCGCTTCCGCGGCAAGCGCGGCGCGGCAGGCCTCGCCCGGCTGCTCCGCGGGAAAGATCGCGAGAATGCCGTCGCCCATCAGCTTCAGAACATCGCCGCCCGCCTCGTGGATGGCGGAGATGGTCGCGTCCGCGTAGTCGTTGAGAAAGGGGATGATCTGGTCGGGCGCGACAGTGTTCGTGATCTGCGTGAAGCTGCGCAGGTCGCTGTACCACAGCACCGAGCGCACCTGGTCGGCCACGCCGCGCATGATGCGGCCCGCGAGGACGCGGCGGCCGGCATTGCGCCCGAGATAGGTCGCGACGAGTGTGTCTGTGATGCGCAGCAGCGAGGAGCACTTCACGGCGAGGGCGAGCTGTGGCACGAGCCCGCACAGCAGCGCGGCCTCCTCGTCCGAGAAGCCCTCGGGCGCATCGCTCGCCCAGGAGGAATAGACGCAGTCCATCTCTCCGAGCGAACCCGCGTCGGCAAAGCGGTTGATGCAGGCGACATAATCCGTATGGCCCTGCCCGCGCAGCTCCACGAGCACGGGAAAATCCGCCGCGTCGCCCCTCGTGAAGTTGCGGCGCAGGGTCGTGGTGCCGGTCTCCAGCATGTGGAAGAAGGGGCTGCGGCGCCAGCTCGCCTCCGCGTCGGCGTTGCCGGCGAGCCGGCCATACTCGATCATTTCGCGCTGTTCGTCGCGCCACCACGGGAACACGCGGCCTTCGTGGACGGGGTGCAGCGTGTCCATGATCACGGTCGCGCGTGTGAGCGGCAGGCCGGCGGCGGCAAGCCGCTGGCAGAAGCCGCGCACAAGGTCCGGTTCGGAAGTTCCGACGAGACCCGCCTCGGTCACCCAGGCGGCGACGTCGCTGAAGCGTCGATCGGTCACGGGCAAGATCCTGCTGATGGGGCGGCAGCGGACGCCGCCGGGCTCCCGTCCCCTTGTCCCTTCTACCTTCCGGGTGTGGCAGCTCCTAGGCCCGCGGGCGCGGCGGGCGATCACAATTGGTCGCGCAGGACGGCTGAGGCCGGCATTGCACATGGTCGGCACGTGATATAAGCCTGTCGCGCAGCATCGATGTCGATCGTCCGTCGCGGCCCGTGCCGGACCGGCAGGGTGGCAAGGCACGAAAGCGAGGCGGGCATGGCCGACGACAACGACGAGTATGTCTATGACGAGACGACCGGCGAATGGCGCCCGGCGGCAGAGCTGGCCGCGGAGCGGGCTGCCGCGTCCGTGGCGCGCGACACTGCCGGCAACGTCCTCGCCGATGGGGATTCCGTGATCCTCATCAAGGATCTCAAGGTCAAGGGCGCCAACCAGACCCTGAAGCAGGGCACCGTCATCAAGTCGATCCGCCTCACCGACAATGTCGAGGAGATCGACTGCCGCTACGAGGGCATCAAGGGTCTTGTGCTGCGCACCGAGTTCGTCCGCAAGCGCGGCTGAGCGGCGGGGCCGGACGCCCGTCCGGCCTTGCGCAAAATCCCGGTTGGCCCCGGCGACGGGCTCCAATACCGTGAAGGTGCCCGCTGCCGCCGGCAGCGGCCCAGTTCAGGGTGCGGGGCCGCATGAACTTCGAAATCTCCCCGAGGATAGAGGACTATCGCGCGCGCATCGCTGAATTCGTGGCACGCGAGATCCTGCCGCTCGAGGATGATCCGGATGCATTCGACGCGCACGGCAACATCGCGCTCGACAGGCTCGGACCCCTTCGCGAGAAGGCAAGGGCGGCCGGGCTCTGGTGCCTGCAGCTCAAGGAGGAGACGGGCGGCGCCGGGCTCGGCAAGGTGGGCATGGCTGTCTGCTATGAGGAGATGAGCCGCTCCATCTTCGGGCCCGTGGTCTTCAATGCGGCACCGCCGGACGACGGCAACATGATGCTGCTCGAGGCCGTGGGAACGCCGGAGCAGAAGGCGCGGTGGCTCGCCCCCATCGTCGCCGGCGAGGTCCGCTCCGCCTTCGCCATGACCGAGCCTCACCCAGGCAGCGGCTCGGACCCGTCGATGATGCTCACACGTGCGGAAAGGTGCGGCGACACCTATGTCGTCAGGGGCCGCAAGTGGTTCATCACCGGGGCGGAGGCGGCGAGCCACTTCATCCTCATCGCTCGCACATCGGACGATCCGCGCCACGGCCTCACGGCCTTCCTCTTCCACGGCGACCAGCCCGGCTGGCGCATCGAGCGCCGCATTCCCATCCTGGGGCCGGAGGAGCATGGCGGCCATTGCGAGCTGGTGTTCGACGGCCTCGAGATCCCGGCCGAGAACATCCTTCTCGGCGAGGGGCGGGGCCTCAAGGTGGCACAGATGCGGCTGGGCCCGGCCCGCCTCACCCACTGCATGCGCTGGCTCGGCCTCGCCAAGCGCTGCGTGGAAATCGCGCGCGACTATGCAGGCGAGCGGTACAGCTTCGGCCAGCGCCTGGCGGACCGGGAGAGCATCCAGCTCATGCTCGGCGGCCTCGCCATGCGCATCGAGATCGGCCGTCTTCTCGTCATGCGTGCGGCGTGGGAGCTCGACCGAGGCGGCTTCGCCCGCAAGGAGGTGTCGATGGCCAAGATCCACGTGGCCAATGTCCTGCACGAGGCCGCCGACATCGCCATCCAGATCAACGGCGCGCGTGGCTATTCCAGGGACACGGTGCTGGAGTGGATCTACCGCTACGCCCGCCAGGCGCGGCTGGTCGACGGGGCTGACGAGGTCCACAAGATGGTTCTCAACCGGTTCCTGAACGAGGAGGGAAGCGGCTTCTGGCGCTGGGAGGTCGCAGCCCCGCCGATGTGAGAGCGAAGACCGCCGGGACGCACGCAAAGGAACCCGACAGAAGGTCCGCGCCCGGCACCGGATGGAGGGAGGACAACGATCCATGCGTCTCGACGCCCATCTCGCGCCGCGACCGGCCAACAACGTGCCCCTGACGCCGCTCGATCTTCTGGAGCGAACCATCGAGGCCCATCCCGAGCGGCCCGCCGTCGTCTGGCGGGACCGATCGCTGACCTATCGCGCCTTCGGGCGGATGGTTGCGCGCTTCGCCTCGTTTCTTCTCGATCGCGGCGTCGGCCCCGGCGATGTCGTGTCCGTCATCGCGCCCAACCGGCCGGAGATGCTTGCCGCCCATTACGCGGTGCCGATGATCGGCGCCGTTCTCAACACCATCAACACGCGGCTCGAGACGGAAACGGTCTCCTACATCCTCGACCACGCCGAGGCACGCCTTCTGATCGCCGATCCCGCCTTCATCGACACGGCGCGGACGGCGGCATCGGCCGCCGGCGTGCCGCTCGTCGTCCTTTCCGCCGGGGACGGTGCCGCAGCATCCGACGGCCTCGACCTGTTCGCGGAAGACGTGCAGGTTGCCGTCGACTACAGGGCCTTCGTCAGGGACGAGTGGCAGCCCATCTGCCTCAACTACACCTCCGGCACGACGGGCCGTCCAAAGGGCGTCGTCTACCATCACCGCGGAGCCTATCTGAATGCGCTCGGCAACGTGCTGGCGCTCGGGCTCGACCGGCACAGCGTCTATCTGTGGACCCTGCCGATGTTTCACTGCAACGGCTGGTGCCATACCTGGGCCGTGACGGCGGCCGCCGGCTTGCACGTCTGCCTTGATCGCGTCGATCCCGCCCTCATCTTCGCTGCCATCGAGCGGCACGGCGTCACGCATCTCAGCTGCGCGCCGGTGGTGCTCTACATGTTGCTGAACCATCCGGCCAGCCGGAAGAAGGAGGTTTCCCGCAAGGTGCGCGTCGCGACGGGCGGGGCCGCGCCCACGAGCGCACTGATTGCGCAGATGGAGGCGCTGGGCTTTGACCTGATCCATCTCTACGGACTGACGGAATCCTACGGACCCGCCACCCTGTGCGAGCTCGACGGGACGGCCGGGCTCGACGTGGAGGAGAAGGCGCAGCTTCTGGCGCGGCAGGGCTTTCGCCACGTCACCGGCAGCAGGGTGCGCGTCGTCGACAGCGCGGGCGCCGACGTGGCCCGCGACGGCACGACGACGGGCGAGATCGTGCTCGCGGGCAACACGCTGATGGCCGGCTACTACCGCGACGAGGCCGCGACGGCCGGCGCTTTTGCAGGCGGCGTCTTCCACACGGGCGATCTTGCGGTGGTGCATGGCGATGGCCGCATCGAGATCAAGGATCGGGCGAAGGATGTCATCATCTCGGGCGGCGAGAACATCTCGAGCCTTGAGGTCGAGAACGTGCTGCACCGGCACCCCGCCGTCCTCATCGCCGCCGTGGTGGCCGCGCCCGATCCCAAATGGGGCGAGGTGCCGTGCGCCTTCGTCGAGCTCAAGGAGCCGGAGGCCGTAACGGCGGAGGAGCTGACGGCCTTCTGCAGGGAACGGCTCGCGGGCTTCAAGGTGCCGAAGCGCTTCGTCTTCGGCGAGCTGCCCAAGACGGCGACGGGCAAGATCCAGAAGTTCCTGCTCCGCGCCGAGGCGGCGGTTGCCGCCGGAACCGCCTGAACGCTGGAGCTGCGGCGATGACGGAGAGGGCTCCGACCTGTCTTAGCAATGTCGACTTCGAGCCGGCTGCGCTGGTGCGCTTTCTCGCCGAGCACTTTGGCGGCAGCGCCGACCGCTTCAGCCTGGACAGGATCAGCGGCGGGCAGTCGAACCCCACGTATTTCGTGGATTTCGGCGAGCGGCGCATGGTCCTCCGCAAGCAGCCGAACGGGCCGATCCTGCCCGGCGCGCACGCCGTCGACCGGGAATACCGGGTGCTCGAGGCGCTGGCGGACACGGGCGTGCCGGTGCCGCGGCCGATCCTCTACCACGCCGGGGCGGATCTCCTCGGCACGCCCTTCTACCTGATGGAGCGGCTCGATGGCCGCGTCTTCCACGACTGCGCGCTGCCGGGCCTTGCGCGAGAGGAGCGGCGCGGCATCTACCTCGCCATGGCCGAAGCGCTGGCGCGGCTGCATGCCGTCCGCCCGCAGGAGGTCGGCCTTGCTGACTTCGGCCGGCCCGGCAACTATTTCCAGCGGCAGATCGCACGCTGGTCGAAGCAACTCCACGCTTCGCCGGGCGAACCTGTTCCCGCGCTCGGGCGCGTCGAGGCCTGGCTCAGGGAGAACCTGCCGGCCGACGACGGGACGGTTGCGATCGCGCACGGGGATTTCCGCCTGGGCAACCTGCTCTTCCACGCCACGGAGCCCCGCGTCGTCGCCATTCTCGACTGGGAACTGTCGACTCTCGGCCATCCGCTGGCCGATCTCGGCTTTTGCTGCATGCCGTGGCACACGGCGCCGGACGAGTACGGCGGCATCCTGGGCCTCGACCATGCGGCGCTCGGCATCCCGTCGCGCGAGGAGTTCGTCGCACACTACCTCGCCCATGCCGTGCCGACCGCGCCGTTGCGGCGGTTCCATGTCGCTTTCGCGCTCTTCCGCTTCGCGGTCATCTTCGTCGGCATCGCCGACCGGGCGCGCGCCGGCAATGCCGCGTCGGCCGAGGCGGCAAGGCTCGGCCCGCTCGCCGGCCGCTTCGCGCAACGGGCGCTGGAGGTCATCGAGACCGCAGACTGGTGAGCTGCCGCGGGCTCAGCCAAGTTCCAGCGTTGTGACGCCGAAGACGCCGCTCATGTCGATGGCCGGGGCCGGCCCGCGGTACATGCGGGCCGTCTCGAAGCCCGGCGACAGGCCTGCGCCGGCGAGGAAGTCGGCGAATGCCCCGGCCGTCTCCAGCACGTCGATATGGACGGGGCCGCCGCAGGCCTCCGCGAGGGCACCGAGCAGGCGTTCCGCCGTCGCACCGTCCCGGGCGAAGAGCGGGCCTATCTTGAAGCCGTCACGGCAGGGGCGGGCGACGCCGTAGCCGGTAATGCCGTCCCCGCCCGTCGCCGCGAAGGCGACATGCGGCGGGCGCAGCCACAGGTCGAGGAAGGCGCGTCTCGGCGCCGGAAAGAAGGGGGCATCGAAGGCGGCGACGGCAGCCATGAGCTCCGTCGTCACCGGCGCAATGGCCGCGGAGGTTGCCTGCGGCGTGGCCAGGCGCCCGCTGTAGCGGATCGTGCGATAGGCGGGGGCGAAGCCCATGGTGCGATAGTTGGCCTGCTGGGCGGGCACGCCGTCGAGGCCGACGGTGCGGCCGGCGAGCCGCGCCATGCCGGCGTCCCACACGGCCTTGCCGTAGCCTTTGCCCCGATGCCCGGGCCGGCAGATGTAGAGCCCGATGAAGCCGAAGCTGTCCCCGTAGGCGACGGCCGAGATGCCGGCCACCAGTGTGCCGTCCACGAAGGCGCCGAGAAAGCCTTCCGGGTCCGCCGCATGAAAGGCGGCGGCGTCGGCAAGGCCCGGGTTCCACCCTTCGAGCGCCGCCCAGTCGACCAGCGTCTCCACCTCGGCAGGGGTCAGGGGACGTATCGTCGGCGCGTGCTGCATCAGGCGACCGCCTTGCCCTCCAGGCCGAAGCCGGCGAGGAGGCCGGCATAGGGCTTGACGGCAGGCCGGGCATAGGCCCCGCGCTTGCCGGTGGCGAGGCCCAGCGCCACCAGCGCCTCGGCCTGCTTGACGGCTGCCCCGACGCCGTCGACGACGGGGATACCGAATTCCTCGCGCAGGGCGACGGCGAGGTCCGCCATGCCGGCGCAGCCGAGCACGATCGCCTCCGCATGGTCCTCCGCGAGCGCACGGGCGATCTCGCCGCGCAGGACTGCCACGACGCTGGATGCCGGATCTTCGAGCTCGAGAACCGGGATGCCGAGCGCGCGCACGCGGGCCCGCGGCTCCATGCCGTAGCGGCGGACAAGTTCGGCGACCGGCACCAGCGAGCGCTGCGACATCGTCACGACGGTGAAACGCCGGGCGAGGAAGGAGGCGAGGCTGAGCGCGGCCTCGCATATGCCGATGACGGGAATGGTGGCCATGGCGCGGGCGGCATCGAGCCCCGTGTCGTCGAAACAGGCGATGATCGCCGCCGCGGCGCCCGCCCGTTCTCCGCGCGCGATCTCGGCAAGGAGGCCCGGCACCGCCAGCGCTTCGTCGTAATAGCCCTCGATCGAGGCAGGCCCCATGGTGGAGGTCACGGCCTCGATGACGGTCGACGGCCCGGCGGCTGCGCGCGCCGCCGCGGCGATGGTGGCGGTCATCGAGGCGGTGGTGTTGGGATTGACGACGAGGAGATGCATGGGAGGTTCCCGGCAATGCCTCAGGCACGTGCCCTGCGCCGCCCGAGCCAGACAATGACGGCGAGCGTGAGGGAAATGACGAGGAAGGAGAAGAGGGTGGTCACCGTGCCGAGCGCGTAGAGTACCGGCGTGGTGACGTTGGTCGTCATGGCGTAGATCTCGAGCGGCAGCGTGTTGTAGGTGCCGGCCGTCATCAGCGAGCGGGCGAACTCGTCGTAGGACAGCGTGAAGCCGAAGAGACCGACGCCGACCAGCATCGGCGCGATCATCGGCAGGAGCACATGGCGGAAGGTCTGCCACGGCGAGGCGCCGAGGTCGCGCGCCGCCTCCTCGTAGGAAGGCGAGAAGCGGTTGAAGACCGCGAACATGATGAGCACGCCGAAGGGAAGCGTCCAGGTGAGGTGCGCGCCAAAGGCCGAGCCATACCAGGACGGGCGGATCCCGATCTGCTGGAACATGACGCCGATGCCGAGCGAGATGATGATCGACGGCACCACGAGGCTGGCGACGGTGAGATAGAACAGGGGCGTCGCCCCGACAAACCGGCGCCGGAAGGCGAGGCCGGCGAGCAGGGAGACGACGACCGTTGCTGCCATCACCATGAGGCCGAGCGTGAAGGAGCGGCGGAAGGAGCCACCGAAGTCGCCCACCGCCTGCTGCTCGGTGAGATTGCGGAACCAGTGCAGCGAGACCCCATTGAGCGGGAAGGTGAGGCCGCCATCGGGCCCCTGGAAGGACAGGATCATGATCGCCGACAGCGGCCCGTAGAGAAAGAGGACGAACAGGGCGAAGAAGGCGGCGAGGATCCAGAAGCTGGCGGGGCGTCGTTCGCGGCGCATGTCACAGCTCCTTGCGGATGTCGACGACGCGCAGGATGCCCGCCACCATCAGGAGGACGAGCAGCACGACGGCGTTGGCGGCCGCCGCCGGGTACTGCAGCAGCGACATCTGATTGCGCATCATCAGCGCCACCGAGGCGCTCTGGCCGCCGGACATGACCTGCACGGTGATGAAATCGGCCATCACCAGCGTGACGACGAAGATGGTGCCGATCGCCATTCCCGGCTTGGCCAGCGGCAGGACAACGTTCCACAGCACCTGCCAGGCGTTCGCGCCGGCATCGCGCGCGGCCTCGATGAGCGAACGGTCGATGCGCATGAGCGTGTTGAAGATCGGCGTCACCATGAACAGCGTGTAGAGGTGCACCATGGCGAGCACGACAGCGAAGTCGGAGTAGAGCAGCCATTCGACCGGCGCCGAGACGACCCCCGTCTTGAGGAGCGCCGCATTGACGAGGCCGTTGCGTCCCAAGACCGGGATCCACGAGATCATGCGGATGATGTTTGAGGTCAGGAACGGCACCGTGCAGACGAGGAACAGCACGGTCTGCATTGTCGTGCTGCGCACGTGGAAGGCCAGGAAATAGGCGACCCAGAAGCCGATGAAGAGCGTCAGCGCCCAGACGATGACGGCATATTTCAGCGTGTTGAGATAGGTGCGCCAGGTGACCCAGGAGCCGAGCGTATCAACATAGTTGGTGAGGATGAAATCGGGATAGAGCCGCGCAAAGTCGTAGTCCCAGAAGCTGACCACCACGATCATCACGATCGGCGCGAGGAGGAAGAAGCCGAGGATGAGCGCGAGCGGTGCCGCTTGCAGGTAGGCGACGAGCCGCCCCGGCACGGAGGCGAGACGCGCGCGGGTGGTGCGGGCCGGGGCAACGGCGGGCTGTTCGACGGCGATGGCCATGCGGCCGTTCCTCTCCTGAAGGCGCGACTGGGATCCGCGAGGCCGCCCCCGCCTGGCGGGGCGGGGGCGGAGAGGATGGGATCAGGCGGCGATGAACTCGTTCCAGCGCCGGACCATGTAGCGGTCCTCGTCCATAACGGAGTTCCAGCAGGCAACCTTGCCCATGCGCTCCTCGAAGGAGCCGCCGTCGCGCACGGCGCCGGCCTTCTCCATCACCTTGCCCTCGGGAGAGAGGATGTCGCCCTTGGCCGGCTTGCCCTCGACCCAGAAGCCCCATTCGTCTTCCGTCATGTAGGCCTTGGCGGTCTCCATGCAGGCCGAGTAGTAGCCTTGGCGGTTGAGATAGGCGCCGACCCAGCCCGAGAGGTACCAGTTGATGTATTCGTAGGCGGCGTCGAGCTTGGCGCCGCTCAGGTGCTTGGCGAGGCCGATGCCGCCGCCCCAGGCGCGATAACCCTCCTTGAGCGGCTGGTAGACGCAGGGAATGCCGCGCGAGCGCACGGCCGCCACCGCCGGCGACCACATGGACTGGATGACGACCTCGCCGGAGGCCATCAGGTTCACGCTCTCGTCGAAGGACTTCCAGAAGGCGCGGAACTGGCCCGCGCGCTTGGCAGCGATGAGGAAGTCGATGGTCTTGTCGATCTCCTCGCGCGTCATGTTGCCCTTGTCGGAATATTTGATCTCGCCTGCGGCCTCCATGATCATGGCCGCGTCCATGATGCCGATGGACGGGATGTTGAGGATCGCCGTCTTGCCGCGGAAGGCCGGGTCCATGATGTCGGCCCACGAGGTGATCGGACGGCCGACGAGATCGGGCCGGATGCCGAGGGTGTCGGCATTGTAGATGGTCGGCACCATCGTCAGCCAGCCGGTCGGCTCCTTGGCGAAGGTGGTCGAATCCGGCCCCTCGACGAAGCCCACCGTATGCGGCGCCGTGCCCTGGGCGATGATGCTGTCGGGCGTGAGCTTGCCGGTGATGAAGAGCGGTACGATCTTGTCGAAGTACTTGATGCGCGACACGTCCATGGGCTGAAGGACGCCGGCCGGGAAGACCTTCTTGGCGATCCAGTACTCCACGTCGGCGATGTCGTAGGAGTCAGGCTGGGTGACGGCGCGCTGCGCGGCGGCGTCCGAATCCATCGCCGTCATCTCCAGCGTGATGCCGAGGTCCTCCTTGCACTTCTCGGCAATGGCATTGAGGTTCGACACGCCGGTGCCGAACTGGCGCAGCGTGATCGGGTTCTTCGCCCAGATCGTCGGGAAGCCGGTGATCGCGCCCGAGCCTGCGGCGAGGCCCGCCGCGGCGGCGCCGGTCTTCAGGAGCGTGCGGCGCGAGATGCCGCGCTTGTCCCTTGTCGTCTTCGTCATGGCCTCATCCCCTCTTTGTGATTGTTGCTGGCTTGGTTGTCGGTTCAGGAATCGAGCCGACCGAGGACGATCGCGTCCTCGGCACTCCAGGCGAACGGAACCGCCTCGCCCACCGTGACCGGCTTGGCGAAGAAAGCGCCATCGCCGACGATTGCCGTGAAATCCTCGATGCCGGCGCCGCTCGCCGTCAGCTTCACCGTCGCGCCGCGGTATTCGACATTGGTGATGATGCCGGTGAAGCCGAGGCCGTCAGCCGGCTCCTCGCCGAGGCGCACCCGGTCCGTGCGCACGGCGATGTCCGCCTGCCCGTCCTGCCGCGGGCGGCCCACGGCGCGGAAGCGGCCGCCGCCGGCGACCTCGACCGTGACCGCGCCGTCCCGCGCGTCGACGACCCGGCCCGAAATGACGTTGTGATCACCCATGAAGCGGGCGACGAAGGCGGTGGCCGGGCGCTCGAAGATGGTGCGCGGAGGCGCTGCCTGCTCGATGCGGCCCTCGTTCATCACCACGATGAGGTCGGCGAGCGCCATCGCCTCCTCCTGGCTGTGGGTGACGTGGACGAAGGTGATGCCGAGCTCCTTCTGCAGCTTCTTGAGCTCGGCCCGCACCTTGATCTTCAGGAACGGGTCGAGCGCCGACAGCGGCTCGTCGAGCAGCAGTGCCTCGGGATCGGTGATCAGCGCGCGCGCCAGCGCCACGCGCTGCTGCTGGCCGCCCGAGAGCTGGGCCGGCTTGCGGTCGGCATAGGCCTCCATCCGCACGAGCTTCAGCATCTCGAGCGCACGGGCACGGCGCTCATCCTTCGGCACGCCCTTCATCTTGAGGCTGAAGGCGACGTTGTCTGCCACATCGAGATGGGGAAACAGGGCGTAGGACTGGAACATCATGGCCGTGCCGCGCCGGGCGGGCGGCAGGTCGGTGACGACCGTATTGCCGAGCCGGATGTCTCCCGAGGAGATTCGCTCGTGCCCGGCGATCATCCTCAGCGTCGTCGACTTGCCGCAGCCGGACGGGCCGAGCAGGCAGCAGTAGCTGCCCGCGGGAATCTTGAGACTGATGGAGTGAACGGCAGTCAGCGTTCCGTAGACCTTGGACACGGAAGCGATGTCGATGGCGGCAGCTTTGCTCATGCGGCATTCCCCTGTCTGCAGGGAACGAAGCATCCCGCGTGCCAACTGCCGGCCGCAGCTCCAAGGTGCTGGCAGGGCTCACGTTTTTTGCGGGTGCGAAGGGCGCAGGAGAGGCTGGGATCCGTACCTGCCCAAATTGCGGGCAATCGTCGCCGATCGAATGAAAAGATCGTATGCAATTTTTGTCAGGACTGTTGTCAATCTGAGCTTCCCTTTGGCGCGTTTGGCGCTAGAACCAGGGCCCCATGCGGATGAAACGGGCATGAGCCTCATCGATTCGACATCTGCCGGCGGGCAACCGGCGGGCGAGGACCGGACGCAGGCGATCCGCGACCGGCTGCGCGACGCCATCGTCGACCACCGTCTGGCGCCGGGCACGAAACTCTCCGAGAGCGAGGTGGGTGGGCTGTTCGAGGTAAGCCGCACGGTGGCGCGCGCGGCCCTGCAGATGCTCGCCTTCGAGGGGCTGGTGCGCATCGAGCGCAACCGGGGCGCCTTCGTCGCCAACCCCTCGCCGGAGGAGGCGCGCCAGGTCTTCGCCTCGCGGCGGCTGATCGAGCCCGGCATCGTCACGGCCGCGGCGGAGCGGGCAACGGCCGGCGATGTTGCGCGTCTCAGGGCACACCTCGCCGCCGAGCGCCGGCACATGCACGCGCGCGGGCCGGAGGCACGGCGTGCTGAGATCAAGGCCTCGGGCGAGTTCCACCTGCTGCTCGCCGCCGTCGCGGGCAATGCCATCCTGCAGCGCTTCATGGAGGAGCTGGTTGCCCGCTCGTCGCTCGTCATCGCGCTCTACGGACGCACCGGTGCCTCGAGCTGCGGCCACGACGAGCACGACGCCATCGTCGATGCGCTCGAGAGGCGCGACGCGAAGGCGGCCGCGGCCCTCATCGTCAGCCACATCGACCACATCGAGGCCGATCTCGACCTGCGCCTGCGCACGAGCCCGTCGCTGAAGGCGGCACTGAACCTGTAGGCGACGTGCGGAGGCAGGCACCGCGCCGCGGGCAGAACCGGCGCGACGCTCCCCGGAGGCGGTGCGAGGGCCACAATCGCCCGGGCGGGAAATGTTCCAACCGCGCGGCTGAAACTGCGTGCCCGGACACCGGCCGGCGCGGCGAGGCTGCTTTTTTGTCTCCAGTTGGGGATTGTATCCTTTCCTGACGCTCGCTAGCTTCCCCAAGCTCTTCACGGCGCGAACCCCTCGGATCGGGGCCTGGTACGCGCAAGCAGTCAATGCACCACAATAAGAACAGCGCGCTCATCGCAGGCTCGTCCTGAACGATGGAGTATGACCATGGCTGATATCGTCGGAACACTTGGTAACGACAACGGCGTCGACAATCCTATTCTTGTCGGTACCGCCCTGGCAGACACGATCACGGGCCTCTCGGGCAACGACATCCTGCTCGGCCTCGAGGGTGATGACGTTCTGAACGGCGGCCCGGGCGACGATCTGCTCGACGGCGGCGAGGGCAACGACACGCTGAACGGTGGTGCCGGAGCCGACGTCATCCTGGGCGGTGCCGGTGACGACATCGCCCTCGGCGGGGCAGGCGCAGACACGATCGACGGCGGTGACGGCAACGATACCCTCAGCGGCGGCGCGGGAGACGACTTTATCTCCGGCGGCGCTGGCATCGATGAGCTCATCGGTGGCGCCGGTGACGACTGGTTGGACGGCGGCGACGACAATGACACCCTCGCCGGCGGGGCCGGCAACGACACGATGTTCGGCGGGGCGGGCGACGACACGCTTAACGGCGGAGCGGGCGACGACTGGATAGACGGTGGTGACGGCGTCGACACACTGAACGGCGGGCTCGGCGACGACACGCTGTTCGGCGGGGCGGGTGACGACACGCTCAACGGCGGCCTCGGCGACGACACGCTGAACGGTGACGACGGCAACGACATCCTCAACGGCGGGGCGGGCGACGACACGCTCAACGGCGGAGCGGGCGACGACGAGCTGAACGGTGGCGCCGGCAACGACGCCCTCGCCGGCGGTGATGGCAATGATGTCATGAACGGAAATGACGGCAGCGACCTCATGGAAGGTGGCGCCGGCGACGACACCATGAACGGCGACGCGGGCGACGACGTGATGGACGGCGGTGACGGCGCCGACATCATGAGCGGCGGCGATGGCGACGACGAGCTGAGCGGCGGGAACGGCAGCGACACGCTGACGGGCGGCGCTGGCAACGACGAGCTCTTTGGCGGCAATGGCAACGACGAGCTCTACGGCGAGGCCGGCGACGATACGCTCGACGGCGGCAACGGTGCCGATACGCTCGACGGCGGCGAGGGTGACGACGTGCTGACCGGCGGGGCGGGCACCGACACCTTCAACTTCGGCGATGACACGGGTGTCGATTTCGGCGACGACGAGATCACTGACCTGAGCTTCGCTGATGGTGACGAAGTGGTCATCGACGCGCCGGCCGGCTTCGACCCGGCCACCGTGGTCGTCGACGACGACGGCACCAACACCACGCTCGACTTCGGCTTCGGCACGATCCAGCTCGACGGTGTGACCGGCGGTGCCACGCCCTACACCTCCATCGACGAGATCAACGACGACGCGGGCTACACCGCCATCGCAATCGTCTGACCTTTCGTCCCGGGGCTGCAACACGAGGAGCGACGGCCAGCGCCGCCGCTCCTTTCCTTGCGCGCCTGGCAATGATGCGATCGCCATCGAACCTTCGGGGTGCGGAGCGCGAGGGCGCCGCGCTTCGGGCTCCGTTGCAGCAGCCTGTCCCGCCAATGTCAGAAATGAAAAGCAACGCTGAGGAAGGGGCCGTGCATCGTTGCCCCGGTGAAGCGAACGGTCTAGGCGCCGGCGCGCTCGGCGGAGCCGGTGGCGCGAGTGCGGGACCGTGTGGTCGGAAGTCCGCGTGACAAACTTTTCGTCCCCAAATGGGGATTTTTTTCCCCGCCGCAGTTCCGTAACCTCGCCGCGGTCGAGACAGCGGTAGACGGGGCGGAGGAGGGTGTTTTTCTCCGGCGCCCCGAGGGCTGGCTGGTACGCAGAGCGCGGCGGCAGCGAGCCTGTCGCTGGCGTAAGACGTCTATGCTGTCCGCTGTCGGAGGGCGCATGCCGCGAGTATCGGCAAGGCTGGCGACTGGCAAGGACCGTCCGGAGAGCCTCGCGTCGCTGTTCGGCGCGATCCCGGATCGCGGCGTCTTCGTCTGGGTCGTCGTCTTCAGCGTCGTTATCAACACACTGCTGCTGATCCTGCCCCTCTTCGCCATCCTGGTTTTCGACAGGGTGCTGACGAGCGGCAGCATCGAGACGCTCCTTGCCCTCACGGCGCTCGCCTTCGGGGCCCTCGGCTTCGGCGCCGCCTTCGACGTGCTGCGCGACAGACTCCTCGGCCGTCTGGCCGTCAGGTTCGAGCAGAACCTCGCCCCGCTCGTTCTCAAGGCTGCGATCACCGATCCGGCGCGGCGCTCGGAGGGCGGCACCCACGACATCGTGCGGCTGCGCGAGCTCAGGACCCTGCTGTCGAGCAACACCATTCCCATGCTGATCGACGCGCCCTTCTTGCCGGGGTTCATCGTGGTTCTGTACCTGATCCACCCCTACTACGGGCACATCGCGCTCGCCGGCGCGGCGGTCATCGCCGTCCTCGCGCTGGTGAGCCAGCGCATCGCGCGGGCGGAGCGTGACAATGCGAAGGCGGCCGCCGGCCTCGCGCAGACGACGCTCGACAGCATCATCCGGCACGCCAACCTCATCCGCGTGATGGGCTGGCGAACCGGCGCCGTGCGGGAGTTCCTGCGGCTCAACAACGAGGCGCTGGCGCCGGTCGTCAGGGCGAGCGAACGGGTGGCCACCGTCGCCTCCATCGCCCGCATGATCCGGCTGGCGCTGCAGGTCGCCGCCATCGCCGTCGGTGCCTGGCTGGTGCTGGAGAACGAGGTGCTGCCCGGCAGCATGATCGCCTCCTCGATCATCATCAGCCGCACGCTGGCGCCGATGGAGCATCTGGTGGCCGCCTGGCGGCCCCTGATGTCAGCGCGGGATGCCTGGACGCGCGTGCGGGCCGCTGTCGCCTCCGTCTTCGCCGAGCCGCGCAGGACCCTGCAGCCGCCGCCCTCCGGCGCCGTCGGCGTGCAGGGCCTCGTCTTCCGTACCGGCGAGGTCCGCCGGCCGATCCTCGCCGGCGTGACCTTCTCCTGCCCGCCGGCGAGCGTCGTCGTCATCATCGGGCCGACAGGCGCCGGAAAATCCACGCTGCTGCGCATGATCGCGGGGCTCGCCCGGCCGACCACGGGCATCATCCGCCTAGACGGGGCCTCCCTCGACCAGTGGGACCCCGACCAGCTCGGCAGCTATGTCGGATACTTGCCACAAGAGGCCGAGCTGATGGGCGGCACCGTCGCCGAGGCGATTGCTGGCTTCGACGAGACCGCGACGGATGCCGATGTGGTCCGGGCGGCCCTCCTCGCCAATGCCCACGACATGATCCTGTCCCTGCCGCGTGGCTACCAGACCGAGATCGGCCGCGACGGCAGCAAGCTGTCCGGCGGACAGCGCCAGCGCATCGGCCTCGCGCGCGCTTTCTTCGGCGAAAGGCGCCTCATCCTGCTCGACGAGCCCAACGCCAATCTCGACCACGAGGGAGAGGAGGCGCTCTGCCACGCCATCCGCGAGGCCAAGGCCCGCGGCGCCACCGTGCTCGTCGCCTCGCACCGCCCGCGGCTGCTGACCGTCGCCGACTTCATCCTGTTCCTGCGCGATGGCACCCAGGTCGCCTTCGGCGTGCCGGGGGAGGTGATGCCGCAGTCCATGTCGAGATCCGCCACCGTCCGGTCCATGAAGCCGGCGCAGAGCGGGGCGGGGTCTTGAGCCGGGAGGAGGGCCGATGCAGCAGCTCGACGGTTCCGGTGGTCGGTGGACGCCGACGGTGGTGGGTGAGCGGCGGCCGGCGACGGGGGCCGAGGTCATGGGCGTCAGGCCGGCTGTCGCGCTCGATGAGCCGCGCTCCGAGACGCGCAGGCTGGTCGCCTGGGGCTGCTTTCTGTGCATCCTGCTGTTCGGCGGCTTCGGAGCCTGGAGCGCGACCGTGCCCCTGAGCAGCGCTGTCATGGCGCCGGGCGTCGTCAAGGTCCTGTCGAAGCGGCGCCCTGTCCAGCACCTCCATGGCGGCATCGTCGACAAGATCTTCGTGCATGAGGGCCAGCGGGTGGAGCGCGGCCAGCTCGTGGCGAAGCTCGACACCACGCAGATCGAGGCCAACCTCGGCGTGCTCGAGACCAAGCTCTTCGCGGATCTTGCGATGGAGGCGCGCCTCGCGGCCGAGGAGGCGGGTACCGACACCGTATCCTTCCCGGAGGAGCTGACCGCCGCCGCGGCCACGCGCGCCGAGGCGCAGGCGGCGATCCAGGCCCAGCTTGCGGAATTCGCGGCGCGGGCCGCCGCGCTCGCAGGCCAGACAAGGGTGATCGACGAGCAGGTGCGCCAGCTCGAGGAGGCGATCCGCGGCCTCGAGACGAGCTCGGACGGGCTGCGGCAGCAGCTGGCCTATCTGAGGGACGAGATCCGGGATTCGGAGGTCCTGCTCGCCAAGGGCCTGGCGAGGAAGCCCCGTCTCCTCGCCCTCAAGCGCGCCGAGGTGGAAGCCCGGACCCAGATTGAGACCAACGCCGCCTCGATCGCCCAGTCGAGGGGCAAGATCGCCGAGCTGACCGAGCGGCGGCGCCAGCTCCGCTACGACTGGCTTGAGGCCATCGCCAAGCAGCGGCACATTGTGCGGGAAGAGATCGCCGACGCCAGGCACCGCATCGCCGCCGCGCGCGACATGCTCGTCCAGAGCGAGATGCGGGCGCCGGAAACCGGCATCGTCGTCGGCCTCAACACGCGCGATCTCAACGCGACGCTCGGCCCGCGCGAGACGCTGCTCGATATCGTGCCGGTGGCCGACCGCCTCAGCGTCGAGGGCGAAGTCCGCCCGGCCGACCGCGACGAGGTGAGGGCAGGCCAGCCTGCACGCATCCGCGTTCTCGCCTTCAATTCCCGACGCGCGCCCATGCTCGCCGGGACGGTGACGACGGTTTCGGCCGATGCACTGCTAGAGCCCAAGACGAACACGCTGTTCTACAAGATCGAGGTGGAACTGGTCGCAGATCCGGAAACGAGGCCCTATCTCGAGACCCTTCAGCCGGGCATGCCGGTCCAGATCTTCATAGAAACGGGGCAACGGACGTTCATGGAGTATCTTTTGACGCCGCTGATGCTGCGCGCCGAGCGTGCTTTCAGGGAAAGTTGAGCAGTTTTTCTGGGGGGCCCAGGTAGTAGCGTCGGAGGGCGCCCATGCAGGAAGCAACAAAGGAGTCCGGAGGCCAGAGCAAGAGCGATTTCATACTCTCCAGGGCCGCGCTGCTCCTCAAGGGGCCGGCAGAGGCCCATCGAGACGGTGGGCAGCCGTCGCCACGCGAGTCCGTGCGGACGATGCGTGTGTCGGCCGAGGTGTTCGGCCGGGCGGTGATAGACCTGCTCGGTTGCGAGCGCTGCTGCGTTGCGCTGGTGTCGCAGGCGACTGGCCTCGTCGCCGATGTGGTGACCCTCGGGCCGGTGGCCGACGATGCCGTCGCCGTCGGGGCCATGCGGCAGTTCGCCCTCGGCCTGCAGCGCAACGGTGCGGCGCTGCGCTGCATCAGCGCGGGAAACGCCTTGGCGGCAGCCATCCTGGGGCCGGCGCCCTCCGTCGGGGCGCAGGGGCTGGCCGGAAGCACGCATGTGGGAGAGAGCCTCGAGGTCGTCTTTCTCTCGGGCTGGCTCGCCGCGCCTCTGGCGCCTGTGGAGCTCGACCGCACCGCCCGGGCCGTGCGGGCCATCTGGACGGCCGCGCAGCACGCGCCCCGGCGCCGGCCGGACGACGGCGTGGCCGCATTCCTCAACGAGCTCATCTTCCCGGCCTTCATTGTCGACGGCAGCCTGCGCCTGCTCAGGACCAATGATGCCGGGCGCGACTACCTGCTCAAGGACGGCCCGCTCCAGTTGGGCGGTGGCATCCTCTGCGGCACGAACGACACAGTGACGCGGAAGCTTCTGCAGGCCCTCGCCGACGCGGCGACGGCGCAGCCGGAGCGGATCCCGCCGACGATGGTTGTGCCGCTGTCGACCGAGCGTGGCGCTTTCGCCTTCGCCTGGATCGGCCCGGCCTGGATGGAGGAGGAGGACGACCGCTTCCTCCTCGTTGTGCCCCAGGTCGATCCAGCCGCAGGCGCGAGGCGCATCGCATCGGCCTTCGGCCTGAAATGGGCGGAGGAGCGGATCGTGGCCTGCGTGCTGTGCGGCCAGCCGCCATCGCGCATGGGCCAGGCGCTCGGCCTCACCGAGGCGACCGTCAGAACCTACACGAAACGCATCATGCTCAAGCTCGGCATCAATCGACAGGTGGAGTTCTTCCTGCTCTACATTCTCACGATGTCGCCCTTCAGGCGGGGGGGAAGGGGTTCGGCCCGTCTGTCGCAGGGGTGCCTGTCCACGGCGGGAGGCGCAAACGATGAGCGACCGCACGACGCCTGACCTGCGGCTGCGCATTGCGGCGGCGCTGCTGGCGCTCGCCGCGGCGAGCGCTGCGGTCGCGGCGGAGCGGCCGGTGCTGCAGCTGCCGCTCGCCTGCGAGATCGGCCGCGACTGCTTCATCCAGACCTATGTCGACGTTGATCCGTCCTCGCCCGGCGCGCGCGACTACATGTGCGGCACCCGCGCGCAGGATGGCCACAATGGCATCGATTTCCGCTTGCCGGACATGGCCGCGCAGCGCGCCGGAGTCGATGTGCTCGCCGCGGCCGACGGGCGCGTTCTCAGGCAGCGCGACGGCATGGCCGACGCGCCGGTGAGCGGCAGCGACAAGTCCTCCGTCGAGGGCATGGAATGCGGCAACGGCCTTGTCATCGACCACGGCGGGGGATGGGAGACGCAATACTGCCATCTGGCGAAGGGCAGCCTGCGGCTCAAGCCGGGCGAGACGGTGAAGGCTGGGCAGCCCGTCGGCCGCGTCGGCCTTTCCGGCCTCAGCCAGTATCCGCATGTCCATTTCACCGTCCGCCACGCGGGGCGGGTGGTCGACCCCTTTGCCGTCGATGCGCCGCCCGGTGCCTGCGGTGGCGGCACGAGCCTGTGGGCGCCGGCGCTGCAGGCGAGCCTCGCCTATCGCCCGCGCGCCGTCGTCAACCACGGCTTCGCATCGGGGCCCGTCACGATGCAGATGGTCGAGGAGCGGGCCGCACCGGCTCCCGATCCCGCGGCCGAGGCGCTCGTCGCCTATATCCGCGCCATCGGCCTGCAGGCGGGGGACATCCAGCATCTCGTCGTCAAGGATCCGGCAGGGCGCGTCATCGCCGAGAACAAGGCGAAGCCGACGGCACGCAGCCAGGCCCAGACCCTGCTCTACACGGGCCGGAAACGGCCGCCCGAGGGCTGGCTGCCCGGGCGGTACGCGGCGAGCTACCGGGTGCTGCGCGACGGCGCCGTGGTGCTGGAGCAGGATTTTTCCGTCGAGCTGCGCTAGCCTCCCGCTGGGCCGCAGGCGCGTGGCAGGACACCCGACATGTGGCAAGCAGGGCGTGCCAAGGGGACCGTCGCGGTCAATAATGCCCGATGTCTTTCCGCATTCAGGCCCAGGGCGACAGCCATAGACGTCTGAGAGGGCCTCCGCTCCCAGGGCCTTATCACGCTGCAATCGTGCCGGGATGCCGTCGCTCGCTCCAAGTCAAGCCTTTTGAATGGCAACGCAGAGAAAACGGGCCATCATCAACGGTGCGTCCGGCGGCCGATGATGTCCCGAGAGGTGGTGTAGCTTATGCGATCGCCGTGCCTTCCGAACTGTGCCGGATCAGCTTGCCGCAGCGGGCAGGCTGATGAGCGG
>NZ_JACHEH010000006.1 GCF_014201415.1 Chelatococcus composti
CCCTCTCAGGATACCCCCAGAAGACAGGCCGCAAAAATACCGCCGCCTACGCTTCTCTTCCTCTCTCAACAATGTCAAAGAGCAACGGCAACCGAAGTTGCCCGCGAACCAGCATGGGCTCGCACTATATCAGCGACAGAGGAACCTGCGGCACCCAGCGGTTGCTCAGCGCCCGGTTCATGTCTCAGGTCTTGGAGGACCTTGTGCCTCTTTGTCAAGCGGCGTTGGAAGCCGTTCAACCGGAGAGGCGAGTGACGCATCGGCCGGCGGCTCATCGCTGCGGCCCGCGTCGTGTGTGGCGGTTTATGCTCAAATCGCCCGGAAAGGTCAAGCGGCTTCTTGCGCCATTTTCCACAGAAGCCGCCGATCCCTTGCCTCGCCTCGGTTTGACGCGTGGAAAACTCCCTTTCCAGCCCGCCCCCTTGCCAAATTTCCCGAGCGACTCGCCTCGCCGGCCGGATTCGCGCTTGCCGGGCCCTCTCCTATTCCGCCGGATGCGCCGCGGCCGCGGCCGGCACCGCTTCCTCGCCGGCGTGCTGGCGCTTGCCGATGAGGCTGTAGACCGTCGGCACGACGAAAAGCGTCAGGATGGTGCCGAGCGTCATGCCCCCCACGATGACCCAGCCGATCTGCTGGCGGCTCTCTGCACCCGCCCCCTGGGCGAAGGCGAGCGGCACGGCACCGAGCACCATCGCCCCGGTCGTCATGAGGATGGGCCTCAGGCGCAGCGCGGCGGCCTCGATCACCGCCTCGAGCCGGTCGCGGCCCGCCTCCTGCTGCTGGTGCGCGAACTCGACGATGAGGATGCCGTGCTTGGTGATGAGCCCGACGAGCGTCACGAGGCCGATCTGCGAGAACACGTTGAGCGTGCCGCCTGTGTAGTAGAGCGCCGCGAGCGCGCCCGTCATGGACAGCGGCACCGTCAGCAGGATGATGACGGGATCGCGGAAGCTCTCGAACTGTGCCGCGAGCACCAGATAGATGAAGGCGAGCGCCAGCACGAAGACGAGCGCGAGTGACTGGCTAGAGGCGCGGAACTCGCGGCTCTGGCCGGTCAGGTCCGTCTGCACCTGGTTGGGCAGCACCTCCTTGGCCGCCTGCTCGAGGAAGGCGATGCCGTCACCCATGGTGTAGCCGGGCGCAAGGTTGGCCGAGATGGTGACGGAACGCAGCTGGTTGAAGCGCTTCAACTCCTTCGGCGCCACCGATTCGTAGACCTTCACCACGTTGGAGAGCTGGATCATCTCGCCGTTCGGCGCGCGCAGGAAGATGGTCGACAGCGTCTCCGGCGAGGCGCGGTCCTCCGCGGCCAGCTGCACGTAGACATCGTACTGCTCGCCATCGAGCTCGAATCGCGTCACCTGCCGCCCGCCGAGCAGCGTCTCGAGCGTGCGGCCGACGACAGCAATGTCGAGCCCGAGGTCGGCCACCTTCGCCCGGTCGAGCTCGATGCGGAACTCGGGCTTGTTGAGCTTGAGGTCCGTGTCGACGTTGACGAGACCGGGCCAGGTCTCGATCCGCTCCATCAGCTTGTCGACGTAGCTCTGCAGCTCCTCGTAGGTGCCGGAGGTCTGCACGACGAACTCGATGGGGCGGGAGGAGCCGCGCTGCCCGAGGGACGCGGGGTTGATGGCGAAAGCGTTGACGCCGGCGATGCGCCGCAGCTTCGGCTGCAGGTCAGCGACGATGTCCTGCTGCTTGATGCTGCGCTCGTCCCAGTCGGCGAGGCGGCCGAAGGCCATGAAGTCGGTCACCTCCGGGAAGCCGACGATGCTCAGCGTGGAGCGGACGCCGGGATACTGCGACACCAGCTTCTCGACCTCCTTCGCGTAGCGTGTCGTATAGGCGAGTGTCGCGCCCTCCGGGCCGCTGCCGCGCAGCATCACCGCTCCGCGATCCTCCACGGGCGAGAGCTCGGAGCGCAGCTGGGTGAAGTAGAAGGCGCTCATGCCGGCCACGCCGGCAGCCAGCAGCACCACGAGCCAGCGCACCTTCAGCGAGGCGACGAGGGCCCGGCGGTAGCCGCGCTCGAGCGCCGACAGGAGCCCCTCCAGCGTGGAGAAGATGACGCCGGGGTTCGGATTGTGCTTGAGCAGGCGCGAGCACATCATCGGCGTCAGCGTCAGGGCTACGAAGCCTGACACGAGCACCGAGCCGGCGAGCGTCAGGGCGAATTCGAGGAAGAGCCGCCCCGTGCGGCCGGGCGAGAAGGCGACCGGCGCATAGACCGCGGCGAGGGTCAGCGTCATCGCCACCACGGCGAAGGCAATCTCGCGCGAGCCCTTGATGGCGGCGGCGATGGGCGTCATGCCCTCCTCGATGTGCCGGTAGATGTTCTCCAGCACCACGATGGCATCGTCCACCACGAGGCCGATGGCGAGCACCATGGCGAGCAGGGTGAGCGTGTTCACGCTGAACCCCATCGCATACATCAGCGTGAAGGTGGCGATGAGCGAGATGGGGATGGTGACGATCGGGATGATCGACGCCCGCAGCGAACGCAGGAAGAAGAGGATCACGAGCACGACGAGGACGATGGCCTCGCCAATGGTGTGATAGACGGCCTTGATCGAGCGGTCGATGAAGACGGCGTTGTCGTTGGCGATCTCGGCCGTCACGCCGGGCGGCAGCGATTCGTTGATCACCGGCAGCACCGCGCGCACCGCGTTGGAGACGTCGAGCGGATTGGCGACAGCCTGCTTGACGATGCCGACCGTGATCGTCGGGTTGCCGTTGTAGCGGCCGTCGCGCCTGAGATCCGCGGCGCCGAGCTCGACGCGCGCCACCTCTCCCATCTTCACCTGGTAGCCGTCCGCGCGCTTGACCACGATGTCACGGAACTGCTCCTCTGTGGTCAGCCCCGTGCGCGACAACACCGTGAACTCGCGCATCTGGCTCTCGATGCGGCCCGACGGCAGCTCCACGTTCTGGCTGCGCAGGGCGTTCTCGACATCCTGGACCGTCAGGTTGTAGGCGGCGAGCCTCTCCCGGTCGATCCAGATGCGCATGGCATAGCGACGCTCGCCGAAGATGGTGACGTCGGCAACGCCGTTGAGGTTCTTGAACCGGTCGACGACATAGCGGTTGACGTAGTCCGTCAGCTCCAGCGCATCCATCCCCTCGGCGATGAAGGAGATGTAGATGATCGGCTGGGCGTCCGCCTCAACCTTGGCGATGGTCGGCTCGTCGATCTCGTCCGGCAGGCGGCGGCGCACGCGGCTCACGCGGTCGCGCACATCGCTGGCGGCGACGTCGATGTCGACGTCCGGGCGAAAACGCACGGTGATGCGGCTCGACTCGGCGCGGCTCGTCGATTCGAGGATGTCGATGCCGGCGATGCCGGCGATCGAGCCCTCGAGCACCTGCGTCACCTGGCTCTCGATGATGGTCGCCGACGCGCCAGGATAGCTTGTGGTCACGGAGACCACAGGCTCGTCCACGTTGGGATATTCGCGCACCGTCAGCCGGTCGTAGGAGACGATGCCGACGAGGATGAGGATGAGGCTGAGGACGGTGGCGAAGACGGGACGGCGGATGCAGATCTCCGGCAGGCGCATCTCGATTCCCTTCCGCTCAGCCCTGGGCGGCGGTCGAGGCCACCACCTCGACGTTGGCGCCGTCGCGCAGCCTCTGCTGGCCGGCCGTGACGACCACTGCCCCCGGTTCAATGCCCTCGGTGACCTCGACGAGGCCGCTGTAGCGGTTGCCGAGCGTCACGCGCGTCTCCACCGCCTTGCCGTCCTCGACGCGGAAGACGAAGATGTCCTTCCCGCGCGGCACGATGGCCTCCTCGGGAACGGTCACCACCTGCCGCTCCTTGCTGCCCTTGATGACGATGCGGGCGAAGAGCCCCGGCCTGAGCACGAGGTCTGGGTTGGGCACCCGGGCACGCACGCTGAGCGCGCGTCCGTTGACGTCCACCAGCGGGTCAATGGCCTCGATGACGCCGGCGAAGGTGCGGCCGGGGAAGGCGTCGACGGTCACCTCGACGGCCTGCCCCACCGAGATGTCGGCGAGATGGATCTCCGGCACCTTGAAGTCGACGTTGAGGGTGTCGATCTTCTCGAGGTTCACGAGCGGCTGGCCGGTCGTGACATAGGCGCCGACTGAGACGGTGCGGATGCCGACGATGCCGGAGAAGGGAGCGCGAATCGTCAGCTTGTCGAAACGGGCCTTGATGAGCGCCACGGCAGCGCGCGCCATGGCGAGGTTGGCCACCGCCTCGTCGTTGGCGCGCTGGGTGGTATTGCCGGAACGCGCGAGGGTGCTGGTGCGCTCGTAGTTGGCGAGGGCGAGGTCGAGCTTGGCCTGCGCATCGTCCATCTCGGCCTGGGTCAGGCTGCCGTCCAGCTTGAAGAGGATGTCCCCCTCGTTGACCGCCTGGCCGTCGCTGAAGGCGATCGACGAGATGCGGCCGGCGATCTCCGACGCGATCTTGACCGATTCGTCCGAGGCGAGACTGCCGATGGAGCGGATGTCGACCGTCGAGACGGCCGGCTTGGCCACCGCGGTCTCGACAGCGAAGGCCGGTGCGCCGCGCGGCGTCGCCCCACTCTGGCCCTGGGCCGAGGCGTTCGACTGGAGCGTCGTCCACAGGCCGTCAAGCCTGCCCCCGTTGAGCAGGTAGGCCCCGGCCCCGGCGGCCGCGAGCAATGCAATGGCAACTACGACCGATTTGCGCATACCGTCCTCTAACTTCGCCGGCCCATCGCCGATGGAGCACAACGAGCTTGTCCCGGCATGTCGCAAACGCGTCCGGACGGCTCCGTCCAGCGGCCCGATGCGGCCGAGCCCTTCGAATTCGAGATTGTATGTTAGCTATGTGGCGGCTTACGGAAAGCGCCAAATTAAATCTTTGTCATCAAAGAACCGGCATGGGCGGCGCATCTTGCAGGCAATCGCTCAAAGAGCGGACAGGAGATGCCCGCCGTCGACGGGGATGACCGCCCCCGTCATGTAGGCCGAGGCGGACGACAGGAGCAGCAGCAGCACAGCATCGAGATCCTGCATGCGGCCGAAGCGCCGTTGCGGAATACGCCTGACGAGCGCCGCCCCGGCCTCACTCGCCAGGAAGTCGCGGTTGAGATCCGTCTCAATGTAGCCCGGCGCCAGCGCATTGACACGGATGCCGTGACGCGCCCATTCGAGTGCCATCTGCCTGGTGAGCTGGATCAGCCCCGCCTTCGACGTGGCATAGGAGCCGACCTGGCCGCCCTGGCGCAGGCCGAGGATGGACGCGACGTTGACGATCGCCCCGTCACCGCCCGCGGCGATCATCACCCGGGCCACCTCGCAGGCGACATGCCGCGCACCGGTGAGATTCGTGTCGATGGTCTCCGCCCACGCTTCCGGTGTTTCCTCAAGCAGTGGCTGCGTGCGGGCGATGCCCGCATTGTTGACGAGCCCGTCGATGGCGCCGAAGCGCGCGAGCACCTGCGCAATGCCCTCGCGGACGCGGGCAATGTCCCGCACGTCCATCGCCACGGGCTCGGCCTCGCCGCCGGCCATGCGGATCTCCTCGACGAGCGGCTCGAGCAGCGTGAGCCGCCGGGCGGCGACGGCAATATGAACGCCGTGGCCGGCGAGCACGCGGGCGAAGTGACGCCCGAGGCCGGACGATGCGCCCGTGACGAGCACAACCTTTCCGGCAAGGTCCGCGAAGGGGTTCGGCGCTTGCAGGCCACGCTCGTCCGGCATCCTCCCACCTGTCTGCTACCGACCCGTACCGACCCGGCAACGGGCCCCTCGGAGCTCCATGCGAGCACGCCTGCCCGGCCCGCGCAAGGCGGGCGGGACACGCGCCGCCCGCGCTGCCACATTCGCGTCGTACACAACGGGGAATGCGTGACCGGGCCCACGGAATTGTCGCAAGGCCCCGTTTGGCGCTACCGTCCGACATGGCCTGTGGCCGTTTCGCGTCGCGGAGAGTGAGACAGCATGCGCAACCCCGCCAGCCTCATCGACCGCATGCGCCTTGAGCTGCCGGAGATGAACCGGGCCGACCGGGCGGTGGCGGATGTCATCCTGCACGACATCGATGCGGCCACGCGGCTCAGCACCAAGGAGCTCGCCGGCAAGGCCGAGGTCAGCGAGCCGACGGTCATCCGCTTTGCGCGGCGGATGGGCTGCAAGGGCTTCACCGACTTCAAGATTCGCCTGGCCCAGGACTATGCCATCGGACGCATGTACCTCGTCGCCGAGCGCTCGGCGCCAGCCGAGACGGGGCGCGAGGTGGCCGAGCACGTCTACGAGGCCACGGCCCAGGCGCTCGCCAGCGCCTTCGCGCAGCGTGATCCGGCCGCGCTCGAGGCGGCCGTCGACGTGCTGAACAAGGCCCGCCGCATCTTCTGCTTCGGCGTCGGCGGCAGCTCGGCCAACGTCGCGCAGGAGGCCGAGAACCGGCTGTTCCGCCTCGATCTTGCCGCCTCGGCCACCGCCGACCCCTACAAGCAGCGCATCATCGCGGCGACGTCCAGCCCGGACGACGCTTTCCTCATCTTCTCGGTCACCGGCAAGCCGCGCTCACTCGTCGACGCGGCGGAGATCGCCCGCGGCATTGGCGCCGCTGTCGTGTCCGTGACGGCTCCCGGAACACCGCTCGCCGAGCGATCGACGGTGGTGGTCCCCCTCATCGCCTTCGACGAGGAGAAGTTCTTCTACATGCCGAATCGCGGCCGCTACGGGCAGCTGTTCGTGCTCGACTGCCTGGCGACGCTGATCGGCGCCCGGCGCATGAAGAGTGTGGCCAAGAAGCTCTGGCGCGCCCGTATGACACTCGTCGACCTGCACGGCTCGACCGAGAGCCAGCCCGTCGGCGACTGATTTCAGCGGCGTTGCGCTGGCCGACTGCAGCCGGCGCACGGCAGGTTTTTCACGCAGCAACGGCATAAGAGGCGGCGGACAGGCAGGCCCGGAAGGCTTTGCCAGCGCGCCTTTTCGCTACGGCCGGAAATGCAGCGGCGCCCGGTGAGACCATCGCACTCCAATCGAGTAATTAAATTACATACCCCTCCATCGCGCCCCAACCGGCAGGAGCCCGGGAATCTTGGGCCGCGCATGCCGCAATACGCCATAAATGCTTTGTATTCTCGCCATTTCGAGCATCCTGCACGCCGTCGTGCAATGCCGGCGCACGGCCACCCCGGACTTCGGGGGCCGATTGACACGGTGGTAATAAAACTACATAGTGCGCCAATTCCAATTCCAACCTGGCGAATGCGAAGCATGCAGCGCTCCGACAAGACCATTGTTTCCTTCCGTTTCGACGAAGTCATCGTCCCGGCCCATCCGGGCGTGATCAATTCGGAGAGCCTCGCAAAGCCGCTTCACATGCTGCCTGTCGGTGGCAAGGCGGCATGGAGCACGCAGTTCGACGAGCTGCCGAAGCTCATCGTGCGCATGACGCTTGCCGACGGCACCGTCGGCCTCGGCGAGTTCTACCGCGACCACGAATGGCCGCGCATCGAGGCGATCTGCGCCAACCTGCTGGGCACCTCCATCCTCGATTACCCGCTGCAGGACCTGCCGCTTCCGCTTTGCCGGGAATACGACGGCTTCGAATGCGCCATCTGGGACGCCTACGCGAAGTCTCTCGGCGTGCCGATGCATGCGCTGCTTGGCGGCGCCATCCGCGACCGCGTGCCCGTCAGCGCCTGGTCGAGCCACCGCACGCAGGAGGAGGTCGGCCCCTGGGTGCGCCGCTACTGGGAGCAGGGCTACAAGGTCATCAAGTTCAAATGCGACCTCGAGGATGACGTCGCCGGCTGGTGCGCCCGCATCAAGGAGCACGCGCCGGGCATGAAGGTCATCTTCGACCCCAACCAGCGCTGGGAGAACGCCGGCAACGCGCGGCGCATCATCCGCGAGCTGGAGCCCATCGGCAACGTGCTTTTGCTGGAGGATCCGCTGCCGCGCTGGATGCTGCTTGACTTCGCAGAACTGCGCCGCTTCTCCTCGATCCCGATCGTGCTGCACGTCTCCCTGCCGTATGTCTACCAGGGCCAGCGGCCGCACGATGCCATCAACGCCATCGCGCACAACGCCGTCGACGGCTTCAACTTCAACGGTGGCTTCGCCAAGTTCCAGGCGCTCGACCACATCGCCTCGACAGCCGGCCTCTACTGCTGGCACGGCTCGGAGGTGGACCTCGGCATCCTCGAGGCCATGTACGTGCACCAGTCGGCGGCGGCGAAGAGCTGCATCTGGCCGAGCGACATCTTCGGCCGCATGATCCGCACGCATGACCTCCTCGAGAAGCCGCTCGCCTTCGAGCCGCCCTTCGTGCGCATTCCGGACGATGGGCCGGGTCTCGGCGTGAAGCTGGACGAGGAGGCGATCGCGCGCTTCCGCACCGCCCAGCGCACCATCTCCTGAGGTCGCCGATGCGCTGGGAAAAACTCACCACGAACGAGATCGCCGCGCTCGACCGGTCGATCCCCGTCGTCCTCAACATCGCCGCCGTCGAGCAGCACGGGCCGCACCTGCCGCTCGACACGGACGTCGAGATCGGCGGCCACTTCCTCGCCCGGCTCGACGAGGCGCTGGGCGACCGGGTGCTGATCCTGCCGCAGGTCAAGGTGTGCTGCTCCGAGCACCATATGGACTTTCTTGGCACGCTCACCGTTCGCCACGAAACCTTCCTCGCCTATGTGGGTGACATCCTGGAAAGCGTCGTGCGGCACGGTTTCCGCAACCTCGTGCTGTTCAACAGCCACGGGGGCAACCAGGCCATCGGCCAGGTGCTGCTCGAGAGCTTCGGCGCGCGCCACCGCGACTGCCGCATCGCCATGCTGACATGGTGGCGGCTCGCCGCCCCCGAGCTCGAGAAGATCCGCGAGAGCGACTTTGCCGGCATCAACCATGCCTGCGAGTTTGAAACCTCGCTGATGCTCCATGCTGCACCCGACAGCGTGCGTCGCGCGCTGGTCAGCGGCATGAGCTATGTCCCCACACACGACTGGGCCCAGGCCGACATGATCCGCGCCAGCCGCGGGGCCATGTTCCGCTCCATGCACGAGATGTCGGGCGGTACGGGTGTCGTGGGCGACCCGTCGAAGGCAAGCGCAGAAAAAGGAGAGAGGATCACCGCGGCCGTGGTGAGCCAGCTCGCCCACGTCGTCTCGACGCTTGGCCGGGCGCGCTGAAGAAAAAGTTTCCACCGGCAACCAACAGAGGGGTGTGCCACATGTTCAGAAAGCTGGTCCTGGCGGGGCTCGCAGCGACGAGCCTCTCCTTCGCTACGGCGCTCCCGGGCCTGGCCCAGGAGCGCGGCGGTATCATCAACGTCGCGATGATCGGGGAACTCAACTCGCTCGATCCGACCGTGGCGACGGGTGACCTTCTCGGCACGGTGACGCAGCACTTCTTCGAAACGCTGTTCACCTTCGACAAGGATTGGAACGTCACGCCCCTGCTGGCCGAGAAGCTGCCGGAGGTCTCGGCCGACGGACGCGTCTACACCATCACCCTGCGCAAGGGCGTCAAGTTCCACGACGGCAGCGAGATGACGGCCAAGGACGTCGTCGCCTCCCTGCACCGCTGGTTCGAGCTCGCCTCGCGCGGCAAGCTGGTGCAGCCGAACCTCGCCGGACTTGAGGCGGTCGACGACTACACCGTCCGCCTCAGCCTGAAGGAGCCGTTCGCGCCCCTCACCGCGCTGCTCGCCTTCAACAATTCCGCCGCCGTCATCATGCCCGCCGGCAAGATGGACAACCCGCTCAAGGAGTACATCGGCACCGGCCCCTACATGCTCAAGGAGCGCAAGGCCGACCAGTACATCCAGCTCGTGCGCTTCGACGGCTACAAGCCGCGCGAGGGCGAGCCGAACGGCTTCGGCGGCGCGCGCAAGCAGTATCTGGACGAAATCCGCTTCGTGCCCGTGCCGGACGCGAACACGCGCGTCGAGGGCGCCATCGCCGGCCAGTATGACTATGCCGACCTTCTGCCCGTCGAGGCCTACGACCGCCTCAACGGCCAGGAGAAGACCGAGCCGATCCTGCTCAAGTCGTTCGGCTGGCCCATGTTCATCATGAACAACAAGCAGGGCCTGATGACCAAGCTGGAGATGCGCAAGGCCGTGCAGGCCGCGCTCAACGCCGAGGACATGCTGGCCGCTGCCTTTGGCAAGCCGGAGTTCTACACTGTCGACGGCGCGCTCTACCCGCAGGGCTATCCGTGGCGCACGGACGCCGGCACCGAGGCCTACAACCAGGGCAACCCGGAGAAGGCCAAGGAGCTCGCCAAGGCGGCCGGCTACGACGGCAAGCAGCCGATCCGCATCCTCACCAGCCGCCAGTACGAGTTCCACTACAAGATGGCGCAGGTGGCGGCGGAATACCTGAAGGCGGCGGGCCTCGCCGTCGAGCTGCAGGTGGTCGACTGGGCGACGCTGGTGCAGCGCCGTGCCGACCCGGCCCTGTGGGACATCTTCATCACCCACAGCCCCTTCCTGCCCGATCCGGCGCTCATCGCCCCGCTGCCGTCGACCTACCCGGGCTGGTGGGACAACCCGCAGAAGGAGAAGCTGCTTGTCGCCCTCAACGCCGAGCTCGACCAGAAGAAGCGCGAGGCACTCTTTGCCGATCTGCAGAAGCTGCTCTACGAGCAGGCCCCGCTCTACAAGGTGGGTGACTTCAGCGCCCTCTCGGCCAAGTCGCCGAAGCTGAAGGGCTATGACGCCTCGCCTTGGCCGTATTTCTGGAACGCCTATCTCGAAAAGTAAGACGGGGCGCCGGCCCACGCGCCGGCGCGCCGCCCTCCCCCATCGCCGGGGAGGGCACCGGGCGGGTGACGCCCGCGGATGAAAGGCCATAATCTTGCCGGCCCGCGGGGCCTGCCACTCAATCAGGCCCCGCCCCTCCCGGCAGCGAGTGGAGCGATGACCCGCTACATCCTGCAGCGTCTACTCGGCATGCTCGCCGTGATGTTCACGGTGGTGACGATCGTCTTCATCATCGTCCGCATCGCCCCGGGCGACCCGGCGGCGGTCATGCTTGGACCAGACGCGACGCCGGCCGACATCGCGGCGCTGCGTGCCCGCCTGGGGCTCGATCGGCCGCTTGCGGTGCAATACCTCTTCTTCCTCGGCCAGCTCGCCCGGGGCGACCTCGGCCAGTCGATCTTCCTCGACATGCCTGTGACCCAGGCGCTCGCCGAGCGGGCCGAGCCCACCTTCTTCCTGACCCTCTTCTCGATTCTCATCGCAAGCGCCATCGCGCTGCCGGTCGGCATCCTGTCGGCCTACAAGCGCGGCACACTGTTCGACCAGGCGGTAACGACCTTTGCCATGTTCGCGGCGAGCATTCCGAGCTTCTGGCTCGGTCTCGTTCTCATCCAGGTCTTCGCGGTGCGTCTCGGCTGGTTCCCTGTGGCAGGCTACGGTGGGCCCGACGCGCCCTTCCTCACGCGCCTGTCGCATCTCGTGCTGCCGGCGGTGGCGCTCGGCATCGTGTCCTCGGCGCTGATCACGCGCTTCACGCGCGCCTCGATGCTCGACGTGCTCAACGACGACTATGTGCGCACGGCCCGCTCCAAGGGCATGGGCGAGTTCCGCGTCGTCATGAAGCACGCTTTCAAGAACGCGCTCATCCCCGTGCTGACGGTGATCGGCCTCACCGCCGCCCTTCTCGTGTCGGGCGCGGTGGTGACGGAAACGGTGTTCAGCCTGCCGGGCATCGGCAACCTGGTCGTCTCGGCCGTTCTGAGGCGCGACTATCCCGTCATCCAGGGCGCGCTCCTCGTCATCGCGGCGATCTACGTGCTGATCAATTTCGGCATCGACATGCTCTACATCCTCATCGATCCGCGGGTGCGCTACTGATGGCTGCTGTCAGCATCACGCCCGCGCCGCGCATCACGACGCTCATCCTACAGCGCAAGACGCTGGCCATCGGCCTCGCCGTCATCCTCGCCATCGCGCTGCTCGCCCTGTTCGCGCCGCTGATCGCGCCCTACGCACCGAACAAGCTGTCCATCGTCAACCGGCTCAAGCCGCCGAGCGCCACCTGGCTCTTTGGCACCGACGAGTTCGGCCGCGACATCTTCAGCCGCACGATCTACGCCGGCCGCCTGTCGCTGACGGTGGGCGCGGCGGCGACGGCCCTCGCGGGAGTCATCGGCATCACACTCGGCATCGTCGCCGGCTTCTTCCGCCGGGCAGACACGGTGATCGCGCGCATCGTCGATGCCATGATGGCCTTTCCCGACATCCTGCTCGCGATCGCGCTCGTGGCTGCGCTCGGCCCCTCGCTGGCCACCGTCATCGTGGCGCTCGGCATCGTCTATGCGCCGCGTCTTGCGCGCATCGTGCGCGCCTCGACGCTGGTGATCCGGGAACTGCCCTATGTGGAGGCGGCGCGCGCGCTCGGCGTGCCGACGTGGCGCATCATGACGCGCCACGTGCTGCGCAACCTCGTCTCTCCCATCCTCGTGCAGGCCACCTTCATCTTCGCCTACGCCATGCTGGCCGAGGCCAGTCTCTCCTTCCTCGGCGTCGGCGTGAGCCCGGAGATCCCGACCTGGGGCACGATGATCGCCGCCGGGCGCCAGTACGTCGGCCAGGCCGACTGGATGACGATCTTCCCCGGCGTCGCCATCATCCTGTCCGTCCTGTCGCTGCAGCTCGTCGGCGACGGACTGCGCGACCTCCTCGACCCGCGACTCAGGAAGGACCTCTGAGCGATGGCCGCCGTCCTGTCCGCCCCCTCCCCCTCCCCACTCGCCGAGACGCTGCCCGAGGATGTGGTCCTGCGTGCCGACGACCTGCACACCCACTTCATCGTCGGCGAACGGGCGGCCAAGTCCGTCGACGGCGTGACGCTGACGGTGCGCCGCGGCCAGACGCTCGCCGTCGTTGGTGAATCGGGCTCCGGCAAGTCGGTGACGAGCCTGTCGATCATGCGGCTCCTCGCCTACCCCGGACGCATCGTCTCCGGCAGGATCCTCTACCGCCTGCGCGACGGCACGGTCGTCGATCTCGCGAGCCTGCCTGAGAAGCGCATGCGCGCCATCCGCGGCAAGGAGATCGCCATGATCTTCCAGGAGCCGATGACGAGCCTCAACCCGCTCTTCACCGTCGGCGACCAGATCATGGAGATGATCCGCCTGCACGAGCCGGTCTCCCGGCAGGAGGCGCGCCAGCGCGCCAGGCGGATGCTCGAACTCGTCGAGATCCCGGCTGCCGAGAAGCGGCTCGACCAGTATCCGCACGAGATGTCGGGCGGCATGCGCCAGCGCGTCATGATCGCGCTCGCGCTGTCCTGTAACCCGGCCCTTCTCATCGCCGACGAGCCGACCACCGCGCTTGATGTCACGATCCAGGCGCAGATCCTCGACCTGATGCGGCGTCTGCAGCGCGACATCGGCATGAGCATCCTGTTCATCACCCACAATCTCGGTGTCGTCGCCGAGATCGCCCACGAGGTGGCGGTGATGTATGCTGGCCGCGTCGTAGAACAGGCGCCGGTCGGGGCGCTCTTCGCACGCCCGCGCCATCCCTATACCAAGGGCCTGCTCGCCTGCATTCCCAACCCCGAACGCGACCGGACGGCGGACGGGAAACGGCTGATGCTGAAGCCCATTCCAGGCAACGTGCCGAGCGTGCTCGCCCTGCCGCCCGGCTGCACCTATGCGCCGCGCTGCCCGCTGGCTGAACCGCGCTGCGAACGCGAGGCGCCGGGCCTTGTGCCGGCCGGCCCCGGCCACCTCTCCCGCTGCTTCAGGCACGAGCTGCTGTGACCGACATGAGCCAGACCCAATCTCCGGCAGCGGGCGATGACGTGCTGCTGTCCGTCCGCAACCTCTCGAAGCACTTCCCTACGGCGAACGGCGTGGTGAAGGCCGTCGAGGACGTCTCCTTCGACGTGCGCCGCGGCCACATCGTCGGCATCGTCGGCGAATCGGGTTCGGGCAAGACCACGGCCGGGCGCTGCATCCTGCGGCTCGTCGAGCCGTCGGAGGGCGAGGCCATCTTCGACGGCGTCGACCTGTTCAAGCTGTCGCAGAAGGCGTTGCGCGCCTACCGCCGGCGCATGCAGATCATCTTTCAGGACCCCTACTCGAGCCTCAACCCGCGCATGCGCGTGGGCGACATCATCGGCGAGGCCATCGACACGCATCGCCTCGCCAAGGGCGCAGCGCGGCAGGCGCGCATTGCTGAACTGCTGACGCGCGTCGGCCTCAGCCCCGAGCATGCGCGCCGCTATCCGCACGAGTTCTCCGGCGGCCAGCGCCAGCGCATCGGCATCGCCCGGGCGCTCGCCGTCGAACCCGAGCTGATCGTGGCCGACGAGCCGGTGTCGGCCCTCGACGTGTCGGTGCAGGCGCAGGTGCTCAACCTGGTGCAGGAGCTGCAGAAAGAGCTGGGCCTCACCATGCTCTTCATCTCGCACGACCTCACCGTCGTCGAATACCTGTGCGACGACATCGTCGTGCTCTATCTTGGCCGCGTCATGGAGCAGGGGCCCGCGCGGGAGGTCTATGCCAATCCGCGCCACCCCTACACACGGGCACTGCTGTCGACGGCGCCGATTCCGGACCCGACGGTCCGGCGCGAGCGCGTCATCCTGCAGGGCGACATTCCGAGCCCGCTCGATCCGCCGTCCGGCTGCGTCTTCCGCACCCGCTGTCCCTTCGCCATCGACGCCTGCGCCACGACGGTGCCACCGCGCGAGACCGTCTCGCCCGGCCACACCGTCGCCTGCATCCGCCAGGCGGAACTCGCTTCCCTCGATATCCGGAAGGTCTCGGCATGACCCCCTACCAGCGCCTCGCCGATCTCGGCCTCACCCTGCCGCCCGCACCGAAGCCCGTCGCCACCTACGTGCCCTGCGTGCAGGAGGGCAACCTGCTCTTTCTCTCCGGCCAGGGGCCGCGCGAGGCGGACGGCCGCTTGCGCACCGGCAAGGTCGGCGCCGAGGTCGGCGTCGAGCGGGCCTATGACGATGCGCGGCTGACGGGCCTCAACCTTCTTGCGGTGATGCACGAGGCGCTCGGCGACCTCGGGCGGGTGCGGCGCGTGGTGAAGCTGCTCGGCATGGTCAACGCCGTGCCGGAGTTCGGCGAGCATCCGAAAGTGATCAACGGCTGCTCGGACCTGTTCGTTGCCGTGTTTGGCGACGCCGGGTGCCATGCGCGCTCGGCCGTGGGCTTCGGCTCCCTGCCCGACAACATTACGGTCGAGATCGAGGCCATCGTGGCGGTGGACTGAGGCAGGCCGTCCGCCAGCCGGCGGACAGCCTGCACAGCCACATTCTCTACTCGCCTGCCGCGGCCTTTTTCGCCGCCTTGCCTGCGCTTTTCTTTGCCGGCTTCTCTGCCGTTGTGTTGCCGGCCTCCTTCTTGGCGGCTGTCTTTTTGGCAGCGGTCTTCTTGCCGCTGCCGGAGGCGCGCTTGGCGCGGATGAGGGCGATGGCCTCCTCCAGCGTCAGGGCGTCCTTTTCCATGGTCTTGGGCAGGGTGGCATTGGTCGTGCCGTCGGTGACGTAGGGCCCATAGCGTCCGGCCTTGACGCTGAGCTGCTTGCCCGTCTCCGGCTCCTCGCCGAGAACCCGGCCCGGATCGGCCGCGCCGCCGCGGCGTCCGCCGCCCTGCTCCTTGGTGATGATGAGGTCGATGGCCCGGTTGGCGCCGATGTCGAGCACATCATCGTCCTTGCCGAGATTGGCATAGGTCTTCTCGTGCTGGACATAGGGGCCGAAGCGGCCGATGCCGACGAGAATCGGCTTGCCTGTCTCCGGATGTTTCGCCACCTCGCGCGGCAGCGACAGCAGCTTCAGCGCCTTCTCGAGATCGACGAGATCCGGCGAAAGACCCTTGGGCAGCGTCTGGCGCTTGGGCTTGTCTCCGTCCCCGAGCTGCACGTAGGGGCCGAAGCGGCCGTCGCGCAGGGTCACGTCGAGCCCCGTCTCGGGATCCTGGCCGAGGACGCGCGGGCCACTGTCGGCGCCGGCATTCGCCTCATCGCCGCTCGCGGTGAGCTGGCGCGTATAGCGGCACTCGGGATAGTTGGAACAGCCGATGAAGGCGCCGAACTTGCCGAGCTTCAGCGACAGCTGCCCGGTGCCGCAGCTCGGGCAGGCGCGCGGATCGCTGCCGTCAGCCTTCTTGGGGAAGATGTGCGGCCCGAGCTCCTCGTTGAGGGCGTCGAGCACCTCGCTCATGCGCAGGCTCTTCGTCTCCTCGATGGCGGCGATGAAATCGCGCCAGAAGTCGCGCAGCACCGCCTTCCAGTCGATCTCGTTGTTGGAGATGCGATCGAGCTGTTCCTCGAGGTCGGCCGTGAAGTCGTATTCGACATAGCGGCGGAAGAAGCTCTCGAGGAAGGCCGTGACGATGCGGCCCTTGTCCTCGGGCACGAGGCGCTTCTTGTCGATGGCGACATAGCCGCGCTCCTTCAGCACGGCGAGCACGGCCGCATAGGTGGAGGGCCGGCCGATGCCGAGCTCTTCCATGCGCTTGACGAGGCTCGCCTCGGTGTAGCGCGGCGGCGGCTCGGTGAAGTGCTGCGTGGCGCGGATCTCGCGCTTTTCCAGAACGTCGCCCGCCTTCATGGGCGGCAGGCGCCGGTTTTCCTCGTCCTCCTCGTCGTCGCGCCCTTCCTGATAGAGCTTCAGGAAGCCGTCGAAGGTCACGACCTGGCCCGTGGCGCGCAGCTCGAGCACGCGGTCGCCGGCCCTGGCCTCGATATCAACCGTGGTACGCTCGAAGATGGCTGATTCCATCTGGCTCGCCACGGTACGCGTCCAGATGAGCTCGTAGAGGCGTGCCTGGTCCGGGTCGAGATAGCGCGCCACCATCGCCGGCAGGCGGCCGAGATCGGTGGGGCGCACCGCCTCGTGTGCCTCCTGCGCGT
The DNA here is from genome assembly GCF_014201415.1 of Chelatococcus composti. GTDB lineage: Bacteria > Pseudomonadota > Alphaproteobacteria > Rhizobiales > Beijerinckiaceae > Chelatococcus_A > Chelatococcus_A composti. The sequence continues at coordinate 16,850 of NZ_JACHEH010000006.1, forward strand.
TCTTGGCCTTGGTCGTGTACTTGCGCGGCGCGCTCGGCACATAGGCGTCGCCGAACTCCTTGGCGATGACCCGGCGTGCGCCGGCGATCGCCTCCGGCGCCATGTCGACACCGTCGGTACGCATATAGGTAATAAGGCCAACCAGCTCGCCTCCGATCTCGACACCCTCATAGAGGCGCTGGGCGATCTGCATCGTGCGGGCCGGGGCGAAGCCCAGCTTGCGCGAGGCCTCCTGCTGAAGGGTGGAGGTCGTGAACGGCGGCTGCGGATGGCGCTTGGCGGGCTTGGCCTCGACGGCGGTGACGCGGAACGCGGCCGTCTCGAGCGCCTTTCTGAACGCCTCCGCCTCCTCGCCGTTGCCGATGTCGAGACGAGCGATCTTCTTGCCGTCGGCACCGACGAGGCGGGCCTCGAACGTGGCTCCCTCCCCCGTGGCGAGCAGGGCGACGAGCGACCAGTACTCGCGCGGTACGAAGGTCTCGATCTCTCGCTCGCGGTCGCAGACGAGGCGCAGCGCCACCGACTGCACGCGCCCGGCAGAGCGGGCGCCGGGCAGCTTGCGCCACAGCACCGGCGAAAGGTTGAAGCCGACGAGATAGTCGAGCGCGCGGCGTGCGAGATAGGCATCGACCAGAGCCTGGTCGATCTGCCGCGGCTGGCGCATCGCCTCCAGCACCGCGTCCTTGGTGATGGCGTTGAAGGTGACGCGCTCCACGGGCACGCCCTTCAGCGCCTTCTTCTGGTTCAGCGTCTCGACAACGTGCCAGGAGATCGCCTCGCCCTCGCGATCCGGGTCGGTGGCGAGAATGAGCTTGTCCGCCCCCTTCACCGCCCTGGCGATGTCGGCAACGCGCTTGGAGCCGCGATCCTCCAGCTCCCAGACCATGGCGAAGTCCGCATCGGGATCGACCGAGCCATCCCTGGCCGGCAGATCGCGGATGTGGCCGAACGACGCCAGAACCTCATAGTCCTTGCCGAGGTACTTGTTGATCGTCTTCGCCTTGGCGGGAGATTCGACGACAACGACTTTCATCGAGTGTTCCTCGGCGAGCCTTCGGGAAAAGTGCGGACGGCCGGCACAAACACGACCGGCGGGCGGACTAGTTGAGTGAAAGGGGGCGCGAAGTCAAATGGCAAGGCACCGGCGGCGATGCAAGGGGCGCCCGGCGCCGGCCGAGCGGGGCGCCGGAAGAGGCCTTTTTCGGGCCTTTTCTCGCCGTGCCCTTATCGACAAGGGCGCCTGCCTCGTGTATAGGGCGCCACCAACTTAAAACAGCGCGCCGAAACGCTCGTGTCCGCGGGAACCTTCCTCCGGGCATGCCGGCAGGAGTGATCGACATGAACATCATCGAAGAGATCAACAAGGAACAGATCGCCAAGCTCACGGCGTCCAAGGAAATTCCGGACTTCGGACCCGGCGACACGGTGCAGGTCAACGTGCGCGTCAAGGAAGGCGAGCGCAGCCGCGTGCAGGCCTACGAGGGCGTGTGCATCGCCCGCAACGGCGGCGGCATCAACGAGAGCTTCACCGTCCGCAAGATCTCCTACGGTGAGGGTGTCGAGCGCGTGTTCCCGCTCTACTCGCCGCTCGTGGAGTCGATCAAGGTCGTGCGCCGCGGCAAGGTGCGCCGCGCCAAGCTCTATTACCTGCGTGATCGCCGCGGCAAGTCGGCCCGTATCACCGAGCGCAGCGAGCGCCGCACGGAGAGCGACGGCGAGTGATCTCCCCACGCACGGCCGGCGGCTGTCGCCGGCCCCTGGACGATGGAAGCGCGGCCTCTCGCCGCGCTTTTTCGTTTGTCGGGCCCTCTCCGGCACAGCACGCGCGGGAGCCATGCATTGCCGTGCCGCCGCGCGCGTTGTCGCTGCCGTTTTGATCTGTTAAAAACGGCGCGACATGATGAAGCGCGGGCAACCGATATGCCGGCCCGACGTGACGGCTTGCCGTCTGACGTCCCAGCCGCTGCCGACGACGCAGGAATTTGCGGCGCTGCACGATCATGCCCGCCTGCCATGGCGCTTCTTCGCGCGCCTTCTGGCCTGCACCATCGCCGACCTTCGCAGCGCCTGAGCCGGCGCCCTCCCGGACGCCCGCCAGGCATCGCGCCCCGCAAGGGGGGACGGCCGCAGGAGCGGCCCGTGACGCGGATCAACATGTCCCGGCCGGCGGCCCGGATGCGGGACTTAGGAAGCGACAAGTATTCCGATGGCAACTGCCATCACAGCATGAGAAGCCGAAACCCATGACAGCGCGCACCCTCTACGACAAGATCTGGGACGATCACGTCGTCGACACCCAGCCCGACGGCACCTGCCTGATCTATATCGACCGTCATCTCGTCCACGAGGTCACGTCCCCGCAGGCATTCGAGGGCCTGCGGGTCGCCGGCCGCAAGGTGCGCGCGCCGCACAAGACGCTCGCGGTCGTCGACCACAACGTGCCGACCACCGACCGCTCGCGGGGCATCGAGGATCCCGAGAGCGCGCTGCAGGTGGCGACGCTCGCCGACAACGCGCGCGACTTCGGCGTCGAGTATTACAACGAGCTCGACCGGCGCCAGGGCATCGTCCACGTCGTCGGCCCCGAGCAGGGTTTCACCCTGCCCGGCACGACCATCGTGTGCGGTGACAGCCACACCTCGACCCACGGCGCCTTTGGCGCCCTCGCCCACGGCATCGGCACCAGCGAGGTGGAGCATGTGCTCGCCACGCAGACGCTGATCCAGAAGAAGGCGAAGAACATGCTGGTCCAGGTCGACGGCGCCCTGCCGGAGGGTGTCACGGCGAAGGACATCATCCTCGCCATCATCGGCGAGATCGGCACCGCCGGCGGCACCGGCCACGTCATCGAATATGCGGGCGAGGCCATCCGCTCGCTGTCGATGGAAGGGCGCATGACCGTCTGCAACATGTCGATCGAGGGCGGCGCCCGCGCCGGCCTCGTGGCGCCGGACGAGAAGACCTACGCCTATCTCAAGGACAAGCCTAAGGCTCCGAAGGGCGCGGCCTGGGATGAGGCCGTGCGCTTCTGGGACACGCTGCGCACCGACGAGGGCGCGCATTTCGACAAGGTCGTCCGCCTCGACGCGGCCAACCTGCCGCCCATCGTCACCTGGGGCACGAGCCCGGAGGACGTCGTCTCCGTGAATGGCGTGGTGCCGAACCCGGACGACATCGAGGACGAGACGAAGCGCCAGTCGAAGTGGCGGGCGCTGGAGTACATGGGCCTCAAGCCGGGCACGAAGATCACCGACATCGGCATCGACCGGGTCTTCATCGGCTCCTGCACCAACGGGCGTATCGAGGATCTGCGCGAGGTGGCGCGCATCGTCGCCGGCAAGACGGTCCATCCCAACGTCAACGCCATGATCGTGCCGGGGTCCGGCCTCGTGAAGATGCAGGCCGAGGCCGAAGGTCTCGACAAGATCTTCAAGGCCGCTGGCTTCGACTGGCGCGAGCCCGGCTGCTCCATGTGCCTCGCCATGAATGCCGACAAGCTGAAGCCCGGCGAGCGCTGCGCCTCCACCTCGAACCGCAACTTCGAGGGGCGCCAGGGCTTCCGGGGCCGCACGCATCTCGTCTCCCCGGCCATGGCGGCGGCGGCGGCGATCGCGGGCCATTTCGTGGACGTGCGCACCTTCGGCTGAGCCGGGCGCGCCAATGCACGGCGGGCGTGGGCCGGCCCTCACGGACCGGCCCCGCGCGAAGCGGCCCCCGCCGTCAGTAGCGGCAGACCGGGCGCCAGCGCACCACCCGGCCGTGGCCGGGGATGAAGCGCGCCTGCTTCACCCAGTGGCAACGGTGGAAATAGGGACCGCCGTAGATGGGATGGGCGTACCATCCGGCGCTCCACACGCGGTGGTGATGATGGTGATGGTGGTGTCCGTGGGGCCTGCCGTGGCGGGCCTCGGCACTGCCGGCACCGAGGGCCGCGGCGCCGAGCCCGGCGAGGAGAGCGAGGGCCAGCAGGCCGGCCTTATGGCTGACACGGGGGAGGCGACGCTGCATCGAGGACTGGGTCATGGGTTCGGTCTCCTGAAGGCTAGTCGGTCGTTCCCTTTGCGCGCCCCGAGAGGCGAACGCGGGACAATCATGGCCGGGACCGCACGCCGTCGCTGTGCTGCGCAGCACACGCGACGCGGGTGGAACTGAAGGGAGGCGCCGGGTGGTCGCGATGAAGGGTGGTGACGAGGAGCGGCAGCGTGAAGCGCGCGAAGCCCTGGAGCGGGTGGAGCGGGACAGCGAGACGTTCGCCTCCTCCTCCCTCGGCCGTGCGGCGCGCCGCCTCGGCGACCACTTCTCCGGCCGCGACGCGGACCATCCGGAGGACGACCGCATCGAGGTCTGGGGCAAGCGCATCGGCCGCGCCCTCGGCCTCGTGCTCCTCGTCTATCTTCTCTATGCACTGATGCAGCAACTGGCGCACTGACCCATGGAAGCGCAGACCATGAGCACGAGCCGGGACACGGACCGCCTGCACGACCTGATGGCGCCCAGCATCGAGGCTTTCGAGGACCTCGCCCAGGCCGCCTTCGACACACTGCCGAAGGAGTTCCGCCGCCTGTGCGAGGGGGTTGTCATCCGTGTGGAGGACTTCCCGGACGAAGAGACGATGCAGGAGATGGGCTGCGAGAGCCCCTTCGACCTGCTCGGCCTCTTCCGCGGCTACGGCCTCGCCCAGCAGGGCGCGGTGCCGATGTCGGGGCAAATGCCCAACATGGTCTTCCTCTATCGCCGCCCGATCCTCGACTACTGGGCCGAGCACGAGGAGACGCTGGGCGCGATCGTCACGCATGTCCTCGTGCACGAGATCGGCCACCACTTCGGCCTCTCGGACGAGGACATGGAAGCAATCGAGGCCGCGGCGGGATGACCGGCGCGGCCGCCGGCTGCGCTAGGCGCACTATGCCGGCTTTGGTATGACACTGGGCAACACGGTCGCCGCGGCGGCCACAGACGGACGGAAGAGCGAAAGATGGAGAAATTCACCACCCTGACGGGCGTCGCCGCACCGCTCGAGATCGTCAATGTCGACACCGACATGATCATCCCGAAGCAGTATCTGAAGACCATCAAGCGCACCGGCCTCGGCAAGGGCCTCTTTGCCGAGATGCGCTACAACGAGGATGGCTCGGAGAACCCGGACTTCGTCCTCAACAAGCCGGCCTACCGCAACGCGAAGATCCTCGTGGCGGGCGACAACTTCGGCTGCGGCTCCTCGCGCGAGCATGCACCGTGGGCCCTGCTCGACTTCGGCATCCGCTGCGTGATCTCCACGTCCTTCGCCGACATCTTCTACAACAACTGCTTCAAGAACGGCATCCTGCCGATCAAGGTCTCGCCGGAAGACCTCGAGAAGCTGATGGACGACGCGCGCCGCGGCGCCAACGCGACGCTGACGATCGACCTCGAGGCGCAGGAGATCCGCGGGCCCGACGGCGGCAAGATCACCTTCGACATCGACCCCTTCCGCAAGCATTGCCTGCTGAACGGGCTCGACGACATCGGCCTCACCATGGAGAAGGCTCCGCGCATCGAGGCCTACGAGGCGAAGGCCGCCACGACGCGTCCTTGGCTCTGAGCGGAACCGGGCGCGGCCAGCCGCAGTGACGTCGTCGCGCCCCTCCCTCTGCCTGACCGCTCCCGATGGCGGGGCGGGAAACGGCGCGCAGTGCGGGTTGTCTGCGCTGCCTCGAACCACCGCCCGCAGTCCGACCAGGAGGCATCAGATGACGCGGCGTCTCATCTCCACCGGCTCGCCTTTCGAGAGGGCCTACGGCTATTCGCGCGCCGTGGTCGACGGCCCCTTCGCCTTCGTCGCCGGCACGACCGGCTACGACTACGCGACGATGACGATGCCGGAGGATGCAGCCGCGCAGGCCCGCAACTGCTGGGCAACCATCGCACGCACCCTGGAGGAGGCCGGCTTCTCCCTGGCCGACGTCGTGCGCGCCACCTACTACGTCACCGATGCCGCCCATGCGGAGCCCGTGCTCACTGTCTGCGGCGAGATGCTGGCCGAGGTGCGCCCGGCGGCAACCATCATCGTTGTCGCCGGCCTGCTGAAGCCGGAGATGAAGGTCGAGATCGAGGTGACGGCGCTGCGGCGCCAGGCCTGACACCAAGCGGAGTTGCCCTGCAGTGGCCAAAGCCATCCACACCATGATCCGCGTGCTCGACGAGGCACGCTCGCTCACCTTCTACGAGACCGCCTTCGGTCTGAAGGTTGCTGACCGCTTCGTCTTCGACGGCTTCACGCTCGTCTATCTGCGCAATGCCGAGGCCGACTTCGAGCTGGAGCTCACCATCAACCACGGCCGCAGCGAGCCTTATGCGCTCGGGGACGGCTACGGGCATCTCGCCTTCGCTGTCGACAATCTCGATGCCGAGCACAGCCGCTTGACGGCGGCCGGCCTGGCGCCGCAGCCGATCAAGGAGCTCACGCGCGACGGGGCGCGTCTGGCGCGCTTCTTCTTCGTGACCGATCCGGACGGCTACAAGATCGAGGTGCTCGAACGCCACGGCCGCTACCGCTGAAAGGCGGCGTGCGCCAGCCATGCGCCGCCGAGCCTTGCCAAACCCCTAACTGCGCAGCAAAACGCTGCGCGACAGTCTCATCCCGCGCAAACGAGGGCATTATGGCGTCCTACAATCTCCTTCTCCTTCCCGGTGACGGCATCGGCCCCGAGGTCATGGCCGAGGTGGAGAAGCTCGTCCGCTGGTTCACGAAAACTGGCATCGCCCGTTTCGAGACGGAGAAGGACCTTGTCGGCGGCTGCGCCTACGACGCGCACGGTGTCGCCATCACCGACGCGGCCATGGATCGCGCGCAGGCGGCGGACGCGGTGCTCTTCGGCGCCGTCGGCGGGCCGAAGTGGGACAAGGTGCCCTATGAGCACCGCCCCGAGGCGGGCCTCCTGCGCCTGCGCAAGGATCTCGGCCTCTTCGCCAACCTGCGCCCGGCGATCTGCTACCCGGCCCTCGCCGATGCCTCCTCGCTCAAGCGCGAGCTCGTCGAGGGGCTCGACATCGTCATCGTGCGCGAGCTCACCGGCGGCGTCTACTTCGGCGAGCCGAAGGAGATCGTGACGCTGGAAAACGGCGAGAAGCGCGCCGTCGACACGCAGCTCTACACCACCCACGAGATCGAGCGCATCGCCCGCGTGGCCTTCGAGCTCGCCAAGGTGCGCCGCAACAAGGTATCGTCCGCCGAGAAGCGCAACGTGATGCGCACCGGTGTGCTGTGGAACGAGGTCGTCACCCGCGTCCACAAGGAGGAATATCCGGACGTCGAGCTGGAGCACGTGCTGGCCGACAACTGCGGCATGCAGCTGGTGCGCAACCCCAAGCAGTATGACGTCATCGTCACCGACAACCTTTTCGGCGACATCCTGTCCGACGTGGCGGCCATGCTCACCGGCTCGCTCGGCATGCTGCCGTCGGCATCGCTCGGCGCCGAGGATCCGGCCACCGGCAAGCGCAAGGCGCTCTACGAGCCCGTGCATGGCTCGGCCCCCGACATCGCCGGCAAGGGGCTGGCCAACCCCATCGCCATGATCGGCTCCTTCGCCATGGCGCTGCGCTACTCCTTCGGCCTCGTGAAGGAAGCGGACATGCTGGAGAAGGCCATCGCCAACGTCCTCGACAGCGGCCTGCGCACGAAGGACATCGCCGGCCCCGGCGTCAATGCCGTCGGCACGGGCGAGGTGGGCGACGCCATCGTCAAGGAAATGGAGAAGCTCGCCGGCTGACGCCGCCGGGCCTCCCGCGGCAGGACGCCGCCGGCATGAGCCGGCGGCGCCGAAGCCGGAGCCGGGAGAGGAAGGGTGCAGACAGCGGCGGCGTTCGTCGTGGCGGCGCTGGCGGAGATCGCCGGCTGCTTCGCCTTCTGGGCCTGGATCAGGCTCGGCAAGTCCCCCTGGTGGCTGGTGCCGGGGCTTGCGTCTCTCGTCGTCTTCGCCTGTGCCCTGACCTTCGTCGAGACGGGCGCGGCCGGGCGCGCCTATGCCGCCTACGGCGGAATCTACATCGCCGTCTCGCTGCTCTGGCTGTGGGCCATCGAAGGGCTGCGACCGGATCGCTGGGACATCGCCGGCGCGGCGCTGTGCCTCGCCGGCGTCGGGATCATCATGGCGCCGCGCGCGGCCTGAGCCGGCGCCTGCGAGGCGCGGCTCAGCGCGGCGCCTGGAAGTCGACCGGGCCGAAGGGATTGCGCCCGCCACCGATGCGTGGCGGCAGGACGGACGAGCCGAACCGCTCCTGCACATTGGCGTAGACGGGCGAGGAATAGCTCTGCCCGGCGAGTACATAGTTCGACATCGACCCGACAGGAACGACCTTGCCGGGGTCGAGATAGCTGCGCGGCGTCACCGTGATGGTGCGCACACGGCTCTGCGCCTGGGCCACGCCTGCCACGGCCAGACAGGACGCTGCCATGGCAGCGGCCGACAGGATGATGGTGAGATGACGCATGGTGCTGACCCTCGCTTGCCGCATCGGCCATGCCATAACCCAAATACCATAACGCCTGGTGAAGGGCGCCGCTGCCGCCCGCGCGCTCAACTCGCCGTGACGACCGTTTAGCTGCGCCCGAAGGAGGCCGGCCGGGCCGGTGGCAGCGGCACGGCAACCGAGGTCGCGAACAGCTCCGCAATGCCCTCCGGGGCCAGCGCCTTCTCCGCCACCTGCGGACCGGCTCCACAGGGCGCGGCCGGTCGCGCCGCATGGAACAGGGCCTTCAGGTTCCGATCGCCCAGCGCCGCGGTCGGCTGGAGGCCGTCGACGACACAGCGCAGGCTTGTGTCGGCATGCGGCCTGTCGTCGGCCCCGCAGACCCAGCCGCTGAGGCGCAGTGCCGGCTCCTCGTTGAGCAGGCGGAAGACGGAGCAGCTGCGAACCACACCCTGGCCGGCGAGCTGCGCATCGGCCACCTCCATGGTGCCGAGTTTCGTCGCAACGCCGCGCGGCACTGACGTACGCGAGACGACGAGCCCGGCCTCCGAGGCGGCGCGCACCACATGAACGAAGAATGTGGACGGCGGGCCCGCTTCTCCGCCCGGCCGATAGACCGACAGGCGCAGGTGCGGACCCGGCATCGTGAAATGCCCGACGCTGATGACGTCCTCCTGCCCGCCGAGGCCGTGATGCTGGGCCTCGTAGGTCTGCTCGCCGTCGCCGAAGCCGGCACCAATGCCGGTGGATGCAAGCGAGAACACGGGTACCGGCTCGGTCACCCGGATCCAGATGGGCCGCGCCACGGCGGCATCGAGGCCGGGCGTCGCCGGCACCACGGCCTGCTCCGCGAGTGTGGGCTCCGCATGCGCCGGACCTGCGCCAGCCTCCTGAGGCTCCCGGGCGGCGAGAAGATACGCGCCGCCGGCAACGACGACAACGAGCAGTCCCGACAGGAAGGTGCGCTTCAGCCGCGCTGCGGCGTTGCGCCGTCGGCGCGGGCGCACACCTTCCAGCGCCTCGTAGAGGTCCAGGTCCTCATAGAGCCTGTCGTCCGGCGACAGCTGCGGCGGGCCGGCCGCCCGGCCTTGGTGATATCGCGTCATGGACACGCTCCCTGCCCTTCTGTTGTCGAAGGTTTCTGGTCTTGAAGGCGAGGTTCCCGCCATTTGCCTGACCATCCGTTACCGGGCCGGCGCTATCTGGCGGCAGAGTCAACGTCCGGTTTCCTGCCCCGGCGCGGCGGTAACGTTAACGGGGCTGTCGGGACGGCGCGCCGCATCACGTCGAACTTGACAGAACCCTTGCGCCGTGATGCAGAGATGATGCGGCCTGCGCTCATTCGGCCGCGACTGGAACCGACGGACTTTCCATGGCTTCGCCGCTCGCGCTCATCACGCCGACGAAAACGAAAGCCACGCTGACGGCCAAAACGGCCGGCTGACTGTCCGCTCGTCCCCCCGGTCCTCTCCCCACGGGGCGAGAGGAGGCGCCCGAGACGGCGCAAGACGCCCAAGGGGGGAGATGCGAAAAGTTCGAGGAGACAACGTGATGGGTTTCAAGGTCGCTGTCGTCGGCGCCACGGGCAACGTGGGCCGGGAGATGCTGGACATCCTGGCGGAGCGCGCCTTTCCGGCCGACGAGGTCGTGGCGCTCGCCTCGCGCCGCAGCCTCGGCCAGGAGGTTTCCTACGGCGACAAGAAGCTGAAGGTGAAGGACCTCGCGACCTTCGACTTCTCCGACATCGACATCTGCCTGATGTCGGCCGGCGGTGACGTGGCGCGCGAGTGGGCACCGAAGATCGGGGCCCAGGGTGCCGTGGTCATCGACAACTCCTCGGCCTTCCGCTACGACGCCGACGTGCCGCTGATCGTGCCCGAGGTGAATGCCGACGCCGTCGCGGGCTTTTCCAAGCGCAACATCATCGCCAACCCCAACTGCTCGACCGCGCAGCTCGTCGTGGCCCTGAAGCCGCTGCACGATGCGGCGACCATCAAGCGTGTCGTCGTGGCGACCTATCAGTCCGTCTCCGGCGCCGGCAAGGAGGGCATGGACGAGCTCTTCGACCAGACGCGCGCCATCTTCTCGGCCGGTGAGGTCAAGCAGAAGAAGTTCACCAAGCGCATCGCCTTCAACCTCATCCCCCATATCGACGTGTTCATGGAGGACGGGTACACGAAGGAAGAGTGGAAGATGACGGTCGAGACCAAGAAGATTCTCGACCCGAAGATCAAGCTCACGGCCACCTGCGTGCGCGTGCCGGTATTCATCAGCCACTCCGAGGCCGTCAACATCGAGTTCGAGAAGCCGATCACCGCCGACGAGGCGCGCGAGATTCTGCGCTCGGCCCCCGGCTGCCTCGTCATCGACAAGCGCGAGCCCGGCGGCTACATCACGCCCCACGAGGCGGCGGGCGAGGACGCCACCTACATCAGCCGCATCCGCGAGGACGCCACGGTTGAGAACGGCCTCGCCATGTGGATCGTCTCCGACAACCTGCGCAAGGGCGCGGCCCTCAACGCGGTGCAGATCGCCGAGTGCCTGGTCAACCGCAAGCTGATCACGGCCAAGAAGCAGGCCGCCTGACAACCTCTTGAGGAAGGCGACCGGCGGCCCCGTATGCTTGGCCGCCGGTTGCTGCCTTCAGGTGCAGCCGATTGCCGACACCCGGCCCGGCAGATCCGCGATCACCGGGGTGAAGACGCCGCTGTCAGGGTCGCGCACGAACAGATGGCCGGTGGCGACGCCGAAGAAGGCGCCGTGCAGCGCCAGCCGCCCCTTCTCCACAAGGATGCGCACGCAGGGGAAGGTCATGAGGTTGGCAAGGCTGTTCTCGATGGCCGCAAACTCCAGCTTGCGCAGGTAGTCCTGCTCGGCCTCGCCGTCCGGGCGCGGGCCGAGACGCTCCGCCGCCGGGGCGACAAGCTCCATCCATTTGCCGATGAAATCACCGGGCGAGAGCGGCTCGGTCTCGCCGGCGAAGGCGCGGATGCCGCCGCAATGGGCATGGCCCAGCACGACGATGTGCTTCACCTTGAGCGCCTGGACGGCGAACTCCAGCGCCGCGCTGGTGCCGTGGTGCGAAACGTTGTCGGGCTCGTAGGGCGGCACGAGATTGGCCACGTTGCGCACGACGAACATCTCGCCCGGCGCGGCATCGAAGATGACCTCGGGCGAGACGCGCGAGTCACAGCAGCCGATGATCATGATCTCGGGCCTCTGGCCCTTCTCGGCCAGCTGCTCGTAGCGGCCGCGCTCGCGCGGCAGGCGCTCCCGCACGAAGGAGGTGTAGCCGTCCGTCAGCCGTTGCGGGAAGGGAACGCCCGCCATCGGTCCGTCCTCCCTCACGCGGCTAGAGCCGCGAGCGCGGCAAGATCGACGTTGCCGCCGCAGGCGAGGACGCCGACCCGCTCGCCAGGCGCCGGCACATAGGCACCAGCGACGAGGGCGGCCAGCGCCGTCGCCCCGCCCGGCTCCGCCGCGATCCTGAGCCCCCGCCACAGCCGGCGCTGCGCCTCGACGATGGCCTCGTCGGGCACGAGCACGACGCGCTCGACCGCCCGGGCGCAGATGCCGTGAACAAGCGGCCCGACATTGCGGGCGCCGAGCGAGTCGGCCGCCACCGATTCGACCGGCACATCGACGGGCGCGCCGGCCGCGAGCGCCGCGTGCAGGGCGCAGGAGCCCTCCGGCTCCACCCCGACGACCCGGACCTTGCTGCCATACCACCAGGAGGCGATGCCGGAGATGAGCCCGCCACCGCCAACCGCGACGAGAACGGTGTCGAGGTCCGGCACCTGCTCCTCCCACTCGCGGCCTACGGTGCCCTGGCCAGCGATGGTCTCGACGGCGGAAAAGGGGTGGATGCGCAGCGCGCCGCTGTCGGCGACGTAACGGTCGCAGGCTTCCTGCGCGTCCGCGTAGCGTGCGCCGCCGATGACGATGTCGGCGTCGAAGGCGCGGATCGCCGCGATCTTGGGGGCGCTCGAGATCTCGGGCACGAAGATGCGCGCCTTCACACCCAGTTTCATCGCAGCATAGGCAACCGCGGCGCCATGGTTGCCACCCGACGCGGCCGCGACGCCGGCCGCCGGCACCGGCAGGGACAGGAGCGTGTTGAAGGCGCCGCGCGGCTTGAAGGAACCGGCGTGCTGGAAAAGCTCCAGCTTGATGTGGACCGGGATGTCGAGCCCCAGGTCGCCGGCCCCGAGGTCGATGACCGGGGTGCGGCGGATGTGCGGGCGGATGCGCTCGTGGGCTGCTTCGATCGCCGCGCGCGAGAGGGGGCCGTCAGCCGGGATGCCGTGCATGGATGTCTCCTCGCTGTCCGCACGGACCATAGCCGCGGCGGACGGCGCGTCCAACCCTCTGCGAATTGTCTTATGTCCAGATGGCGACTGGTAAATTCTCTCCATCGCGGCCCGGCGGATCGGGAAAGCTGCGGGCTTCGCCCCGCGCGATCCGCAGCGCGACGGTGAGCGTGGCGAGCGCATCGAGCACGTCGTCCGGCCCCGCGCCGGGCGGCGGTGGGCGGAAGGCTCCGTCGCCGAAGCCCGCGGCCCGCAGCAGGCCCTCGCGCCGGGCAGGGCCCTCGGGCCAGGGCCGGCCCTTCACCTTCTTCGGCCGGTCGAGCGCCCGCTCCCCATTGAGGCGCCAGAAGGCGACCTCGGGATGCGCCTCGAACACGCGGCCCGCGAGATCCGGCCGGCCGCGCAGGAGCGCATCGAGCTCCCGGATCTTCGGAAAGAGGCAGAAGCACTGCTTCGACACCCGCCGCGGCGGGTCGGACGTCGCGAGGGCGGCGGCGCAGGCGGCGCTATAGTCGCCCGCATAGACGGCTGCGCGCGACGGAACGGAAAAGACACTCGACTGGCGCTCGCCAAGCAGCGGCCGCACCAGGGATTCCGGGCCGCGCCCACCGTGACCGACGCGGTCGGGCAGGCCGATCGGCATGTCGACGGCGACGACGGCCGGCGCCTCGGGAAGGGCGAAGAGATCGGCGAAACGCGGCACCACGAGCAGGCGCGGCGCAGAGGGGCCGGCGGCCGGCGCCAGCGCCGCGACCCAGCCGGCCGGACAACCGTCGACCCCTGCCAGCCACATGGCCCCTACCCCATGCCGCAGTCCCCGGATGCTTTCTCCTTTCGCATGACTAGCGCACCGGCGTCGAGGCGTTATGCTGCACCGCCGAAAGGAGACACCTGCCCATGACAGAGATCCGTCCCCGCCGCAGCGCACTCTACATGCCCGGCTCTAACGCCCGCGCCCTCGAGAAGGCGCGCAGCCTGCCGGCCGACGTGGTCATTCTCGATCTCGAGGATGCCGTGGCGCCGGATGCGAAGGAGACGGCGCGGGCCCAGGTGGCGGCGGCCGTCTCGGCCGGGGGCTTCGGACCGCGCGAGGTCGTCGTGCGTATCAACGGGCTGGACACGCCCTGGGGGGACGAGGACCTTTCCGCCGCCATCGCCTGCGTGCCCGATGCCATCCTCCTGCCGAAGGTGTCGACGCCGGACGTGCTCGCCACGGTGGCTCGGCGGCTGGCGACGGCCGGTGCACCGCACAAGGTCCGCATCTGGGCGATGGTGGAGACGCCGCTCGCCATCCTGAACATCACGCAGATCGCCGCTGCAGCCGCCGACCAGTCGACGCGCCTCGAATGTTTCGTGATGGGCACCAACGATCTCGCCAAGGAGACGGGGGCGCGGCTGGTGCCGGGCCGGGCGCCGATGCTGCCGTGGCTCGCCACCAGCCTCCTGGCCGCCCGCGCGCATGGCCTCACGATCCTCGACGGGGTCTTCAACAATCTGTCCGATACAGAGGGCTTCGCCGCCGAATGCGCGGCGGCACGCGACATGGGCTTCGACGGCAAGACGCTGATCCACCCCAACCAGATTGCGGCGGCGAACGCCGCCTTCGCGCCCGACGCGGCGGAGGTGGAGCGCGCCCGCGCCATCATCGCAGCCTTCGACGCACCGGAGAATGCCGGCAAGGGCGCCATCAACCTCGACGGACGCATGGTGGAGCGCCTTCATGCGGAGATGGCCCGGCGCACGGTGCGCCTTGCCGAGGCGATCGCGGCGCGGCAGTGACGGGACGGCCCTGCCTACCGCCGGCGCAGCAGGAACACGCCGCTCTCGCCGAACAGGTTCCACACCCACCACGGCACGTTGACGCGCACGGGCTCGCCGCCAGCGTTGAGTGCCACGGCGCGCTCCATCTGCGCCCCCACCTCGTCGCACAGGGCCACGAAGTCGCGGATGGTGCAGAAGTGGATGTTGGGCGTGTCGTACCAGGAATAGGGCAGCTTCTCCGTCACCGGCATGCGGCCCTTGAGGCCGAGCTCCAGGCGGATGCGCCAGTGCCCGAAATTGGGGAAGGAGACGATGGCCCGGCGGCCGATGCGCAGCATGTGCTCCAGCACCTGCCGCGGCTGGCGCGTCGCCTGGATGGTCTGGGACAGGATGACGTAGTCGAAGGAATCGTCCGGATAGTCGGCGAGATCCGTGTCGGCGTCCCCCTGGATGACGGAGAGGCCACGCGCCACGCACTGGCTGACGCCCTCTCGCGAGATCTCGATGCCGCGCCCGTCGACGCGGCGCTCGCGCTCCAGGAGCGCAAGCAGCGCGCCGTCGCCGCAACCGACATCGAGCACGCGCGCACCGGGCTCGACCATCTCGGCAACGAGCCGGTGGTCGGGTCGTACCGGCTGCTGCTCCGCAAAGGCGGTGGTGGCATCCATGGTCACAGGCCCCGGGCACGCGCCGCGGCGGCAAGGAAGCCGCCGGTCGTGGCGAAGAGTTCCGGCTCGTCGAGCAGGAAGGCGTCATGTCCCTTGTCGCTCTCGATCTCGACGAAGCTGACAGACGCGCCCGCCGCGTTGAGCGCGTGGACGATCGCCCGCGAGCCGGAGGTGGGAAACAGCCAGTCCGACGTGAAGGAGGCGACGCAGAACCGCGTCTTTGTGCCACGAAAGGCGTTGGCCAGCACGCCGCCGTGGTCGGCGGCGAGGTCGAAGTAGTCCATCGCCCGCGTCACGTAGAGGTAGCTGTTGGCGTCGAAACGCTCGACGAAGGCCTCGCCCTGGTAGCGCAAGTAGCTCTCCACCTGGAAATCGGCGTCGAAGGAGAAGGTCGGGGCATCCCTGTCCTGCAGGCGCCGGCCGAACTTGCGGTGCAGGGCCTTCTCCGAGAGATAGGTGATGTGCGCGCCCATGCGGGCGACGGCGAGGCCCTTGGCCGGCTTGACGCCCTCCTCCAGATAGCGGCCGTTGCGCCAGTCGGGATCGGCCATCACCGCCTGGCGGCCGACCTCGTGGAAGGCGATGTTCTGGGCCGAGTGGATGGCGGCGGTAGCGATGGGGATGGCGGCGAAGACGCGCTCCGGATAGCTCGCCGCCCATTGCAGCACCTGCATGCCGCCCATGGAGCCGCCAACGACGCAGAAAAGGGTCTCGATGCCGAGGTGATCGAGCAGCATCGCCTGGGCGCGGACCATGTCGCGGATGGTGACGACCGGGAAGTCGAGCCCCCAGGGCTTGCCCGTCGCCGGGTTCAGGGAGGCTGGCCCCGTCGTGCCCATGCAGCCGCCGACGACGTTGGAGCAGATGACGAAGAAACGGTTGGTGTCGATGGGACGGCCGGGCCCGACCATCGTCTCCCACCAGCCCGGCTTGCCGGTGACGGGATGCGGGTTGGCGACGTGCTGGTCGCCCGTCAGCGCGTGGCAGACGAGCACCGCGTTGGAGCGCGCGGCATTAAGTTCACCGTAGGTCTGATAGGCGATCTGCCAGGGGGCCAGACGCGCACCGCAGTCCATGACGAGCGGCTTGTCGGGCCCGAAACGGGCTACAAGGCTAGCCGGCTCGTCCACCTGCGAAGCTCCCGGCTGCCTTGCGACTGCACCTTGGACCATCGCTCACCCGCAACGTTCCGGAGCCGTCCGACAATGCGGCATCCGTTCGTTTTACCGAACCTTTTTCCTAGTGAACGAAAGGCGCGCTCGTCAACCGCAAAGGCGGGCCGGGCGGCGTGAGGCGGCCATACCTTGAGGTCATGGTGCACCGACACCGATCTCTTTGCGTTCCGCCGCGCCGCGTTCTACAAGACCGGGCTTGCCGGCGGGCGTGGCCGGCACCTCACGCGGATCGGAGCTCATGTCGGAGACCCTGCCAAAAGTCGACCTCGCCACCCTGAGGCAGGAGATCGACCGGATCGACGAGGCGATGCACCGCCTGCTGATGGAGCGCGGCGAGATCATCGACCAGCTGATTGCAGTCAAGAAGACGCAGGAATCGGGTTCGGCCTTCCGCCCGGGGCGCGAAGCCGACATGATGCGCCGCCTGGCCGCCCGGCACAAAGGCATCCTGCCGCTCGACACGGCCGAGAGCATCCTGCGCGTCATCATCGCCACCTTCACCTACGTTCAGGCGCCCTACCGCGTGCATGCCGACATTTCGGGTGGCGATGCGCCGATGCGCGATTCCGCCCGTTTCCACTTCGGCTTCACCGTGCCCTACGTGCCGCACGCGAGCGCGGCCGAGGTCATTGCCGCCGTTGCCGCCTCCAAGGGCGATCTCGGCATCTTCCGCCCGGACCAGGGCACGGCCTCGGGCGCCTGGTGGGAACGGCTGGCCGCGCCGGAGGCACCGAAGGTCATCGCCCGCCTGCCCTTCATCAAGCGGCCCGACCATCCGGCGGCGACGCCGGTCTTTGTCGTGTCGAAGCCCGTGGCTGACGCTGCTGTGCGCGAGATCGTGCTGGTCTCGGCACGGGTGGAGCGATGGCGTGAGACCATCCCCGCCGCCATTTCCGCCCTCGGCGCCGAGGTGCTCGGCTCGGCAGGCACGCCCGGCGGCCTCTCCCTCCTTCTCTCCATTCCCGGCACGGTGACGCTCTCTGCCCTCGGGGAGGCGCTGACCGGCGCCGGCGCAGGGCGGGCGCATCTTGCCGAGATCGGCAGCCACGCCGCCCGCTTCGCCGTCCCCGAGGCCCAGCCGACGGGCGGCGACGCATCCACCTTCACCGTTCGATAGCGGAGCCCATCGCAATGGCCATTGTCCCGGCCCGTCCCGAGCCTCGTCCCGGCGTGCTCACCATCGACGCCTATGTTCCCGGCAAGAGCGCCGCGGCAGGCGTCGAGAAAGTCTACAAGCTGTCCTCCAACGAGACGCCGCTGGGCCCGAGCCCGCACGCCATCGCCGCCGCGCAGGCCGCTGCCGAGCAAATCGCCTATTATCCGGACGGCGCGGCGACCCGCCTGCGCAATGCGATCGCGGCCAAGTACGGCCTCGACGCCAACCGCATCGTCTGCGGCGCCGGCTCGGACGAGCTCCTGAGCCTCATCACCCATGCGTATATCGGCCCCGGCGACGAGGGCCTGTACAGCGAGCACGGTTTCCTCGTTTACCGCATCGCCATCCTCGCGGCCGGCGGCACGCCGGTGGTGGCGCCGGAGAAGAACCTGACGACCGATGTCGATGCCCTGCTCGCGCGGGTCACCGAGCGGACGAAGGTCGTCTTCCTCGCCAATCCCAACAACCCGACGGGCACCTACATCCCCTTCGACGAGGTCAAGCGCCTGCATGCCGGGCTGCCGCCGCACGTGCTCCTCGTGCTCGATGCGGCCTATGCCGAGTATGTGCGGCGCAACGACTACGCCTCCGGGCTCGAACTCGTGGCGACGAGCGAGAATGTCGTCATGACGCGCACGTTCTCGAAGATCTATGGCCTGGCGGGCCTGCGCCTCGGCTGGGCCTATATGCCGACGCACGTTGCCGACGCGCTCAACCGCATCCGCGGCCCCTTCAACGTCGGCTCCATCGCACTGGAGGCCGGCATCGCCGCCCTCGCTGACGACGCGCATGTGGCGGCCGCCGTGGCGCACAACGAGGAATGGCTGCCGTGGCTCACGCGGGAGATCGAGAAGCTCGGCCTCACCGTGACCCCGAGCGTCGGCAACTTCCTGCTCGTCCACTTCCCGGAAGACGAGAAGCGCGGCGCCAGGGCGGCCGACGCCTTCCTTTCCGCCCGCGGGCTGATCCTGCGCGGGGTCACCGCCTACGGCCTGCCGAACGCGCTGCGCCTGACGGTCGGCACGGCCGAGGCCAACCGCCTCGTCGTCGAGGCACTTGCCGATTTCCTGCGAGGGAGCGATGCCTGACCGTCTCGGCCCGCCGCGTGAAACACCGCTCTTCAAGCGGATCACCCTCATCGGTCTCGGCCTCATCGGCTCCTCGATCGCGCGGGCGGTGCGCCACCTGAAGCTTGCCGGCACGCTCGTGGCAGCCGATGCCTCGCCCGCTGTGATCGCCCGCGTGAGCGAGCTCGGCCTCGCAGACATCGCCACCACCGACGTTGCCGAGGCGGTTACCGACGCCGATCTCGTCATCCTGTGCGTGCCGGTAGGCGCCTATGCCGAGGTCGCCGCGACCATCGCGCCGCGCCTCAAGCCCGGCGCCATCGTCTCCGACGTCGGCTCGGTGAAGGCCGCGGCCATCGCACAGCTTTCGCCCCACATTCCGCCCGGCGTGCATCTGGTCCCCGCCCATCCCGTCGCGGGCACGGAGCATTCCGGGCCAGACGCAGGCTTTGCGACGCTGTTCATCGACCGCTGGTCGATCCTGACCCCGACGGACGATACCGATCCGGCGGCGGTCAACGCGGTGCGCGGCTTCTGGCGCGCGCTCGGCTCCAACGTCGAGGTGATGACGGCCCAGCACCACGACCTGGTGCTCGCCATCACCAGCCACGTGCCGCACCTCATCGCCTACAACATCGTGGGCACGGCGGCCGACCTCGAGGAGGTCACGCAGTCGGAGGTGATCAAGTTCTCGGCCGGCGGCTTCCGCGATTTCACGCGCATCGCCGCCTCCGACCCCACCATGTGGCGCGACGTCTTCCTCAACAACAAGGAGGCGGTGCTCGAGATGCTCGGCCGCTTCAACGAAGATCTCGCGGCGTTGCAGCGGGCCATTCGCTGGGGCGACGGCCAGACGCTGTTCGACCTCTTCACGCGCACGCGGGCGATCCGCCGCAACATCATCGCCGTGGGGCAGGAGACGCCCGAGCCCGACTTCGGCCGCCGGCGCGGCGAGGATAGCACCGGCCAGTGACGGCTCGCCGCTCAGCGCAGCGGCGAGACCGTGCCGACCTGGAAGGGACCGAAGAAGATGCGCCCGTCCGTGAAACGGATGGGCGGCAGCTTCGTCATGCCGGGCGAGGCCCCGTCTGGCGCCTTGCCGCCGAGGGCGGCGAGACCGCCCGCAAGGAGGCCGGCGAGCCCGTTGCCGCCGAGGCCGAAACGCGCGAGGAGGCCGTCGAGACCGGCAACCGACGCGTCGACGGTCCCCTCCGGCCGACGCTGGGTGTCGATCCCGAGGTGGCCGCTCGCCTCCAGGGATTGCGGGCCCTTGACCACGGCAAGGCGCGTCAGCTCCACGGCTCCACCGCGCTCCCGCCATGCGTCCAGCCGGGCGGGCGTCGAGCCGCGGGCGAGCAGCCCGGCATTGGTGACCGTGGCGCGCAGGGTGAGGTCTGCGGCCTCAGAGCTGGCGAGAAGGGCGTCGAGCACAGGCACCGACGCCTTGCGCATGTCGAGCGCAAGGTCGTAGGCGCCAGCGCGTTCCGGCGTGCGCCGGGCATGGAATTCCACGGCCTCGGCCCTGAAGTCCCCGGGAGACGAGCCGGGCACGCTCACCGTCATCGTCGGCTCGACGATGCTCACGGCCACGCGCTCTGGCATGTCGTTGGCGACGATGACGCTCGCATCAAAGCTGCGCCAGTCGAGCGTCAGGCTAGCGTCGTCGGACGTGCTGCGCACCACGAGCGGCCCCTCGACCTCGAGGATAACGTGCTGCGGCTGGTAGACCTGCGACACCGCGAGGAAGCGCTTCAGCTCGCCCGTGGCGGGGCCGATCTCCGTCTCGCCCGTAAAGGTGGCGTTCTCGCAGCGCAGCTCGAACCGGAAGGGAAAGCCGCCGACCGAGCGTTGCGGGCAGGACCACTGGCGCCCGTCCGCCGCCTCCCGCGCCAGCCACAGCTCGACCGCATCGAGCGCACGGGCACGCGCGACGAACCAGAAGACGGACCAGCCTGCGACGAGCAGCGCCAGCAGCAGGACCGGCAGGTAGAGCCCCCAGCGGCTGCGGCGCACGCCTGCCGGGCTCGTATCGACCTGTTCCCTTTCGTTCAACGCCCTCTCCCTTGTTGCACCGTCCCTTCCTACCTGTTACCCGCATTGCGGCCAAGCGGCGGCACGGGCACAAGGTCTCGGCGTCACGGCACGGCCTGTTTCAGCGACGAGACGGAAGGGCATGAGCCACGAATCGGGCGATCTGTGGGTCTTCGGCTACGGCTCTCTGATGTGGCGGCCCGGCTTTCCCTTCATCGACCGCTTTCCGGCCCGGCTCGCCGGCTACCACCGCGCGCTGTGCATCTATTCGCACGTCCACCGCGGCACGCCTGAGCGGCCGGGCCTCGTACTCGGCCTCGACCGCGGCGGCGCCTGCAAGGGCGTGGCCTTCCGCGTGCCCGGCCCGGAGGTCGAGGAGACAATCGCCTATCTGCGGGCGCGGGAGCAGGCGACATCCGTCTATCTGGAACGGCACCTGCCCGTGCGCCTCGCCAATGGCGAGCAGGTGACTGCCCTCACCTACGTGGCGGACCGCCGGCATCCCCAATATGCCGGCATACTGCCGCGCGAGGCGCTGCTGGCCATCGTCAGGCAGGGCGTCGGCCAGTCCGGTCCCAACCCGGAATATGTGCTGAACACCTACGAGCACCTCATGGCGCTCGACGTGCACGACGCCACGCTCGCCTGGCTCGCCGCCCAGCTGCACTGAGCGCACGCCGGGCGGATCACTGGAACGGGTGCAGGTCGCGCACGACGGCCGCGCGCGCCTCGGCGCTGGTGGCAAGGAGATGGACGTGGAGCTCCACAGCGCCACAGGCGCGCATCTGCCCGAACCAGGCGCTGTCGAAGCCGTGCGGCGAAAGCGGAGAGGACTCGCACACGCCGACGATGCGGCGCGCCTCGCCCTCGCGCGCGACGGCGATGAGCACGGCGTCGAGGTGCGCCTCCTGCCACATGGCCGTCAGCGGATAGACGGACACGACATAGCGGCGGCCCGAGCGCCCGCGCCAGGCGCGCAGGGGCAGGAGATCGCCGCCGGAAGCGACGTGGAGGGTCTCGTCCCGCACGGGCGAGCTCACACGGGCGGACGCAAGGGGACGACGCGCCACGTGCACGGGGAATTGGACGACAGCGCTCATTTCCGGCTCCACGTTCCCTTTTTGTTCGGAACAAAAAGAGAACATCTTAACCATGTTGTCAAGCGCCGTCGTTGCAGCTGATCACGCCCCGGCGCGTTCCGGCTGCGGCGGGGCGGCGTCGCCGATCTCGGCAAGCCCCTCGGCATGGAGGCGGCGGGCGGCAGGCTCGATGGTCTCGATCAGCGTCGGCACCAGGCTGTCGCGCGGCAGGCCGGGCGGAATCGGCGGCAGGAATTCGACGACAATCGTACCCGGCCGGCGGATGAAGCGCCGGCGCGGCCAGAAGAGGCCGGAGTTGAGGGCGACCGGCAGGCACGGCACGCCCAGCCGGTCGTAGAGATGGGCGATGCCGTACTTGTAGGCAGGCTCGGCCCCCGGCGGCCGGCGCGTACCCTCGGGAAAGATGATGATCTGCCGGCCGTCGCGGGCCTCCTCGGCAGCCTTTTCCGTCATGCGCACCATGGCACGGGCGCCGCCCTTGCGGTCCACGGGCACCATGTCGGCCTTCCACAGGTACCAGCCGAAGAAGGGGATGAACATGAGCTCCCGCTTCAGGATGAAGGTAGGGTCCGAAAAGAAGGGAACGAGGGCGAAGGTCTCCCACATCGACTGGTGCTTGCACGCCGCCAGGCAGCCGCCCTGGGGGATGTTGGACACGCCGCGCACCTCAAGGCGCGTACCGGCCAGGACGCGCAGGAGCCACAGCGACGTGCGCGCCCAGGCGCGGGCCACCGCCATCAGCATGCGCCGCGGTAGCAGCAGCATCGGCAGGCAGGCGATGAGCCAGACGATGAGGTTGGCGTAAAAGGCGACGTTGAAGGCGAGTGAGCGGAGAGCGAGCATGGCATCCGGCAGCATGTGCGCGCGGGGCCGGCGCGCGCTGACCGCCTAACGCAGCACGGGGGCAGTCGCAACCGGTTTGCGCCCGCCGATAAGCACGGCGACGCGCGAATCCTCCGGGTCGTGCTCCACCCAGGTACGCGCCACGGCCGCGAGATACTTCAGGTATTCCATAAAGAGCAGCCGCGCGGCCACCGGATCCCGCCACCACCGCTCGGTGTCGATGCGGTCAGCCGAGACCGCGTGGGGCACGAGTTCGGTCTCGGGCAGCACGTTGCCGAGCTCCACCAGCGACCGCGGCATGTGGTAGTTCGACGTGACCACGATCAGCGAACGGAAGGCATGCCGCTGCACCCAACGCCGGGTCTCGATCGCGTTGCCGATGGTGTTGCGTGCGCGGTAGTCAAGGTCGACGCAGCAGTCGACCAGGTCGACGAGCTCGGGATTGAGAATGGCGAGCTGGGCCGGCGTGGTGTGCTTGTTGACGCCGCTGATCAGCAGGCGACGGGCATGGCCCTGCCTCACGAGATCGGCCGCATCGGCAATGCGCTGGGCACCGCCGGTGAGCGCCACCACGGCATCCGCCCTTGCATCCACCCGCCGCCCGACGCGCCCCACCATGTCGGTGAAGACGAAGAAGCCGCCAACGAAGGCGAGGCAAGCAAGAAGGCCGGCGACCGCCAGACTGCGGCGCAGCATCCGCCAGCGACGGCGACGGCGGGGGGACGCGGCCGGCGCCACGGCGGTCGGCTCGCTATCGGCGGGGTCGGCAACCATCGGCTCGTTGCCAGCGATGCTCATGCTCTTACCTTTCGCTGTGCAGCATACCGACGATTGCGGCGCGCACTAGGCACAAGATGCACGCCGCCGCTTACCCTCAGCCGAGCCCGCGCAAATGCCGGTGCACCGTGAAGCGCGAGACAAGCGCCGTGGTGGTGGCGACGATCGCCGCCACGACGACGACGGCACCATAGCCGCGCCAGCCGATGTCGAAGGCGCCGAACAAGGCCTCGATCTGGTCCCCGCCCGGGCTCGCCCGCCAGTAGCCGGCGAGGAAGCCGAGGCACGCGATGAGCAGGATGGCCGCGAGGCAGCCGATGGCGCCGCCCTTGAGCCCGAGACCGAGGAACCGGACCTGGAACTCGCGCGCGATGAACCGGTCGTCGGCCCCCACGAAATGCAGCACCTCCAGGATCTCGCGGCTGCTCGCCACCGCCGCCCGCGTCGCGAAGGCGATGGCGAGCGCAGCCGCCGTGAGCACCAGGCCGACGATGGCAAGGGCAATGATGACGAGAGTGCTCGCCATGGTCGACAGGCGGGCGATCCAGGTGCGGTGGTCGTCGAGGCTGGCCGTCGGCACCTGCTCGGCCAGCTGCTGCTTCATGGCGGTGAGGTCTGGCGTGGTGTCGGACTTGAGACGCACGACGACGAGGCGCGGCACCGGCAGCTCGACGAGCTCGAGCCCCGTGCCGAGCCAGGGCGCCAGAAGCCGCTCCGCCTCCTCCTTCGAGTAGACGGACACCGAATCGACCTGCGGGTCGGCGCCAGCCACGGCGACGGCAGCGGCGACATCTGCCTCGATGTCGCGCTGGGCGTTGGGCTTCACCTGGATGGTGATCTCCCGGGAGATAGAGGAGCGCCATTCGGCCGAGGCGCTGGCCACGAGCTCGGCGGCGCCCGCCGCAAGCGCGGCGAGAAAGGTGAGAATGGCGATGACGGTGACGAGCGCCCGGCCAGCCACCGAATCGGCTGGGACGAGCGGCTGGTTGCGGCGCAGTGTCTCGGGCAGCGGCCCAAGGTCGGACTCGACGTCCGGTGCGGGGTTGGTCCGTTCGGTGCGGCGCATCATGCCGTCACTCGTAGATGTGCAGGCGGCCTTCGCCAAGCACCAGGCGGCGGGCATCCACCTGGTCCATCAGCGCAAGGTCGTGCGTGGCGATGATCACCGACGTGCCGAGCCGGTTGAGCTCCACGAAGAGGCGCAGCAGCCGCCGGGCGAGGCTCGGGTCGACGTTGCCGGTCGGCTCGTCGGCCAGCAGCAGCTCCGGCCGCGAGATGAGGGCGCGGGCGATGGCCGCGCGCTGCTTCTCGCCGCCCGACAGCACGGGCGGCAGCACGTGCATGCGCTCGCCCAGGCCCACCCAGCGCAGCAGCTCCACCACCTCGGCGCGATAGCTCGCCTCCTCGCGGCCCTGCACGCGCAGCGGCAGGGCGACGTTCTCGTAGGTGGTGAGATGGTCGAGCAGCCGGAAGTCCTGGAAGACGACGCCCATGCGCCGGCGCAGGGCGGTGAGCGCCTCCCCGCTGATCTGCGACACGTCCTCGCCGAAGAGGGTGATGAGGCCGCGTGTCGGCTTGAGGGCGAGAAGGATGAGGCGCAACAGCGTCGTCTTGCCGGCCCCTGAGGGGCCCGTGAGAAATTGGAACGAGCGCGGCTCGATCGAGAACGTCAGGTCTCGCAGCACCTCCGGCCCCATGCCGTAGCGCAGTCCGACATTGTCGAAACGAACCACCAGTCACCTCCTCGCGGCCGCGGCCTTCACGGTTCATTAACCATGACGGCCGACCAATTGGTGTCACGCGGATGCCCGTCCTAGCCGGGGCAGGCCGCGCATACCAGCCTGATTCGCCATGCCCATTGTCTGTCCTTCCCGCACCAACGCCTATAGGCTCGTCGATGCGGAGGCGCGGGCGCCCCGGAAGCGGGCAGCCCCGTGCCCGGTTCTTCCCCGCCTGTCCGACTTGCACACAGCACCGGCGGCGGTTAAGCGGCGGCATGCGCTCCGCTGCGGGCAACGATAAAGGCCAGACCATGCAGACGAAGACCATCCGGGTTCTGTTCGACGAGAAAGCGATCGCTGCCCGCAACGAGGAGATCGCCAAGGCCGTGGCCGCCTCCGAGCCACGCGACCTTCTGGTGGTTGCCGTGCTGAAAGGCAGCTTCATGTTCGCGGCCGATCTCATCCGCGCGCTGCACCGCGCCGGGCTCGAGCCGCAGGTGGAGTTCGTCCACATGTCGAGCTATCGCGAGGCCACCGTCTCCTCCGGGCACGTCGAGATCCTGAAGGATGTGGAAAGCGACGTGCGCGGCCGCGACGTGCTGCTCGTCGACGACATTCTCGAATCGGGCCGCACCCTCGCCTTCGCCAAGGATCTTCTGATGGCCCGGGGCGCGCGTACCGTGAAATCGGCCGTGCTGCTCGAGAAGCCGGGCAAGCGTGCGGTACGGATCGATGCCGACTATGTCGGCTTCGAATGTCCCGATCTTTTCGTGGTCGGCTACGGCATGGACGTGGCCCACCGCTACCGGCAACTGCCGTTCGTTGGCGTCGTTGAGGCAGAAAGAGAGGACCGCAAGGAGCAGTAACGATGGCGCATATTCTGCTCGTCGACGACGAGGAGGGCGTTCGGGGCTTCCTGAAGCGCGGGCTGGAGATCGACGGCCATGCCGTGGTCACGGCCGTCGACGGCGAGGATGGCCTTGCCCGTCTCGACCAGCACCAGGGACGGTTCGACCTTCTGCTCACCGACATCCGCATGCCCATCATGGACGGCATCGCCTTGGCGCATGCTGCCAAGCGCTCGTATCCCGAACTGCCCATCATGCTGATGACTGGCTTCGCTGACCAGCGCGAGCGGGCGAGCTCGCTTGACGGCGTCGTCATCGACGTGCTGACGAAGCCTTTCTCCCTGGCGGAGCTGCGCACGAGCGTGCGCGAGGCGCTGAACAGCTGAGGCCGGGGCAGGCGCGCGCCGCCATGCGCCCGGCGCGGGCGAGCTTGCCTGTCGCGGCCCTTGCCTGGTCTGCTAGCTCGCGCCATACGCAGGAGGCCCCTTTCCCGCGCCCACGGAGCCGCCCATGACCGCTTCCAAGAAGCCCTGGTCCGCCCGCACCCTCGCCGCCCAGGCCATGGGTGCCACGGATCCGCTGACCCGGGCCGTCGTCCCGCCGATCCATGTGGCGACGACCTACATCCGTGACGAGGACAATGGCTATTCCTCCGGCTTCGTCTACGGCCGGCCGGACAACGCCACGACGCGCGAAGCGGAGAATGTCCTCGCCATGCTGGAGGGAGGCAGCCAGGCCCTCCTCTTCGGCTCGGGCATGGCCGCGGCGACGGCCGTGTTCCAGGCACTCGGTCCGGGCGACCACATCGTCGCGCCCACGGTAATGTACTGGGCACTGCGCCACTGGCTTGCCAGCGAGGCCAGGCGCTGGGGCCTTCAGGTCGACTTCGTCGACACCACCGACCTCGATGCGCTGCGGGCTGCCGTCACGCCCGGCCGCACCAGGCTCATCTGGATCGAGACCCCGTCGAATCCGCTGTGGACGATCACCGACATCGCCGCGGCGGCCGAGATCGCCCACGCGGCCGGGGCGCGGCTCGCGGTCGATTCCACCACCGCCTCGCCCTACCACACCCGGCCGCTGGCCCTCGGCGCCGACATCGTCATGCATGCGGCGACGAAGATCCTCAACGGCCACTCGGACGTGGTCGCCGGCGCCCTCGTCACCAAGGCAGAAGATGATTTCTGGGCGCGCATCGCCGCCATCCGCCGGGGGCAGGGCGGCATCCTCGGACCCTTTGAGGCCTACCTCCTCACGCGCGGCATGCGCACCTTCCACCTGCGCGCCGCGGCCCAGAGCGCCTCGGCGGCCCGGCTCGCCGAGAAGCTCGCCGCGCATCCGGCGGTGTCGAAGGTGCTCTATCCGGGCCTGCCGGACCATCCCGGCCATGCCGTCGCCGCGCAGCAGATGGAGAACGGCTTCGGCTACATGCTGTCCATCCGGCTCGCGGCCGGCGAGGCCGCTGCCATTGCCACAGCCGCCAGGGTCGAGCTGTGGAAGCGCGCCACCTCGCTCGGCGGTGTCGAGAGCCTCATTGAGCATCGCGCCTCGATCGAGGGCGCAGGCTCGCCATGCCCGCCCGACCTGCTGCGCCTGTCCGTCGGCATCGAGGACCCGCAGGACCTTTACGACGATCTCGCCACCGCGCTCGACCGCGCCACGGGGCGCAGCTGAACCATTCAGCCGACCGCTGAGCGCAGACGCTCCCGCCCCCGCGCCGGCGCCTCGTCCCCTTCGCAGCCGATGCCTTGGTCCGCAACCCGGTCACCGAGAGCCGTGACGACATTGCGCGCGGTGGAGCGCACCAGGCGGCAGAGGGCCGGCAGCTCGCCGGCCTCGGCCTTGGGCATGCGGCGGCGCAGCGCCTCGGCGACCAGCGCCTCGAGACCCGTTTCCGACACCAGCATGTAGCGCGTGAACGGCCGGAAGGTGCCGGGGCTCGTCTCCAGCCGGACGAGCAGCTTGTCGTCCGGCCCGACGCAGGCAAGCGCCTGGGTGACATTGATGATGCCGGCCCGATTCATGGAAAAACGCAGCGCGCGGCAGATGTCTGCCGCGACGAACCACAGGCGGCCGCCGCGCTGGACGAAGCGCACGACATCTCCGCTGCCCGGCCAGGTCAGGCTGTGAACCGTGTCGATTGCGAAACTCTCCAGGGCCTCTCCCATCGCCGACAACTTCCCCCGCTCGTTGTTCCCATCTAGCTCACAACGTCAGGGGGCGGCGTGGCAATACCCGCCGAACCCATGCAGGGCGCTGCCCGTACAGGCCGCGCCCCGCAGGAGGCTCAGGCCGTCAGGACCTTCTCGATATCGTAGACCGGATGGGATGTGAGGGTCTTGTCCACCTCGGCGACGATCCGTTCACTGACCTCCTTGTGGAACGCCTTGCGCAACTCGCCGAGCGTCTGCGGTGGAGCGACGACGACGAGCCGCTCGAAGCGGTTCTCGTGCGCCGCCCGATAGAGCGCATCCGCGATCTCGCTGGCGAAACGGTCCTTGGCAAGGCGGTGCCAGTCGGTCGGCTCGATAGCGCTCTTGTTGTTGCTGGGGCGGCCGCGGTTCATGCGGCCGGGACTGTCCGTGGCCTGCTCGCGATTGGGCGGGTTTTCCTGTGCGAAGACATCCTCGACGACCAGATGGGGATAGGTGGCATCCCCCTCGTTGCGAAAGAAGAGCGCCTTTTCTCCATCGCCGACAAGCACCCAAGTACCGTGGGCAAGGCGTAGTCCGCTCATCTTGTTCCTCCTTGGCTGCACTCCTCATGTGGGAAGCGGGCGCGCAGGATGCCAGACGGTGCGCGGAGAGCCCCCGAGGCAGCGAACGAGGCAAGGGTCAGGAGGGTTCCTCGACGAGGCGGCGGGCGATGACCTGGGCCTGGATCTCCGCCGCGCCCTCGAAGATCGACAGGATGCGCGCATCGCACAGCACGCGCGACACCGGATACTCGAGCGCGAAGCCGTTGCCGCCGTGGATCTGCACCGCATTGTCCGCCGCCGCCCACGCGACGCGGGCCGCCAGTAGCTTCGCCATGCCGGCCTCGAGGTCGCAGCGCCGGCCCCCGTCCTTGGCGCGTGCGGCGAAATAGGTGAGCTGGCGCGCCAGCATGATCTCCACCGCCATCATGACGAGCTTGTCGGCGACGCGCGGGAAGTGGATGAGGCTTTTGCCGAACTGCACCCGCTCCTCGGCATAGCGCAGGCCGAGCTCGAAGGCCGACTGCGCAACGCCGATGGCGCGCGCCGCCGTCTGGATGCGGGCAGCCTCGAAGGTCTGCATGAGCTGCTTGAAGCCCTGCCCCTCGCGCCCGCCGAGAAGGTTCGCCGCCGGCACCTCGAAGCCGTCGAAGGCGAGCTCGTACTCCTTCATGCCACGGTAGCCGAGCACCTCGATCTCGCTGCCCGTCAGCCCCGCCACGGGGAAGGGATCGTCGTCCGTGCCACGCGGCTTCTCGGCCAGCAGGATGGAAAGGCCGCGGTGTCCTGGCTCGGCCGGGTTGGTGCGCACGAGCAGAGTCATGAGGTCGGCGCGCACGGGATGTGTGATCCACGTCTTGTTGCCGTAGACGCGGTATACGTCACCGTCGCGCTGGGCGCGTGTCTTCAGCGAGGCGAGGTCAGAGCCTGTGTTCGGCTCCGTGAAGACGGCCGTGGGCAGGATCTCGCCGCTCGCGATCTTCGGCAGGAAATGGGCCTTCTGCTCGTCCGTGCCGCCGCACAGGATGAGCTCGGCCGCGATCTCGGAACGGATGCCGAGGGAGCCGACACCGATGTAGCCGCGCGACAGCTCCTCCGAAACGACGCACATGGAAACCTTGGAGAGGCCCATGCCGCCGTATTCCTCGGGAATGGTGAGGCCGAAGACGCCGAGGGCAGCCATGTCGGCGATGGTCTCGAGCGGGATGTAGCTGTTGGTGCGATGCCATTCCTGCGCGTGCGGCACCACCTCGGCGTCGGCAAAGCGGCGCATCTCGGCGCGGATGGCCTCCAGCGTCTCGTCGAGGCCGGTGGCGCCGATGCTGGAGGCGCCGTCGCGCTGGCGCAGCAGCGTGGCGAGCCGCGCGCGGTTCTCGGCCGTGTTGCCCCGGGCGACGAGCGCCCTGAGCGCTGGCGTGCGCAGCGCGGCGAGCGCCCCCTCATCGAGGCCGAACACGTCTGGCCGCACAATCTCGCCCTGGCTCATGGGAATGCCGCCGAAGACCTGTGCGCAATATTCGCCGGCGCCGATGGCCAGGATCAGCTCCTCCACCTCGCCGAAGCGACCTTCCTCTGCGAGCCGGTCCGCCCAGGCGACAAGTTCGCGTACGGCCGTCGCATAGGTCGCGATCCAGGCGAGGCCGTGCGCCATGTGCTGGGCGCGGTCGAACCGCTCCGGCACAATCCGCCCCTCCGCCGTCACGGCAGCCCTTACCGCGCCGGCCGCGGCGCCGGTCAGGGTGCCGAGAGCCTCCGCGGCCTCGCGGGCGAGGCTGCGCAGGTCCGTCGGAATCGTGCGCGCGGCAGCGGCAGGGTTCATCGTGTCTCCCTTTCGTTGTCGTTTCCTGGATCGCTTCCTCGACAGGCGCTCAGGCATCAAGCCGGGCGCGGGCGCGCTCGACCACCCGGACGATGCCGGCCATCACCTCGTCGAGCGCGTAGTCCTTGGGCGTATAGACGGCGGCAACGCCGATGTTCTTCAGCACCAGCTCATCCTCGGGCGGGATGATGCCACCGACGACGACCGGGATGTGGCCAAGCCCTTCGGCCCGCAGCCGCGCCATCACGTCGCGCACCAGCGGCACGTGCGAGCCAGAGAGGATGGACAGGCCGATGACATGGGCGTCGACCGCGCGGGCGCGTGCCACGATGTCGGCCGGCGTCTGGCGGATGCCGTCATATGTCACGTCCATGCCCACGTCGCGGGCCCTGAGCGCCACCTGCTCGGCGCCGTTGGAATGGCCGTCGAGCCCCGGCTTGCCGACGACGAGGCGCGGTGCGCCGCCGAGCTTCTCGGCGAGATCCGCCACCAGGAGTCGCACCTCACGGTCGACGTCCGGCGAGCGCGTCTCGGTCGTCACGCCGGTGGGCGCACGGTATTCACCGAAGACGCGGCGCAGGGTCTCGCCCCACTCGCCCGTGGTGACGCCGGCGCGGGCGCAGCGGATCGACGGCTCCATGATGTTGCGCGCCTCCCGCGCCGCCGCCTCGAGATCGGCGAGGGCCGCCGTCACCTCGGCCTCGTCGCGCCGGGCCCGCCAGTCCCGCAGCCGCGCCACGGCCTCCATCTCGACCGTCTCCGGCACGGTGAGGATGGCGCCCTCACCGGCAAGGAGCGGCGAGGGCTCGCTCTCCGTCCAGCGATTGACCCCCACCACCACCTGCTCGCCCGCCTCGATGGCGGCGAGACGGGCCGCATTTGATTCGACGAGGGCACGCTTGAGATAGCCGGACTCCACGGCAGCGACCGCACCGCCAAGGGCCTCGATGCGGGCGAGCTCCGCCCGTGCCGCCTCCTTCAGGGCGCCGACCTTCTCCTCGATCACGCGGGAGCCATCGAAGATGTCGTCATACTCGAGCAGGTCAGTCTCGTAGGCCATGATCTGCTGCATGCGCAGCGACCATTGCTGGTCGAAGGTGCGCGGCAGGCCAAGCGCCTCGTTCCACGCCGGCAGCTGCACGGCGCGCGCCCGTGCCTTCTTGGAGAGCACGACAGCCAGCATCTCGATGAGGATGCGGTAGACGTTGTTCTCGGGCTGCTGCTCCGTAAGGCCGAGGGAATTGACCTGCACGCCGTAGCGAAAGAGGCGCTTCTTCGGGTCCGCGATGCCGTAGCGGTCACGGCAGATTTCGTCCCACAGCTCGGTGAAGGCGCGCATCTTGCACATCTCGGTGATGAAGCGCATGCCCGCGTTGACGAAGAAGGAGATGCGCCCCACCACCTCGGCGAAGGTCGCCTCGTCCACCTCTCCGCTGTCCCGCACCGTGTCGAGCACGGCGATGGCCGTGGCGAGGGCATAGGACAGCTCCTGCACCGGCGTCGCCCCCGCCTCCTGCAGGTGGTAGGAGCAGACGTTCATCGGGTTCCACTTCGGCACTTCCCGCGTCGTGAACAGGACGATGTCCTTGGTCAGGCGCATGGACGGCTGCGGCGGGAAGACATAGGTGCCGCGCGAGAGATATTCCTTGATGATGTCGTTCTGCGTCGTGCCCGTCAGCCGGTCGCGCGGGGCGCCCTGCTCGTCGGCCACGGCGATGTAGAGGGCGAGCAGCCACGCCGCAGTGGCGTTGATCGTCATCGAGGTGTTCATCTCGGCGAGCGGGATGCCCTCGAAGAGGGTGCGCATGTCGCCGATATGGGCGATGGAGACACCCACCTTGCCGACCTCGCCGCGGGCGAGCGGATGATCCGGGTCGTAGCCCGTCTGCGTCGGCAGGTCGAACGCGACCGAAAGGCCCGTCTGGCCGCGCGCGAGATTGGTGCGATAGAGACGATTCGATTCGGCCGCCGTCGAGTGCCCCGCATAGGTGCGAAAGATCCAGGGCCTGTCCCGGTGCGGGCGCGCGCTGCCGTCTCGCTCGCTCATGCCGTCTCTCCCTGTCACACGCGCGCAGATGCATGGCCCGCGCTGCTCGTTCTGCCATCGTCATGGTGCGGCGCAACAACCTACGCTGCAAGTGCAAAATGCCCAATAGGCCGAAGGTCGAATGCAACAAGGGCGCAGCCTGCGACATTTTCGCTTTCGCTGCACCGCAATATCATCCATTCTGGCCATGGCGCAGTGCAGCAGAGCCCCATTCAAGAGGGCGCGCCGAGGAAACACGAACGACAGGAGGCCGCATGAACGCCACCGCCAGAGCGACCGCCGCCCGCACCACGGAGGAGCGCAAGGATCTTTACGCTATCGGGGAGATCCCGCCCCTCGGCCACGTGCCGGAGAAGATGCACGCCTGGGTCATCCGCAAGGAGCGGCATGGACCGCCGGAGCAGTCGATGCAGCTCGAGGTGGTGCCCACCTGGACCATCGGCGACGACGAGGTGCTGGTGCTCGTGATGGCGGCGGGCGTCAACTACAACGGCGTGTGGGCTGCGCTCGGCCAGCCCATCTCGGTGCTCGATGTCCACAAGCAGCCATACCATATCGCCGGCTCCGACGCCGCCGGCATTGTCTGGGCGGTCGGCTCCAAGGTGCGGCGCTGGAAGGTCGGCGACGAGGTCGTCGTGCACTGCAACCAGGACGACGGCGACGACGAGGAGTGCAACGGCGGCGACCCGATGTTCTCCCCCTCCCAGCGCATCTGGGGCTACGAGACGCCGGACGGCTCCTTCGGCCAGTTCTGCCGCGTGCAGTCGCGCCAGCTCATGGAGCGGCCGAAGCACCTGACTTGGGAGGAAAGCGCCTCCTATACGCTGACGCTGGCGACGGCCTACCGCATGCTCTTCGGCCACCCGCCGCACACGCTCAAGCCCGGCGATAATGTGCTGGTCTGGGGCGCCTCCGGCGGGCTCGGCGTCTTCGGCGTGCAGCTGTGCGCCGCAGCCGGCGCCAACGCCATTGGCATCATCTCGGACGAGGACAAGCGCGACTACGTGCTCAGCCTCGGCGCCAAGGGCGTCATCAACCGCAGGGAGTTCAACTGCTGGGGCCAGCTGCCCAGGGTGAACTCGCCCGAATACGCCGCCTGGAGCCAGGAGGCGCGCCGGTTCGGCAAGGCGATCTGGGACATCACCGGCCGGAAGGACGTCGACATCGTCTTCGAGCATCCGGGCGAGCAGACCTTCCCGGTCTCGACCCTCGTGGTGAAGCGCGGCGGCATGGTGGTGTTCTGCGCCGGCACCACCGGCTTCAACCTCACGTTCGATGCCCGCTATGTCTGGATGCGGCAGAAGCGCATCCAGGGGTCCCACTTCGCCCATCTCAAGCAGGCGTCCGCGGCCAACAAGTTCGTGCTCGACCGGCGCATCGACCCCTGCATGTCCGAGGTCTTCCCGTGGCACGAGATTCCGGTGGCGCACACCAAGATGTGGAAGAACGAGCACAAGCCCGGCAACATGGCCGTGCTCGTCAACTCCCCGCGCCCCGGCCTGCGCAGCTTCGACGACGTGCTCGAGGCTTCGCGGGAAGGCTGAAAAAGCCCGTAAGGGGCGCTACGGCGCCTCAGCGCCCCCCTCCCGCTCACGAATCAGCGCGGCATTGAGCTCTCCGCCGAAGAGGAAGATCGCGGCGAGAATGTAGAGGAAGACGAGCACGATCATGCCCGAGGCAAGGCCGGCGTAGGTCGAGACGTAGTTGGTGGCGAAGCTCTCGAGATAGAGGCCGAAGGCCGTGCCGCCGAGGAGCCAGAGCACCAGCGTCGCTCCGATGCCGGGCAGCACAGACGCAACGCTGCGTCGCCCGCCCGGCAGAAGCAGGTGGGCGATCAGCAGCGCGACGACGATGACGACCGTCGCCACGGCAAAGCGCGCCGTCACGATGAGCGGCCCGAGCGGGCTCAGCGCCGGCACCTCGGCGACGATCGCCCGCCAGGCCAGCGGCCCGAACACGACGAGGAGGGCGAAGGCGATGAGGGCCACGGCCCCGACGAGGACGAAGGCAATGGCCTGGAGCCGCGTCAGCCACCACGGCCGCCAGTCGTAGCAGTCATAGGCGCGGTTGAGCCCGATCCGCAGTGATTCGACGCCGTTCGACGAGAAATAGACGGCGAGCAGCGCACCGACCGTCAGCAGGTCGCGCCGCTGCTGCGTCATGACCGTGCTCACCTCGCCGGCCAGCGGGCCGGCGACCTCGCTCGGCCAGGTCTCGAAGATGAGCTCGGCAACACCGCGGGCAAGGTCCGTCGAGCCGACAAACCCGGCGAGCGCCGCGACGAGGATGAGGAAGGGAAAGAGCGACATCAGGCCGGAGAGGGCGATGTGACTCGAGATCGCCCAGCCGTCGTGATCGTTGAACCGCTCGAAGGCCCGCCAGAGAACGCGCGCCCAGGTGCCGATCGCCTTCACCGTTGCCCCCTCCGCACGCCCGCCTTCCGCTTCGTGACCTGCATCGTTTCCCCGGTCCCCGCACACCAAGGTCGGTGCTCCGCCCATCCCTGGCAAGCCGGACGGCCAGCGGGCCGCAGTGTGGCCCGGCGGTCATTGCGATCCGGCCTTCGTCATGGTTGGGTGCGGCCTTCTTCGACAACGGATGGACAAGCCTTGCCGTTCCCGTCCGCTTCCCTCGCCGAACGGCTGATGCCGGCGCTTTTCGTCATCATCTGGGCGACAGGCTTCGTTGTGGCACGACTCGTCGCACCGCACGCCGAGCCGTTCACCTTCCTCTTCATCCGTTACTGCCTCACCATAGCGTTGCTTGGCAGCCTCTGCCTCGCGGCCGGTGCGCCCTGGCCGCAGACGCGGCGCGCCTGGGGCGAGGGGCTGGTGGCCGGCGTGCTGCTGCACGGCGTCTATCTCGGCGGGGTGTTCTGGTCCGTCCGCCAGGGCCTGCCGGCGGGCATCGCGGCACTCATCGCCGGCATGCAGCCGCTGCTCACTGCCGCGCTCGCCGCGCCGCTCATCGGCGAAAGGGTGAGCCCCCGGCGCTGGCTCGGCATCGTCACTGGCTTTGCCGGCGCGCTTCTTGTACTCGTGCCCAAGCTCGGCGGCGTGGGCGGCCTCTCGCCCGCCGCGGTGCTGGCCTGTACGCTCGGCATGGTGTCCATCACGATGGGCACGTTCTGGCAGAAACGGACGGGCTCCGCCGTCGACCTGCGCACCAACGCCGTCGTGCAGTTCATCGGGGCGGCGCTCGTAACCCTTCCGGCCATGCTCCTCGGTGGCGAGGTGCGCTTCGATCCCGTGCCGGCGGCCCTCGCCGGCCTCGCATGGGCCGTCGTCGTGCTTTCGATCGGCGGCATCCTCCTCCTGATGCATCTCATCCGCCGGGGCGCGGTGGCGGGCGTCGCCTCCCTGCTCTACCTGGTGCCGCCGGTCTCGGCCGTCATGGCCTTCCTCCTCTTTGGAGAGAGCCTGGCGCCGGTGCAGATGCTGGGCATGGCTATAGCCGCCGCAGGCGTCGCCATCGCAAGCCGCGCCTAGACCCGGGGCCCGGGCTCGACGTTTCGCCTCGTGGCCTCCGGGGCGCGATCGTGCGCTGCATATAGAGCGCGTCGGCCCCGTAGCTCGCCAGCTTCTCGGCAAGGCCAGGCAAATCGACCGCGGCGAAGCCGTGACGCCGCCAGAAAGGAGCGGAATTGTTGACAGCAACGAGCGAGAGGTTGTCGGTGCCGGCGATCTCGGCCTGCCGCACGAGATAGGGAAGCACCGCCGAGGCTGCGCCAGCACCGCGACTGGGCGGCAGCAGGGCAATGTCGTGCAGATAATAGGTGGTTGCTGCCGGGGGCAGGCTGCCGAGCAGACTGTCGAGCGGCGGCGGTGCGCCGACATGCCAGGGATGGCTCAGAAGGTAGCCCATCGCCTTGCCGTCCCGCTCGAGGAGGAGGCAGCCGGCCGGGAAGAGCGCGAGACGCTCGGTGAAAACCTCCGGCCGCTCGGGGAAGTCGGGATGCACGGCCTGCGCAATGGTGTCGACATCCGGCAGGTCGGTCACCGTCATGGGCCGCCACCCGGCACGGGCGGCGTCGCTGCCCTCGATCATCGCGGTCTACGCCTCGCGCTGCTCCGGCCGGGCGGCCACGAGCATGTAGTTGACGTCGAGATCGTGCGAGGGCCGCCAGCTGTCGGCGAGCGGGTTGTAGACGACGCCCGTGCGGTCCAGCACCGAGAGGCCGTTGTCCTCGATGGCGTCGGTCAGCTCGTCCGGCGTGACGAACTTCTCCCACGAATGGGTGCCGCGCGGCAGCCAGCGCAACACGTACTCGGCTCCCACGATGGCGAGTGCGTAGGACTTCAGCGTACGATTGATGGTGGCCATGAAGAGCAGGCCGCCAGGCTTCACCACGGCGCAGCAGGCCGCGACGAAGGCTCCGACGTCGGCGACATGCTCCACCACCTCCATGGCGCAGACGATGTCGAAGCGCTCGCCGCGGGCGGCGAGGGCCTCGACCGTCTCGTCGCGGTAGGTGATGGCAAGGCCGCCCCGCTCGGCGTGCAGGCGCGCCACCTCGACATTGGTGGCGGCGGGATCGAGCCCCGTGACCTCGGCCCCGAGGCGCGCCAGCGGCTCGCAGAGCAGGCCGCCGCCGCAACCGATGTCCACCACCGAGAGGCCGTGCAGGCAGGTGAGGCCGGACGGATCGCGGCCAAAATGCCGCGCCGCCTCGTCGCGGATGTAGCCGACGCGGACCGGATTGAACTTGTGCAGCACGCGCATCGATCCGCGAGGATCCCACCACGTGTCCGCGAGCGCGGCAAAACGTGCCACCTCCCGCTCGTCCACTGTCCGGCGCTGGCCTGCGCTGTGCCGCGGCTCGCTTGTCGTCCCAGCCATGTCCTTCACCCTTGTGCGGGTTCTGCCCCCTGCCGTTGACACGGAGGGGGGCTCCCGTCATCTATACGCGCCTTTTGCGTGCTTGGCGTCCGGCTTCTGGTCGCTGTAGCACCTCCCGTCGTCCTGTAAA
This sequence comes from Chelatococcus composti, assembly GCF_014201415.1. Taxonomy (GTDB): domain Bacteria; phylum Pseudomonadota; class Alphaproteobacteria; order Rhizobiales; family Beijerinckiaceae; genus Chelatococcus_A; species Chelatococcus_A composti. Next base: position 54,288 of record NZ_JACHEH010000006.1, read on the forward strand.
TGGTGTCAGTTTTGCCATGGCCCGTCTGGTGATGAAGTTCGGCGGCACGTCCGTCGCCAATATTGAACGCATCCGCAACGTGGCCAGGCACGTCAAACGCGAGGTGGACGCCGGCCATCAGGTGGCGGTCGTCGTCTCGGCCATGGCTGGCAAGACGAACGAGCTGGTCGGCTGGTGCCGCGAGGCCGCGGCCCTGCACGATGCGCGCGAATATGACGCGGTCGTCGCCTCCGGTGAACAGGTGACGGCGGGGCTTCTCGCCATTGTTCTGCAGGACATGGGCATCTGGGCCCGTTCCTGGCAGGGCTGGCAGATCCCTATCCTGACCGACGGCGCCCACGGCGCTGCGCGAATCATCGGTGTCGACGGCTCGCGCATCATCCAGCACTTCGAGGAGCGCAACGAGGTTGCCGTGGTCACCGGCTTCCAGGGCATCCATCAGCCGACGAACCGCATCACGACGCTCGGCCGTGGCGGCTCGGACACGAGCGCGGTGGCGCTCGCCGCCGCCATCCACGCCGACCGTTGCGATATCTACACCGACGTCGACGGCGTCTACACGACCGACCCGCGCATCGTGCCCCAGGCCCGGCGCCTCGACCGCGTCTCCTTCGAGGAAATGCTGGAGATGGCCTCGCTCGGCGCCAAGGTGCTGCAGGTGCGCTCGGTCGAGCTCGCCATGACACACAACGTGAAGACTTTCGTGCGTTCCAGCTTCGACGATCCCGCCGATCCCAAGCCGGGCACGTTGATCTGTGACGAGGAGGATATCGTGGAACAGCAGATCGTCACCGGGATCGCCTTTTCCAAGGACGAGGCCCAGATCACGCTCCGGCGCGTCGCCGACAAGCCCGGCGTGGCCGCTGCGATCTTCGTGCCGCTGGCGGAAGCCAACATCAACGTCGACATGATCATCCAGGTCGTCTCCGATGACACGACGACGACCGACATCACCTTCACCGTGCCGGCCGCCGACTACGAGCGCGCCAGGACCATCCTCGAGAAGGCGCGCGAGGAGATCGGCTTCGCCACGCTGCAGGGCGCAACCGACGTGGTAAAGGTCTCCGCCATCGGCGTCGGCATGCGCAGTCACGCAGGCGTCGCCGCGAGGGCGTTCAAGGCGCTGGCTGAGAAGGGCATCAACATCCGTGCCATCACCACCTCGGAGATCAAGTTCTCGGTGCTGATCGACGCGGCCTACACCGAGCTTGCCGTGCGCACGCTGCATTCGCTCTACGGCCTCGACAAGGCGTAAGTGGAAGAAGCCCGGCAGCCGGGCTGCCGGGTTCGCAGGCGCTGGGCTGTGGCGGCGCGGGATACCTCGCATCGCCGCAGGTCGCTGATCAGCATGACAGCCCCGTGTACCAGCGCCGATCGCGCATTGTGTCGAGGTTTCGGAAGAACTCGCTTGTCCCGGGCCAACAGTTCCGCCTCCGTCGGTCTTCTCGGGCCCTTCGTCAGACCGTACGCCATATCCAGGTCATAGGCGCCCAGCCCCTTGGGGCCGGTGTGGCGCTTGTTTTCCGGATCCGTCACGACTCTGTACTTGTTGCCGCGATGCGGCACCGCTTTCTTGCGGAAGGTTTCCTCTTTATCGGCCGCGCCGCTTCGCATCTACCAAGAAGTATAATTTGCTGATACAACAGAGTTATATCGACCATCCTAATTTCCTCTACTACACGAAGTGCCGAAATACAACTGACATATTTTTCTGATATTCACCGACATTGGTAGAATTCATAATTCGGAACCCGGCCGGTGTGAAGTCGCCATGCAGACGCCACGAGCCGAATGCCCGACATTGCTGCCCGGCGCAGTTTTCGGGTGGGTCAAACCGCCCGCCGTAGTAATGTGCGCGGCCGCTGCACGCAGCGGTCCGCGGAGCACGAGGCATGACAACCCCACGCAGCCAGTCCATGGGATCCGCCGAATGGGCGATGCTCATCGCCCTCTCCATCCTGTGGGGCGGCTCGTTCCTCTTCATCGGCATTGCCGTCAAGGCGGTGCCGCCGCTCACCATCGTCCTCGCCCGGGTGGGCATCGCGGCCCTTGCGCTCAACCTCGTCCTGCGCCTGTCGGGCCAACGCCTGCCGCTCGACGGCCGCGTCTGGGCGGCCTTCGCCGTTATGGGCTTTCTCAACAACCTCATCCCATTCAGCCTCATCGTCTGGGGACAGGCGCGCATACCGAGCGGCGTCGCCTCCGTGCTCAACGCCATGACGCCGGTCTTCACCGTCATCGTCGCCCACTTCTTGACCAGCGACGAGAAGCTGACGGGCAACCGGCTGGCCGGCGTCGCGCTCGGCCTTGCAGGCGTTGCCGTGATGATCGGGCCGGCCGCGCTGGCCGGGGCGGGCGCCGACGTGATCGGCGCCTTCGCCGTCCTGCTCGCGGCCCTGTCCTATGCCTTCTCCGGCATCTACGGCCGCCGCTTCCGCGGCTTCCGGCTGAGTCCGCTCGTCGTCGCCACTGGCCAGCTCACGGCGACGACGATGATGATGGCCCCGCTCGCCCTGGTGGTGGAGCAGCCGTGGACGCTGACGGCCCCGGGCCCCGGGCCCGTGGCAGCCATCGTCGCGCTGGCACTCGCCTCCACCGCCCTCGCCTACATCCTCTTCTTCCGCATCCTTACTGCGGCCGGAGCGGTCAACCTGTCGCTGGTGACGCTGCTCATCCCGGTGAGTGCCGTCCTTTTCGGTGCCGCCTTCCTGGGCGAGACTATCGCGATGCGGCAGCTTGCCGGAATGGGGCTCATCGGCCTCGGCCTGCTGGCCATCGACGGGCGTCTCTTTGCCGCCATGAGGCGGTCCCCCGCGTGAAAGGGCGGGAAGGAAATCCGCACCCATATACGAACGGCGGCTTGCGGGTGCGGCAAGACCTTGGTTATACGGCTAGTCGAAGCTGTCGCCGGAGTCGAGCATCGGCACCGGCCGACGAAATTGGAACGGGCCGTGTCCGCGGCCCGATGACGGGAACCGGCTGATGCGAGGCGCTCTCGGTGGCCCGCGCGTTCTCCTGCGCCGCCTCCGCGAGGTCATGGCGGAGCCGGTCCACGCGCAGGAGAAGCTCGACAGGATCGTCACCCAGATCGCTGCCAACATGGTGGCGGAGGTGTGCTCGGTCTACGTCATGCGCGCCGACGGCGTGCTGGAGCTGTACGCGACCGAGGGCCTGAATCGCGAGGCAGTGCACCTGACGGCCATGCGCGCTGACGAGGGCCTTGTCGGCCTCATTGCCCGCGAGGCCGAGCCGCTGGCCCTCTCCGACGCCCAGTCGCACCCCGCCTTCAGCTACCGCCCGGAGACAGGCGAAGAGATCTACCACGCCTTCCTCGGCGTGCCGATCCTGCGGGCGGGCAACACGCTCGGCGTGCTCGTGGTGCAGAACCGGGCCCACCGTGTCTACAGCGAGGAAGAGATCGAGGCGCTGCAGACGACGGCGATGGTGCTTGCCGAGCTGATCGCCTCGGGCGAGCTGCAGGCCATCGCGCCGCCCGGCGCGGACATCGCCATCCGCCGGCCGCTGCATCAGCGCGGCGTGAGCCTCGCCGACGGTGTCGGTCTCGGCCACGTGGTGCTGCACGAGCCGCGCGTCGTGGTGAAGAACCTCATCGCCGAGGACGTGCAGCGGGAGGTGCAGCGCCTCGAGGATGCCATTGCCGCCATGCGCGCGGCCATCGACAAGCTCATCGAGCGCGGCGACGTCGCGCACCACGGCGAGCATCGCGACGTGCTCGAGACGGTGCGCATGTTCGCCAACGACCAGGGCTGGCTGCGCCGCATCCGTGAGGCGGTGCTGACCGGCCTCACGGCCGAGGCAGCCGTTGAGCGCGTGCAGTCGGACACGCGCGCCCGCCTCCTGCGCCAGACCGACCCCTATCTGCGCGAGCGCCTGCACGATCTCGACGATCTCGCCAACCGGCTGCTGCACACACTGGCCGGCACCGAGCTGGCGACGAGGCGAGAGGATCTGCCGGAAAACGCCATCCTCGTTGCCCGCTCCATGGGGCCGGCGGCGCTCCTCGACTACGACAGGTCACGCCTCAGAGGCGTCATCCTGGAGGAAGGCGGGCCGACAAGCCACATCGCCATCGTCGCCAGGGCGCTCGGCATCCCTGCCGTCGGCGAGGTCGAGAACATTACGAGCCTCGTCGAGCAGGGTGACCCCATCATCGTCGACGGCGGCGCAGGCGAGGTGCAGATCCGGCCGGCGCCGGACGTCGAGGCCGCCTATGCGGAGAAGGCGCGGCTGCGCGCCCGCCGGCAGGAACAGTACCGCCGCCTGCGGGATTTGCCGAGCCGCACGCGCGACGGCGTCACGATCGACCTGCACATCAACGCCGGCCTCCTCGTCGACATGTCGCACCTGGCGGAGACGAACGCGGCCGGCATCGGGCTGTTCCGCACCGAGATCCAGTTCATGGTGGCCCAGCGCCTGCCGACGACTGGCGAGCAGTACGCCCTCTATGCAAGCGTGCTCGAGGCGGCGCGGGGCCTGCCCGTCACCTTCCGCACGCTCGATATCGGCGGCGACAAGGTGCTGCCCTACATGGAAAAGGTGGAGGAGGAGAACCCGGCGCTCGGGTGGCGGGCCATCCGCATCGGCCTCGACAGGCCGGGCCTGCTGCGCTCGCAGGTGCGCGCGCTGCTGCGCGCCGGCGCGGGACACCACCTCAGGATCATGTTCCCGATGGTCGCGACCGTCGAGGAATTCGAAAGCGCCAAGGCCATCGTGGCGCGCGAGGAGGCGCATCTTGCCCGCCACGGCCACCCGCCGCCGGCCTCGCTGTCGCTCGGCGTCATGGTGGAGGTGCCCTCGCTTCTCTTCCACCTCGACGAGATCGCCAGGCGGGTCGACTTCATGTCGGTCGGCTCCAACGACCTGCTGCAGTTCCTCTTTGCCGCCGATCGCGAGAACCGCCAGGTTGCCGGACGGTTCGACCCGCTGAGCCGGCCCGCGCTGCGTGCGCTGAGGCTCATCGCCGAGCGCGCCGAAGCAGTGGGCTGCCCCGTCACCCTCTGCGGCGAGATCGGCGGACGGCCGCTGGAAGCCATGGCGCTCATCGGGCTCGGCTACCGGCGCCTGTCGATGTCGCCTTCCGCGCTGGGGCCCGTGAAGGCAATGGTGCTCAAGCTCGATGCCGGCGCCATCACGGCCGAGATGGAGCGTCTGCTCGCGCAGGACGGCGAACTGTCCGTGCGCAACGCGCTCCAGCGATTCGCCGAGGCCAACGACATCCCGTTGTAGCGACGCTGTCGCTCATCCCGGTTCCATGGCGGCCGGCCGAGCGACGGCCGCCGCATCGCACTGCCGCATTCCAGAAGAGCCATGTCCGAGAACACCTTCACACCGCCGCGCGAGCGGCTCGACGCCATCAGGGCGCGGCGTGACATCGTCTCCGCGACGCTGGCGGCCGGCGCCGGGGCGGACGATTTCGTGGCCCTGTCGCGCGAGCTGTCGGAGCTCGATCCGGTCGTCGCGGCCATCGACGCCTTCGAGGGCGCGCAAAAGAACCTCGACGAGATCACGGCCCTCCTCGACGACCCCGCCACGGATGCCGAGATGCGCGCCCTTGCGGAGGAGGAGCTGCCCCAGGCCCGCAAGGCGGTGGACGAGGCGGCACATGCCCTCAAGCTGATGCTGCTGCCGAAGGACGAGGCCGACGAGAAAAGCGCCATCCTCGAGATCCGAGCCGGCACCGGCGGCGATGAGGCGGCCCTCTTCGCGGGTGATCTCTTCCGCATGTACAGTCGCTACGCCGACCTCAAGGGCTGGAGCGTCGAGATCCTGTCACAGAGCGAGGGCACCGTCGGCGGCTACAAGGAAATCATCGCCCAGGTGAAGGGCCGTGGCGTCTTCGCCCGGCTCAAGTTCGAATCCGGGGTGCACCGCGTGCAGCGTGTGCCGGAGACGGAGGCTTCGGGCCGTATCCACACCTCCGCCGCCACCGTCGCCGTGCTGCCGGAGGCGGGGGAGGTCGACTTCGCCCTCGACGAGAACGACCTCAGGATCGACACCATGCGTGCCGGAGGCGCCGGCGGCCAGCACGTCAACAAGACGGAATCGGCCGTGCGCATCACGCACCTGCCGACCGGCATCGTCGTCGTCGTACAGGACGAGCGCTCCCAGCACCGCAACCGCGCCAAGGCCATGGCGCTGCTGCGCTCCCGCCTCTACGATGCCGAGCGCCAACGCAAGGATGCCGAACGCGCGGCCGACAGGCGGGCGCAGGTCGGCTCCGGCGACCGCTCGGAGCGCATCCGCACCTACAACTTCCCCCAGGGGCGCGTCACCGACCACCGCATCGGCCTCACCCTCTACAAGCTCGACGAGGTGATGATGGGCACGGCCCTCGACGAGGTGATCGACGCCCTCGTCACCGAGCACCAGGCGGCGCAGCTCGCCGCGCAGGAGGGGTGATCCGACCGTCGTGCCCAGCGCTGCCCCGCCCCTGACGCCCTCGACGATACGCGCCGACGCCCTGCGGCAATTGCGCGCGGCCCTTGCCGCGGCCGGCATCGACAGCCCCGCGCTCGACGCGCGCCTGCTCCTGCTCGCGGCACTCGACATCAGCAGCGCCGAACTCGCCGGCCTGCCCGAGGCGCCGCTCGGCGAGGAGGGTGCGTCACGCCTTGCGGGCTTCGCGGCCCGGCGGCTCGCCCGCGAGCCGGTGGCGCGCATTCTCGGCGAGCGGGAGTTCTGGGGCCTTCCCTTCCGGCTGTCCCCCGCGACGCTTGAGCCGAGGCCGGACACCGAAACGCTCGTCGAGGCCGTGCTGAAGACGCTCCGGAGGCGCGGCCACGCCGACTGGCCGCTCACCATCGTCGACGTGGGCACCGGCACAGGCTGCATCCTCGCTGCGCTGCTGCACGAGCTGCCCCAGGCGACAGGCCTCGGCATAGACCGCGCCCCGGAAGCGGCGCGGACGGCCCGCGACAACGCCGGACGCCTCGGCCTTGCCGCGCGTGCGCATTTCATCGTCGGCGACTGGTCAACGGCCGTTGCCGGGCCGGTCGACGTGCTCGTCTCGAACCCGCCCTACATCGAAAGCGACCTTATCCGGACGCTCGCGCCGGAGGTGCGGCGATACGATCCGCTCCTTGCCCTCGACGGCGGCCCCGACGGGCTTGATGCCTATCGCGCCCTGGCTGCGGACGCGCGGCGCCTGCTCGCCCCCGGCGGCCTTGCGGCGCTCGAGGTGGGCGAAGGGCAGGCCGATGCCGTTGCGGGCCTCCTCGCCGGCCTCGGCCCAGTCTCCATCCATCCCGATCTTGCCGGCATCGACCGTGTCGTCCTCGTTGAGGCCCGCGGCTGAACCTGCGGCAACACACTCGCCGGCCGGACACAAAAAACGCTTGGCGCGCACGGTTAAAGCCGCTAGTGTCCCGGCAGGAATCGCGCTCCACGACAAATGATCTGGCTTCAAGCCCGGTCGAGGTTGCGACAGCAAGCCTCCGGGTCGGCGCGAACATCAAGTCTTCGGAGTGCCGGGATGCGTCTGCACCTGGCATGAAGCGTCGGACGGCGAGGCGACGCCGGGTCGGCGCGGCCGGGGAAGTATCCGGAGAGCTCGATCGCCCTCGGATCATTGCCGCTGTTACATGACGTTCTCGGCTGACAAGCCCTTTTCGGTTCGGCACGCGATCCGAACCAACCGGCTCGCTCAATGCCTCTCGGCGGTTTCCGTTCGGGATGGCTCGCGGCGCCGGAATGTCATGCGGTTCAGGAAGCCTCAAAGAGACACTAGATGAGACCAGGTCAGAACAGGCGTATGCGGGGACGCAACCGCAAGGGGCCCAACCCGCTGACGAGAAGCTACGAGTCCAACGGTCCGGATGTGAAGGTGCGAGGCACCGCCCAGCACATAGCTGAGAAATACACCCAGCTGGCGCGCGACGCCCAGGCTTCCGGCGATCCGGTCGCGGCCGAGAATTACTTCCAGCACGCGGAACATTATTTCCGCATCATCGCCGCGGCGCAGGCGCAGCTTCAACAGAACTATGGCGGTTTCCAGCGCTCCTTCGACGACGAACGCGACGACCTCGATCTCGACGAGACCAACGGTAACGGTTTCGGCTACGGCCAGCAGCCCGCCGTGCACGAGCTGGGCGCGCCCCAGCCGGACGTCCGCGGCGAGGCCTTCGCCGACGAGGAGGGCGAGAGCAGGGGCGAGCGGCCGCAGCGCCTCGAGCAGCGCGGCCAGCGCGGCGACCGCCAGATGCGTGCGGAGCGCAGCGAGCGTCATGAGCGCAACGAGCGCCAGGAGCGCCAGGAGCGCAGTGAGCGGCGCGAGCGCGGCCCGCGTCCGGCCTATGTGAACGGCAACGCCGGTGGCGAGGACCGCCGCGCCGGGAGCGAGGACAAGGCCGACCTGCCAGCCTTCCTGACCACGCCCGTGCGCACAACCGTCGCCGCGGCCGAGGCCGAAGAGGCGCCCGCCCCGGCCAGCGAACCGGCGGCCGCCGAGGACACCGCGCCCCGGCGTACGCGCCGGCGCAAGGCCGCTCCGGCGGAGGAGGCTGCCGGTGAGGGCGCCGAGGCGAGCGCGCCGGCGGATGAGAAGCCCGCGCACACCCGCCGGACCCGCGCCCGCAAGGCGGCGGACGACAAGCTGCCGGCTGGCGAATAAGCCGCGACATTGCAAGGACTTCAAGGAAGGCGGGCGCAGGCCCGCCTTTCGCGTTTCGGCGCCGCTGCGGCGGTCCTGAAAAAAGAGCTGCGGCCATCCGGACTCTGCCCCTTGATGTGGCCGACGCGCAACACCTACATGATTGATGCGGCTCAATGACCTGGGCCGCAGCCGTGCCAAGGATCGCCGCAACGGGGTCTGAGGCTGGCACTTCATTGAATGGGGGACGCCTTCCCGGGCATTATCTGGCGGGCGGCGTGGCCTCGAGGAGGTATTGATGAACGTCGACAAGTACACGGACCGCTCCAAGGGCTTCCTGCAGTCCGCGCAGTCCCTCGCCCTGCGCGAGGGCCACCAGCAGTTCTCACCCGAGCATCTCCTGAAAGTGCTGCTCGACGATCCCGAAGGGCTCGCGGCCGGTCTCATCGACCGCGCCGGCGGTCGTTCGCGCGAGGCGCGGCAGCTGGCGGAGCAGGCGCTCGCCAAGCTGCCGAAGGTGGAGGGCGGCTCCGGCCAGCTCTATCTGACGCCGGGCCTCGCCCGCGTATTCGACACGGCCGAGAAGGCGGCGGAGAAGGCCGGCGACAGCTTCGTTACGGCCGAGCGGCTGCTCCTCGCCCTTGCGATCGAGAAGGATACGGAGGCCGGCAAGGCGCTCGCCAAAGCGGGCGTGACGCCGCAGAGCCTCAACGCCGCCATCGAGGCCCTGCGCCAGGGCCGCAAGGCGGACACCGCCTCGGCCGAGGAAGGCTACGACGCCCTCAGGAAATATGCTCGCGACCTCACCCAGGCGGCGCGCGAGGGCAAGCTCGACCCGGTCATCGGTCGTGAGGAGGAGATCCGGCGCACCATCCAGGTTCTGTCGCGGCGCACCAAGAACAACCCCGTCCTCATTGGCGAACCCGGCGTCGGCAAGACGGCCATCGTCGAGGGCCTCGCGCTGCGCATCGTCGACGGCGACGTGCCCGAGAGCCTCAAGGACAAGCGTCTGCTCGCGCTCGACATGGGCGCGCTGATCGCCGGCGCGAAATATCGTGGCGAGTTCGAGGAGCGGCTGAAGGCCGTGCTGCAGGAGGTGCAGGCGGCCGAGGGCGGCATCGTGCTGTTCATCGACGAGATGCACACCCTTGTCGGTGCCGGCAAGGCGGACGGGGCGATGGACGCCTCGAACCTGCTGAAGCCTGCCCTCGCCCGCGGCGAGCTGCACTGCGTCGGCGCGACCACGCTCGACGAGTACCGCAAGCACGTGGAGAAGGACGCGGCGCTCGCCCGGCGCTTCCAGCCCGTCTTCGTCTCTGAGCCCACAGTCGAGGACACGGTCTCGATCCTGCGTGGTCTCAAGGAGAAATACGAACAGCACCACGGCGTGCGCATCCAGGACGCGGCGCTCGTTGCGGCTGCGACCCTCTCGAACCGCTACATCACCGACCGCTTCCTGCCCGACAAGGCCATTGACCTCGTCGACGAGGCGGCAGCGCGCCTGCGCATGCAGGTCGACTCCAAGCCCGAGGAGCTCGACCTGCTCGACCGCGAGATCGTGCGCCTCAAGATCGAGGCCGAGGCCCTGAAGAAGGAGAGCGACGCCGCCTCCAAGGACCGGCTCGTGCGGCTCGAGAAGGAGCTGGCGGAACTCGAGGAGCGCTCGGCGGCCCTCACCGCCGTCTGGCAGGCAGAGAAGGACAAGCTCGGCCGTGCCGCGGAACTCAAGAAGAAACTCGACGAGGCCCGCAACGAACTCGCCATCGCCCAGCGCAAGGGCGAATACCAGCGCGCTGGCGAGCTCGCCTACGGCATCATTCCGCAGCTCGAGCGGGAGCTGGCCGAGACCGAGGCCAAGGCCGACGGCAAAACCGACGGCGCCGGCGTGGTGCAGGAGGCAGTAACCCCCGACAACATCGCCCAGGTGGTGTCCCGCTGGACCGGCGTGCCCGTCGACAAGATGCTGGAGGGCGAGAAAGAGAAGCTCCTCAAGATGGAGGAGGAGCTGTCGCGCCGTGTTGTCGGCCAGACCGAGGCCGTGGAAGCGGTCTCGACGGCGGTTCGCCGTGCCCGCGCCGGCCTGCAGGATCCGAACCGGCCCATCGGCTCGTTCATGTTCCTCGGCCCCACCGGCGTCGGCAAGACGGAGCTGACCAAGGCGCTCGCCGCCTTCCTGTTCGACGACGAGACCGCGATGGTGCGCCTCGACATGTCGGAATACATGGAGAAGCACTCGGTCGCGCGGCTCATCGGCGCTCCGCCCGGCTATGTCGGCTACGAGGAGGGCGGTGCGCTGACCGAGGCGGTGCGCCGGCGGCCCTACCAGGTCGTGCTCTTCGACGAGATCGAGAAGGCGCATCCGGACGTGTTCAACGTGCTCCTGCAGGTGCTCGACGACGGGCGCCTGACGGACGGCCAGGGCCGCACGGTCGACTTCCGCAACACGCTCATCATCATGACCTCCAACCTCGGTGCCGAGTACCTCGTCTCCCAGAAGGCCGGCGAGGATACGGAAGCCGTGCGTGAGGAGGTGATGGGGGTGGTCAGGGCCCACTTCCGGCCGGAGTTCCTCAACCGCGTGGACGAGATCATCCTCTTCCACCGTCTGCGGCCGGAGCAGATGGGTGCCATCGTCGACATCCAGCTCGGACGCCTCGCCCGCCTGCTGGAGGACCGCAAGATCACGCTCGCCCTCGACGACGCAGCGCGCGAGTGGCTCGCGACCAAGGGCTACGACCCCGCCTATGGGGCGCGGCCCCTGAAGCGCGTGATCCAGAAGAACGTGCAGGATCCGCTGGCCGAGATGATCCTCGCCGGCAAGGTGAAGGACGGCGAGACCGTGCGGGTGACGGCGGGTCCCGACGGTCTCGTCATCGGCGACACGCCGGTGGTGCGCGAGCGCCGGCCGGCGGGTGTGCCCCTGAACTGATCAGGCGGAGCCGCGGCCTGTGCCGCGGCTCCCCGCCCCTTCACGCCGTACACGAGTACTCGAACAGGTGCGACGCCTCCGCCGGGGGCTGCCGCGGCTCGACGGCCGCCGCGTCGGGCGCCGGTGCCTCGATGGCGCGCGCAGGAGCGCCTCCCAACGCGGTTTCGAGCCGACGGGACACCGCATCCTTCGCATGCTTCGCCGCGATGGCGACCCCCTTCAGCGCCGCGGCATTGCCATAGATGCCGGACACCGGCACCCTCACGGCGAGGGCCACGCTCCTTCCCGCCAGGTCTCCCCCGTACCGGGAAGCGCCCCAACTCTCGACTCTCCCCTTCACACCGGCTCTTGTCACGCCCACAAGGCTCATGCCCCCGATGAGGAACCCGCCAAACGCGACGTTTTCGGCCAACCGGGGCAACGGCCCGCCTTCCCCCCTGCAGAACGCCTTGACGTCAGCGATCGCGGCGTTCGCTGTGTCCAAGGGCAGCCGAACAACCTTGCGCCCGACATTGAGCGCAACATCACGCGTGGACGATGCTTTCAGCTGATCATAAGCCGCCTCCCAGTCACGCCTGGCGAAAAGCCACAGGGGACCACGCCTGCCACCGCGGTACTCGACACAGTAGCGGAAGCATTCCCAGGCGGCGCCGCCCGACAGCCGCAGGACGCTGTTGAGAACCAGGTCGCATTTGGCGGCGAAGAGGGCAGACGTTAATGCCTCAACGGCAGCTGCTACGGGGATCAGCATCGCGTTGCGCACAGGTGACACCTGGTTTACCAAGAAGCGGCTCCAGAATGCCTCGCAGAGTCCCGGTTCCATGCGTTCCAGCGCCGCAGCCGCCGGTTCAACCAGCTTGTCCGCCTTCGGCGCCAGATAGTACCGGTCGCCTGCGTCCGGCGGCGTGAGGCCCGCGGCGAGCGCATAGCAGCCGACGACATCGGCCCCATGCTCGAAAGCCGCGGCCTGCGCCGCGACGCTGGCTGCTTCGCCCAGCGGATTGCCCCGCGTTTCCGACTGGGCGAAGAAGTGCGGCGTGAAGTCGCCCACGGCCCCGGCCGTCATGGAGGGCAGCGCATTGGCCGCACCACAGGCAAGAGCCGCCCAGAGGTCGCGGACCATGGCTTTCTCAACCAGGCCCCTGATATCCTCCAGCCGCTCGCCTTTCTCCACGAGGCGGCGGCCGACCTCGTCAAGATGAGGCAGAAGGGCAGCGCGAATCTCTTCAGCAAGCCCTGTCGGGATGAAGGAATTCAGCCACGAGGTGATCGCCATTTCCTCGGGGATGTCGACCGCGACACTCGCGGCGGCGGACGCTTCCCGCGTGGCGGCCGTACTGTCGACTGCGGGCGGATCGCCGATTTCGATGACCACCGAATGATCGGCACGGTATCGCACGCGCGCGCCCGGCAAATCGAGCGGAACTTCGACCAGCTCGGTCTCTGCAGCAGGGCGGGCCGATCCGGCTTGCACCGCATCCCGGAACCGGGCCGCCGCCGATGTATCGCACGCACCAGGGGAACAGAACAGATTATTAGTGTCGACTACACCTAAGCCCATCGCTTAAAGCCTTCGAAAATTGTTACGCAACATAACGCGCGTCTATAGATAACCAAAATTGATAGTGCAGTCATATATTACAATAAAACATGACAAATATGACTTGCCGACATTCGGCCTGTCCATCGGCGATGGCACGCCGCGCAGCTGTCGCTTTTACTTTCTGCGTGCCTGGCCGATATCAAGCAACACTGCTCATGGGTTCCCGGGGTCTTGCGCGGTCCCCCTCGCCCAAGGATCTGCTGGCCCTTCCTCATTTGTCGGCCAGCGGATGCAGGTCGCGCACCATGGCCTTCAGGCGCTCGTCCAGCACGTGGGTGTAGATCTGCGTCGTGGCAATGTCGGCGTGGCCGAGCAGCTCCTGCACGATGCGCAGGTCCGCCCCGTTCTGCAGGAGGTGGCTGGCGAAGGCGTGCCGCAGCACGTGCGGGCTGACGCGCGCGGGATCGAGCCCGGCGGCCATGGCGAGATCCTTCAGCTCGCGGGCGAAGGCCTGACGCGTCAGGTGGCCGCTCTCGCTGTCGGCCGGGAAGAGCCACTGCCATGGCCTGTCGGCGGATTCACCCGTGGCGGCGAGGTCGAGCCAGGTACGCATCGCCCGGCGGGCGGCTTCCGTCAGCGGCACGAGGCGCTCCTTGCCGCCCTTGCCCTTGACGAGCAGGAAGCGCTCCTTGGTGCGCGCGGCGGATGCCGGCAGCGAGACGAGCTCCGACACGCGCAGCCCCGTGGCGTAGATGAGCTCCAGAAGGCAGGCGAGGCGGGCGGCACGGCGGCGCTCGCGCAGGGGGCGCTTCTCGTCGTCGACGCCCTCGTGCGCCGTGGCGATGAGCCGGTCGACCTCGGCCACGGTGAGCACCTTCGGCAGGGGCCGGCCCTGCCTGGGCCCCTCGATGGCGCCGGTGGGGTCGTCGCCGCGGTAGCCCTCGGCGTAGAGGAACTTGTGTAGCTGCCGCACGGCCGAGAGGCGGCGCGCGGCGGAACTCGGCTTGAAGCCGCGCGCATGCACATCCTGCAGGTAGGCGCGCACCGTCGCCGCATCGGCCCCCGTCAGATCGGTGCCCGCAGCAGCGAGGAAGGCGGCATAGTCCGCAAGGTCACGCCCATATGCCGCGAGCGTGTTGGCGGAAGCGCCGCGCTCGGCCGCCAGCATGTCGAGATAGAGGGCGATCAGCCGGTCGTCGCGCATCGTCGCTGGCCGGAATCACTTGCCTAAGCGGGCGTTGGGGATGGTCACTGTGATGTCCCGCTCCTGCGGCTCGACGAAGGTGGCGAGCGCCCACATGCCTGCATAGACAGCGCCAACGATGACGCCGATGATGAAGAGGAAGCGGAACAGGGTGGGCACGTCCTGAAGCCTGCTGTCGCAATCGGTACCGCGGCCACCGTGGCGCGGCATTTCGGTCCGTGATAGTGAAGCATCAAAGAGTGAATACCAAGATGACGAGCTATCAGGACATGGCGACCGTGGACGGCGAGGCTCCACCGGCCGTCCTCGCTCCCGCCGCCTTGCGTGCCCGCCTCGGCAAGCGTTCGATCGTGCTCGTCGGCATGATGGGCGCGGGCAAGAGCACGGTCGGGCGTCGCCTCGCCGCCAGGCTCGGCCTGCCCTTCGTCGATGCCGACAACGAGATCGAGGCGGCGGCGGGGATGACCATCCCCGAGATTTTCGCCACCCACGGCGAGGCCGCCTTCCGCGACGGCGAGCGGCGGGTGATCGAGCGGCTTCTCGGTAACGGGCCGCAGGTGCTCGCCACCGGCGGCGGCGCCTACATGAACGCGGAAACCCGCGCGCGAATCGCCGAGGCGGGCATCTCGGTCTGGCTGAAGGCGGACCTCGACGTGCTGCTGAAACGCGTGCGCAAGCGCCCCAACCGGCCGCTGCTGCAGACACCGGATCCGGAAAAGACCCTGCGCGACCTCATCGCACTGCGCTACCCGGTCTATGCCGAGGCGGCGATCACCGTGATCTCGCGCGATGCCCCTCACGAGGCCGTGATGGAGGACATCATCCGGCACCTCTCGGCCTATCTCCAGACGCCTGCCGCCCATTCATAACGGTCCCTGACGTGACGACATCCGATCCTGCCTCCCGTCCCGCCCCCCCTGCACGCGTCGTCACCGTCTCGCTGGGCAGCCGGTCCTACGACATCCGCATCGGCCGCGGCGTCCTCGCGGAGGCGGGCGCTGCCGTGGCGGCGCTCAAGCCCTCGGCCTGTGCCATCGTCAGCGACGAGACGGTTGCCCCGCTGCACGCGGCGGCGCTCACCGCTTCGCTCGAGGCCGCCGGGCTGCGGACAGCCCTCGTCACCGTCCCGGCCGGCGAATCGTCCAAGAGCTACGCCCGTTTCGCCGAGGTGTGCGACGGCATCCTCGCCGCGCGCATCGAGCGGGGCGATGTCGTCGTGGCGCTCGGCGGCGGTGTCGTGGGCGACCTCGCGGGCTTCGCGGCCGCCGTGGTGCGGCGCGGCGTGCGCTTCGTGCAGGTGCCGACGACCCTGCTTGCCCAGGTCGATTCCTCCGTCGGCGGCAAGACCGGCATCAACTCGCCGCTGGGCAAGAACCTCGTCGGCGCCTTTCACCAGCCGAGCCTCGTCCTCGCCGACACGGCGCTGCTCGACACGCTGCCGGAGCGCGAGTTCCGGGCCGGCTATGCCGAAGTGGTGAAATACGGCCTCATCAACGACGCCGGCTTCTTCGACTGGTGCGAGGCCAACGGCGCACGCGTCTTTGCCCCCGGCGAGGAGCGCGACCATGCCGTGGCGGTGAGTTGCGCCGCCAAGGCAGCCATCGTCTCGCGCGACGAACGCGAGACGGGCGAGCGGGCGCTGCTCAACCTCGGCCATACCTTCGCCCATGCGCTGGAGCGTGCCTGCGGCTACGACGGCCGCCGCCTCGTGCACGGCGAGGCCGTGGCCATCGGCCTCGCCCTCGCCTTCCGCTTCTCACAGCGGCTCGGCCTGTGCTCCGGCCAGGATGCGGTACGCGTCGCCCGCCATCTCCAGGCGGTCGGGCTGCCGTCGCGGCTGCAGGACGTGCCTAGCGGCGTCGGCACGGCGGACAGCCTGCTCGACGCCATGGGGCAGGACAAGAAGGTGGAGCGCGGGGCGCTCACCTTCATTCTCGCGCGTGGCATCGGCCAGAGCTTCGTCGCCAAGGGCGTCGAGGCCAGCGCCGTGCGCGACTTTCTCACGGAGGAACTGACGCCGTCATGACGGCCGACCTTTGGCTCGCGCTCGGGACCGTTCTCATCTGCCTCATCCTCTCGGCCTTCTTCTCCGGCTCCGAGACCGCGCTGACCGCCGCCTCCCGCGCGCGCATGCACGCGCTGGAGAAGAGCGGCGATGCGAAAGCCGGCATCGTCAACCGCCTGCTCTCGATGCGGGAGCGGCTGATCGGCAGCATTCTCATCGGCAACAACGTCGTCAACATCCTCGCCTCGTCGCTGGCGACGAGCGTGCTGGTCGCCCTCTTCGGCAACGCGGGCGTCATCTACGCGACGGCGGCGATGACCGTGCTGGTGGTCGTCTTTTCCGAGGTGATGCCCAAGACCGTTGCCATCAACGCGCCGGACCGGATGGCGCTCCTCGTGGCGCGTCCGGTCGCCTTCGTGGTGGCGCTCATCGGCCCTCTCACGCTCGCCGTCGAGGCTATCGTGCGGCTGACGCTGCGGCCCTTCGGCATCCGCATCGGCGAGAACCAGACGATCCTCTCCGCCCGCGACGAGCTGCGCGGCACCGTCGACCTGCTGCACCGCGAGGGTGGCGTGGTGAAGGACGACCGCGACATGCTCGGCGGTCTCCTCGACCTGCAGGATCTCGAGGTTTCGGACGTGATGGTCCACCGCACCAAGATGCGGACCATCAACGCCGACCTGCCGACGCGGGAGATCGTCAACGAGGTGCTGTCCTCACCCTACACGCGCCTGCCGCTGTGGCGCGGCACGGGTGACAACATCATCGGCATCCTGCACGCCAAGGATCTGCTGCGGGCGCTCGCTGCCGCCGGCGGCGACACGGACAAGCTCGACATCGAGAAAATCGCCCTGCCGGCCTGGTTCGTGCCGGACACGACCGGGCTGGTCGACCAGCTGCGCGCCTTCCTGTCGCGGAAGACGCACTTCGCGCTCGTCGTCGACGAATACGGCGAGGTAATGGGCCTCATCACCCTCGAGGACATCATCGAGGAGATCGTCGGCGACATCAAGGATGAGCACGACATCATCGTGCAGGGCGTGCGGCCGTTGCCGGACGGCTCCATCAACGTCGACGGCTCGGTGCCGATCCGCGACCTCAATCGCGCCATGGACTGGGACCTGCCGGACGAGGAGGCGACGACCATCGCCGGCCTCGTCATCCACGAGGCGCAGACCATCCCGGAGCAGGGGCAGGCCTTCACCTTCCACAACTTCCGCTTCCAGGTGCTGCGCAAGACGCGCAACCGCATCACCCTCCTGCGGGTGACGCCGCTCACCCCGCGCCGCAAGGCGGCCGGAGAGTAGCCGGACGGGCCGCGGCCTCACGTCTCGGCGATTGCCTTCTCCGGTCCCGCCTCGGCATCGGCGAGGAACTGCGCCCGTGCGAGCGCGGCGAAGTGGCCGCCCTTGGCCACCAGCTCGGCAAAGGTGCCGCTCTCGATGATGCGCCCCTCGGAGAAGACGAGGATGCGGTCGGCGTTGCGGATGGTGGCGAGCCTGTGCGCGATGACAAAGGTGGTGCGCCCGGTCATGACAGCCTCCAGCGCCTTCTGCAGCCTGGCCTCGGTCGCCGCATCGAGCGCGCTCGTCGCCTCGTCGAGGATGAGGATCGGCGGGTCCTTGAGGAGCACGCGGGCGATGGCGAGGCGCTGGCGCTCGCCGCCGGAGAGCGTGCGCCCCCGCTCGCCGATCACCGTGGCAAGCCCGTCCGGCTGGCGGGCCAGGAACTCCCCCGCCTGCGCCTTCGCCAGCGCCTGCCGCATTTCCTCCTCACTCGCGTCCGGCTTGCCGACGGCGAGGTTGTCCGCGATGGAGCGGGCGAAGAGCATCGGCTCCTGAAAGACGACGCCGATGTTGCGGCGCAGGCTCTCGAGCGTCAGCGAGCGGATGTCGCGCCCGTCGATGGTGATGGTGCCCGACTGCGGATCGAAGGCGCGGTAGAGGAGGCCGAGCGTGGTCGACTTGCCCGAGCCCGTGGCGCCGACAAGCGCCACCGTCTCACCGGGCGCGACGGAGAAGGTCACGTCTGCGACGGCCGGCCGCTTGCCGTCGTAGGAAAAGCTGACGTTCTCGAAGGCGACGGCGCCCGCGAGTCTGCCCGCGGGCACCGCATCCGGCCGGTCAGCGACGGTGGGGGCGGTGTCGGCCACGGCGAAAAACTCGGCGATTTTCGGCGCCTGCATGAAGAGCACATTGACGAAGCCGACCGCCTGCTCCAGCCGTCCGATGAGCAGGGTGGCGAGGCTCATGAAGGTGACGATCTCGCCAATGCTGGCCTCGCCGCGCAGGTGCAGCCAGGTGCCGAGGAGGAAGACGGCGAGGATGGTCAGCGTGGCCGCGGCGCGCGTCGAGATGGCGGCGAGCGCCCACCAGGACAACACGGGCGTCTGCGCGGCGAGCAGCCGGTCCGTCGTCTCGCGCAGGGCGCGCGCCTCCGCCTCGATGCGCGTGAAGCTCTGGATGACGGGCACGTTGCCGAGCGCATCAGACGCCTGTTCGGCCAGCGCACTGTAATACCGCTCCACCGTGCCCTGCAGCGTCTGCGTGCGCCTCAGCACGAAGTTGATCAGCCCCGCGAAGACGCCGACGAGGACGAGCAGCAGGGCCCCGAGGCGCAGGTTGATGATGAGCGACAGCGGCAGCAGCACCACGAGCATGACGAAGGCGGCGCAGTGCTCGCGGAAAAAGGAGAGCCAGAGGCTGGCCATGCCGTTTGCACCTTCCAGCATCACCTTGAGAAGGCGGCCGGAATGCGTCTCGCCGTGGAAGGATAGCGGCAGGCCGAGCACGTGCTCGAAGAGCCGCGACATCACGGCGAGCCGCCGGCGGTGCGACAACCGGTCGGCATGCAGCGCAACCACCACGCCCATGGCGATGGAGAACAGGCCGAAGGCCACCCACAGCGCCGCGAAGGTGACGAGGCGGTGCGTGTCGAGCGGCGCTTCCGGCGCCTGGGCGCGCGCCAGCACGTCGATGAGCCTTCCGAAGAGGACGGGCTCGGCAAAAAGGGCTGCAGCGAGCGCCACATTGGCAAGCGCGAGCATGATCGCCAGGCGCGCCTCGTCCCTGAGCAGGCCGAGGACGCGGGCGTAGAGACGGATGATCGACATGGACGTCAGCGCGATGGACCGGCTCCGCAGCTTGCCCGCCGGAACCCGTCGTCGCAACCCACTCCGGAGGCATTAAGACTTCCTTCACCGATCATCCCCTTGCTCGACGATGAGGGCAGCGCCGGTGCCTTGTCTTTGCCGCAACCTCGGAAGAGGTTGCCGCAGGCGGCCGTCGGGGGGCTGCGCCGAAGCAGCGGATGCCGCATGCGCACGACACGTTCTGTCCCCTTGTCTCGTCTTGCGGCGATTATCGCTCTCGCCGCCGCCCTGTTCACCGCCCATTTCTGGTTGGTCGGCCTGCCTGCCGCTGCACAGGATGCGACGGCGCAGCCGCAGCCGGCGCAGGCAGCGCCGCCCCCGGCCGCCGAGGCGGGCGCTGGCCAGGATCCGGCGGCGCATCGGGCCCGGCTCGACAGTGCCCGCGCCCAGCTCGACCAGATCGAGAGTGCCCTCGCCCGGCAGGATCTCTCGGAGGGCGACCTGCAGCGGCTGCGTGAGCTCCTCGCCACGCCCGCCGCCCAGATCGAAGCGGCGCTCACCGCCCTGGCGCCCAAGGTCGATGCCGAGCGGCAGCGCCTCGTGCAGCTCGGCCCGGAACCGGCGGCAGGCGCGACGCCGGAGACACCGGAGGTCAGCAGCGAGCGGACCGAGCGCACGCGCGCACTGAAGGAGCTGGAGGACACGATCCGCCTCGCCAGCGCCCTGAAGGTGCAATCCGAGCAGATTCGCGCCACGCTGCTGGAACGGCGGCAGGCGGCCTTCACGCGCATGATCTTCCAGCGCTCGCAGGGTCTCCTCAGCCCGGGCCTCTGGTCACGGCTGGTAGCCGCCCTGCCGGGCGAGTTCGCCGCCCTCTCCACCGTCGCGGGGGACTGGCTCGCCACCTTCGAGCGGCGCGCCCGCAGCGGCCAGGCCCTGGTGCTGCTCGCAGCCATCGGCATCGGCCTGGCGCTGCACTTTGCCCGCGTGCGGCTGCTGCCGCATGTCGCGCGACGACCGGCCGAGGTGACGGACCCGAGCCGCCTGCGCCGGTCCGTCACCGCGCTCGGCATCGTGCTGGCGCGGACCGGGCCGGTGCTCGCCGGCGCGCTGGTGCTCTATTTCGCCTTGGAGAGCATCCAGCTCCTGCCACCCCGCGTCGCGCCCGTCATCGCAACCTTCCTGACGAGCCTCGTTTTCCTCGCCTTCGTGCGCGCCCTCGCCCACGGCCTGCTCGCGCCCGGCCTGCCGGCCTGGCGCCTGGTGCCGGTGCAGGAGGGAACGGCGCAGAAACTCATCGCGGCGGTCACGACCGGCTCGGCGCTGGTCCTTCTCTTCACGACGGCAGTGCGCGCCGCCGAATCGATCGGCGCCGACTATTCCGTCCTCGTCCTGCTGCGTGGCCTCTACGCCACGACGATCGCGGGGCTGCTGGCCCTGACGCTGCACCGCACGCAGGGAGGTGGCGCCGAGGACGAAGCCTGCCTCGGCCCCTATGTGCCGGACTCCACCGCGGGCGGTCCGCTGCGGGCGGTCGGCTGGCTCGTGACGGCCGTCATCGTCATCGCCTGCCTTGCCGGCTACATCGCGCTTGCGAACTTCCTCGTCGAGCAGGTGCTCTGGGTGTCAACGCTCGCGGCCCTGCTCTACCTGCTGCTCGCGCTCGTCGAAGAGACCTTCGAGCACGCCGTGCGGCCCGAGAGCCGCTTCGCCCTCACGCTCCAGACGAGCCTCGGGCTGCGCCGCCGCGCGGTCGATCAGTTCTCGGTGCTCCTGGGCGGCGCGCTGCGCATCCTCCTTGCGGTCGGGGCCCTGGTGCTGGTGCTCGCGCCATGGGGCATCGAATCGTCTGACATCCTCGCATCGCTGCGCCATGGGCTCGCCGGCATCCAGTTCGGCGAGGTCAGGCTTTCGCCCACGGCGATCGCCATCTCCATCGTCACGTTTCTCATCGTCATCTTGGTCACGCGGGCCGTGCAGCGCTGGCTCGACAAGACCTTCCTGCCGACGACCGATCTCGACGCGGGCCTGCGCAATTCCATCCGCACCGCGACCGGCTATCTCGGCTTCTTTGCGGCGGTCGCCCTCGCCACGGCGCAGATGGGCCTCAGTCTTGAAAAGATCGCCATCGTCGCCGGCGCCCTGTCGGTTGGCATCGGTTTCGGCCTGCAGTCCATCGTCAACAACTTCGTCTCGGGGCTCATCCTCCTGTGGGAGCGGCCGATCCGTGTGGGCGACTGGGTCGTCGTCGGCGACGAGCAGGGCTACGTGCGGCGCATCAACGTGCGCGCCACCGAGATCGAGACCTTCGACCGGGCGATGGTCATCGTGCCGAACTCCAACCTCATCTCCGGCGTCGTCAAGAACTGGGTGCACAACAACCGCGTCGGCCGCATCATCGTGCCGGTCGGCGTCTCCTACGATGCCGACCCGGAAGAGGCGGCGCGCATTCTCGAGAGCTGCGCCCGCGAGCATTCCGAGATCCTCAGTGATCCGGCGCCGACCGTGCTGTTCACGCGCTTCGGCGACTCCTCGCTCGATTTCGAGCTGCGCTGCTTCGTCGGCAACGTGGAAACCGCCGGCAGCGTGAAGAGCGCCCTGCTCTTCACCATCTTCCGCAGGCTGCGCGAGGCAGGTATCGCGATTCCCTACCCGCAGCGCGACCTGCATCTCCACGGCAGCGAGCGGCTGGAACAGGCCCTCGAACGGCTGAGCGACACCGCTCCGCCCGCCAGCACCGGCGAGACACCGCCTCCCGAGGGATGACCCTGATGATCGAACGACCCTGCCAGCGCCTCGTGCGCCGCGCACTCGCCGCCGCCTCGCTCGCAGCCCTTGCCGCCTGCACCACCCCGCCGCCGCGGGAGCAGCAGCCGGCCTTCTACCGCTCGCTCGCCCTGGCCGGCGCGCGCATCGATGCCGAAAGCGCCGCCGGCATGATCTCCGCCTACCGCCGCAACCATGGTTTGCCACCGGTGACGGTCGACCCGGCCCTGCAGCAGGAGGCGGAGGCCGAGGCCCGGCGCATGGCGGCTGCCTACCGGCCGAGCTCGGCCGATGCGGTGAAGCAGCGGCTCGCCGGCGCAGGCATCAAGGCACCGGCGGTCAACCTCTCGGCCGGATATCACACCATGGCCGAGGCATTTTCCGGATGGCGCGAGTCGCCGCAGCACAACCGCACCATGCTCGCTCCCGGTGCGACGCGCCTCGGCATTGCCACGGCCTACGCGCCGGGCTCGAAATACAAGGTCTACTGGGCGCTGATCCTCGCCGGCCCCTGACGCACCGCCGGCGCAGGGCGCCCGGCCTGCGCTCAGGACGGCTGCTCGACTGCGTGGACCTTGAGCTGCCGCCGCTCGCCGCTCCTCGTCTCCCACGAGATCGACTGGCCGGCAGACAGGCCGAGGAGGGCGACGCCGATGGGCGTCAGGATGGAGATGCGACCTGCCGCGATATCCGCCTCGCCGGGGAACACGAGCTCAACCGTCTGCACCTTGCCCGTCACCTCGTCCTCGAAGGTGACACGCGAGCCCATGCCGACAACTGCGCTGCGCAGCTTGCTGGCGGGCACAACCTTCGCCCGCTCGAGCTCGCCCAAGAGATTCTCAGCCACCTCCGGCTGGCGGTCAGCCGCAGCCTCGGCCAGGGCGTAGAGGCGGTCGAAATCCTCCTGCGAGACCGTGATGGGGGGGCGGCGCAATGTGCGGCGCGAAGACACGATGGTCATGGGAAAGAACCTCTTGATCAGATGTTCGCACCCGGCACGGCTCCTGCCGGGCAGAGGACTGCGGAACAGCTCCTGTGGCGTGGCCGCTCGTGGCCGGGCGCCACGCGGCCTCACGGCCGCGTCATGGAACGGTTGTCATGGGATATTGGTGGAAGGCCGGCCCACGCCGGCGGTCGTCGGGCAGAGCCCGGCGGCTGCCCCGAGCCCGGGCAGCCATTGGCCACACCGCGCCCGGGGCTATAGTCCCGCGATGAGGGAACCCGCGCGAAGCAGGAAACGGTGCAGTGGGGCGACCTTCGACATCATGCCTTGAATATGGGTTCGGCCCGGCTGGCTGTCAAACGGGGCGAGCCGTCTGCCACATGTTTCCTGCAGCCAGGCCGGTGGAGGCGGAAAGACTG
The DNA here is from genome assembly GCF_014201415.1 of Chelatococcus composti. Classification (GTDB taxonomy): domain Bacteria; phylum Pseudomonadota; class Alphaproteobacteria; order Rhizobiales; family Beijerinckiaceae; genus Chelatococcus_A; species Chelatococcus_A composti. The sequence goes on from NZ_JACHEH010000006.1 coordinate 77,796, forward strand.
TGCTTGCACGAGCCGGCGGCGCCGGCAGGGCCGCAACTCCAGCCGCGGCTCGGCGACATCGCCGCGATCGATCGTTTAGCGCTGGGGGGCCGTGGCGCGGCCGTTGCCTCTTTTCTCCGCTCGCGGCCATCCAGCCCAGGCCTTGGCCCGAAAGGCAAGTGGCGTCCCGGATAGGATTCGAACCTATGACCTACGGTTTAGGAAACCGTTGCTCTATCCTGCTGAGCTACCGGGACAACCGCAGCCCCTTTAGCACATGATTCTCAAAATTGCAGCGCGGCAGATGCAACCCATCGGGCTCGCAGTTGCGCTCACGGTGCTGCTCGCTGCGGCGCCGGCAAAGGCGGCAACCTGTGCTGGCAACGGCGTGGAAACCGCCCGCGTCGCTGCGGTCACGAGGCACGGCGACCTACGTCTCGAGGACGGGCGCACGATCCGGATCGCCGGGACGTTGCTGCCGCAGGAGGGGCCGGCTGCAGACGCCTGGCGTGGGCGGCTTGCAACACTCGCCGGGGAAGAGGTCGCGCTCGCTGCCGTCGGGGCAGCAACGGATCGCTGGGGCCGCAATGTTGCCTCAATCTTGGTCGGAAAAAACTTTTCTGCTGTCTGGGACGTTCTCCCGGAACGCGCGTCAACCGATGCCGGGGGCGCTTCCGACATCGTGATGCTCGAGGAGCTGCTGGTGCGGAACGGCCTGGCGCGCGTGTGGCCCCAGTATGGCATAAGGGATTGCATAAAGATTCTGCTCACGGCAGAGACAAAGGCACGGCGCGAGGGGCGTGGGCTGTGGCGCGAAGCCGACCATGCGGTGCGTGAGGCGGATGATCTCGACGGGCTTGCGGCCCTTGAGGGACGCTTCGCCGTTGTCGAAGGCACGATCGTGAGTGTGGGTGAGCGTGCGGCACGCACCTATCTCAATTTCGGTCGCAACTGGTCCGAGGACATGACGGTCATGGTCTCGAAACCGATCTGGCGAAGGCTGCGTGCGGCGGGCTGGAGCGCAGCGTCCCTGAAGGGGCGCCGCGTGCGCGTGCGCGGCATCGTCGAGCTTCGGGGTGGCCCGCTGATCGAGGTGATGCGGGCTGAGGACATCGAGTGGATCGAGGTGGCCGGGACGGAATGAGCAGGTGGAGCGTCAGGACAGGTCGAACCGGGCCGGGGCGCGCCATGCGTCTGGCGGCCGGACTTCTCACGGCCCTTCTCCTCGCCGGCTGTGCCTTCGACGCCGATCGCCTGCCGCCTACGGCGCCCCTGCCGCCGGCGGCGCCGAGGCTGACCGGTATCGACCGGGCCGCGAGCCGCGAGCACCACCAGCTTGTGGCCGCGCTCGGCGGCGAGTACCGCCATGCCAGGGCAGAGCAGCTCCTGCAACAGGTGGTGGCGAGGCTGACGCCGGCGAGCGACCTGCCGGCCGAGCACTACCGCGTCACCATCCTCAACTCCCCCACCGTCAATGCCTTCGCCCTGCCGACAGGCCATGTCTATGTGACGCGTGGCCTCCTCGCCCTCGCCAACGACACGTCGGAGATTGCCGGCGTGCTGGCGCACGAGATCGCCCACGTCACGGCCCGTCACGCGGTGGCGCGCGCCGAGATGGAGCAGCGCTCCATGCTCGTCAGCCGCGTCGTCGCGGAAGTGCTGAACGATCCGGTGGCCGGCGAGATCGTGCGCGACCAGACGCGCCTGTCGATCGCCGGCTTCTCCCGCGCCCAGGAGCTCGAGGCCGACCGCATCGGCGTGCGCACCATCGCCAAGGCGGGCTACGACCCCTACGGTGCGGCGCGTTTCCTCGTCTCGCTCAGCCGCAACGCCGAACTCAACGGCGGCGCGAGCCGGACGGCGCCGGGGGAGAACTTCCTCTCCACCCACCCCACGACGCCGGAGCGTGTGTCCCAGGCCATTGCCGCGGCGCGGCTCGTGAGCAACGGGCGGCCCGGAGTGGCCGACCGCGACACCTATCTCAACGCCATCAACGGTATAGCCTATGGCGAGGACCCTGCTGATGGCGTCGTCCAGGGCCGCCGTTTCCAGCACCCGCGCCTCGGCATCACCTTTGCCGGACCGGAGGGGTTCCAGCTCGACAACACCGCCCAAGCCGTGTTCGGCGTCTCGCCCGACGGCTCGCAGGCCCTGCGCCTGGACGCCGTGGAACTGCCACCGTCACAGAGCCTCAAGGACTTCCTCGCCTCCGGCTGGATCGAGGGCATGACGACGCAGGACATCGCGGAGACGACGGTTAACGGCCTGCCGGCGGCGACGGGCGTCACTCACGGCAAGGAGTGGCATTTCCAGCTGGCCGCGATCCGCGTCGATGGCGCCGTCTACCGCCTCGTCTATGCCTCGCGCGACAGCAGCAGCGCCGCCATCCGCAACTTCCGGCAGACGCTGGCCAGCTTCCGCCGGCTCTCCTCGCACGAGATCGCGTCCATCCGCCCGCGGCGGATCGCCCTCGTGACGGCGCAGCCCGGCGACACGGCGGAGAAGCTCGCAAGCCGCATGTCAGCGCCCGACCGGCCGCTGGAGCGCTTCCTCGTGCTCAACGGGCTGACAGCCGGCAAGCCCCTGACGCCGGGCTGGACCTACAAGATCATCACGGAGGATTGATCGGCAGCGCAGTCCCGGGGGCAGCCTTGCGTCCGGCTGCACCGGGCGGGCTGCCCGTGCGCGATCGCGCCCGAGCGGCAACAAGGCCCGGCCATCCGGGCAAACAAAAGCCCGGCATCTCTGCCGGGCTCTTGCTGCGTGAAAGGTGGTCAGGCTGCCTCTTCCTGCACATCCTCGCCGTCGAGGTCGGCATCGGCCGGCGCCTTGGCGGCCCGCTTGGGCGACTTGGCGAGGCTGTCCTCGATGAGCTTCAGCGCCTCGGTCTCCGTGATGCGGTTGACCGCCGAGATCTCGCGCACCATCCGGTCGAGCGCGGCCTCGTAGAGCTGCCGCTCGCTGTAGGACTGCTCCGGCTGGGCGTCCGAGCGGTGCAGGTCGCGCACCACCTCGGCGATGGCGATCAGATCACCCGAATTGATCTTGGCCTCGTACTCCTGAGCACGACGCGACCACATCGTGCGCTTGACGCGCGCGCGGCCAGTCAGCGTCTCGAGCGCCTTGGCGACCATAGGGGTCTCGGCGAGCTTGCGCATGCCCACGCTGGCCGCCTTCGTGGTCGGCACGCGCAGGGTCATCTTGTCTTTCTCGAACGTGATGACGAACAGTTCCAGCTTGAAACCGGCGACCTCCTGCTCCTCGATGGCGACGATCTGGCCGACGCCATGAGCGGGATAGACGATGGATTCCCCCGTCTTGAAACCCTGACGCTGGGCGGTCTTCTTGGCATTCGTCATGATAGTGGTCGCCTCCTGTCGCACTCGCCTCGCAGCGGACGATACGCTCCACCACCGGGAAGGCTGGTTCACGGTGGTGGCACAACATCAGCGGGGCCGGAGTGACGTCTCCGCCTCGCAACCAGTCTCAGTCGATGAACTCGTGACGCACAAAGGCCTTGGGCGCCTGCGCGGCCTCGCAGGTTCCGATACCGACGTTCGTTGGCTGAACTGAAGTACGGCGAAAACGACCGTGCCCGTGCGCTAACCGACTGTAGGCCCACAACCTATCATAAAATGCGCTGAAAATCAAAGGCCTACCGCGCCGCAGCCTCGCTGCGCACGCCCAGACGATCAATCTCCCTGGCCCGGTTCAGGCGAAAAATACTTCTCAAACTTGCCGGGAACGCCATCGAACTCCTTGGCGTCCGGCGGCGGCTCGCGCTTCTGCGTGACATTCGGCCAAACCTTGGCGTAGTCCGCATTGAGCTTCAACCAGTTCTCGAGGTTGGGCTCGGTATCCGGCTTGATCGCCTCGGCAGGACACTCGGGCTCGCAAACCCCGCAATCGATACACTCGTCCGGATGGATGACGAGCATGTTTTCGCCCTCGTAGAAACAGTCGACCGGGCAAACTTCGACGCAATCCATATACTTGCAACGAATGCAGTTGTCGGTGACGACGTAGGTCATCCGCTTCTCCTGCTGCCAGGTCCCGTCTCAGGAGGCGTGGGCCTCGCCTCCTTCCGTCAGTATGAAAGCGCGCTCTACCCTCTCCCGACCGTCAACGCAAGCGACGTGTCGTCGCGCACTGCTGGCGAGAGCGGCATCCTGCAGCGCAATGTCGCAGCCCGCCCGTCTCCCTTGGTCTGCCGCCCTGGAGGCGGCCGGTGTGCAGTCATTCACGGGGCGCGGGTCCGTCCTGCAAATTTTCGACATATAGAGTGCGCGCTTCTGCCGCAGGCCCGCGCCGGGTGCCGAGGGCGACCACCCTGACGACGAACGTGCCATGCGCCAGGGCGATGGTGAGGACATCGCCCTTGCCGATGCGCCGGGCAGGATCCTCCATGCGCCGGCCGTTTACGCGCACGTGGCCGGCCGTCACCAGCTTGGCGGCAAGCGTGCGGCTCTTGGCCATGCGCGCGTGCCACAGCCACTTGTCGAGACGCAGTCGCTCGGCTTCCTGCTCCGCCATGCACTCCGCCCGCGCGGGCGGCGGGGCGCCGGCCCCTCCGCCCTACTTCTTGTCGTCCCGTGCCTCGAGCTGCTGCTTGAGGACGAGCAGCTTGGCGAACGGCGAGTTCGGGTCGGGCGCGCGCTCGCTGCGCTGGTCCTGCCGGCGCTCGCCACGCCCTTCCCCCGGCTTGCCGCGGCGTGGCCCGCCGTCGGCGCGTTTCTCGGGGCGCCCGTCGGCCGGTCCGCCGTTGCGCGGCTGAGCGGGACGCATCGGTCCGCGCACCGCCGGCTTTTCCGGGCGACCTGATGCGCCCTCGCGTGGTGCCTCGCCACGGCCGTGGCGACGGCCGCGCTTGTCGGCACCCTGCCGCTGCTGCGCGTGGTGGTGATGCCGGTGCGGCCGCCAGACCTCGATGAGCGCGGGCTCGGCCGGCTCTTCGGCGGCGCCCGCCTGTGCCTGAGGCTCCTGCTCTTCTGCCAGTTGTGCGACGCCTTCCGTGGCTTGCTGCGCCTCGGCGGCGGCCTCCGCAGACCCGGTGACGACGGCTTCCGCCCCGGCGGCCGGCGCGGCCGCTACGGCCTCGGCAGTCGCTTCCTGCTCGTCCGCCTGCGTGGCGGCGTCCTCCGTTCCCTCGGCCTGCGACGCCGTGGCATCCTCACCCGCCTGGTCGCCTTCCGTGGACGCAGTGCCCTCCGGTGGCGTGATCTGGCGGGGCGCCGGCACGAGCGGCACGGTGATCGCCGGGCCTGGGCGGCGGTCCATGACATAGCCGAGCGCCTTCAAGATCGACGAGAAATCCTCGCCCGAGCAGCCGACGAGAGACGTCATGGTCACGGTGACGACGAAACCGTCACCATCGGCCGCGCCGGGCGGCGGCTCGCCGGGCGTCGTGCCGGGCCGGTAGGCGATGGCCGGCCGGATGAGGTCGGCGAGACGCTCGAGGATGTCGACACGCACCGCCCGCCCGCCACAGACGCGGAAGCCGGCGGCGCGATAGAGCGCCTTCGGCACCTCGGGGTCCACGGGGATTGACGTGCGCCCGGAGGCGGCAAGATGGGGGATGTCGTCGAGCCCCTTGATGTCGAGGCCGCCGTGCTTGAGCGCCCAGAGCTGCGCGGCGAGCGCCCGCGGCGCCGGCTTCAGCAGCTGCGGCAGGTAGAGGTGGTAGGCACCGAAGCGCACGCCCATGCGCCGCAGGGCACCACGCTGCTCCTGGTCGAGCCCCTTCACCTCCTGCGCCACGCGCGCCCTGTCCAGCACGCCGAGGGATTCGGCGATCTGGAAGGCGATGCCACGGGCGATGCCGGTGAGCTCGTTCGCCTCCTCGAGGGCAATGAGCGGCCCGAGCAGCCTGGCGATGTAGGACTTGAGCCACAGGTCCAGCCGCTGCTCCACCTTCTCGCGTGCCGGGCCGGTCAGGTGCTCGTCGGACAGGATGCGCAGGCGCGGGCCCAGCAGCTTCTCGCCGGGGATGAGCCGCGCCACCGCCTCGCCCATCCAGCGCACGACACCGTCGTTCGCGAGCACGAACGTGTCGTCGCCGGAATTGGCGAGGCGCTCGGCGCGCATCTCGATCTCGCCGGCCAGCGCCTTCTGTGCCGCGGCCCGCAGGGCCTTGGCCTCAGTGCCATCAGCCTGCGGGTCTGCAGCGAACTGAAATCCGTGGAGCTGGCCCACGTGCTGGCCTTCGACCAGGACGTCCCCAGCGGCGGTGACTTCCGCTTCAAGCATCGCATTCTCTCTCAAACGCCGCATCAGGACACTGGTGCGCCGGTCGACAAACCGGCTCGCCAGGCGCTCGTGCAGCGCATCTGACAGCTTGTCCTCTACCTGACGGGTTCGCGCCTGCCAATGCTCCGGATCGGTCAACCAGTCGGGACGGTTTGCGACGAACGTCCAAGTGCGTACCTGTGCGATGCGTGCAGACAGCGTGTCGATGTCACCATCAGTGCGATCGACGAGTCGCACCTGCCGGGCGAACCAGTCCTCCGCTAGCACGCCGTTGCGGATGAGATCGCGGTAAATCGTGATGACGAGGTCGGCGTGGGCGGCTGACGCCACGCGCCGGTAGTCCGGCACCTGGCAGACCTCCCACAGCCGCTCCACTGCCGCGCGCGAGCTTGCGAGCTGGCGCACCTCGGGATCGCGGGCGGCGATCTCGAGCGCCGCCTCGTCCTCGGCGGTGGGCGCCCGCGCCAGCCCATCCTCGCGCGGCGGCATGGCGAGGCTGCGCTGCAGGGCGGCAACTGAGGAAAAGTCGAGCTCCGGGTTGCGCCACTGGAGCATGCGCACCGGCTCGAAGGCATGGTCCTCGAGCGCCGCGACAAGCTCGGCGTCGAAGGGCGGGCAGCGGCCGGTCGTGCCGAAGGTGCCGTCGCGCATGTGGCGGCCGGCGCGGCCCGCGATCTGGCCGAACTCGGCAGGCGTCAGCCGGCGGAAGCCATAGCCGTCGAACTTGCGCTCGGCGGCGAAGGCGACATGGTCGACGTCGAGGTTGAGGCCCATGCCGATGGCATCGGTGGCGACGAGATAGTCGACGTCGCCGGACTGGTAGAGCTCCACCTGGGCGTTGCGCGTGCGCGGGCTCAGGGCCCCGAGCACGACCGCCGCCCCGCCCTTCTGCCGGCGGATGAGTTCGGCGACCGCATAGACCTCCTCGGCCGAAAAGGCGACGATGGCCGAGCGGCGCGGCAGGCGCGTGATCTTCTTCTCGCCGGCGTAGGTGAGCTGCGACAGGCGCGGCCGGGAGATGATGTTGGCGCCGGGCAGCAGCTTCTCGACGAGCGGGCGCATGGTGGCCGCACCGATGATCAGCGTCTCGGAGCGGCCGCGCTGGTTGAGCAGCCGGTCGGTGAAGACGTGGCCGCGCTCGAAGTCGCTGGCAAGCTGGATCTCGTCGATGGCACAGAAATCCACGTCGAGATCGCGCGGCATGGCCTCCACAGTCGCCACCCAGTAGCGGGCGCGTGGCGGCTTGATCTTTTCCTCACCCGTGACGAGGGCCACCTTGTCGACGCCGGCACGCTCGACGAGGCGGCCATAGACCTCCCGCGCCAGGAGGCGCAGCGGCAGGCCGATGACGCCGCTCTCGTGCGCCAGCATGCGCTCGATGGCGAGATGCGTCTTGCCCGTATTGGTGGGTCCGAGGACGGCGGTAACGCCCCGGGCGCGCACGGAAGGCGGCAACGATCGAAACAGCATGCGATCCCGACTACGACAAACAATCCTGCGTCGCGGAGCCTGACCCCGGTACCCTCCTGTACCACAGTGGCACGCCTGCCCGCGCGCTTTTTAACGATGCGAACCTTCCGAGAACGAAATGCGCCCGAATCGCTGACGCACACAGAATCAGGATTCGTTCGCTACGATATATGGTGGTCGCCAAGGCCCTCCACCACAATGGTCGCCGATACCCCTTCCCCACGGCAGGACGAAGGCCCCGGAATGGTTAATGCGCCGGATCCCGCCCGAACGGAAAGGCGTTAACGCACCGGAGCGGCACCGCTGGCCTGGTGTTAACGATCGGGCTGAAACGAGAACAGAGATGCGACGAATCAGTGCGGAACCGCTGTTCTCCATCCGGTCCCCACGAGATATCGTGGCCCGCCCGCCCGACGGCCACAAGCGGCCCGACAACGCGAGCCGAACGCGGAGGCGAAAGACGGCCGCCCGTTTACCGAACCGTGCCGGATCGGCACAGGATTCCCCGCTCGCACGCATTGCGCTTCAACGAAATCGTAAATTCGCCGTCCGTCGTGGTTCAGTTCTGGGCCCGCACCGGCGACATGTCCCGGCCGAGGGGAACGCCGTCCATCGTCAGGCTCGTCGCCTCGATCTCGCTGAGGCCGATGGGCGTGCGCACGGAGATGCGGTAGGGCATGAACAGGCGCGTGCCGGCCAGCGGCGCGAGCCACACCTGCATGTCCCTGTTCTCCTCCATGAACTTCGTCACCTTGCGGTTGGCGCGATGCCCCGCGATGGCAGAATAGCGCACGTCACAGACGGCAACGGGGCCCTGGTAGCCGACGCCCTTTATGGTGCGCACCGTCCGCGGCGTCAGGGTAATGTCGTAGCGGGCCGCCCCGTCGAAGATGGGCAGGGTGCGCCGGCAGGCGCTCTGGCCCACGCTTGCCGCGTTCGCCGGAGACAGCGTGGCGCCGACCGGCATCAGCAGGGCGCTGACCGGGTCGAGCACGTTACGCCGGTGCTCATCGGTGACAGCGATTCGGTCAGGATGCGGCTCGATCTCCGGGTTGATCTCGACAGCCTGCACCACGCCGCCGGACATGGCCATGCGCACAGTGATGGATTTTTCCGATCCCGCAGTGGTGATGGCGAAGGTTTTAGGGGCGGGGCGGGTGTCCGTGAGGCTGCCCGTCGCCGTGGCGGCACCCTTGCCGCCGGTCATGACGCCGGCAAGGCCTGTGAGCTTGGCCCAGATCGACAGGTCATAGCGATCGCCGTCGATCTGCGCCTTGAGCGTGGCGACGCCGATCTTGAAACCCATCAGGGAGATGTCGTATCGCGCCTCAAGGTTGCCGGCGGCAGCCGGCGACAGCAAGGCGACGAGCGCCAGGGAGGCGCCGACAGGCGCGGGAAGACGCGCCCTGCCCAAGCCAGAGCGGCACAGCATGCGGGGAAGGGACTTCCACCGCCTCGTTCGGTTGCGCTGCATGTCGAACCCCGGATGCCCGCTGTCCTTACTGGCTCGCGAATCAGTCCGAATCGTGGCGCTTCCCCCCCCGTTTGGCGAGATGGCCGTCTTCACGTCCTTGACGAGCACCTGAGAAGTCCACTATACACCCGCGACTTTCTCGGGACATGTGGTGCCCAGCCGCCGGCGACGGTTGCCGGTCAAGGGGCTTTGCCTGGTCGGCGGCACCTGTAGCGTTGAGGACGATAATCATGGCACGCCGTTGTGAACTGACGGGCAAGGCGGTTCTGACCGGCCACCTCGTGAGCCACTCGAACCGCAAGACCAAGCGCCGGTTCCTGCCGAACCTGTGCAACGTCACGCTGCAGTCGGATGCGCTCGGCCGCGCCGTTCGCCTGCGCATCGCCGCCTCCGCCCTGCGCTCTGTCGAGCACCGCGGCGGCCTCGATGCCTTCCTGCTCAAGGCGGCCGACAGCGAGCTGTCGCAGGGTGCTCGCGCGCTGAAGCGCGAGGTCGAGAAGAAGCTCGCCGCCGCACAGTAAGGCCCGACGCGTCAGCCTTCCCGCGGGCGGCTCCGGCCGCCCGTTTGCGTTTAGACACCCGCGACGACGGGAGCCGGTCATGGAGCACGCGCGAGGCCTTTTCCTGAAGGTGCAGGCACGCCGCCTGTGGGCGCCCGTCATCGCCATGGCGCTCGTCGTCCTCGCCTCCAACGTGGCGGTGCAGTATCCCTTCACGACCTGGGGGCTCGAGGACTACCTGACCTGGGGCGCCTTCACCTATCCGGTCGCCTTCCTCGTCACCGACCTGACCAACCGCCGCTACGGCGCGTCGGCAGCGCGGCTGCTGGTCGTCGCGGGCTTTGTGGTGGCGCTTGCTGCCTCCGTCGTCGCGGCGACCCCGCGCATCGCCTTCGCGTCCGGCACCGCCTTCCTCGTCGGGCAGCTTCTCGACATCGGCGTATTCAACCGCCTGCGCCGGCTCGCCTGGTGGAAGGCGCCGCTGACCGGCAGCCTCGTCGGCTCGGCGCTCGACACGGCGCTGTTCTTCACGCTCGCCTTCGCGGGCGACGTGACCGACCTTGCCACCTATGGCGCCGGCGCGCTGACCGCGACCGTTCCCGTGTGGATCGGCTGGGCGGTTTGCGACTTTCTCGTCAAGGTCGCGATGGCTCTCGCCATGCTGGTGCCCTACGGCGCGCTGCTGGGCATCGTGCGCCCCGTCGTCGAGGCCCGCGCCTCCTGACGCGCTATGGCGTGAGGGCAAACTCCAGCAGCAGCGTGCGCTGGAGCATCGAGAAATTGTCGTCGGAGATGAGGGTGAGAACGATCTCGCCCCCCGCGCCGCGGCGGACGGCGAGGCCCTCCATGTTGTCGATCTCGCAGCCGTTGTCCGCCTCGATCAGCCGCGTGCCGTCCAGGGTAGCGCCAGGCACGAGGGCCCGCGCCTCAATGTGCCGGATGCGCATGCCGATGCTGAAGGGCGGCACGTAGCGCCGCTCGAGCACGACAAGATCGCCTCCGGGCAGGAAAGCGAGGTCCGTCACGTCGAAACCGTCCCGTCGGCGGAGGGTGAACCGGCCGGGGCGACGCCCGCCGATCATGAAGCCGGCTGTCTCGTCCTCGCCCGAACGCTCGGCGATGGCCACGATGGCGCCGGCCACGGGGCTGCCCTGCGGCGCCACCCCGAGGGCCTCGAGCCCGCGGTTGCGGCGCAGGTGCCGCACCTCGGCCGGCACGGCGAGCTGTCTGGCGCGGGCGGCGATGCCCGATCGTGCCCAGTCGAAGGAAAGGATCTGGTGGACGCGCTCGACGCCGACATAGGCGGTGCCGCCGGCAATCGTGAGGCTCTCGGTATCGTAGGCCGGGGTTGCTGCCAGAGGCTCGCCGTTACCGGCCAGCATCGGCGCCATCACCGCCTCGGCGAGGCCGACGACGTGATCGCCCTCGCGCAGTGGTCGCGCCACGAGCCACTCGGCCGCGTCCGAGATCGCGACGAGTCGTCCGTCGCCGGCATAGTCGAGGCTGGAGAAGCCGCCGAACCCTTCATAGCTCGCGCTGAGCTTCAGTCCGCCGAGGAAGGTGAGGTCGCCGAAGCGCCGGCGGTCGGGATCGCCGGGGCGGAAGGCATCGATGCGGTGCGCCTCGATGTCGAGGCGCACGGGCCCTTCCGGCACCGGCGGGCGGGCGCTGACACGGCGAAGGCCGCAGGCAGCGAGCCCGGCAACCGCCAGCCCGCCCCCGAGCAGGGCGCGGCGAGTCGGCCGCGGCAGCCTCATGCGTGCAGGCGCTGGCGCTGGCGGCGGCCCCTTGCCGGCGCGGCGCGGCTCGCCGTCTCGTCGAACAGCTCGGCCAGCTTCTCCGTCATCGCGCCGCCGAGTTCCTCGGCATCGACGATGGTCACCGCCCGGCGGTAGTAGCGGGTGACGTCGTGGCCGATACCGATGGCGATCAGCTCGACCGGCGAACGCTCCTCGATCTCGGCGATGACATGGCGCAGGTGCCGCTCGAGATAGTTGCCGGGATTGACCGAGAGTGTCGAATCGTCGACCGGCGCGCCATCCGAGATCACCATGAGGATGCGCCGCTGCTCGGGCCGCGCCAGGAGGCGCTTGTGCGCCCAGTCCAGCGCCTCGCCGTCGATATTCTCCTTGAGCAGGCCCTCGCGCATCATCAGGCCAAGGTTGCGCCGGGCACGGCGCCAGGGCGCGTCGGCCGCCTTGTAGATGATGTGGCGCAGATCGTTGAGGCGGCCAGGGTTGGCCGGCTTGCCGGACTGCAGCCACAGCTCGCGGCTCTGCCCGCCCTTCCAGGCGCGCGTCGTGAAGCCGAGGATCTCCACCTTGACGCCGCAGCGCTCCAGCGTGCGGGCGAGAACGTCCGCACAGGTCGCGGCGACGGTGATCGGGCGCCCGCGCATGGAGCCCGAATTGTCAATGAGCAGGGTCACCACGGTGTCGCGGAAGTCGGTGTCCTTCTCGCGCTTGAAGGAGAGCGGCTGGAACGGGTCCGTCACCACGCGCGGCAGGCGCGCGGGGTCGAGCATGCCCTCCTCGAGGTCGAACTCCCAGGCGCGGTTCTGCTGGGCGAGCAGCCGCCGCTGCAGGCGGTTGGCGAGGCGGGCGACGACGCCCTGCAGGTTGGCGAGCTGCTTGTCGAGATAGCTGCGCAGCCGCGCCAGCTCCTCGGCGTCGCACAGGTCCTCAGCGGCAACCGTTTCGTCGAAGCGCGTCGAGAAGGCCTTGTACTCGGGGCCACGCGGCTCGTTGGAGAGTGAGGTCGGGGGGCGTCTCGCTTCCCCCGCATCATCTGCCTCGGCCAGCTCGCCATCGTCGGCCATCTCGCCGGCGGGCGCCTCGGCGGCCTCGCTCTCGCCGTCCTCCAGATCATCCTGCACGGCGTCGGCGGACGCCTCGCTCTCGCCGCCATCCTCCTGCGCCTGGCGCTCGCCTTCGCCCTCGTTCTGGTCCTGCCGCTGCTCGGAGCTGTCCTGGCTGTCGTCGTCCGTCTCGTCCTCGGCGTCGAGATCGGTCTCGTCGATCATGTCGAGGCTGACGAGGATGTCGCGCACGCCGCGGGCGAACGCGCGCTGGTCCTCCAGCGAGGCCGCCAGCCTGTCGAGCTCGCGGCTCGCCTTGTCCTCGATCACGTCGCGCCAGAGGTCGACAAGCTTGCGCGCCGAGGGCGGCGGACGCAGGCCCGTCAGCCGCTCGCGCACGATCAGGGCGACCGCCTCCTCGATAGGGGCGTCGCTGCGGTCGACGACATCCTGCATGTGGGCGCGCTGGCAGCGGTCCTCCAGCATGGCCGTGAGATTGGCGGCGACACCGCTCATGCGGCGGGCGCCGATGGCCTCCACGCGCGCCTGCTCCACCGCGTCGAACAGCGCCCGCGCCTGCTGCCCGCTGGGGGCCAAGCGGCGGTGCACCTCCTCGTCATGGCAGGCAAGGCGCAGCGCCATGGCATCGGCGTGGCCGCGCAGAACGGCAGCGTCCGCCTCGCTCATGCGGCGCGGCGGCTCCGGCAGGCGAGCTCGCTCGCCGACGAGGGCCGGCCGGTCCACGGCGAAGGTGATGTCGAGATCCGGCCGCCGGGCCATGGCCTTCATGGCGCCGGAAACGGCGCGCTTCAGCGGCTCGCTCGGCGCCTCCTTCGACGTGGCAGGCTTGCGGTTAGAGATGCTCACGGCGCTGCCCCTCTGGCCGTCCTCAGCTCAGGGCGAAGTTGACGGCCGATTCCGGCAGGTCCTTGCCGAAGCACCGCTGGTAGAACTCCGCCACCAGCGGACGCTCCAGCTCGTCGCACTTGTTGAGGAAGGTGACACGGAACGCAAAGCCGATGTCGCCGAAGATGTCGGCGTTCTCGGCCCAAGTGATGACCGTGCGGGGGCTCATCACCGTCGACAGGTCGCCGTTGATGAAGGCATTGCGCGTCAGGTCTGCCACCCGCACCATCTTGTTGACGATGTCGCGGCCCTCGTCGTTCTGGTAGTGCTTGGCCTTGGCCAGGACGATCGCCACCTCCCTGTCGTGCGGCAGATAGTTCAGCGTCGTCACGATCGACCAGCGGTCCATCTGGCCCTGGTTGATCTGCTGGGTGCCGTGATAGAGGCCGGAGGTATCGCCGAGACCGATCGTATTGGCCGTCGCGAACAGGCGGAAGGCCGGATGCGGGCGGATGACGCGCTTCTGGTCGAGCAGCGTCAGCTTGCCCGAGACCTCGAGCACCCGCTGGATGACGAACATCACGTCCGGGCGGCCGGCGTCATATTCATCGAAGACGAGGGCCACGTTGTTCTGCAGCGCCCAGGGCAGGATGCCGTCCTGGAACTCCGTGACCTGCTTGCCCTCCTTGAGCACGATCGCGTCCTTGCCGACGAGGTCCACGCGGCTGACGTGGCTGTCGAGGTTCACGCGCACGCAGGGCCAGTTGAGGCGAGCCGCGACCTGCTCGATATGCGTCGACTTGCCGGTGCCGTGATAACCGGTGACCATGACGCGGCGGTTGCGCGCGAAGCCCGCGAGGATGGCGAGCGTCGTCTCGCGGTCAAAGAGATAGTCGGGGTCAAGGTCGGGCACGTGTTCGTCGGGCTTGGAATAAGCCGGCACCTCCAGATCGGTATCGATGCCGAACACCTGCCGCACGGACAGCTTCATATCGGGCAGGTTAGCGCCCGTATCGGTGGTCGCTTGCATGGCTCCTCACAATCGGCGGGACCTTCCGCCGCGTCGCGGCAGAGTTTCACCGCCTCCGCCCGCGGGCAAGCCCAAATCATCGCTATCGCACTCGATACGGGCTCGCGTAGGCGCGCACAAATCACCTTGCATCATCATGTCCATCACGACGACGGGTGATTCAGCACAATCCGACCGTCTTCAGGGTGTTGTAGGCGCGGATGATCTCCTGCAGCCGCGCCTCGAAGGACCGGTCGCCGCCGTTGGCGTCGGGGTGAAACCGTTTCACGAGCTGCTTGTAGCGCGCCTTGATGGCGGCCGCATCAGCCGTCTCGTCGAGACCGAGGACATCGAGCGCCTGCATGGCAGGGGCCGACAGGCGCCGCGCCGGCTCGGCCCGGCGGGATGCGCTCTGCGCGCCGCGCACGCCGGCAAAGAAGTCGAACGGGTCGACCACCTCCGCCTCCTCCGCAGCCCTGGCATAGGCTGCGGCACGCATGCGCGCGGCACCGTTGACGCCCATCTTCCACGTGGGCCGGTGGCCGATGACCGAGGCCTTCTGGTAGGCGACGACGGCATCCTCGCTCATGCCGGCAAAATAGTTATAGGACTGGTTGTAGGCCCGCACATGCTCAAGGCAGAAGAGGAAATACTGCCCCTCCTGCCCGCGCCCCTTCGGCGCCCGGTGCAGGCCAAGGCCCGTGCAGCCCGGATGCTCGCACCCCGGCTCGTTGCGACGCGCCCCTTCGTCCGCCACGGGACGGACGCGAATGCGATCGAAAAGGGGCGAGTTGAGATTCATGGCTCAAAGCTTATGTGAGACGCTGTTATCAGAACAAGTGCCGCGGAGACACAGCGGCGTTGCAACGCAGGGTGTACGCATGGGCATGAAGGACGCCATCGCCGCCAAGCTGACGGCGGGGCTCTCTCCCACCCATCTCTCGGTCACCGACGAATCGGACAGGCACATCGGCCACTCCGGCTGGCGCGAGGGTGGGGAGACGCATTTCAGGGTCGACATCACTTCGCCCGCCTTTGCCGGCAAGAGCCGTATCGAGCGTCACCGCATGGTCAATGCGCTGCTCGCCGAGGAGTTCGCCAGGGGCATGCACGCGCTGGCCGTGACCGCGCGGGCTCCCGGGGAGTGATCCGCAACGGCACGGCATCGTCGGCTCTGGCGGAAGGTCACGGGCGGGAATATGGGCATCGCCGCCCCAAATGCAACGGGGCGCCCGCGGCGCCCCTGATCGCCTGGCGGTGGCTGTCGCCGGCTACTTGATGCGCTCGAGCACCGAGACGTAGTTGGCGACCGCCGCCCCGCCCATGTTGAAGATGCCGGCCAGGGTCGCGCCCGGCACCTGGATGCCCCCTGCCTCGCCGCACAGCTGCATGGCTGAGAGGGCATGCATCGACACGCCCGTCGCGCCGATGGGGTGGCCCTTGGCCTTGAGGCCGCCGGAGGGATTGACCGGCAGACGGCCGCCCTTCTCCGTCCAGCCCTCCTTGATGGCGCGCGCGCCCTCGCCCTCCGGCGTCAGGCCCATGGCCTCGTACTCGATGAGCTCGGCGATGGTGAAGCAGTCGTGCGTCTCGACGAAGGACAGGTCGTCGAGCGTGAGGCCGGCCCGGTCGAGCGCATCGTGCCAGGCCTTGGCGCAGCCCTCGAACTTGAGGATGTCGCGGCGCGACAGCGGCAGGAAGTCCTGCACATGGGCCGTGCTGCGGAAGGCCACGGCCCGGCGCATCTTGAGCGCCGTCTCGATGTCCGCAAGAACGATGGCGGCCGCGCCGTCCGAGACGAGCGAGCAGTCCGTGCGCTTCAGCGGTCCGGCGACGATGGGGTTCTTCTCGCTCACATTGCGGCAGAAGTCGAAGCCCAGATCCTTGCGCATCTGGGCATAGGGATTGTCGACGCCGTTGCGGTGGTTCTTCGCCGCGATCATGGCGAGCGCGTCGGACTGGTCGCCGTGGCGCTGGAAGTAGGCAGCGGCGATCTTGCCGAAAACGCCGGCGAAGCCCCCGGTAATATCGCCCTCCTCCTTGAGGTAGGAGGCCTTGAGCAGGTTCCTGCCGATCTCGGGCCCGGGGGTCGTCGTCATCTGCTCGACGCCGACGACGAGCACGATGCGCGCATTGCGCGCGTCGATGGCCCTGATGCCCTGCCGCACGGCGGCCGAGCCCGTGGCGCAGGCGTTCTCGACGCGCGTCGCGGGCTTGAAGCGGAAGGCCGGGTCGGCCTGGAGCACGAGCGAGGCCGTGAAGTCCTGCTGCGAGAAGCCGCCGTTGAAATGGCCGAGCACGATCTCGTCGACATCCTCGGCGCCGATGCCGGCATGGGCGAGCGCCTCGTTGGCGACACGGACGATGAGGCTCTCGACGCTCTCGGCATCGAGCTTGCCGAACGGCGTATGGGCCCAGCCGACGATTGCCGCGGTCATTCTG
This sequence comes from Chelatococcus composti, assembly GCF_014201415.1. Lineage (GTDB taxonomy): Bacteria > Pseudomonadota > Alphaproteobacteria > Rhizobiales > Beijerinckiaceae > Chelatococcus_A > Chelatococcus_A composti. The sequence continues at coordinate 94,559 of NZ_JACHEH010000006.1, forward strand.
TCATCCTCCCGATCATTTTGCGGCGCACTGTGCACGGGCGCCGGGCGGCCCGCAACCCGCTTTCTCACTCATATCACTGTGCGACGAAGAGCATCGCGACGCCGGCGCAGACAAGCACCATGCCGGCGATCTCGCGGCGCGAGGCCGTTTGCGCGAAGAGGCGCCGCGCCGCGATCTGCGCGAAGAACACCTCGACGAGGGCGAGGGTGCGCACGTTGGCGGCGCTCGTGAGCGAGAAGCCGATGAACCAGAACTGGGAGGCGAGCGCCCCCATGAAGCCGGCAAAGAGCGACGGCCGCCAGGCGCGGAAGCTGCCGACGAGCGCAGCCTTGTCGAACAGGGCGAGATAGAGCACGAGCACCAGGGTCTGGATGCCGAGGCCAAAGGCCAGCGTCGTCGTGGCCCGCACCAGGAACGACCCCTCCGGCAAGGCCAGGATGGCGCCGCGGAAGCCGATGGCGGCGAGCGCAAAGCAGGCGCCGGAGGCGATGCCGGCCAGGGCCGGGCCGCCGCGCGCGAGCGACGTGAGCCGGCTGCCCGGCTTCACCGACATCAGGATGACACCGAGCGTCGCGACGATGACGGCGGCGGCGCCGAGCAGGGTCAGCCGGTCGCCGAGGACGATGAGCCCGAAGAGGGCGACCTGCACCGGCTCGCTCTTGGTGTAGGCGATGGTGACGGCGAAGCCCTCGCGGCGCATGGCAGCGAGCATGAGCGCGGTCGCTACAATCTGGGCCACCGCCCCGCCCGTGACGAAGGCAAGGAAACGCCCCCCCGGCAGCGGCACGGCCTCCCCCGTCACGGTGGTGACGAGCGCGAGGAAGATGAGTGCGAAGGGAAAGCCGTAGAGGAAGCGCACCTGGGTGGCCCCGACGGTGCCGAGCACGTCGGTGAGGCTGCGCTGCATGGCATTGCGCAGGGTCTGCGCAGCCGCGGCCGCGATCGTGGCGGGGATCCACAGAAGAGCTGTGAACACGATTGAGATCCGATGCAACGGAATGTGGAAGACGCCACCGTCCGCCCGGACGCTGCCGCAATTGCTGTCTACAGGCGGCAGCATCCCTATGCAAATCAGACGACACGGGTTACGACTGACCAGCGACAATGCCTGCCTTTCCGGCCCTCGATGCCGGCAAGGCGCATCGGGCCACATCGCATCGCGATGGCGCCACGCCGTCAGGCGACCCGGACAGGTTCGACATGAGACCCGCTCTCTTCTCGCGAACGGCACCGCTTTTTTCCGGCCTTGCGGCGCTTCTTCTCTCGGCGTCGATGGCGCTCGCCGCGCCGGCCATCGTCGTCGATGCCAGCTCCGGCCGCGTGCTGCACGCGGAGGATGCGACGCTTGCCTGGTATCCGGCCTCGATCACCAAGCTGATGACGACCTATGTCGTGCTCAGTGAGATCCGCGCGGGCCGCATCAGCCTCGACACACCGCTCACGGTGAGCCCCAAGGCTGCGGCTGTCATCCCCTCCAAGATGGGCTTCAAGCCCGGCACGGAGGTGACGGTCGACAACGCCCTCAAGATGATCATGGTCAAGTCGGCCAACGACATGGCCGTGGCGCTCGCCGAAGGGGTCGGCGGCTCCGTGGACCGTTTCGCCGACATGATGAACGCTGCGGCAAGCCGGCTCGGCATGCACGACAGCTATTTCGTCAATCCCCACGGGCTGCCCGACGAGCGCCAGCGGACCAGCGCCCGCGACATGGCCATCCTCGCCCGCGCCCTGCTGACGGAGTTTCCCGAGTACAAGCAGTATTTCGGCATCGGCGCCATCCGCTTCGGCAAGCGCATCATGCGCAACACCAATGGCCTCATCGGCCGCTATCCGGGCGCCGACGGCATGAAGACCGGCTTCATCTGCGCCTCCGGCTTCAACGTGGTCGCCACGGCAACGCGGGGCGGACGCACGCTTATCACCGTGGTGCTCGGCGCCCACAGCGCCACCGAGCGCACGATCCGCGCCGCCGCGCTCTTCGACAAGGGCTTCGCCAGCAACGGCTGGGGCAGCTCCACCCTGGAGGCCCTGCCCGTCTCCTACACCTCCCCGCCGGACATGCGTGAGGCGGTTTGCGGCCGCAATCGCGGCACGGTCGGCGAGGACGGCGAGGAGATGCAGCTGGTGGAGGCGAATGCCGGCGGCCTGTTCAACATCTTCTCGCCGAGCCCCGGCCTGTCAAAGGTGCTGGGCCCCAAGCCCGGCACCCTCGCCCCGCGCGAGCCGACGACGCCGGTCGACGTCTATGTCGGCCGTGCGCCGGGCTCCAGGGCCGCACCGGCCGCCGTCGCCGCGACGCCGCCCGCCGCCCGCGCCTTCGCGCCGCAGGAGGCCGAAGGCACCACGCTCGGCGGCAACGGACCGATGGTGCTGCAGGGCGCCGTGCGGCCGCCACCGCGCCCGGTCATCAAGACGAAGGCGGCGGTGAAGAAGCCCGCCGAGAAAAAGTCCGTGCAGAAGACGCCTCCCGTCAGGGCGACCAGCAACTGACGGCCGCGGGGCGGAAGGCATTTTCCCGTCCCGGCCTTGCGCTTGTCCGCCCCCCGACAGATGTAATAGTGGAACATCGCCGCCGGTGCAGGACCGGCGGAGCCGATGCCCATGCAGCCGCCGGCGCACCCGGCGGCCTGCCAGCCATGCGGGGCTCCCGTCATGACCGCTCCACAGCCCGGCCGCCCGGCGCCGATCCCGCTCAATGTCGTCACCGGCTTTCTCGGCGCAGGCAAGACGACCCTGCTCAACCGGCTGCTGCGCGACCCCTGGATGGCCGACACCGTGGTCGTCATCAACGAGTTCGGCGAGATCGGGCTCGACCATCTCCTCGTCGAGAAGGTGGACGAGGATCTCGTGCTGATGGCGGCGGGCTGCCTGTGCTGCAGCATCCGCGGTGATCTGGTGGCGACGCTTGAGGATCTGCTGCGCCGGCGGGACAACGGCCGCATCCGACCCTTCCGCCGCGTCGTGATCGAGACCACGGGCCTCGCTGACCCGGCCCCCATCCTGCACACGGTCCTGCGCCACCCCTACCTGTCGATGCGGTACGCGCTCGACGGCGTTGTAACGCTCGTCGACGCCGTCAACGGGGCGGCAACACTGGATGCGCAGAAGGAAGCGGTGAAGCAGGCCGCCGTCGCTGACTGCCTCGTCCTCACGAAGACCGACCTGCTGCACGACGACCCGGAGCGGCTCGGGCAACTCACGGCCCGCCTCGCCGCCCTCAACCCGGCGGCGGACATGCTGCGTGCCGACGATGCTGCAGCAACCGCCGAGCGCCTCCTCGGCCGCGGCCTCTACAACCCGGAGGGCAAAATCGGCGACGTCGCCCGCTGGCTCGGCGCCGAGGCGTTCGAGGACGCGCACGAGCACGACCATGGCCATGAGCATGAACATGGGCACGGGCATGAACATGGGCACGGGCACAGCCATCACGACGTCAACCGGCACGATGCGCGCATCCGCGCCTTCTGCCTGACGAGCGACCGGCCGATCTCCGCCCCCTCCTTCGACCTCTTCCTCGACCTGCTGCGCTCGGCGCACGGTCCCAACCTGCTGCGGGTCAAGGGTATCGTGGCTGTGAAGGAGGGGCCGGACCATCCGGTCGTCATCCACGGCGTGCAGCACGTCTTCCACCCGCCGGTGGTGCTCGATGCCTGGCCGGACGACGACCGGCGCACCCGCATCGTCTTCATCCTGCGCGATCTCGACGAGAGCTTCGTCCGCCGCCTGTGGGGCGCCTTCGACGGCACGCCCGCGATCGACACGCCGGACGCGCAGGCCCTCACCGACAATCCGCTCGCCATCGGCGGAGGCCGTTGACACCGGCTGCACCGGGCAGCCCGCGTCGCAACGGCAGGCCGAATGCCTGCAGCAACACCGCGCCCACGCGCAGGGGACCGCTCAAACTATTGGCTATGCTGGCGTTTTTTGGAGCGGGCGAAGGGAATCGAACCCTCGACATACAGCTTGGGAAGCTGTCGTTCTACCACTGAACTACGCCCGCCGAAGACGCCGTCGGAACCGCAGCGTTCCTGGAGATGCCACCGGACGGTGGGGCCCATTGTGTACTCGGTTCCCCCCTCGCCGATCAAGCCCATTCTGTCGCCGGAAAGCTGTTTGTCCGCGCCCGCATTGCCGGTGGCGCGGCGCATCTGTCATGCTGCAGGCGGAGGTGCGCCGATGGACGAGCCGTCCGATGTTCCGCCGGGCTGGGAGAGCCGCCGCGAACGGCGCCTGTGGCTGATCGCCTACATCGTCATCCTCGTGGTCGTCGGCCTCGGCGCCGTGCGCCAGCTCCACAAGCTCTTCGGCGCGCCCGCGCCGGAGGTGCGCACGAGCGCGTCCCCGCCACCAGTCGTTCATCATTCCCGCTGACGGGCGGCCTCACCCGGCACGATCCCTGCTACAACATTCCCGTCGGCCGCAGGGCCGCCGGGATCCGTCCCGTGGTGGAACACGCGTTGCAAATCGGAACAGCGACATGACATCCAACGTCGCACGTCTCTCGCAGACTGGAAAGAAGAAGCCGCTCTCAGCGGACGGCGCCGTCGGGACCGTCGCCGAGCAGAATGCCGTCTCCGGCAATCGTTTCGTGCTCGAGCGGCGGCCGGCCGTCAGGCTTGCCGACATTGCGGAGGCGTGGGACGACCTCGCCCGCCGGGCGCTCGAGCGCAACATCTTCACCGAAAGGGCCTTTGCGCTCACTGCCGCGCAGCACATCGCCTCTGAGCAGCACATGGGTGCCGTGCTCGTCTGGCGGAGCAGCCGCAAGGCGCCGGGCGATCTCCTCGGCCTGTTCCTCGCCAACGGCAGGCGGATCGACGTGCCCGGCGTGTCGCGCCTGTGGCACATGCCGTTCTGCGGCCTCGACACGCCGCTGATCGACGCCGAGAACGCGCTGGATGTTGCGGGCGCCTTCCTCGACCACATGGCGAAGCGCGCCGCCCTGGCCGGCGGTGTCATGTTTCCGCTGCTTCCTGTTGAGGGCGCTGTGGCGAAGACCTTCGCGGCTGCGGCCGAGGCCCGTGGCCTGGCGACGCAGCTCTTCGACCGCCATGAGCGCGCCGTGCTCAACGGGGGCCATGATCCCGAAACGTTCCTGACCTCGGCCCTTCCCGGCAAGAAGCTGAAGGAGTTGCGCCGGCAGCTGCGCCGCCTTGACGAGCTCGGCGCGGTGCGCGTCGAAACCGCGGTCGAGCCGCAGGCCGTGCGCGACGCTACGGAAGTCTTTCTGGCGCTTGAGGCATCCGGCTGGAAGGCGCAGCGCGGCACCGCGCTGCTGCAGTCCGACGGCACGGCGACCTTCGTGCGCACCATGACGCGGCTGCTCGCCAGCAAGGGCCGCTGCCGCGTCATCACGCTGCGCTCCGGAGACAAGCCCATTGCTGCGGGTGTCCTCCTCGACGCCGGCAGCCACAGCTGGTTCTGGAAGATCGCCTACGATGAGCAGTTCGCGCGCTTCTCGCCGGGCGTTCAGCTCACCTTGGCCCTGACCCGGTACCAGCTCGAGCGCAAGACAGTGGAACGCACTGATTCCTGCGCCATTGCCGGCCATCCGATGATCGACCACCTGTGGCCGGAGCGGATGGCTGTCGCCGATCTCTTCATCGGCCTGCGTCCGGGTGGTCATGGTCTCCCGGCCGCCGTCATCCGCCTCGAGCGCCTGCGTCGCAACCTCCGTGGCGCCGCCAAGCATGTCTACTACCGCCTGAAAGGATACTGACAGCCATGACTGCCGAGATCACTGCCGCAGAGGCCGATCTTGCGAACCGCTTTCCCCACGAGCCGTTCGCCACGCGCCACAACCTCGCCGGCCATCCGCTGTTCTCGCTGCCCGCGCTCGCCCGCCTTGCCAAGACGCTGCCGCGCGACCGGGTGGAATACAACGCTGGCGACCTCGAGCCCGGCGTGAAGCCGGAAGACGTGCCGACGCTCGACATGTCGGCCGAGGAGGTCGTGCGCCGCATCGAGCAGTGCAACGCCTGGATGGTGCTGAAGCGCGTGGAGGTGGAACCGGCCTATCGCGCGCTGCTGGAGGAGGTCCTGACCGGCGTCGCCCAGAAGCTCGGGCACCGCTCGCTGGAGGAGGCCGGCTTCTACGACATCCAGGGCTTCGTCTTCGTGGCCTCGGCCAATGCGACGACGCCCTTCCATGTCGACCCGGAGGAGAATTTCTTCGTCCAGATCCACGGGCCGAAGTTCTTCCACATCTTCGACAACCGCGACAGGTCATTCCTGACCGACGAGGAGCTGGAGATGTCGCCCTCCAAGCACCGCAACAAGCGCTACGACCCGAGCTACGAGGCGAAGGCGCAGGTCTTCTCGCTCCAGCCCGGCGACGGGCTCTTCGTGCCCCACCTGTGGCCGCACTGGGTGCGCACGGGCGACAGCTATTCCGTCTCCATGGCCATTACCTGGAAGTCGCCGCGCGCCGAGCGGCTCAACACCCTGCTGCGCGCCAACGGGCTGCTGCGCAAGTACGGCTTCCCGCAGCCTGCGCCGGGGGTGAACCCGGTGATGGACGGCGTCAAGATCGCCGCCTACAGGGCGCTGCGCACCGCCGTCGAGCCACTGCGCCGCACGGAGGGGATGCGCCGCTTTCTGCGCGGCCTCGTCTTCGGCCGGCAAGCGAACTACTACTACCGTGAGAAGAAGGCCTGACGCGCCTTGCGGCCCGGGCGCTGCGTCCGCGCCGCGCGCCGCTCAAGAATAGCCGGCTAGACGTCCATGACGAAGTGCTTGGAGAGCTTGAGCCCCTGCGCCTGGTAGTGCGAGCCGGCGCCGGCGCCGTAGAGCACTGCCGGGCGGCCGGCCATGCGCTCGTAGACGAGGCGGCCGACGATCTGCCCGTCTTCCAGGATGAACGGCACGTCGCGGGAGCGCACCTCGAGCACGGCGCGCGCGCCCGCCCCGCCCGCGCCGGCATGGCCGAAGCCGGGGTCGAAGAAGCCTGCGTAGTGCACGCGAAACTCGCCGACCAGCGGATCGAACGGCACCATCTCCGCCGCATAGTCCGGCGGCACGTGCACGGCCTCCTTCGACGCGAGGATATAGAACTGGCCGGGGTCGAGGATGAGCTCGCCCTCCTCGCCGGCATAGAGCGGCTCCCAGAAGGCGCTCGCCTGGTAGGCACCTGGTCTGTCGACATCGACGAGGCCGGTGTGGCGCTTGGCCCGGTAGCCGACAAGCCGGCGCTCGCCGAAGCCGGACAGATCGACACTGACCGCGACGCCGGACTGGATCGAGGGCTCGTGCGAGGTGACCACCCGCTCCTTCTCGTGCAGGGCCGCGAGCTCCGCGTCGCTCAGCCGGCAGGCGCCGTGGCGAAAGCGCAGTTGCGACAGGCGCGAGCCCTGGCGCACCAGGACCGGGAAGGTGCGTGGCGAAATCTCGGCGAACAGCGCCCCCGCATAGCCGGCGTCGATGACATCGAACTCGCGGCCACGGTCGGCGATGACGCGGGTGAAGACATCGAGGCGCCCCGTCGAGCTCTTGGGGTTGGCCGCAGCGGCGAGCCCGGCGGGCAGCGCAAGCGCCTCCTGCAGTTCTGCGATATAGACGCAGCCTGTCTCGAGGACGGCGCCGCGCGTCAGGTCGATCTCGTGCAGGGAGAGGCTCGCAAGGCGCTCGCGCACCGAGCGGCCACGGCCCGGCAGGAAGCTCGCCCGGACACGATAGGCTCGCGCGCCGAGGCGCAGGTCGAGGCTCGCCGGCTGGATCTGGTCCGCGTCGAAGGGCGCCGCGGCGCGGATCACGCCGGCGGCAGCGAAGGCGGCGATCGTTTCTGCAGGCTGGATACCGGGAACGAGCTGGACCATGAAACCTCGCAGGAACCTCGCGGGGGCTGGACTGCGCCCGAAGGCCGGGCGCGGGGTCTTGTGATTACCGCGCTTTCGTGCCGATGGCTACTCGGCGCGTCGGTCCGCCCGGGACGTGGAAAAGCCCGGCTCCGCTCCATGCGGAGCCTCGCGGAACCGCTGCCAGCCCGCGAGCGCCCGGCCGAGGGCCGTGGCGAGCGTCATGGCGGCGAAGACATAGGCGATGGGCGGGAAATGCTGCGGCAGCGTCAGCATCAGGAGGAAGGCGAGGATCGTCTCCGTGCCCTCGGCAAGGCCCGCTGTGAAGTAGATGGATTTGACGCCGCGTGCCCGGCTTTCCCACCCCCGGCGCGCCGCCACCGCCGCATAGGCGAGGAACGTGGCGCCGTTGGCGTAGAAGCTGAACAGGAGGACGGCCGCAGCCAGCGCATTGGCCTGCGGCTCGCGCAACGCGAAGGCCAGTGGGAAGGCGCCGTAGAAGGCGAAGTCGCACACGATGTCGAGAAAGCCGCCGCGGTCGGTTCGGCCGCGTGCGCGGGCGATCGCGCCGTCGAGGCCGTCCGCGAACCGGCCGGCGAGAAAGAGCACAGCGGCGAGAAGATCGAGCCTCAGGACCACCGCAGCCGCGCCGCCGAGCCCTGCGGCGAAGCCCGCCAGCGTCACGGCATCGGCCGAGACGCCGGCCGCGGCCAGCCGGCGGCCCGCGACGGCAAGCGGCGGGTCGATGACACGGCGCATGATCCCGTCGAGCATGTGCTGCGGCCTCCCGGGCGTGCGGGACAATTGACGCTCGGCCCCGTTAGCGCTTACCACGCCGGGTGGGACGTTGTCCGCTCGCGACGTTCACGGAGCTGCGAGATGTACCGGGCCGAGACGAGGGGCATTCGCGTCACTGTCGAGCCGCGTTTCCTGGAGGAGGAATCTTCGCCGCGCGAAGGCCGCTTCTTCTGGGCCTACACGGTGGAGATCGTGAACCTCAGTGCCGAGACGGTGCAGCTCAAGGCCCGGCACTGGACCATCACCGACGGCGAGGGTCGCTCCCAGGAGGTCCACGGCCCCGGTGTCGTCGGCGAGGAGCCGATCCTCGAGCCGGGCGAGAGCTTCACCTACACCAGCGGCTGCCCGCTCTCGACGGCGCACGGCACGATGATGGGCTCCTACGACATGATCACGCAGCGCGGGGAGCGTTTTCCCGTGGATATCCCGCTGTTTCCACTGGACAGCCCCTATGTGCGACGGGTCATGCATTGATCCTCCGCAGCAACAATTGAACGGGCACCGCATGACTGGCACGCGCCTTTCCCCCCTCGACATGCTGGCGCGGCTCGTCGCCTTCGACACCGAGAGCTCCAAGTCCAACCTCGCGCTCATCGACTTCGTCGCGAGCTATCTCGACAGCTGGGGCGTGCGCTACATCCGCCTGCCGAATGCGACGGGCGACAAGGCGGCGCTGCTCGCCACGGTCGGGCCGGCGGTGCCCGGAGGCGTCGTCCTCTCCGGCCACACGGATGTGGTGCCCGTGGCGGGTCAGGCCTGGACCAGCGATCCCTTCACCCTGCGTGTGGAGGACGGACGCGCCTATGGCCGCGGCGCGGTGGACATGAAGGGCTTCTGCGCTCTGGCGCTTGCGCTCGTGCCGGAGTTCCTGGAGGCGGACCTCAAGCGGCCGATCCACATCTTCCTCTCCTATGACGAGGAGACGACCTGCCTCGGCGTGGTCGACGGCATCGCCCGCTTCGGCAAGGACGTGCCGATGCCGTCGGCCGTCTTCGTCGGCGAGCCGACGGGTCTCGAAGTGGCCGATGCGCACAAGAGCGTCGTCACCTTCGAGACGCAGGTGCACGGGGTGGAGGCACACTCGTCCAAGCCCGAGCTGGGCGCCAGCGCCGTCATGGCGGCCTGCGATCTCGTGGCGGAGCTCAACCGCATGGCCGAGGAGTTCGTGGCGCGCAGCGACGCCTCGGGCCGGTTCGACCCGCCCTACACGACGATCCACGTCGGCACCATCGCCGGCGGCACGGCGCGCAACATCCTGGCGCGGCACTGCTCCTTCCACTGGGAGTTCCGCGGCCTGCCGGACCTCGACCCGGAGGAGATCCCGCGCCGTTTCGCTGCGGTGTCGGAAAACGTGCTCGCCCGCATGCGCCGCACGGCGCCGGCGAGTCGCATCGAGACGCGGTGCGAGGTCTCCGTCCCCGGCCTGCGGCCCGACACAGGCTCGGCCGCCGAGACGCTGGCGCTGCGCCTCGCCGGCCGCAACCGCACCATCACGGTGCCCTTCGGCACGGAGGCCGGGCATTTCCAGAACGCCGGCATCGCGACAGTCGTCTGCGGGCCGGGCACCATCGACCGCGCGCACCAGCCGGACGAATACATCACGCTCGCGGAGCTGGAGGCGGGCGCCGCCTTCATGCGCGCGCTGGCGAGAGACCTCGCACAATAGGCTGCGCCGGCCGCACCGCCCGCGGGCGCCGGGCCTGACGGTCAGCCGGCGTCCGCCGCCGCAGCGACATCGGCAGGGTCGATGTCGTAGTGGCGCGAGCAGAACTCGCAGGTGATGCCGATGCGGCCGTTGTCCCCCACCATGTCGGCTCGGTCCTCGGGCGAGAAGCCCTTGAGCATGGCGAGGATGCGGTCGGACGAGCAGCGGCAGCTCTCCTCGACAGGCAGCGGCTCGAAGACACGCACGCCGCGCTCGTGGAAGAGACGGTAGAGCAGCTGCTCGCGCGTCAGCGTGGGATCGAGCAGCTCGTGGTCCTCGACCGTGGCGACGAGGAACTTGGCCTCGGTCCAGGCGTCGTCCTCGCCCGGCCCGGCTGCCGGCTCGTATCCCTCGGGCGCATCGCCGGGGTTGAGGTCCTCCCGGCGCATGCGCTCGCTCGAGCGCGGCAGGAACTGCACCATGAGACCGCCAGCCCGCCAGGCGTGGTCGCCGCCGCCCATCGCCTCGCCGACGGCCAGGCGCACGAGGGTCGGGATCTGTTCCGACTGGCGGAAATACTGGTGGGCCGCCTCCTCGAGGCTCTGCCCCTCGAGCGCCACCACGCCCTGATAGCGTGTCATGGTGCCGCCCTGGTCGATGGTGAGGGCGAGATGCCCATGGCCGAGGAGCTCGCCCGTCGTCGTCTCCCCGGCGGCCATCGCCGCCTCGACGCGCGCGGCATCGAAACGGGCGCAGGCGCGCAGCCGGCCCGGCGCGTCGAAATCGACGACGATCATGTTGATCGGCCCGTCGGTGCGCGTCTGCAGCTGGAAGCGGCCGTCGAGCTTGAGCGCGGAGCCGAGCAGCGCCGTCAGGACCACGGCCTCGCCAACGACACGCGAGACGGGAGCCGGATAGGCATGGCGCGCGATGATCGTGTCGATGCTGGGCCCGAGGCTCGCGACGCGACCGCGCACGTCGAGTGCCTCGACCGCGAAGGGCAGAACGCGGTCGTCACCCGCCGGCGTCACAGCCGCATCCATCACGAGATCGCTCCCAGACACCAGGCCAGAATACCCTTTTGCGCATGCAGGCGATTTTCCGCCTCGTCGAAGACGACCGACGCCGGGCCGTCCATCACCTCGTCCGTCACCTCCTCGCCCCGGTGCGCCGGCAGGCAGTGCATGAAGATGGCGTCCTTGCCGGCGGCTGCCATCAGCTTGCTGTTGACCTGATAGGGCCTGAGCAGGTTGTGGCGGCGCCCCTCATCCTCGTCACCCATGGACACCCAGCAGTCGGTGACCACGGCATCGGCGCCCTCGACGGCGGCGAAGGGATCGGTGGTGACGTTGACGCGCGCGCCGGCCTGCCGCGCGAAGGCCAGGACATCCTCCGGCGGCGCGAGCTCCCGCGGGGTCGCGATGTTGAGCGTGAAGTCGAGACGCGCCGCAGCGTGCACCCAAGAGGCGAGCACATTGTTGGAATCCCCCGACCAGGCGACCGTGCGGCCCTTGATGGGGCCGCGGTGCTCCTCGAAGGTCAGCACGTCCGCCATGATCTGGCAGGGGTGCGAGCGTTTCGTGAGGCCGTTGATCACCGGCACATCCGCGTGGCGTGCCAACTCCAGCATCGCCTCATGGTCGAGGATGCGGATCATGATGGCGTCGACATAGCGCGAGAGGACGCGGGCCGTGTCGGCGATGGTCTCGCCGCGGCCGAGCTGCATCTCCTTGCCCGTCAGCATCAGCGGCTCGCCGCCCAGTTCGCGCATGGCGAGGTCGAACGACACGCGCGTGCGCGTCGACGGCTTGTCGAAGATCATCGCCAGCACCTTGCCGGCGAGCGGCCTCTCCTTCGGCGGCTCGCCCTTGCGGCGGCTGGCCTTCAGGGCCGCGCTGATCTCGAGCACCCGGCGCAGGTCCGCCTGCGTGAAATCGCTGATGTCGAGGAAGTGGCGCACTGAACCGTTCATCACGCCGCTCCCTTCGCGCTGGCACGGGCCTCCAGCGCCGCCACCGTCGCCTCAAGGCGCTCCAGCGCCTCGCTCACCTCGGCCTCGCCGATGATGAGCGGCGGCAGCAGCCGCACCACGTTGTCGCCGGCGCCGATGACGATGAGGCGGTTGGCGCGCGCCTCGTCAACGAATTCCGTGTTGGGGACGCCGAGCTTGAGGCCGAGCATCAGCCCCTCGCCGCGTACCTCCGTGATGATGCCGGGATGCCGGTCCTTGAGCGCGGCGAGCCGCTGCTTCAGCAGCAAGCCGGTGCGCGCCACCTCCTCGAGGAAGCCGGGCGCCAGGACCACATCAAGCACCGCATTGCCCACCGCCATGGCGAGCGGGTTGCCGCCGAAGGTCGTGCCGTGCACACCCACGGTCATGCCGCTCGCTGCCTCCGCGGTGGCAAGGCACGCTCCCATGGGGAAGCCGCCGCCGATGCCCTTGGCCACCGCCATGATGTCCGGCGTGATGCCTGACCACTCGTGCGCGAAGAATTTGCCGGTGCGGCCAACGCCGCTCTGCACCTCGTCGAGGATGAGGAGCAGGCCACGCTCGTCGCAGAACTTGCGCAGGCGGCGCAGCACCTCCGGCGCGACAGTGCGGATGCCGCCCTCACCCTGGATCGGCTCGACGAGAATGGCGCCGGTCTGCGGGCCGACAACCGCCTCAAGCGCCTCCCAGTCGCCGAGGGCGACCTGGTCGAAGCCCTGGACCTTGGGGCCGAAGCCTTCGAGATATTTCTTCTGCCCGCCCGCGGCGATGGTCGCCAGCGTGCGGCCGTGGAAGGCGCCCTCGAAGGTGACGATGTGGAAACGCTCGGGCTGCCCCTTGGCGAAGTGGTAGCGCCGGGCCATCTTGATGGCGCATTCCAGCGCCTCGGCGCCGGAGTTGGTGAAGAAGACGCTGTCGGCAAAGGTGGCGTCGACCAGCCGCTGGGCAAGCCGCTCGCCCTCGGGGATGCGCACGAGGTTCGACGTGTGCCAGAGCTTGCCGGCCTGCGTGGTCAGCGCCTCGACGAGATGGGGATGGCAGTGGCCGAGGGCATTGACCGCGATGCCTGCGCCGAAATCGAGATATCGCTCGCCGCTTCGCGTCACGAGCCACGCGCCCTCGCCTTTCTCGAATTCGATGTCGGCACGCGCATAGGTCTGCAGAAGCGGCGAAGTCACGTCTTTCGTCTCCGCGATGAGACGCCGGCCCGCTGCCGGACGCCCCGGATTTTCCCGAAAATCAAAGTGCCGCCCGGGCAGGGGCGGCACCATCCACAATTTTAGATGGGTCACGATGCCTGTCAATTCAATCGCATTGATACCTTCGATCAGCACCTGCCCGATCGCTGTCATGATCTTGGGGAAAACGCAGATCTGCCGGCACGGAGCCTTGCTCGCGCCTTCCCTCATATTGTAGTTTCCGGGCCATAGACCACGACATATCGTGTGGCATTTCCCTATCGGCGCTACCTGGAGCAGGATGCGACGAGGCGAGAGCCTCTTTCGCATGCGGACGGCGTGTGCCGAGACGAGCCGGGCGGAGAGAGCGATGAGCGATCAGAGCAATACCTGGAGCGACGAGCGGGTTGAGCTGCTGCGCAAGCTCTGGGCCGAGGGCCTCAGCGCCAGCCAGATCGCTGCCGAACTCGGAGGCGTGACGCGCAATGCCGTGATCGGCAAGGTGCATCGCCTCGGCCTCTCCGGCCGCGCCAAGTCGGCGGCGCCGGCGGCATCGCGCCCGCGCAAGGCGGCGCCGACGCGCAGCCCGAGCCACCCCATGACCCAGCCGGCGAACCCCACGGTCGTGCGCGGCAACACAGCCCTTGCAGCGGCGCCGGAGATCGAGGCGGAAGTGGAGCCGCAGGAGGCGTTCCAGCCTCAGGAGGAGGTGGTCGTGCCGCTGAGCGAGCGCGTGACCATCATGGAGCTGCGAGAGGCCATGTGCCGCTGGCCGATGGGCGACCCGACGACGCCTGACTTCCGCTTCTGCGGCGCCCGCTCCCTGCTTGGCATGCCCTATTGCGCACACCATGCGCGCATCGCCTACCAGCCGGCCGCCGACCGCCGGCGCGAGAAGAAGGTGCTGCGGTCCTGACCGGAAGCGGACAGGGACAGCGAAGGCCGGGCAGCAAGCTCCGGCCTTTTTTCATGGCCGGAGCGGGCAGCCGGCGTCATTGCACGTGCGCGAAGGTCTCGTCGAAGGAATAGCCGGCGCCGCGCACCGTGCGGATCGGGTCCGGCTGGCGGGGACGGTTGAGGGCCTTGCGCAGCCGGCCGACATGCACGTCCACCGTGCGCTCGTCGATGTAGACATCGTGGCCCCAGACGCCGTTGAGGAGCTGCTCGCGCGTGAAGACGCGGCCGGGGCTCTGCATCAGGAACTCGAGCAGCTTGAACTCCGTGGGGCCGAGGTGCAGCTCACGACCGCCCCGGCGCACACGCCGCGTCTCCCGGTCAAGCTCGATGTCTCCTGCCCTGAGCACGGTGGCCACGTGCCCCGGCTTGGCGCGGCGCAGCAGCGCCCGCACCCGCGCCAGAAGCTCCGGCACCGAGAAGGGCTTGACGACATAGTCGTCCGCACCTGTGGCGAGGCCGCGCACGCGTTCGTCCTCCTCGCCGCGGGCGGTGAGCATGATGACGGGCAGCCGCTCCGTCTCGCGCCGGGCGCGCAAGCGCCGGCACAGCTCGATTCCGGACAGGCCGGGCAGCATCCAGTCGAGCAGCACGAGGTCAGGCACCTGCTCGCGCAGCCGGACCTCCGCCTCGTCGCCGCGCGCCACGGTGTCGACGGTATAGCCCTCGGCCTCAAGGTTGTAGCGCAGGAGGAGCGTGAGCGGCTCCTCGTCTTCGACGATGAGGATTCGGGGTCCCATCGGTCCTCCGTCCGGGCGCCTACTGCTGGCCGGAGACCGGCACGGTGGTGAAGCTCGACTCGTCGCTCTTCGGGCGCTCGGCGACGACCGGCTTGCCGGTGACGAGATAGTGGATCGTCTCGGCAATGTTGGTGGTGTGGTCGCCGATGCGCTCGATGTTCTTGGCGAGGAACAGGAGGTGTGTGCAGAAGCTGATGTTGCGCGGATCTTCCATCATGTAGGTGAGCAGCTCGCGGAAGATCGAGGTGTAGAGCGCGTCGATGCGGTCGTCGCGCTGCCACACGTCGAGCGCGCGGGCCGTGTCTTTCTGCGCATAGGCGTCGAGTACGTCCTTGAGCTGGGCCTGCACGAGGTCGCTCATGTGCTGCACGCCACCGACGATCTTCTGCGGCTGCAGCTCGTTGCTGATGGCGACGACACGCTTGGCGGTGTTCTTGGCGAGGTCGCCGATGCGCTCGATGTCTCCGGCGATGCGGATGGCGGAGATGATCTCGCGCAGGTCCACCGCCATCGGCTGGCGCTTGGCGATGGTCAGCACGGCGCGCTCCTCCACGTCGTGCTGCAGGGCATCGAGCCGCTCGTCGACGGCGATGACCGCTTGGGCGAGGGCCGCATCACGCCGCACGAGAGCCATGATGGCATCGCCCAGCATCTTCTCGGCAATGCCGCCCATCTCGGCGATCTTGCTGCGCAGGGTGTCGAGCTCGACGTCGAACGAGCTGACGATATGGTCGGTCATCGTCGGCACTCCCCTCTCTCGCGACGGCCTCAGCCGAAGCGCCCCGTGATGTAGTCCTGTGTCCGCTTGTCCTGCGGCGCGGTGAAGATCTGCTCGGTCGGCCCCTCCTCCACGAGCCTGCCGAGGTGGAAGAAGGCCGTGCGCTGCGAGACGCGCGCCGCCTGCTGCATCGAGTGCGTCACGATGACGATCGTGTAGTTCTCGCGCAGCTCGTCGATCAGCCCCTCGATCTTCGCCGTGGCGATCGGGTCGAGCGCCGAGCACGGCTCGTCCATGAGGATGACCTCGGGATTGACGGCGATGGCGCGGGCGATGCACAGGCGCTGCTGCTGGCCGCCGGAAAGGCCCGTGCCCGGCGCTCCAAGCCGGTCCTTCACCTCCTCATAGAGACCGGCGCGCTTGAGGCTCATGATGACGATCTCGTCGAGTTCGGCCTTCGAGCTGGTGAGCCCGTGGATGCGCGGCCCGTAGGCGACGTTCTCGTAGATCGACTTGGGGAAGGGGTTCGGCTTCTGGAACACCATGCCGACCCTGGCCCGGAGCTGCACCGGGTCGAGGCTGCGGTCGTAGATGTCGCGGCCATCGATCTCGATGCGGCCGGACACCCGGCAGATCGGGATCGTGTCGTTCATCCGGTTGATGCAGCGCAGGAAGGTGGACTTGCCGCAGCCGGACGGCCCGATGAAGGCGGTGACCGCCTTTTCGGGAATGTCGATGGAGACGTCGTGAAGGGCGTGCTTGTCCCCGTAGTAGACGTTGACGTCCCGGGCCACGATCTTCGTCGCCGCCTTCTCGGCGGCCCCGGCCGTCGCGGCCCTGGCCAGCTCGATGTTCGGCATCGTCGTCATCATAGGAAACTCCCTTCGCCTCGGGACAAGGGCTACCAGCGGCGCTCGAAACGGCGGCGCAGCAGGATGGCGAGCCCGTTCATGATAAAGAGAAAGCCGAGCAGGACCAGGATGGCGGCGGCCGTCTTGGCCTGGAACAGCGGCTCCGGCAGGTCGGACCACAGGTAGATCTGCACCGGAAGCGCCGTCGCCGCATCGGTGATGGAGCCCGGCACGTCGACGATGAACGCCACCATGCCGATGAGCAGGAGCGGCGCGGTCTCGCCGAGCGCGTGTGCCATGCCGATGATGGTGCCGGTCATGATGCCGGGCATGGCTAGCGGCAGCACGTGATGGAACACCGCCTGCTGGTGTGAGGCTCCGATGCCGAGTGCCGCCTCGCGGATCGACGGCGGTACAGATTTCAGCGCGGCGCGGCTGGCGATGATGATGGTCGGCAGCACGAGCAGGGCGAGCACGAGGCCGCCGACCAGCGGCGCCGAGCGCGGCAGGCCGAAAAAGTTGAGGAACATCGCAAGGCCGAGCAGGCCGAAGACGATCGACGGCACGGCGGCGAGATTGTTGATGTTGACCTCGATGAGGTCCGTCAGCCGGTTCTTCGGCGCGAACTCCTCGAGATAGACGGCGGCACCGACGCCGATGGGCAGGCACAGCACGAGCGTCACCAGCATGGTCAGTGCCGAGCCGACGAGCGCCCCGAGGATGCCGGCCTGTTCCGGCTCGCGGCTGTCGCCGGAGGTGAAGAAGCGGGTGGCGAAGTGCGACGAGACGAGGCCGCGCTGCTTCAGGTTCTCCAGCCAGGCGATCACCTGGTCGTCGAGGCGGCGGTCGGCTTCCGGCTGGGTCAGGGTGACGATCTCCCACCGGCCGGCCGGCGCAGCATCCGTATTGGCGAGAGGCACGAGCACGGTGCCGCGCGCCTCGGCGGCGCCGATCTCGGTCAGCTTGACGATGCCGCCGTTGATGAAAACAAGTTGTGAGGGCCGGCTGGCCGTCAGCGTCTCCGGCGCCTCGGCATTGGCGGCGCGCGCCTCGGCGGCCGAGGCTTTGGCCTCGAAGTCGGCGATGCGCCGGCTGAGCGCCTCGCGCTGGCCCTCGCCGCTGGTGGCGGCAGCAGCGGCCGCGAGCCGCGCGGCCTCGCGGCGGTTGGCCGCTGCCTGCCCGCGCAGGTCCTCCTTGATCCCGGCCAGAATGCGGGCGAAATCGGGTGCCGTGCTCCGCAGCAGGACGGTCCCGCCGTCGACCGTCACCTGCGCCTGCCCCTGGCCCGCGGTCTGGCGCCGCCCGGTCATCAGGCCCTTGAGGTAGAGATCGGCCGCATCGTCGAGCAGCGCCTCGATGGTCACCGGGTGGCCGATGATGGCGGGGTCCGCGAGGACCGCATCGCGCAGTGCCATCGCCGCACCTGAGGACAGGAGCTCGTTGTTGAGCTTGCGGCGCAGGGCCCGCGTCGTCACCTGCGGGAAGAGCTGCTGCAGCCCGGCGCGCAGCGCCGCGTCATAGTCGCCGCCGCGCAGCGCCTGCGGGTCGGTGGTGCCGTCGCTCGATACCTGCTCCAGCGTCGGCGTGACGGACATCGTCAGGCGATATTCCGTGAAGGCCGGCAGCGCCTTGATGATCACGTCGCCAATCAGGACGACGAGGAAGATCCCCGCGAGCGCGATGGCGCCGATGCCGTAGGCGCGGAAGCGCGCCTCCGCCGCATGGCGCCGCCTCAGCCGGGCCGCCGCCTCGTCAGGCGAGAGCCCCAACCGACGGGCGCCTGGAGAGGGTGCTGCGATGTCAGTCATATTGCTCTCGGTACTTGCGGACGATGCGCAGGGCGATGACGTTCAGCGTCAGCGTGAAGAAGAAGAGCACGAAGCCGAGGGCGAAGGCCGACAGGGTCTTTGCGCTGTCGAATTCCTGGTCGCCGACGAGCAGCGTCTTGATCTGCACCGTGACCGTCGTGACGGCCTCGAGGGGATTGAAGGTCAGGTTGCCGGCCAGCCCCGCCGCCATGACGACGATCATTGTCTCGCCCACGGCGCGCGAGACGGCGAGCATGAGGGCGGAGACGATGCCCGGCAGCGCCGCCGGCAGCACGACATGCTTGATGGTCTCCGATTTCGTCGCGCCCATGCCGTAGGAGCCGTCGCGCAGCGACTGCGGTACCGCGTTGATAACATCGTCCGACAGGGAGGAGACGAAGGGGATGATCATCACCCCCATGACGAGGCCGGCCGCGAGGGCGCTCTCGGACGCCACCGAGAGGCCGAGCGCCTCGCCCACGTTCTTGATGAACGGCGCCACGGTGAGCGCCGCGAAATAGCCGAAGACGACGGTGGGGATGCCGGCCAGCACCTCCAGCACCGGCTTGGCGATGGCGCGCACGCGGGGCGTCGCGTATTCGGACATGTAGATCGCTGCGAAGAGGCCGACAGGCCCCGCAACGAGCATCGCGATCAGCATGATGAGCGTGGTGCCGACGAAGAGCGGCACGGCCCCGAAGGTACCCGACTGGCCCACCTGGTCGGCGCGGATCGCCGTCTGCGGCGACCACTGCAGGCCGAAGAGGAAGTCGTACCAGGGATAGCGGGCGAAGAAGCGCAGCGTCTCGAACAGCACCGAGAAGACGATGCCGAGGGTCGTCAGGATGGCGACGGCGGAACAGGCGATGAGAACGACCTTTGTAACCTGCTCGAAGCCGTTGCGGGCGCGGAAGCCGGGCGCTAGCTGCCGGCGGCCCACGGCAAAGCCCCCCGCCGCGCCGGCAAGGCCGAGGACGATGAGCACCACCTCCGCCTCGGTGCGGGCGTCCCTGTAGGCATCAGCGGCGACGGCGATGCCGGGATGGGGCGTGCCGGCGAACTCGCCGAGGGCGAGAAGACGCGCCTCGCGCAGGCGCCCCTCCTGCTCCAGCGCGTTCTGCGGCGCGAGCTCCGCCGGCAGGGCCGCGAGCGTGCGCGCCTCGACATAGCGCGGCGCAAGCGGTGTCCACAGCGCCACGACGACGAGCATCGGCAGGACGCAGAGCGTGGCCAGGAACAGGCCGTGGTAGACCGGCAGGGAATGAAGGCGCGCGCCGCCGTCCCTGAACCCACGCCCCCTGGACCGCCCGAAGGCGAAGGCCGCCAGCGCCACGGCGACAACGAGCAGGAAGAACAAGCTAACCATCTCCGCTCCCGGGGGAGAGCACGGCAGGAGGCCGTCTCGGCGAGGGCCTCTACCGCATTTCGACGGCAAAACGAAGCGGATGGCCGTCCATCCGCCCCGCTTTCCGTTGGACGATCAGAGGCCCGCGTCGGCCGACAGCGGCTTCTGCTCCTTGACGTCCTCCCGCACCCGGGCGAGCTCGTCAGCCGGCAGCGGCACGAGACCCTTGCGCGAAAGATAGCCGTCCTCGCCCAGCGCCTTCTCGGAGACGTATTCGGCGATGAACTTGTCGAGGCCCGGCACGACGCCGATGTGCTGCTTCTTGAAGTAGACGTACAGCGGGCGCGAGACCGAGTACTCGCCTTCGGCGATGGTGTCGAAGTTTGGCGCCACACCGTCGATCTTGGCGCCCTTGATCTTCGCCGCGTTCTCCTCGAGGAAGGAGTAGCCGAAGATGCCGACCGCCTGCGGATTGGCATCGAGCTTCTGGACGATGAGGTTGTCGTTCTCTCCGGCGTCGATGTAGGCGCCGTCCTCGCGGATCGTCTTCCACGCGACGGCGAAGGCGTTCGGGTTGCTCTTCTTGAGGTCCGCGAGAACCTTCTCCGCGCCGGGCTCCATGACGAGTTCGAGGAACGAATCGCGCGTGCCAGAGGTGGGCGGCGGGCCGAGCACCTCGATCTTCTCGTTGGGCAGCGTCTTGTCGATGTCAGACCAGGACCTGTAGGGGTTGGGGACGAGCTTGCCGTCAGGACCCGGCACCTCCTTGGCGAGGGCGAGGAAGAGCTGCTCCTTCGTCAGGTCGAAGTCCGGCCCCGCCTTCGAGTTGGCGACGGTCAGACCGTCGAAGCCCACCTTAAGCTCGATGATGTCGGTGACGCCGTTCTTCCGGCAGTCCTCGAACTCGGATTTCTTGATACGGCGCGAGGCATTGGTGGCATCTGGATGGTCCGTGCCGACGCCGGCGCAGAACAGCTTCATGCCGCCGCCGGTGCCGGTCGACTCGACGACGGGCGCCTTGCCGAGGCCCGCGCGGGCGAACTGCTCCGCAACCGCCGTCGTGAAGGGATAGACCGTCGAGGAGCCGACGATGCGGATCTGGTCGCGCGCCTCGGCGGTACCGGCTGCGGCGACGCCGGCCAGGGCGAGGGCGGCGACGCTGGCGAGGGAACGGAATTTCACGGTGTGTCTCCCTGATCTCTGGAGCGGGGCGACGGTCGCATGACCGCGACCGGCCCTGTCGCTTCCGCTTCGGCGATGCCGCGGACGTCGCCGACGCCCCCCTGTCTATGAGGGCAAGGTGACAACCGAATGACAGCGTAAAATCTTGTTCTGTTTCACTTTCTGGATTCGCCGACGAGCACGGGAAGCGTCACCGTGAACGAAGCCCCCTTGCCCACCTCGCTCGCGATGGAGAGCTGCCCCCGGTGGCGCATCACGATGTGCTTGACGATGGCCAGGCCAAGACCAGTGCCGCCCTTGCCACGGCTCGCGGCGACATCGACGCGGTAGAAGCGCTCCGTCAGACGCGGCAGATGCTCTGGCGCGATGCCGGGTCCATAGTCGCGCACCTCGACAGACACCGCGCCCGCGCCGTCGGGGCGCGTCGCGGTCGTCACCCGCACGTCGACGCGGCCGCCGCTCTCGCCGTACTTGACGGCGTTCTCGATGAGGTTCTCGAAGACGCGCAGGAGCTCGTCGCGCTCCCCGCGCACGTTGACCGATCCCTCCGGCACGTCAAGCGCGATCTCGACGCCGCGCTCGCGCGCCAGCGGCAGGAGCGCGTCGATGAGGTGACGCAGCAGTGCGACAACGTCGACGATCCCGGTGGGCTGCACATGCACGCTGAGCTCGATGCGCGACAGCGACAGCAGGTCGTCGATGAGTCGGGCCATGCGCTGCGCCTGCTCGCGCATGATCGCGAGGAAGCGCTCGCGGGCCGCTTCGTCGTTGCGCGCCGGCCCCTGCAGGGTCTCGATAAAGCCCATCAGGGAGGCGAGCGGCGTACGCAGTTCGTGGCTGGCGTTGGCGACAAAGTCGACGCGCATGTGCTCCAGCCGCCGCGCCGGTGTCAGGTCGCGGAAGTAGAGCGCGGCGCCGGCGCGGGCGCCGTCGTTGCCGGCCTCGCCGGTCAGCGGCGCGATGTGCACCTCGAGGGCGCGCTCCACCGGCACGCGCTCGACGAACTCGACCGCTTCGGCCTCGCCGCCCTTCACCACCCGCTCGAGGCCGTCGAGCACGTCCGGCGCGCGCAGCGCAAGGGACAGGGGGTGGCCGTTGCGCAAGCCCGGCAGAACTGCCGTTGCCGCCCGGTTGGCGTCCACCACGAGGCCGCGCCGGTTCACGATGATGACGGGGTCGGGCAGCGCCGCCAGCACCGCCGCGGGGCCGAAGGCCTGCTGCTCGCTGCGCTCGCTGATGGTTACCGCGCGGTCGCCCGGCGGCCGGCGGTCGCGGAAGGCGAGCCCCGCCACCGCGAGACTGGCGAGTGCCGCCAGGGCGGTCCAGACGCCGACGACACCACCGGCGAGCGCTGCCAGCGTGAAGATGGCACAGCTGAGGCCCGCGGTCCTGAGCGCGATGGCATTGGCGCTGAGCCGCAGGCTGTTCTTGGTCGTCTCGATCATGCCCCTTGCCCGAACCGGCCGCCCCGGGGGCCGAGGCCGGCGAATCGGGACGGGCGGCAGGTCTCAAGAAGTCATCTCAACCGCGCTTCCGCGTCATCCCGATGACAGTGGCCCGGCGCTTCTCATCCGCGGCCGGCCCCTTTGGCCAGCTCGTCGAGCCGCGCCTGCATCTCGAGCACCTGGCGCTTGAGCTCGTCCAGGTCGTCGCTCGACTGACGCGCTTCGCCCTGGCGCGGGCGGGCGGCAGCCTCCTCCTGCTGCTCGACGCGCGGCCCGAAGGGGGAGAACAGCTTCAGCGCCTCGCCGAACATCGCCATGTTCGTGCGCACGTGCTCTTCCATGCTCTTGAACGCTGCCGCGGGGCCGAAGGCCTCGGCCATCTTCTCGCGCAGCTTCTGCTGCTCGCGCGTGAAATTCTCGATGGAGAACTCGAGGTAGCTCGGCACCAGCGCCTGCATGCTGTCGCCATAGAAGCGGATGAGCTGGCGCAGGAAGGCAACCGGCAGCAGGTTCTGCCCGGCCTTGTTCTCCTCCTCGAAGATGATCTGCGTCAGCACGGAACGGGTGATGTCCTCGTTGGTCTTGGCGTCGAAGACGACGAAATCCTCCCCTTCACGCACCATCTGCGCGAGATCCTCGAGGGTGACGTAAGTGCTGGTTCCCGTGTGATAGAGGCGACGGTTGGCGTATTTCTTGATGACCGTCGGATTTTCTTTTGTCGCCATGGCTCTGCTTTGTCTCGTCCCGGCCCGGATGCAGGCTCCGCCGCAGCGCCCCGAAGCATCTCCGGCACCGACCGGTTGCCTGCGCACGGCCTCCCCGGCCAGACGATAGGCGCTAATCGGCGCGACGAAAACTCATTTGTGCGACATGGCGGCGCGGAGTGCATTGACGTGTTGCGCTTGACGCTATGCAGCCCCCCCTCGAAGATGACCCACGACCCGTCACACATGGCCGCGTCGGGGCGACCACGGCATGGGAGCAAGGGCCGCCAGGACCGGTGAAACAAGGAAACTCAAGGAGATCGCCATGGCCTCCACGGACATCGTCATCGTCGCCGCCACACGCACGCCGGTAGGCTCTTTCAACGGCTCCTTCGCCAACGTGCCGGCGCATGTGCTGGGCGCTGCCGCCATCAAGGGCGCCCTGGAGCAGGCGGGTGTGGCTGCCGAGGAGGTGGACGAAGTCATCCTCGGCCAGGTCCTGACGGCTACCGAAGGCCAGAACCCTGCCCGCCAGGCCGCCATGAAGGCCGGCATCCCGGTCAGCAAGACGGCCTGGGGCCTCAACCAGGTCTGTGGCTCCGGTCTGCGCGCCGTCGCCCTCGGCATGCAGCAGATCGCCAACGGAGACGCCTCGGTCATCGTCGCCGGCGGACAGGAATCGATGTCGCTGGCGCCGCACGCGGTCCATATGCGCGCCGGCACGAAGTTCGGCGACGTGCAGTTCATCGACACGATGATTCGTGACGGCCTGTGGGACGCCTTCCACGGCTATCACATGGGCGTAACCGCCGAGAACGTGGCGCAGAAGTGGCAGATCAGCCGCGAGGAGCAGGACGCCTTCGCCGTCGCTTCGCAGAACAAGGCCGAGGCGGCCAAGAAGGCCGGCCGCTTCGCAGACGAGATCACGCCTGTGACGGTTGCCTCACGCAAAGGCGACATCGTCGTCGACAGCGACGAGTACATCCGCGAGGGCGTGACGCTTGAGGCGGTCGGCAAGCTCCGGCCCGCCTTCCAGAAGGACGGCACGGTGACGGCGGGCAACGCCTCCGGCCTGAACGACGGCGCTGCGGCGCTGGTGCTCATGACGGCCGCCGAAGCCGAGCGGCGCGGCCTGACGCCGCTTGCCCGCATCGCCTCTTGGGCGACGGCGGGCGTCGAGCCGGCTGTCATGGGCTCGGGTCCCATCCCGGCCTCGCGCAAGGCGCTCGAGAAGGCAGGCTGGAAGGTGCAGGACCTCGACCTCGTCGAGGCGAACGAGGCCTTCGCCGCCCAGGCCCTCGCCGTCAACAAGGACATGGGCTGGGATCCGCAGATCGTGAACGTCAACGGCGGCGCGATCGCCATCGGCCATCCCATCGGCGCCTCGGGCGCACGCATCCTGACCACGCTGCTTCATGAGATGCGCCGGCGCAATGCCAAGAAGGGCCTCGCGACGCTGTGCATCGGCGGCGGCATGGGCATTGCCATGTGCGTGGAGCGATAAGGGGGGCGGACGCAAGGGGTCCGGCGGCCGCGTCCCTCCTGGGCAAGGATAATGGCCAGAGGGAGAAAGAAATGGCACGAGTTGCAGTTGTCACCGGCGGTACACGCGGCATAGGGGCCGCGATCTCACGCGCCCTGAAAGCGGCAGGGCATACGGTCGCCGCCAACTACGCCGGCAACGATGAGGCCGCCGCCCGGTTCAAGAGCGAAACCGGAATCGCTGTATACAAGTGGGACGTGGGCGATGCCGCCGCCTGTGCCGAGGGGCTCGCGCGTGTCGCGGCCGACCTCGGCCCGGTGGACATCCTCGTCAACAACGCCGGCATCACCCGCGACGGCATGTTCCACCGCATGACCTTCGAGCAATGGCATGCGGTGATCCGCACCAACCTCGATTCCATGTTCACGATGACCCGCCCGGTCATCGAGGGTATGCGCGAGCGCGGATTCGGCCGCATCATCAACATCTCGTCCATCAACGGCCAGAAGGGCCAGATGGGCCAGACGAACTATGCGGCCGCCAAGGCCGGCGTGATCGGCTTCACGAAGGCGCTGGCGCTGGAGAACGCCGCCAAGGGCGTCACCGTCAACTGCATCTGCCCCGGCTACATCGACACCGACATGGTGGCTGCCGTGCCGGAGGACGTGCTGAAGAAGATCATCGCCGGCATCCCCGTGGGCCGGCTCGGCCGCGCGGAGGAGATTGCTGCCGCGGTGGTCTATCTCGCCTCCGACGCCGCCGGCTTCGCTACCGGCTCGGTCATGACCATCAACGGCGGCCAGTACATGGCCAACGGCTGACCAGGCGCGCGTCATTCCTCCCGGAAGGCGCGCGCCCATTGGTCCGTCAGCGGCTTCATCAGATAGGACAGGGCCGAGCGCGAGCGCGTCATGATGTGAACCTCGACCGGCATGCCCGGCACGAGTTCGCGCTGGCCGAGGCGCGCCAGCTCCTCCGGAGCCAGGCGGACGCGGACCTTGTAGAACGCCACCCCCGTCGCCGCGTCGGTCGTGAGATCGGGCGCGACGCTGATGACCGTGCCGAACAGCTCGGGTGTGGTGCGCTGGTTGAAGGCCGACAGGCGCGCCACGGCCGTCTGGCCCACCACGACCTGATCGATATCCGCCGGCGAGACCCGGGCCTCGACGACGAGTTCGTCGCCGCGCGGCACGATAAGCATCATGACCTGCCCGGCGGTGACGACCGCCCCGGCCGCATGCACGTCAAGCTGGTGGACAATGCCATCCTGCGGCGCGCGGATGTCGACGCGCTCGAGCTGGCTCAGCGCCGCAGCCCTGCGCTCGACGAGATCCCCGATGCGGGTCTCGTAATCGCGCAGTTCGTGCATAACTTCGGTGCGGCGATTCTGGTCGAGCTGGATGATCTGCAGTTCCATCTCGGCAATGCGGCCCCTGACCTGCGCGATGGCCGCAACGATCTGGCCGCGCTCGCCGCCGAGGCGCGCAGCCTCGCGCTGCAGCAGCTTGAGCCGATTGATCTGCACGAGGTTGCGCTCGAACAGGGCGAGGACACCCGAGAGCTCTTCCTCGATCAGCGCGATCTCGCGTTCCTTGGCTGCCTGCTGGGCCTCGAGCCCCTCGATCTCGCGCAGCGACTGCGCGATGCGCTCGCGAAGCTGTGCCTTCTGTCCCTCGATCGCCAGGCGGCGGGCGCTGAAAAGACCGTTTTCGCCGTCGATCACCGCTGCGACCTCCGCATCCGTCTCACCCCTCGCGGCGAACTCCGGCGGGAAGGCGACGGCGGCGAGGCCGTCGCGCTCGGCAACCAGACGGGCGACGCGCCCCGTCGCCTGGTCAAGCTGCTTGGAGACGAGCTGCAGGCTGGCAGTGGCGATGGTGTCGTCGAGACGCGCCAGCACGTCGCCCTCCCGCACCACGTCGCCTTCCCTGACCTTGAGCACGGCGACGACGCCGCCCGTCGGATGCTGCACGCGCTTGACGTGTGACTTCACCACGAGCAGGCCGGGGGCGATGACTGCACCGGCGAGCTGGGCCACCGTGGCCCATCCACCGATCGAGCCGATCAGCAGGAAGGAAAGAGCAAGGCCCAGCGTCAGATGGCGCTGGATCGACCGCTTTTCCCCTCCGGGCAACAGGGATCCGTTCATTGGGCACCGACCTTGCTGTTCTGGTCCGTGGCGGACGGCGACGCGCTGCCGGCCGATCCCGGCTGGCCGCGCATGCGGCGCAACACCTCCTGGTGCGGGCCGAAGGCTTGCAGTGCTCCGTCGCGCATGATCGCGATCCGGTCGACGCCGGCGAGCACGGCCGGGCGATGCGCTACGACGACCACAATGCCGCCACGGGCGCGCACGCCCTGAATGGCTTCCGTCAGCGCGTCCTCGCCTTCCGCGTCGAGATTGGAGTTGGGCTCGTCGAGAACGACGAGAAAGGGATCGCGATAGAGTGCCCGGGCGAGCGCCAGGCGTTGCCGCTGGCCTGCCGAGAGGATTTCGCCCCCCTCGCCGATCTCCGTTTCGTACCCGTCCGGCAGGCTCAGAATCATCTCGTGCACGCCAGCGGCCATGGCGGCGGCGATGACCGCCTCGGCGGCCGGATTCTCCTCGAAGCGGGCGATGTTGGCGGCGACGGTGCCGGCGAGCAGTTCCACGTCCTGGGGCAGATAGCCGATGTGCCGGCCGAGCGCCTCGCCCCACTGGTCGAGCGCGGCCCCGTCGAGGCGCACGGCTCCCGACACGGGCGGCCAGACACCGACGAGCGCGCGCAGGAGGGTCGACTTTCCGGCGGCGCTGGGGCCGATGATGCCGAGCCCCTGCCCCGCCCGCAGGGCAAAGGACACGTTGCGCACGCTCGGCCGGCGCTGCCCCGGCGCGGCGACCGACAGCTGCTCGACGACCACGCTGGCGACGGGCGCCGGCAGGTCGAGCCGGGGCGATGGTGGCGGCAGGGCCGAGAGAACCCTGGCCAGCCGGCGCCAGCTGTCGCGCGCCGCCACGAAGGACTTCCACTGCCCGATGGCAAGCTCGACCGGTGCGAGCGCCCGCGTGGTGGCGATGGACGCGGCGATGATGGCGCCGGCTGTCATCTGGCCGCGGATGGTCAACCACGCTCCGAGTGCCAGGATGAGCGACTGCAACAGGATCCTGAGGGCGCGCGAGGCGGCACCGAGCCCTCCGACGATGTCGCCCGCCCGCCGCTGCTCGGCGAGAAAGGCCGTATTGAGACGCAGCCAGCGCTCCGTCACCCGCTCACCGAAGCCCATCGCGCGCAGCACCTCGGCGTTACGGCGCCCGGCAAGGCCGAGGCCGATGCGCTGTGCGTTCTGCGTGGCCAGCGCGCGCTGGGGGCCACGTGACATCATCTCGGTCGATACCGTCAGGGCGACCAGTATCAGGGCTCCGAAGGTCGCGAGCAGGCCGAGGAAAGGATGCAGCGCGTAGACGAAGAGCAGGTAGAGCGGCATCCAAGGCAGGTCGAAGAAGGCTGACGGACCGGGCCCGGCGACGAAGTGACGCAAGGTGTCGAGGTCGCGCACCGGGGTGAGGCCGTCGTCCTGTACGGCGCTCCTGAGTGGCAGGGCGAGGACGCAGCTGAACACACGCGAACCGAGCTGCGCGTGCAGGTGGCCGCTGACACGAGTCAGGATCCGGCTGCGCACCGCCTCGAGCACGCCTTGGAAACCGAGCAGGAGCACCACAAGGACGCACAGCGTGGCGAGCGTCGGCTCGCTGCGGCTCGACAACACCCGGTCATAGACCTGCAGCATGAAGATGGAGCTGGACAATGCCAGACAGTTGATGACCCCCGAGACGAGGGCGAGACCCGCGAAAACCCGGTTGAGACGCAAGAATGCCGTAGCCAGTTCGCTGCGCGGCTCGCTCATCGACACGTATCCTCAGGGCCGAATCCGCAAGGGGCATCACACGGGCAGCGATGTCGGTGGCCGCCGTATTAGGGCTGGGAGAGCCGGGGGCGGCGAGCTGCGGCACACCGTGGGGGAAAGGTGGAAGGACCGCCGCCCCCGGCTCGAAGCGCTCCTGACCGGTAGCGCCCGCAATAACTGTATACGTCGATCTTATTACTTCATAAACAGCGACGACGATCCTGCAACATCAATTGCACAGGAAGCAATATTTATTCCGAATGCTTCTTATTTAGTAGAAACCGTCTGGAATTTTTCCATGCGAACGACACATAATGACATGCAAAGCCTTCCCGCCCGCGTGGCATCGCGCGCTCGTCCGGCAGCGGACTGCGAATCAGGCTTTCGATGTTTCGGCTGTCGTGTCCGCCGGCATCGTCCCGCGCCAGCCGGCGGCGGTGAGGGCAGCGTGCATGTGCGCCGGTGCGGGCGCCGCGACACGCACGGCCGCGCGGTTCGGATAGAGCGGAATAGCGAGTGCGGCGGCGTGCAGGTGCAGTCCGGGCCCGCCCGTGCGCGGGGCGTGGCCGTAGATGGCGTCGCCGCGGATGGGAAAGCCCGCCGCGGCACAGTGGACGCGCAGCTGATGGGTGCGGCCCGTCACCGGCGTCAGGGCGAGCCAGGCGAGGCCCTCGCCCCGGCCGAGCACACGCCAGCGCGTCAGTGCCGGCTGTCCGGCAGGGTCCACCTTCATCCACCACCCGCGCGAGGGATCGCGGGGGGCGAGCGGCAGGTCGATCTCGCCCGCCTCGTCGGCCGGCCCACCCTCGACGACGGCCCAGTAGGTCTTCTCGACCTTGCCGGACCGGAACAGCCGCCCCAGCTTGTCGAGTGCCTTGCGATGGCGGCCGAGGACGAGGCATCCCGACGTGTCACGGTCGAGCCGGTGGGCGAGTTCCGGACGGCGCGGCACGCCGAAGCGCAGCGCGTCCAGATGGTCGCTGAGCGTCTCGTTGCTCTTCGCCGTGCCGCTGCGCGGGCCGGGATGGACCGGCATGCCCGCCGGCTTGTCGATCACCAGCATCAGCGCGTCGCGATAGATGAGGCGCGACATTATATCGAAGGGCAACTCTTTCTCGTTCATGCGCTTCGGGCTATCGAGGGGGCAGGCCGAGAGCAAGGGAAAAGACGCGAGGACAGATGAGCGACGGCGACAAGGACAAGCGCGGGATGCTGGCCCGGCTCTTCCGGCGCGGTGAGGCCCCCCAGTCGCAGCCCAAGGTGCCGCCTCCGCAGGCCGAAGCGCCGCAGGACGACACGCCCCCCTCGACGCCCGAGACGGCCCCCCCGCCCGCTCCGCGGCGCAGCTGGTGGCAGCGGCTGAAGGAGGGACTGGCGCGCACCTCCTCCTCGCTCGGCCTCGGCATCACCGAGCTGTTCTCCAAGCGCCGGCTCGACGCCGCAACCCTCGAGGATCTGGAAGACATCCTCATCCAGGCCGACCTCGGCATCGAGACGGCAGCGCGCATCACGCGCTCCATCGCCGAGGGGCGCTACGACAAGTCCATCGACCCCGAGGAGGTCAAGGCGGTGCTGGCGCGCGAGGTTGAGGCAGTGCTCGCCCCCGTCGCCCGGCCCCTCGCCGTCGATGCCGACCGCAAGCCCTTCGTCATCCTGATGGTCGGTGTCAACGGCTCGGGCAAGACCACCACCATCGGCAAGCTGGCGGCGAAGTTCCGTGCGGAGGGCCGCAAGGTGATGCTGGCCGCGGGCGACACGTTCCGCGCCGCGGCCATCGAGCAGCTCAAGGTCTGGGGCGAGCGCACCGGCGCCAGGGTGATCGCACGCGAGCAGGGCGCCGACGCGGCGGGTCTTGCCTTCGACGCCCTGACCGAGGCCCGGGCCACGGGAACCGACGTGCTCCTCGTCGACACGGCCGGCCGCCTGCAGAACAAGGCCGGCCTGATGGCCGAACTCGAGAAGGTGGTGCGCGTCATGAAGAAGATCGACGAGACGGCACCCCATGCCGTGCTGCTCGTCCTCGACGCCACCACCGGCCAGAACGCGGTGAGCCAGGTGGAGATCTTCGGCAAGACGGCCGGCGTGACCGGCCTCGTCATGACCAAGCTCGACGGCACGGCCCGCGGCGGCATCCTCGTCTCCATCGCCGCCAAATTCGGCCTGCCGGTGCATTTCATCGGCGTCGGCGAAGGCGTCGACGATCTCGAGCCCTTCACGGCGCGGGACTTCGCCCGCGCCATTGCCGGACTGGAATGACAAGCCCCATGTCGAAAGAGCTCATCGAGAGCGATCCGAAGGGTCAGCACCTGCCGCCGCTCGTCAAGCTTGCACTGGAGCTGGGGCCGCTCGGGCTGTTTTTCCTCGCCAACAGCCGGCCTGGGCTTTTCGCGCCGCTCGTGCCGGCGTCGATCCTCGCCGGCGAGCAGGCCGGCATCTTCACCGCAACGGCGGTCTTCATGGTGGCGACGCTGGTGGCGCTTGCCATCCACTACCGGCTCGTTCGCAAGCTGCCGATCATGCCGCTCGTCTCGGGCATCGTCGTGCTCGTCTTCGGCACGCTGACGCTCGTGCTGCACGATGAGCTGTTCATCAAACTCAAGCCGACCATCGTGAACACCCTGTTTGGCGTGGTGCTGCTCGGCGGCCTCGCCTTCGGCAAGTCCCTGCTCGGCTTCGTGCTCGACAGCGTTTTCGAGCTCGATGCCGAGGGCTGGCGCAAGCTGACGCTGCGCTGGGGTCTCTTCTTTCTTTTTCTCGCGGTGCTCAACGAGGTCGTCTGGCGTACGCAGTCGACGGATTTCTGGGTGAGTTTCAAGGTCTTCGGCGTGATGCCCATCACGCTCGCCTTCGCGCTCGCGCAGACGCCGCTCATCATGCGCCACAGTCCAGCGGAGAAGGACGAGCGGTCGTGATGCCGGCTCCCGCTCAGTCCTCGCTGCCGGCGAGCGTATAGATCGGCATCGCCTCGCTGCGCCCGCGCAAGGCCTGGGTGCCGAGGCTGCGCCATGGCGAGCCCGGCTGCTCCGGATCCTCGCCCGCCGCTGCCAGCACATCGCGCGAGGCAACCAGCGACACCTCGAAGGCCTTGGCAGCATCCTCGAGCCGGGCTGTGACGTTGACGGCATCGCCCATGACGGTGAATTCGAGGCGCTGCTCGTCGCCAATCGCGCCGACGAAGGCCGTGCCGAAATGGACGCCCATGCCCACGGCCACGGGCGCGGCATCGGCCGCCTTGCGCAGGGCGTTCCATTCGTCGATCGAGGCGAGCATGGAGCGGCAGAAGGCGAGCGCCCGGGCCGCGTCGTCGCCGCCGGTCTGCGGCAGGCCGAAGATGATGAAGGCACCGTCGCCGATGAACTTGTCGATGACACCGCCGTGCTGGCGCGCCGCGCGCGTGACGCGGGCCCGGAAGGCGCCGATGAAGCTCGTCAGTGCCGCCGGGCTCATGGCCTCGCCCATGGCGGTGGAGCCGCGGATGTCGATGAAGACGAGCGCCACCTCGGCACGACGCCCGGTGCGCAGCTCCTCAATGTTGTCGCTCGACAGCACCGGCACCAGCTCGGCGGGCAGATAGCGCGCCAGGTTGAGCCGGCGCGTCGTCTCCTCCACCGCCTGGTGGAGGAGGCGCCGGCCGCGCAGCGTGGCGAGGACAAGCGCCGCCCCGCCGAGGGCGAACATGGCGGCCCGGGCCGTGTTCGCCGGCAGGGAGTAGAACATCCCCATGTCGTGCAGGAGGACCTCCGGAAGCGGCGGCGTGCGCGCCCCTCCCACGCCAACGACGAGTGCGAGGCCGGCCAGCATCAGGCAGAGGGCATAGAACTGCACGCCGGGGCGAATGCGCAGGGCGCTGACGGCGAGGAGCAAGGGGAAGACGCCGACCACCGGGAACATGCTCATGAAGGCCACCGGCAGGCCCATGTCGCGCAGGTCGGCGAGGAGGCTTCCGACGAGGACGACAACGTCGACCGTCACCGTCACATAGGCCATCCACGGCCGCCAGCGGCCGAACTTCACGAGAAGGTAGACGACAAGGCCCGCGAAGAAGAGCAGGGCGAGCGTCGCCCTCGCCTGGTTGCGCGCCTCCGTGAGGTCGAGCAGGGAGATGTTGTTGCTGCGCTTGAGGACGATCTCCACCGTACCGAGCAGCGCGACGGCGATGGCCATGCGCACCACGCTTGCAGCCCGCTCGGCCGACAGGTCGGCCTCGAGCAGCAGACGATCGCTGCCATTCACCGGCGCTGGCGCCATCGCTCCCCCTAGTGTTGCTGCGCTGCTCGCAGCGCAGGCAGAAAGGTTCCGCTCAGGCTGTCCGGCGTCAACGGGCCGATGTGCTTGTGCCGGATGGTGCCGTCCGGGCCGACGATGAACGTCTCCGGCACGCCGTAGACCCCCCAGTCGATGGCGGCGCGGCCGCTCTCGTCGACGCCTACCGCACTGAAGGGGTTGCCGAGGGCGCCGAGGAAGCGGCGCGCATTCTCGGGATTGTCCTTGTAGTTGAGGCCGAGGAGGCGCACGCCCGGCTGGGCCGCGAGCTCCATCAGCAGCGGATGCTCCTGCCGGCAGGGCGCGCACCAGGACGCCCAGACATTGACGACAGTGACCTCGCCCCGCTTCAGGTCCGCGTCGGAAAAGCCGGGCACCGGCGCGCCGTTCGCTCCGGTCAGGCCGTCGAGCGGCGGCAGAGAGAAGGTGGGCACCGGGCGGCCGATCAGCGCCGAGGGCACCCGCGAGGGGTCGCCCGAGAAGAGGCGCACGAGGAAGAGCCCCGCCAGCAGCAGGAAGACCACGAGGGGAATGAGGAGGATGAGCCGGCGGCGGCGCACCTCGGGAGACGCCGCTTCGGCCTCGGCGGCGATGCCGTTCCGAGGGTCGCTCATCGCGCCTCCTCCCGACGGGCCGACCGACGGCGCACGCCGCGAGCCTCAAGCTGCGCAATGGCACGCCGCAGGGCGCGATGGTCGAAGACGGCGCGCAGCACGAGCCCGCCGACGACGAGCGTGGTCAGGGCATAGCTCGCGACGATGAAGCCGGTGTGAGGATCGTTCATCGGGCAGCTCCCGCAGCCGGCTCGACGCCTGCGTCGAGCTGCTCGGCCTCCATCAGTCGCAGGCTGCGCACGCGCCGGCGCAGGATCTCGTTGCGCATGCCGGCAAGGTGCAGGGCGATGGCGAGGACCGTGAAGGCGACGGCCATGACGAGGAGTGGCCACAACATCGAGGGATGGATGGTGGGCCCGTCGATGCGGAAGACCGCCGCCGGCTGGTGCAGCGTGCTCCACCAGTCCACCGAGAACTTGATGATGGGGATGTTGACGACGCCGACGAGTGTCAGCACAGCCACGGCCCGCGCCGCCCGGGCGGGGTCGTCCACGGCCCGCCACAGGGCGATGATGCCGAGATACATGAGAAAGAGCACGAGGACGGAGGTGAGCCGCGCGTCCCACACCCACCACGTGCCCCACATCGGCTTGCCCCAGAGCGAGCCGGTGACGAGGCAGACGAAGGTGAAGGCGGCTCCGATGGGCGCCGCAGCCTTCTGCGCAACGTCGGCAAGCGGGTGGCGCCACACGAGCGTGCCGAGCGCCGAGGCGCTCATCATCACGTACATGAACAGGCCGAGCCACGCGGCGGGCACGTGGACGAACATGATGCGCACCGTCTCGCCCTGCTGGTAGTCCGGCGGCGCCACAAAGAAGGAGAGGTAGAGCCCGACGGCGAGCAGGACGGCCGCGAGCGCGGCGAGCCACGGCAGCAACCTGTCGGCGAGGCCGAGAAAGCGCGTCGGATTGGCGAGGTTCCAGAGGCTCGTGAGGCGCGGCACGCGGTCGTTCGTTCCAGAATTCGAGGGATGGCTCCGGGGACCGCGGATGCGGATCCCTCCGCCTGATCTAACGTCGCGCGATCGTGGCCGCAATTGGGCGCTTCGTCACGCGCCCTGCCGCAGGGCCGCGGCAGCGGCGAAGGTGCCGATCACGATCGCGACAAGGGAGAGGGCAACAAGGACGAGAAAGGGCGTGAGGAAACCGACGGTGGCGGCTGTCGCCGCATTTGCCGCCGAGACACCGAAGATGAGGGTCGGCACCATCAGCGGCATGACGAGGATGGCGAGCAACAGCCCGCCGCGCCCGAGCGAGGCCGTGAGCGCCGCCCCCACCGCACCGATGAAGGTCAGCGCCGGCGTGCCGACGAGAAGGGTTGCCGCCACGGCCAGCATCGCCTGCGGCGTCAGGGCGAGCAGCAGGCCGAAAAGCGGCGCGCACAGCGCGAGCGGCAGGCCCGTGGTCAGCCAGTGGGCCACGCCCTTGGCCGCCACCAGCACCTCGAGCGGCGTGTCGCTCGCCAGGATGAGGTCGATGGCGCCGTCCTCGACGTCGGTCTGGAACAGCCGGTCGAGCCCGATGAGCGTGGCGAGCACGGCCGAGAACCACAGCAGCGCCGGGCCTATGCGGGAGAGAAGGTTGAGATCCGGGCCGAGCGCGAAAGGCACGACGGCCACCAGCATCAGGAAGAAGACGAGCCCCATGGCGCCGCTGCCGCCGACACGGGCGGCGAGCCGCAGATCGCGCAGGACGAGGGCAAGGAAGGCACGCGTCATGTCAGGCCGCTTCCGTGTTCGCGCATTCGTGCCCGTGCGCAATGGCGCGAAACCGCCAGGCCGGGCTCCAGCCGCACCGCTCTCATGCCTCATCTCCCTGCACGGCGCCGGACGCGCCCGAACCCGGAGCGTGGGCGTCGATGTCCAGCGTCTTCGCCCCCTCCAGCCCGAGCGGCGCATGGGTGGCGGCGATGATGAGACCGCCTTCCGCCAGGTGCTCGCGCATGATCCCGGCGAGCCGGGCCTGCGAGGCCGCGTCGAGGGCGGAGGTCGGCTCGTCGAGGAGCCACAGCGGGCGATGGGAGACGAAGAGCCGCGCGAGCGCGACGCGTCGCCGCTGCCCGGCGGACAGGTAGCCCGCCGGCAGGTCCGCAGCGCGGGCGAGGCCCACGCGGGCGAGCGCCTCGCGCGGCGACATCCGCGGCCGGCCCAGCATGGCGCGGGCGAAGGCAAGGTTCTCCTCGGCGGTCAGGGCCGCCTTCAGCCCCTCCTTGTGGCCGACGTGGTTGGTGACCTCGGCGAGCGTCGCCTCGCCGATGCCCTCCGCCCGGATTTCCCCGGCCGCGGGCGCGAGGCGGCCGGCGAGCATGGCGATGAGGCTCGACTTGCCGGCGCCGTTGCGGCCCGTCACGACAAGCGCCTCGCCGCTCGCGAGCGAGAACGAGAGGTTGCTGAACAGGAGGCGTTCCCCGCGCCGGCAGGCCAGCCCCTCAACCGAAATGCGCATGAGCCCGCCTCTCCCGCATGCCTGCCTTCTTTAGAATGATTGTCGTCCGTGTAGCGGAACGCAGGAAAATTCTCTATATGACCGGTGGCTGCGCCGCGCGCCTCGTCGCGTGGATCCCCGGGCGCCCCCGGAGCGGCGCGCGCACTTCGCGCATCGGCCGAACGAACCTCTAGTTCGATCATCCGTGATGTGAGGATCCCGCCGTGACGACCATCGACAGTTTCAAAAGCCGCAAGACGCTGACCGTCGGCGGCAAGACCTACACCTATTACTCCCTGGCGGAAGCGGAGAAGAACGGCCTCGAGGGCATCTCGCGCCTGCCCTTCTCGATGAAGGTGCTGCTCGAGAACCTGCTGCGTTTCGAGGACGGGCGCTCCGTGACGAAGGATGACATCGTCGCGGTCAAGGAGTGGCTGGTCAACAAGGGGGCCGCGGGGCGCGAGATCGCCTTCCGCCCGGCGCGCGTGCTGATGCAGGACTTCACCGGCGTGCCGGCGGTGGTGGATCTTGCGGCCATGCGCGATGCAATGAAGCAGCTGGGCGGTGATCCGACGCGCATCAACCCGCTCGTACCGGTCGATCTCGTCATCGACCATTCGGTGGTCGTCGATTTCTTCGGTTCGTCTTCCGCGCTCGCCCAGAACGTGGCGCGCGAGTATGAGCAGAATCAGGAGCGCTACCGCTTCCTGAAGTGGGGCCAGAGCGCCTTCAACAACTTCCGCGTCGTGCCGCCCGGCACCGGCATCTGCCACCAGGTCAACCTCGAGTATCTCGCCCAGACCGTCTGGACGAAGACCGAGGGCGGCGAGACGGTGGCCTATCCTGACACGCTCGTCGGCACCGATTCGCACACCACGATGGTCAACGGCCTCGGCGTGCTCGGCTGGGGCGTCGGCGGCATCGAGGCCGAGGCCGCCATGCTCGGCCAGCCCCTGTCCATGCTGCTGCCCGAGGTCATCGGCTTCAAGCTCACCGGCCGCCTGAAGGAGGGCGTGACGGCGACGGACCTCGTGCTCACCGTCACCCAGATGCTGCGCAAGAAGGGGGTCGTCGGCAAGTTCGTCGAGTTCTATGGCCCCGGCCTCGCGCACATGACGCTCGAGGACAAGGCCACCATCGCCAACATGGCGCCGGAATATGGCGCGACCTGCGGCTTCTTCCCGGTCGATGCCGAGACGCTGCGCTATCTCGAGAAGACGGGCCGCGACGCCGACCGTATCGCGCTCGTCGGCGAGTACACCCGCGCGCAGGGCATGTTCCGCGAGGAGGGCACACCCGACCCGGTGTTCACCGACACGCTGGAGCTCGACCTCGGCGACGTGGTGCCTTCGCTCGCCGGCCCCAAGCGTCCGCAGGACCGCGTGACGCTGGCCGACGCCAAGGCCGGCTTCCTCGCCTCGCTCGAGAACGAGTTCAAGAAGCCGGGCGAGGCCACCAAGACCGCGCCGTCCTCCAACCTGCGCGGCGACACCTTCGAGCTCGGTCACGGCGCTGTCGTCATCGCGGCGATCACCTCCTGCACCAACACCTCGAACCCGAGCGTGCTCATCGGCGCCGGCCTCCTCGCCCGCAAGGCGCGTGAAAAGGGCCTGAAGCCGAAGCCGTGGGTCAAGACCTCGCTCGCGCCCGGCTCGCAGGTGGTGGCAGAGTATCTCGCCAAGTCCGGCCTGCAGGCCGACCTCGACGCCATGGGCTTCAACCTCGTCGGCTTTGGCTGCACGACCTGCATCGGCAACTCTGGCCCGCTCGAGGCGCCGATCTCGAAGACCATCAACGAGGCCGACCTTGTCGCCGCGGCGGTGCTGTCCGGCAACCGCAACTTCGAGGGCCGCGTCAACCCGGACGTGAAGGCGAACTATCTCGCCTCCCCGCCCCTCGTCGTCGCGTACTCGATCGCCGGTTCCATGCAGGTGGACCTCACCACCGAGCCGCTCGGCACGGGCTCGGACGGCCAGCCCGTCTTCCTCAAGGACATCTGGCCGTCGCCGCAGGAGATCCAGCAGTTCATCGACGCCTACATCACCAACGAGATGTTCCGCTCCAAGTATGCGGACGTCTTCAAGGGTGACGAGAACTGGCAGAAGATCGACGCGCCGACCGGGCAGACCTACGCCTGGGACAGCAAGTCGACCTACGTCGCCAACCCGCCCTACTTCGTCGGCATGAGCAAGACGCCCGAGGCGCCGAGCGACATTGTGGGCGCGCGCATCCTGGGCCTCTTCCTCGATTCGATCACGACCGACCACATCTCGCCTGCCGGCTCCATCAAGGCGGCGAGCCCGGCCGGCAAGTATCTCATCGAGCACGGCGTGGCAGTCGCCGACTTCAACCAGTACGGCACGCGCCGCGGCAACCATGAGGTCATGATGCGGGGCACCTTCGCCAACATCCGCATCAAGAACCAGATGGTGAAGGACGAGGCGGGCAACGTGGTCGAGGGCGGCTACACCCTCCACTGGCCGGATGGCGAGCGCCTGCCGATCTACGACGCAGCCATGAAGTACAAGGCCGAGGGCGTGCCGCTCGTCGTCTTCGCCGGCCGCGAGTACGGCACCGGCTCCTCGCGCGACTGGGCGGCCAAGGGCACCAACCTGCTCGGCGTGCGCGCCGTGATCGCCCAGAGCTTCGAGCGCATCCACCGCTCCAACCTCGTCGGCATGGGCGTGCTGCCGCTCGTCTTCGAGGAGGGCACCTCGTGGCAGACGCTCGGGCTCAAGGGCGACGAGACGGTGACCATCCGCGGCATCGCCGACGGCCTCAAGCCGCGCCAGACGCTGCAGGCCGAGATCACCTTCGCCGACGGCACGGTCAAGACTGTGCCGCTGACCTGCCGTATCGACACCCTCGACGAGCTCGAGTACTTCAGGAACCGCGGCATCCTGCACTACGTGCTGCGCCAGCTCGCGGCCTGATCCGGGCCCGGCTTGCCGGCGCTTGCACAGTGGCCGGCAGCGGGTTTATGGAGGACAACGACGCCGGCGGTTGGACAACCGCCGGCGCTCATGTATAGGGAACCGCTTTCAACGGAACCTGCGTTCGGCGGATGTCGGGGTGCCCATCCGCGACCGCTGCTCCGCCCCGCCGCAAACAGACAGGAGAGAGAAGCGATGGCTTCCACTTTCGAGACCGTCGCCGGCATCATCTCGGAGACGTGCGACATTCCCCGTGAGCAGATCACGCCCGAGAGTCACGCGATCGACGATCTCGGTGTCGACTCGCTCGCCTTTCTCGACATCGCCTTCGCCATCGACAAGGCGTTCGGCATCAAGCTGCCGCTCGAGACTTGGACGCAGGAAGTCAACGAGGGCAAGGTGCCTGCCGAGGAATATTTCGTGCTGAAGAACCTTTGCGCGCGCATCGACGAGCTCGTCGCCGCCAAGGCCTGACGCACGCCTGAACACGCCTTTCCCCCGGCGGCGCGCCTCCGTCGCGGCGCCGGGACCGCCGGAACCCGAAGAACCCATGCGCCTCGAATATTTCCAGATGATCGACCGTGTCGCCCACTTCGACGAGGCGGGCGAGCGGCTCGAGGCCCATTCGACGGTGCCGATGGAGAGCCCTGTCTTCGAGGGGCATTTTCCGGACCATCCGCTGATGCCGGGCGTCCTGCTCACCGAGACGATGGCGCAGGCTTCGGGCTATCTCATCCTGGCGCTGACGCGCTTCACGCACATGCCCTTTCTCGCCGGCGTGGAGAAGGCGAAGTTCCGCTCCTTCGTCGGGCCAGGCGCGCCGCTCGTCATCGAGGCAAGGCGCATCCACCAAGGGTCCGGCTATGCCGTGACCAAGGCGAAGATCGCAAGCGGCGGCAAGGGCATCTGCGACGCCGAGCTCATGTTCCGCATGCTCCCCTTCCCCGAGGGGCTGTCAGACCGCATGCGCGAGCAGGCCCGCACGATCGGCCTTGCGCCCGACGCGCCTGCCCCGGAGGCATGACATGACGCGCGAGGTCCTCGTCACCGGCATCGGTATCGTCTCCAATCTCGGCGAAGGCATCGAGGCGCATCTGGCCGCCATCGACGCTGGCCGTCCGGGTGTGGTCGATACGGAACGCTTCAAGCCCTATCTGGTGCATCCGGTGGTGCCGCTCGAATGGGAGCGGCAGATCCCGAAGAAGTCTGACCAGCGGCAGATGGAGGCCTGGCAGAGGCTCGGCGTCTACGCGGCCGGGCTCGCCCTCGACGATGCCGGCCTCAAGGGGGACAAGGAGCTCCTCGGCCGGATCCACCTCATCTGCGCCGCCGGCGGCGGCGAGCGTGACTACCAGGTCGACAGCCAGGTGCTCACCGGACTGCCGCAGGCGGCGGACCCTGGTGCTTTCCTCAACGAGCGGCTGATGAGCGACCTGCGGCCGACGCTCTTCCTTGCCCAGCTGTCGAACCTGCTCGCCGGCAACATCTCCATCGTGCATGGGGTCACGGGCGCAACGCGCACCTTCATGGGCGAGGAGCAGGCCGGCGTCGACGCGCTGCGCATCGCCAAGGCGCGCATCGCCGCGAACCAGGGCGACATCTTCCTCGTCGGCGGCTCCTACAACGCAGAGCGGCCGGACGTGCTGCTCGTCTACGAGATGGCCGGCCTCCTGTGGAAGGACGGCTTCGCGGGCGTCTGGGAACGCGAGGCGAAGGGCGGTGGCTTCATTCCCGGCAGCGGCGCCGCCTTCCTCGTGCTCGAGGCGCGCGAGCATGCCGAGGCACGCGGGGCGAGGCCCCTTGCCCGCCTCACCTACGTGTGTGCCGACCAGGTTCGCCGCACGCCGGGCGCGGCCGGCGAGTCGCTCGACGGCCTCTTCGCTGCTGCAGCCGCCTTCGACCCCCGGGACGGACTCGTCGTCTCCGGCGCCACGGGTGTTGCCGGCATCACGGGCGAGGAGCAGGCGGTGCTCGACCGGCGCACGGGCGGCGCACGGCGCATCTCGACCGGCGACCTCTTCGGCAACATGCTGGAGCCGCAGTTTCCTGCCGGCGTCGCGCTGGCGGCGGCCCTTCTGCACCGCGGCGACGCGCGGCAGGCGGCGGTGACCAGCGTCGGGCACGCCCGCGGCGAGGGCCTCGCCCTCGTCGAGCGTATCTGAGCGGAGACAGCAATGGCCGCGCCACACAGGGACAAGCACGGACGCCCCCTCGTCGTCGTGACGGGCATGGGCGTCGTCACCTCGCTCGGCGAGGGCAAGGCCGACAACTGGGCGGCGCTCACCGCCGGGCGCTCCGGCATCCACCGCATTACGCGCTTTTCCACCGAGAACCTGCGCACCACCATCGCCGGCACGGTGGACTTCATCCCCGCCGAACCGTTCTGTGCGCCCGCCCTCTCCGAGCAGCTGGCGCTGCGCGCGGCGGCCGAGGCCGTGGGTCAGGCCGCCATTGGCCGGCCGGGCGACTTCCCCGGCGCGCTGTTCATGGCCGTGCCGCCGGTCGAGATGGAATGGCCGCAGCGCGAGGCGCTGGCCGAGGCCGGCGGGCGTAACGGCGAGACCGACTATGGCACCCTGCTCGCCGGCGCGCGCACGGGCCGCTTCAGGGCCTGGCACGAGCTGTTCCTTTTCGGCACCGTGGCGGCCCGCATCCAGGAGCGATTCGGCACCAAGGGCTCGCCCATCTCGCTGTCCACTGCCTGCTCCTCGGGCGCTACGGCCATCCAGCTCGGCGTCGAGGCCATCCGCCGCGGCGAGGTGCAGGCAGCGCTCGCCATCGGCACGGACGGCTCGGTGAATCCGGAATCGCTCATCCGCTTCTCCCTGCTCTCGGCTCTGTCGACGCAGAACGACCCGCCGGAGGAGGCCGCCAAGCCCTTCTCCAAGAACCGCGACGGCTTCGTCATGGGTGAGGGCGCCGCGGCGCTGGTGCTGGAGGACTACGACCATGCGCTGGCGCGCGGGGCGAAGATCCTCGGCTTCATTCTCGGCTGCGGCGAGAAGGGCGACGGCTTCCACCGCACACGCTCGAGCCCGGACGGGGCACCTGCCATCGCCGCCATGCGCGAGGCCATCGCGGACGCCGGGCTGACCCCGGACGACATCGACTACATCAACGCCCACGGCACCTCGACGCCGGAGAACGACAAGATGGAGTCGATGGGCTGCCTCGCCGTCATGGGCGAGCGCATGCGCGAGGTGCCGATCTCGTCCAACAAGTCGATGATCGGGCACACGCTGACGGCGGCGGGCGCCATCGAGGCGGTGTTCTCGCTGCTCACCATCAGCGAGGGGCGCATTCCGCCGACCATCAACTACAAGGTGCCCGACCCGACGATTCCGCTCGACGTGGTGCCGAACGTGGCGCGCGACGCGAAGGTCGGCCGCGTGCTCTCCAACTCCTTCGGCTTCGGCGGGCAGAACACCTGCCTCGTCTTCGCGGCGGAACCGGCATGAGCGACGAAACGGCAAGGCGTGTCCTCGTTACCGGCGGCGCCAAGGGCGTCGGCGGCGCCATCGTGCGTGCGCTCGTGGCGCAGGGCTTCGACGTCGACTTCACCTACCGGGCCTCGTCCGCAGCCGCCGAAGCGCTCGCCGCCGAGCTCGAGACGGCCCATCCCGGCCGCTCCGTGCGCGCCCTCGCGCTCGACCTCGCCGACCGTGCGGCGCTCGACGCCTTCTGCACGACCGCCGAGGAGACAACCTATTACGGCCTCGTCCACAACGCCGGCCAGTCCTATGACGCGCTGGCCGCCATGATGGTTCAGGACAGGGCCGAGGCGGCGATGCAGGTCAACTTCTGGTCGCTGACCCAGCTCGCCAAGAGCCTGATGCGCTCGATGCTGCGCGCCCGGGCCGGGCGCATCGTCGTCATCGGCTCGGTCGCGGCGCTGCAGGGCAACCCCGGCAATGCGGCCTACGCGGCCTCCAAGGGTGCTCTGCTCAGCTACATCCGCACGCTCGCGGTCGAGACGGCGAAGCGCGGTGTCACCGTCAACTACGTGGCGCCGGGCTTCATCGACACCGACATGATGGCGCCCTACGCAGCCTACCGCGCCAGCATGGAAAAGCAGATCCCCACCGGCCGCTTTGCCCGGCCGGAGGAGGTCGCCGGTCTCGTCGCCTTCCTTTTCTCGGAGCCGGCGGGCTATATCACGGGGGCTGTCCTGCCGATCGACGGCGGGCTCACCGCACAGATCGGCGTGCACCGCTGAGGCGGCACACGCCGGAACCACATTGTTGAGTTGAAGAGACGACGAGGCTCATGCGCGCACTAAGGCTCCACGGCGACCGCGACCTGAGGCTGGAGGAGGTGGACAACCCGCCGCATCCCGGCCCCGGCGAGGTGCAGATCCGCGTTCACGCCGTCGGGCTCAACCACATCGACGTGTGGGGCTTCCGCGGTATGGCCTTCGCCCGGCGCAAGATGCCGCTCATCGTCGGGGCCGAAGCCGCCGGCGCGGTGGTCGCCATCGGCGAGGACGTGACGCATGTCGATGTGGGTGACCGGGTCGTCATGTACGGTGCGCGCACCTGCGGCCATTGCCGGGCCTGCGTCCAGGGCCGTGACAACCTGTGCGAGAACGTCGGCGGCATCATGGGCTTCCACGTCGACGGCTTCGCCTGCGATTTCGTCAACATGCCGCAGCGGCTGGTCGTCAAGGTGCCGGACGAGGTCTCCCTGGAGGACGCGGCCTGCGCCCCCATCGCCTTCGGCACCGTGCAGCACATGCTC
Source organism: Chelatococcus composti (assembly GCF_014201415.1). Lineage (GTDB taxonomy): Bacteria > Pseudomonadota > Alphaproteobacteria > Rhizobiales > Beijerinckiaceae > Chelatococcus_A > Chelatococcus_A composti. The sequence goes on from NZ_JACHEH010000006.1 coordinate 138,048, forward strand.
TTCGACAACGCGCGGCTGGAGCCGGGCGAGAGCGTGCTCGTCCATGCCGGCGGCTCGGGCATCGGCACAGCCGCCATCAAGATGGCCAAGGCCATTGGCTGCACCGTCTTCACCACGGTCGGCGACGACGAGAAGGGCGAAAAGGCCAAGGCGCTCGGCGCCGACTACGTCATCAACTACCGCAAGGAACGGTTCGAGGGCGAGGTCAGGCGCCTCACGAAGCGCAAGGGCGTCGATGTCGTCTTCGAGCACGTGGGCGCGGATACGTGGAACGGCTCGCTGCTCTGCCTCAAGCGTGGCGGACGGCTCGTCACCTGCGGCTCGACCTCGGGCGTGTCGACGACCATGAACCTGATGCAGCTTTTCCAGCAGCAGTATCGCATCTTCGGGTCGTTCGGCTGCTCGATGCGCAACATCCGCGAATCGCTCGACAAGATGGCCGCCGGCCTCACCCCGGTCATCGACACGGTCTTCCCGCTCGAGAATTTCGCACAGGGGCTGGAGCGGCTCGAGAGCCGCAAGGTTTTCGGCAAGATCCTGGTGCGCTTCTGACGATGCGGCCGAAGGTGGGGCGTATGGCACCGGCCCGGCCGCCAGCAGGCGGAGGGACGCACGGGTGAGGCCGTTTTCCATGCTCAAGCGCGCCGGGCTCGCGGTCGCCGAGGGCGTGATGATCGGCCTCGTGCGGGCCGTCTTCGGCTTCCTGCGCCTGCTCGGGCCCGAGCGGGCGAGCAACCTCGGCGGCGCCATCGCGCGCACCATCGGCCCCCTCCTGCCGGTGCACCGCATCGGCCTCGCCAACGCGCGCGCCGCCTTTCCGGAAAAGAGCGAGGCCGAGATCCGCGCCATCGTGCGAGGGGCGTGGGAGAACCTGGGCCGCACCGGCGCCGAATATGCCCATCTCGACGTGCTCTTCGACTACGACCACTTCAACCCGAAGCCGGACGCGCGGGTGGAGGTGAAGGGCATCGAGCATTTCGAGACCCTGCGTGACGACGGCAAGCCGGGCATCATCTTCTCCGCCCATCTCGCCAACTGGGAGCTGCCGGCGATCTGCGCCGCCCGCTACGGCCTCGACGCCACGGCCGTCTTCCGCGCCCCGAACACACCGGCCGTCGCGCGCGTGGTGCACGAGGTGCGCAGCCGCACGATGGGCGGGCTCGAGGCCGCGCGCCAGGGCGCGGCCTTCGCCATGCAGAGCGTGCTGGAGCGCGGTGGCCACCTCGGCATGCTGATCGACCAGCATTTCACCCGCGGTGTCACCGTGCCCTTCTTCGGCCGGCCAGCCAAGACGAATCCGATCCTTGGCAAGTTCGCCCGGCGTTTCGACTGCCCGGTCCATGGCGTGCGGGTGATCCGCCTGCCGGGTCATCGCTTCCGCCTGGAGCTTACGCCCCCCATCGAGCTGCCGCGCGACGCGGACGGGCAGATCGACGTCGAGGGCGCGATGGCCACCATGACGGCCGTGGTCGAGGGCTGGGTGCGCGAGCACCCGGAGCAGTGGCTGTGGATGCACCGCCGCTGGCGGGTTCCGGTGAAATGACGCCGGGCCTTGCCCGCGATCAAGGCAAAGTGACTTCCGCAACGGCGCGGCTTGCGCTTCATTGTGGCCCTCTGAAGAGGGATCGGTCTTCATGAAGCGCTGGGTCGCCAGCCTCGTCCTCGCCACCGTCGTGCTCACTGCTGCCACCCGGGATAACGCCCGGGCGGAAAATGCGATCCGCGGCGTCGTGGAACTGTTCACCAGCCAGGGCTGCTCGTCCTGCCCGCCGGCCGACGCGCTGCTTGGCGAGCTGGCCGGTGATGCCGGTCTCGTCGCCCTGACGCTGCCCGTGGACTACTGGGACTATCTCGGCTGGAAGGACACGCTCGCCAGCGCCGCCTACACGGCGCGCCAGCGCGCCTATGCCGAGCAGCGGGGCGACCGGCAGGTCTACACACCGCAGATGGTCATCGACGGCCAGCGCCATGCCATCGGCTCGGACCGCAAGGCGGTTGAGGCAGCGCTCGCCGCCGCGAAGGAAGGTGGCGCTATGAGCGTGCCGCTCACCATCTTCTCCGACGAGACGACGGTGCGTGTCTCCGTCCCCGCCGCTCCGGATCTCGCGGACGACGCCGGCCCGGTGGATGCCGCCGCCTCCGACGAGGAGGCGGCGAAGGGCCCGCCGAAGGGCGTGCTGTGGCTGATGCCGGTCAAGCGCCGCGAGCGCGTGAAGATCGGCCGCGGCGAGAACACCGGCCGCCAGGCGGTCTACACCAACGTGGTGCGCGGCATCCTGAAGGTGGGCAAGTGGTACGGCCGCGAGGCCACCTTCATGCTGCCGCAGGACATCGCCCGCCCGGACGGCTGCGACGGCTACGTGCTCATCCTGCAGCGGGGCACCAGCGAGGCGCCGGGGACGATCCTCGGCGCAGCCAAGAGTCCTGGCCTTTAACACAGGTGCAGGTCAGTACCCGGCCGCGAGCGTGCCGCGCTGGCGCGTGTCGGATACGCCGGCCAGCCCCTCCGGCGTCACCATGATCGAGTTGGCCGAGCCCGATGTGGCGCCGACCGTGACCTTCTGACCGCGGGTGGCGAGGATTCGCAGCGTGTCGGGGGACAGGCCGCTCTCGACGAGCAGCCGGTCAGGCTGCCACTGGTGGTGAATGCGCGGCGCCACGACCGCCTCGGCGATGTTCATGCCGAAGTCGACCACGTTGACGATGACCTGCAGCACCGTGGTGATGATGCGGCTGCCGCCTGGGCTGCCGGTGACGAGTGCCAGCTTGCCGTCCTTGAACAGGAAGGTCGGCGTCATGGACGAGAGCGGGCGCGCGCCGGGAGCGACGCTGTTGGTCTCGCCGCCGACGAGGCCATAGGCGTTGAGCGCGCCGACCTTGGCAGCGAAGTCGTCCATCTCGTTGTTCAGGAGGACGCCGGTGCCGGCTGCGACGAAACCGGCGCCGTAGGAGAAGTTGAGCGTGTAGGTGTTGGAGACGGCGTTGCCGTCCTTGTCGACGACGGAAAAGTGGGTCGTCTGGTCGCTCTCGTAGGGCAGCGGGTCACCCGCCTTCACTTCCTCGGCGGGGCGGGCGCGGTCCTTGTCGATGGCGATGCGCAGGCTGTCGGCATAGAGCTTTGAGGTGAGCCCCCTGACCGGCACGTCGACGCGGTCGGGGTCGCCGAGCCAGGCGGCGCGGTCGGCATAGGCCGGCTTCATCGCCTCGGCCAGGATATGCAGGGCATCCGCGCTGCCGGCGCCCATGGCGGCGAGGTCGAACCCCTCGAGGATGTTGAGGATCTGGACGAGATGCACGCCACCGGAGCTGGGCGGCGGCATGGACACCACCTCGTAGCCCCGATAGGTGCCGCGCACGGGCTTGCGCTCGATGACCCGATAGCGGGCGAGATCGTCCACCGTCATGACACTGCCTGCCGCCCTGACGGAGGCGACGATCTTCTCGGCCACCGGACCGCGGCAGAAAGCGTCCGGCCCGCCCCTGGCGACGGCTGCGAGCGTGTCGGCAAGATCGGTCTGCACGAGGCGCTCGCCGCGGCGGAAGGGTCGTCCGTCCTTCAGGAAAATGGCGGCAGTGGCCGGATCGCGGCCGAGGCGCGCCGCGGCCTGTGGCAGGGAATCGGCAAGGTCGTCCTCCACCAGGATGCCCTCGCGCGCCAGCCGCTCGGCTGGTGCCACGAGATCGGCGAGGGTGAATTTGCCCGAGCCATACTTCTCGAGCGCGTAGGCGAGGCCCCTGACGGTGCCCGGCACGCCGACGGCGAGGCCCGAATCGCGCGACTTCTTCGGGTCCGGCTCGCCCTTCTCGTCGAGGAACATGTCGCGGTGCGCAGCCGCGGGCGCGCTCTCGCGATAGTCGATGGCGACGGTCTCGTTGCGGTCGGCCAGATGCACCAGCATGAAGCCGCCGCCGCCGAGATTGCCCGCCCGCGGCAGGGTGACGGCGAGCGCGAAGCCGACCGCGACCGCCGCGTCAACCGCGTTGCCGCCCTTGCGAAGCACCTCGACGCCGATGCGCGTTGCCTGGGCTTCCTGTGAGGAGACCATGCCGTTCGGCGCAATGACCGGCAGCAGCCGCGCCTGGGCCGAGATGATGGGCTGGCCGGCCGGGGGCGTCGCCGCTGGCTGCTGGGCGTGGGCGAGCGGCACCGCAAGGGCGATGGAAGCGGCGGCGAGAAGCGACCGGAGAGGGCGAGATGGCGTCACGATTCGACCTCCACATGTGAAGGGAGAGGTTAGCGTCTCGCCCGCTTGCTGATAAACATGCGGATCGTGGCGGGCCGCAGAAAAACCGTGACGTGGGCCGCCCCGAGGTGTCCCATGACCTTCCTGCCTGAACCTGCCGTCCTTCTCGCCTATTCGCTCGCCTGTTTCGTGCTGTTCGTCACGCCCGGGCCGGACATGAGCCTCTTCCTGGCCAAGACAATGGCCGAGGGGCGCCGCTCCGGCATCGCGGCCATGCTCGGGGCCCTCACCGGCTGCTGTGTGCACACGCTGCTCGCTGCCCTCGGCATCTCGGCCCTGCTTGCAGCCTCGGCAACCGCCTTCACCATCCTCAAGGTGGTCGGCGCGCTCTATCTCCTGTGGCTTGCGGTGGACGCGGTTCGCAACGGCTCGGCGCTCAACGTCAAGGAAGGCTCGCGCCCACCGGCCTCCTTCAGACGCACCTTCCTGCTCGGTATCGGCGTCAATCTCACCAACCCGAAGATCGTGCTGTTCTTCGTGACCTTCCTGCCGCAGTTCGTCGCCGCCAGCGATCCGCACGCCTCGGCCAAGCTCGTCTTCCTCGGCCTCTACTTCATCGCCTTCTCCCTGCCGCTCGCCGTGCTGCTCATCTTCGCGGCCGACAAGGTGGTGCGCGCCCTGAAGAACAGCCCGCGCATCATGCGCGGGCTGGATTTCGCCTTCGCCGGGCTCTTCGGCGCCTTTGCCCTGAAGATTCTCGCGACCCAGGGCCGTTGAGGCGCGAGGCCGCCGTCAGCCGCTGCTGGGCACCTCGAAGCTCTCGACCATGAGCGGCTGCTGCCCGAGGAAGGCGCGCGTCAGCCAGCGGCCTGGAATGCTGCTGATCGAGAGATTGTAGGCGCGGGCGAGTCTCACGAAATCGCTCCGCGCCACGACGATGCGGTTCTCCTGCGTCTCAAGCGCCGCAAGCACCCGGCGGATCTCGGGGTTGGAGCGCCGGTCGGAATAGATGTTCATGAGGTCCATGACCTTCCCGAGCGCGCGGGAGAGTTCGTCCTGTGTCTCCATGAAGGCCCGGAACCGGGCCGGATCCGTCGGCGCGTCCGGCTGAGGCGGCAGAGCAAGGACGGCGGCCCGCGTCGTGCTGAGCTGCTCGACGAGCGCCGTCTGCGTCGGATCCACCGCCTCCACCACGGCGATGACCTCGGGCACCATCTCGGCACGGGCACGGAACTGCCGCTCCACCTCCTGCCAGGCCGCGCGCGCCGCCGCGTCGTAATGCGGCGTCCTCTTGGAGTTGACGACCACCCAGGCAACCGCCGCCATGGCAACCGCGAGGCCGGCAACGAGTGCAAGGCGGCGCGGGATCATCAGGCGAACTCCCTCATAAAGCGGCCTCAGGAAACGGGCTCGCTGCGCCCTTCGGCAGCCGTGCGGCCGGCAAGGAGCCAGTAGACCAGCCCCGACAGCGCCCCGGCCAGAAACAGGATCAGGGTGATGCGCAGCTCGCCCTCGCCGGCCCGGCCGGCACCGGCCACCCAGGGGGCGGCGGCGCTGATGGCACCGCTCGCCCCGCCGTACCAGGCATAGGACCGCCAGCCCGCCATCTCGCCGACGAGCGCCGCGATCGCCGGCGGCAGCACGAGCACGACGAGCGCCATCGTCCACAGCGCCGCACCGATGGCGAAAGCCGCCGTGTCGGGCGCCCCCTCGCTCACGATGGCGTCGAAGAGGGCGAAGAAGCTGGCGAAGCCGAGTCCGGCAGCGAGCTGTTGCATGGCCGGCTCGCCCAGCGCCGCGATCACAAGAAAGACGAAGCCGGCCGTGACTGCGGCCCCCAGCGCGAAGGAAACGATGAGGAGCCGGACGAGAAAGCGCATGCGGGCCCTATTCGGCAGCGGAGAACATGCCCTCGGCACCAATGCCGGATTCCAGCATCATCCGGGCGCGGGCCCTCAGCTTTTCCGTCTCGCTCTTCAGCTGGCCGCAGGCCGCGAGGATGTCGCGGCCGCGCGGCGTGCGCACCGGGCTCGCATAGCCGGCGTCGAACACGATCTGCGAGAAACGCTCGATCGTTTCCCAGTCCGAACACTCGTACCGCGTGCCCGGCCAGGGATTGAACGGGATGAGGTTGATCTTGGCCGGGATGCCCTTGAGAAGGCGCACGAGGGCGCGGGCGTCCTCCTCGCTGTCGTTCACACCCTTCAGCATCACGTACTCGAAGGTGATGCGCTTGGCGTTGGAGACGCCGGGATAGTTGCGGCAGGCCTCGAGCAGCTCGGCGATGGGGTATTTCTTGTTGAGCGGCACGAGAACGTCGCGCAGGTCGTCCCGCACCGCATGCAGGGAGATGGCGAGCATGCAGCCGATCTCCGCGCCCGCGCGGGGGATCATGGGCACGACGCCGGAGGTCGACAGCGTGATGCGCCGGCGGCCGATGCCGAGGCCCTCGTTGTCGCACACGACATCCATGGCCGCCTTGACGTTGTCGAAGTTGTAGAGCGGCTCGCCCATGCCCATGAGGACGATGTTGGAAACGAAGCGCCCGCCGTCGCTCGGCACGAAGGCGCCCTCGGGTGGGCTTTCGCCGGGCCAGTCGCCGAGCCGGTCGCGCGCCACCATCACCTGGGCGACGATCTCCGCCGCAGTGAGGTTGCGCACGAGCTTCTGCGTGCCCGTGTGGCAGAAGGAGCAGTTGAGCGTGCAGCCGACCTGGCTCGAGACGCACAGCGTGCCGCGGTCGACCTCCGGAATGTAGACACACTCGATCTCGGCGCCCTTGTCGAAGGGTCCGGTGGACGGCATACGCATCAGCCACTTGCGGGTGCCGTCGCGCGAGACCTGCTCGGTGACGACCTCCGGCCGCGCCAGCGTGTAGGCCTCGGCGAGCCGGGCGCGCAGGCCCTTGCCGATCGTCGTCATGACGTCGAAGTCGCGGGCCCCGCTCAGGTAGATCCAGTGCCAGAGCTGGCCGACGCGCATGCGCAGCTCCCGCTCCGGCACGTCGAGGGCAGCGAGGCTGTCGCGCAGTTGCTGGCGCGTCATGCCCACGAGCGAGGGCTTGACGGGCGCCGCCACGGGGCGCGGTTGTGCGGGGGCGCGGAGCGCCGCCTCCTGCGAGGGCACTTGCATGGGTCCGGTCCAAAAACAGAAAGTCCCGGCGCTATAGCACGCCGGGGCCGTCACCGTCACCTCGTACAGGCGTGTCAGCGCATCGCACGCCCCGCCCCACCGCGCCCATCCGGCCGCTCACCGGGCCTTCGGCGTGGAGCGCGCCTGCGCTGCGTGCCTGCACTCGTTCACTTGCATTCGTCGTTCACGCGCTTCCAGGCCTGGGTGAAACCCGACAGCGAGTATTCGTCGGTCAGCTTGTTGCCGCGGCGCGATTCCACGTTGACGACCAGCTTGGCGCCACGCTGGAAGGCCGTAACCACCTGCCCCTCCTGCGCCGGGTCCTTCACCCAGGCGTGCTCGCCCTTTGTCACGAGTGCGAAGGACGCATCACCCACCGTCGCGCGCGCATCGACATTCTCGCGCGTCGGGAAGCCCATGACGAAGCTGACCTCGTTGCGCACGTTCTCGGCCGGCCGCTTCGAGACGAAGAGATAGGCAGGATCGCGGTTGAGGCCCGCGGGCAGGCGCTGTTTCGGCTGCGTCATGGCGTAGCAGACGCGGGACCGCCCCTGCCCCGAGGCATAGGCGCCCCAGTCACCGTAGCTGGCAAGCAGCGTTGCCTGACCGGTGCCCTGCGCCGCCGCCGGCTGGCTCGCGGCCAGGACGATCACCGCCGCGCCGATCATGAAGAGGCCCGCGCCGGGCCGCGCCGAAAATCCTCGAATCATCAGAGCGTCACACTCCCTCGTTCGAGTGGAACACATCCCGCCCGGCGCTCGTAGGCGTCCGGAAGGGGGCGAAATTATGATCGCGCCGGCCGACATCGGTCCCGGTGCGTGGCCGTTCATGAAGCTGAAACGTTAATCGAATTTTATTGAGAGATTATTTCCCGCGCCCGGCGGCGGTGATCGTCGGTAATGGCACCCGCCACGGTAGCGATGACCGCAGCGAGAACGGCCATGTCGTCGCTGAAGCCCACGAGCGGCAGGAAATCGGCGACGGCATCCGTCGGCAGGATGAAATAGCCGAGGGCAGCGAGCAGGGCGAGCTTGACGCGGCGCGGCGTTGCCGGGTCAGTCGCGCACAGGTAGGCGGCAACGAGATCCTCGGCAAAGGGGGCATTCGCGGCCACACGCCGCAGTGCCGACCAGAAGCGGCGCGTGACGCTTTCCTCGTCGCGCGCGGCGCGCCGCATGGCCTCCATCTCCTCGCGCGTCAGCGGGCGCGCGATCGTCTCGTCCATTCCTGTGCCTCCTCCAGGCGACGGCTCATCCCCTCGCCGTGACCTGCCTGATGCCGCAAGACTTGGACGAGAAGATGGTTGGAGCGGCCCCGCCGCACAAGGCCACCGCGGCCGGCTTCGCCTCCGGCATTGGCACCGGCGCACCGCCGGCGGCGTTCCCGCCGGCCCCGAGCTGCGCTAAACCCCGGAGTGTCGCCGCACGCGGCGAGCGAGCGGCTGCGGCAGGACGCACGAGGGAGGAAACGCCATGAAGCTCGACGCATCCACGCCCGCCATCGTCACCGGCGGAGCCTCCGGCCTCGGCGAAGCCACGGCGCGCATGCTGGCGGCGGCCGGCGCGAAGGTGGCGATCCTCGACATGAACGAAGAGCGCGGACGCGCCGTGGCCGGCGAGATCGGCGGGCTCTTCGTGCGCACAGACGTGTCCGACGAGGCCTCCGTCGACGCCGCGCTCGCTGCGGCGAAAGCGGCCCACGGGGCCGCCCGCATCGTTGTGAATTGCGCCGGCATCGCGCCCGGCAAGCGCACCGTGACGAAGAAGCGCGACACGGGCGAGTTCGTCGCTCACGATGTCGCGAGCTTCGCCCGCACGATCGCTATCAACCTGATCGGCACCTTCACCGTGACGGCCAAGGCCGCCGCCGACATGGCGACGCTGCCGCCCGTCACGCCCGACGGCGGACGCGGTGTCATCGTGTGCACGGCATCAGTCGCGGCGACGGACGGGCAGATCGGCCAGGCGGCCTATGCTGCCTCGAAGGCCGGCGTGATGGGCATGACGCTGCCGGTGGCGCGCGACCTCTCGACGCTCGGCATCCGCGTCATGACGATCATGCCGGGGCTCTTCGAGACGCCCATGTTCGCCTCCGTGCCCGAGGACTACCGGACGGCTCTCGAGGCGAGCGTGCCCTTCCCCTCGCGGCTCGGCAAGCCGGAGGAATATGCGGCGCTCGTGCGCGCCATCATCGAGAACGACATGCTCAACGGCTCGGCCATCCGCCTCGACGGCGCCATCCGCCTTGCCCCGAAGTAGCGGACGTCAGGCGCCTGCCGCCAGACGCCGGCCCGACATGTAGGGATGGCGCGACAGCGCGTATGCGGCTTCGACCACATATGGCCCGCCACCGACTGAGGCGCGCGAGGAGAACAGCACGAAGCGCTCGGCGGTAAAGGTCAGCGGGGGGAAGGCGCCGTGCCCGGCGAAGTAGTCCGCGACATCAAGCGGCGAGGCATCGCGCAGCCGCGCCAGCGTGACGTGCGGCGTGAACTTGCGCGTCTCGGGCGGCAGACCGACCCGGCGCATGCAGCGCTCGTGATCGGCCTGCAGCTCGAGGAGCGCCGGGTCCGGCCGCACGCGGGCGAAGATCGACCGCGGCCGGCCGCCGCCGAAGGAATCGAGCCTGTCGAGCGTCACCGTCACGGGAGGGCGGTCGATGTCGGCCAGGGAATCGACGATGTCCGCCGCCGTCGTGGCGTCGACATCGCCGATGAAGCGCAGGGTGATGTGATAGTTTTCGACATCGATCCAGCGCGCGCCATGGAGGCCGCCGCGGTAGCGGGCGAGAGCCTCGGCGATGTCGGCGGGGATTTCAAGGCCGGTGAACAGGCGAGGCATGGCCGTCCTCCTTCGTTCCAGGGCTTCGCGGCACCGGCAGCCGTCATGGATGCCGGGCTCCCCCTCCTGCCGGTCCCGATGACAGGCAGCCGGCCGCGGCGAATCGCTCCCGCCTGAAAGGATCGCGCGCCCACCCTGCCCTGTCCAGAGCGGCGGGCGGACGCGTCGAGCCGGCCTCAGGGGCAGGGATTGCCCTGGCGCTGGTGGATGGCGTCGATGCGCGCCTCGATCTCTTCCGTGATCTTCACGCCGAGCGCATCGATGTCCGTGCGCAGCTGCTCCATGGTCGTCGCGCCGATGATGGCGGAGGTGACGAACGGCCTGCTGACGACGAAGGCGATGGCCATCTGCGCCGGGTCGAGGCCGAGCTCCTCGGCCAGCGACACATAGGCGTCGATCGCCTCGGCCGCGCCAGGCTTCTCATAGCGCTGCAGCCGGTCGAACAGCTGCTTGCGGCTGCCGGGCGGCAGGGCGCCGTTGCGGTACTTGCCCGTGAGGTAACCCTGGGCGAGCGGCGAATAGGCGAGAAGGCCGACGTTCTCCCGCATGGCGATCTCGGCAAGGTTCACCTCGAACGTGCGGTTGACCAGCGAATAGGCGTTCTGGATCGACTGCACCCTTGGCAGTCCCCTCACGGACGCGTGATGCAGGAAGGTCATGGTGCCCCAGGCGCTCTCGTTGGAGAGGCCGATGTAGCGGATCTTGCCCGCCTTCACGAGGTCGCCCAGCACCTCGAGGATTTCCTCGATGGGATTCTCCGGCCCCTCAGCGACGCGGAAGATGGTGGGGTTGGAGCCGAACTGCGTCACCGGCCGGTCCGGCCAGTGCAGCTGATAGAGGTCGATGTAGTCGGTCTGCAGCCGCTTGAGGCTCTTGTTGACCGCCTCCTCGATCTGCTCGCGGTTAAGCTCGCCCTTGCGGCGGCCGTCGCGGAACCAGTCCATGTCCGTGCGGCCGACGACCTTCGTGGCGAGGATGATCTTGTCACGGTTGCCGCGCGCCTTGAACCAGGAGCCGATGATGCGCTCGGTGGCGCCCTGGGTCTCGGCCTTCGGCGGGATGGGATAGAGCTCGGCCGTATCGAAGAAGTTGATGCCGCGCTCGACGGCATAGTCCATCTGCGCGTGGCCTTCGGCCTCGGTGTTCTGCTCGCCGAAGGTCATGGTGCCGAGGCACAGCTCGCTGACCATGAGATCGGTGCGGCCGAGTCTGCGGTAGTTCATCAAGCGACAATCCTCGTCATGCGGCGTCCCGGCGCCGCTTCTGGTTCTCACGCATACGGGGCGGCCGGGTCAGCCGCGGGAAGGCAGGGAGGACACGAAGCGCTCGACCGTCGGCAGCATGCGCGCGACGATGCGTTTCACGCCCTCGGCGTTGGGGTGCATTCCGTCGGGGAGGTTGAGGCCGGGGTCTGCCGCCACCTCTTCGAGGAAGAAAGGATAGAACACGAGGCCACGTTCGGCCGCAATATCCTTATAGATCGCGTCGAAGCGCCGGCGGAAGTCCTCCCCCAGGTTGGGCGCCGCCACCATGCCGACGAGCATCACGGGAATGCCCCGCGCCGCGAGCCGCGTCACGATGTCCTCGAGAGCCTTGCGCGTCACCTCCGGTGCCACGCCCCGCAGCATGTCATTGGCGCCGAGCGCCAGGATGACCCCGTCCGTGCCGTCGGGCACCGACCAGTCGAGCCGTGCGAGACCGCCCGAGGCCGTGTCGCCGGAGACGCCGGCATTGGCGATCTCGACATCGATGCCGCGCTCCCGCAAGGCCCTTTCGAGCACGGCGGGGAAGGCCGCCTCGGCGGGCAGGCCGTAACCCGCCGTCAGGCTGTCGCCGAGCGCGACAAGGCGCAGCGGCTCGGCCAGCGCAGCGCCAGCCGGGGCGAGGAGGAGCATCACATGAAGGAGAGCGAGCGGCAGGGCGCGACGAAGACGTTTGATCATTGCGGACGAGGTCCCATATGACGGGGTGTTCTCACGCCCCTCCAGCCTCACGGATCAATTGATGGACAGCGCGACGGATCCGACGCCACCTGCCGATATGGTCATTTCCCTCGCGGATGTCCATTTGAGCCTCGGGCGCGGCGCAGCGCGCGTCCACATCCTCAAGGGCGTGTCGCTTGACGTGCGGCGGGGCGAGGCGGTCGGCCTCGTGGGCCCGTCCGGCTCCGGCAAGTCGACCCTGCTCATGACCATGGCGGGGCTCGAGCGGCCGGACAGCGGCACTGTGACCGTTGCCGGAGAGGACCTGTCCCGGCTCGACGAGGATGCGCTCGCCCGCTTTCGCGGCCGCAACGTGGGCATCGTCTTCCAGTCCTTCCACCTCATTCCCACCATGACGGCGCTCGAGAACGTCGCCCTGCCGCTCGAGCTCGCCGACGCACCTGACGCCTTTGCCCGGGCCGAGGCGGAACTCGCGGCCGTCGGCCTCGGCGAGAGGCTGCACCACTATCCCTCCCAGCTCTCCGGGGGCGAGCAGCAGCGCGTCGCCATCGCCCGCGCCATCGTGGCCAACCCGGCGATCCTCGTCGCCGACGAGCCGACCGGCAATCTCGACGAGCGCACCGGGCGCGGCATCATCGACCTTCTCTTCGCCCTCAAACGCGACAGGGGCGCAACGCTGGTCCTCGTCACGCACGACATGGGCCTTGCCGAGCGGTGCGACCGCGTCGTGCGGCTGCGCTCCGGCACGATCGTGTCGGACGAAGCGCCCGTGAGCGCGTGAGGAAGCCATGCACGGCTTCGTCCGCGCCCCTGCCGCCCCGCCCCGCCGCCCGCGCCTGCCGCTCGTGCTGCGCCTCGCCCTGCGCGAGCTGCGCGGGGGCCTGCGCGGCTTCGGCGTCTTCCTCGCCTGCATCGCACTCGGCGTCGCGGCCATCGCCGGAGTGTCTTCCGTCTCGCGCAGCCTGACCGAGGGCCTCGCCGTGGAGGGGCGGCGAATCCTCGGCGGCGACGTCTCCTTCAGCCTCGTCCAGCGCGAGGCGAGCCTGCAGGAGCAGGCCTTCCTCAAGGAGCAGGGCCGCGTCGCCGCCATCGCGACGCTGCGCGCCATGGCGATTGCGGAAAGCGGCGAATCCGCTCTCGTCGAGGTCAAGGCCGTCGACGGGGCCTATCCCATGGTCGGCACCGTGGAGAGCGAGCCGGCCGCCCCGCTTGCGGAGCTGCTCGCCGCGCGCGACGGCATCCACGGGGCACTCGTCGACCCTCTGCTGCTCGATCGTCTCGGCCTTGCGGTGGGGGATGTCGTCCGCCTCGGCAATGCCCGCGTCGCGCTGCGGGCCCGCCTCGTCTCGGAGCCGGACAAGATCGCAGCCGGCGTCGGCTTCGGCCCGCGGCTGCTGATGTCGCAGGAGGGACTGGCAGCCACCGGCCTGCTGCAGCCGGGCAGTCTGGTGCGCTGGACCTACCGCGTCGTGCTGCCGGACAGCAGCGCGGACGAGCGTGCCCTCGCGCGCATCGAGGACGAGGCGCGGCAGCGCCTGCCCGATGCCGGCTGGCAGATCCGCTCGCGCAACAACGCTTCGCCGCAGTTTGCCCGCAACATCGAGCGCTTCACCCAGTTCCTCACCCTCGTCGGCCTCACCGCCCTGCTCGTCGGCGGTGTCGGCGTTGCCAATGCGGTCAACGCCTTTGTCGAGCGCAAGCTGCATTCCATAGCCACGCTGAAGAGCCTCGGCGCGCCCGGCGGGCAGGTGGTGGCAGTCTACCTGACGCAGGTGATGATCCTCGCCGCTGTCGGCATCGTCATCGGGCTCGCGGTCGGTGCCGCGATGCCCTTCGCTGTGGCCCAGGCAGCGCGGAGCCTGCTGCCCCTGCCGCTGACACCTGCCCTTGCACCGCTCGAGCTCGCCGTCGCCGCGCTCTACGGTCTCCTCACGGCGGTCGCCTTCGCCCTCGGGCCGCTCGGCCGGGCGCACGACGTGCCGGTGTCCGCGCTTTTCCGCGACGAGGTCGATCCTGCAGCGAGAAAGCCGCGCCTGCGCTACCGGCTCACAAGCCTTGCGGCCGTCGTCACGCTCGTCACCCTCGCCCTCGTCTTCGCCTACGACCGGCGCGTCGCGCTCATCTTCATCGCCGCCGCGGCGGGCGCCTTCCTGCTGCTGCGGCTCGTCGCGCTCGGCCTCATGGCGCTCGCCCGCCGTCTGCCGCGCCCGCGGCGCGCGGCCCCGCGCCTCGCGCTCGCCAACATCCACCGGCCGGGGGCGCTGACGCCCTCGCTCGTGCTCTCGCTTGGCCTCGGCGTGACGCTGCTCGTCACGCTCGCGATGATCGACGCCAACATCCGCGGACAGCTGACGCGCGCCCTGCCCGCCCGGGCGCCGAGCTTCTTCTTCCTCGACATCCAGAACGGCGAGGTCGAACGCTTCGAGGCCTTCCTCGCCCGCGAGGCGCCGCAGGGGACGGTGGACCGGGTGCCGATGATGCGTGGCCGCGTCGTGTCGCTGAAGGGCATCCGGGCGAGCGACTACAGGGCACCGGAGGAAGCCGCCTGGGTGCTGGAGGGAGACCGCGGCATCACCTATGCCGCGACGCCGCCCGAGGGCGCGACAGTGGTGGCTGGCGAATGGTGGCCGGCCGACTATGCGGGCGAGCCGCTTGTCTCCTTCGACCGGGAGCTTGCCGAGCATCTCGGCCTCACCGTCGGCGACCGGCTCGTCGTCAACGTGCTCGGCCGCAACATCGAGGCACGCATCGCCAACCTGCGCACCGTGGAGTGGCGCACGCTCGGCATCAATTTCGTCATGGTGTTCTCGCCCAACACCTTTGCCGGTGCGCCGCACACCCATCTCGCCACGCTCACCGCGAAAGGTCAGGACGCGCGCATCGATGAAGGTGCGGTGATGCGGGCGCTTGCCAGGGAATTTCCCATGGTGACGAGCGTGCGCGTGCGCGACGCGCTCGATGCCGTCAACGATGTCGTGAGCCAGCTCGCCGTCGCTGTTCGGGCCGCGAGCTCCATCGCGCTCGCCGCGAGCCTGCTCGTCCTCGGCGGAGCGCTGGCCGCCGGCCATCAGGCCCGGCTGCACGATGCCGTGGTGCTCAAGACGCTCGGGGCCACGCGTGCGCGGCTGATCAGTGCCTTCAGCCAGGAATACGGCGCGCTCGGCCTCGCCACCGTCATCTTCGGCTTCATTACGGGCACCATCAGTGCCTATTTGATCGTGACCCGCGTGATGCGCCTGCCCTTCTCCTTCGAGCCGGGCGGTGCGCTTGTCGCGGCACTGCTCGCCGTCGTCGTCACCGTCGGCCTGGGGCTTGCCGGCACCTGGCGCATCCTCGGCCAGAAACCGGCGCCCTACCTGCGCAATCTGTAAGGCGCGGCAAGAGGAATGTCGTCCCGCCGTAGACACGGTACCCGCAGGTCAGCTTTTCCGCATCCGGCAACCGAAACAGCCTTGTAAGACGAGGCAGTTCAGCCCATATTTTGACCGGAGTGCGGCCCCGTGCCGTGCCGTCGCGTGATCAGCTTTCGAGAGGGAAAAATGTCCGATCTGAACCGCAACACCTATGCCTACGGCACAGGTGTCGCCCGGGCCGGGACCGCAGAGCTCGACCAGGGTCTGCGGGCTTTCATGCTGGGCGTTTACAACCACATGGTGCTGGGCCTCGCCATCACCGGCCTCGCCGCCCTGGGCACCTTCATGCTCGCCGTGACGAACGACCCGTCGGCAGCCGAGGCGCAGCTGCGCGGCGGCATGATGCTGACGCCGTTCGGCTACGCGCTCTTCGCCAGCCCGCTGAAGTGGGTGGTGATGCTGGCGCCGCTGGCGGCCGTGTTCTTCCTGAGTTTCCGCATCGCCAGCATGCAGCCGGGCGCGGCGCGGGCTCTCTTCCTCGTCTACGCGGCGCTCGTCGGCCTGTCGCTGTCGTCGATCTTCCTCGTCTACACGGGCGCATCGATCGTGCGCGTGTTCTTCATCACGGCGGCGGCCTTCGGCGCGTTGAGCCTCTACGGCTACACGACGAGGAAGGACCTGACGGCGATGGGTTCCTTCCTGGTGATGGGCCTCTTCGGTCTCATCATCGCCATGCTGGTCAACCTCTTCCTGCAGTCCAGCGCCCTGCAGTTCGCCGTGTCGGTGGTGGGCGTGCTTATCTTCGCCGGTCTGACCGCCTGGGACACGCAGCGCATCAAGGAGATGTACTACGAGCTCGACGCTGGCGACGTCGCCGCGCGCAAGTCGATCCTCGGCGCGCTGATGCTCTATCTCGACTTCATCAACATGTTCGTCATGTTGCTGCAGCTCTTCGGCCAGTCGCGCGAGTAAGCCCGGCAGCCTTGAGGAACGAAGCCCCGGCTCTCCACCGGGGCTTTACTTTTGCGCGCGCCGAAGAGGCGCTCTCTCAGCGCGCCACCAGTCGCACGGGCTTGTCGAGAACCTGCAACACGCGCGCGAGATCGTGGCCGCGCTTCAGGATGCGGCCCGACGCAGAGACGACGCTGTAGGCGCCCTGGCGGCGTGCCAGGCGCGGATCCTTCTCGATCCGGTAGAGCGGCACCTCGCTCGTGCGGCGGAAGACGGAGAAGACGGCCCTGTCCTTCATGAAGTCGAGCGCGTAGTCGCGCCACTCACCGAGCGCCACCATGCGCCCATAGACATTGAGAATTTCCCTGAGCTCGCGGGCGTCGAAGGAGACGACATTGGCCCCGCGCGGCACGGGCGGGCTGCTCTGGTGGCCGTGGGCCTCGGACGGCTCCTCGCCCTTTCGCCGGGAGGGGAAGGGCACGATGGCCGCTCCGCCCCCGAGGCGAAAGCGATCGGAAGAGGGCTCGCTCGTCTCCGTTTCGCTCATGGCCTCCGTCCGGCTTGGCGAAGGCGCAGCGCGCTGGCGGCCTCCGCATGCGTCATGATGCGACCGCAGCTCTGCGGGCGCAAGCCTCATCGCCACGGCTGGCCGGGCCGGAACGGGCGATCGAGACAAATCTGAAAGAAAAACCACAATTTGGCCGCATAGCGGTCAATGAGACGCCCCACTGCCGGGCGATAAATGCGACGTTGCCTCGATGGTCCGGCGCTCGCTGTCCTGGATCTAGTCAGCCCCCCAGCCCCCCGGGGCGGACGAGACGCCGGACCACTCGGTTCCGTGTAAGAGTAACTAGGGCCGGTGTCCCCGCACCGGCCCTATTTCTTTACGCTTCCGGGGTGACGCCGCAGCTGAGGCAATTCGACGCGCCGGCCCTTCCCCGCATCCTTCTTGCGGCAATTGCCTGTGCAGCGACTTCCGGCGCCAGGCGGATGGCTCGTGAGGCTGCATTTGTCCCCGACATGATCTAAGGAAGATCAGCTTCGACTCTGTCGGGAGGACGATGATGGAGCTCGCTGCGGCCGACCAACGGGCCGAACTGGTCAAAGCCATCGACGACGCGCTTGATTCGATGGGGGAGGTCCTGCCTCCCGGCTTCGTCGATCTCCTCATCGGGCGCGCTGCCCTCGAGGATCTCGCCGGCTACCCCGTCGCAAGCCTCGCTGCCCTTGCGGTCGCGTCCTACCGCCACCTGACGGAGCCGCGCCCGGCGGGCCGCCACGACGTGCGCCTTATCGACCACGAGATCGAGCGCGACGGTCGCCGCCGCGACATCACCGTGGTCGAGGTCATCAACGACAACATGCCGTTCCTTCTCGATTCGACGCTCGCCGAGATCGTCGATCAGGGATACGAGCCCTCTCTCGTCACCCATCCGATCCTCGCCGTCGAGCGGGCGGAAGACGGCACCTTCCTGCGCTTCGCCGGCGAGGCCGCGGCAGGAGCCCCGCGCGGCGCGCGGCGCGAGAGCCTCATCCACATCCACCTGCCGCGCATCGACGACGAGGCCGCGCGCCTCCGGCTTACCCAGGGGCTCGAGGCGGTCTATACGGACGTCGAGCGCGCGGTGCGCGACTGGAGCGCCATGCGCGGCCGTCTCGCCGGCGCCGCCGAGGCCTACAAGATCAACCCGCCGCCCCTGCCGGCCGAGGAAGTTGCGGAGGCGATCCGCTTCCTTGAGTGGATTGCAGCGGACAATTTCACCATCCTCGGCGTGCGCGAGTACCGCTTCGCCGGCGGCGACGCCCCGGGCTCTGCCCCGATCGAGGGCACCGGCCTTGGCATCCTGCGCGATCCGGACGTGCGCGTGCTGCGCCGCGGGCGCGAGCTCGTCGTCATGAGCCCCGAGATCACGGCCTTCCTCGCCCGACCCGTGGCGCTCATCATCACCAAGGCCAACGTCAAGAGCCGGGTGCATCGCCGGGCGCACCTTGACTACATCGGCGTCAAGCTGTTCTCGGAGGAGGGCGAACTCGCCGGCGAGCTGCGCATCGTCGGGCTCTTTACCGCCAATGCCTACACCGGCTCCACGCGCGCCATCCCGTATCTGCGGCACAAGGTGGCGCAGGTCATCCAGCGCGCGGGCTTCGACCCGGCGAGCTATTCCGGCCGCGCGCTCCTGCATGTGCTCGAGGACTATCCGCGCGACGAGCTCTTTCAGGTCGATATCGAGACGCTCTACCGCTTCTCGCTCGACATCCTGCACCTGACCGAGCGGCCGCGCGTGCGCGCACTCGCCCGGCTCGACGAGTTCGACCGCTTCGTCTCCGTCCTCGTCTTCATTCCCAAGGACCGCTACGATACCTCCGTGCGCCGGCGCGTGGGCCAGTTCCTCGCCGAGATCTACCAGGGCCGCGTGTCGGCGGCCTATCCGAGTTATCCCGAAGGCCCGCTGGCGCGCACGCACTACATCATCGGCCGCGACGAGGGGAAGACGCCGGAGGTGAGCCGGGAGACCCTGGAGGCCGGCATCTCGAACATCGTGCGCACCTGGGCCGATGCCCTGCGCAGCGCACTGGAGGACAGCGTCGGCGGCTACAAGGCGCGCGTCGCGGCCCAGCGCTATGCGGATGCCTTCAGCGCGGCCTACCGCGAGGCCTTCTCCGGCGAGGCTGTGCTCAAGGACATCGCCATCCTCGAACGCCTGTCCGACCGGCGGCCGCGTGCCGTGGACCTCTACCGGCGCGAGGGCGACGGCGAGGAGCGGGCCAACCTCAAGGTCTTCGCCCGCGGCGCCGCCATGCCGCTGTCCGAGCGCGTGCCGATGCTGGAGCGCTTCGGTTTCCGCGTCGTCAACGAGCGCACCTATCGGGTGCAGCCGGAAGGTGAGCCCAAGAGTGCGCAGGTGTGGCTGCACGATATGGCGCTGGAGCGCAGCGCCGGCGGGCCCATCGACATCGAGGCCCTGCGCCGTCCGCTGGAGGCGGCGCTCATGGCCGTCTTCCGCGATGCGGCCGAATCGGACGGCTTCAATGCCCTCGTGCTGGAAGCCGGTGCCAACTGGCGGGACGTGGCGATGCTGCGCGCCTTCGGCCGCTACATGCAGCAGATCGGCGTGCCCTACAACCAGGACTACATCGCCGCGGCGCTCACCCGCCAGCCGCAGATCGCGCTCGCCCTCATCCGCCTGTTCTACGCCCGCTTCGACCCGCGCGACGACGATGCGACGCGCACCGAGCGCTGCGCCGCCGAGCGGGCCGCCATCGAGGAGATGCTGGCCGCCGTCTCGAGCCTTGACGACGACCGCATCCTGCGCCGCTTCGTTAACCTGATGGAAGCGGCCGTGCGTACCAACTTCTTCCAGCTCGGGCCGGACGGGCAGCCGCGCGACACCATCGCCTTCAAGTTCGAATGCGCGCGCGTCGACGGCCTGCCGCTGCCGCGCCCGCTCTACGAGATCTTCGTCTACAGCCCGCGGGTGGAAGGTGTGCATCTGCGCTTCGGCAAGGTGGCGCGCGGCGGCCTGCGCTGGTCGGACCGGCCGCAGGACTTCCGCACCGAGGTGCTGGGTCTCGTCAAGGCGCAGCAGGTGAAGAACGCCGTCATCGTGCCCGTCGGCGCCAAGGGCGGCTTCGTGCCCAAGCGCCTGCCGCCGCCGACCGACCGGCAGGCGTGGCTGGCGGAAGGCACCGAGGCCTACAAGATCTTTGTCGGCACCCTGCTCGACCTCACCGACAACCTCGACGGCGAGACCGTCGTGCCCCCGGCAGACACGGTGCGCCACGACGGTGACGACCCCTATCTCGTCGTTGCCGCGGACAAGGGCACGGCCACCTTCTCCGACATCGCCAACAGCCTCTCGGAAGCGCACGGCCACTGGCTGGGCGACGCCTTCGCCTCCGGCGGCAGCAACGGCTACGACCACAAGGGCATGGGCATCACCGCCCGCGGTGCCTGGGAGGCGGTCAAGCGCCACTTCCGCGAGATGGACATCGACATCCAGCGCGAGCCGGTGCGGGTTGTCGGCGTCGGCGACATGTCGGGCGACGTCTTCGGCAACGGCATGCTGCTGTCGAAGGCCATCAAGCTCGTCGCTGCCTTCGACCACCGCGACATCTTCATCGACCCTGATCCCGATCCGCAGTCCTCCTGGGCCGAGCGCAAGCGACTGTTCGAGCTGCCACGCTCGAGCTGGCAGGACTATGACAGGAGCCTGATCTCGCAGGGCGGCGGCGTCTTCTCCCGCTCGCTCAAGGCCATCCCGCTCTCGCCGCAGATGCGCGCGCTCCTCGACCTTGACAAGGAGACAGCAACGCCGAGCGAGGTGATGAACGCCATTCTCAAGGCCAACGTCGACCTGCTCTGGTTCGGCGGCATCGGCACCTACGTGCGGGCGCAGGACGAGGACAACGAGGACGTGGGCGACCGTGCCAACGATGCCATCCGCATCACCGGCGCCGAGATCCGCGCCCGCGTGGTCGGCGAGGGCGCCAATCTCGGCTGCACCCAGCGCGGGCGTATCGAGGCGGCGCGGCGCGGCGTGCGGATCAATACCGACGCCATCGACAACTCCGCCGGCGTCAACACGTCCGACGTCGAGGTCAACATCAAGATTGCCCTCAGCCAGCCGGAGCGTGACGGCCGCCTGACGCGCGAGGAGCGCAACGCCCTGCTGGCCGCGATGACCGACGACGTCGCAGCGCTCGTGCTGCGCAACAACTATCTGCAGACGCTCGCCCTCTCGCTGGCCGAACGGCACGGGGCGAACGAGATCGGCTTCGCCCGCCGCCTGATGCAGGTGCTCGAGCAGCAGGGCCGGCTCGACAGAACGGTGGAGAACCTGCCGGACGATGCGACGCTCGCCGAGCGCGAGCAGCGCGGCGAGGGCCTGACGCGGCCGGAACTTGCCGTGCTCCTCGCCTATGCCAAGCTCGCCCTGCACGACGCGCTGCTCGAAAGCACCGTGCCGGACGAGCCCTATCTCGCCCAGGAGCTTGCCCGCTACATGCCGGCACCGGTGCGCGAGCGCTTCCCCGACGCGGTGGAAGGCCACCGCCTGCGGCGCGAGATCATCGCCACGCAGCTCGCCAACGCCATCGTCAACCGCGGCGGGCCGACCATCGTCACCAAGCTTGCCGACCAGACGGGCGCTGACGCACCGGCGATCGCCATGGCCTATGCAGCAACGCGTGATGCCTTCGGGCTCACCGAGCTCAACGCCGCCATCGACGCGCTGGACGGCAAGATCAGCGGCGCGCTGCAGCTGGGGCTCTACGGCGAGCTGCAGGATCTCCTGCTCGACCAGCTCGCCTGGTTCATCCGCAACGTCAACCTCGCCGGCGGGGATCTCGAGGCGGTCGTCGCGCGCTACCGCGACGGGCTTGCGGAGATCGCGGCCCATCTCGACACGATCCTGCCGCCCGCGGCGCGCGAGAGTCTCGCAGAGCGCGCCCGCACGCTCGTGTCCCAGGGGGTGCCGGAAGAGCTGGCAGAGCGTCTTGCCGCCCTGCCAGTGCTGGCGGAAGGCCCGGATATTGTGCGGGTGGCCACACTCGCCGGCCGACCGGTGCGCGACGTGGCCGCCACCCATTTCGCGGTGGAGGGCCTTTTCCGGCTCGGTGCCCTCGCCGCGCAGGGGCGGCAGATCAAGGTGGCCGACTACTACGACCGCCTCGCGCTCGACCGGGCCATCGACGGTCTGTCCGATGCCCACCGCCGCCTGACGGCGGAGATCGTCGCCGATGGTGCCGGTCCCCAGGCCGTGGAGGCCTGGGCGGAGCGTCGCGGCAGCGAGGTCACGCGCATCCGCACCACCGTCGAGACGATCGTCGCCTCCGGTCTGACCCTGTCGAAGCTGACAGTGGCAGCCAGCCTGCTCGGTGATCTTGCCCGTGGCTGAAACGGCTCACAGCACCGGCGGCCCCGTGCCGCCGGTGTTCAACGCGGCCTTTCGCACCCGCCTGGCAGAGCTTATCGCCTGGCGGCGAGATGTGCGTCGCTTCCTGCGCAATCCGGTCGACAGACAGGTGATCCTCGACCTGCTCGCGCTCGCTGCAAAGGCTCCGTCCGTCGGCAACGCGCAGCCCTGGCGCTTCGTGCTTGTCGACGACCCGACCCGGCGGGCAGCCGTGCGCGCCAATTTCGAGCGCTGCAACACCGAGGCGCTGCGCGCCTACGCGGGCGAGCGGGCGCAGCTCTATGCCCGGCTGAAGCTGGAGGGCCTCTCCGAGGCGCCGGTGCACATCGCAGCCTTCTGTGACGAGGAGGCGGACACCGGCCACGGTCTCGGCCGGCGCACCATGCCGGAGACGCTGCGCTATTCGGTCGTCACGGCCATCCACACCTTCTGGCTCGCGGCACGGGCGGCGGGGCTCGGCGTCGGCTGGATCTCCATCCTCGATCCCACTGCCCTGACGGCGGCGCTCGACGTGCCGGCCGGCTGGCGCTTCATCGGCTATCTGTGCGTCGGCTATCCTTGCGAGGAGCACCTCGACCCCGAGCTCGTGCGTCACGGCTGGCAGGACCGGCTGGCGCCCGACCGCATCATCCTGGAGCGCTGATGACAGCCGTGACGACCGAAGCATCGCCCGAGGCGGGCATCGCCGGGAGCTATCCGCCCCGGCGAGCCGTCGTCGCCTGGCTCTTCTTCGACTGGGCGTGCCAGCCCTTCTTCACGCTGATCACGACCTTCGTCTTCGCGCCCTTCTTCGCGGCACGTCTCACCGCCAGCCCGGCCGAGGGGCAGGCGCTGTGGGGCTATGCGACGGGGCTCGCCGGCCTCGTCATCGCGGTTGCCTCCCCCGTGCTCGGGGCGATTGCCGATGCGAGCGGGCCGAAGAAGCCCTGGATCGCCTGCTTCGGCGCCGCCATGGCGCTCGCCAGCGCTGCCCTGTGGTGGGCCGTGCCCGGCGCATCCTTCGCCGTTCCGCTCGCCCTCGTCGCCTTCGCCATCGGCACCATCGGGGCGGAGTTCGCCACGGTCTTCAACAATTCCATGATGCCGCGCCTCGTGCCGCCGGAGCGGCTCGGGCGCCTGTCGGGAACCGGCTGGGCCACCGGCTATGTCGGCGGCCTCATCTCGCTCGTGATCACGCTCGGCTTCCTCTCCGCGAGCCCGGAGACGGGCCGCACGCTCATGGGCTTTGTCCCCCTTTTCGGCCTTGACGCCGCCACCTCCGCCGGCGACCGGGCGGCGGGGCCCCTGACGGGGCTGTGGTTCCTTGTCTTCGTCATGCCCATGTTCCTGCTGACGCCGGACGTGCCGGCGACGGGCGCCTCGCTGCGCGAGGCGGCCGGGCGGGGCGTGCGCACCCTCCTCGGCACGATCGCCCATGCGCGGCGGCACGGCCCGGTGATGCGCTTTCTTCTCGCCAACATGGTCTACCAGGACGGGCTCGTGGCGCTCTTTGCCTTCGGCGGCATCTATGCAGCCGGCGTTTTCGGCTGGGGCACCATCGAGATCGGCGTCTTCGGCATCCTGCTCACCATCACCGGCACCATCGGCGCCTTCGTCGGCGGGCGGCTCGACGACGCCGTCGGCTCCAAGCCCGTCATCCTCGGCGCCCTCGGCATCCTCATCGCCTGCTGCATCGGCATCCTGTCCCTGTCGAGCGACCGCATCCTCTTCGTCGTGCCGGTGGAGCCGCCGCAGCCCGGCGACGGGCTCTACGCCAGCCTGCCGGAGCAGGTCTATCTCGGCCTCGGGCTGCTCATCGGCCTCGTCGCAGGCCCGATGCAGGCGGCCTCGCGCAGCCTTCTCGTGCGCCTGGCGCCTGAGGGCCGCGCCGGCGAGTTCTTCGGCCTCTTCGCGCTGTCCGGCAAGGTCACGTCCTTCCTCGCGCCGACCATGGTGGCCATCGCCACGCAGGCAAGCGGCACCCAGACGGCGGGGCTTGCCGTGCTCGTCCTCTTCTTCGGCACGGGTGCCGCGATCCTCGCCGGGGTCCGCACGCGACCCGCTTCGTAACCGGCCGTTCACCCTCGCCACCGAAAGGGCGGACGGCCACCGCCCCTTGCAAGGAGCCATTCACCGGGCCGACTGTTCAATCGCCGCCAACGTTCGCAACAGACGAACAGGGTGGCGACGATGAAGACTGGCCTTGCCGCAGGCGTGGCCTCGCTGGCGCTCGCCCTTCTGGCGGCGCCGGCCGAGAGCCGAGAGATCGTTTCCTTCCCCGGCTATGCGCCGGGAACGGTGGTGGTACGCACCAAGGAGCGCCGGCTCTACTTTGTCGCCGGCGAGGGCGTGGCACTGCGCTATCCCGTCGCCGTCGGCAAGCCGGGCAAGCAGTGGCACGGCATCACCCACATCGACGGCAAGTACGTGCGGCCGGCCTGGTCTCCGCCAGCCGAGGTCAAGCGCGACAACCCCCACCTGCCGGATGTCATTCCCGGGGGTGTGCCGGAGAACCCGATGGGCGAGCGGGCCCTGACCCTGGCCCTCGACGAATATGCCATTCACGGCACCAACCGGCCCGACTCCATCGGCCGCTTCGCCTCCTATGGCTGCATCCGCATGCACAACGCCGACGTCATCAACCTTTTCGAGCGCGTGCGCGTGGGCACGCCGGTGGTCGTTGTGCCCTGAGCGGCCCGCCCCGGACGGGCGCCCGCACGGCCTAGCGGTAGAGGTCCTCGCGCGTCGGTGGCAGGCCTGAGGGGCCCTTGGCGCGGCGCGAGGCGAGCGTCTGGAAGATGCCGATGGTGCCACGCTCGAAGCCCAGTGAGACACCGGCGAGATAGAGCAGCCACAGCCGCGTCTTGGCCGGCCCCACCTCGCGCTCGGCCGCCTCGCGGTTGGCATAGAGGCGCTCGCACCACAGCTGCGTCGTGCGGGCATAGTGCTCGCGCCAGGCCTCAACGTCGTGCACCTCGAAGCCGTAGCGCTCGAGGCTCGTGACCGTGCCGCCGATATGGTCCAGCTCCGAGCCCGGGAAGATGTAGTTGACGATGGCCGCATATTCCGGCCGCTTCTTGCGGAAGGCGCGGGCGGACTTCTTGGCCGGGCGCGTGATGGCGTGGTTGAGGAGCAGGCCGCGCGGGCGCAGCAGCTCGCGCATCTTGGTGAAATAGGCCCCGTGGTTGTCGAGCCCGACGTGCTCGAACATGCCGATGGAGGCGATCTTGTCGAAGGTGCCGGTGAGCTCGCGGTAGTCCTTCAGCTCCACCGTCACCCGGTCCTGGAGCCCGAGGCGGGCGATCTTCTCCCTGGCGAAGGCGAGCTGCGCCTCGCTCAGCGTGACGCCGTGGGCCGTGACGCCATAGTGCTGCGCCGCGTGGCAGACGAGTCCGCCCCAGCCGCAGCCGATGTCGAGGAAGCGCTCGCCCTCCTTCAGCCTCAGCTTGCGGCAGATCATGTCGAGCTTGGCCTTCTGCGCCTCCTCAAGGCTGGCGTCCCAGCGCGGGAAATAGGCGCAGGAATATTGCATCTCGGGATCGAGGAAGAGCCCGTAGAAGGCGTTCGACAGGTCGTAGTGGAACTGCACGAGGGCCTTGTTGTCGCGCCCGGCCGAATCCTTGTCGATCTGCGCCCCCTGGTAGGCGTAGCTCCGGGCCGGCTGCCGCGCCGGGCCGAAGAGGAAGGGCAGCAGGCTGCGCGCCAGCAGCCCCTTGTCGAGCCGCTTCAGCAGGCCCTTGGTGTTGGCCTCGCCGCGGCGCGCCGCGACATCGAGGAGCGTGCCGCCGTGCAGGTCGATGTCGCCCGCCGCCAGCAGCTCGACGAGCGTCGTCAGCCGGGGCGAGCGCAGGAGGCGCGTCACGACCTCCGGCGCCGCGATGGAGAAGACGAGGTCGCCGTTGGCCTTCGGCCCGAGCGGAATCGTCTCGCCGTTCCACAGCCTCACCGACAGGTCGGCCCCCAGCCGATCGCCGACGTGCCGCAACAGCCGCCGCGCGGCCTCGAGCCGCTTGTCCACTCCTTCAGCCTCGTGCGTCGCCATGCCGTCCCTCTTCGTTCGTATGGGCGCACGTTATAGCCTTTGCGCGGAAAGTGAATCATGCTTCCGCGCCGGTGCGGCCTTTCCCGCGGCAACGGGCCCGGCCTCGCACCAGGACAGGCGGCGGCCTCCCTCGTAGGGCCGCACATGACCGGCTTCTCCGAGAACCTGTCCGAAATCCCGCCCGTCGGCGCCGGCAACCCGGGCGACCACGCGGCCGAAATACTTGTCGGGCCGGACCTCGGAAAGGACGACGGCGCCGTTGCCGACAAGGCGTGACAGCGCCTCGCGCGCCGCCGCGGCCGCCCGCCTCTCCGCCGCGCATCGGCCGTCCAGCTCGGGAGCGTCGACACCGGCAAGGCGTACCAGGGTCACGATCTCCTGCCCCGGCCAGACCGCGACGCGCGCCTCGAGCGTGTCACCGTCGACGACGCGCAGAACCCCCGCCGCGAAACTGCCCGGCATGGCGCCGGCCGGCCGGTGCACCATCCGAGCCGTCTCGGCGACCACGGTTTCGGCCGGGCCGTGCCCGGCGAATGAGGCAGCGCCGATACCGGCCGCGAAGGCAAGAAGGGGAAGGAGCGATGGGCATCTCATCCCCTTCTTATAACCTACCGCGGTCCGTATGAGAATATTGTCCTTTATATAGGCCGCTCGTCACCGCTACTTGATGCAGCAGGGGGCCACGGTACGCCAGCCGTCAGAAGTCGCTGGCGATGCCCTTGCGCTCCCAGTCACTGTAGCGGACGGGCTCCGGCCCGTCGCAGCCATTGATCTCGCGCTGGCGCGTCAGTTCGCGCGTGCGGGCGTCGATTTCGGCCCGGCGCGCCGCCGCCTCCTCGAGCGCCCGGCGCGCCGCCGGACTGAGCGTCTTGCCGGGCGCGGCCCCTGGCGGGGTGTCGCCTGCCGGGTCTGCGGCCGCCTTGCTCGTCTCCATGGCAAATCCTCCAGGCAATCGCGGCAGCGCCTGCCGCGTCCTCTTGCGGCGCCGGCTGCCCTCCCCCCACATATAGGCGGAAATCGGCAATTGGCACGGGCGAATCGGCAGCGCCCGTGCCCGACGGAGGATGGAATGAACTATCTGAAAACCGGCCTGCTGCTGGCGGCGCTCACGGCGCTGTTCGGCGTCGTCGGTTTCCTCATCGGCGGCACGAGCGGCATGCTGGTCGCGCTCGGCCTTGCCGCAGCGATGAACCTCTTCGCCTACTGGAATTCCGACCGCCTGGCGCTCGCCGCCCACGGCGCGCAGGAGGTCGACGAGCGCACGGCGCCGGAGCTCGTGCGCATGGTGCGGGAGCTGAGCCAGCGCGCCGGCCTGCCGATGCCGCGCGTCTACATCATCGACAATCCCCAGCCCAACGCCTTCGCCACCGGCCGTAACCCGCAGAACGCTGCCGTGGCGGCGACGACGGGCATCCTGCGCACGCTGAGCTACGAGGAGTTGGCGGGCGTGATGGCGCACGAGCTGGCGCACATCAAGAATCACGACACGCTGACGATGACCATCACAGCGACCATCGCCGGCGCCATCTCGACCCTCGCCCAGTTCGGCATGTTCTTCGGCGGCGGCAACCGGGAGAACAACAACGGCGCCGGCGTCATCGGCACGCTCCTGCTCGTCGTGCTCGCGCCCATCGCCGCGATGATCATTCAGATGGCCATCAGCCGCTCGCGCGAGTATGAAGCGGATCGAATCGGCGCCGAGATCTGCGGCAACCCGCTCTGGCTGGCGAGTGCGCTCGACAAGATCGCCCGGGGCGTCGAGCGCATTCCCAACGAGAGCGCCGAGAGCCACCCGGCAACGGCGCCGCTCTTCATCGTCAACCCGCTCAGCGGCCGCAACATGGACAACCTGTTCTCGACCCACCCGGCGACAGAGAACCGCATCGCCGCCCTCACCGACCTGGCCCGCCGCATGGGCATCGGGCCTGCCGGCGGCTTCACGCGCGCGTCAGCCCCGATGGGGCGGGAGGCGCCGCGTGGCCCGTGGGGCGGCCCCTGGAGCGGCGGCCAGCGGCCCCGCGGACCCTGGGGCTGAGCCCTGAAACCCGCCCGTCATCACCGTAGCGCGCGCACGAGGCCCGCCCCGCCGGCGGGCCTCGCCGCACGCATGCTCGCCGTCGAGGCCCTCGATGCGGTGCTGCACCAGCAAGCGCCGCTCGACGAGACGCTGGAGCGGCTCGCGGCGCGCCACCCGGAAGCCGGCCCGCGCGACCGGGCACTGGCCCGCGCCATTGCCACTGTCGCCCTGCGGCGCCTCGGCACGATCCGGCTCGGGCTGAAGCGCTTCCTCGAACGGGGCCTGCCGCGCAACGCCGGGGGGCTCGAGGCGATCCTCCTCGCCGGTGCGGCGCAGCTCCTCTTCCTCGATGTGCCGGACCATGCCGCAGTCGATCTTGCCGTGCGCCAGACGCGGGCGGACCGGCGGGCCTTCCCCTACGCCAAGCTCGTCAACGCCGTGCTGCGCCGCCTGGCGGTTGCCCGGGCCGACATCCTGGCGGCCGGCGAGGCGCCGCGCGTCGACACGCCCGACTGGCTGCACCGGCGCTGGGCAGCGGCCTATGGCGAGGCGATCGCTGATGCCATAGCCACCGCCAACCGCCAGGAGGCGGCCGTCGACATTTCGGTGAAGGAGGACCTTGCCGGCTGGGCGGAGAGGCTCGGCGCGCACATCCTGCCCACCGGTTCGCTGCGCCTGCCGCAGCGCGTGCCGGTGCCCGACCTGCCGGGCTACGCCGAAGGGGCATGGTGGGTGCAGGATGCAGCCGCGGCCCTGCCCGCGCGCCTCGTCGGCCCCCGCGCAGGCGAGCGCATCCTCGACCTGTGCGCGGCGCCCGGCGGCAAGACGGCGCAGCTTGCCGCCGCTGGCGCTTCGGTGATCGCCGTCGACCGCTCGCCCGAACGCCTGGAACGGCTGGCCGAGAACATGCGTCGCCTGTCGCTTGCCGTTGAGACACTGGCCGCCGACGTGCTCGAGCTCGACCTTCCCCCAGCCGATGCCGTGCTGCTCGACGCGCCGTGCTCGGCCACCGGCACCCTGCGCCGCCGCCCCGATGTCGCCTGGACGAAGCGTCCGCAGGACATTGCCTCGCTCGCTCAGCTCCAGACGCAGCTCCTCGACAAGGCGGCAGGCCTCGTGCGCCCCGGCGGGCGGCTCGTCTACTGCACCTGCTCGCTGGAGCCGGAAGAGGGTGAGCAGCAGATCGCGACGTTCCTCGCCCGCCACGGCGATTTCTCGCGCCAGCCTGTCACCGCCGACGAGATCGGTGGGCTCTCCCAGTTCGTTACGGCCGATGGCGACCTGCGCACCCTGCCGCATGCCCTACCCGGTGCCGAGCCGCGCCTGTCCGGCCTGGACGGCTTCTTCGCTGCCCGTCTCGTCCGCGCCTCGTGAAAGCGAAGGCATCGCAGGTACGGTTAAGGGCCCCCGCGGGCGTGGAACCGAAACGTTAACCATCCTGCAGTAATTTGTGTGGGCTAAGTGTTGACGGAAGCGCAAACGATGCACGCGGACAAGGCGGGAGCAATCGTGGCCGAAAGCGCCGATCGGTGGCGGCTCATGGGACTTGCCCTCGGCGAGCTTGCTCGGCGTGCCCGCAGCGTCGCCGCCGGCTCCCTGCGTGCCCTGCTGCAGCCCATCGGCCGGCAGACGCCCGGCCGCCTCATCATTGCTCCGCAGGATCTGCGCACCACCGACCCGACGGTGGCGGGCGACATCTATGCCGGCTATTTCACCTTCGCCGGCCGCGTCGTGCAGGCCCAGGGCCGCTCTCCCTTCGACGCCGAGCCGCCAAGCCGGGCGTGGGCCGAGCAGCTCTACAGCTTCGGCTGGCTGCGCCACCTGCGGGCGGCCGATTCGGCCCTGGCACGGGCGAACGCGCGTGCCCTCGTCGACGATTTTCTCGCCGGCGGCCACGACCGGCGCGGACTTGCAGCCGAGCCCGCCATCGTCGCCCGCCGGCTCATCGCCTTCCTCACCCAGTCGCCGCTGCTGCTGGAAGGGGCAGACCACGCCTTCTACCGCCGGCTGATGAAGGCACTCGGCCGTGCGGTCGCCCAGCTGCAACGGGCGCTCGCCGGCGGTGCGCGGGGACAGGAGCGGCTGACGGCCGCCATCGCACTCGCCTATGCGGGCCTGTGCCTCGACGGCTATTCGCGCCTGCAGCGCAGCGCCAGCCGCACGCTGGCCGAGGAGCTGTCGCGCCAGATTCTGCCCGACGGGGGGCACATCAGCCGCAATCCGCGCGTCCTCATCGATCTGCTGACTGACCTGCTGCCGCTGCGCCAGACCTATGCGGCCCGCAGCGTCGAGCCGCCGGCCCCGCTCCTGCGCGCCATTGACCGCATGATGCCGATGCTGCGTCTCTTCCGGCACGGCGACGGCTCCATCGCGCTGTTCAACGGCATGGGCGGCACCGCGCCGGATCTCATCGCGACGCTGCTCGTCTACGACGATGCCCGCGCCCAGGGCATGGAGCATGCGCCGCACAGCGGCTACGAACGGCTTCAGGCCGGCCACACGGTGGTCATTGCCGACACGGGGCGCCCGCCGCCCGCGGCCTTCTCGGGCGAGGCCCATGCGGGCTGCCTCTCCTTCGAGCTGACGGCCGGCGCCAGCCGCATCGTCGTCAATTGCGGCGCGCCGCGCGGCACGGGGCAGGTGCCGGTGGCCACGCGCTCCACCGCCGCCCATTCGACGGCGACGGTGCACGACGCCTCCTCCTGCCACTTCGCCGGGGCAGGCGACGATCTGTCGCTCGGCAGCCGCCTCGGCCGGTGGATCGGCGCGCCCATCCTGTCCGGCCCGCAGGACGTGCAGGTGTCGCGCAAGACCGAGAACGGTGACATCATCCTCGTGGCGTCGCATGACGGCTACGTGCGGCGCTTCGGCATCGTGCACGAGCGGCGCTGGCGCCTTTCCGCCAACGGTGAGCAGCTCACGGGCGAGGACATCTTCATCCTCATAGATCCGACGCCGGGCATGACGGACGTCGCCATCCGCTTCCATCTCCACCCGTCGGTGCGCGCCAGCCGCCTGCAGAGCGGACAGGCCGTCATGCTGCTACTGCCGGACGGCGAGGCCTGGACCTTCGAGGCCGAGCAGGTGCCGCTCGCCATCGAGGAGAGCGTGTTCTTCGCCGCCCCCGACGGCACGCGCCGCACCGAGCAGATCGTCCTCTCCGTCGATGCGGCGGACACGCACGCGGTTCGCTGGTCCTTCCAGCGCATCGGCCGCCACAACAGCATGGGCTCGAGACGCTCCGCTGCCCGGACGGACGAGGGGACGCTGCCCCTCGAGAACGTCTGAGGCGCATCTTCCCCGCATCGCGCGTTTTGTCCGCGGCCCTTTCGTGCTAAGCGCCGGGGCGACGGCGCCGGCACAGTGCTCTGCGGCCGGCTGCCATGAGCCAGTTTGCCTGAGGACATCGCGTAATGCCGAGCAAAGTCAGGCGCGTCACCCGCGCCCTCCTGTCCGTCTCCGACAAGACGGGCCTCGTCGAATTCGCTGCCGCGCTCGCGGCCCGGGGCATCGCCCTCGTGTCGACCGGGGGCACGCGCAAGGCGCTCGTCGACGCCGGCCTCACCGTGGCCGATGTCTCCGACGTGACGGGCTTTCCCGAGATGATGGACGGCCGCGTCAAAACGCTGCACCCGGCAGTTCACGGCGGCCTGCTCGCCATCCGCGACAATCCCGAGCATCAGGCGGCCATGCTGGCCCACGGCATCAGCCCCATCGACCTGCTGGTCGTCAACCTCTACCCCTTCGAGGCCACGGTTGCGAAGGGTGCCGCCTTTGACGACTGCATCGAGAACATCGACATCGGCGGCCCCGCGATGATCCGCGCCGCGGCCAAGAACCACGACGATGTCGCCGTGGTCGTGGAGCCTGCCGACTATGCTGCCGTGCTCGCCGACCTCGAGGCGCACGACGGCGGCACCACGCTGGCGCTGCGCCGGCGCCTCGCCCAGAAGGCCTATGCGCGCACTGCCGCCTACGACGCCGCCATCTCCAACTGGCTCGCCGGCCAGCTCGGCGAGACGACCCCCGCATTCCGCGCCCTCGGGGGCGCTCTGGCCGAGCCTATGCGCTACGGCGAGAACCCGCACCAGTGGGCCGCCTTTTACCGGACGCCGGACGTGCGCCCGGGCGTCGCCACGGCGCGCCAGCTCCAGGGCAAGCAGCTCTCCTACAACAACATCAACGACACGGACGCCGCCTTCGAATGCGTGGCGGAGTTCGACCCGGCGCGCACCGCCGCCGTCGTCATCGTCAAGCACGCCAACCCCTGCGGCGTCGCGGAGGGAGCGACGCTTCTGGAAGCCTACGAGAAGGCGCTCGCCTGCGATCCGGTCTCGGCATTCGGCGGCATCGTCGCCCTCAACCGCACGCTCGATGCGGAGGCCGCAAGGAAGATCGTCGAGATCTTCACCGAGGTGATCATCGCGCCGGACGCGACGGAGGAGGCCATCGCCATCGTCGCGGCGAAGAAGAACCTGCGCCTGCTCGTCACGGGCGGCCTGCCCGATCCGCGGGCGCCGGGGCTCGCCCTGCGCACCGTCGCCGGCGGCTTCCTCGCCCAGGCGCGTGACAATGCCGTCGTTGACGACATGAGCCTCAAGGTGGTGACGCAGCGCGCACCGACGGCTGAGGAGCTGGCCGACCTCAAGTTCGCCTTCCGCGTCGCCAAGCACGTCAAGTCGAACGCCATCGTCTACGCCCGCAACGGCGCGACGGTCGGTATCGGCGCCGGCCAGATGAGCCGCGTCGATTCCTCGCGCATCGCGGCCTGGAAGGCGGCCGAGGCGGCGAAGATGGCCGGGCTGCCCGAGTCCCTGGCCAAGGGGTCAGTCGTCGCTTCCGACGCCTTCTTCCCCTTCGCCGATGGCCTCCTTGCGGCAGCCGAGGCCGGCGCCACCGCCGTGATCCAGCCCGGAGGTTCCATGCGCGACGACGAGGTGATCAAGGCCGCCGACGAGGCCGGCCTCGCCATGGTCTTCACCGGCCACCGCCACTTCCGGCACTGACCACGAAAAAGCCTCTCCCCGGCAGCGGGGAGAGGCTGCGACGAATGCCGCCGGTAGAGCGGCCTTATGCCGGAACACGCCGGTTCTGACGATTGTTGATGAGATCGTCGACAACGGACGGGTCCGCCAGCGTCGAGGTGTCGCCGAGGTTGGAGAACTCGTCCTCGGCGATCTTGCGCAGGATGCGCCGCATGATCTTGCCCGAGCGGGTCTTGGGCAGGTTCGGCGCGAACTGGATGAGATCGGGCGAGGCGATGGGGCCGATCTCCTTGCGCACCCACTGAACGAGCTCCTTGCGCAGCTCCTCCGTCGGCTCCACGCCGGCCATCAGCGTCACATAGGCGTAGATGCCCTGGCCCTTGATATCGTGCGGATAGCCGACGACCGCCGCCTCCGACACCTTGGGATGGGCCACGAGCGCCGACTCGACCTCGGCGGTACCCATGCGGTGTCCGGAGACGTTGATGACGTCGTCGACGCGGCCCGTGATCCAGTAGTAGCCGTCGGCGTCGCGCCGGCAGCCGTCACCGGTGAAGTACTTGCCGGGATAGGTCGAGAAATAGGTGTCCATGAAGCGCTGGTGGTCGCCGTAGACCGTGCGCATCTGGCCCGGCCAGGAGTCGGCGATGCAAAGGTTGCCCTCCGCCGCGCCCTCGAGCACCTTGCCCTCGGCGTCGACGATCTCGGGCTTCACGCCGAAGAACGGACGGGTGGCCGAGCCGGGCTTCAGCGCCGTGGCCCCGGGCAGCGGCGAGATGAGAATGCCACCGGTCTCCGTCTGCCACCAGGTGTCGACGATGGGGCAGCGCCCGTCACCGACCACACGGTGATACCACTCCCACGCCTCCGGGTTGATCGGCTCGCCGACCGAGCCGAGAAGGCGCAGCGAGGCGCGCGAGGTCTTCTTCACCGGCTCGTCGCCAGCCTGCATCAGGGCGCGGATGGCGGTGGGCGCCGTGTAGAAGATGTTGACCTTGTGCTTGTCGACCACCCGCCAGAAGCGCGAGTTGTCCGGGTAGTTCGGCACGCCCTCGAACATGAGCGTCGTGGCACCATTGGCGAGCGGCCCGTAGACAATGTAGCTGTGGCCCGTCACCCAGCCCACGTCAGCCGTGCACCAGAAGATGTCGCCGTCGTGATAGTCGAAGACGT
Source organism: Chelatococcus composti (assembly GCF_014201415.1). Classification (GTDB taxonomy): domain Bacteria; phylum Pseudomonadota; class Alphaproteobacteria; order Rhizobiales; family Beijerinckiaceae; genus Chelatococcus_A; species Chelatococcus_A composti. The sequence goes on from NZ_JACHEH010000006.1 coordinate 172,562, forward strand.
ACTGGTGCGTCATCGACGCATAGACGAGATAGCCGCCCGTGGTGTGCAGCACGCCCTTCGGCTTGCCGGTGGAGCCGGACGTGTAGAGGATGAAAAGCGGATCCTCCGCCCCCATCGGCTCGCAGGGGCAGTCGGTCGTCACCATCGCGGCCGCTTCGTGGTACCAGACGTCGCGGCCCGGCTCCATGGCGACGTCCGCGCCCGTGCGGCGCACGACGATGACGTGGTCGACACCGCCGGTCTTGGCGATGGCCGCGTCGACATTGGCCTTGAGCGGCACCTTGCGGCCGCCGCGCACACCCTCGTCCGCCGTAATCACGACCCTGGAGGCGCAGTCCTCGATGCGGCCGGCGAGCGAATCGGGCGAGAAGCCGCCGAAGACGACCGAGTGGATGGCGCCGAGGCGCGCGCAGGCCAGCATGGCGAAGGCAGCCTCGGGGATCATCGGCATGTAGATGGTGACGCGGTCACCCTTGCCGACGCCGCGGTTGCGCAGCACGTTGGCGAAGCGGCAGACCTCGTCGTGCAGCTCGCGATAGGTGATGTAGCGGGACTCGGACGGATCGTCCCCTTCCCAGATGATCGCCGTCTGGTCGCCGCGCTTCTCCAGATGCCGGTCGATGCAGTTGTAGGCGACGTTGGTGACACCGTCCTCGAACCAGCGGATAGACACCGCCCCTGGCGCGTAGGAGACGTTCTTGACCTTCTGGTAGGGCGTGAACCAGTCGATGCGTCGGCCGTGCTCACCCCAGAACGCTTCGGGATCCCGAATCGAGGCCTCGTACATCTCCTTGTAACGGGCCTCATCCACGTAGGCGCGCTTCGCCCAGTCGGCCGGCACCTCGTAGATCTTCTCCTGCATGACGTCCTCCCGAAACCTCGGCCGGGCCCTTCTGCTGGCGCCGGTCCAAACGCATCATCCGCCACGCCATCCGGGCGGACGACGGCGGATATCATCGATCGGGCGGCATTATGCGAAGCGCAACCGGCAGCGGCAAGGCGCGACGGGGTCACACTTTCGTCTCTTCGACATTGGATTGAGGCATCCTGTGGCCTTCTGCCTCGCGGCAGGCTCCGCACCGGGCCCGGAAACGCAAAAAGCCGGCGCGCTGGCGGCCGGCCCGGAGAGAGAATGGTGCCGCGGAAGGGATTCGAACCCCCGACCCACGCATTACGAATGCGTTGCTCTACCAGCTGAGCTACCGCGGCACGCGCGCGCCTTCTAGCCTCAATCGCCCTGGCTTGGCAAGTGCTTCCCCGCGATTCGACGCGGATCGCGGCGCGACACCTGTGCAGAACGGCGCGATCAGGTCACGATGCGGCGCACGGGAGCGCCCTCGTCCTCTGCGCTCACCGGGCCGGGATCGTCCGGCGGCCGGCTGATGGGGAAGATGACGGGGCTCGCCGGCCGGGGATGGCGGGAGGCGGATTCGTCCCCCCCTGCCGGCTCACCGCGCTGGCCCCGCCCCTTCGCCGCCTCCATCACATACTGCGGCACCGGAATGGCCGGAGGCGGCAACGGCGCCTTCTCGGCCGGCCGGGACGGAGCCGGTGCGGGCTCCGCCCTCGCAGGCGCGGCTGCAGCTTCGGCTGCAGGTGCGGAAGTGGGTGCGGGTGCCGCGGGAGCGGGTGTGGGCGCCGGAGCCGGCGCGGCCGGGATCCGGGGCTCCTCGGCGGGTTCTGCCGCGGCCGCCGGCGCAGGCTCGGCACGCGTCTCGATGATCTCGCCCCGGGCCGCAGCAGGCTTTGCGGCGGGCTCATCCTTCACCGGCGGGGCGATCTCGGGCAGCGCTTCGGCCACAGGACGCTCGTCCCCATCGCCCAGAACCTCGTCGGACTGGTGCCCGTCCTGCGTCTCGCGGTGCTGGTGGGCGATCTGCTCGCTCGGCGTGCCCCAGACGAAGGCGTCGAGCCGGCCGGTGACCGGCGAGACCGGCGACCAGGTGTCGGAGATGACGCCGTCGGCGAGCCAGGCGGGATCCCGCGGCGCGCGCGAGGCGCGAGCCAACCAGGCACGCACCGCCCCTGTCTCGCCGTGCTCCGCCTCCTCGATATCGGCCATCAGCACGCAGGTGCGCAGCGTCGGGCGCTCGGCGATAAGTGGCGCGAGCGCCTCGCGGGCGCGGGCGAACTCGCGGGCATCAAGCGCGGCCTTCGCCAGCATGAGGCGCGATTCGGCGGCATCCGGCGCAAGCCGGGCCAGCGTCTCGGCGCGGGCGAGCCGGTCACGCGCCGAGTCGCCGGAGCGCATCTCCACATAGGCCGCGGCAATATCAGGATGCGGCAGGCGCACCCAGGCCGCTTCGAGAATCTTCGCCGCCTTGCGGTACTTGCCGGCGCGGGCGAGCAGCCGGCCTGCCAGCACCGCGGCGGGCACCAGGTCGGGCGCCAGCTTGACGGCCTCGCGCACGGCAGCGAGCGCCGCCTCGGGCTCCGTCTCTGCCCGATCCATGGCGTCGGCCGTCAGCAGAACGGCACGCTGCCGGCGCGCCTCCGCCCGGTCGATGAGCCGCAGCGCGGCGCGCCGCTCGAGCGTCTTGAGCGCCCCGCGCCAGTTGCGTTCTGCGGACTGGAACTCGAGCACCGCCTCGTTGGCCCAGCCGACGCTCGGCGCGAGCTCCACCGCCTTGGTGGCGTGAGCGCGCGCCGCAACGAGATCGCCCTTGCGTCGTGCCTCGACGAAGAGGCCGCGCAGGCCGAGCACCCGCGTCTCTGGTTCCTCGAGCATGTCGTTGAAGGCCGCTTCGGCCGCGGCCCGGTCACCGGAGATCTGGGCGGCCTGGGCCTTGAGGAGCAGCGTCAGCGGCTCGCGGCCGAGCAGGCGCTCGGCGTCGCCCGCGTGGCGGCGCGCGGCCACGGGGTCGCCCGAGCCGACGGCCACCATGCCGCGCGAGACGGCGGCAAAGCCCCGTGCCCGCCGCCGGGCGCGCGAGGCGATGGTGACGAGGTCCGGCAGCTTGAAGATGAAGCGCACCACGCTCCAGGCGATGATGAGCGCGGTCACCACGGCGACGAGCGCCGCCACGGCGACGCTGAGCGGCGTGCTGATGCGATAGTCCTGCCAGGTCAGCACCACCTCGCCCGGATGGTCGGCGAGCCAGGCGGCACCGAGGGCGACGAAGGCGAGAAAGACGAGGAAGACGAGAACACGAATCATGCCGGCGCCCTCACTCGTTGCCGCCAAAGGCGTCGATGGCCGCGTCACGAACCGCGAGCGCCGCCTGTTCCGCCTCCACGCGCGCCCTCAGGGCCGCGACCCAGTCCCGCGTCGCCTGCTGCTCCGCAGGGGGCAGCCGCTCCCACGCCGCGAGCGCCGCAACCGCGTCGCCGCGGGCGAGCGCCGCATCGACGGCATCGGCCGGCTGGTCACCGCCACCGACGCGCTCCACGCGCACGAGGCTCGCGGCGCTCTCGCTGAGGCGCTCCCAGAGGCTCGCCTCGGGCCGCGCGCGGCGTTGCGCCTCAGCCGCCTCGGCGAGGGCCTGGCGCAGCCCCGGGCGCAGGCTCTCGGCCGTCGGCAGGCCGGCACGCGCCTGCTGTGCGAGCGGGGCCAGAAGCTCCGCCGGTGTGCCGAGATGCCGGAGTGCCGCCATCTCCTTCTCGAAAGGCCGGCCTGAACGGACGGCATCCAGCAGCAACTGGGCCACCACGAGCCGGCCCGCAGCGTTGCCCACCGGCTCGGCGGCGCCGGCGGCAATCTGTTTCTCGGCGGCATCGAGCCGCCCGGCGAGCACAGCGAGCTGGCGAGTGATATTGCCAACGGCGTCCGGATCAAGGCTGCGCACCGCACCGTCGAGCGCGTCGACGCGCCGGCTCAGCTCATCGCGGATCGCCCGAAGCTCAGCCGGGGACGTGCCCGCGGCGGAACGCAGCGCCTCGATCTCGCTGGCGAGGCCGTTGATGCGCGCCGTCAGGCCGTCGTCCTGGCGCGTGGCGGAGGTCATGCGCGCCTCGAGCGCCTCCAGATCCTCGCGGCTGGCGACGTTGGCGAGGCTGCGTTCGACGACGGCGAGGCGCGCCGCCGTGTCGTTCGCCGGCCCCACGAGCACGGGCAGCAGCATGGCCGCGGCAGCACCGACGACGCCGCCCACGGCAGCCGCCACGATAAGCGAGGTCTGGAAGCCCTGCCGGGGTGTAGCCGGCTGCGCCTCCTCGGCACGCGGCGTCTCGTCGGCCTGCGCGGAGGCGGGCGCGTCCTCGTTCCGGGCAGGCTCGTCCGGCATCGGAGCCTCGTCGACAGGGGATGACTGTGTGTCCGGCTGCCCGGGGCCGCCCGCTGCATCGGCAGCGGCAGCCGCCTGCGGAGCGGCCGCGGCGGCGACATCGGCGGGAACCGGAGGGAGGGTCTCGGCCGCTTCACGCGCGCTCGTCTGGGCAACGCGCCCTTTCGTCCGGGCCTTCCGGGGCGTCGGGTCCGTCGGCTTCTCGTCGCTCATGCAGACCTCTCTCCATCTTCGTTCGGCCCCGCCCGGCGCGCCCGGACAGGCCGCGATGAACCCTCAAGCTCTTAACATCAGCCGCCCACCCATGGCGAGCCCAGCAGCTGCGTGTCAGCTGTCGCCGTCTGCCGGCAACAGGGCGAGAAGGGCATCCTCGTGCGGCACCGCCGCTGCCTCAACCACACGCGCGCCGGCGGCCCGCAGCGGAGCGGCAACATCCTCGGACAGGCAGAGATGACGCAGGGCGCGGAAGACCTCGCCGCAGCCCGCCCGCTCGGCAAGGCTGAGCGCGAGGCCCGCGCTGCGGCGGGAATAATGCAGTGCGACCGAGACGGCGCCCCTGCCCAGCGCCGCCACCGCCGCCTCGGGCAGCGCGCCTTCCGCCTCTGCGGCGTAGGCGATCCAGGGCACAACCATAAAGCCCGCCTCCTCCAGGAGCGACGGGGTATCGGGCTTGTGATCGCGGCCGAGAACGAGGAGAAGTCGTGCTCCAGCGACGAAGACGGACGGGGCGAGCGCGGCGAGCGCGATGCGATCGCCGGCTGCTGCCGTGACGGCGGTGAACCCGGCCCTCCGTGCTGCCTCGCCCGTGCGCTCGCCAACGGCGAGCAGGGGCAGCGCGACAACGGCCGCCAGATCCGCCGGCCCCAGGGCCTCGAAGGCATTGGGACTGGTGACAACGACCCCGTCGAAAGGGCCGTCGGGTCGGGCCTCGCCCGTCGCCCGGATGGTCAGGAGCGGCGCCACGACCGGATCATGGCCGCGCTCGCGCAGGCGCTGCGCCGTCCGGCGCGCCGCTTCTTCCGGCCGCAGGACGAGGACGCCTACCATGCTATCGTCCCAGAAGTGCCGGGCGGGCGCGGGCCAGCACCTCGCGCCCCGCGTCCTCCCCCAGGGCGAATGCGTCGGCGATCGGCCCGGAGCGTTCGACGGCCACCCAGTCGCTGCCGTCGGGCGCCAGCAGCATCCCGCGGAAGGAGAGGCTGGCACCGTCCACCTGCGCCAGCCCGGCAATGGGGGTGCGGCACGAGCCGTCGAGGATGCGCAGGAAGGCCCGCTCGGCCTCCAGCGCTACCGCCGTCGCCGGATCCGTAAAGCGCCGCAGCGTCTCGCGCAGGGCGACATCGCCGGCGCGCGTGACGATGGCGATGGCGCCCTGGCCGATGGCGGGCAGGAAATCGTCCGTGTCTAGCAGGACGGTGGCCCTGTCGGCGAGGCCGAGCCGGCGCAGCCCCGCGAGGGCGAGGAGCGTCGCGTCGATCTCGCCGCTCTCCACCTTGGCGAGTCGCGTGCCGACATTGCCGCGCAGCAGGGTGACCGAGATGTCGGGCCGCAGGCGCCTCACCTGTGCCTGCCGGCGCAGCGAGGCACTGCCGACCACGGCCCCATGCGGCAGCTCGGCAATGCTGCGGGCGTCGCCGCGGCAGATGAGCACGTCGCGCACATCCTCACGCGGCAGATAGCCGGCGATGACGAGCCCGTCGGGCAGAACGGTCGGCAGGTCCTTGGCGGAGTGGACCGCGAGGGCAATGCGCCCGTCGAGGAGCGCATTGTCGAGCTCCTTCGTGAACAGGCCCTTGCCGCCGACCTCGGACAGTGCCCTGTCCTGGATCATGTCGCCCGTGGTCTTGATGACCGAAAGGGCGATCTCCTCGGCCGGGCAGCCGAGCGCCGCGGCGAGAAGCCCCTGCACCTGCCGCGCCTGGGCGAGAGCCAGGGGGCTGCCACGCGTGCCGATGACGGGGGCGCCGGTCGATGCAGTCATTGTTCCATCCAACTCCGTTTGCGTGGCCGAGGCCGGGGGCAATTCGTGCGCCGGCGTCCGCAGAGCCGCAACCGCCATTCACTATCGCATGGCCTGTCGTTCCGCTGCGGCGAAAAACCGGTTCCCACGGCTTTGCGGCATGCTCTATAGGGGATGCGGCGCATTTGCGAACCGCGACCGATCGCAGCCCCTTCCAGACCCGGCGAATCATGCGCGTTCTTGGCATCGAGACCACCTGTGACGAAACGGCGGCGGCCGTCGTCGGCCTTGCCGGCGACGGGCGGGGCGCCATCCTGTCGAACGAGATCCTCAGCCAGATCACGGAGCATGCCGCTTATGGCGGCGTCGTGCCGGAGATCGCCGCGCGTGCCCATGTCGAGGTCGTCGACCGGCTGGTGGCGCGGGCGCTGAAGGCAGCCGATGTTTCGCTCAAGGACATCGATGCCGTTGCCGCCGCGGCCGGGCCTGGCCTCATCGGCGGTGTCATCGTCGGCCTCACCACCGGCAAGGCGCTGTCGCTCGTCTCCGGCAAGCCCTTCATCGCGGTCAACCATCTCGAGGCCCATGCGCTGACGGCGCGCATGACGGACGGCGTCGCCTTTCCCTACCTGCTGCTGCTCGCCTCGGGCGGGCACACGCAGTTGCTGGCCGTGCGCGGTGTCGGTGACTACGTGCGCCTCGGCACCACCATCGACGACGCCATCGGCGAGGCCTTCGACAAGACGGCCAAGACGCTCGGCCTGCCCTATCCCGGCGGGCCGGAGGTGGAGCGTCAGGCCCTGCAGGGCGACCCGACGCGCTTCGCCCTGCCCCGGCCGCTCGTCGGCCGGCCCGATCCCGACTTCTCGCTCTCCGGCCTCAAGACCGCCGTGCGCATCGAGGCCGAGCGCATCGCCCCCCTCTCCGCCCGGGATGTGGCGGACCTGTGCGCCTCCTTCCAGGCGGCCGTGGTCGACGTGGTGGCCGACCGGGTGCGCATGGGCCTGCGCGCCTTCCGCCAGAAAGCGGGGCATCCGACGGCCCTTGTCGTCGCCGGCGGCGTGGCTGCCAATCAGGCGATCCGCCGCGGCCTGACGCGCCTCGCCTCCGAGGCGGGCCTGCCGCTCGTCACCCCGCCGCCGGCCCTGTGCACGGACAACGGCGCGATGATCGCCTGGGCGGGCCTCGAACGCCTGCGCCTCGGCCTTACCGACGATCTCACCGCTCCCGCCCGCGCACGCTGGCCGCTCGAGGCGGCATCCGCCGCATGATCGCCGATCCGCTCGTCATCATCGGGGCGGGCGCCTGGGGCACGGCCCTCGCCAATGCGGCAGCCCAGGCGGGCCGCACCGTCACCCTCGTCGCGCGCGACCCGGAGCATGCCGCCACCATCGAGGCGACGCGGGAGAACCTGCGCTTCCTGCCCGGCGCGTTGCTCCATGCGGGCATTACCGTCACGGCCGATCTCGGGGCGGCGGCAGTGGCGCGGGCCCTCCTCCTCGTCGTGCCGGCGCAGGCCCTGCGCGAGGTGGCCCGCAGCCTTGCGCCGCGGCTCGCCCCGGGCACGCCGGTCGTCATCTGCGCCAAGGGCATCGAGCGCACCTCGGGCCGCTTCATGAGCGATATCGTCGCCGAAGAGCTGCCGGCAGCGGTGCCATTGGTGCTCTCCGGTCCGAGCTTTGCCGAGGACGTGGTGCGCGGCTTGCCGACGGCGGTGGTGCTTGCCTGTGGGCAGGAGCCCGTCGCCCGCAGCCTGGCCGTGGCGCTGGCGAGCCCCACCTTCCGCATCTATCACGGCACGGACGTGCGCGGCGTCGAGATCGGCGGGGCGGCCAAGAACGTGCTCGCCATCGCCTGCGGCATCGTCATGGGCTGCGGCCTTGGCGAGAGCGCCCGCGCGGCCATGGTAGCGCGCGGCTTTGCCGAGCTGACGCGCTTTGCGCGCGCGCTCGGCGCCCGGCCCGAGACGCTGATGGGACTGTCCGGCCTCGGCGACCTGGTGCTCACCTGCGGCTCGGCGAAATCGCGCAACTTCGCCTTCGGAGAGGCGCTGGGGCGTGGCGTGCCGCTGGCCGAGGCCGCCGGCGGCAAGCTGGCCGAAGGTGCCTTCACGGCCGCCGCCCTCGTGGCGATGGCTGGGCGGCACGGGGTCGAGATGCCGATCTCGGAAGCCGTCGCCGCCGTCGTCGCCGGCGAGATGTCCGTCGATGAGGCGATCGGCGCACTGCTCAACCGGCCGATCCGCGCCGAGCACGAGATCATCTGACGAAGGGGGGAAGCATGGCGCACTGGCTGTTCAAGTCCGAACCGGCAACATGGTCGTGGGACCAGCAGGTGGCGGAAGGCGAGAAGGGCACGTGCTGGAACGGCGTGCGCAACCACTCCGCCAAGCTCAACATGATGGCCATGAAGAACGGCGAGACCGGCTTCTTCTACCATTCCAACGAGGGCAAGGCGATCGTCGGCATCGTCGAGGTGATCAAGGAATACTACCCCGACCACACCGATCCGACGGGCCGCTTCGGCATGGTCGACGTCAAGGCGGTGAAGGCGCTGCCGAAGCCGGTGACGCTCGAGGAAATCAAGAAGACGCCTGCCCTCGCCGGGATGGTTCTGGTCAACAACTCGCGCCTGTCGGTGCAGCCGGTGAGTGACGAGGAATGGGAAACCATCTGCAAGATGGGCGGATTGTGAAGACGGCGGGGTTGAGCACCGCGACCCGATCCGACAGAATGCCTCCTGGAACCGTTGCAATGTCCATGATCCGCCCCATCCGCCTGCTCTCCAGCATCGCCCGCCTGTTCGAGCGCCTGCCCCGGCACCAGGCCACGTCGGAGCGTGCCGCGCACGAGCGTGACGAGGCGCGCCGGGATGCCGACATTCTCAGGTCGCTCGCCATCGTGCTCGTCCACATCGCTGGCGGTGACGGGCGCCTCACGGCGGAAGAGCGCAGCACGCTCGCCAACTTCGTCGGACGCCGCTTCCGCCTGTCCCCGCGCGAGGCGCTGAGAATCATCGAGGCTGCGATTGCTGCCGAGCGCTCGCGCGAGGATGTGGACGACGCTTTCGATGACCTGAAGCGCCTCCTGCCGCCGGACGGGCGCCGCGAGCTGATGGTCGCCGCATGGGAGCTGGCGAAGATCGACGGCCATGTTGCCGAACTCGAGGACGATCTCCTGTGGCGTTCGGCGCGCCGGCTGGGGCTGAGCGAGCGCGAGGCCGAAGCCCTCAGGCAGAGCGCGCTGGCGGATGTCGGAGGCGCCTGATGCCAGAGGCGGCCCGGCTGCCCGTTCTCGTCGTCCTGCACCAGGAACATTCGACGCCCGGCCGGGTCGGCCGTCTTATCACGGAGCGCGGCCACCTGCTCGACATCCGTCGCCCGCGCTTCGGCGACCCCCTGCCGGAGACGCTGGAGCTCCACGCCGGCGCGGTGGTCTTTGGTGGGCCGATGAGCGCCAACGACCCGGACGAGTGGCTGAAGCGCGAGATCGACTGGATGGGCGTCGCGCTCAGGGAGCGCAAGCCGCTGCTCGGCCTCTGTCTCGGCGCGCAGATGCTGGCGAAGCACCTCGGCGGGCGCGTCGACCCGCATCCTTCAGGCCTTGCCGAGATCGGCTATTACCCGCTCTGGCCCACCCAGAAGGGCCAACGTTTCGCCGAGGAGACAGGAGCGCCCTGGCCCTCCCATGTCTACCAGTGGCACAGGGAAGGGCTCGAATGTCCGCCGGGTGGCGAGCTGCTGGCCGAGGGTGCGCATTTCCCCAACCAGGCCTTCCGTGTGGGACCGGCCGCCTTCGGCCTGCAGTTCCACCCCGAGGTGACGCACGCCATGATCTATCGCTGGACGACGCGCGCCAGCGAGCGCCTCAGCCTGCCGGGCGCGCAGCCTCCGCACCTGCACCACCGCGGACGCTTCATGTACGACCCGGCGGTGGCCCGGTGGCTCGAAGCCTTCCTCGACTACTGGCTGGCGAGCGGCGAGACACCGCCCCGGCCGCAACCGGCCGAGAATCGGGACCGTCTGCCCGCGCCGGCCTGAAGGCCGCGGGCGCGGTCTGATTGTGCTATACGAAATCGATGCCGGGCACCATCTGTTGCCAGAGACGGAAGCGCCCTTCTCCCTCCTGCGCCAGGCTGCCGAGCCGGCGGCGGCCGCACCAGTCGAGCGCCTTGTCCCGCACGGCGCGGACCGCGCTCCAACCAATCAGCGTGCTCGCCTTCGCCCGGGCGAGGGCCTGGACGAGGACGAGGCCGTCGCCGCCCGCGGCAGCGAGGACCTGGTGCAGAAGATCGGCCTGCACGAGGGACCCTGCCTGGCGGCGAACGCGCGGCAGAACGATTTCGGCCCGACGGTGAACATCGCCTCGCACATGCAGGGGCCCGCCGAACGCAGATGATCGACGCCGCAGGCGCCGTCATCGAGCGGCCGGAGGTGTCGGACCTGCCCACCCCTTCCGGCCTGACGCCGCAGGCGCAATGGCGCCTTGCGCGGCATTGACGATGAGTTCACCTTGTATGAGATTTCCTGACCCGCCAGCGGGACCAGCATGACGGACGATCTCGCCGCAAGAACCTGCACGCCATGCAAGGGCGGGATACCCCCGCTCTCGCGGGACGCCATTGCGCCTTACGCGAAGCAGGTTCCGCAGTGGCAGGTCGGCGAGGACGCCACCCGCATCACCCGCACCTTCCGCTTCAGGAACTATGCGGACGCCTTCGCCTTCGTGGCGCGCGTATCGGAGATCGCCGAGCAGCAGGGCCACCATCCGGACATCACCTTCGGCTGGGGCTATGCCACGGTCACGCTCCAGACTCACAAGATCAAGGGCCTTCACGAGAACGACTTCATCATGGCCGCCCGGATCGACGAGATCGCCGGCGACGCCGCGGCGGCCTGAGCCTCGCAACCCGCCTTCCCTCAACATTGCTGCCGGAGCCGATCGTGCTGATCGACCAGACCCTGCTCGTCACCCAGTTCCTGACGCTCTTCGCCGTCCTCGATCCGATCAGCCACACCACGCTCTTCCTCTCCGTCACGGGAAGGCTCGATCCGGCGGAGCGGCGCAAGGCGGCGCTCATCTGCGTGCCCGTGGCCTTCGCCATCCTCGTGGTCTTCGCCATCATTGGTCAGTACGCGCTGGCGGCGATGAACATCTCGCTCATCTCCTTCCAGATCGCCGGCGGCATCATCCTGCTCATATTCGCCCTGTCGATGACCTTGGGGGACAAGGAGCCGGCGCCAGCCAGCGAGGCGGGCGCCAGTGATGCGGCAAGCGTCGCCATCTACCCTCTCGCGGTGCCGATCATCGCCGGGCCGGGCGCCATGCTGGCCATCGTCATTCTCATGGACAACAACCGCCTGACCTTCATCGAGCAGATGGAGACGGTGGCCATGCTGGGTCTCAACATGCTCATCCTGCTCGGCCTCTTCCTGTGCGGCGGCACTGTCTCGCGCCTCATCGGCCGTCACGGCGCCAACGTGCTGCGCCGCGTGATGGGCATCCTGCTCGCGGCCCTGTCGATCAACCTGATCCTGGAAGCGACGGCCAAGTGGCTGGGCCTGCCGGCGATTTGAGGGAGAAGCGGGTAAAGCGGCACGCCTTGCGCATCCCCGCCCGGCACCGCTCAACGCCAATTGTCATGAGATGGGCACTTCAATGTCCATTCCGGCCTGACGCGGAATGGTGGAGCTGAGGGGATTCGAACCCCTGACCTCTGCAGTGCGATTGCAGCGCTCTCCCAACTGAGCTACAGCCCCTGAAGGTCGGCGCGTTTTAGGCCGGCGCGGGGGCGGCTGTCAATTGCTGTTTCGCGCCATCGCGCAGCGAGTGCGATGGGTTGTTCACAGCGACGGAGGGCGCTAAACGAAAGCCTCCCGTCCGTCCTCACCATCCTCCGGATTTTCGATGCGCGCGATTCTCGATGTTCTCATGGTCGTGTTCGACCTCTACACCTGGCTCGTGATCGCCTCGGCCGTCATCAGCTGGCTGGTCGCCTTCAACGTGGTCAACACGCGCAACGACGTGGTGCGGGCGATCTGGAACTTCCTCTACCAGGTGACGGAGCCCGCCCTGCGGCCCATCCGCTCCATCCTGCCCAACCTCGGCGGCATCGACGTCTCGCCCATCATCCTGCTGCTCATCATCTTCTTCATCCAGCGGGTGATCGTCCTCTACATCTACCCGGCTGTCATCTGAGCCGGCCGCGCGGGGCAGGCCCATGGGCAGTGGCGCCTTCACGCGCACGGACACGGGGCTGACGCTCACCGTGCGCCTTACGCCGCGCGGCGGGCGCGACGCGATCGAGGGCACCGAGCAGCTCTCGGACGGCCGGGCTGTCATCAAGGCCCGCGTGCGCGCCGTGCCCGAGGACGGGGCGGCCAACACGGCGCTCACCCGCCTTCTCGCCAAGAGCCTCGGCGTCTCTGCCTCCGCCGTCTCGCTCGTTTCCGGGCACACGGCCCGCATCAAGATCCTGACCGTCGCGGGTGACGCCGCTATGCTGGAGGCGCGGCTCGCGGCACTCATCAAGCACGAGAACCGGACATGACCACCCATCCCACGACCCGAATCATCGACGGCAAGGCCTTCGCCGAGGGCCTGCGCCGGCGCGTGGCGGACGCCGCGGCAGACTTCCTCGCCCGCTCCGGCCGCGCGCCCGGCCTCGCCGTGGTGCTCGTGGGCGACGATCCGGCAAGCAGCGTCTACGTCCGCAACAAGGCGCAGCAGACGGTGGAGGCCGGCATGGCCTCCTTCGAACACCGCCTGCCGGCGGAGACGAGCGAGGCCGAGCTTCTGGCGCTCGTCGCGCGGCTCAATGCCGACGATGCGGTGGACGGCATCCTCGTGCAGCTGCCGCTGCCGGCGCACATCGACGCGCAGAAGGTGATCGAGGCCATCGACCCGGCCAAGGACGTGGACGGCTTCCACCCCGCCAACGCCGGGCGGCTGATGACCGGCCTGCCGGGGCTGGTGCCCTGCACGCCGCTGGGCTGCCTGATGCTCATCAGGTCCGTGCAGCCCGCTCTCGCCGGGCTCGAGGCCGTCGTCATCGGGCGCTCCAACATCGTCGGCAAGCCGATGGCGCAGCTTCTCCTCGCCGAGAGCTGCACCGTCACCATTGCCCATTCGAAGACGCGCGACCTGCCGTCCGTGTGCCGCCGCGCCGACATTCTCGTGGCCGCCGTCGGCCGGCCGCAGATGGTGCGGGGCGACTGGGTGAAGCCCGGCGCCATCGTGATCGACGTCGGCATCAACCGCGTGCCGGCGCCCGAGCGCGGCGAGGGCAAGATGCGGCTTGTCGGCGACGTGGCCTATGACGAGGCGGTGGAGCGCGCCGGCGCCATCACGCCCGTGCCGGGCGGTGTCGGGCCGATGACCATCGCCTGCCTCCTGCGCAATGCGCTCGCGGCGGCCGTCGCCCGCACCGGGATCGTGGTCGACGTGCCGTCGGCCTGAGCCTCCACCCAAGGTCTGATGGCGCCGTGCAGCATGTGGGCTAGTCTCCCTGCGCCAGCGAGGAAGGAAGGGATGAACGCAGCACCGCCAATGAAGACCAGCGCCGGCCGGTTCTTCGAGGACTTCCGGCTCGGCGAGACGATCCGCCACCCGACGCCGCGCACGGTGACCGCGGCCGATGCCGCGCTCTATGTGGCACTCTACGGCTCGCGCTTTGCCGTCCAGTCGTCGGACGTCTTCGCGGCGCAGATCGGCTACGAGCGCAGCCCCCTCGACGAACTGCTCGTCTTCCACATCGTCTTCGGCAAGACGGTGCCGGATATCTCGCTCAACGCGGTCGCCAACCTCGGCTACGCCGAGGGGCGCTTCCTGAAGCCTGTCTATCCAGGCGAGACGCTGTCTGCCGTCTCTGAGGTCATCGGCCTCAAGGAGAACTCCAACGGCAAGACCGGCGTGGTCTACGTGCGCACGCGCGGCCTGCGCTCCGACGGCGCCGAGGTGCTGGAATACGTGCGCTGGGTGATGGTGCGCAAGCGCGACGAACGGGCGAAGGTCGCGCAGGAGCACGTGCCGCGGCTCGCCGACAGCGTCGCGCCTGCGCAGCTCGGCGTCGGCTGCCCGCCCATCGACGTCGAGGCCTACGACTTCGGCCTCGCCGGCAGCCCCTGGCGCTGGGGAGACTTCAGCGTCGGCGAGCGCATCGACCACGTGGACGGCATGACGGTCGAGGAGGCCGAGCACCAGCTCGCCACCCGCCTCTTCCAGAACACGGCCCGCGTCCATTTCGACCAGCACGCGGCGGCCGGCTCGCGCTTCGGGCGGCGGCTCATCTATGGCGGCCACGTGATCTCGCTGGCGCGGGCCCTGTCCTTCAACGGCTTGGGCAACGCCTTCCACATCGCCGCCATCAACGGCGGGCGGCACGTGGCGCCGCTGTTTGCCGGCGACACGGTCTATTGCTGGAGCGAGGTGCTCGACAGGGCCGAGCTCGAGGGCCGCAGCGACATGGGTGCGCTGCGCCTGCGCACCATCGCCACCAAGAACATGCCGGCGTCGGGCTTTCCGGGCCGGAGCGGCTCGGACTACGATCCCGCCGTCGTGCTCGACTTCGACTACTGGGTCCTTCTGCCGCGATAGGCAGGTGCAAGGTTGCGGTTACAAAGCATAAAAAATGTCACCGCCTTTGCCGGCTTGCTGCATTGCGGTTGACGCCCACATTCGTTACGAAGCCCCTAGCTTCGAGCAACTCCAGACTGCAAGCGGGGAGGCCCACATGGCCGAGGCGAACGTGCCCGGGACGAGACCGGAAGACATCCGCCCCCTTTCGCCGCACCTCCAGATCTATCGCTGGACGTGGACGATGGCGATGTCGGTGGCCCATCGCATCACCGGCGCGGCGCTCTACGTCGGTTCACTGCTGCTGGTCATCTGGCTGCTGGCGCTGGCCAGCGGGCCGGAGGCCTTCGAGACGGCGCAGTGGTTCTTCGGCTCTTTCCTCGGCCGGCTCATCCTGTTCGGCTACACGTGGGCGCTGCTGCACCATATGCTCGGCGGCATCCGCCACTTCATCTGGGACGTGGGGCTCGGCTTCGATGCCGCTTCCCGCCACACCCTCGCCCGCTTGACCCTCATCGCCTCGGCCGCGCTCACGCTCCTCGTGTGGGTGATCGGCTACGCGGTCTCGTGAGGAGGCATTCCATGGCTTCGACGAAGCACACGCTGCGCACGCCGCTCAGTCGCGTCCGGGGGCTGGGCTCGGCCCGGTCCGGCACGTCGCACTTCTGGCACCAGCGCCTGACCGCGGTCGCCAACGTGCCGCTGGCGCTCGCCTTCATCGCCATCGTGGTTTGCGCCACCGGCAGCGGCTACGAGGAGGCGCTGGCCCTGGTGCGCAGCCCGCTCGTGGCGATCCTGCTGCTCCTGTTCATTCTCTCGGCGGCGTACCACATGCGCCTCGGCATGCAGGTCATCATCGAGGACTACGTGCACAGCGGCGCCAAGGTGGCTGCCGTCATCGCCAACACCTTCTTTGCCGTGCTCGTGGCAGCCGCCGCGGTCTTCGCGGTTCTCAAGATCACCTTCGGCGGGATGTAAGTTCATGGCCAAGGCACCCAGCAACGGAACCACCCCCGTCACCGAGGCCGGCGCCCCCGCGCGCCGCACCACGAAGTCCAGGCCGGCAGAGGCGCACGCGCGCGCCGCGCAGGGTGACAGCGCCATCCGCGGCGGCATCCTGCACGTGCCGCGCCCGGCCTATACCGGCAAGGCCTATCCCATCACCGACCATACCTTCGATGTCGTGGTCGTCGGTGCCGGCGGCGCCGGCCTGCGCGCCACCGTCGGCTGTGCCCAGGCCGGTCTCAAGACGGCCTGCGTCACCAAGGTCTTCCCCACGCGCTCGCACACGGTCGCCGCGCAGGGCGGTGTCGCCGCCTCGCTTGGCAACATGGGGCCGGACGACTGGCGCTGGCACATGTACGACACGGTGAAGGGGTCGGACTGGTTGGGCGACCAGGACTCCATCGAGTATCTTGTGCGCAACGCGCCGGCCGCCGTCTACGAGCTCGAGCACTGGGGCGTGCCCTTCTCGCGCACCGAGGACGGACGCATCTACCAGCGCCCCTTCGGCGGCATGACGACCGACTTCGGCAAGGGCCCGCCGGCCCAGCGCACCTGCGCCGCCGCCGACCGCACGGGCCACGCCATCCTGCACACGCTCTACGGCCAGGCGCTGCGCAACAACACCGAATTCTTTATCGAGTACTTCGCCATCGACCTCATCATGGACAGCGAGGGCCGTTGCCGCGGCGTCGTTGCCCTGAAGATGGACGACGGCACCATCCACCGCTTCCGCTCGCACCTCGTCATCCTGGCGACAGGCGGCTACGGCCGCGCCTATTTCTCGGCGACCTCCGCCCACACCTGCACGGGTGACGGCAACGCCATGGTGCTGCGCGCCGGCCTGCCTCTACAGGACATGGAGTTTGTGCAGTTCCACCCCACCGGCATCTACGGCG
The DNA here is from genome assembly GCF_014201415.1 of Chelatococcus composti. GTDB lineage: Bacteria > Pseudomonadota > Alphaproteobacteria > Rhizobiales > Beijerinckiaceae > Chelatococcus_A > Chelatococcus_A composti. The sequence goes on from NZ_JACHEH010000006.1 coordinate 189,219, forward strand.
CCGGCTGCCTCATCACCGAGGGTGCCCGCGGCGAGGGCGGCTATCTCACCAACTCCGAGGGCGAGCGCTTCATGGAACGCTATGCCCCGTCGGTGAAGGACCTCGCCCCGCGCGACATGGTCTCGCGCTCGATGACCATCGAGATCCGCGAAGGCCGCGGCGTGGGCAAGAACAAGGACCACATCCACCTGCACCTCGAACACCTCGATCCGCAGGTGCTGCACGAGCGGCTGCCCGGCATCTCGGAGAGCGCCCGCATCTTCGCCGGCGTCGACGTGACCAAGGAGCCGATCCCGGTGCTGCCCACCGTCCACTACAACATGGGCGGCATCCCGACGAACTACCACGGCGAGGTGGTGACGAAGGCCGGCGACAATCCGGACCATGTCGTGCCCGGCCTGATGGCGATCGGCGAGGCAGCCTGCGTGTCCGTCCACGGTGCGAACCGCCTCGGCTCCAACTCGCTCATCGACCTCGTGGTCTTCGGCCGCGCCGCCGGCCTGCGGGCGGCCGAACTCATCAAGCCGGGCCAACCGCATGCCGACCTGCCGAAGGATTCGGCCGACCTGGCGCTGTCGCGGCTCGACCGCTTCCGCTACGCCAACGGCAGCACTCCTACCGCGGAGCTGCGGCTGCGGATGCAGCGCACGATGCAGTCGAACTGCGCCGTCTTCCGCACCGGCGAGGTGCTGGAGGAAGGGCGGCGGCTCATCCGCGAGGTCTGGGAAGGGGCCGAGGACGTGCGCGTCACCGACCGCTCGCTCGTGTGGAACTCGGACCTCATCGAGACACTCGAGTTCGACAACCTCATCACCCAGGCCGTCGTGACGATGGAGGGGGCGGCCAACCGCAAGGAGAGCCGCGGCGCCCATGCGCGCGAGGACTATCCCGAGCGCGACGACGTCAACTGGATGAAGCACACGCTGGCTTGGGTCGACGACACGAACAAGACCGTCACCATCGACTACCGCCCGGTGCACAACTACACGATGTCCAACGACATCGAGTACATCGAGCCGAAGGCACGCGTCTACTGAGGCTGCTGCGCGACAGACCCCACTCGGCCCGTGGCCGCAGGCCACGGACGCCGGCAGGTTCGAGGACACAGACAAGATGGCCAAGTTCTCCCTCCCCAAGAATTCGCAGATCAAGGAAGGCAAGGCCTGGCCGAAGCCGGAAGGGGCGACCAACGTCACCGCCTTCCGCATCTATCGCTGGAACCCCGACGACGGGCAGAACCCGCGGGTCGACACCTATTATGTGGACCGCGACGACTGCGGGCCGATGGTTCTGGATGCGCTCATCTACATCAAGAACAAGATCGACTCGACGCTGACCTTCCGCCGCTCCTGCCGCGAAGGCATCTGCGGCTCCTGCGCCATGAACATCGATGGCGCCAACACGCTGGCCTGCACCAAGGCCATCGACGAGTGCACGTCGAAGGGCGAGGTCCGCATCTATCCGCTTCCGCACATGCCGGTGGTGAAGGATCTGGTGCCCGACCTGACGCGGTTCTACGCGCAGCACGCCTCCATCGAGCCGTGGCTGAAGACGACGACGCCAGAGCCGGAGAAGGAGTGGCGCCAGAGCCGCGAGGACCGCGAGAAGCTTGACGGTCTCTACGAGTGCATCCTGTGTGCCTGCTGCTCCACCTCGTGCCCGAGCTACTGGTGGAACGGCGACCGTTACCTCGGCCCGGCCGTGCTGCTGCAGGCCTACCGCTGGCTCATCGACAGCCGCGACGAGGCCACGGGCGAGCGCCTCGACAACCTCGAGGATCCGTTCCGCCTCTATCGCTGCCACACCATCATGAACTGCGCCAACGTGTGCCCGAAGGGTCTGAACCCGGCGAAGGCCATCGCCGAGATCAAGCAGATGATGGTCACGCGCCAGCTCTGACGGCGTCCGCCCGTCCGGGGCGTGTCACGGAAGGTGTGACACGTGTGCCACGCTGCAGCCGCAGAGATGCGCGCTGCGGCGGTGTAATCAGTCAATTTGCCCGCCTGGGCTTGCCCGATCAAACCGTTTACGGCATGACGAAAGCGGTGGCTTGGCGCCTGCCCCGCCTCACGCGGGCGGATGGCGCCGAAGAGAGCGGGAGCGGGACAGCATGACGACGATGCACGACGCGACGACCGAAAGGGGCCGGCGCAGCGCGAGCGCGAAGCGCTTCGCCCGGCGGGTTGCGGCTCTCGCTCCGCTCCTCATCGTCGCCGCCTGCGCCTCGGAACGCTTCAGCGACGCCGGACCCGCGCCGGGTGGTTATCGCAGCGCCCGCGCCGTCTCGGCCGGTTCGGACTTCGAGCCGCTGCCGCCGTCTGCCCCGGCCGAGGTGATCGCGAGCCCCCTGCCACCGGCGCCGGGCACGGCCGCCGCACCGGACGGTTCGGTCGTGGCGCCGGGCACGCTCGGGCCGGACGGCACACTCGCCGGCACCGAGGCTGGTACCACGCCGGGCCCCGTCGCCGACCTCGGCCGCCAGCCGACAAGCGCTCCTCCCGCGCCCACGCGCAGCAGCGTGACGGGCGGCTGGACGGCCCGCGAGGCCGCCGGCAGCTCGTGCCGCATCACGCTGTCCAGCGCCCCGGCGCTCGACCTCTACAAGGCCTCCTCGTCGGGCTGCAACAGCCGCGACCTCCAGAGCGTCAACGCCTGGGATCTGCGCGACGGCGAGGTCTATCTGTATTCGCGTGGCAGCGTCGTGGCCCGCCTCAAGGGCAGCGGCAACTCCTTCAACGGCGTGCTCGCCAAGTCCGGCGCGCCGCTTACCCTGTCCCGCTGAGACAGCAGAAAGGATAAGAAAGGGCGCCTCGGCGCCCTTTTTCAGTTCGCAGCCGGCTGCGACGCCATGAGGCGCCGCTGGTAGTCGAGCGCGCTCATGGCAAGGCTCCGGGCGTCGTCGATCATCTCCTCGGCAATGGAGACGGGCGTCGGCCCGAGACCCTTGATCGTGCCGATGAGTTCCCCATGCTCGAAGATGATCTCGGCGGAAAAGCGCCGTGCCAGCGCGCGCATCGCCTCGTTGTCGCCCATGCAGTTGACGATGAGCGTCTTCACGCCGCGGTTGCGGGCGCTGACGAGGAGGCGGGAGAAGAGCGCGCTGCCGATGCCGCGGCGGCGCCACGCGCGCTCGACGCTGAAGGCGGCCTCGGCCCGCCGCTCGCCCCCGATCTCAAAGGGCTGCAGCTCGGCCGCGCCGCGCACGATGCCGTCCTCGACATAGCCGAAGACGAGCCCCCGCGAGGCCAGGCAGCGGTCGGCATAGGCGTCGAGATACTCGTCGGCGACTGCCCCGATGAAGCGGCTCTGGCGGCTTTCCGGGTCGAGACGTCGCAAGTGGGCGCGGAAATCGGGCAGATCCGCAGCGAACAGCTTGCGGATGATGCCGGAAGGCCTGGAGTTTGTGTCCATCGTCGTTCTCTCGGTGGCCGATCGTCGATCCGACCCCCGAGGGCGCGCGTTCCCTAGACGCCGGCACATATTGTGCAATGCAACATGAAATTCAAGCGCCCTGATGCCTCCCCGCTCTGGCGCGGCCCGCCTGTTTGCGGTCAACTGGCGCCGGAACCTAAAGGAGGGCGCAGCGCACGATGGGCGGCTACATCCTTCATTGCTTCGGCCAGTCGGGGAACGCCTACAAGGTGGCCCTGATGCTGAACCTTTGCGGCTGCGAATGGCGGCCGCGTTTCGTCGATTTCTTCAACGGCGAGACCAGGAGCCCCGAGTTCCGCGACACCTGCAACGAGATGGGCGAGGTGCCGGTGCTCGAGCACGACGGGCAGCGTTTCACCCAGAGCGGTGCCATTCTTGTGATGCTGGCCGAGCGGCACGGCCGCTTTGGCGGGCGTGACACCGCCGAGCGCTACGACATCCTGCGCTGGATCCTCTTCGACAACCACAAGTTCACGAGCTATCTGGCGACACTGCGGTTCATGGTCGGCCTCAGGAAGATGCCCGAGAGCCCGGTGACCGAGTTCCTGCGCAACCGCACGCTCGCCGCCTTCGACATCGTGGAGAAGCACCTCGCCAGGCGCTCCTTCATCGTGGGCGATACACCGACCATCGCCGACATCTCCATAGTCGGATACCTCTACTATCCCGAGGAGACGGGCATCGGCCGGTCCGCCTTCCCCAACATCGAGGCCTGGACCCGGCGCATCGCCGCCCTGCCCGGCTGGGCGCACCCCTACGATCTCATGCCGCGGGAGCCGGGCTGACCTGCCGTGCCGCGACCGCGAGGCGGATTGTACAGGACCGCGTGAGGCGCTAAATCCCTCCCCGTGATCATCGAGCCCCGCCTTTCCCTTGCCTCCACCAGCGTGCGCGCCCGCTACGACACCCTCGTAAGCGAAGGCGTGATCGAGCGCGACCCCGCCCAGGAAAGGCTCGTGGCGCGGCTCGACGAGCTGGCGCAGCGCCTCGGCGAGCGGCGCCTCGCCCGCAAGACGAGCCCGCTCGGCTGGCTGTTCGGCAAGCGCAGCGAGAAGGCGGAACCCCTCAAGGGTCTTTACATCTGGGGCTCGGTGGGCCGCGGCAAGACCATGCTGATGGATCTCTTCTTTGAGGTCGCGCCGCCCGAGCGCAAGCGCCGCGCGCACTTCCACGCCTTCATGGCCGACGTGCACGAGCGCATCTTCGCCCACCGCCAGCGGGTCAAGGACGGGCGGGAGAAGGACGGCGACCCCATCCCGCCCGTGGCCGATGCGCTGGCGGACGAAGCCTGGCTGCTGTGCTTCGACGAGTTCACGGTGACGGATATCGCCGACGCGATGATCCTCGGCCGGCTGTTTGCGGCCCTGTTCGCGCGCGGCGTCACCGTGGTTGCCACGTCGAACGTGGAGCCGAGCCGCCTCTATGAGGATGGCCTCAACCGGGCGCTGTTCCTGCCCTTCATCGACCTGCTGACGAGCCGGATGGAGGTGGTGCGCCTGGATTCCCGCACCGACTTCCGCCTCGAGAAGCTGGCCGGCAGCCCGGTCTACCACGTGCCGGCGGACGCGGCGGCCGAGGCGGCGCTGGACGAGGCCTTCTTCCGCCTCACCGGGCGGCGCGAGGGCAAGCCCGACGCGATCCACGTGAAGGGGCGCACGGTGCCCGTGCCGAGCGCGAGCGACGGCGTGGCCCGCTTCACGTTCGCCGAGCTGTGCGAGCGCCCCCTCGGCGCCTCCGACTATCTGGCGCTGGCCGAGCGCTACCACTGCATCATCCTGTCGGGCATCCCGATGATGGATTATGCCCAGCGCAACGCGGCCAAGCGCTTCATCACGCTCATCGACACGCTCTACGAGAAACACGTGAAGCTCATCGCCTCGGCCGAGGCGGAGCCGCACGAACTCTACCGTGCCGACCAGGGGCGCGAGGTCTTCGAGTTCGACCGCACGGTGTCGCGCCTCATCGAGATGCGGTCGCAGGATTATCTCGCCCTGCCGCATGGCCAGGGCGATTCCCGCGCCTCCGGCAACACGACGGGCCTGGTGGAGACATGAGCGCGCCCCGCCGAGCGGCCCGCGCGACGCCCGAGACGGCGGACGCGCGGCTGCTCGAGATTGCTGCCGAGCACGTGCGCCGCCTGGGAGCGGCGCGGGTCACGGTGGTGGGCGTCGCCCAGGAGGCGGGCATGACGCACGCCAATGTCTACCGATACTTCCCCTCCAAGCGCGACCTGCTGGATGCGGTGGTGCAGGCGGCCCTGCGTCCGGTCGAGACCTTCCTCGCCGACGTGGCAAATGCACCGGACCCGGCGGACGACAAGCTGGAGCGTCTCATCCTCGCGCTCGCGCGTGACTACCGCGACCTGGCCGAGAACGACCCGCCGATCTTCGACCTCTTCGTCGCCGCGGCCGAGGCGAACCGCGGCGTGGCGCGGCGGCACCGGGGCCGGGTGCGCATGTTCGTCGGCCGGGTAGTGGACGAGGGGCTGGCGACCGGCACCTTCAACCCCAGGGACCGCGAGCAGGCGCTGACCTTCCTCACCGACATCCTCTTCCGGTTTACGCATCCGACCGCGGTCCGGCTTGACGCGGAGCGCCCCCGCGACATGCTGGAGGAGCGACTGGCGACGATCATCCGCATCGCGCTGCGGGCTCTCAAAGCCGGCTATGTATGAGTGCGCGCTGGCCGGCGGACAGCCTATCCGGCGCTGCCGGCGCGATAAAAGTTACAATATCTGAAAACTGTAACAAAAAGACTTCGCATCTGCCGCATCAGCCCGGGGCACCACTGGAAATTCCCAACCCCTTGCACCATCTGTCTTTTCGCCGCCGCGCCCGGCGCAAGCTACCGGTTGTGGCAGCAAAGGCCAGCCCCGCGGCGGGTTTTGCATGACTTGAAGCAGGACCCCGTTTGAGTCAAAGAAACCGCGGTTTTCCGGGATGCGTCCCCTCCTCGAACTGAAGGACGGTTTCTCACATGGCCCGTAAGAAGATCGCGCTGATCGGCGCCGGCCAGATCGGCGGCACCCTTGCCCATCTCGTCGGCCTCAAGGAGCTGGGCGACGTCGTGCTCTTCGACATCGCCGAAGGCATTCCGCAGGGCAAAGGCCTCGACCTGGCCGAGTCCTCCCCGGTGGACGGCTTCGACGCCGCCTACAAGGGCACCCAGTCCTACGCCGATATCGAGGGGGCGGACGTCATCATCGTCACCGCCGGCGTGCCGCGCAAGCCGGGCATGAGCCGCGACGACCTGCTCGGCATCAACCTCAAGGTGATGGAAGCGGTCGGCCAGGGCATCAAGCAGTACGCCCCTAACGCCTTCGTCATCTGCATCACCAACCCGCTCGACGCCATGGTGTGGGCGCTGCAGAAGGCGTCGGGCCTGCCGAAGAACAAGATCGTCGGCATGGCCGGCGTGCTCGATTCGGCCCGCTTCCGCTACTTCCTCGCCGAGGAGTTCAAGGTCTCGGTCAAGGACGTCACGGCCTTCGTGCTCGGCGGCCACGGTGACGACATGGTGCCGCTCGTGCGCTACTCCACGGTGGCTGGCATCCCGCTGCCCGACCTCGTCAAGATGGGCTGGACCACGCAGGAGAAGGTGGACGCCATCGTCGAGCGCACGCGCAAGGGCGGCGGCGAGATCGTCAACCTGCTCAAGACCGGCTCGGCCTTCTACGCCCCGGCGGCTTCCGCCATCGCCATGGCCGAGAGCTACCTCAAGGACAAGAAGCGCGTCCTGCCCTGCGCCGCCTATCTCAACGGCGAGTATGGCGTGAAGGACATGTTCGTCGGCGTGCCGATCGTCATCGGTGCCGGCGGCGTGGAGCGCATCGTCGAGATCGAGCTGAACGACGCCGAGAAGGCGATGTTCCAGAAGTCGGTCGCGTCCGTGCAGGGCCTCGTCGAGGCCTGCAAGGGCATCAACCCGGCCTTCGCCGGCTGATCGAGGAGGCAGTCGGCTGCAGGCAGTCCGCGTAAGAGGTGCGACGATTGCCTGCCGCCGGCGGCACTGCCGATTGCCCCGCCAAGAAGGGACACACTCATGAACATTCACGAGTACCAGGCCAAGGCCGTTCTGAAGGAATTCGGCGTCCCGGTCTCGGCCGGCAAGGCCGTCTTCTCCGTTGAAGAGGCAGAAGCCGCGGCGAAAGAGCTCGGCGGGCCGCTGTGGGTCGTCAAGGCCCAGATTCATGCCGGCGGGCGCGGCAAGGGCAAGTTCAAGGAGCCGGAAGCGGGCGACAAGGGCGGCGTGCGCCTCGCCAGGTCGGTCGAAGAGGTCAAGACCTTCGTCGGCCAGATGCTGGGCAAGACGCTTGTGACCGTTCAGACCGGCCCGGCCGGCAAGCAGGTCAACCGCATCTACATCGAGGACGGCTCGGACATCGAGCGTGAGTTCTATCTCTCCGCCCTCGTCGACCGTGCCACGAGCCGCGTCGCCTTCGTCGTCTCGACGGAAGGCGGCATGGACATTGAGGAGGTCGCCCACAAGAGCCCCGAGAAGATCCTGACCTTCGCGGTTGATCCGGCGACCGGCGTGATGCCGCACCACGGCCGCACCGTGGCCAAGGCGCTGGGCCTTACCGGCGACCTCGCCAAGCAGGCCGAGAGCCTCGTGACCAAGCTCTATGCGGCCTTCGTCGCCAAGGACATGGCGATGCTCGAGATCAACCCGCTGATCGTCACCAAGGATGGCCAGCTGCGCTGCCTCGACGCCAAGGTGTCCTTCGACTCCAACGCCCTCTACCGCCACCCGGACATCGTTGCCCTGCGGGACGTGACCGAGGAGGACGAGAAGGAGATCGAGGCCAGCAAGCACGATCTCGCCTACATCGCCCTCGACGGCACCATCGGCTGCATGGTCAACGGCGCCGGTCTCGCCATGGCGACGATGGACATCATCAAGCTCTACGGCGCAGAGCCGGCCAACTTCCTCGACGTCGGCGGCGGCGCCTCGAGGGAGAAGGTCACGGCGGCCTTCAAGATCATCACCGCCGACCCGAACGTGAAGGGCATCCTCGTCAACATCTTCGGCGGCATCATGAAGTGCGACGTCATCGCCGAGGGCGTGATTGCCGCGGTGAAGGAGGTCGGCCTCAAGGTTCCGCTTGTCGTGCGCCTCGAGGGCACCAATGTCGAACTCGGCAAGAAGATCCTGAACGAGTCCGGCCTCAACGTCATTTCTGCCGACGACCTCGACGACGCCGCTCAGAAGATCGTCAAGGCCGTGAAGGGAGCCTGAACGATGTCCATCCTCATCGACAAGAACACGAAGGTCATCTGCCAGGGCTTCACCGGCAAGAACGGCACCTTCCACTCCGAGCAGGCCATCGCCTACGGCACGAAGATGGTCGGCGGCGTCTCCCCCGGCAAGGGTGGAACGACGCACCTTGGCCTGCCGGTGTTCGACACCGTCGCCGAGGCGCGCGAGAAGACGGGCGCCGACGCGACTGTGATCTATGTTCCGCCGGCGGGCGCGGCCGACGCCATCTGCGAGGCGATCGCGGCCGAGATTCCGCTCATCGTCTGCATCACCGAGGGCATCCCGGTGATGGACATGGTGAAGGTCAAGCGTGCCCTCTCCGGCTCCAAGTCTCGCCTCATCGGGCCGAACTGCCCCGGCGTGGTGACGGCCGGCGAGTCGAAGATCGGCATCATGCCGGGCAACATCTTTCGCCCCGGCAATGTCGGCATCGTCTCGCGCTCCGGCACGCTGACCTACGAGGCCGTGTTCCAGACGACGCAGGAGGGCCTCGGCCAGACGACGGCCGTCGGCATCGGCGGCGACCCGGTGAAGGGCACCGAGTTCATCGAGGTGCTCGACATGTTCCTCTCCGATCCGAATACGCACTCGATCATCATGATCGGCGAGATCGGCGGATCGGCCGAGGAGGAGGCGGCCGAGTTCATCCGGGCTGAGGCGCGCAAGGGCCGCAAGAAGCCGATGGTCGGCTTCATCGCCGGCCGGACCGCTCCGCCCGGCCGCCGCATGGGCCACGCCGGCGCCATCATTTCCGGCGGCAAGGGCGGCGCCGAGGACAAGATCGCGGCCATGGAGGCGGCGGGCATCCGCGTCTCGCCTTCCCCGGCGCGGCTCGGCAAGACCCTCGTCGAGGTTCTCAAGGGCTGACGGAGCGGCGATGCGCGGGCGAAGGCAACCTTTTGCTCACGTATCCGTCGTAACGTTCGGCTTTGCTTCGCCATTCACGGGCCGCCTCCGGGCGGCCCTCCCACCATCCGCCGCCTAACCGGAGGCGGCGGATCAAGGAGCCGGGCAACCGGCTCTGTTCTCCATCGGGGTTCATCCCCGTGGGTTCCGGCAGGACCAGGACCAATGGCACGCCAGGACGCCAACGATCTCTTCGCCCAAACCTCGTTCCTCTACGGCGGCAATGCTGCCTACATCGAGGAGCTCTACGCCCGCTACCAGCAGAACCCGGCCTCGGTCGATGCCGAGTGGCAGACGTTCTTCGCAGGTCTCAAGGACGATGCCGCGCTGATCACCAAGAACGCGCGGGGCGCCTCCTGGAAGAAGCCGAACTGGCCTGTGCCGCTCAACGGCGAGCTCGTCTCGGCGCTCGACGGCAACTGGGCACCGGTCGAGAAGGCCCTCGGCGACAAGGTCAAGGCGAAGGCGCAGAAGTCGGGCGTCGAGCTGTCCGACGCCCAGGTGCTGCAGGCGACGCGTGACTCCGTCCGCGCCCTCATGATGATCCGCGCCTATCGCATGCGCGGCCACCTGCACGCCAACCTCGACCCGCTGGCCATCGCGCCGCCGAAGGATCACGAGGAGCTGCATCCCTCGACCTACGGCTTCACGGAAGCCGACTACGACCGGCCGATCTTCATCGACCACGTGCTCGGCCTCGAGTTCGCGACCATCAACCAGATGCTCGCGATCCTGCGCCGCACCTACTGCCAGACACTCGGCGTCGAGTTCATGCACATCTCCGATCCGACGGAGAAGGCGTGGATCCAGGAGCGCATCGAGGGGCCGGACAAGGAGATCGCCTTCACCGAGCGCGGCAAGCGGGCGATCCTCAACAAGCTCATCGAGGCCGAGGGCTTCGAGAAGTTCCTCGACATCAAGTACACCGGGACCAAGCGCTTCGGCCTGGACGGCGGCGAGGCGATCATCCCGGCGCTGGAGCAGATCATCAAGCGCGGCGGCGCGCTCGGCGTGAAGGAGATCGTGCTGGGCATGGCCCACCGCGGCCGCCTCAATGTGCTCGCTCAGGTGATGGGCAAGCCGCACCGCGCCATCTTCCACGAGTTCAAGGGCGGCTCCTTCGCGCCTGACGACGTGGAGGGCTCGGGCGACGTGAAGTACCACCTCGGCGCCTCGTCGGACCGCGAGTTCGACGGCAACAGGGTGCATCTGTCGCTGACCGCCAACCCGTCGCACCTGGAGATCGTCGACCCCGTGGTGCTCGGTAAGGTGCGCGCCAAGCAGGACCAGCTCGGTGACACGGTGGAGCGCTCCAAGGTGATGCCGCTCCTCATCCATGGCGACGCGGCCTTCGCCGGCCAGGGCGTCGTGGCCGAATGCTTCGGCCTCTCCGGTCTCAAGGGTCACCGCACCGGCGGCTCGGTGCACTTCATCATCAACAACCAGATCGGCTTCACGACCAATCCGCGCTACTCGCGCTCCTCGCCCTATCCGTCCGACGTGGCCAAGATGGTCGAGGCGCCGGTCTTCCACGTCAACGGCGACGATCCGGAGGCGGTGACCTTCGCCGCCAAGATCGCGACGGAATTCCGGCAGAAGTTCCACAAGCCGGTCGTCATCGACATGTTCTGCTATCGTCGCTTCGGCCACAACGAAGGCGACGAGCCCGGCTTTACCCAGCCGTTGATGTACAAGAAGATCCGCCAGCATCCGACGACGCTGGAGATCTACGCCAAGAAGCTCATCGACGAGGGCGTGGTCACGCAGGCTGAGGTCCACGAGGCCCGCGAGAAGTGGCGCGCCAAGCTCGACGAGGAGTTCGAGGCGGCCCAGTCCTACAAGCCCAACAAGGCTGACTGGCTCGACGGGCGCTGGTCCGGCCTGAAGGCCGTGCGCGAGGACGCGGACGATCCACGCCGTGGCGCCACGGGCGTCGCCATCGACACGCTGAAGATGATCGGCCAGCGCATCTGCGAGGTGCCGGAAGGCTTCAACGTGCACCGCACGATCAGGCGCTTCCTCGACAACCGCCGCAAGATGATCGAGACCGGCGAGGGCCTCGACTGGGCGACCGCCGAGGCGCTTGCTTTTGGCTCGCTGGTGCTCGAGGGGCACCCCGTGCGCCTGTCCGGCCAGGACAGCGAGCGCGGCACCTTCAGCCAGCGCCACTCGGTGCTCATCGATCAGGAGACCGAGGACCGCTACACGCCCCTCAACAACATCCGCGAGGGCCAGGCGCGCTACGAGGTCATCAACTCGATGCTTTCGGAAGAGGCCGTGCTCGGCTTCGAATACGGCTACACGCTCGCCGAACCCAACGCGCTCACGATGTGGGAGGCGCAGTTCGGCGACTTCGCCAACGGCGCGCAGGTGGTCATCGACCAGTTCATCTCCTCGGGCGAGCGCAAGTGGCTGCGCATGTCGGGCCTCGTCATGCTGCTGCCGCACGGCTACGAGGGCCAGGGACCGGAGCACTCCTCCGCCCGCCTTGAGCGCTACCTGCAGCTGTGCGCCGAGGACAACATGCAGGTCGCGAACTGCACGACGCCGGCGAACTACTTCCACATCCTGCGCCGGCAGCTGAAGCGCGACTTCCGCAAGCCCCTCATCCTGATGACGCCGAAGTCCCTGCTGCGTCACAAGCGCTGCGTGTCGAGCCTGGCCGAGCTGGGCGAGGGCACGAGCTTCCACCGCATCCTCAGGGACGACGCGGAGCGGCTGCCGGGCGAGACAATCAAGCTCGTCAAGGACGACAAGATCCGCCGCGTCGTGATCTGCTCGGGCAAGGTCTACTACGACCTCTATGAGGAGCGCGAGAAGCGGGGCATCGACGACATCTACCTGCTCCGCACCGAGCAGCTCTATCCCTTCCCGGCCAAGTCCCTGGCGACGGAGCTGCAGCGCTTCCCGCGCGCCGAGGTGATCTGGTGCCAGGAAGAGCCGAAGAACATGGGGGCGTGGACCTTCGTCGAGCCCTATCTCGAGTGGGTGCTCGATCACGCCGGCTGCAAGGTGAAGCGGCCGCGCTACGTCGGCCGTGCGGCCTCCGCCGCCACCGCCACTGGCCTGATGTCGAAGCACCTCGCCCAGCTGCAGGCTTTCCTCGACGAGGCCTTCGCCCCGTAATGCCGGGACGGCTCCCGAGCCGTCCCTTGCCCCCTCAACCCGGCCGCGTGGCCTAGAAGCGAAACGAAGATCATGGCGACCGAAATCCGCGTGCCCACCCTGGGCGAATCCGTCACCGAGGCCACCATTGGCCGCTGGTTCAAGAAGCCCGGCGAGGCCGTGAAGGCCGATGAGCCGCTCGTCGAGCTCGAGACCGACAAGGTCACGCTCGAGGTCAATGCCCCCGCGGCCGGCGTCCTCGCCGAGGTGGCCGCGAAGGAGGGCGACACGGTCGAGGTGGGGGCGCTGCTCGGCTCCATCACGGAGGGCGAGGGCGCCGCTGCCAAGCCGGCCGAGAAGCCGGCCGCGAAGAAGGAAGAGGCGCCCAAGGCCGATGCGCCGAAGCCCGCGGCCCCGGCCGCCGCCACGGACCACGGCCCGGCCGTGCGACGCATTGCCGAGGAGACCGGCGTCTCCCCCGCTTCCGTCGCCGGCACCGGCAAGGACGGGCGCGTGACCAAGGGCGACATGCTGGCGGCCGTCGCTGCCGGCGCCGCCGCCCCGCAGGCGCCGGCCGCCCCGGCGCAGATCCGCGCCCCCTCGGCACCGGACGATGCCGCGCGCGAGGAGCGCGTGCGCATGACCAAGCTGCGCCAGACCATCGCCCGCCGCCTCAAGGATGCCCAGCAGACCGCGGCCATGCTGACGACGTTCAACGACGTCGACATGTCGGGCGTGATGGCGCTGCGCAGCCAGTACAAGGATACCTTCGAGAAGAAGCACGGCGTGAAGCTCGGCTTCATGGGCTTCTTCGTGAAGGCCTGCGTGCAGGCGCTCAAGGAGCTGCCGGCCGTCAATGCCGAGATCGACGGCACCGACATCATCTACAAGAACTACTACCACATCGGCGTCGCCGTCGGCACGGACAAGGGCCTCGTCGTGCCGGTGGTGCGCGATGCCGACCAGCTCTCCATCGCCGGCATCGAGAAGGCGATCGCCGACTTCGGCAAGCGCGCCCGTGACGGCCAGCTGAAGATCGAGGAGATGCAGGGCGGCACCTTCACCATCTCCAACGGCGGCGTCTACGGCTCGCTCCTCTCGACGCCGATCCTCAACGCGCCGCAGTCGGCCATCCTCGGCATGCACCGCATCGAGGAGCGCCCGGTGGTCCGCAACGGCCAGATCGTCATCCGCCCGATGATGTATCTCGCACTGTCCTACGACCACCGCATCATCGACGGCAAGGAGGCCGTCACCTTCCTGGTGCGCGTGAAGGAGAACCTCGAGGATCCGGCGCGCCTCGTGCTCGACCTCTGATCCGCCCCCCGGCCAGCACGCCGGACCTCTTCCCGCTCGCTCGGGACGCATGGACGGCCGGGGCACCCCGGCCGTCACGTCTCAAACGGAGCTCGCCCCATGTCCTACGACACGATCGTCATCGGCACCGGCCCTGGTGGCTACGTCTGTGCCATCCGCGCCGCCCAGCTCGGCCAGAAGGTCGCCGTGGTGGAGAAGCGCAAGACGCACGGCGGCACCTGCCTCAACGTCGGCTGCATCCCCTCCAAGGCCCTGCTCCATGCCTCGCATCGTTTCGAGGAGGCGGCGCACGCCTTCGCCGACATGGGCATCGGCGTGTCGACGCCGACGCTCGACCTCGCGAGGATGCACGCCTTCAAGCAGGAGGGCATCGATGGCAACACCAAGGGCGTCGAGTTCCTGCTGAAGAAGAACAAGATCGACGCCTTCCACGGCACGGGCCGCATCGCCGCGCCCGGCAAGGTGGAGGTGACGGCCGAGGACGGCTCGGTGAAGACGCTCGAGGCGAAGAACATTGTCATCGCCACGGGCTCTGACGTCGCCCAGCTTCCGGGCGTGACGATCGACGAGAAGGTCGTCGTCTCCTCCACGGGCGCGCTGTCGCTCGAAAAGGTTCCCGGCAAGCTCGTCGTCGTGGGTGCCGGCGTCATCGGCCTCGAGCTCGGCTCGGTGTGGCGCCGCCTCGGCGCCGAGGTGACGGTGGTCGAGTTCCTCGACCGCATCCTGCCCGGCATGGACGGCGAGGTGGCCAAGAACTTCCAGCGCATCCTCTCCAAGCAGGGCTTCACCTTCAAGCTCGGCAGCAAGGTGACCAAGGTCGAGACCGGCAATGGCGGGGCCAAGGTCACGGTGGAGCCGGCAGCCGGCGGTGACGCCGAGGTGGTCGACGCCGACATCGTGCTCGTGGCCATCGGCCGCGTGCCCTACACCAAGGACCTGGGCCTCGAGGGGCTCGGCATCGAGACCGACAAGCGCGGCCGCATCGTGGTCGACGCCCATTTCCAGACGAAGGTGCCGGGCATCTACGCCATCGGCGACGTGATCGCCGGCCCCATGCTCGCCCACAAGGCCGAGGACGAGGGCGTGGCCGTGGCCGAGATCCTCGCCGGCAAGGCGGGGCACGTGAACTACGACGTCATTCCGGGCGTCGTCTACACCTTCCCGGAGGTGGCCGCCGTCGGCAAGACGGAGGAGGAGCTGAAGGAGGCCGGCGTCGCCTACACGGTCGGCAAGTTCCCCTTCACCGCCAATGGCCGCGCCAAGGTGAACCGGGAGACGGACGGCTTTGTGAAGGTGCTCGCCGACGCGGCGACCGACAAGGTGCTCGGCGTGCACATCATCGGCCCGGAAGCCGGCGAGATGATCCACGAGGCGGCCGTGCTGATGGAGTTCCGCGGCTCGTCCGAGGATCTCGCCCGCACCTGCCACGCCCACCCCACCCGCTCGGAAGCGGTGAAGGAAGCCGCCATGGCCGTGGAGAAGCGCGCGATCCACATGTGATCGCCTGCCGATCGCCATGCATTCGCACGGGCCCGGGGCATCGCCCCGGGCTTCGTCGTCTCGGGCGTTCACGCCCGCGGATGCGCCGCTTCGTAGGCGGCCAGAAGCCGGGCGGCGTCGACCTTGGTGTAGACCTGCGTCGTCGACAGCGAGGCGTGGCCGAGCAGCTCCTGGATGGCGCGCAGATCCCCCCCGCGGCCGAGCAGGTGGCTGGCGAAGGAATGGCGCAGCGCGTGGGGCGTCGCGCTCGCCGGCAGGCCGAGGGCGCCACGCAGACGCTCCATGGCGAGCTGGATGATGCGCGGCGACAGGGGGCCGCCGCGGGCACCGACGAAGAGCGGCCCGTCCGGCACGAGCGGATAGGGGCAGGCGGAGACGTAATCCGCCACCGCCCGCGCCACCTGCGGCAGCACCGGCACCTCGCGCATCTTGCCGCCCTTGCCGGTCACAGTGATGCTGCCCGCCTCGAGGGCCTTGACGTCCCCTCCCCTGAGGCCGAGCGCCTCCGAGATGCGCAGGCCACAACCGTAGAGCAGCGCCATCACGGCTGCATCGCGCGCCAGGATCCAGCCCTCGCGTGCCTCACCGGCGCGGCTGTCGGCATCCACCACGGCGCGGGCCGCCTCGGCCGTCAGCGGGCGCGGCAGGCCCTTCGATACCTTCGGTGCGCGCATGGCAACAAAGGCCGACGCCGTGCCGAGGCCGGCGCGTTCGAGATGCCGGGCGAAGGAGCGCAGCGCCGCCAGCTGGCGCATCAGCGAGCGCCCGGTGACCCCCGCCGCGCGGCGCGAGGCGAGGAAGGCGCGCAGGTCCATCGGCTTCAGCCGCGCGATGGCGGCGAGCGTCGGCGGGCCGCCGAGGTGGTCCGTGAGGAAGGCGAAGAACTGGCGCGCGTCGCGGCCATAGGCCTCCAGCGTCTTGGGCGACAGGCGGCGCTCACCGGCAAGGTGGGCGAGCCACCCCTGGAAGGCGCGGAAGGTGTCATCAGGCAGATCGATCATGAGGGCAAGGATTCCACCCGCCACCCTAACGGCGCGTGAACAGGCAGGCGAATCGGTGTTATGCCAGAGCGCATGGACATGCCCTCCGAAAACGGCGCGAGCGAAGCGCGGCAGGCGGCGAGCCGCATCGCCGATGTCGTCGTGCCCGTGGCGCTCGACAAGGCCTATTCCTACGCCGTGCCGGCCGGCACGGCGCTGGCGGAGGGTGACGTCGTCGTGGTGCCGCTTGGGCCGCGCCAGACCGTCGGCGTCGTCTGGGCCGTGCGCGAGGGCTCCGCCGCCAATCTGAAGAGCGTCCTCGGGCGGGTGGACGTGCCGCCCATGGGCGAGGACCTGCGCCGGCTCATCGACTGGATCGCCTGGTACACGCTCGCCCCCCTCGGGCTCGCCATGCGTCTTGCCCTGCGTATTCCCGGCGAGGACAAGGCCGAGCAGGTGCGCGTGGGCGTGCGCCTCTCTGGCGAGCCGCCCGAGCGCCTGACCGCGGCGCGCCTCCGGGTCATCGCGGCGGCCGAAGGCGGGCTGGTCTACACGAAGGCGGACCTCGCCGAGCGTGCGGGCGTGAGCCTTGCCGTGATCAACGGCCTCGTCGACGCCGGTACGCTCGAGACAGTCGCCCTGCCGCCGGAGCCGGTAGCGGGTCTGCCGGATCCAGACCATGCGCCGGCGGAGCTGTCGCCGGACCAGGAGCGGGCCGCGGCCGTCCTGCGCAGCGCCGTCGCCGAGCGCCGCTTCTCCGTCACGCTCGTCGAGGGCGTCACCGGCTCGGGCAAGACGGAAGTTTATTTCGAGGCCGTGGCGGAGGCCCTGCGGCAGGGCCGGCAGGCGCTGATCCTCATGCCCGAGATCGCGCTCACGGCGCAGTTCCTCGGCCGCTTCGCCGCCCGCTTCGGCACCGCGCCGGCCGAATGGCACTCGGGCATTTCCGGCCGCCGGCGCGAGCGCCTGCACCGGGCCGTGGCGGCCGGGGAGGTGAAGGTGGTCGCGGGGGCGCGCTCGGCCCTCTTCCTGCCCTTCCGCGACCTCGGCCTCATCGTCGTCGACGAGGAGCACGAGCAGGCCTACAAGCAGGAGGAAGGAGCGCTCTATCACGCCCGCGACATGGCCATCGTGCGGGCGCGCATCGACAAGGCGCCCATCGTCCTCGCCTCCGCTACCCCGTCAGTCGAGACGCGCGTCAACGCGGCGCGCGGGCGCTATCGCCACCTCGTCCTGCCCGAGCGCTTCGGGGGCCGCACCCTGCCTGCCATGCGGGCCATCGACATGCGCCGGCACGCGCCCGAGCGCGGCCGCTGGCTGTCGCCCCCCCTGCTCGCCGCCATGCGGGAGACGCGCGCGGCAGGCGAGCAGAGCCTGCTCTTCCTCAACAGGCGCGGCTATGCGCCCCTCACGCTCTGCCGCAGCTGCGGCCACCGCTTCCAGTGCCCCAACTGCTCGGCCTGGCTGGTGGAGCACCGTTTTCGCCGCGCCCTCGTCTGCCACCATTGCGGCCATGTGGAGCGGCGGCCGGACAACTGCCCGGAATGCGGCACGGTCGATGCGCTCGCCGCCTGCGGGCCCGGTGTCGAGCGCCTGGCCGAGGAGGTGGTCGAGCACTTCCCCGACGCCCGCGTCATCACCCTGTCCAGCGACTTTCCCGGCGGCGTGGAGCGCCTGCGCCGGGAGCTCGCGGCGATCGCCGCGGGCGAGGCGGATATCATCATCGGCACCCAGCTCGTCGCCAAGGGCCACAACTTCCCGCTGCTGACGCTCGTGGGCGTCGTCGATGCCGATGTGGGGCTGGCGAGCGGCGACCCGCGCGCCTCCGAGCGCACGTTCCAGCTGCTCCAGCAGGTGACAGGCCGCGCCGGACGCGGCGAGCGGCCGGGGCGGGCGCTGCTGCAGACCTACCAGCCCGACCATCCCGTGATGCGGGCGCTCCTGTCCGGCGATGCCACAGCCTTCTACGCCGAGGAGGAGGCCGTGCGCGAGGCCGCCGGCCTGCCGCCCTTCGGGCGCCTCGCCGCCATCATCGTCTCGGCCCCGGATCGTGGCGAGGCCGAGGCGCATGCGCGCGCCCTCGCCCGCGCCGCCGAGCCGCCGGCGGGCATCGACGTGCTCGGTCCGGCGGAGGCGCCGCTCGCCCTCATCCGCGGCCGCTACCGCTTCCGCCTCCTCGTCAGGGCGACGCGCGACAGCGACCTGCAGGGCTACCTGCGGGCCTGGCTCGCACGGACGCCGAAGCCGCCGCAGCGAATCCGCGTGACGGTGGATGTCGACCCCATGAGCTTCATGTAAGGGGCCGGGCGCAGCCCGCGCCTCCTTGTTCACCGCTCCTCGGCGGCGAGCGCCACCGCGATCTGCGCTGCAAGCACTGCGTTGTTCTCGACGAGCGCGATGTTGGCCCTGAGGCTGCGGCCGGCCGTGGCCTCCACGACGCGCGGCAGCAGGAAGGGCGTCACGTCCTTGCCGGTGATGCCCGCCGCGGCGGCCTCGAGGAGGGCCGATTCGATCACCGGCGCGATCTCGGCGGCGGGAATCTCGGCCTCGGCCGGGATGGGGTTGGCGACGAGCACCCCGGAATTGAGGCCGAGCGCGCGATGGGCGCGGATGAAGGTGGCGATCTGTGCCGCCGTGTCGAGCCGCGCGGGGGCGCGAAGGCCGCTGTCGCGGGAGTAGAAGGCGGGGAAGGTGTCCGTGCCGACCGCAACCACCGGCACGCCGAGCGTCTCCAGCATCTCCAGCGTCAGGGCGAGGTCGAGGATGGCCTTGGCTCCCGCCGAGACGACGGCGACGGGTGTGCGAGACAGCTCCGTCAGGTCGGCAGAAATGTCGAAGGACGTGGCCGCGCCGCGGTGGACGCCACCGATGCCGCCGGTGGCGAAGACGGCGATGCCCGCCATGGCGGCGAGGCGCATGGTGGCGGCGACGGTCGTGGCCGCATCGCGCCCGGTGGTGAGAGCGAGCGCCACCTCGCGCGTGCTCGCCTTCATCACGCCGGGTGCGGTGGCGAGCCTCTCGAGGCCGGCCTCGTCGAGGCCGATGCGGATGCGTCCGTCAAGGATGGCGATGGTCGCCGGCACCGCGCCGCCCTCGCGCACGATGGCCTCGACCCGGCGCGCCGTCTCGAGATTGGCGGGATAGGCCATGCCGTGGGCGATGATGGTGGATTCGAGGGCGACCACGGGCCGTCGGGCCGCGAGCGCGTCGGCCACCTCGGGCGACAGGATGGGAGTGACGTCGGTCATCGCTCGGTCTCCTCCTCGGCACAGCCTCATCATGCCCGCTGATGGCCGCTGCCGCCACATCATCGCGTCGCTGGCCGGGCCCCCGGCGGCGGAGGCGCATCGCCGCAGGCCGGTCTGCCCGGCATCGCACGCCGGGAGGCCGGCACGGCCGGCGAAGGGCCCGAAAAGCGCCCATCGGGACTGGACTTGGGGTGAAATGCCGCAACATGCCCATCTAGGGAGCCGCTCTCACCCCTTCTTCCGGCGCTGCGCCCGCCCTGCGGAGCGTGGGACACGGCTGTGGGGAAGTGGCCTTTGTGGCAACGCGAAGGCGCAAGCGGCGCCTGCGATGTTGCGCGCGCACGATCCTTATGTTAGGGCACCGGCGCCTTCCGGGCAGATTGTGTCTGTCCTCGCCATTCCCTGTCCCGCGCGAAGGATCAGGCGCCGCCGAGGCGATCGGTGACGACCGTAGGTTCTTGAGAGCAAGAGAGAAGCCCTGTGGCTCAAGGCGGAACTATCATAGCAGGAGTTGCCGGGCGCTATGCCTCGGCGCTGTTCGAGCTGGCCAAGGAAGCCGGTAGCCTCGACGCGATCGAGGCCGACCTCAAGCGCTTCGATGCGCTCGTGGCCGAGAGCCCGGACCTTGCCCGCCTCGTGACGAGCCCCGCGTTCACCGCGGAGGAGCAGGAGCGGGGCGTCGCCGCCGTTCTCGCCAAGGCCGGCATCGGCGGGCTCGCTGCCAATTTCATCCGTCTCGTTGCGTCGAAACGTCGCCTCTTCGCGATCCGCGACATGGTGCGCGCCTACAGCGCGCTCGTCGCCCGCGAGAAGGGCATCGTT
Organism: Chelatococcus composti; assembly: GCF_014201415.1. GTDB lineage: Bacteria > Pseudomonadota > Alphaproteobacteria > Rhizobiales > Beijerinckiaceae > Chelatococcus_A > Chelatococcus_A composti. Next base: position 209,788 of record NZ_JACHEH010000006.1, read on the forward strand.
CACGCCAAGGTGACCCTCGCCGAGGAGCCGTCGCAGAAGGCCCTCGACGAGATCAAGGCGGCCGTCAAGGCGGCTGCCGGGGGCGAGGTTGCCCTCGACGTCAAGATCGATCCCGCCATTCTCGGCGGTCTCATCGTCAAGCTGGGCAGCCGCATGGTCGATGCGAGCCTTCGCCATAAACTGAATTCGATCCGTTTCGCCATGAAAGAGGTCGGCTGATGGACATCCGCGCCGCGGAAATTTCCGCAATCCTCAAGGAGCAGATCAAGAACTTCGGCTCCGAGGCCGAGGTCACCGAGGTCGGCCAGGTTCTGTCGGTGGGTGACGGCATTGCCCGTTGCTACGGCCTCGACAACGTGCAGGCCGGCGAGATGGTCGAGTTCGAGTCGGGCGTGCGCGGCATGGCCCTGAACCTCGAGGTCGACAATGTTGGTGTCGTTATCTTCGGCTCCGACCGCGAGATCGCCGAAGGGCAGACGGTGAAGCGCACGGGCGCCATCGTGGACGTGCCGGTGGGCAAGGGCCTGCTCGGCCGCGTCGTCGACGCCCTGGGCAACCCCATCGACGGCAAGGGCCCGATCCAGGCCACCGAGCGCCGCCGCGTGGACGTGAAGGCGCCGGGCATCATTCCGCGCAAGTCCGTGCATGAGCCGATGGCCACCGGCCTGAAGGCGATCGACGCCCTCATTCCGATCGGTCGCGGCCAGCGCGAGCTGATCATCGGTGACCGCCAGACCGGCAAGACCGCGATCGCGCTCGACACCATCCTCAACCAGAAGCCGCTGCACGCGACCGGCGACGAGAACCAGAAGCTCTACTGCGTCTATGTCGCGGTCGGCCAGAAGCGCTCCACCGTCGCCCAGTTCGTGAAGGTGCTGGAGGAGAACGGCGCGCTCGAGTACTCGATCATCGTCGCCGCCACGGCCTCCGATCCGGCGCCGATGCAGTTCCTGGCGCCCTTCTCCGGCTGCGCCATGGGTGAGTACTTCCGCGACAACGGCATGCACGCCGTGATCGTCTACGACGACCTGTCCAAGCAGGCCGTCGCCTACCGCCAGATGTCGCTGCTGCTGCGCCGTCCGCCCGGCCGCGAGGCTTATCCGGGTGACGTGTTCTATCTGCACTCGCGCCTGCTCGAGCGCGCGGCGAAGATGAACGACGAGAACGGCGCCGGCTCGCTGACCGCCCTTCCGGTCATCGAGACGCAGGCCAACGACGTGTCGGCCTACATCCCGACGAACGTCATCTCGATCACCGACGGCCAGATCTTCCTCGAGACCGACCTGTTCTACCAGGGCATTCGCCCGGCCGTGAACGTGGGTCTGTCCGTGTCGCGCGTGGGCTCCTCGGCCCAGACCAAGGCGATGAAGAAGGTCGCCGGCAAGATCAAGGGCGAGCTGGCGCAGTACCGCGAGATGGCGGCCTTCGCGCAGTTCGGCTCCGACCTCGACGCCACGACCCAGCGCCTGCTGAACCGCGGTGCTCGCCTCACCGAGCTCCTGAAGCAGCCGCAGTTCTCGCCGCTGAAGATGGAGGAGCAGGTCTGCGTGATCTATGCGGGCGTGAACGGCTATCTCGATCCGCTGCCGGTCAACCGGGTGCGCGACTTCGAGGAGGGGCTGCTGGGCGTCCTGCGCTCCAAGCACGCCGACATCCTCGACGCGATCCGCACGTCGAAGGACCTGTCCGACGAGACGGCTGCCAAGCTCAAGGACGTCGTCGAGGCCTTCGCCAAGACGTTCGCCTGAGAGGCGTCCGCTTGAGCCGCACCTGCCATCGCAGCAACGGGAAATAGGCGCTCGTCATGCCGAGCTTGAAGGATCTGCGCAACCGCATCGCCTCGGTGAAGGCGACGCAGAAGATCACCAAGGCCATGCAGATGGTGGCCGCGGCCAAGCTGCGCCGTGCCCAGACGGCGGTCGAGGCGGCGCGCCCCTATGCCGAGCGCATGGAGGCGGTGCTGGCCAACCTCGCCTCGCGCATGACGGTGAAGGAAGGCGCCCCGCGCCTTCTCGCCGGCACGGGCCGTGACCAGACGCATCTTCTCATCGTCTGCACGGCCGAGCGTGGCCTGTGCGGCGCCTTCAACAGCTCCATCGCGCGTCTCGCCCGCGACCGGGCGACCGCGCTGATGGCGCAGGGCAAGACGGTGAAGATCCTGTGCGTCGGCAAGAAGGGCTATGACGCCCTGCGCCGGCAGTTCAAGGATCAGATCGTCGACCTCATCGAGCTGCGCTCGGTGCGCCAGATCGGCTTCGAGAACGCCGACGCTGTGGGCCGCAAGGTCCTGCAGATGTTCGACGCCGGCGAGTTCGACGTGGCCACGCTGTTTTACAGCAAGTTCAAGTCCGTGATCTCGCAGGTGCCGACGGCGCAGCAGATCATCCCGGCCCAGTTCGACGGCGAGGCGAAGGAGGCCGCCGGCCTCGACGCCGTCTACGACTACGAGCCGGGCGAGGAGGAGATCCTCGCGGCACTCCTGCCGCGCAACGTCTCGGTGCAGATCTTCCGGGCACTGCTCGAGAACGGCGCCTCCGAGCAGGGCGCGCGCATGACCGCTATGGACAACGCGACGCGCAATGCCGGCGAAATGATCAGGAAGCAGACGCTGACCTACAACCGGACGCGTCAGGCGATGATCACCAAGGAACTCATCGAAATCATCTCGGGCGCCGAGGCTCTTTGAGGCCCCGCTCTGATCGGACCGTGAGGGTTTAGAAAATGGCGAACAAGGCGAGCGACAAGGCGGTCGGACGCATCACCCAGGTCATCGGCGCGGTGGTCGACGTGCAGTTCGACGGGCACCTGCCGGAAATTCTGAACGCGCTCGAGACGACGAACCAGGGCAACCGGCTCGTGCTCGAGGTGGCGCAGCAGCTCGGCGAAAACACCGTCCGCTGCATCGCGATGGACACCTCCGAGGGCCTCGTGCGTGGCCAGGAGGTGCGCGACACCGGCGCCCCGATCAAGGTTCCGGTCGGTGACGGCACGCTCGGCCGCATCATGAACGTCATCGGCGAGCCCGTGGACGAGGCTGGCCCCATCGAGGCCGAGGATCACCGCGCCATCCACCAGCCGGCCCCGAGCTATGCCGAGCAGTCCACCGAGGCGCAGATTCTCGTCACGGGCATCAAGGTCATCGACCTGCTCGCCCCCTACGCCCGCGGCGGCAAGATCGGCCTCTTCGGCGGCGCCGGCGTCGGCAAGACGGTGCTCATCCAGGAGCTCATCAACAACGTCGCCAAGGCCCACGGCGGCTACTCCGTGTTCGCCGGCGTCGGCGAGCGCACCCGTGAGGGTAACGATCTCTACCACGAGATGATCGAATCGGGCGTGAACAAGGACCCGAAGAAGAACGGGGGCACGGCGGCTGGTTCCAAGTGCGCCCTCGTTTACGGCCAGATGAACGAGCCGCCCGGCGCCCGCGCCCGTGTCGCGCTCACCGGCCTGACGGTCGCCGAACACTTCCGCGACAAGGGCCAGGACGTGCTCTTCTTCGTCGACAACATCTTCCGCTTCACGCAGGCGGGCTCCGAGGTGTCGGCGCTTCTCGGCCGCATCCCCTCGGCGGTGGGTTACCAGCCGACGCTCGCCACCGACATGGGCGCCCTGCAGGAGCGCATCACCACCACGACGAAGGGCTCGATCACCTCGGTGCAGGCCATTTACGTGCCGGCCGACGACCTGACCGACCCGGCCCCGGCCACGTCGTTCGCCCACCTCGACGCGACGACCGTTCTCTCGCGCGCCATCGCCGAGAAGGGCATCTACCCGGCGGTGGACCCGCTCGACTCGACCTCGCGCATGCTCGACCCGCGCATTGTCGGCGAGGAGCACTACGAAGTGGCGCGCCAGGTGCAGCAGATCCTGCAGCGCTACAAGTCCCTGCAGGACATCATCGCCATTCTCGGCATGGACGAGCTGTCGGAAGAGGACAAGCTCACGGTGGCCCGCGCCCGCAAGATCGAGCGCTTCCTCTCGCAGCCGTTCCACGTGGCCGAGGTGTTCACCGGCACGCCGGGCCAGCTCGTCGCCATCGAGGACACGATCAAGGGCTTCAAGGGCCTGTGCAACGGCGAGTACGACCACCTGCCGGAGGCCGCCTTCTACATGGTCGGCACCATCGAGCAGGCGGTTGAGAAGGCCAAGCGCCTCGCTGCCGAGGCCGCGTAAGCGGCGAGCGCCGGCCGCGGCTCCCGCCCCGGCCGGCCCGATGCCCACGCCCGGGAATTCCGGTTTCGGAGACAGATCGACATGGCCACCTTTACGTTCGAGCTCGTCTCGCCCGAGCGGCTTCTCTTCTCCGGCGAGGTCGAGAGCGTTGTCGTGCCCTCGAGCGAGGGTGAGATGACGGTCATGGCTGGCCACTCGCCGGTGATGGCGGTGCTGAAGCCCGGCGTCGTCGCCGTCAGCGAGGGCAAAGGCGCCGTGCGTCGCCTCTTCGTGCGCGGCGGCTTCGCCGATGTCGGCCCGGCAGGCCTCACCATCCTCGCCGAGCAGGCGCTGCCGCTGGAGGAGCTGGACGCCGAGATGCTGGCCCAGCACATCCGTGACGCCGAGGAGGACGTGGCCGACGCCAGGACCGACGAGGCCCGGCAGGCCGCGGCCGAGCGGCTTGCCCAGCTCAACGAGCTGCGCAGCGCGCTGGTGCACTGAGCAAGCTGCCAGTCCTTTCGGAAGGCCGCCTCCGGGCGGCCTTTTTTGTTTCAGGCTTCGGAGCGCAGCAGCCGGCGGATGACCTTGCCGGTTGTCGTCAACGGCAGCTCGTCGCGAAAGGCGATCTCGCGCGGATATTCGTGGGCGGACAGGCGCTCGCGCACGAAGGCCTTGATGTCGTCGGCGAGCGCTTCTGACGGCTCGTAGCCCTCCCGCAGCACGATGAAGGCCTTCACGATCTCTGTGCGCACCGGGTCCGGCTTGCCGACGACGGCGGCAAGAGCGACCGCCTCGTGCTTGATGAGGCAATCCTCGATCTCGCCGGGGCCGATGCGATAGCCCGACGAGGTGATGACGTCGTCGTCGCGGCCGACGAAGTGGATGTAACCGTCCTCGTCCATTGAGCCCTGGTCGCCCGTTGTCATCCAGTCGCCGACGAACTTGTCGCGCGTCGCCTCCGGCCGGCGCCAGTAGGCGAGGAACATGACGGGATCGGGCCGCAGCACCGCGATCTGGCCGAGTTCCCCCGGCTCGCAGCGCGTGCCGTCGGGGCGGATCACGGCCACCGTGTGGCCGGGTACCGGCTTGCCGATGGCTCCGGCGCGCGAGATGCCGATGGCCGCGCAGGACGCGAGCACCAGGTTGCACTCCGTCTGGCCATAGAACTCGTTGATGGTGAGCCCGAGCTCCTCACGCCCCCACACGAAGGTCGCCTCCCCCAGCGATTCGCCGCCGGAGGCGAGCGTGCGCAGGGAAAGGTCGAAGCGGGCAGCCGGTCGCGGCACGCTGCGCAGCATCCTGAGCGCCGTCGGCGGAATGAAGGCGTTGCGCACCTTAAGTCGCGCCATGAGGTCGAAGGCTTCCTCGGGGTCGAATTTCTCGAACTTGCGCGCCACCACGGGCACGCCGTGGTGCAGGCCGGGCAGCAGCACGTTGAGAAGGCCGCCCGCCCAGGCCCAGTCCGCCGGCGTCCACAGCCTGTCCCCGGGCTGGGGCAGGAATTCGTGCGGCATTTCCACGCCCGGCAGGTGGCCGAGCAGCACGCGGTGGCCGTGCAGGGCCCCTTTCGGATTGCCGGTGGTGCCGGAGGTGTAGATCATCATGGCCGGATCGTCCGGCCCCGTGTCGCGCGGCACGAAGTCCTCCTCCGCCTCCGCGAGAATCTCGTCGAAGCCGAAGGCCGCCCTGTCCGGTCCGTCCGTGCTGACGACGACGGAGAGCTCGGGCAGCGGCACGTCGATGGCCGCGAGTGTCGCAAGGCCAGCCGAATTGGTGATGATGGCGCGCGCGCCGGCATCGGCGAGGCGGTAGCTCAAGGCATCGACGCCGAACAGCACGGCAAGCGGCAGGGCGATGGCGCCCAGCTTGTAGATGGCCATGTGGGCGATCGCCACCTGCCGCGACTGCGGCAGCAGGATCGCCACCCGGTCCCCGGCGGCGACGCCGCGGCGGGCGAGCGCGTTGGCGAGACGGTTCGAGCAGCGCCGCAGGCCGTCGTAGGTCAGGGCCTCGACCCTACCGTCGCGGGACACCTCGATGATGGCCGGCCGTCCCGGCTCCGCGGCCGCCCAGCGGTCGCAGCAATCGACGCCGATATTGTAGCGGGCGGGAATATGCCAGCGAAAGCCGGCGACGAGCGCCTCGTAGTCGCGAATGTCGGGCAGCATCGGCACCCCCGCCTGCCTTGGGACTGCCGTGTTTATAGGCAAAGCGCTGCCGGACCGCCATGCCGGCGTGCGCCCGGTCAGGCGGCGAACTGCGAGCGCTGGGCCCAGCCGGTCATGCGCCGCTCCAGCCACGCCATCACGGCGTAGATCATGATGCCGAGCACGGCGAGCGCGATGAGGGCGGCGAACAGGAGCGGCACGTTGAAGTCCGCGCTGGCGCGCGCCATCAGGTTGCCGATGCCGTTGCGCGAGGCGTTGTACTCGGCGATCACCGAGCCGACATAGGCGAGCGTGATGGCCACCTTCAGCGAGCCGAAGAAGTAGGGCAGCGAGCGCGGCACCCCCACCTTCAGCATGATGTCGAGCTTGCGCGCGCCCAGCGCCCGCAGCACGTCCTCCACCTCCGGCTCGATGGTGGCGAGCCCGGTGGCGACATTCACGACGATGGGGAAGAAGGAGATCATGAAGGCGGTCAGCACCGCCGGCAGCCAGCCGACGCCGAACCGGATGACGAGGATCGGCACCACCGCCACCTTGGGGATGGCGTTGAAGCCGACGAGAAGCGGGTAGACCCCGGCGTGGACAAAGCGCGAGGCACCCAGCGCCAGGCCGAGCACGAGACCGAAGACGATGGCGATGACAAAGCCCGCCGTTGTCATCCAGAGCGTGTGGAAGGAGTGGAACAGCAGCGGCCACCAGTAGGCGACGATGGCATCCAGAATGTCGCTCGGCGTCGGCAGGACGTAGGAGGAGACGCCGAAAATCCGGCAGGCGGCCTCCCACAGCAGGAAGAAGCCGATGGTGCAGAGCCACGGCGCCAGCATGAGCCGGCGTGCCCGTGACGCCCTGGCGCGCGCCGCCGCCTCGCGCACGGCGCGGGCCTCGGCCTCTGCTGCGGCGGATACGGAATCGGCCTCGGCGTTCATGCTGTCTTCCTCGCATCGGCGATATGGCCGCGCAGCTCATGCACGATGTCGATGAAGGCCTTCGTGTAGGTGATCTCGAGGTCGCGCGGGCGGGGAAAGTCGACCACCCGCTCGGCAACGACGCGGCCGGGACGCGCGCTCATGCAGAAGATGCGGTCGGCGAGGAAGACGGCCTCGCGCAGGTCGTGGGTGACGAGAACCACCGTCATGCGCCGTTCGGCGTGCAGGTCGCGGATCACGCACCACAGCTCCTCGCGCGTGAACGCATCGAGCGCCCCGAAGGGCTCGTCGAGGAGGAGGAGCCGCGGCTCGTGGATGAGCGCGCGGCACAGCGAGGCACGCTGCTGCATGCCGCCCGAGAGCTCCCACGGGTATTTCCCGCCCTGCCCGGCGAGGCCCACCTTTGCCAGCAGCTGCTCGGCCCTGGAGACGTAGGCGGCGCGCTCCCGCTTCAGGCGGCTGCGGTGCGGCTCGACGATCTCGAGCGGCAGGAGCAGGTTCTCGAGCGTGGTACGCCAGGGCAGCAGCGTCGGGTTCTGGAAGGCCATGCCCGCGATGCGCACCGGCTCCGTCACCGGCGCCCCGCCGACGAGGATCGTCCCAGCGCGGGGAAACTGCAGGCCCGTGGCGAGCTTCATCAGCGTGGACTTGCCGCAGCCGGACGGGCCGACAACGGCGGCGAACTCGCCCTCGGCGATGGAGAGCGACAGGTGCTCGACGGCGGGAAAGCCGTCACCACTGCCGTAGGCGTGCGTGACGTCCTTCAGGGCGACGAAGGCATTCAAGCGGGTCACCTTTCCTTGGCCACGGGAACCGGCCGCCAGAGGCGGCCGGGATGGACGCGGCGAGGGAACGGTCAGTCCACCATCCGCTCGGCGAGCGGAGGCAGGTAGGTGTCGACGAAGATCTCGCTGGCCACCGGCTTCTTCTTGAACGTGAAGGTAAGGCCGATCTGCTCCAGCGCCTTCTCGAACCGCGCCGGATCGATGTCACCGAAGCCGTGCTCCTTGACCCAGGGCGTGACGACGTTCTGGGCAAGGTTCATCTGCAGGCGCTCCAGCTCCACCTCCTTCTTGGCGACGTCGTTGCGTTTGATGACGCTGTCGACCGCGGCGGAAGGATTGGCGATAGTGTCCTTGAGGCCGCGCACGAAGGCACGCAGGAAGCCCTTGACGGCCTGCGGATTCTCCTCGGCGAACCTGGACGAGACCATGATGGCGTTGCCGTACAGCTCGACGCCATAGTCGCCCATCAGCATGACCACGATGTCGTCCACAGCGACACCGCGCGACTTGAGATTGATGAGTGACGACATGGCGAAGCCGAAGATGGCGTCGACCTCGCCCGAGGCCAGCATCGGCTCGCGCACCGGGAAGCCGACGTTCTCGAACTTCATCTTGGAATCGTCGAGCCCGTTCACCTCCTTGAAGATCGGCCACTGGGCGAACGCTCCGTCGGCGACCGGGGCGCCGAAGGTCTTGCCCTCGAGGCTCTTGGGATCGGTGGAGATGCCGCGGCTCTTGCGGCCGATGATGGCGAAGGGCGGCCGGTCGTAGACCATCATCACCGCCTTCACGTCGACGTTGGGATTCTCGTCGCGGAAGCGCACCAGCGAGTTGATGTCGCCAAAGCCCATGTCGTAGGTGCCGGACGCGACGCGCGGGATGACATCGCGCGAGCCATTGCCGGTGTCGATGGTGACGTCGAGGCCCTCTTCCTTGAAGTAGCCCTTGTCGATGGCCACGAGAAACGGCGCTGCCGGACCCTCGAACCGCCAGTCGAGCGTGAAGCGCAGCGGTGTCTGCGCCGCGGCCGCACCGGTCCAGAGCGCGGCGGCGCCGGCGAGCACGCCGGCGAAGGTCCTCAGAACGCTGCGGCGACACTGACCGAAGGGGCTCAACACGGACAGAAGGGACATCGGGCGGACTCCAGTCTGGAAGCGTTGGACGCGTAGGGCCGCGTCATCGTTATCGAAGCAATATTCGTACCGGAACGGGCGGTGCAAAGCGCCTGGAACTGATCGTGACGGGCCCTTTGCCCCTGTCAAGGACGATGCCCCCGTCGGGCCGGTCACAAAGCGTTTCGTATCCTGACGCCTGCCCTCGGCGCTGGCCTGTTGCCTAATTAACGGGCAGCGCACCGTCGCTCTTGACCTCTTCCATGACGGCATAGGTGCGCGTCTCGGTGACGCCGGGCAGCGACAGCAGCACGTCGCCGAGGAAGCGGCGGTAGGCTGCCATGTCGGCCACCCGCGTCTTGACGAGATAGTCGAAGCCGCCGGCCACCATGTGGCACTCCAGCACCTCCGGCGCGCGCCGCACGGCCTCGGCGAACCGCTCGAAGATGTCGGGCGTCGTCTTGTCGAGCGACACCTCGACAAAGACCAGCAGCTCGAGGCCGAGCTTGCGCGGGTCGAGCCGCGCACCGTAGCCGGTGATGTAGCCCTCGCGCGTCAGACGCTTCAGCCGCTCGCTCGTCGCCGTCGGCGACAGGCCGATTCGCTCGGCCAGCTCCACGGTGGAAATGCGGCCGTCCGCCTGCAGGACGGTGAGGATGCGCTTGTCGGTCCTGTCGAGCACTTGCGCCTTTCGCTATGGATAGCCCGTTTCATAGCGATTTTTGTGGCCGTTTGCCGATTTCGTCAAATCGAAAACCGGCTACTTCCGGGCTATCGTAACGATCTCCCCATGGAGTTTGATCGTCGATGCGTTCCGCCACCAGCCAGTTCCATCCAGCCATGCCGCCCTTCCGTGCTCCCTTCGCGCCCGACGATGTCGCCATCGCCCGCGATCTCATGGCCCGGTCCACGCTGGAGCCGGAGCGCGAGCGCCGCATCGACGCCTTGGCGACGAGCCTGATCGAGGCCATCCGTTCAAAGAGCGGCGGGCTCGGCGGCGTCGAGGAGCTGCTGCGCGAATATTCGCTGTCCACCCGCGAGGGTCTCGCGCTCATGGTGCTGGCCGAGGCGCTGCTGCGCGTGCCCGACAGCGCCACTGCCGACCGGCTGATCGAGGACAAGCTCGGCCAGGGCGACTTCGCCCGCCACGAGGCGAAGTCCGACGCCTTCCTCGTCTCGGCCTCGGCCTGGGCCCTCGGTGTCACGGCGCGCATCATCCAGCCCGGCGAGACGCCCGAGGGCATCCTTGGCCAACTCGCCAAGCGCATCGGCCTGCCAGCAGTGCGTACGGCCACGCGCCAGGCCATGCGCGTGCTCGGCAACCACTTCGTGCTCGGCCAGACCATCGAGGAGGCGCTGAAGCGCGCCCAGTCGAGCGCCGGGCGCATCTATCGCTATTCCTTCGACATGCTGGGCGAGGGCGCCCGCACGAAGGAGGATGCCGACCGCTACTGGCGCTCCTATGCCGATGCCATCGACGCCATCGGCCGGGCAGCCGGTAACGAGCCGTTGCCGAACCGCCCCGGCATTTCCGTCAAGCTCTCGGCGCTGCATCCTCGCTACGAGGCGGTGAGCCGCGCGCGGGTGATGGCCGAGCTGGTGCCGCAGGTGGTCGCGCTCGCGGAGAAGGCCAAAAGCTACGACCTCAACTTCACCATCGACGCCGAGGAGGCGGACCGGCTGGAGCTGTCGCTCGACGTCATCGCCGCCGTCGTCGCCTCGCCTTCCCTCGCCGGCTGGGACGGCTTCGGCCTCGCCATCCAGGCCTACCAGAAGCGCGCTGCCGCAGTGATCGACTGGATCGCCGCGCTCGCCGAGCACCATGACCGCCGGTTCATGGTGCGCCTCGTCAAGGGCGCCTATTGGGACACGGAGATCAAGCGCGCGCAGGAGCGCGGCCTTTCCGGCTATCCCGTCTTCACGCGCAAGGCGATGACAGACCTCCATTACATGGCCTGCGCCGAAAAGCTGCTGGCCCTGCGCCCGCGCATCTTCCCGCAGTTCGCCACGCACAACGCGCTCACCGTGGCCAGCATCGTCGAGCGCGCCGGCAAGGTGGAGGGTTTCGAGTTCCAGCGACTGCACGGCATGGGCGAGGCGCTCTACGGCAAGCTGCTCCAGACCCTGCCGGGCGCCGCCTGCCGGACCTATGCGCCGGTTGGCGGGCACCGTGACCTTCTCGCCTATCTGGTGCGCCGCCTGCTCGAGAACGGCGCCAACTCCTCCTTCGTGTCCGTGGCGGCGGACCCGAATGTGCCGATCGCCGACATCCTCAAACGGCCGGCGGCGATCATCGGCTCGCCCGAGGCGGCCGCCAACCCGCGCCTGCCCCTGCCGGCCGCGCTCTATGGATCACGCATCAATTCGGCCGGCGTCGAGTTCGGCCACGCGGAGGAGTTCGAACGGCTCATGGACGATCTGCAGAAGGCGGGCCTGCCGACGGCCCCGGCCCGGGCCCTCGTCGACGGCGAATCGCGCCCCGGCACGCGGCGCGAGGTCATCAGCCCTATTGACGGCAAGACCGTCGCCGGCATCGTGGAGGATGCGGACGAGGCCACAGCCGATGCGGCGATGGCGGCGGCCAGGGCCGGCTTCGCGGCCTGGGCGGCGACGCCTGCCGCAACGCGCGCCGAGGCCATCCGCAAGGCGTCCGACCTGCTCGAGGCGCGGCGCGGCCTGTTCATCAACCTGCTGCAGACGGAGGCGGGCAAGACGCTTGACGATGCGGTGGCGGACCTGCGCGAGGCGGTGGACTTCTGCCGCTACTACGCCCGGCAGGCCGAACGGCTCTTTGGCGAGAGCATGGCCCTGCCCGGCCCGACCGGCGAGGAGAACCGCCTCGTGCTGCGCGGGCGGGGGCCCTTCGTCTGCATCTCCCCCTGGAACTTCCCCCTCGCCATCTTCATGGGCCAGGTGACGGCCGCGCTCGTTGCCGGCAATTCCGTTGTCGCCAAGCCTGCCGAGCAGACGCCCATCATCGCCCATGAGGCGGTGACGCTGCTGCACGAGGCCGGCGTGCCGAAGAGCGCCCTTCACTACGTGCCCGGCGACGGGCGCATCGGCGCCCGGCTGGTGGCGCATCCGGCCGTCGCCGGTGTGGCCTTCACCGGCTCGACGGAGGTTGCGCGCATCATCAACCGCACGCTCGCCGCCAAGGACGGGCCGATCGTGCCGCTCATCGCCGAGACGGGCGGCATCAATGCCATGATCGTCGATGCCACCGCCCTGCCCGAGCAGGTGGCCGACGATGTCGTGACCTCCGCCTTCCGCTCGGCCGGCCAGCGCTGCTCGGCGCTGCGGCTCATGTGCGTGCAGGAGGACGTGGCGGACCGCATGATCGAGATGGTCGTCGGCGCGGCACGCGAGCTCAAGGTGGGCGACCCGCGCGACCCGTCGGTCCATGTGGGCCCGGTGATCGACGCCGAGGCGAAGGCGAAGCTCGAGGCGCACATCGCCGCGATGAAGGCGAACGCCCGCACGCATCTCGCCATCCCGGGCCCGACGCCCGGTACCTATGTAGGCCCGCACATCTTCGAGCTGGCCAGCCCCGGCGACCTCAAGGAGGAGGTCTTCGGCCCTATCCTGCACGTCGTGCGCTACAAGGCGAACCGGCTCGATGACGTGATCGCGGCCATCGAGGCCACGGGCTACGGCCTGACGCTCGGCATCCATTCGCGCATCGAGGAAACGGTCGAGCACATCGTCGCGCGGCTGCAGACTGGCAACGTCTACGTCAACCGCAACATCATCGGCGCGGTGGTCGGCACCCAGCCCTTCGGCGGCCACGGCCTGTCCGGCACGGGGCCGAAGGCCGGCGGGCCGCACTATCTGCTGCGTTTCGCGACGGAGCAGACAGTGACGGTCAACACCGCCGCCGCCGGCGGCAACGCGAGCCTCATCGCAATGGGAGAATGAGGGAGCGGTCGTCCCCGTTCCCCATTCGCGGCAACGCGACACCGACGCGCCGCGGCGGGGGCCCGCCCCGCCGGTGAGCTATTTCGTCCCGCCGGGCCCGCCATGCGGCCTGCGCAATTTACATTCCGCGCCGGGTGGTTATTGTCGCGCTGCCGTGCGCGGTTGTGCACTGCACCGAAGCCGCGTCCGCGGCTTCTTCAGCCCCTTTCTTCCCTTGGCGGCGCGAGCGCGACAGAGCGCAGCGCAGCCATTTGCTTTGCGGAGAAGCGAAATGCTCGGAATCGGCGACAAGCTCCCCTCGTTTAGCGTCACCGGCGTCAAGCCCGGCTTCAATCACCACGAGGAGAACGGCGAGAGCGCCTTCGAGACGATCACGGAGCAGAGCTTTCCCGGCAAGTGGAAGGTGATCTTCTTCTATCCGAAGGACTTCACCTTCGTCTGCCCGACCGAGATCGCCGAATTCGCCCGCCTCGCCCAGGAGTTCGCGGACCGTGACTGCGTGGTCCTCGGCGGCTCGACGGACAACGAGTTCTGCAAGCTCGCCTGGCGCCGCAGCCACCCCGACCTCGATAAGCTGCCGATCTGGTCCTTCGCCGACACGAACGGCTCGCTGGTTGACGGCCTCGGCGTGCGTTCGCCCGAGGGCGTCGCCTATCGCTACACCTTCATCGTCGACAACGAGAACACCATCCAGCACGTCTACGCGACCAACCTCAACGTCGGCCGCAACCCCAAGGACACGCTGCGCGTTCTCGACGCCCTGCAGACGGACGAGCTCTGCCCCTGCAACCGCGAGATCGGCGGCGCCACGCTGAAGGCCGCGTGAGCAGCAAGGCCGGGCGCCCCGCGCCCGGCCCCTCCCAAGCCAAGGATTTGCACGCGATGTCGCTCGAGACGCTGAAGAGCAAGATTCCCGATTTCGCCAAGGACGTGCGGCTCAACCTCTCGTCCCTGGCGCAGGACGAAACCCTGACGGACCAGCAGAAGTACGGCCTCATCCTCGCCTGCGGCATCGCCACGCGCAATGCCGAGGTGGCCACCGCCTGCGAGGCGGAGGCGAAGGCCAGGCTGTCGCCGGCCGCGCTCGACGCCGCCCGCGCCGCTGCCGCCATCATGGCGATGAACAACGTCTACTATCGCTTCGTGCACCTTGCCTCGAACAAGGAATACGGCACCATGCCGGCGAAGCTGCGCATGAACGTCATCGGCAACCCGGGCGTCGACAAGGTCGACTTCGAGCTGTGGTCCCTGGCCGTCTCGGCCATCAACGGCTGCGGCATGTGCATCGATGCGCACGAGAAGGTTCTGCGGGAAGCCGGCGTTTCGACGGCCGCCGTGCAGACGGCGGTGCGCTTTGCCGCCATCATCCAGTCCGCAGCCGTGGCGCTGGAAGCGGCTGCGCTCGCGCAGGCCGCCTGAGTCGGCCCTGCCCGTCGGGCCAGAACACTCGGTCGCACAAGGGCCGCCACGCGGCCCTTTTTCATTGGCAGAACGGTCATGCCGGCCGCCGCTCAGCCCGTCGCGAACAACAGAGGCAAGAGCTGCAGCGGAAGGTGCGCAGCCGCATGGGCGGCCATCGCGGCCTCCAGCCCGCGCCGGACGAAGAGAAGACCGCAGACCACGCCCACGAGTCCGTGGTCAGCAGGGCCCGCGCGACGATGGCCGGCGTGAGCGGAGAAAGTGCAGCTGTCGCCGGCAGATGGCCCAGTCCGAAGACGAGGGCAGCCACGGCGATGGCGAACGCAACGTGCCCGGCGCCGGCCCGTGCGCCGGATCGCCAGCCGCGAGCCCGAAGATAGACAAGCGCCGAGAGCAGGAAAAGGCGCAGCAGGATCTCCTCGGCGATGCCGCCATAGAGCATGCCGGCGAGCAGGCGCTTCCACGGCGCGATCTCGGCGAAGGCCGCGACTGCCGGCGAAAGCGCTCCACGGAACAGAACCCCGTCGAGAACAACGGTCAGCAGGCCGACACCGAGACCCGCGGCGATTGCCCGCGCGAGCCGCGCGTCCGCCAGCGGCACGGACCGGCCGCCGACGAGCGCAGCCAGCAGCGGCGCTCCGGCAAGCCCGACGCGCCCGGCGGCCTTGAGGCCGAGATGGGCGGCGAGTGCGAAGACAACCAGCGCCTGCACCGCCAGCCCGCCTGTCAGCACCGGCAGGGGCGGCAGATCGGCGAACGCGCCGCCGAGGGCCAAGGCGATCGGAAGGGTGGCGAGGGAAGCCGCGCATCCGAGGCACGACAGCAGCAGGACAAGGCGATGATGGACGCGTTTCTCCATGGTTTCCCTGGGCGACAGGCCCGCAACGGGGCACCGTGAGACCCAGCTAGGGCGCGGAGATTACCGCTGCATGACGAACCGGCGTCGCAGCAGCACCCCGCCACTCAAATTGCATTCTTGACGAACTACAACCTCTGCGCGAATAATGATTTTGCTTTCAATCATCCGGTTGTCCAAAGCCAGAATTTTCTTGGGGTCGTTTCATGAAACATTCGGTTATCCTGGTCGGCGCCGACAAGGGCGGCGTGGGCAAGACCACGACGTGCCGCGGTCTTCTCGACTATCTTATCGAGCGCAATGTATTACCCCGAGCTTTCGACACCGAAACGCCTCGCGGCACGCTGCAACGCTTCCACCCGGACATCACCGAGATCGTTGACCTGTCGCAGACGGCTGGCCAGATGCGCATCATCGACACGCTGGCACGCACGGACGTGAAGGCGAGCGTCATCGATGTGCGCGCCGGCCAGATGTTGCGGACGCTCGCCGCCCTGCGCGACATGGGCTTTCTCGACGCGGTGGCCGAAAAGCGCTTCAACTTCATCGTCCTGCATGTCCTCGGGCCATCGATCGCCTCCCTGGACGAGATCGCCGAGGCCGTACCCTTCACGGGGGATGCCCAGTACTTCCTCGTGAAGAACAAGGTGAACGACACGACCTTCTTCGACTGGAGCCCTGCGACAGCAAAGGCCTATTTCGGTAAGATCAGATGCGCCGGCGAGATCGTCATCCCCAAGCTCAACGAGATGGCCTACGAACAGGTTGAGCTGGCGGGGACGAGCTTTTCGTCCTTTGTCGCCGACAGGACGCGTGACGGCGAGGAGGCCGGCTATTCCTTCGTGCTGCGCGGCTATGTCCGCACCTGGCTGCGTGCCGTCTACGCGGAGTTCGACCGGGTGCAGCTCGCCGACATCCTGACAGCGTCGCCCGGCAAGCGAAGCTGAGCAAAGCCGAGGCAACGATCTGGACGCTGCTATGCGACACGTTGTCATGAGCGGCTGGACGCCCATCTTCATCGCCTGCGGGCCCCGGGCGCACGTCGGCAAGACACTCTCTGCGCGACTCTTCCTGGAGTTCTGCCGGGCGAGCGGTCGACCGCCGCTCGCCTTCGATGCCAACCCGCACGATGCAATGCTGGCCGCCGCGACTAAGGGGGCAGCCGAGGTCGTCAACCTCGCCACATCGGTCGGGCAGATGCGGCTGTTCGAGGGCATGCTGAGAGCGGGCCCGGAGCCCCGCGTCGTCGACCTGTGGCACGGATTCTACGATCCGTTCCTCGATCTCGTGGAACAGACGGACTTCGCCTCGGAAGCCGCACTGCGCGATTTCAAGCTGGTGCTGCTGCTACACGGGCGGACGCTGGAGGAGTTCGCCATCCACGCCACGCAGCTCAGCGCGCGCATCACCCCGGCTGAAACCATCGTCGTGCTCAATGGGCACGTCTGCGAAAATGCCAATTCAGGCTTCGGCCGCTTCGAGCATTCCCTGACGATCCTGCCGATCGCGTCGTCGATCCTGCGGCGGCTGGAGCGCGGGGGGCTCGGGTTCGTCGAGGCGACGGACGCCAGACACGGCCTGCCCTCGCCGGTGGCCCGCGGTTGCCTGAGAGACTGGCTGACGCATGCCTTCGCGCAGTTTCACGCCATCGAGCTGCGCCACCGCCTCGGGGCGACGACCTTCAATCCAGGCTGAGCATACTGTCGTCACATGCGCGCAGAATGCTCTGCCGCCGCGTGTCGCGATGCCTCATCGGGTCCACCTTCGGCGAGGCTGTCGAGGATAGGGCAGTCGGGCCGGTGGTCGCCGTGGCAGTGGTCCGCAAGATGCCGGAGCGTGCTCACCATCTCGCGGATCTGGCGCATCTTTTCCTCAAGCTCGGCAATGTGGGCGACGGCGATACGCTTCACGTCCGCACTGGCCCGGCCGTGATCGGCCCACAGGGCGAGCAGCTCGGCGATCTCCCTGACCGAGAAACCGAGGTCGCGCGCCCGGCGGATGAAGCGCAGCCGGTGGATGTCGCTCGTCGAATAGACGCGATAGCCCGCCTCGGTGCGCGCCACGCCGCTGAGAGGCCGATCCGTTCATAGTAGCGGATCATCTTGGCCGAGACTCCCGAGGCGGCCGCGGCTTCGCCGATATTCATGAGTCACTCCTCAGCTTCGGGCGATGGCCTCGCGTGGCGGCGAGAAGCGCCGTAGCCGCAAGGCGTTGGTGACGACGAAGACACTCGACAGGGCCATCGCCCCGGCGGCCAGCATCGGCGACAGCAGGATGCCGAAGGCCGGATAGAGCACGCCGGCCGCCACGGGGATGAGCGCAACGTTGTACGCGAAGGCCCAGAAGAGGTTCTCGGCGATGTTGCGCATGGTCGCGCGCGAAAGGGCGAAAGCCGTCGCGACGCCGGTGAGCGCGCCCGACATCAGCACCACATCGGCGCTCTCGATGGCGACATCCGTGCCGGTGCCGATGGCGATGCCGACATCGGCTGCGGCGAGAGCCGGCGCGTCGTTGATTCCGTCGCCGACGAAAGCGACAAGCCCGGCGCGCCTCAGCCGCTCGACAACCTCCACCTTGCCGCCGGGCAGCACCTCCGCCTCCACCGCATCGATGCCGAGGCGCCGGGCTACTGCCTCGGCCGTGCGCCGGTTGTCGCCCGTGACCATCACGACGGTGAGGCCGAGACCATGCAGGGCCGCCAGGGCGGCAGGCGTGGAGGGCTTGATCGTGTCGGCGACGGCGACGATGCCCGCAAGGCGCCCGTCGACGGCCGCGTAGAGCGGCGTGCGACCCTCGTCGGCAAGACGCGCCGCCTCCTCGGCAAAGGGTGCCACGGAGACGCCCAGCCGCTGCATCAGGCGGTCTGCCCCCACCTCGACGCGCCGCCCGGCCACGACGGCGCTGACGCCGAAGCCGGGGTCGGCCGAAAAGGATTGGGCAGGCGCAAGTTCGAGGCCCCGCTCGGCGGCGGCACGCACCACTGCCTGGGCGATCGGATGTTCCGAGCGCGCCTCGGCGGAAGCGAGGAGACGCAGAAGCTCGTCCTCATCGAACCCGTCGGCGACGACGAAGTCCGTCAGCGACGGCCTGCCCTGGGTCAGCGTACCCGTCTTGTCGAGGGCGACGGTGCGCACGCCCCGCAGGCTCTGCAAGGCGTCGCCCTTGCGAAAGAGGATGCCGAGCTCGGCCGCGCGACCCGTAGCGACCATGATCGAGGTTGGCGTCGCAAGGCCCATGGCGCAGGGGCAGGCGATGATGAGCACTGCGACCGCGTTGACGAGGGCCAGCGACAGCGCCGGCTCGGGGCCGAACGCGAGCCAGGCGAGGAATGTCGCAACCGCCGCAGCCACGACGGCCGGCACGAACCAGGCCGTGACCTTGTCGACGAGTCCCTGGATCGGCAGTTTCGCCCCTTGCGCGGCCTCAACCATGCGCACGATCTGGGCGAGCAGCGTGGCGGCGCCGACCTTGGTGGCGCGGAAGGTGAAAGAGCCGGTGCCGTTGACGGTGCCCGCCACGACTTCCGCGCCCGCCGCCTTGGCGACGGGGATCGGCTCGCCCGTAATCATGGATTCGTCGACGAAGGAGCTGCCGTCGAGGACCTCGCCGTCGACTGCGATGCGCTCGCCCGGACGCACCACCACGACATCGCCCACGGCGACATCGCCGATGGCAACCTCGCGCTCGGCGCCGTTGCGCAGGACGCGGGCCGTGCGCGGCTGCAGGCCGACGAGACGGCGCACGGCCTCGCCGGTCCGGCCCTTCGCCCGCGCCTCCAGATAGCGGCCGACGAGGATGAGCGTGACGATGACCGCCGCCGCCTCGAAATAGACATAGGCGGTGCCCGCCGGCAGCAGGCCGGGGGCGAAGGTGGCCACGCTCGAGTAGAGGAAGGCCGCGCCGGCGCCGAGCACCACGAGCGCATTCATGTCCGGCGCACCGCGTAGCAGGGCCGGCACACCCTTGGCGAAGAAGCGGCGGCCCGGCACAACGAGCACCACCGCCGTCAGCGCGAACTGCAGCGGCCAGTTGAGATCGCCGAGGAGCGCCATCACCCGGTGGTGAAAGCTGTCAAAGATGTGGCCGCCCATCTCGATGACGAAGACCGGCACGGTCAGCACGGCAGCCAGGATGACGTCCCGGCGCAGGGCTCGCGTCTCTGCATCGCGGCGGTCGATCGCCTCGGCGTTGCCGGCAGCCGCTTTGTCGAGCGGGCGCATGCCATAGCCGGCGCGCTCCACCGCCGCCACGAGGCTCGCCGCATCAACGGTGCGGGCAACATGACGCACGGTGGCCTCGCCGGTGGCGAGGTTGACGCTGGCCGCGAGGACGCCGGGCACTGCGGAGAGCACCTTCTCGATGCGGGCCACGCAGGAGGCGCAGGTCATGCCGTCGACGGCAAAGCGGCTGGTCTCGACGGGCACCGTATAGCCGGCCCTGGCCACGGCGGCGACCACGGGTGCGATGTCGGCCTGGCGGCCGGAGAAGGCGATGCGCGCCCGCTCCGTCGCGAGATTGACGTCGGCAGCCGCGACGCCGGAGACGCCCGATATCGCCTTCTCGACACGTCGCATGCAGGAGGCACAGGTCATGCCCTCGATGGGCAGGAAGACCGTGGCACCCTCCGCGGCGGCGACACCGGGCGAGCCGGCCTCATCGGGTGATCGTTTCATCGGCAACTCCCGGAAAGCGAGGTTGCCCCTCATATGAGGCTTCCCACGATGGGAAGGTCAAGGTCACCCGCCCCGACCCACGGCCGCTTGACCTTACCACGATGGGAGGGAGTAGACAGGGCTGAAATCACCCCTTCCGGAGATCCTCCATGCTCGTGTTTCACGTTCCCGAAATGAGCTGCAGCCACTGCGTGGCGACCATCGAGCGCGCCATCGCGGCGCTCGACCCGCGCGCCGAGGTGGCCATCGATCTTTCCGCCCGCAAGGTGACGGTGAAGACCACTCGCGAGCAGGCCGAGGTCCGCCGGGCGATCGACGAGGCCGGCTACAAGGCCGAGCCGATCGCTGCGTGAGCCGCCTCAGGCGAGGCATTCCTCACAGATAGCGCGCAGGTGGCGGATGTCGGTACCGCAGCAGCCGCCGAGCACGCACACGTGCTGCATCAATCCCTCGCGCAGCTGCCTGTAGCGCCGCCCAAGATCGACCGGGTCGCCCGGGTCGAGCTCGGGCGAGGCATCAAGCTCGGCATGGCTCATCGTTGAGGCACTGGCCCGGATGCCTCCGATGCGCCGGCGCCATGCCGCGTCCGTTCCCCCCTCGTCGAGCACGCCGGCGAAATGGGTGGGGTGCGCGCAGTTGATCATGTAATAGGCCGGATAGCCGCCGGTCTCGTCATCCACCAGCGCGACGGCCTCGGCCGGGCTCTCGCCAGAGGGCCGCCTGCCATCGGTCTCGACGGTGAAGGAGATGACGACCGGCATGGCGTGCGCCTGCGCCGCCCGCGCGATGCCCGCCGCCTCGCGGGCGTAGGTCATGGTGATGGCGCTCACCATGTCGGCCTCCGTCGCCGCCAGTGCCGCGACCTGGTGGGCGTGATAGCTCTCCGCCTCGGCCGGAGACATGCTGGTGTCGGCGACATAGCCGTCGCCACGCGGGCCGACCACCCCGTTGATGACGATGGGCGTATCGGCGGTCTCGAAGCGGCGGCGCAGTGCCTCCGCGAAGGACACGGACTCCCGCTGCACCTGCGCCAGGTCGGACAGCGTGTAGCCGAGACGCGCGCCCCAGTCGGGATTGGCCCGCCACGTCGCGGTATCGAGCACGAAGCCTGCGCCGTGGGAGCGGGCAAGCTCGAGATAGGGCACGAAATAGTCGCTCAGCCGCTGGCGCCCCTCCTGGTCGAGCAGGAGGGGAAAGGCCGCGAAGCAGGGCAGATCGACATTCTCGAGAAAGACGAGGGTGGTCTCCAGTCCGCCGTCCGCCAGGAAGGGGCGTCCGTCGAGCTGTGGCAGTCGCTGTCGGTAGAGTGCCATCATCCGCTCCTCTCAGCGCACAACGCCTCATGAGGCACGGTTTCTGGCCCACCGGTCCGTGCCAGAGCACACATGGCACCCTGCCGACAGCAGCTATTATCTTGCAGCCGTGCTCGCTACGTCTCGTCGCTCCGGGCCTCGCCCACCTCGACGACTTCCACGCCGTGTTCGCTGCACAGTTCGCGCAGGGGCGCGGAGGTCAGCCGGTCGGTGACGAACACGTCGACCTCGCGCAGATCGGCGATGCGCACCGGCGCCGTGCGGTCGAGCTTGTGGGCATCGGCGACGAGGACCACGCGGCGCGCATTCTCGATGATGGCGCGCGCCACGCGCACTTCCCGGTAGTCGAAATCGAGCAGCGCCCCGTCCTCGTCGATGGCCGAGGCACCGATGACGGCATAGTCCACCTTGAACTGGCGCACGAACTCCACCGCCGCCGAGCCGATGATGGCGCCGTCGGCACGGCGGACCGGCCCGCCCGCAAGGATGACCTCGATCGCCGGGTGGCGATAGAGCAGCGTCGCCACATTGAGGTTGTTGGTGATGACGAGCAGGCCCTCGTGATCGACAAGGGCGCGCGCCACCTCCTCCGTGGTCGTGCCGATGTTGATGAAGAGTGAGGCGTTGTTGGGCACGAGCCGCGCCGCCGCCTCGCCGATGGCCCGCTTGCTGGCGTGGGCGATGAGGCGCCGGGCCTCGTAGGACAGGTTCTCTACGCCGGAGACGACGATGGCGCCGCCGTGCACGCGCGTCATCAGCCGCCGGTCACAGAGCTCGTTGAGATCCTTGCGGATGGTCTGCGGGGTGACCTCGAAACGCGCGGCAAGGTCCTCGACGTTGACACGCCCCTGCACGCGCGCGATGGCCAGGATGTCCTGCTGGCGCGGGGTGATGCTGTCGCTCATGGGGCGCCCCTACCTCGGGCCGATTCGGATCAGCGGGATTGTGGGGGCAGCCGGAGGCCGGAGGCAACGAGCTTGTCCCATATTTCCTCGGCGCTTTCGGCGAAGTCGAACAGGTCGAGATCATGCGGGGAGATGGTGCCCTCGTCCACGAGCGCCTCGAAATTGATGATCGAGCGCCAGTAGCTGGCGTCGTAGAGCACCACCGGCAGGCGCGGCGCCTTCTGCGTCTGCAGAAGCGTGAGGAGCTCGAACAGCTCGTCCAGCGTGCCGAAGCCGCCCGGAAAGACGACGAGGGCATTGGCGCGCATGGCAAGATGCATCTTGCGCATCGCGAAATAGTGGAAACGGAATGTGAGCTCGGGCGTCGAATAGGCGTTCGGCTCCTGCTCGTGCGGCAGGGTGATGTTGAAGCCGATGGAGGGGGCACCGGCCTCGAAGGCGCCCCGATTCGCCGCCTCCATGATGCCGGGCCCGCCGCCCGTGGCGATGACGTTGTCGCGCTGGCCGTCGCCGTCGTGGTTCATGGCGCCGCCCCGCTCGGAGGCGATGCGGCCAAAGCGGCGCGCTTCCTCATACCAGCGGGCGCGGCGCTCGAGCTGCTTGCGCTCGCGCTCGCTCATCGCCGCGACGGCCGCCGGGTCGTCGAGAGGCCTGGCCCTCGCCGTCCCGAAGACGACGATGGTGGAGCGCACGCCCCAGCGGCGCAGCGTGACCTCGGCCTTCGCGTATTCGAGCAGAAAGCGCACCCCGCGCATCGCATCGCTGAGCAGGAACTCTTGGTCCAGCGCCGGCAGTCGATAGGAAGGGGATTCCAGCTGCTTGCGGTTGTCGCTCGTCACTGTTTCTGCCTCTTGCTCGTCAGGCGTTCCAACATGGCTTGCGATTATCAGGCTCCGCCGCTTTATCGAGCCGGCCCGCTCAGCGCCGGCGCTGCAGCGCCTGCTCGCGCAGGAAGATGAAGAGGCCCGCCGCGATGATGATGGCCGCCCCCGTGAGCATGGCGGCATCCGGGATGTCCCCGAAGACGAGATAGCCGAGGACCACCGCCCACACGATCAGCATGTATTGATAGGGCGCCAGCACTGAGGCGCTGGCGTGCTTGAGCGCGCGCGTCACGCAGACATGGGCAGCGAGCGCCACCACGCCGAGCAGCGACAGCAGGGCGAAGTCCCCCGCCGTCGGCGGCACCCATCCGAACGGCGAGAACACGATGCCGAAGGCGAGCGCGCCGAGCGTCTGCCAGAAGACGAGGGCAGTGTCGCTCGTGCCCCGCAGGTGGCGGGTGGTGATCATGAGGAGGGCGAAGAAGATGCTGCCCAGGAGCGCAACGAGCGCGTGGATGTCGAACGTCACCGCCGAGGGCCGCAGCGCAATGAGCACGCCGACGAAACCGACGAACACCGCCGTCCACCGTCGCCAGCCAACCTTCTCGCGCAGGAAGAGCGCCGACAGCGCCGTCACGTAGATGGGGCCGGCGAGGTAGTAGGTGACGACATCGGCGAGCGGCAGGCCGATGACCGCCCAGTAGAAGAACACGACCTCCAGGGTGGCGCAGACGACGCGAATGAGCTGCAGACCGGGTTTCGGCAGGGCAAGGATGTTGCCGAGGCCCTCGCGCCACACAAAGGGCACAAGCACGACGAGCGCAGCGAAGCTCCGGATCAGCAGCACCTGCGCCACCGTGAAGGTGGCGACCAGCCACTTGCCGAGCACGTCGTTGACCGAAAACATGAAGATTCCGAGCATCATCAGGCTGATGCCCAGGAGGGCGTTGCCCGATGGCGCCGCCCTGGCGGCGGCCGCGTCATCCTCGCGCGCCGGTGTTGCCGACATGCTGCTTCTCCCACGGCGCCGAGACGGGCCGACCTCTCGGACACCGTGCATCGCCCGTCACAGCAGGAAAAGCAAGCGCGCCCGCTGCATGGCTCGCCGGCAGCAGCAGGACACCGTGGGAGGACGTTCGCCGCCCCGACGCGCCGGGCTCCTGGCGGGGAGCCGGCGCGCGCGGCTTCTCAGAACTTCCAGCTCAGGTTGCCAACGACGCCATGGGTCTCGGTTGCCTTGCTGAACTGGCCGGAATAGGCGACGCCGACCGTCAGTTTTTCGGTGAAGGCGGCATCGAGGCCGGTCTCCACGACGCCCACGTTCTTCGCAAGCGGCACGCCGTAGACCCTGAAGGGGCTGCTGCCGGCGAAGGCATGGACGGCACTGACCCAGGTCTTGCCGAAGGTATGACGCCAGCCCAGCATGCCGCGGGCGGTCAGCCCTACGCCGTAGACATTGAAGTTCTGCTCGAGCCGCAGACCGAGCGTGCCGAAAAGCTTGTCGACGGAATGGCCGGTGCTCGTCAGGGCCGCAACGCCTACTTCCTCGCGGTACTTGTCGTCCTCCTGCCTGACATAGGCGAGGCTGCCGAAGGGCTCCAGCTTCAGGGCCTCCCAGCGCAGCGCATAGCCGAGGTCGCCATAGGCCTGCAGCGTGCTTGCGTCATAGTGCGAGGCGAGGCGCTCCGAGAAGCCGGGGAAATTCACGTCGCGCGTGGTGCTGATGTCGTGCCAGGTGTAGCCGGCGCCGAGCTGCAGGCCGAGCCGGTTCCACTGCGCGCCTCCGTAGAGGCCGATATGATAGTTGTCGCTCGTCGCATTGGAATTGCGCTCGCGGACGTTGAACCGGGACTGGCTGTAGCCGCCGACGACGCCGACACGGACCTTGTCTGCGAGCGGAATGTCGGCGCCGACGAGGAAGCCGAGCGTGCTGTGCGCGACGGTGGCAGCGTTGCCATCGCCGTTGTTGCTGTTCCAGGTCCCCAGGCCTTCACCCCACAGGACGAGACCATCCTTGGCCCTCGGCTCACCTTTGTCCGGCATCGGGTCCTTGAGGTCGCGGCTCACCGTCCGCGCCTTGCGGGCAAGACCGCCGAGCGCCGTGCGCAGGCGGTTGCCCGTGGCATCGCGGACGAAGCGGCTTTCCTCGAGAAGCCTGGTCTTGGTCGAGGCGTAGATCTCGCCCGAGATCTTGTCGAAGGCGTCGCGCGCCTCGTCGTCCGTCTGCAGGTAGGCGATGGCGCGGAACAACTCATTGGTCGGGTAGTTGGTGACCGGATCCCGCTGCCACTTGAGCTCCTGCGCAGCCGTCGCTGCGTTGATCTGGTTGACCGTCCGCCCCGCTTCCGGGAACAGGCGGAACTGCGCCACGTCGAGATAGACGTTGTTGTCGTCGTATTGGTCCTCGATGCGGTAGAAGGTCGACACCCAGGTGTCGCCGGTCAGGGTATACGTGCCGGTGCGGCCA
Organism: Chelatococcus composti; assembly: GCF_014201415.1. GTDB lineage: Bacteria > Pseudomonadota > Alphaproteobacteria > Rhizobiales > Beijerinckiaceae > Chelatococcus_A > Chelatococcus_A composti. Next base: position 235,306 of record NZ_JACHEH010000006.1, read on the forward strand.
CCGTCCGCCGTCAGCACCGTATATCGGTGCTCCAGCTCATAGCGGGCCGGATCGATCTTGGTCACGTTGAGGATGGAATCGGCCTCGATCGTTGCCGTGCCGGTGACGTGGATGAGGTCGTTTTCACCGGTCGAGCGCACCTCGGTCTGGTAGAAGGATCCTGCCTCCTGCGTGAGATTGCCGGCGATGGTGAGGGTGCCGATGGGGGTCCGGTCGGGATCGGTGGAGTTGCCCGGGGCGATGGTGCCGTCCGCATGCACGACCGTGGAGCCCACCTGTCCGAGGCCTTCCAGCGTGCCGCCCGCATTCACGTCCACTGTGCCGCCGAGGACGCCGTTGACGGAGAGCGTGCCGGCATCGACGAAGCTGCGGCCCGTGAAGCCGGAATTGTTGGCGGTGAGACGCGTCACGCCGGTGCCGATCTGCCGGATCGTGCCCGCGCCGGTGATCTGACGGTCAAAGATCTTCACGTCGGACCGGTTGAAGGCGAGGGTGCCGTCGGCACGGATGTCGACGCCCGACGTGGCGTCGATGGAGCCGGTGGTACCGCCGTCGCCCAGCTGCAGCGTGCCACGGAAGATAGTGGTGGGCCCAGTATAGGTGTTGGCGCCGGTCAGGATCGTCGTTCCGGTTCCGATCTGCTCGACTGCCCCGGTCCCGCTGATCACCTGGCCGTAGGTGTAGGCATCGGACCGGTTGAACTGCACCACGCCGTTGTTGACGACGTCGTTGACGACATGGCCGGTGACGCCGGCGTCGGTCGCCCCCTCGTGGCCGATGCGCAGCGTGCCGCCGGCATGCACCGTGACATCGCCGGCGAGCACGTTGTTGACCACCATCGTGCCGCCGTAGACGTGAGCCGGTCCGGTGAATCCGGATGAGTCCCCGTCGAGGACCGTGAAGCCATCGTAGTGATTGACAGTGCCGAGACCGGCGAAGCCCGCCTTGAAGCGGTAGTCTTGGGCCAGGCTGCCCGTATGCTTGAAATTGACCGTGCCGGAGCCCTCCCCGAAGAGGACGAAGTTGGCGTCGAGCGTGCCCGGCGCGACGGCGGCAGAAGTCGTGTCGGCGTTCGAGAGCCAGTCCTTCGCCGTCGCGTGCAGGCCATAGTCGATGCCGAGCGGTGAAAAGGCGCCGATGTTGAGGATGCCCGTGGAGCCGGCTTTCTCGCCGATGGTCAGCGTGCCCAGGCCATTGGCCACGCGCACCGTGCCACCTTCGTTGATGACGAGTACGCCCTCGGTGCCGCTCTCGGAGCCGAGGGTGAGCGACTGGCGGCTGTGCCAAAGGCTGCCGGCGCCGTTCACCAGCGCGTAACCCCACGCCCCCGGCTCCTTGGCGATGACACCGATCTCGTTGTTGACGCTTCCGCCGCTCTGGACGATCAGATGCCCCGCGCCGCGCACGCCGACATCGAGGCGCCCGCTGCCGTTCATGGTCCCCTGGGAAGTGATGGAGATGCCGACACCGGTAGCAGTCGCGCCGATGGCGATGTCTCCGCCCACGGTCGTCGTTGCCGGCAGTCCGACCGTGTACAACTCGCCGTAGCCCGACTCGCCGATGACGAAGTGGTCGCCACTCGTGATCCGGCCGTTGTTGAGGAGGCGGCCGGTGCCCGATGCATTCGTGCCGAGCGATACGCGGCCGTTGACTGTGATCGTACCGGTCGCGGCATTGGAGAGGGCACCGGACACGATCGTGCCGACCGCGAGGTTGCCCCCCACCGTCGTGGTGCCCGAGTTTGAGAAGTTGCCGACGCCAGTCGAGCCGACAACCATGGTATTGCTGACCGCCAGCGTACCGGAATTGGTGAGGTAGCCCGCACCGAAGCTGCCGCTGGCCGCCCTGCCCCCCGAGAAGCCGATGAAGAGGTTACCGGCAGCGGCTGAACCGGTATTCTGGACCGTGTCGTGCTGGACCGGGCGTCCGCTGGAGCCGCTCTGATAGGTCGAAAGGCCGATGTTGACGTCCTGCGACGCCGTCGGGATCCCGTTGGACCAGTTGCTGCTCGTCGACCACAGATTGTTGCCGGCCACCGAGCACGTATAGATACCGCACGTGTAGTAGTATGAGCTCCCTCCGGTCCAGGAATTCTGAGCCAGAGCCGACGAGGACGATACCATCGCCAGCGCAACGAGCGAACCGCTCAATTTCATATTATTAGCCGGCTTCATTCTATCCTCTACGCGTTGCGAGCGCTGTGGAGTGGTGGGAGCGTCGGACGAGCTACCTCGCGCGCTACGGCGACATGCGCCGAACGCGGGGCGGCGAAGCCTTAAAATGGACAGAACGAAGGAGCGCCCCTCGAACACTCCGCTGTAGAAAAGCCGCCAACGTGCCTGCAGCTCAATGCATTCCGCGGCTGTGTTATGGGCGATCTGTGCACACGAGAGCGATCAACGACATATCATCAATTTTTCTCTTTCCGCCCGTTCTATACTGTAAGAAAAAACAGAACATCGTCCTGCCCGCAGATCTAACTGTTCGCACGAAAACAATCCGGTGCCCGGCGGGCGCTGCAATGCAGGGCGCGCAGAGAAGCATTCTCTGCTCTCGCGCAGGGCCAGGATCAGGAAAGGAAAATCGGAGGCTCCCCCCTGCCGCGCCTGGCGGCGAGGACGCCACGAGCGCGGGCCGTGCTAGGCCAGCCGTTCGACGAGCGCCATGGCGGCTGCTGGATTGACCACCTTGTGGCCGCTGATGACGTAGAGGAACACGTCACGCCCCTGTGGCGCCGCAACGTGGGGGGAGACGGTGTCGAGGTCGCCGGGTGCGCTCCCCGCCGCCCAGGCACGGGCACGCTCGGCCCAGGCGTCGAGCGCAGCCGTAGCATAGCCGAGCGCCTCGCCCGCGCTCGTGCCCATGATGCGGGCATAGACGAAGGGCGCCGTCACATCCGCGATCTGCGGATACGGGCTGTCCCCCGCCACGACCTCCGCGTGCTCGCGCAGCAGGGCGATGAAGTCCGGCGAGCGGAAGCTGTCGTGGCGCACCTCCACCGCGTGGCGCAGGGCGAGCCCGTCGACCGATTTCGGCAGGAGCGCGAGGAAGGCAGCGAAATCGTCCGGGTCGAACCTCTTGGTCGGCGCGAACTGCCAGTTGATGGGCCCGAGTTTCTCGCGCAGTTCAGCGATGCCGCCGGTGACGAACCGCTCGATCGACTCGCCCGCCTCGGCCAGCACGCGCCGGTTCGTGGCAAAGCGCGGTCCCTTGAGGGAGAAGACGAAGCCCTCCGGCGTCTCCTCCCGCCATCTGGCGAAGCTCTCGGGCTTCTGCGAGCCGTAGAACGTGCCGTTGATCTCGATGGAGGTGAGCCTGCGGCTCGCATATTCGAGCTCGCGCTTCTGGGCGAGCCCCTCGGGATAGAAGGTTCCCCGCCAGGGCTCGTAGGTCCAGCCGCCGATGCCGATGCGGATGGAGGGCGCTGCGTCCTGCGGCACGTCTCGTCTCCCGGTTCGCTGCACACGGGGCGGCCCTGCCACGGCGCCGGCGCCGCGGCCACCCGTTTCGGGCCACGATAGCATCGCCTGTGCTTCCCCGCAGCCAGACGACGCGTTATATACGTCGGAATATAACGCCTGCACGAAGCCCGGACCGGCCGCCGCCCGCACGGAGCCCCGCCGATGAAGACGCCAGCCATCGTCTCCCTTCTCGTTGCGGCCGTGCTCGGGACGCAGGCTCTTGCGGGCGAGGTTCATGTCGCTGTCGCCGCCAACTTCACGGAGCCGGCGAAGGAAATCGCTGCCGCCTTCAGGGAGAAGACCGGACACGATGCCGTGCTGAGCTTCGGCGCGACAGGCCAGCTCTATGCGCAGATCACGCAGGATGCGCCCTTCGGCGTCTTTCTCTCCGCCGACGCCGAGCGCCCCCAGCAGGCGATCGACGAGGGCCTGGCAGAGAAAGGCAGCCGCTTCACCTATGCCGTCGGCCGCCTCGTCCTGTGGAGCAGGGACGCCAGCCGCAAGGCCAGCGAGGATGCACTGCGCGAGGGCGACTTCCAGAAGCTCGCCATCGCCAATCCGCAGGTCGCCCCGTATGGCGCCGCGGCCGTTGAGGTACTCCGGAGCCTTGGCGGGCTCGCGGCGGTCGAGTCCCGGCTGGTGCAGGGCAACAACATCACCCAGACCTTCCAGTTCATCGACACCGGCAATGCCGAATTCGGCTTCGTCGCCGCCGCGCAGCTTGCGGGACGGAGCGACGGCTCGCGCTGGCTCGTGCCCGAGCATTTGCACCGGCCGATCCGCCAGGATGCCGTGCTGCTGAGGAAGGCGGCCGGCAACGAGGCAGCGGCCGCCTTCGTCGCCTTCCTGAAGGGGCCGGAGGCGCGCGCCATCATCGAGCGCTACGGATACGGCACCGGCGACGGCGGAACCTGAGCCGGGCTGCCCCATGACGACGGAGATCTCGACAGCCGTTCGCCTCACGCTGCAGCTCGCTGCCGTCACCACGCTCGTGCTTATCCTCGTCGGCACGCCGCTCGCGTGGTGGCTGGCGCGCTCGCGGCGCTGGTGGGCGGAGGTCGTCGCGGCCATCGTCGCCCTGCCCCTCGTGCTACCGCCGACCGTGCTCGGCTTCTACCTGCTGCTGCTGCTCGGCCCGTCGGGGCCCGGCGGGCTGCTCGCAGGACTGTGGGGCGCACGCACCCTCGCCTTCACCTTCGAGGGGCTCGTCATCGGCTCCGTCATCTATTCCATGCCCTTCGTGGTTCAGCCCATCCGCAACGCATTCCTGGCCATGGGCGAGCGGCCGCTCGAGGTGGCGGCGACGCTGCGCGCCTCGCCGCTGCGCGCCTTCTGGACCGTGGCCGTGCCGCTCGCCCGGCCCGGCTTCCTCACCGGGGCCGTGCTCGGCTTCGCCCACACGGTGGGCGAATTCGGCGTGGTCCTCATGATCGGCGGCAACATCCCCGGCGAGACGAAGGTGCTCTCGGTGGCCATCTATGACTATGTCGAGACGCTGCAGTGGCGCGAGGCCAATCTGCTGGCCGCCGGCATGGTCGCCTTCGCCTTCCTCGTCATCCTGGCGGTGACGCTCGTGGACAGGCACGTGGGACGGGTGCGCGAATGACGGCGCCGACGATCGAGGTGGCCTTCACGGGGCGCCACGGCAGCTTCGCGCTCGACGTCGCCTTCACGGCGCCGGGCCGGGGCGTCACCGCCATCTTCGGCCCCTCCGGCTGTGGCAAGACGACGGTGCTGCGCTGCATCGCCGGCCTCACGCGTCTTGCCGGCTCCTGCCGCGTCGCCGGGGAGACGTGGCAGGACGCCGCCACCTTCCGCCCGCCGCATCGGCGGCCGGTCGGCTACGTCTTCCAGGAAGCAAGCCTCTTTCCGCACCTGTCGGTGCGGGCCAACCTCCTCTATGGCGTGCGGGGACGCATGCCGGCCGATGCGGCCATCCGCTTCGACGACGTCGTCGACCTGCTCGGCCTCTCCCCGCTCCTGTCCCGCGCGCCGCACAACCTCTCCGGGGGCGAGCGCCAGCGTGTGGCCATTGGCCGCGCCCTGCTTTCGCAGCCGCGGCTGCTGCTGATGGACGAGCCCCTGTCGGCCCTCGACCGGGACACGAAGGACGAGATCCTGCCCTTCCTCGAGCGGCTGCACCTCGCCCTTTCCCTGCCCGTCCTCTACGTCACCCACGACATGCGCGAGGTGGAGCGGCTCGCCGACCATCTCGTGCTGATGCGCGCGGGGCGCGTCCTCGCCGCCGGGCCGCTCGCCGCCCTGCAGAGCGATCCGGCCCTGCCGCTCGCGACGGCACGCGATGCCGCTGTCGGGCTCGATGCCGTCGTCACTGCGGTCGATGCCGCCTATGGCCTTGCGACGCTCGCCGTCGCGGGCGGCACCTTCATCGTGCCGGCAGGCGCGGGCACCGCGATCGGCGAGCGCCGGCGACTGCGCATCGCTGCCGGCGACGTGAGCCTCGCCCGCGAGCCCCCCGGACCGAGCACCATTCTCAACGTGCTCGAGACGCGCATCCTGACCGCACAGACTGGCGGCGACGAGGTCACGGCCGTGCTCGGCCTCGGGCGCGACGGCGCCGGAGCGCGCATCCTCGCGCGCGTCACGCGCCGCTCCTTCGAGCGGCTCGGCCTCGCCGAGGGCATGGCCGTCTATGCGCAGATCAAGAGCGTGGCGCTGGCACCCGGGGCGCGCTGAGGGCCGCCGCCGTCGCCTCGTCCGCCGGGAAGAAGGCCTCGATCGCGAGCTCCGCGAGGGTGATGTCGACAGGCGTGCCGAAGACGGTGGTTGTCGAAAAGAAGGAGAGCACGCCCCCCGGCGTCGCAAGGCGCAGCGGCACGAGCACGCCGCCGAAGTCCTCGATGCCCGCCAGCGCGCTGTCGCCCTCGCCTCCGTCCGGTGCGGGAAGGGCCTTCAGCTCGTCCATCAGCGCCATGAGGACGGGATCGGCGGTCACCTCGATCTGGTGCCGCAGACGGTCGAGGAGATGCGCCCGCCATTCGGCGAGGTTGAGGATGTGGGGCGCGAGCCCGGCCGGATGCAGGCTGAGGCGCAGCACGTTGACGGGCGGCTCCGTCAGGCTCCTGTCGGCGGCGAGCGCCACGAAGGGCGACACTGCCGCATTGGCGGCCACCATGGTCCAGTGCCGGTCAATGGCGAGGGCAGGGAACGGCGCATGGCCCTCGAGCACCAGGTCGATGGCCCGCCGGGCCGGCGCGAGGGCCGGATCGTCGAGGCTCCGCTCGGGATAGAGGGGCGCGTAGCCTGCGGCCAGCAGCATGAGGTTGCGCTCGCGCAGCGGCACGTCGAGCCGCTCGGCGAGGCGCAGGATCATCGCCCGGCTGGGCACCGAGCGGCCGCTCTCGATGAAGCTCAGGTGCTTCTGCGAGATCTCGACATCGAGCGCGAAGGCGAGCTGGCTGAGCCGCCGGCGCTGCCGCCAGCGGCGGATGTGGTCGCCCACAGTGCGGGCGGGAGTGGTGAAGGGCCTCGTCATGGCCCGACGATAGCGCCCCGGCGCCGCTTGCCAATTACCTGCGGCTTAATTGGCACGCCGCCGTCCGGGCGGGATGCTCCCCGGCGTTGATGACACCACGCCACGGAGAGAACCCATGCCGACCAAGCGTTCCATGTCCTTCCTGCGCCTCGCACTCCTCGGCGATGGCGTGGCGAGCGAAGCAACGGGGCTTGCGATGATCGCGGGCGCCGGCCTGCTGGAGGGCGTTCTCGGCCTGCCGGAATCGCTCCTGCGCTATGCGGGGCTGTTCCTGGTGCCCTATGCGATCGTCGTCGCCTTCGTCGGCACGCGCGAGCGCATTGCCCGCGGCGCGGTGCTCGCAATCGTCGCCGTCAACCTCCTGTGGGTCGTCGAGAGCCTTGCCCTCCTCGTCGGCGGCTGGGTGGCGCCGACCGCGCTCGGCACCGCCTTCGTGCTGTTCCAGGCGGCCGTGGTGGGGGGTTTTGCGGCGGCGCAGTGGCTCGGCCTGCGCCGCGACGCGGCCCTTTCGCCGGCCTGAACCATTCCGGGAGACCGACATGACCACTTTTGCCGTCGCCCACCTGCACGCCGTCAGGATGGGCCCTGCCATCGCGGAGTATCTCGAGCGGATCGACGCGACGCTCGCGCCCTTCGGCGGCCGCTTCGTCCTGCACGGCGAGCCCATCGAGCCGCTCGAGGGATCGTTCGAGGGCGACCTCGTCATCATCGCCTTTCCCGACAGGGCGAGCGCCCGCGCCTGGTACCGGTCCCCGGCCTACCAGGCCATCCTGCCACTGCGCCGGGAGAATGCGGAGGGTGCGGTTTTCTTCGTCGATACGGTCGGCAGCGACCATCGCGCCACCGACATCCTCAGGTGAGGACGATGCCGAAATGCCGGCGCAGCGCCTCCTCGCCCCTGCGCGTGACGGCGACTGCGCGGCTGCCCTCGATGCGCCGGATCCAGCCTTGGGCGAGGCAATGGCTGCACAGGGCCGCACCGACGGCGCCGCCCAGATGCGGGCGGCGCTCGCTCCAGTCGAGACAGGGCCGGCACAGCATGCGGGCGCGCCGCCCGGCCGCCGGAGACGGCAGGTCGATGCCGAGGCTGGCGAGGAGATCGACGCCGCTCGCCGTCAGGCTGGCGGCCTCCGGCTCGATCTCGGCATGCCCGGCCGCGACGAGCGCATCGGCCAGGGCGACCCCGAGCCGGCCGGCGAGGTGATCGTAGCAGGTGCGGGCGCGGCGCAGCGCCTCGTCGCGCGGCCCGACCACCAGCCGTCGCACCGGCGCGGGGCGCGTCGCGGCGATCTGCATAATGCCCTCCACCATCTGCGCCACGGCCGGCGAGGCGAGCCGGTGATAGCGATGGCGGCCCTGTTTCTCGACGGCGACGAGACCGGCCCCGGCCATACGGGCGAGGTGGCCGCTCGCCGTCTGCGGCGTCACGCCGGCGGCCCGGGCCAGTTCACCGGCCGTCAGCGCCCGCCCCTCCATCAGGGCCTGCAGCATGGCCGCCCGTGCGGGCTCCCCGGCGAGGGCGGCAATTTCGGCGAAGGCCGCTGTCGACACCATCTGCGGTCTCCCTGCGAGGCACCCAGTCTGGCACATGCCTTTGCCTTATGTTTCGGAGAAGACCGTAACACCGGCGCCCGCATGAGCCCATGGTACCGCTCCGGTCTCCACCGACAGGACTGAAGCCGAATGGCCAGGAGCGACCCCATGACCGTCACCGTCTCCATCCGCTACTGGATAGACCCCTACAGGCGCGACGCCTTCGAGGCCTATGCGCGCAACTGGCTCGACATCATCCCCGCCTGCGGGGGCGACCTCGTCGGCTATTTCCTGCCGCACGAGGGCGTGAACAACATCGCCTGGGGCCTCATCTCCTTCGACAGCCTCGCCGCCTACGAGGCCTACCGGGCCCGGCTCCGGGCCGACCCGGCCGGGGCGGCGAACTTCCGCATGGCGGAGGAAGGCCGGTTCATCCACGCGGAGGAACGCACGTTCCTGAAGCCCGTCCGGCGGCAGCCGTGAGCGGTGCCGCGCACACTTGCCAGTCAATGTGGAATCTGTAACATGTTAGTCTATCCATCACGCGGCCCTCCTCCGCTCTCGTCAGGGGATTCTCGTCTTGTCCGCCACGCGCGACCGTTTCGGCCTGTCGGCCGCCATGACCCTTCCCGTCCAGACGGACGGCGCCATCGACCTGCCGCGCCTCGTGGCCCATGCCGGATGGTGCCTTGCCAACGGCTGCGACAGCGTCACGGCGTTCGGCACCACCGGCGAGGGACCTTCCATCGGGCTCGCCGACCGGTACAGGATCACCGGCGCGCTCCTCGGCGCCGGCATTCCGGGAAGGAAGATCGTCGGCGGTCTCGCAGCAACGTCGCTGGACGAAGCGCTCGCGCAGGCGCGGCTGACGCTCGACGCCGGCTGCAGGGCCCTGCTGCTGCCGCCGCCCTATTACTTCAAGGGCGTGAGTGACGACGGGCTCTTTGCCTGGTTCGCCGCCTTCTTCGAGAAGCTGGGCGGCGCGGCGCGCGACGTGATCCTCTACAATATCCCGTCCGTCACGGAGGTGCCGCTGTCGGTCGCGCTGATCGGCCGGCTGAAGGCCGCCTTCCCCGGCATCGTCGCGGGTGTCAAGGATTCCTCCGGCGACTGGGCCTATACCGAGGCGCTCCTCGCCGCCCATGGCGATCTCGTCATCCTGATCGGCGACGAGCGCTACCTCGCGCAGGGCGTGGCGCTCGGCGGCCAGGGCTCGATCTCGGGCCTCGCCAACGTCTGCCCGGACAGGCTCGCCCGGCTGATCGACCGCGCCGAGCCGGACGAAGGCATCAGCCGGCTCGTGGAGCTGGTGCTGAAATATCCCGTCACACCGGCGGTGAAGGCGCTCGTCGCCCACCGCACCGGCGACCCCGCCTGGCTCAACGTGCGCCCGCCGCTCGTGCCGATATCGGTGAGCGATGCGGCCGCCATCGGCGCCGGCTACGACGCCATTTTCAATCGCAGGGCGGCCTGACGCCGCCGGGGCCGTTGAGCGCCACCACCGGGCCACCTGCCGCCTCGGCATCCTCCGCGTCATGCGTGACGAGCAGCGTCGGCAACCCGCGCTCGCGGGCATGGGCAAAGACGAAGGCGCGCACCTCCGCGCGCAGCGGAGCGTCGAGCTTGCCGAACGGCTCGTCGAGCAACAGCGCCCGCGGCTCGGCGAGCAGGGTGCGCAGAAGGCTGACACGCGCCTTCTGCCCGCCTGACAGCGTGGCGGGATCGCGGTCCTCGAAGCCGGCAAGCCCGGCCTGCGCCAGCACCTCGGAGACCCGCGCGCGACGCTGCGCCCGGCTGCGCCAGCGTGTGCGCGGCAGGCCGAACAGCAGGTTGCCGGCGACGCTGAGGTGCGGAAACAGCACCGGATCCTGGAACAGGATGCCGACGTGCCGCGCCTCGGCCGGCAGCGTATCGAGCCGCTCCTTCCCGATCATCACGCGCCCCTCGGCCGCGAAGGTGCGCCTGTCGAGAAAGCCGGCGACATAGGCGAGCAGGGTGGACTTGCCGATGCCGCTCGGCCCCATCACCGTCGCCACGGTGCCGGGGGCGACGGTGAGGCTGAGCCTGTCGATGAGCCGCGCGCCCACGCGCGAGGTGATCGAAACCTCCTCGAGCACAAGCGCGCCGCGCAAGGCCGTTCCCTCGCTCATGCCATGCCCCTGAAGCGGCGGAAGGCGAGGAAGGGCAGCGCCAGCGCGAGGCCGTAGGCCGCAAGCGGCAGCGCCGCCTGCAGCACGGCGACGAGACCGAGGATGCGCCGATCGCCGCCGGAGGAGAGCGTGACGGCCTCCGTCGTCAGCGTCGCCACCCGCCCGGCCCCGGCGAACAGCGTCGGCAGGTACTGCGCGATCGAGACGGCAAAGCCGACGGCTGCGGCGATGAGGATGGGCCGGGCGAGCAGCGGCAGCTTCACCGTGAGGAAGACCTGCCACCGGCCGGCGCCCATCGCTGCCGCCGTCATGGCATAGCGCGGGTCGAGCGCACGGTAGGCATCGGCAAGGGACAGGAAGACGAAGGGCAGCACGAAGACGAGGTGGGCCCAGACGACAGCAAGCAGCGTGCCGTCGAGCCCGGCCCGGACCAGCAGCACCTGCACCCCGAAGAGGAAGGCGATCTGCGGCACGATGAGCGGCAGATAGACCAGCCATTGCACCGCAGCCCCGGGATGCAGCCCGTGGCGCTGCTCGTTCTCGAGGCAGGCCAGCGTCAGCACGAGGGCGACGGCAACGGCCGCAAGACCAATGCCGGCGCTCGTCGAGGCGAGCGCGGCGGCATCGCCGGCCTCGCCCCGCCAAAGCCACAGCTGCCAGCTGTCCGGCAGGGCGGCGGGAAAGCGCCACGACCCGGCGAGCGACCACACCAGCATCGCGAGCAGCGACAGCAGGCCGAGAAGGATGAGGAGAGCGGCGACGGCTCCGGCAACGCCGGCAGCCCCGCCGGCTGCGCGCGAGCGCGATCCGCGGGCGAGCCAGCGGCGTCCGAGGGCGGCAACGGGCCTTTCGAGGGCGAGCCAGAGCAGGATGGCAAGCGCCACGAGCACGAGCTGCAGCGTCGCGGCCGCTGCGGCCGTATGGAAGTAGGCAAGGTCGTAGCCCAGGAACCACCGCGTGGCGAGGACCGCAAGCGGCGGCGGGTTGGTGGAGCCGACGATGATGGCAACGTCAACGACCGACATGGAGAAGGCGAGGACGGCGAAGACCGGCAGGCGCACCTGCCTGTAGAGCTGCGGGAAGACCACCGACACCCAGGCCGTTGCCGCATCGCGGCCGAGCGCCCGCGCCGCCGCCATGAGCCGCTCGACCGGCACCGTGGCGGAGGCGGCGAAGACCATCAAGGTGAGATAGGGCACTTCCTTGATGAGAAGCGCGGCGACGAGGCTGATGCCGAGCGGGTCGCCCACTGTCACCAGCCCTGCCGGCGGCACCGCCCAGCCCGTCGCCCAGGGGGAGACGAGGCGCACCAGCCAGCCGCTCGGCATGACGAGGAAGGCGAAGCCCAGGGCGAGCCCGCTCGGCGGGCTGGCGAGCAGCGGAACCATGAGGCGCTGCAGCCGCGCCATGCCGGGCCGGTGCGCCACAGCGGCGCAGAGGCCCGCGGCGAGCGCGAGGGCAAGAAGCGTCGTCGCGAGCCCGGTGCCGACGGTGAGCGTCAGCGCGGTGGAAAGGCCGGGCGCGGCCAAGAGCCCGCGCCAGGGATCGAGCGAGAAGGTCGTGCCGCCGAGCGCCGGGAGGAAGCCGAAGGCCGGCAGCACCGTGAAGGCGAGCCCCAGGACAACCGGCCCGGCGAGGACGGCGAGCGTGGCGGCCGGGGCAAGGCGCAGCAGCATCGCCAGCTCAGCGCGTATAGCGCCGCTCCCACTCCGCGACGAGCCGCGTCATCCAGCTCGGATGCGGCTCGGGCAGCGGCGTGCCCAGCGCGGCATTGTCCGGCAGACCGACCGCATCGGCCGGCGGCGTGAAGCGGGCGCGCTCGGCCTCCGAAAGGCTGGCGAGGTCGAGCACCGTGAAGGCGCCGATCGTCGCAGGATCCTGCGCGCGCGCCTGCACCTCCGGCGACATCAGCAGGTTCGCCAGCACCATGGCGGCTTCCTTGTGCGCCGCGTTGAAGGGAATGGCGACGAAGCTCGTGTTGCCGATCGTGCCGCCGTCGAGCACATGGACGCGCGCAGTCTGCGGCAGCGTGCCCTTGCGGATGCCGACGGCAGCGTCGGCCGGGTTGAAGGAGATGGCGAGGGCGATCTCGCCGTCCGCGAGCATGGAGAGCTGCGCCGTGCCGGTGGCTGGAAAGTCCTCGCCGCCGCGCCACAGGTGCGGCCGCAGCGCATCGTACCAGGCCCAGAGCGGCGCCGTAGCCGTCGCGAAGGTTTCCTCGCTCGCCGGCTGCTGCAGCACGGCGGGGTCCGGCGCAAGCTCGACGAGCGCCTGCTTGAGGAAGGTGGCCCCCAGGAAGTCCCGCGGATGGGGATGCGTCAGCCGCCCCGCATGGGCCCTCGCCCAGTCGAGGAAGGCGGGGATCGTCCTCGGCAGGCTGGCGGGAGGCGTGCGCGCCGAATCATAGAGAAAGACGACCTGCGCCATTCGCCAGGGCGCGGCGTAGCCCTCCACCGGGATGGTGAAGTCGGTGAGGTTGGAGGGCTTGGTCCTGTCGACATGGCGCCAGTTGGGCAGCTTCTCGACGAAGGGACCGAAGAGCAGGCCCTTCTCCTTCAAGGACAGGAGGTTGGGGCCGTTGATCCAGACGAGGTCGACACTGCCCCCCGTCTCACGGCCGGCCGCCTTCTCCGCCACGACGCGGGTCACCGCCTCGGCGGTATCGGCGAGCTTCACGTGCCGCACGTCGATGCCGTAGCGCTCGCGGGCAAGCTCGCCGACCCAGGCGATGAAGGCGTTGGTCTGCGGATCGCCCGCCCAGGCGTTGAAGTAGACGCTCTGGCCGCGCGCCGCCGCCAGGATGTCCTGCCACGCCTCCTTCGCCTCGTCGGCCCCGGCAGGCGGGCCGAGGAAGGCGGCGAGGGCGGAGAGGCCCGCGGCCAAGGCAAGCGCGATAGAGCGATTCATGAACGGTACCCCGGCGCAGGCATGCGAGCCCTCCCGGCCGAGATTGGCCCGCTTTGCCGCCGCCGTCACGCGCCCGCCGGCCGCGCGGCGACGACGCCCGTTCAATTTGCGTTGAGGAGCCCTCCGTTCTCAGGGCCGGCGCAGCTTCTCATAGCGGCGCACGGCGCGCTCGCGCTTCAGCCGCGACAGCCGGGCGGTCCAGAAGATGCCGTCGAGCTGGTCGATCTCGTGCTGCAGGCACACCGCGAGGAGCCCGCCGGCCTCCTCCACCTTCTCCTCCCCGTCGAGCGTCCAGAACCGTACGCGCACATACGCCGGCCGCTCCACTTCCTCGCTGATGCCCGGCATGGAGACGCTGCCCTCCGTATGGCGCGCGTTCGTCGGATGCCCATTCGACAAGCGGGTTGACGTAGAAGCGTGGCTCCTCGTCCGGCAGCTCGATGACGACGAGCCGCAGCGGAACGCCGATGTGCGGCGCGGTGATCCCGATGCCCGGCGCGGCCCGCATCGTGTCGAGGAGGTCGTGCGCCAGGGCGTGCAGCGCCTGGTCGAAGGCGACGACGGGGGCCGCCACCTCGCGCAGGCGCGGATCCGGAAACATCACGATCGGTCTTGCCGCCATCGGCCCACGTCCTCGGCCCGCTTGCTCTCGGGCGGGCTTTGCCACGGGCGGGGCCGAAAGTCATCCCATCCGCGAAACGACGAGCAGGATGCCCGTTTCGGCGGCAGCCGTGCCCAACTTAAAAACAGGCCGGTCTGTACAAACAGGATTGACGGTTTCTTTCCGACGATTCAAACTTGTGGCGAAAAGGAGGCAACATGACAGAACGCCGGCAGCGACGGACGCAGCAGGAGCGCAGCGCGGACACGGTGGCACGCCTGCTCGAGGCGACCATTGACCTGCTGCACGACCGCGGCCTCTACCGCATGTCGACATCGGACATCGCCGAGCGCGCCGGCGTCTCGCGCGGGGCCCTGACCCACCATTTCAGCTCCAAGGAAGAGATCATCGTCGCCGCCGTGGCGCATATGCTGCGCCAGAGCACGGCCTCCCTGCACCAGATGGCCGCTGACATCCGCCACTCCGGCGGCTCCACCGACGAGATCGTCGACTTCCTCTGGCGGATCATGAACGACCGCCTGTTCTACGTGACGATGGAGTTCCTGCCGGAGGCCCGCCATAATGGCGACTTCCGCGAGAGCATCATTCCCGTCGTCAAGGAGTTCCATGCCGGGCTCAACGCCGTCTGGGCCGAGCTCGCCGGCCAGGCGGGGGTCGAGGTCGACCATGCGCTCGTCCTCATGAACGCAACCATGTGCCTCATCCGGGGCATGATCGCCCAGACACCCGTGAAGGACGACCCGGCCTATTTCCGGGACCTGCTCGCCTTCTGGAAACGCCAGGTCAAGCGCGAGTTCCGCCCCGCGGGGGAAACCGCCGCGACCGCCAGCAGCATCGCCGAGACCGTACCGGCGCGCGCGGACGTCGCACGGAAGGGCTGACAACGAGACACGGCGGCACCGCCGCACAAACCCAGGGAACACGATGAGCATCACCATCTTCCAGAACGCCAGCATCGTCGACGGCACCAGCGACGCGCCGCGCGAGGGAGTTCACGTCCTGGTGGAGGACAAGTACATCCGCGAGGTCTCCGACGCGCCGCTGCACGCGAAGGATGCCCGCGTCGTAGACCTTGCCGGCAAGGTGTTGATGCCGGGCCTCATCGACTGCCACGTCCACGTCGTCGCCTCCGAGGCGAACCTCGGCCGCAACGCGCTGCTGCCCGACTCGCTCGTGGCCGCCCATGCCTCCGCCATCATGCGCGACATGCTGATGCGCGGCTTCACCACCGTGCGTGATGTCGGCGGCGCCGACGTCGGCCTGCAGCAGGCGGTGGAGCTGGGGCTCTTCGAGGGGCCGCGCCTCGTCATCTGTGGCAAGGCGCTGTCGCAGACCGGCGGCCACTGCGATTTCCGCGGCCGCTACGACGTGCGCGACCGCCACGCCTTCGACCGCAAGCTCGGCTCCCTCGGCCGTATCTGCGACGGGGTGAGCGAGGTGCGTCTGGCCGCGCGCGAGGAGATCAAGGCCGGCGCCCAGTTCATCAAGATCATGGCCAACGGCGGCGTCGCCTCGCCCACCGACCCGATCGCCTTCATGGGCTTCTCGCGCGAGGAGCTGACGGCCATCGTCGAGGAGGCGCGCAACGCCCAGACCTATGTTGCGGCCCACCTCTACACCGACGAGGCCATCCGCCGCGGGGTCGAGTGCGGCATCCACTCCGTCGAGCACGCCAACCTCATCACGGCCGAGACAGCCAGGCTGATGGCCGAGAAGGGCGCCGTCGCCTGCCCGACGCTCGTCACCTACGAGGCACTGAAGAACGAGGGTGCCGAGTACGGCCTGCCCGAGACCTCCGTGGTCAAGATCGACGACGTGCGCCTGGCGGGCCTGCGCTCGCTCGAAATCCTGAAGGCGGCGGGCGTAACCATGGTGTACGGATCCGACCTCCTCGGCGCCATGCACCGCCACCAGTCGGAGGAGTTCGTCATCCGCGGCCGCGTGCTGCCTGCCGGGGACGTGATCCGCTCGGCCACGATCGATGCGGCGAAGCTTTGCGGCATGGAGGGCAAGATCGGCTGCATCGCGCCCGGCGCCTATGCCGATCTCATCGTCGTCGACGGCAACCCGCTCGACGACCTTGCCCTGCTGACGGGCCAGGGCCGGTCAATGCCCGCCATCATGAAGGAGGGGCGCTTCGTGAAGGACGCGCTCGACGCATGAAGCAAGAAACCCGATAAGCCAGAGGATATGCCATGAAGACAACCAGACGGGAATTCCTGGGCTCGGTCGCCGCCGGTGCGGCGCTCATTGCCGCGCCCGCGATCGTGCGCGCCCAGGGCGCCGACGTCATCCGCATCGGCGCGCTCTGCCCCATCACCGGTGCCGGCGGCCCCTACGGCTCCGGCATGCAGAAGATGATCATCGCCGCCGCCGAGGCCGTGAATGCGGCGGGCGGCGCCGCCGGCCGCAAGATCGAGATCGTCGCCGAGGACACGCAGACGAACCCGCAGGCGGCCGTGCTCGCGGCCAAGAAGCTCATCGAGGTCAACAAGGTGCAGGCCATTCTCGGCACCTGGTCCTCGGGCGTGTCGCTTGCCGTCATTCCGCTGACCAACGACGCCGGCATCCCGCTGATGCACTGCTCGGGCGCGCCGGCCCTGTCCGTGCCGCCGGCCAACGCCAAGGGCCTCGGCTTCCGCTTCCAGGCCACCAACGAGCGCTTCGGCCGCGCCTTTGCCGAGATCTGCGAGAAGGAGGGCTTCAAGCGCCCGGCCACCATGGCCTTCAACAATGCCTCGGGCATCGGCAACACCGAGGGCTTCGCCAAGGCCTGGAAGGCCAAGGGCGGCGAGGTGGTGGAAAGCGTCGTCTACGAGCCGAACCAGGCGAGCTACCGCTCCGAGCTGATGAAGGTGCTCGCGGCGAACCCGGACGTCATCGTCACCGGTTCCTACATCGCCGATACCACCATCATCCTGCGCGAGTGGTTCCAGACAGGCCAGCCGGTCAAGTGGATCATCCCCGGCTGGGCCGCGAACCCGCAGCTCGTCGAGGCCCTCGGCAACGAGGTCGTGGAAGGCATCATCTCGGTCGACTCCGTGTCGAACGAGGGCTCCGAGGCCTTCAAGGTCTATGACGAGGCCTACCAGAAGGCGATGGGCCAGCCCGGCACCAACAACGTCTATGCTGCCATGACGTGGGACATGATGACGTTGCTGGCGCTCGCCATCGAGGCGGCCGGGACCGCCGACATCCCCGCGGTCGTCGCCAAGCTGCGCGACGTCGACCACGCCGACGGCAAGAAGGTTTCCACCTTCGCCGAGGGCAAGGAGGCGCTGAAGGCCGGCAAGATCAACTACGAGGGCGCCTCGTCGTCGCTCGACCTCGACGAGTACGGCGACGTGACGCCCGACTTCGGTGCCTACTTCATCGAAGGCGGCAAGTTCAACCGCCGCTACATCGTCAAGATCTGAGAAGGGTTCGGGCGGCACCGCCTCCTGCACGTCGTCCGGATGGCCGGGAGCGGCCCGGCCATCCGCACGCCTCACGGCCCCCCTGCGCGGCCCGGCCGTGAGACTGACGGGAATCGGTCTGCGGAACTGTCGTCAAGCGACGCCGGCCCCGGGCGGCCGCCGTCGTTCATCAACCGGGCGGGGGAGATCCCTTGATCTACGCTCAACTCGCCGTCAACGGCCTTGTCCAGGGGCTCGTGGTCGGTCTCGGCGCCCTGGCGCTCACTCTCGTCTTCGGCATCGCGCGCTTTCCCAATGCGGCGACGGGTGACACCATGACCTTCGGCGCCTACACGGCGCTTACGGTCCACAAGGCCAGCGGCTCGCTGGTGCTCGGCAGCATCGCCGCTGTCGGCGGTGCCGCGGTGCTGGCGCTCGTCGCCTATCTCGCCGTCTTCAAACGCCTTGCCGGACGCTCGGTCGTGTCGCTGCTCGTTGCCTCCATCGGCATCGGCTTCATGATCCGCGCCGGTCTCGGCATCGCCTTCGGCCATCAGCAGCAGGTGTTCAACGTGCCCCTGTCGCGGCCGATCCGCATCGCCGGACTCGCCATCAACCCGCTCGACCTGCAGCTGGCCGTGGTCGCCGCGGTCGCCCTCGCAGCGGTCTTCGCCATTCTCTATCTCACGCCCATCGGCCGGCAGATGCGCGCCGTCGCGGACAACCGGGATCTCGCCCGCGTCTCCGGCATCCGCCCCGAGCGCGTGATGACGGCCATGTGGCTCATCGCCGGCGGCGTCTGCGCCATCGGGGGCATGATGCTCGGCATCAAGACGGTCGTCGCGCCGGAGGTCGGCTGGGACATGCTGCTGCCGATCTTTGCCGCGACGATCCTCGGCGGCATCGGCAGCCCGGTGGGTGCGGTGGTCGCCGGGCTTGTGCTCGGCGTGGCGCAGGAGGTGTCGACGCCCTTCGTCGGCTTCACTTACAAGATCGCCCTGTCCTTCGTCGTGCTGCTCGCCGTGCTCCTGGTGCGGCCACGCGGTCTCTTCGGACGCATTGAGGGAGTGCGCTGATGGACGCCTATCTCGCGGCGATCGCGATCATCGCCCTCATCTACATGCTCCTGTCGCTGGGCCTGACCTTGCAGTACGGGCTCACCGGCCTCATCAACTTCGGCCATGTCGGCTTCTTCGCCATCGGTGCCTACACCTCGGCGCTCCTGTCGCTGCAGGGCGTCCCGCTGGCGCTGTCCATTCCCGCCGCAGCGGTGACGGCGGGCATCGCGGCCTGGCCCATCGGCCTCATCTCGCTGAGACTGCGCGACGACTATTTCGCCATCGTCACGCTCGGCTTCTCCGAGACGGTGCGCCTCGTCATCACCAGCGAGAAGTGGCTCACCAATGGCGTGCAGGGCATCCCCGGCATTCCGCGCCTGTTCGAATCCATCTCGGTGGGCATCGGCGCGCAGCTCGCCGTCATGGGCGTGCTCCTCGTCGTCACGCTCGCGGCGATCTATGCCATGCGCCGCATCGTCGCGAGCCCCTTCGGCCGCGTCATCGAGGCGATCCGCGACAACGAGGAGGCGCTGCAGGCTCTTGGCAAGGATCCGGCCCGTTTCAAGATCCAGGTGCTGATCCTCGGCTCGGCGCTCGCCGGCATCGCCGGGGCCTTCTATGCCCACTACATCACCTACATCGTGCCTGACCAGTTCATCCCGCTCGTCACCTTCTACGTGTGGATGGCCATCATCATCGGCGGCGTGGGGCGCGTCTCCGGCGCCGTCGTCGGCACCGGGCTCCTGATGCTCTTCCTCGAGGGCTCGCGCTTCCTGCGCGACATCGTGCCGGGCGTCTCGGAGGTGGAGATGGCCTCGCTGCGCATCGGCGTCGTCGGGCTCCTGCTCGTTCTCTTCACCATCTACCGCCCGCAGGGCCTCATGGGGGATTTCACCAAGCGATGAGCCTCCAAGTCAGCAACATCTCCAAGGCCTTCGGCGGCTTCCAGGCGCTCTCGGGCGTCTCGCTCGAGGTGCCCACGGGCGCCCTCGTCGGCCTGATCGGCCCGAACGGCGCCGGCAAGTCGACGCTCTTCTCCGTCATCTCGGGCTTCATGCCGCCGGACGAGGGCTCGATCAGCTTCGACGGCAGGAGCCTCGACGGGCTGAGCCCGGCGGAGCGCGCCCGCAGCGGCCTCGTGCGCACCTTCCAGGTGCCGCGCGAGTTCGCCCACCTCACCGTGCGCGAGAACATGATGGCCGCAGCGCCCGACCAGACGGGCGAGAGCCTCGTCGGCCTCTTTTTCCGCCCGGGCAAGGTGCGCGAGGAGGAGCAGCGGCTGGCCGAGGAGGTCGCCGAGGTCATCCGCTTCCTGCGGCTCGAGCGCGTGGCGGACCAGCCGGCGGGCAAGCTCTCCGGCGGGCAGAAGAAGCTCGTGGAGCTTGGCCGGGCGCTCCTCGTCAAGCCGCGCCTCATCCTGCTCGACGAGCCCTTCGCCGGCGTCAACCCGGTGCTCATCGGCGAGATCATGGAGCGCATCCGCGAGCTCAACGGCCGCGGCATCGGCTTCCTCGTCATCGAGCACGATCTTGAGGCGCTGACGCGGCTGGCCCCGCACCTCTACGTCATGGACCAGGGGCGCATCCTCACCCAGGGCGCGCCGGACGCGGTGCTCGCCGACGCGCGCGTGCGCGAAGCCTATCTCGGAGGCGCAGTGTGACCATCCTCGCCATCGAAAACCTCAAGGGCGGCTATTCCGAGGTCGACATCCTCAACGGCATCGACCTCTCCCTCGACGAGGGCGAGATCCTGACCGTGGCAGGCACCAACGGCGCCGGCAAGTCCACGCTCGCCAAGGCGGTGGTCGGCCTGCTGCCGCGCGTCTCGGGCGCGGTGCGCATCGCCGGGCGCGACATCCTCTCCCTGCCGGCGGAGGACCGCATCGGCCTCGGCATCGGCTACGTGCCCCAGGTCGCCAACATCTTCCCCTCGCTCAGCATCCTCGAGAACCTGCAGGTCGTGCAGGGCGTCAGGGACCAGCACGCCCGCATTGCGGAACTGTTCGAGCTCTTTCCGCTGCTCGGCGAGCGGCGGCGCACGCGCGCCGGCAGCCTCTCGGGCGGCGAGCGCCAGCAGCTCGCCTTCGCCCGTGCCCTGATGCCGCGGCCGAAACTGATGATCCTCGACGAGCCGACGGCCGCCCTGTCGCCGGCGCGCGTGGCCGACGTCTTCTCGCTCATCGCCCGGTTGCCGTCGCTCGGCGTCTCCGTGCTGATGGTGGAGCAGCGCGCGCGCCAGGCACTCGCCATCTCCCATCGCGGCTGCATCCTTGACGGCGGCAAGGTGGCGCTCGAGGGCTCGGCGGCGACGCTGCTCGCCGACGAGCGGGCGGCCGAGCTCTATCTTGGCCGCGGCCGCACGGAGGGTTGAGACCTCACACGCGCTCGAAGGAGATGTCCTGCGCCCCCTCCCACAGCACCTTGTTGCCGAGCTCCGGCAGCTTGTCGAGATTGCTGGTGATGGTCAGGAAGTGGTTGCCGGCAAGCGGGCCGGCCATGCTGGCGAAGGCAACGCGGCCGTAGGCAAGCAGGATCTCCGTCTCGCTGACGCCGCCGGGATAGAGCACGACCTCGCCCGGCGCCGGATAGCAGGTGGCGTTCTCGAAGCCGACGCCGAACTGCATGTCGCCGAGCGGGATCCACACCGCCTGGCCGCTCCAGCGTACGTGGATGGCCTTGTTGCGGAAGGGCAGATGCTTCAGGAAGGCTGCGCAGGTCGCCGGGGCCTTCTGTGTTTCGAGCCGTGCGTCAAACCTGACGCCGGCAAGCGTGATGACGAGTTTCTCCACACCCATGCTCCCCTCTTGCGGGACGGCGCGGGCGGTTGCACCCGCCGCCCTCCGTCCTGTCGATCGTTCGCCGCGGCGTACGGCGGCTCCGTCGTTCTCGCCCGCCGGTGCCGTCCGGGCAAGCCCGTTCCGTCGGCACCTGCGCCCGAGGCCTCGGGCGCGGTTTCGTGCGTACGATGGGCGACGGCAAAAGTCCTCCAAACTGCCGCAATCGTCCGGCACTCGTGAGCACATGATTCTCGGCGCATCCAGAGATCCGAACCGCTTCCGCCGGCTGACGCATGTCGTCACCCGGAACGGGTGCGGTCCGGCCTGACGACCAGGCGAGCGCCTCACCCGTTCCGGGACTTCCGCACATCGAACATCGCTGTGTTGCAGCGCGCACCCGCGCGCAAAGGAGGTCGACCCGTGACGATCGGTATCCGGACGTTCTTCTGCCATGCGTGCAGCCGCACCGTGCCGCGCGCGGCCGTGCGCTGTCCGTGGTGCTTCAGGCCCGTCCATGCCGGCATTGCTGCCCCGCTGCCTGCGGACTGGCAGGGCTATCTCGCGCCCGCCGAGCCGGCAGTGCCCCGGCGCTCGCCCGTACAGGGCGACAAGGGAGGCCATGAGCCGCACCCCGAGAAGGTTCTGCCGGAAGGCGACCGTGATAAGGTACCGATCGCCGACATCGACGCGGAACAGGGATGATGGAACAGAACCGGCGCCCGCGCGGCGCCAGTCCAGGCGGCGACACCGGCATCGACGAGGCGATGATCGAGCGGCTCGTGCGGACCTTCTACGGCAAGGCTCGCGCCGATGATCTGCTCGGGCCGGTTTTCGCCGCCCATGTGGCGGACTGGGAGGCGCACATTGCGCAGATCTGCGCCTTCTGGTCCTCGGTGACGCTGAAGACCGGGCGCTACAGCGGCCGGCCAATGGCGCGGCACCTGCCGCTGCCGGTGGACGCGCGGCACTTTGACCGCTGGCTGGCGCTGTTCGAGGAGACGGCGCGCAAACTGTGCCCGCCCGCAGCAGCCGCCCGTTTCATGGCCCACGCGAGAGCCATCGCCGAGAGCCTCGAGCTCGGCATCGCGACCCATAACGGCCGCCTTCTCATGCGCGGCGAGCGCTACCGGATGGACGCCCCCGGCCGGAACTAGGCCGGCAGCACGATCACCTTCGTCTTGACCGGCGTGCGGTCGTAAAGGTGGATCATGTCCTGGCTCAGCAGGCCGACGCAGCCGCTCGTGATGTTGTTGCCGATCGTCTCCGGGTCGGAGGTGGCGTAGATCGTGTAGAGCGTGTAGGCGCCGTTCTGGTAGAGGTAGAGCGCGCGCGCCCCGAGGGGGTTGTCGAGCCCGCCCGGCATGCCGCGGGCATATTTGGCAACCTCCGGCTGACGGCGGATCATCTCCGGGGGCGGCGTCCAGACGGGCCATTCGGCCTTGCGCCCGACATAGGCATCACCGTGCCAGAGGAAGCCCTGGCGGCCCACATTGGCGCCGTAGCGGGTGGCGTAGCCGTCCCCCTCGATGCGGTAGACGTAGTAGTTGCTCGGGTCGACGATGATGGTGCCCGGCTCCTCCTTCGACTCGTAGCGGACGGTGCGGCGGTAGTATTTCGGATCGACCTTGGAGACGTCGACCGCCGGAATGGGAAACTTCTCGTCGGGCACCGGCCCGTAGACCTGCCGCGCTTCGGCGAGGCTCATGCCCTCCGATGTCACGCAGGCCGACAGCCCCAGCCCGCCGAGGCCGACGGCGGAGCCGACCAGGAACGCCCTGCGGTCCAGAAGCCCCCGGCAACGCCCGGGCGAAACCGCCTTGTCCGTCTCGCCGGCATCGGCAAACCCACCGTCCATCGTCATGTCTGGAGCCCTACGCCTGTTACCCGGCAAGGGAACGGTCGCCCTTTGCCGCTGTCGTACCGAGACTGCCGCCATGCGGCGCCGTTGGCAAGCTCGGCCCGTTCGCGGCGCGCGGCGCTTGCCCTGCTGCCGGTGCCGTGCACGGCTGCGCCGGACGCGCTTGTCCCCCCGGCGGACCGCACCTAATCATGGGCCAACGACAAGGCCGGCGTCTGCCGGATGAGGCTTTCGAGGGAGGAGACATGACGCCCGACGAGCGGCGCTATGCGCCGGATTCCGCCTATGCCTGGCTGCGCCTCGCATTGTCGCTCGTCATCGGGACCGTCGCCTGTGTCGGCAGCTGGTCGGTGGTCGTCGTGCTCCCTGCGGTCCAGGCGGAGTTCGGCACGTTGCGGGCGGGCGCCTCCCTGCCCTACACCTGCGCCATGCTGGGCTTCGGCTTCGGCAACATCGCCCTGGGCCGCATCGCCGACCGCTACGGCATCGTGGCACCGATCTTTGGCGGCGGCATCCTGCTCGGGTCCGGCTACATCCTAGCAGGGCTCTCCGAAACGCTGTGGCAGTTCGCCCTTGTGCATGGCCTGCTGATCGGCATCGGCGGCGGGGCGGGCTTCTCGCCGCTCATCGCGGACCTGTCGCACTGGTTCCGCCGCCACCGCGGCCTCGCCGTCGTCTTCGGCGCCTCCGGCAGCTACCTCGCCGGCGTGATCTGGCCCCAGGTGATCAGCTGGGGCCTGCAGAGCCACGGCTGGCGCGCCACACACATCGGCATCGGCATCGTCGCCCTCGTCGTGATGCTGCCCCTCGCCCTCTTCTTCCGCAAGCGTCCCGCCGCCGAGACGCTGGTAGAGGCCGAGCTGTCCAGCGCCGGCGCGCGCAGCGACCTCGGCCTGACGCCGAACCAGCTGCAGGCGCTGCTCGTGGTCGCCGGTTTCTGCTGCTGCGTCGCCATGGCGATGCCGCAGGTCCACATCGTCGCCTATTGCGGCGATCTGGGCTATGGCGTGGCGCGTGGGGCGGAAATGTTGTCCCTGATGCTCTTCCTCGGCATCGTCAGCCGCATCGGCTCCGGCTTCGTCGCCGACCGGATCGGCGGCACGGCGACCCTCGCGCTCGGCTCGCTGATGCAGGGCGTGGCGCTCTTCCTCTATCTCTGGTTCGACGGGCTGAGTTCGCTCTACATCGTCAGCGGCATCTTCGGCCTGTTCCAGGGCGGTATCGTGCCGATGTACGCAGTCATCATCCGCGACTACCTGCCCCCTCGCGAGGCCGGCGTCCGCATCGGCATCGTCATGTCGGCGACCATCCTCGGCATGGCCTTTGGCGGCTACGTCTCGGGGCTGATCTTCGACCTCTTCGCCTCCTACCGCATGGCCTTCCTGAACGGGCTGCTGTGGAACCTGTTCAACCTCTCCATCGTCTGCTGGCTGATGGTGAAGGCACGGCCCAAGCTGCGGGCGGCGCCGGGCGCCGCCTCCTGAGGCCGGCGGCGGGCCTCACGTCCACCACGCCCACAGGGCGAGGATGGCGGCCACGGCGACGACGAGCGTAACAGGCCATCCTGCCCTCGGGAAATCGCTGAAGCGATAGCCGGCGATGCCCATGACGACAGTGTTGTTGTGGTGGCCGATCGGCGTGAGGAAATCGACGGAGGCGCCGACGGCCACAGCGAGCAGCAGCGGCTCGGGCGGCAGGCCGGAGGCTTGCGCCGCCCCGACGGCGACGGGGCCGAGCACGAGCGCCGTTGAGGCGTTGTTGACGAAGGGGGTGATGAGGAGCGCGATCGTCATCATGACGGCCGCGACGACGAGCGTGTCGTGGGACGGCAGGACGGACAGCAGGCCGTCCGCAAGAAAGGCCGCCGCGCCGGTCGTTTCCACGGCGCTGCCCAGAGGGATCATCGTCGCGAGCATGAGCAGGATGGGCCAGTCCAGTTCGGCGAGCCCCTGCCGCAGGTTGAGGCGGCCGAGAGCCGCGAGGACGAGCACGACCAGGGCGAAGGCGAGCTCCGGCGGCGCGAGACCGAGAGCCGCCAGCGCGATGCCGCAGGCGAAGGCGGCGACCGGCGTCCAGCGCACGTCGCCCGCCTTGTCCCGCGGATCCGGCCACAGCGGCAGGATCTCGGCCTCGTCAATCGCCTCGTCGATGGCCGCCCGGTCGCCCTCAAGATAGAGCACGTCGCCGATCGACAGGCGCAGGTCGGCGAGGGAGCCCTCGATGCGCGGCGTCCGGGCGGCGACCGCCACGACCGTGATGCCGCGGCAGGAGAGCAGCTCCAGCGTGCCGACGCGCGAGCCCACCAGCGTGCTCTCCGGCATGATCACCGCCTCCACCCGCTGCCGCGCCCCGGACGGGGAAGCGCCGCCGGGCAGCGCCAGCGCCCCCGCGGCCAGAAGCGCCTCAAGATGCAGCAGGCCGGTCTCGACGAGCAGCGTATCGCCGCTCGCGATGGTCGTGCCGGGCCGCTGGTGCAGAAGGTGGGCACCGGCGCGCCGCACGGCATGGATCGCAAGTCCCGCCTCCCCGACCGGCCGGCCGACGAGCGGCGAACCGGCCGGCACCACGACCTCGCTGATCACGGTGCGGAACGCCTGCGGCGGCAGGCGGCCGCGGCCCGCGGTGTCGCGGCCGAGCACCCGGCGCGGCCAAACGACGACCGCGAGAATGCCGGCCACAGCGGCGGGCAGCCCCACCCAGGCGAAATCGAAGAAGGCGAAGCCGCGTCCCGTCGCCGCCGCGAGCTGGCCGCTGACGATCAGGTTGGCCGGCGTGCCGATGACGGAGCAGAGGCCGCCGAGCAGCGCCGCGAAGCTGACGGGCATCAGCATGCGCCGGCTGTCGAGCCCGCTCACCCGGCAGACGCTGGTCACAACCGGGATCATCAGCGCCAGCGCGCCGATGTTGTTCATGAAGACCGAGATGCCCGCCGTCGCTATGCACAGGAGGGCGAGCACCGCCGTCTCGGTGCCGGCCACCTCGCTGACGCGACGGGCGAACGGATCGAGGATGCCGCTGCGCCCCAGCACCTGCACGATCAGCAGGATTTCGACGACAGTGACGAAGGCAGGGCTGGAGAAGCCCGCAAAGGCCTGCGCCGGTCCCACGAGGCCGAGCGCCACCGCAAGGCCGAGGCCCCCGAGCGCCACCAGCTCCATGCGGATGCGGTCGATGGCGAAGAGGGCGAGCATGCCGACGAGAAGAGCGAGGATCGCGGCCTGCTCGAAACCCATCGTCGCATTGGCCCCCGGTGCCTGTTTTCGCCATGCCAGGTGCGATGGCCGGAGGCTGAGAGATAGCATGCCAGGCGCCGCAAGCGTAGCCGCGGCCGCCCTCGGGGCAGGTCACCGCCCGCGCCCCCCGGGCGCGGGAGCACGGTCGACGGGCAGCTACAGGGACGCAGCGAGCATCAGCTCGGCTTCGTCGGCCTTGCCGGCACTGCCGTCGTCCGTTGCCGACAAGGCAGCCGTGCCGCCGCTTGCGGGAAAGAGCTTCCAGCGCCGCGGGCGGAACGAGATGCGGCTGTTCGCGGCCTCCGGGTGATCGACCGGAAGCTCGATCTCCACGCGCTCGCGCGCGCCGCCCACCTCGAGCTCCACGCGGCGCGTGCCGGCAACGCGCCGGCTCGCCGTGACGGTGCCCGCGATGCACCCGCCGCCGCCGTCGAGCAGCTCGACGTCGTGCGGGCGGAAGTAGAGGCTGGCCGGCCCGTCCGGCACGTCCCGCACCTCGATCCCGATGAAGCGGTCCTGCAGCCAGAGCTTGCCATTCTCGACCCGCACGGGCAGCACGCTCGAGTCGCCGATGAAGCCGAAGACGAAGGGCGAGTTCGGGCGGTCGTAGACGTCATCGGCCGAGCCGACCTGCTCGATGCGCCCCCGGCTCATCACCACGACGCGGTCGGCGAGTTCGAGCGCCTCCTCCTGGTCGTGCGTGACGAAGACCGTCGTGTGGCCGGTGCGGTCGTGAATCTCGCGCAGCCAGCGGCGCAGCTCGCGGCGAACCTGCGCGTCGAGCGCGCCGAAGGGCTCGTCAAGCAGGAGCACGCGCGGCTCGATGGCCAGCGCCCGCGCCAGCGCCACGCGCTGGCGCTGGCCGCCGGAGAGTTGGCTCGGATAGCGGTCTTCCAGCCCGGAGAGCTGGACGAGATCGAGAAGCTCCGAGGCGCGGCGGCGGATCTCGCGTTTTGACGGGCGGTTCGCCGCCGGGCGCACCTTGAGGCCGAAGCCGATGTTCTCAGCCACCGTCATGTGGCGGAAGAGCGCGTAGTGCTGGAACACGAAGCCGACATTGCGCTCCTGCACGGTGCGGTGCGAGGCATCCTCGTCTCCGAAGAAGATGGCGCCGGCGGTGGGGCGCTCGAGGCCGGCGATCAGGCGCAGCAGCGTCGTCTTGCCCGAGCCGGACGGCCCGAGCAGCGCGATCAGCTCGCCCGAGCGGATGTCGAGCGAGACGTCGTGCAGTGCCGGATAGCCGTCGAACTCCTTGGAAACGGATCTGATCGAGACGTCCATGGCGGGCGCTCCTAGTGCTTGGCCGTCGCGGCGATCTCGTCGCCATAACGGTATTCGAGGAAAGACTTGAAGACGAGCGTCACCAAGGCAAGGCTCGCAAGCAGCGTGGAGACGGCGAAGGCGGCGACGAAATTGTACTCGTTGTAGAGGATCTCGACATGCAGCGGCATGGTGTTGGTCAGGCCGCGGATGTGGCCCGAGACTACCGAGACGGCGCCGAATTCGCCCATGGCGCGCGCGTTGCAGAGCAGGACGCCGTAGAGCAGGCCCCATTTGATGTTGGGCAGCGTCACGTAGCGGAACGTCTGCCAGCCCGACGCGCCGAGCGACAGGGCGGCCTCCTCGTCGCCGGTGCCCTGGTCCTGCATCAGCGGGATGAGCTCGCGGGCGACGAAGGGGAAGGTGACGAAGACGGTCGCCAGCACGATGCCCGGCACCGCGAACAGGATCTCGATTCCGTGCGCCTTCAGCCACGTTCCGAGCACGGACCCGGTGCCGAACAGCAGCACGTAGACGAGGCCGGATATCACGGGAGAGACCGAGAACGGCAGGTCTATCAGCGTCGTGAGGAAGGCCTTGCCCTTGAACTCGAACTTGGCGATCGCCCAGGCGGCGGCGACGCCGAAGACGAGGTTGAGCGGCACGGCAATGGCCGCCACCGTCAGCGTGAGCCGGATGGCTGCCAGCGTGTCAGGCTCGCCGAGCGCCGCGAGGAACTCGCCCGCCCCCTTGCGGAAGGCCTCGATGAAGACCGCGATCAGCGGCAGGACGAGGAACAGGGCCAGGAATCCGAGGGCAATCGTAATCAGGATG
Source organism: Chelatococcus composti (assembly GCF_014201415.1). Lineage (GTDB taxonomy): Bacteria > Pseudomonadota > Alphaproteobacteria > Rhizobiales > Beijerinckiaceae > Chelatococcus_A > Chelatococcus_A composti. Next base: position 263,889 of record NZ_JACHEH010000006.1, read on the forward strand.
GCCTTGGCGAGCGGCCCTTCCGTCGTCGGGCGGCGGAAGCTGTGCGCAGCGGCGGGACGGGCCGCAGCCGGCCGTGGCATGCCCGTCAGCGTGTCAACCGACATAGCCAAACCTCCTGCGGCTCCAGGCCTGGATGAGGTTGATCGCGAACAGCATCGCGAAGGAAATAACCAGCATGATGGCCGCGATCGCTGTCGCGCCCGCGTAGTTGAACTCCTCGAGCCGGATAACGATGAGCAGCGGTGCGATCTCGGACACGTAGGGGATGTTGCCCGCGATGAAGATCACCGAGCCGTACTCGCCGACGGCCCGCGCGAAGGCGAGCGCAAAGCCCGTCAGCACGGCCGGCGCAATGCCGGGCAGGATAACGCGGCAAATCGTCTGGAAACGGCTGGCGCCCAGGGTCGCCGCCGCTTCCTCGACCTCGCGGTCCATGTCCTCCAGGAGCGGCTGCACGGTGCGCACCACGAAGGGCAGCCCAATGAAGATGAGCGCGATGACGATGCCGAGCGGCGTGAAGGCGACCTTGATGCCGAGCGGGGCGAGGAGCTGCCCGACCCAGCCGTTGGGGGCGTAGATCGAGGCGAGCGATATGCCCGCGACCGCTGTGGGAAGCGCGAAGGGCAGGTCCACCGCGGCGTCGACGATGCGCCGCCCCGGGAAACGGTAACGAACAAGCACCCACGCCACGAGCGTGCCGAACACCACGTTGACCATGGCGGCAATCAGCGACGCGCCGAAGGAGATCCTGAGTGCCCTGACCGTCCGCTCGTCGGTGGCGATGGCCCAGAACTCGGCCCAGCCGAGCTCCATCGAGCGCCAGGCAACGCCGGACAGCGGAATGAGGATGATGAGCGTAAGATAGGCGACCGTGAAGCCGAGCGTCAGCCCGAAGCCGGGGATGACGCTCGGCTTCCTGAAATGCCATCCCTGCGCCGCGACGAGGGTGGTCATCGTCCCTCCTCAGTTCGACGAACCGGGGCGGTAGATCTGGTCGAAGATGCCGCCGTCACCGAAGTGCAGAGGCTGCACCTTCGCCCAGCCGCCGAACAGCGGATCGTCGATCGTGACCAATTTAATCTCCGGCAGCGCCGTGAGTTCCTCCGCCGGCACGAGCTCGCGCTTGGAAGGACGATAGAAGTGCCTGGCGGCGATGCGCTGGCCCTCCGGCGAATAGAGGTATTCGAGATAGGCCTGCGCCACGTCGCGCGTGCCCTTGGCGTCGACATTGCCGTCCACCAGCGCCACCGAAGGCTCGGCAAGGATCGAGGTGGGCGGAACGACGATATCGAACTTGTCGTCGCCGAACTCGGCGCCGGCCAGATGCGCCTCGTTCTCCCAGGCGAGCAGAACGTCGCCGATCTGGCGCTGGGCGAAGGTGGTCAACGATCCGCGCGCCCCCGTGTCGAGCACCGGCACGCGCTTGAAGAGCTCGGCCATGTAATTCCTGATCTTGGCCTCGTCCCCGCCGAACGTCTCGTGCGCCCAGGCCCACGCCGCCAGGTAGTTCCAGCGCGCGCCGCCCGAGGTCTTGGGGTTCGGCGTGATCACCTGCACATCGTCCTTCACGAGGTCGCCCCAGTCCTTGATGCCCTTGGGGTTGCCCTTGCGGACGAGGAAGACGATGGTCGACGTGTAGGGAGCGTTGTTGTTCTCCAGCTTGCCGCGCCAGTCGGCGGGGATCTTGCCCGTGTTCTTGGCGATGGCGTCGATATCCGCCTCGAGCGCCAGGGTGACGACGTCGGCATCGAGGCCGTCGATCACGGCACGCGCCTGCTTGCCGGAGCCGCCGTGCGAGGCGCGGACCGTGATCGTCTCGCCGGTCTTCTCCTTCCAGTACTTCGTGAAGGCCTGGTTGAAATCGCGATAGAGCTCGCGCGTCGGGTCATAGGACACATTGAGAATGGTCCTGTCGGCAAAGGCGGTGCCGGACGCGCCCAACTGGACCGCAGCCGCGACTGCGGCGACAAGCAGCACTGACCGTCGATTGAGCGACATGGCTACCCTCCGTTGTTAGTAGATAAACTCTATCGACATAGTCGTGATAAGCTGCACACCTTCCTCTTGCAAGCAGGAATTGGAAACTAGGCGATCAGCATGCGCGCCTCGTCCTGCGCGGCATCACCGATGCAATCGGCGATCGTGGTGCCGTCGAGAACCTCCCGCGTCGCGGTCGCGACACGGGCGAAAACCTGGCGGATTTCGCAACTCGCCTCGTCGCTGCAGTCCTCGCAGCGGCGATAGGCCACATGGCTCAGGCACGGCAGCGGGGCGACCGGGCCGTCGATGATGCGCAGCACCTCACCAAAGGTGATGGCGTCGGGGCTCTTGAGGAGCATGTAGCCCCCCGCCTTGCCCCGCCGGCTCGACACGATGCCGTGATGCTTCAGGTCGAGCAGGATTTGTTCCAGAAACTTCTTGGGTATGCGCTGCTGTTCGGCGATCTCGGAAATGAGCCGGGCGTCGTCGCGCCCGTGCGTCCGCGCCAATGCGACCAGGGCCCGAAGCGCATATTTGGCCTTTTGTGAAATCATGGTCTCGTTCGTGTCTTGAGCGCTTCCGGGGAAGGGCGATTGACCCGAGGGCCACCGAACCGGCTGGCCGACACCTCCCGAGCAGCTGCCCCGGCCACACCGTTTCGGCGGGCTGCTCGGTCCAAGAGTGTACGCGACGATCTCGACCTGATGGGTCGTATAATGGCGTGCCGGGCTGGCCGAGTCCAGACGGGCGGCTGTCCGGGGCGCCGGCCCGTATCCTCGGGCCCGGGCGGAACGACCCGATCCGCTCCTGCGGGTAGCTGCGAAAACGCTGGTGGCGCAACGCTTCCGCAGACCCGGAAACGACAAAGCCGCCTTGCGGCGGCCGGGCGTAAGACGTCGATTTGAGAGAGAACTGGAGCGGGCGAAGGGATTCGAACCCTCGACCCCAACCTTGGCAAGGTTGTGCTCTACCCCTGAGCTACACCCGCATCCATGTCCGGCGGCGATCAGCGCCGTTGCGGTGGGGTAAATGCCGCAAACCGGACGACATTGCAAGGGGCAAATTGGGCATGACCGACAAAATGCCGCCTCCGGCCGTCCTGCCTGTGGATGACTCGGCCGCGTAGGGGGCGCTCGGGCACGGGGGCCCATCCGCCCCCCGCGAGCGACCGGCCGTGCGGGCCGGCGGCCGGCGCCCGCGGACGCCTTGCCGCACGCCGGACCGCCCGGTACAACCGGGGCATGTCTGTGACGCCCGACGATCTCTTCGCCTTTCTCGCCCGCCTCGGCATCACGCCGGCAACGGCCACGCACCCGCCGCTCTACACTGTCGCCGAGTCGCAGGCGCTGCGCGGCCTCATTCCCGGCGGGCACACCAAGAACCTCTTCCTCAAGGACCGCAAGGGACGGCTCTTCCTCCTCGTGGCGCTGGAGGATGCGGCGATCGACCTGAAGGCACTGCCGCCCCTGGTGGGCGCGAGCGGCAAGTTCTCCTTCGCCAGCGCCGATCTTCTCAGGCAGCACCTCGGGGTGGAGCCGGGGTCCGTCACCCCCTTCGGCGCCATCAACGACCGAGACGGCGCCGTCACCATCGTGCTCGACGCCGCCCTGATGGAGCACGAGCGGCTGAACTTCCATCCCCTCGTCAACACGATGACAAGCACCATCGCGCGCGAGGAGCTTCTCGCCTTCCTGCGCGCCACGGGACACGAGCCCCTCATCGTCGCCGCCTCACGCCCGCAAGCTGCGCGCGAGGCGCGCTCCGACGATTGCCAGACGCACGTTGGCACACCATCTTGAACATGCCGCGGGCAGAAGGCCCGATCCGCATTCGTCACAAACAGAGGTTTGAATGGTGAACGAACAACCCGCCGTGGCTGATGCCGGCATCATCAAGGATACGACGACGGCCGCCTTCCGGCAGGACGTTATCGCCGAATCCATGCGCCAGCCGGTGCTGGTGGACTTCTGGGCCCCGTGGTGCGGCCCTTGCAAGCAGCTCGCCCCCATCCTCGAGAAGGTGGTTCAGGCGGCCAAGGGCAAGGTCAAGCTCGTCAAGCTCAACATCGACGAGCATCCGCAGATCCCCGGCCAGCTCGGCATCCAGTCCATTCCCGCGGTCATTGCCTTCCAGCGCGGCCAGCCGGTGGACGGCTTCATGGGCGCCCTGCCCGAGAGCCAGGTGAAGGGGTTCGTCGAGCGCCTTGTCGGTCCGGTCGGCCCCGCAGCGAAGGACACACTGCTGGAGGAGGCGGCCGCGAAGCTCGAGGCAGGCGACGCAACCGGCGCGGCCGAGCTCTATGCCGCGGTGCTGACGCAGGAGCCTGCCAACACCACGGCCATCGGCGCCCTCGCCAAGCTGCACGTCACTCTCGGTGACATCGAGGGGGCGAAGCGCTTCCTCGCCATGGCGCCGGCCGACAAGGCCAACGACCCGGCCATCGCCGCCGGCCGGGCCGCCATCGAGCTTGCCGAACAGGCCGCCTCCCTCGGCGACATCGCGGAGCTCGAGGCGCGTGTCGCGGCCAACCCGAAGGACCATCAGGCGCGTTTCGACCTTGCCCTGGCGCTCAATGCGCGCGGCCGGCGCGAGGCGGCGCTCGACCATCTGCTCGAGATCGTGCGTCGGGACCGCAGCTGGAACGACGACGGCGCCCGGCGCCAGCTCGTCCAGTTCTTCGACGCCTGGGGCCCGACGGACGAGATGACGATTGCGGGGCGCAAGCGGCTGTCCTCGCTCCTGTTCGCCTGACGGGACCTGCAACCCGGCGGGAGACGACGGCATGGTGATGAACCCGACCTATCGCAGCCCGGCGGATATGCCGTCCACCATCCCGCTCTTTCCCCTGTCGGGCGTGCTGCTGCTGCCGCGCGGGCAACTGCCGCTCAACATCTTCGAGCCGCGCTACCTCGCCATGGTCGACGACGCGCTCGCCGGCCGCCGCATCATCGGCATGATCCAGCCCCACGCCGAGGAGAAGGTGCAGACGAGCACGCCACGCCTCTATGCCGTGGGCTGCGCGGGGCGCATTACGCAGTTCGCCGAGACCGGGGATGGGCGCTATCTCATCACACTGAGCGGCATCGCGCGGTTCCGCGTGCGCGAGGAGCTCACGGTCATGACGCCCTATCGCCAGGCGCGCGTGGACTACGAGCCCTTCGCGGTCGACTTTACGCCCCGGGCGGGAGAGGAAGAGGTGGACCGCAACGCCCTCATCACGGCGCTGCGGAATTTTGCCGCGGCCAACGACCTGAAGATCGACTGGAAGAGCATCGAGGAGGCGCCGAACGAGGCGCTCGTCAACGCCCTGTCGATGATGAGCCCCTTCGGCCCCAAGGAGAAGCAGGCGCTGCTCGAGGCCCCTGACCTCAAGGCCAGGGCGCAGACCCTCGTCGCCATCACCGAGATTGAGCTCGCGCGCATCGCCGGCGGCTCCGAAACGACGTTGCAATGAGCCGCGTCCCGTGCGATTCGCACGGCCAGGAAGTGTCGAGACGAGACGAGGCGAGACGAGACGATGAGCGAAGGCCGCAACGAGGGGCAGAAGCCGCAGCCGGGCGCGACCCGCACGTCGGGCGGCGTCGACCCGAAGCTGCTCGAGATCCTCGTCTGCCCGCTGACCAAGGCGACACTGGAATATGACGCGGAACGGCAGGAGCTGATCAGCCGCCAGGCCAAGCTCGCCTACCCGATCCGCGACGGCATCCCGATCATGCTGCCGGAAGAGGCGCGGCCGCTGGAGTAGACAGGGCCTAGAGCGCCTCTCCCCGCATCAGCCGGGGCACGGCGCCTACGAGGCCCGCCGCCTCGCGGATGAAGAAGCGCTTGACGGCCGGCATCCGCTCGACGAGGCCGAAGCCGAGGTCGCGCACCAGGCGCCCGGGCAGGAAGTCGTTGGAGAACAGGCGGTTGAGGCCGTCGGTGGCGATGCCCATGGTCACCGTGTCGAAGCGCCGGGCGCGCTCGTAGGCGAGAAGCGCCTCCTCATCCGCCACGTCGCGGCCGAGCCGGCAGGCGTCGATAATCTTCTCCGCCAGGACGGCAACGTCGCGCAGGCCGATGTTGATGCCCTGCCCGGCGATGGGGTGGACGAGATGGGCCGCATCGCCGACGAGGGCGAAGCGCTCGGCCACGAAGCGCCGGGCGATGCCGATGGACAGCGGGAAGCCCCGGGCGGGGGACAGAAGCGTGATCTCGCCGAGTTCGAGACCGAATCGGCGCTCCAGCTCCTCGTGCAGGTCCTCCGCCGGCAGTTGCAGCAGATAGTCGGCGTCGGCCGTGCGCTCCGTCCAGACGATGGAGGAGCGGTGCCGCCCCTCCCGCGTGGCGAGCGGCAGGATGGCGAAGGGACCCGAGGGCAGGAAATGCTCGATGGCGCGCCCCCCGTGCGGGCGCTCGTGGCCGATGGTCGCGACGATGCCGACCTGGCCGTAGCTGCGGCCGATCCAGCCGATGTCGGCCATGTCGCGCAGGCGAGAGCGCGCGCCGTCTGCCGCCACCAGAAGGCCGGCCTCGATCTCCTCGCCCGAGGCGGTGGTGACCGAGACACGATCCGGTCCGGCGGAGAAGCCCATCACGGCTTCGGCGACGAGCGTGACGCCCGCCTGCCGGCAGGCGGCGGCGAGCGCGTTGATGAGGTCGTCGTTCTCGACCATGTGCGCGAAGGGCTCGCCTGGCGTCACCTCGCCGGAAAAGTTCAGGATCGAGGGGCGCACCGGGTCGGCGAGGCGGCTGTCGGTGATGACCATGTCGAGGATCGGCTCGGCGCGGTCCGCCACGGCGCTCCAGACGCCGAGGGCCTCGAACATGCGCCGCACGCCCGCGGCGATGGCCGAGGCGCGCGATGCATCACCGCCGGGCGCCGGCTGCGCGAGCGCCGGGTCGAAGACCGTCACATCGAGCCCGCCGGCACTGCCCTTGGCCAGCGACAGGGCGAGCGTGAGACCGGCAAGCCCGCCACCCCCGATGACGACGCGGCGCGCAGGCGGGAGCCCGCGCCCCCCCTGAAGCCCTTCGCCGTGCTTGCGTCCCGTCCCTGTCGCTGCCGCCATGCCCTCTCTCCGACGATCTTGACGAACAGGCCCGGCAAGGGCCTCATGCGTCCGGGCCGACGTTTCGCACGGGCCCCTTTCCATCTTCGCAGGTTCTCGCACACCTGCTCCGGGACGGATCATGAAACTCGCCATTTCCGACCTGCTCGAAATACTCGATCTCGAGGTGCTGGAACACAATCTGTTTCGTGGTCGCAGCCCGCAGGTGGGTTGGCAGCGCGTCTTCGGCGGTCAGGTCATTGGCCAGGCCCTCGTGGCGGCCACGCGCACGGTCGAGCCGCAGCGCAGCGTGCACTCGCTGCACGCCTATTTCCTGCTGCCCGGAGACCCGAAGGTGCCGATCATCTACGAGGTGGACCGCATCCGCGACGGTCGCAGCTTCACGACGCGCCGGGTGGTCGCCATCCAGCACGGGCAGGCCATCTTCTCCATGTCCGCCTCCTTCCACGTGCACGAGCCCGGTCTCATGCACCAGGTGCCCATGCCGAACGTACCGGCGCCGGAGGAGCTGCCGAGCGACGAGGACATCAAGGCGCGCGCGCTGCCGCTGATGCCCGACCCGGTGCGGGCTTACTTCGAGCGCGAGCGGCCCATCGAGCTCCGGCCCGTGGAGTTCCGTCGCTACATGTCGCGCGAGCCGATGGAGCCGCGCTTCAACGTGTGGATCCGCGCCACGGGACGCCTGCCGGATGACCCGGCCATCCACCAGTGCGTGCTCGCCTATGCGTCGGACATGACGCTGCTCGACACCAGCCTCGTCGCGCACGGGCGCACGGTTTTCGAGCGCACCATCCAGGCCGCGAGCCTCGACCATGCCCTGTGGTTCCACCGCCCCTTCCGCGCGGACGACTGGCTGCTCTACTCGCAGGACAGCCCCTCGGCCGGCGACGCCCGCGGTTTCTCCCGCGGGCTCATCTTCTCGCGGCACGGCGAGCTCGTCGCCTCGGTCGCCCAGGAAGGGCTGATCCGCCCGCGCGACGATCTCGCCTGACGCGCCCTTGACTGCCTATTTTTTGGGCAGTACGTCGCCGCGGCCAGCCTGCCTAAAGTGCAGGCAGGTCGATTCAGGCCTTTCAGGAAGTGGCGTTGCCGCGAATCCGCGGGTTGGCACGCCGCTTGTTTCGTCCCTCCCGGTACTTCACCGGGCCCGGCGCCGCCGGGCCTGCTCGGGGTCAAGGGGAAACGGGACATGAAAATCGTGATGGCGATCATAAAGCCGTTCAAGCTGGAGGAGGTCCGCGACGCGCTGACCGCCATCGGCGTGCACGGCCTCACCGTGACGGAAGTCAAGGGTTATGGCCGGCAGAAGGGCCATACCGAGATCTACCGCGGCGCCGAATATGCGGTGAGCTTCCTGCCCAAGCTCAAGATCGAGGTGGCCGTGCCGGCCGACCTCGCCGACAAGGTGGTCGACACCATCGCCGACACAGCACGCACCGGCCAGATCGGCGACGGCAAGATCTTCGTCTACCAGATCGAGAAAGCCGTGCGCATCAGGACCGGCGAGACCGACGCCGACGCCCTTTGATCCGCCTTCCAATTCTTCCGACAGGAGTTGATAGATGACGCTCTCGCGCAGATTGCAGGCGGGACTCGGCGCCCTTGCGCTCGCTCTCGCCATGGCGGAGCCCGCGCTCGCCCAGGCTCAGGCGGAGGCTGCCGCCGCGCCCGTCCCGAACAAGGGCGATACCAGCTGGATGATGCTCTCGACCATCCTCGTGCTCACCATGACGATCCCGGGGCTGGCGCTGTTCTACGGCGGCCTTGTGCGCACCAAGAACATGCTGTCGGTGCTCACGCAGGTGTTCTCCATCGTCTGCATGGTGAGCCTCGTCTGGGTGATCTACGGCTACAGCCTCGCCTTCACCGACGGCGGCGCCCTGACGAGCTTCGTCGGCGGCTTCTCCAAGATGTTCCTGTCCGGCGTCAATGCTGACTCGACGGCCGACACCTTTACGGCAGGCGTCGTCATTCCCGAGTTCGTGTTCATCTGCTTCCAGATGACCTTCGCCTGCATCACGCCCGCCCTCATCGTCGGCTCCTTCGCCGAGCGCATGAAGTATCCGGCGCTGATGCTCTTCATCCTGCTGTGGGTGACGTTCGTCTACTTCCCCATGGCGCACATGGTGTGGTTCAGCGACGGCTACCTCTTCTCGCTCGGAGCACTCGACTTCGCCGGCGGCACGGTGGTGCACATCAATGCGGGCATCGCCGGCCTTGTGGGCTGCCTCGTGCTCGGCAAGCGCATCGGCTACGGCAAGGAGCCCATGCCGCCGCACTCGCTCACCATGACGATGATCGGCGGCTCGCTGCTGTGGGTCGGCTGGTTCGGCTTCAACGCCGGCTCCAACCTCGAGGCGACCGGCGGCGCTGCCCTCGCCATGGTCAACACCTTCCTCGCCACCGCTGCCGCGGCCCTGGCCTGGCAGTTCGTGGAGTGGGCGGCCAAGGGCAAGCCCTCGCTGCTTGGCACCGTCTCCGGTGCGGTCGCCGGTCTTGTGGCCGTCACGCCGGCCGCCGGCCTCATCGGCCCGATGGGCTCCATCGTCCTCGGCATCGTGGCCGGCGTGATCTGCTTCTACGCCTCGACCACAATCAAGAACGCCCTCGGCTATGACGACTCGCTCGACGTCTTCGGCATCCACGGCGTCGGCGGCATCATCGGCTCGATCGGCACGGGCATCCTCGTCAGCCCGGCGCTGGGCGGCGTCGGCGTGGACGACTACAGCATGGGCGGCCAGGTCTGGGTCCAGACGGTGGCAGTGATCGTCGCCATCGCCTGGAGCGGCATCGGCTCGTTCATCCTCTACAAGATCGTGGATGCCATCGTCGGCCTGCGCGCCACGCCCGAGCAGGAGCGCGAGGGCCTCGACGTCGCCGACCACGGCGAGCGCGCCTACAACTACTGATCCTCCACGAGAACCGAACCTCGGCCCTGGCCTTGCGCCGGGGCCTTTTTGTTTGCCTGGCAAACCTGCAGCAGGTCGGGACCCGACGGCACGCGGGGCCACCGCGTCGGGACAGGGACAACGCACTGCCATCCGCCGTGGTTGTCCACACCGTCGGCCGCCCGCACGGGGCGGAAAGCGCCTCGCGCGCCGCGAACCGTCGAGATTGACCTGCATCAAAGATCGGCGTCGCCCTCGTTGACAGGTTCGATTCGTTGCAACCCACCTTCAGGGCAGCTCTGATGAGACTTCTCACCCGCAAGCTTCTGGCCGCCTCGGCCCTGTCGCTGTTAGCATCGCCTGTTTTCGCCGCCGATCTCGTGGATCGGGCTCCTTCTGTCGCGCCTGCACCCGCGCTGGCGGCGGCTCCGTCGCCGTGGCAGCTGCGCGTCCGCGGCGTCGGCGTGATCGCCGAGGACAGGGGCAACGTCACCGGCATTCCGGGGTCAGACCTGAGCTACTCGCGCTCGGTCACACCGGAGCTCGACATCTCCTACTACTTCACCGACAACATCGCGGTGGAACTCATCCTCGCGACCACCTACGCGAACATCAACGGCAAGGGTACGATCGCCGGCCTCGGCAAGATCGGCCGGACCTGGATCCTGCCGCCGACGCTGACGCTGCAGTATCACTTCACGAACTTCGGCGCCTTCAAGCCCTATGTCGGCGTGGGTGTGAACTACACCATGTTCTATGACCAGAAGGCCGTCGGCGTCAGCCACCTCGACGTCAAGGACACCTTCGGCGCTGCCCTGCAGGTCGGCTTCGACTACATGATCAACGAGCACTGGGGCGTGAACTTCGACGTGAAGAAGCTCTTTCTCGAGCCGAAGTTCAACGCCACGCTCGCCGACGGCGTCACACGCGTCCGCGGCAAGGCCAAGCTCAACCCATGGCTGATCGGCGCCGGTGTCACCTACCGGTTCTGACCGATGAAACGTTGCCTGCAGCGCCCGACGCGCTGCAGGCGCCCGGCCGCGCATGCCGCTTTCCTGTCGCAGGAGTGCAGGAAGAACGGCATGCGCCCCCTGCGCCGGCGATCGCGCCCCCGCAAGCGCGCGCGGGCGCGGCAACCGCCTGCCCGTTAACCCATTCAACAAGATCGCGTTTTCGTTCGCCGGAAAGTTAACGGCGGCTTAACTGGCCAGCCGCTAGGGTAACGCAATCGGCCGTGCCGGCCTCGCCGGGGCGGCAGGAAACGTTCACCCCATCCCGGTTGCCGCCATGCGAACGAGCCGACACTCCCTTTCGCAAGCCGACGAACTGTCGGATGCCCTGCGCCGCTTTTTCGCCCGGCGTGCGGCGGAGCTGGGAGGGCTCGGGCTTTTGGTGCTGGCCTTCGCCTTCGGTCTCGCCCTCGCCACCTGGTCGGTCGAGGATCCGAGCCTCACCCACGCCACCAACGGCCCCGTGCGGAACCTTCTCGGCCCGCTCGGCGCCGTCATCGCCGATCTCGGCATGCAGATCCTCGGGATGGGCTCCATCGTGCTCGCCGTGCCGGTGGCGATCTGGGGCCTGCAGCTCATGGGCCGGCGGCGTCTCGAGCGGCTGCCGCTGCGCATCGGCCTGTGGCTCGCCGGCACCGCTGCAGCCGCTGCTGTCGCCAGCGCCATGCCGGCCACCGCCGCCTGGCCCCTGCCGAGCGGTCTCGGCGGCGTCATCGGCGACGGCCTGCTCTTCGGCCTGCGCGGTATCCTGGGTCTCACGAGCGGCCCCGGCGCCGCCATCATCACCCTCGTCTATGCCGGCGTCGCCATCCTCGCGCTCACCGCGGCCTGCGGCTTCGGCTTCCCCGAGACGGCAGACGAGGATGAGGAGGAGGATCTTCCCCCGCGCCGCTCCTCACGACGGGCGCCGGCAGACGACTTCGACGACGAAAGCGCCGATGAGCCTGGCTGGGGCATCATCTCGATCGGCGCCGTCGTGCATGGTTTCATGACGCTGAAATCAGCCATCGCCCGCCGTCTCGCCGCGCGACGCTCCCCCGCGCCGGCGCGCGCGGACCTGCCGGCCGCGCCGGTCCCCTCCATTCCGCACACTGCGCCCCGGCGCGAGCCGCGCTTCGACCACGATCCCATCCCGGCCGGCGAGCCCTGCGACGAGGGCGACGATGTCGACGCAGCGCCCTATTCCCGCGCGGAGGAGGAGGCCTTCGCGCCGCGCCCGGCGGGACAGGCCGGATCGCGCATCGTGCCGCCGCGGGCGGCGCCGAAGCCCGGCAAGCGCCTGGCACGGGAGGCGCAGCCCTCCTTCCTCGACGAGGCCGAGGGCTATCAGCTGCCGCCTCTTTCCCTCCTCGCCGAGCCGAAGAAGACCAGCGGCGCCGTGATCTCGCCCGAGGCGCTGGAGCAGAACGCGGCGCTTCTGGAGAGCACGCTGGAGGACTTCGGCGTCAAGGGCGAGATCGTCAACGTGCATCCTGGCCCGGTGGTGACGCTCTATGAGTTCGAGCCGGCGCCGGGCACCAAGTCCTCGCGCGTCATCTCCCTTGCCGACGACATCGCCCGCTCCATGAG
>NZ_JACHEH010000007.1 GCF_014201415.1 Chelatococcus composti
TCCGCTCATCAGCCTGCCCGCTGCGGCAAGCTGATCCGGCACAGTTCGGAAGGCACGGCGATCGCATAAGCTACACCACCTCTCGGGACATCATCTTCAAACGCCTTGGCCCGGTCGTAGCGGTTCAAAAGCTCGATGGGCACACGTGCCGCCCGATCACCTCCGCCGGCGGCCGGTGCTGCTTCAGCCCGGCTCTCCATCCTGGGGCTCGCGCCGGTTTTTCGGAAGGGCAGACATGCGAACGGCGCCGCATCGGCGCCGGTCATGGCTTGCATATCTCAAGAGCTTGAATGGTCGGAGCGGCGGGATTTGAACCCACGACCCCTAGTCCCCCAGACTAGTGCGCTAACCGGGCTGCGCTACGCTCCGACACCCAAAGGGCGCTGTTTCTCTAGGTGTTTCGTCGGGGGAATGCAAGCCCGGAGTGCTGGTAGCAGGCCGCGCCAGGGGCTCGAACGGTGCAGGCGAGAACGCAAAGGCCCGGAAAGCACGGCTCCACCTCGTTTTCTGCAGTCTGTGGATATCCAGCCCGGCATCGCGGCCGGCAGACTGCCGAAACCGACGCGCGGCCTCTCGCGGCGGCCGCGGGCCGGAGGCCGGGCCTGTGGCAGGTTCATCCGCGATGCAGAAGGTTCATCTAGACATTACGAAAAAGTAATTCCGTCGTTCAGGAGTCGTTCAGAACACTGCTCTTAAACAAGAAGGCGAGAACAGGAGATCGTTCATGAAAAAGATCACTCTCGCCATCGTTTCCGCCGCCGTTCTCGTCTCGGGTGTGGCTGTTGCCCAGCCCGGCCCGTCACACCGCGGCCCCGACGTGCGCATCGAACATCGCGATATGCGGATCGACCGAAAGGGCCAACCCCCGCGGCATGCCGAGCCCCAGCGCCACGCCAAGCCGCGCTGGGCGAAGGGCCAGCGGTTCGACTGGAAGAAGAACCGCTATCGCGAGGTCCACGCGCGCGACTATCGCCGCTACCACCTGCACGCGCCGCCGCGCGGTCACCGCTGGGTCGAGGTCGATGGTCGCTTCCTTCTTGTCAACGCCGCCACGGGGATCATCGCCTCGATCCTCATGATGCAGTAAGCGCCCCGCGCGCACGCCAAGGCCGCCCCCGCCCGGGGCGGCCTTTTTCGTTGGAGCTGCCCCTGCTAGCGGCAGATGTGGCGGCGCCCGTCGTAGCCGAGATAGGTGCCCGTGCGCGGGTTGAACGACTTGTACTTGCGCGAGCAGTAGGCGATCCACGAGGCGCTGCGCCGGCGCGGCGGCGGCGCCATGGCGCTGCTGGCGATTGCTCCGGCCGCGAGGCCCACGATGCCTGCCGCGATCGCGGCACCGGGGTCGTAGTCGTAATAGCCGTAATAGGGGCGATAGTAGCCGCGGTAGTACGGGCGGCCATAGTAGGGGCGGGCGTAGTATCGGCGTCCGTAGTAAGGCCGGCCGTAACCGTAGCGCCGCGGGCCGTAGTAGCCGCCGACCCTGGCCACGGGAGCAACCGGGCGCACGCGCACCGGCCCGCCGCGCCAGTGGCGCACCCAGGGATTGCCGGGGCGGACCTGCCGGCCGCCCGGGCGGCGCCACTGGGCCTGCTCGGTCAGCATCACGGCGGGCGGCGCATCCATGCGGACGATTTGCGCGCCTGCCGGCATCGCCGGGAGCGCGAGCAGCGCCGCGATGGCCGTTACGGCAATTGTCTTGCAGATGGGCATAATGGGCTCCTCCTTGCGGCGGTGGCGCCGGCGTGCGGCCGGCAGTCTGTGGCCTTCGATGACGATTGCTCCGGCCATGTTCTCGAGACGCCGCATCTTCATGATAGAAACAACTGTGGCGGCAGGGGGAAGGAGCCATCACGTCTGCGCGACCCTCTTCCGGACGGTGCGCGGAAGCGCATCGCCGGCCTTCGCGACCTTCAGCGCCTCAGCGGCTTCGGCCTTTCCGGCCGGAGGCTGAATCTTCTAGGAATGATTCATGCAGGCGTTTCTGACCGACTACTGGCCCCATCTCTTCTTCGTTCTGAGCACCATCGCCGGCCTCGCGGCCGCTGTGCACGCCGCGATGACGAAGGATGAGGTGCGGGCGGCGATCGGCTGGGCGGGCGTCGCCATGCTGTCGCCGATCTTCGGCGCCGCGCTCTATCTCGTCGCCGGCGTCAACCGCGTGCGCCGGTCGTCTGTCATGCGCAAGCGTGCGCGCACGCGCCGCGGGCGGGCGGCGGACAACGAGGACAGCGACAGCGCCACGCTGGCGCGCCTGCCGCTCGCTTCGCTCGCCCGGCTTGGTGACAACGTCTCCCAGTTCCCGCTCACCTTCGGCAACCGGGTCACGCCGCTCGTCGGCGGCGACGCCGCCTATCCGGCGATGATCGAGGCGATCAGAAGCGCCAAGAAGTCGATCGCGCTGGCGAGCTACATCTTCGACCATGACACGGCCGGCCTCGCCTTCGTCGAGGCTCTGGCAGAGGCCCAGGCGCGCGGCGTTGCCGTGCGCGTGCTCATCGACGCTGTGGGGGCGCGCTATTCCAAGCCGCCGCTGCCGTTCCTGCTGCGCCAGCGGGGCATCCCCTCGGCGCTCTTCATGGGCAACATCGTCATGGGCCTCAAGCTGCCCTATGCCAACCTGCGCAGTCACCGCAAGATCCTGGTGGTCGACGGCAGGATCGGGTTCACCGGTGGCATGAACATCCGTGAGCATTTCCTGTCCTCCGCCATGGGCGAACATACGGCGCGGGACACGCACTTCCGCTTCGAGGGTCCGGTGGTGGAGCACCTGCTCACCGTCTTCGCGGAGGACTGGCATTTCGTGACGCGGGAGCTGCTCGACGGGCCCATCTGGTTCGGCCGGGCATCGCCTGTGGCCGATGCGGATGTGGCGGCGCGGGCCATTCCCTCGGGGCCGGACCATACGCTGGAATCGAATCACACGATGATCATGGGCGCACTCGCTGCCGCCGAGCGCCGCGTCATGATCTGCTCGCCCTATTTCCTGCCCGATCAGCAGCTCGTCGGCGCCTTCGGTGTCGCGGCGCGGCGTGGCATCGAGGTGGATATCGTCATTCCCGACACCAACAACCTGCGCCTGGTGGACTACGCCATGACGGCGCAGCTCGACCAGGTCATCCGCCGCGGCTGCCGCGTCTGGCGCGCCCGCGGTGTCTTCGACCATTCCAAGCTCATGACGGTCGACGGCGTGTGGAGCTACATCGGCTCCTCCAACCTCGATCCACGCAGCCTCAGGCTCAACTTCGAGCTCGACGTGGAGGTGCATGATCCGAAGCTGGCGAGCTGGATCGAAGCGCACATCAGCGAGCGCATGGCCAACGCGGTGCCCGAGACGCTGCAGAGCCTCGCCGCCCGCCCGCTCGTCGAGCGGCTGCGCAACCGCGTGGTGTGGCTCGCCTCTCCCTACCTGTGAACGCGCGCAGCGCGTGCCAGCGCACATCGTCCGGGGGACACCCGACGCATGCTTCTCCCACGGCCGGCGCCGACGCCGGCTGCAAGAAAGGGGAGAGAAGCCATGATGATGCGCGAAGCCGCCCGGACAGCCTATGAGGCGCTGAGGGAGGCGGATGATGCCGCCTGGGGTCACGCCGCCGTCCTGCACCGCCACGTGATCACCGAAGCCCTGCGCCTTGCCGCCCTGCAGCCCTGCGAGGCGCAGCTCGTCGGCATCATCCAGGAGATCGACGAGGAGATCGGCTTCCCCACCGCCAAGGCCATCGCCTGCGCCATCATGCGCGCCTTCCAGGGCCGGTGCGAGGAGGCCGATCCGCTCGGCCGCCCGTAAGGCGGTCTGTGCTGCAGCTTCAGCAGGTTGCCGGCAATCCTTGAATCAGGGTGCGAAGGCGCGCCGTGCCCGTTCATCGCGCGGAACGGTGGCGGCGATGCCCCAGACCAGACCCAGCAGCAGATAGAAGTGGCGCCAGTGGTCGCTGTCGATCTGAACACCCTGCAGCGCGGTGATGAAGAACACGCTCCACACGGGCAGGAAATGGTACTGGAGGGGCCAGTGCCGCAGCACCGTGCGCCAGCCGACGACGAAGGAGGTCAGAATCAGCACCAGGTAGGAGATGCCGCCGAGCCAGCCGTAGGAGGCGAAGGCGTTGAGAAAGACGTTGTGTGGGGCGATGCCGTACATCTCCGAGGAGAAACGCAGCGGGCCGAAGCCGTTGGGCAGCTCGAGCAGCCGCGGGATGCTGCGGATCTGCCCGCCGAAGCGGCCCGTGGGGCCGGTGTCGTAGGATTGAAGGCCGGCGCGCTGGGCGACGAGCTCGCCGATCTCGCCGCTGGAGAGGGCGACGAGCAGCACGACGACGACTCCCGCCGCGAGCATCGCCACCTGGCCGGCGAGCCGCGCGCGCTGGCGGCTGCTGCGGCTCGTGAGATAGGTGAGCAGCACGAGCAGGCCGACGCTGCCCACGCCGTTGATCCACGCCCCGCGCGACAGCGTCAGAAGCAGGGCGAGCAGTGGCACTGACAGCTTGAGAAGGCTGACGATGAGCCGGCCGCGGCCCGCCATGATGTCCTGCACCATGAAGGCGACGGCGAGTGTCAGGTAGGGGCCGAGGACGTTCGGATCCTTGAAGGTGCCGGAGGCGCGGCCGTAGAGCGAAAAGATGGAGCCGAGGCCGGCGATGTTGAAGTAGCCGGCGATGCCCGCGGCGGCCGCCACCCAGGCAGAGGCGACGAAGCCGCGGCGGAGGGCATCGAGCCGCGCCTCGCCATCCTGCGCCGGCACGGTCGCGTAGAAGATCGCCGTCACCATCAGATAGATGGAGATGGCGACGAAGGTGACCGACTTGGGCCGGTCGAGATACGGAATGAGCGAGAAGACGCCGCCCAGGTTGAAGGCGAGCAGCAGCACGGCGAGCAGCGCCACGAGGCGCGGCAGGCGGATGCCCCCGGTGGCGATGAAGCCGGCCAGGGTGACGACGAACATCCCCTCGTAGGGCGAGGGTTCGATAAGGGCGAGGGCGCCCGAGAAGGCGAGCAGCCACAGCAGCGCGCGCTCCACCCGGCGCGCAGGGATGCGCAGGCCGGTCGCGCCGGCGGCTGTGGCGTCACCCGCGGCCGTCAATAGGCGTTCTCCGACTTGAGCAGCGCCAGAGGCGTCTTCAGAAGGATCACGATATCGAAGAGCACCGACCAGTTCTCGATGTAGTAGAGGTCGTGCTCGACGCGGCGCTGGATCTTCTCCTCCGTGTCGGTCTCGCCGCGCCAGCCGTTGATCTGCGCCCAGCCGGTGATGCCGGGCTTGACCTTGTGGCGGGCGAAATAGCCGTCGACGACCTTGTCGTAGAGCCGGTTCTCGGCCTTGGCATGCAGCGCGTGCGGCCGCGGGCCCACGAGCGAGAGGTTGCCCTTGAAGACGACATTCAAGAGCTGCGGCAGCTCGTCGAGCGAGGTCTTGCGGATGAAGCGGCCAACACGCGTGACGCGCGGATCGCCCTTGGTGACGAGGCGCGAGGCCGTGGGATCGCTCTGGTCCACGTACATCGAGCGGAACTTGAACACCTCGATGAGCTCGTTGTTGAAGCCGTACCGCTTCTGGCGGAAGAGCACCGGCCCGGGGGAGTCGAGCTTCACGGCAATCGCCGTCAGCAGCATGATCGGCGACAGCAGCACGAGCAGGATGGAACCGACGATCTTGTCGAAGAGCCACTTGATCACCAGGTCCCAGTCGGCGATCGGCTTGTCGAAGACGTCGAGCACCGGCACCGTGCCGATGTAGGAATAGGCCCGCGGACGCAGCCGCAGTTGGCTCATGTGGGCCGCGAGCCGGATGTCGGTCGGCAGCACCCAAAGCTTGCGCAGCATCTGCAGGATGCGGGCCTCGGCCGTGATCGGCAGGGTGAAGATGATGAGGTCCACCCGCGTGCGCCGGGCGAAGGTGACGAGGTCGTCCACCGTGCCGAGTTTCGGGTAGCCCGCCAGGACATTCGGCGAACGTTCGTCGTTGCGGTCGTCAAAGAAGCCGCAGATGCGCACGCCCGTGTCGCGCTGCGCCACCAGGGCCTCGATGAGCCGCTCGGCCGCCTCGCCACCACCGACGATCACGGTGCGCCGGTCGAGCCGGCCGGCACGCGTCAGGCGCGTCACGATGATGCCGAAGACAAGCCGCACGAGATAGAGCCCGGCGAGGCCCGACACATACCAGCCGAGCAGCCAGACGCGCGAGTAGGTCGCGCTCGTCTTGGTGAAGAAGAGGACGGCGAGCGCGAGGAGAAAGATGACGCTCCAGCCCACCAGCACCCGGAAGGCCTGTGTCAGGACGGAACGCATTGCTCCGATCTGGTACAGGCCCGCCATCTGCATCGCCGCCACCGTCGCCACGGCGAAAACGGGCAGGAGGAGAAGATAGGAGAGCGGATAGCCGTGGTTGGGCGCGATGTAGATCGCCAGGGCGGCGAAGCCTGTGGCGAGGACCGCCGCTGCGTCGGCGAGGCGGGCCGCGCCCGTGATGATCACCGGCGAATAGGTGGGCGGCACCGGCACCGAGGCCATTTGCTCGGCGAGCAGCGACAGGCGTGGTCCCTTGTCGTCCGCGGAAGCAGGTGCGGGCTGAGCCGGTTCGGTCGCCGCGGTTTTCTCGAGCAGATCGCGAATATCGAAACTGGACATGCTTGATCTTCAGCGGGACAAGGACAGGGAGCTTGTCGTGGCAAGCGCAAGGCACATGCCAGGCGCGGACGAGCCGCTCCTGTGCCCATGGCCTAGCACGACGATTTGGCGAATGTATTAACGCAGAGCGGTGCGATAAGCTTCGAGCACCGAGGCGATCATCTGCGGCAAAGAGAAGCGCTCGCGCACGAAGGCGCGCAGCGCGGCATCCTCGGCGTGCGCCTCGGCCTCGGGCATGTCGAGGCGGCGGCGCAGGGCGCCGGCCAGGGCTTCGGGCGCATCGGGCGGGACGAGGCGGCTCGCCTGCGGCCCGAAGATCTCGGGAATGCCGCCGACGGCGGTGGCGACGAGCGGCATCGCGGCGGCGGCGGCCTCCAGCACCACATAGGGCAGGGACTCTGCCCGCGACGGCACGACCATCACCCGTGCCAGCGCCATGGCCTCGCGGATCGGCATGGGCTGGCGGAAAGTCACCGCTTTGTCCAGCCCGCGCCGCGCGGCATGGGCGCGGATGGCCTCCTCGTCGGGGCCGGCGCCGACGAAGACGGCGGTGAGTGGGCGACCTTCGTCGCGCAGCAATGCCAGCGCGTCGATGAGCGTGTCGATACCCTTCAGGTGGCGCAGCTCGCCGATATAGAGCACATCATGTGTGCCGGAGCGCGACACCTCGTTGAACTCGGCCTCGTGCAGGCCGTTGTAGACGATGGCGGAGCGCGTCATGAGGGAGCCGAGCGCGCTCGTGGCGAGCCGGGCGATATAGGCGCTTTCGAACAGGAAGAAGTCTGTGCGGCGGGCGAGGATGCGCTCGGCGGTCATGTAGAGCCGGTGCTGCATCGTGCCTGGCGGGTAGTGGAAGCTGCCGCCGTGCGGCGTGTAGATGCGCGCCGGCCGGCGTCCGTCCGCACGGGCGCAGAGCCGGGCATAGAGCCCGCCCTTGGCGCCGTGGCCATGCACCACGTCGGGGCCGAGGCGGGAGACAAGTGCGCGCACGCGCACGGCGCTCGCGATATCGCCGGCGCCCGGCAGGCGGGCCATCGGCAGGCGCGTCACGCCGAGGACGAGGTCGCCGCGCAGGGCGGCGAGGGCCGCTTCCGCCCGCTCGCCGCCGGTGGTGGCGTCGCAGACGATGCCCACCTCGTGCCCGAGCTCCACCTGCCCGCGCGCAAGATCCACGACATGGCGGAACAGGCCGCCGACGGGCGCACGCAGGACGTGCAGGATGCGCAGGGGCACGGGTGAGGGCATGGCGCTTCGTCCAGGCTGGCGGCCGCTCAGAACCACCGCTCCTTGATGACGATGGTGTCGCCGGGCTTGACGGGATAGGTGACGGGCAGCGGGCCGGTGACGGCCTTGCCCGGCGTCTGGCGCGTGACCAGAGCCTCGTCCTGCACGGCGCGCGGCGTGAAGCCGCCGGCGATGGCCACCGCGGTCTGCACCGTCATGCCGGCGACGAAGGGGTACTGGCCGGGATTGCGTACCTCGCCGAGGATGAAGAACGGCCGATAGGTCTCCACGTCCACGCTCACGGACGGCTCGCGCACGTAGCCGGCGGCAAGCTTGCGCTCGATGGCCTTGGCAAGCTGCTGCGTCGTCAGGCCGCGCGCCGAGATGATGCCGACGAGCGGCATGGCAATCTTGCCCGAGGCGTCGACGGTATAGATGTTGGACAGGCTGTCCTGGCCAAAGACGATGACGCGCAGGCGGTCGCCGCTGTCGAGGGTGTAGGCCTGCGGGCGTGGCACGGCCTCCACCGTGATCGGTTCACGCGCCGTCTGGGCGCAGGCGCCGAGCGTGGCACACAGGAGGGCGAGGGCGATGGCCGGAAAGCGGGACATGTGACCGTCATCGGAAACATCAGGACGAAAGGCATCTAACGCCGCTATGGTTAACAAAAGTTGATTTTTGCGCCCGCGGCAGGGCCCTACCATCCGGCCGGCTGGTTTAACCTGCCGGCAACGCCTCCCGTGCAAGGATAAGGCGTTGTTTTTCGGAATTTGAGGCGCCGATGTCGAAGGAAGTCGCGGCCGGAGTGCAGCCGGCCGGCGGGGACGAGCTCGATCTGGGAGCACTCTGGCGCGCACTCGTGCGGCGGCGGATGTGGATTGCCCTGCCGACACTTCTTGCCTTCGTCGGGGCGTTCCTGATCGTCAATCTCGTCACGCCGCGCTATACGGCCGAGACGAGCGTCCTGCTCGTCAGCGGCGATACCTTCTACACGCGCCCCGAAGGCGGGGCGGATACCGGTTCCCAGTTCGACGAGGAGGCGGTGCAGAGCGAGGTGCAGGTCATCATGTCGCGCGACCTGGCGCGCGACGTCATCCGCAAGCTCGGCCTCGTCGGCAACCCCGAGTTCGACCCCGACGCGCGGGTGCTCGGCCTCAGGCAGCGCATCATGCAGTGGCTCGGTCTCGGCGGGGCCCGCAAGGAGCGTCCGCCCGAGGAGAGGGTGCTCCCCACCTATTACGAGCGCCTCAATGTCTTCCCGCTGCCGCGCTCGCGCGTCGTCGCCATCGAGTTCTCGTCGGCGGATCCGGACCTTGCGGCCCGCGCGGCGAACACCATCGCCGAATCCTATCTCGACTTTCAGCGTTCCGTGAAGCAGAGCGCGACGCAGGCCGCCTCCCAGTGGCTGGCCGAGACCATCGAGCCGCTACGCAAGCAGGTTGCCGAGGCCGAGGCGAAGGTGGAGGACTTCCGCGCCCGCCACGGCCTCATGAGCGGCAGTTCCGGCGAGGTGACGCTGCCCTCCCAGCAGCTGGCGGAACTCTCCGCCCAGCTCTCGGCCGCCCGCTCGGCCCAGGCGGACGCGGAGGCGAAGGCGCGGCTCATCCGCGATCTCATCGCCTCAGGCCGGGTCTTCGACATTCCCGATGTCGCCAACAACGAGTTCATCCGCCGCCTGCTGGAGCAGCGCATCGCGCTGCGCGCGCAGCTCGCGCTCGAGGAACGCACGCTGCTGCCGGCCCATCCGCGCATCAAGCAGCTAAATGCCCAGATCGCGGACCTCGAGAACCAGATCCGGCAGGAGGCGCAGCGCACCGTGCGCTCGCTGGAGAACGAGGCGAAGCTCGCCGCTGCGCGTGTCGACAGCCTGCAGAAGGCGTTCGACGCCCAGAGCGCCGTGGCCGCCAAGGCCAAGGAATACGAGGTGGAGCTGCGGGCGCTGGAGCGCGAGGCGCGCACCCAGCGCGAGCAGCTCGAGACCTATCTGACCCGCTACCGCGAGGCGCAGGCGCGGGAGGTGGAGAGCGCGAGCCCGGCCGATGCGCGCATCGTCTCGCGCGCCGTGGTGCCGGGCACGCCGAGCTTTCCCAAGAAGGTGCCGATCATCGCCATCGTCACACTGGCGGCGTTCTCGCTCGCCACGACATTGGTCATCGCGCTGGAGCTGTTGTCGGGACGGGCCTTCGTCCCGGTGGCGCCGTCGCTCGCCCAGGTCCCGGCCGAGGTGGTGCCGGAGCCCGGAGCCGCCCCGGTGGCCGAGCCGGCCCTCGCTGCTCCCGCGCAGGCGCCGGTCCAGGGCGAGGCGGTCGCTGCGGCTGACGGCCCGGCGCAGGAGCAGCCGTCGCCGCGGCAGCTGCGCGAAGACGGGGATGTCGGCGCCGCGGTGCAGGCCGGCGCGCTGGCGCCGCTGCTAGCGCGGCTCGGCGATCGTCCGGGCCAGGGGCGCGGCCGCCGCGTGCTCGTGACCGAGGCTGCGGCCGAGGCCGGCGCTGTGAGGCTCGCGCGCGCCCTGGCCGACGACCGGGTCAATACCGAACGCACCATCCTTCTCGACATGACGGCCGGCGGGGCGAAGCGCGATGCCGGGCGTCCGGGCCTCGCCGAGCTGGCGTCGGGCACGGCTTCCTTTACCGATGTCATCGGGCGCGATCCCGGCACCCGGCTGCATCATGTCTCGGCCGGCGCCGATCTCGCCGCCACGCTCGATGCCCGGCCCGGCGCGCTGGAGCTGCCGCTGCTCGCCCTCGACCAGACCTACGAGTGGGTGATTCTCATCGTCGATGCGGCCGGCCTCGAGGCGCTGGCGCCGCATGTCCTGCCGTATGTGGACCATGCGGTACTTGTCTCGCAGGAAGCGGAGCAGGCGGAGACGACGCGCGCAGCGTACGGGCGCCTCGCCCGGGCAAAGGCGCGCGACATCATTGTCGTCGTGCCGCAGGCCGACGGCACACGCGCCGCAGCCTGACACGGCCATCAGGCTGCGGGGGTGGGCTTCAGCCGCTGATAGAGTGCCGACAGCCGCTGCGACTGCTTGACGCGGCGCTTGGCCCAGACAGCCGCCCTGAGCGGCAGGGCCAGAAGCTTGCCCTTCGGTGACACCGGCACGATGCCGTGGCGCAGGTCCATCACCTCCTTGCAGTAGACGCGCTTGTAGGGCTGGTCGCCGACGCCGAGGTCGAAATGGGTGAAGCCTTCTGCCGCCAGCGTCTCGATCATGTAGACGAGCAGCACCTCGGCCGGGCTCGAGCGCGCGATCTCGGGCCGCTGGTCGAAGGAATGGAACATGATGCTGATGTGCGTGCCCCACACAGTCCCGGCCCGCGTCGCGACGATCTCGTCACCGACGAACAGGGCGTAGAGCCGCAGGGGAGGCGGGCTGCCATCGGTCTGCGGCAGGCAGGCGGCCAGCAGAAAGGCTTGGATGCCAGGGTCGGCGAAGGGGTTGGCGATCTTCTGCGCGGCGAAGCGCTCGGCCTTCTGTGCGAGGAAGGCGGCGAGCGCGCGCCGCACGTCCTCCTCACTCTCCATGAGGCGGGGCACGAGCGCCCCGCGCTCCGACAGGGCCCGTTCCTTCGATTTCAGGACACGGCGGCGCTTGGTACTGAGGATGCGGGTGCGCGCCTCGGCACCCGGAAAGTCGATGGTGAGCTGGTAGCCGTGGCTCGGGCTCGGCTGCGACATGACGGTGGCGAGGGCATTCTCGTGCCCCTGCCAGGTCGTCGGCTGGTGGCGGAAGAAGAACAGGTCGATGCCCGCCTTCTCGCCGGCCTGCTGCAGGGCCTCCGCCCATTCGGCCGCGGACGGCGCCGCCCCGCGGGCCAGCAGCGGCATGTGGAAGTTGGCGTGGCTGGCGCCCGGCATGGTCGCCACCGTCACCCCCCGGCGGTGGAAGACGTCAAGCGGCAGCAGCGCCCGCACGGCCCCGGCCGCGTCGCGCACGCGCAGCAGCCGGCGTTTCGGACGTCTCCCTTCCCGCCAGCAATGGTCATAGGCGCTGACCCAGCCATGGGACTGATAGGGCGTCATGAGCGCCTCGCGCTGGAAGTTGCGCCAGCACGCGGCGATGGCCGCCTGATCGTCGAGGATGTCCACCTCGAGGTCGAGGCTTGCGTCCTGCGCTGCCGCCGGGGCATCGTCCAGGGCGCCGAGAGGGGTCGTCATCGCACCCATTCCTGCAAGTACCTGTTCCAATATGGCGCGGCCTTCCGCATCCACGCCGGTGCGTGGGCAGTGCCGCGCTCCTCATAGCAAGGAAACGGCCAAGGAAGCATGAATCTACGCAATACAATCATCCGCGCCGGAATGCAGGCCATCGGCCTGACGCGGGCGGACCGCTGGCTGGCCGGGGTGGCGCGGGGCAGGGGGGCGATCCTGATGCTGCACCATGTGCGCCCGGATGCCGGCCGCGGCTTCGCGCCCAACGCGCTGCTGGAAGTGACGCCCGCCTTCCTCGACGAGGTGCTGACACTTGCCGCGGAGCTGGGCTTCGTCTTCGTGCCGCTCGACGAGGTGCCGCAGCGGCTGGCGGACCCGCGCCCCGACACGGCGCCGTTCCTGGCGCTGACCTTCGACGACGGCTACCGCGACAATGTCGTCCATGCGCAGCCCGTCCTCGAAAGGCACGGCGCGCCCTGGACGGTCTTCGTCACCACCGGCTTCGCTGACCGTACGGCGCGCCTGTGGTGGCTGGAGCTCGAGGAGGCCGTCCGCCGGCTCGATCAGGTGGCAGTGATGGAGGGCGGCTTCGCCTTCTCCCATCCGGCCCGGACAGATGCCGAGAAGCAGGCGGCCTTCGACGGGCTCTACTGGGCACTGCGGAGCGGGCCGGAGGAGCGGCTGCTCTCCGTCATCGCCAGCCTTGCCGGGCAGGCGGGCGTCAACTCTCGCGCCCTCGTCGAGGAGCTCTGCCTCGACTGGGATGAGATCGCGGCACTGGCGCGCGTGCCGGGCGTGACCATCGGCGCCCATACCCTGACCCATCCCATGCTGGCGAAGCACGACGCGACGCGCGCGAGAGAGGAGATCGAGCGTTCGCGGGCCATCATCGCCGAGCGCATCGGCCGCCCGGTGCGGCATTTCGCCTATCCCGTCGGCGATCCGACATCCGCCGGACCGCGGGAGTTCGCCATCGCCCGCGAGGCCGGCTTCGCAACCGCCGTCACGACGCGCCCGGGCCATCTCTTCCCCGAACACGCCAGGCATCTCACGGCGCTGCCCCGGGTGTCGCTCAATGGTCTCTACCAGACGAAGACAGCGGCGCGGGCACTGCTGTCGGGGGTGCCCTTCCTGCTGTGGAACCGGGGACGCAGGCTCAACGTCGGCTGAACAACCCGGCGCAAGGGATTCTCAGGCCTCGCTTTTGTCCTTCCGCTCCATCCACCACACGAGCGGCATCAGCGGGATGACCCAGCCGATGCCGACGGCGGCGTAGAACAGCAGCTCGACGCTTTTCGGCATCTCGGGCAGTCCGGCCTGCGCGAGCGCCATGACGACGAGGGCATAGACGCAGACGAAGACCAGCATGGCGATGGTGCCGACGAGCTTGCGTGTACGCCGTTGCATGTGGGCTCCTGATGGTGTTCCCGGGTGCGGCGGTGCGGCTCGTTGTGCCGCCGCCTCGAAAGTCCTATGTCTCCCGGATCGATCGGGGCCGCAAGGGGCCCTGCCGCCGCAGCAAGGTCAGTTCGTCCGCCATGAACAGTGCCGTTTCCGTTGCCGTTTCCCAGGACGATCGGGAGGAGCCGCGCCGTACGGCGCCGGTCCGGGCATGGCTGTGGCTTCTGGCAGGTCTCGTGCTCACCATGATCCTCGTCGGTGGCGCGACGCGCCTCACGGATTCCGGGCTGTCGATCACCGAGTGGAAGCCGGTCACGGGCGCACTCCTGCCGATGAGCGAGGAGGCATGGCAGCGGGAGTTCGATCTCTACCGCCAGATTCCGCAGTATGAGCTCGTCAACAAGGGCATGACCCTCGACGAGTTCAAGTCGATCTACCTGTGGGAGTGGGGGCACCGCCAGCTCGGCCGCTTCATTGGGCTCGCCTTCTTCCTGCCGCTCATCTATTTCGCCTGGCGCGGGCAGGTGCGCGGGCGCCTGTTCTTCACCATCGTCGCCATCGGCGCCGCAGGGGGACTGCAGGCCACCGTCGGCTGGATCATGGTCGCCTCCGGACTCAAGCCGGGCATGACGGCGGTCGCCCCGGTCAAGCTCATGCTGCACATGCTCATCGCCTGCGGCATCTTCAGCGCGCTCGTCTGGGTGGCCACAGGGCTCGGCCGCTTCACGGCCGAGAATGCGCCGGCGCGCATCAGGGCCACCGCCTCGCTGCTGATCGTTGTCACGATGGTGCAGATCGCGCTCGGCGCCATCGTCGCCGGGCTCGACGCAGGGCTCTCCTACAACACATGGCCGCTTATGGACGGGCGCCTCGTGCCCTCCGCGCAGACGCTCTTTCCCATCACGCCGTGGGCCGAGAATTTCGTCGAGAGCATCGCCCTGGTGCAGTTCAACCACCGGCTCGGGGCCTATGTGCTCCTGCTGCTCGCCGTCCTGCACGCGGTCGATGCCATGCGCAGCATGCCGGGCAGCGCCACCGCGCACCGGGCCGGGCTGCTTGCGGCGCTCGTTCTCGTCCAGGCGGCCATCGGCATCACCACCTTGTTGCTCGTCGTGCCGCTGGAGGCGGCCCTGCTGCACCAGGGCGTCGCTGTCCTGCTGCTGGGTGCCTGCGTCCATCACCGGCGCCGGCTGCGTGCCCCGGCGCCGCTGGCGGCACCGGCCAGGGCCTGACATACCTTTCCCTCTCCCGCTGGGCCGGCAGGCCTGGCGCAAGCTTCGCTCCGTTAGCTGCCGGCCGACGCAGCGCGCGCTAGTCCAAACGGATGAGTCGTGCGCCGGCGCACATCCGCGACCGGCTGTCGCGCTCAGGCTTAAGCTGCGTTAAGGTTCGGTTCGGCAGGCAGCGGCCGGAGCTGATGGAGGGCACGGCGATGGCAGGCATGGTGACGATCTTCCACGCAGGTTGGTGGCCTGGGATCGCTGCTTCATGCATCTGCATGGCGGAGCTTGCGGAAGATGCTGCGCGCCGGCGCACGGGCCGGCAGATCGCCTCGGCACTCGGCATCTTCCAGCCGCGTCCGGCCCTCGTGTCCGTGCCGGGGACGGGCCGCCGCACGCGGCCCATCGATTTTGGCTATCACTGCTGAAGGGCAGGGGCGGCTTACGCCGCCGCCGCCAGCGCCTGGTCGATGTCGGCGATGAGATCGGCCACGTCCTCGAGCCCGATTGAAAGCCGCACCACGTTGCCGGCGACGCCCGCCCTGGCGCGGTCCTCAGGCGGCATGTTGCGGTGCGTCGTCGTCGCCGGGTGGATGGCGAGGGAGCGCGTCTCGCCGATATTGGCGATGTGCGAGAAGAGCTTGAGCGAGGCGATGAAGCGCGTTGCCACCTCGTCCCCGCCCTTGAGCGCCACCGTGAAGACCGAGCCGGCCCCCTCCGGACAATAACGGTCGGCCAGCACCTTGCCGGGGTGGCCCTCAATGGAGGGATAGCTCACCCATTCCACGCCCGAGTGGGCGGCGAGATGCTGCGCCACGGCCCTGGCGTTGGCGCAGTGGCGCGCCATCCGCAGGGGCAACGTCTCGATGCCCGTCAGCGTCAGGAAGGCATTGGCCGGCGAGATGCCCGGGCCGAGGTCGCGCAGGCCGTAGAGCCGGGCCGCCACCGCAAAGGCGCTCTTCGGGAATGCTTGCGCCAGCACGATGTTCTCATAGTCCCCCCAGGGGGCCGAGACGAGCGGGTAGCGCGCATCGCCCGTCCAGTCGAAGCTGCCGCCGTCGACGATGATGCCGCCGATGACCTGGCCGTGGCCGCCGAGGAACTTCGACGTTGAATGGAAGACGATGTCGGCCCCGTGCTCGAACGGGCGGATGAGGTAGGGGCTCGCCAGCGTGTTGTCGACGACGAGTGGCACCTTGTGGCGCTTCGCGATGGCAGAGATCGCCTCGAGATCCACCACGCTGCCGCAGGGATTGACGATGGATTCGACGACGATGGCCTTGGTCTTCTCCGTCACGGCCGCGGCGATGCTCCCGACATCGGTCGGGTCGACGAAGCGGGCCTTGAGGCCGTGGCGCTGCTCGAGGCGCCGCATGAGACCGAGCGAGCCGCCGAAGAGGCGGCTGGCGGCGACATATTCGTCGCCACTTTCCATGAGCGTGAGCAGGATGACGAGCAGCGCCGCCTGGCCAGAGCCGATGGCGACGGCCATGGTGCCGCCTTCCAGATCCGCGACACGCCGCTCCAGGGCGGCTGTCGTCGGGTTGCTGCCGCGCGAGTAGGAGAAGCCCGTCTTGCGCAGGGCGAAGATATCGGCCGCCTCGTCGGGGTCGTCAAAGACGAAGCCGTTCGTCAGATAGATCGGCGTGGTACGGGCGCCCGTCGCCGGGTCCGGGGCCGCGCCCGCATGCACGGCCCGTGTGGCAAAGCCCGTCTTCCTACACTCGCTCATGGTTCACGCTCCGCGACGGCGGTCTCAGGCCGCAAGGGCCTGGTCGAGATCGGCTATGAGGTCCGCCGGGTCCTCGAGGCCGATGGAGAGGCGCACCACGTCCGGCCCGGCGCCGGCCGCCACCTTCTGCTCGTCGGTGAGCTGGCGATGGGTGGTCGAGGCCGGGTGGATGACGAGCGAGCGCGTGTCGCCGATGTTGGCAAGGTGGGAGAAGAGCTGCAGCTTCGAGACGAGCTTGACGCCGGCCTCGTAGCCGCCCTTGAGGCCGAAGGTGAAGACCGCGCCGGCACCCTTCGGGCAGTAGCGCTTGGCGAGCGAGTGGTAGCGGTCGCCCTCGAGGCCGGGATAGCTGACCCACGCCACGGCCGGATGCGAGGCGAGGTGCTTGGCCACGACGAGCGCCGAGTCGGAGACGCGCTGCATGCGCAGGGGCAACGTCTCGATTCCGGTCAGGATAAGGAAGGCGTTGAAGGGCGACAGGGCCGGGCCGAGGTCGCGCAGGCCGAGCACGCGCGTGGCGATGGCGAAGGCGAAGTTGCCGAAGGTCTCGCCCAGCACCATGCCGCCGTATTCCGGCCGCGGCTTCGACAGCAGCGGATAGCGCTCGTCGCCGACCCAGTTGAAGGTGCCGGCGTCAACGATGATGCCGCCGATGGAGTTGCCGTGGCCGCCGAGGAACTTGGTGGCCGAGTGGATGACGATGTCGGCCCCGTGCTCGATCGGGCGCCACAGGTAGGGCGTCGCCATCGTGTTGTCGACGATGAGCGGGATGTTGGCCCGCTTGGCGATGGCCGAGATGGCGGCGATATCGACGATGACGCCGCCCGGATTGGCGATCGACTCCACGAAGATCGCCTTGGTCTTCGGCGTCAGCGCCTTCTCGAACGACGACAGGTCGTCGGGATCGGCCCACACAACGTTCCAGCCGAAGCTCTTGTAGGAATGATTGAACTGGTTGATCGAGCCGCCGTAGAGCTTCTTCGAGGCGATGAACTCGTCGCCCGGTTGCAGCAGGGCGTGGAAGGTGAGGAACTCGGCCGCATGGCCGGAGGCGACGGCGAGGGCCGCCGTGCCGCCCTCGAGCGCCGCCACGCGCTCCTCGAGCACGGCGCAGGTGGGGTTGCCTATGCGCGTGTAGATGTTGCCGAAGGCCTGCAGGCCGAAGAGCGAGGCGGCGTGGTCGACATCGTCGAAGACGAAGGACGTCGTCTGGTAGATCGGCGTCGCGCGCGCGCCCGTTGCCGGATCGGGCTGGGCACCGGCGTGGATGGCAAGCGTATTGAACCCGGGCACACGGTCGGCCATGGAACATCTCCTCCGGCATTCGCTATAAAAGGCGTTCGTTCGTAATAACGAACGCGCCCGTTGCCGTCAACGACGGAAGGGCGTGTCAGGGGCTCAGATGTGCGCGCCGGGCAGGCGGCTGGCCTGCAGTACCCAGTCCACGAACTGTTCTTCGTCGAGTTCGCCTTCCCGGATATCGAGATAGCGAACGTTTTCGTGCTTCGACGGGCCGGGCGGGAGCGGAGCGAGCGCGGCGCCGCGGAAAAATGTCACTTTCACGTATTTCGTGAAGCAGCGAAAGCTCAGGAACCAGCCTTGTCCCTCAATGCCGTAGAAGGGCGAGTTCCACTTCACGGCCTTTGTGATGCCGGGAACCGACTCCGTGACGAGCGTGTCAAGACGGCGGCCGAGGGCCTGCTTCCAGCCCGGCATGGCCGATATGTAGGCCTGGACGGGCGCATCGCCATGGCCCTTCGGGATCTGCGGATTGCCGCCCGCGAGGAGGACGACCCCGCCAGGGCGTGCCACTTCCTGCTTCGCCTTGTCTGTCGAGGGTTTCGTCATCCGTTCACCTGTTGCGGATGTGCGGCGGTCTCGCGTGCCATGCGCGACATGGATGCGCCCGAACTGCGGGGGAGGCATGGATGCGGCTGGCGCGAAGAAACCCTCGCGCTCTTGCAATCCTGGCGCCAAGCTTGGGCAGTCTGATGATAGCGGCGAAGATCGGCCCGGCAAGAGAGCGCCGGACGAACGATGCCAATCTGCTGTTCGATGGAACGAACGGCTCAGCTCTCGCCCGGCTTGAAGATTGTGCGCTTCTGGAAGCCCCTGTCGGCCATCGCCGGCTTCCTGGCCGAGATGATGCGCGAGTTGATGCCCTGCCAGCCGATCTCGCCGGACAGGCGGCCGTATTCGATCTTCGGGCAGCGGTTCATCACCACCTTGACGCCCCGCGCCTCGGCCCGCGCCGCCGCCTCGTCGTTGCGCACGGAAAGCTGCATCCAGATGACCCTGGGCAGCGGCGAGAGGGCGAGGGCCTCGTCCGTCACCGGGCCGGCGGCCTCGGAATTGCGGAAGATCTCCACCATGTCGACCGGGTGGGGAATGTCCGCGAGCCGGCCATAGACAGTCTTGCCGAGCAGGGTCTGGCCGGCGAGGCCAGGATTGACGGGAATGACGTCGTAGCCGCGCTCGAGGAGATACTTCATGACGATGTAGCTCGGCCGGGCGGGATTGGCCGAGGCGCCGACGAGCGCGATGGTCTTCACGCTCTTCAGGATGTCGCGGATATAGGCATCCGGGTAGTTGTTGTGGTCCACCGGTCCGGTCGCCGCGGCCTGGGCGGAAGAGGGGGCGTTGGGGATCATCGGCCCTGCCAGTTCGGTTCGCGTTTCTCGATGAAGGCGCCGATGCCCTCCTCGGCATCGCGCGCCAGCATGTTCTCCACCATCACGGCGCTCGCGTACCTGTAGGCCTCGGTCAACCCCATCTCGAGCTGCTCGTAGAAGGCGCGCTTGCCGATCCTGAGCGTCAGCGGCGACTTGGCGGCTATCGTCCGCGCCAGGGCGAGCGCCGCCGCAAGCGCCTCGCCCTCCGGGACCACGCGGTTGACGAGGCCGAAGCGCGCCGCGTCCTCCGCGCCGACCATCTCGCCCGTCAGCAGCATCTCCATGGCATGCTTGCGCGAGAGGTTTCGCGACAGAGCCACCATCGGCGTCGAGCAGAAGAGGCCGATGTGCACGCCCGGCGTGCAGAAGCGCGCCGCAGCCCCAGCAACCGCGAGGTCGCAGCTCGCCACGAGCTGGCAGCCGGCCGCAGTGGCGACGCCCTCGACGGCGGCGATCACCGGCTGCGGCAGGCGCACGATGCGTTCCATCATGGCCGAGCAGGTGGCGAGCACCTCGGTGAAGTAGGCGCGTCCCCGGTCCGGGTCCGCGCGGTGCGCGGTCATCTCCTTGAGATCGTGCCCGGCAGAGAAGACCGGGCCGGCCGCGGCGATCACGACGGCACGCACGTCCTGCCTGCCGACGATGCCGTCCAGCGCATTGCTGATGGCCGCCATCAGGGCTTCGCTCAGGCTGTTGCGCGCCTTCGGCCGGTTGAGCGTGAGGAGCGCGATGCCCTCTTCCGGCTCCTCAACAAGGAGCACGGGGCTCTCGGTGGTCGTCTCGCTCGTCATGCAATCCTCGCCAGGCGCGGGCGCCGAAGGCCGGTTTGCCGATCTGCCCATTGTCGCGGCGTCACGGCATGCTGCAACGTGAGCAATATGGAGGAGATCCAGGAAACGGGAAGGGGGGATGCGCGCATGGCGGCATGGGCAGATCTGCAGCCGGTGATGAGCGTGGCCGAGCTGGAGGCGTTCCTCGACAGGGAATTTCCCCAGATCCACGCCGGCGGGCGCGTCTACAGCATCGAGGCGGTGGGGCCGATGTCGGCGCGCCTGCGCTGCGCCTGCGACGAGCGCCACATCCGCCCGGGCGGCACGGTGTCAGGGCCGACCATCATGACCCTGGCCGACCTTGCGCTCTACGTCGCCATCCTCGGCGCCATCGGTCCCGTCGGCCTTGCCGTGACCACGAACCTCTCCTTCAACTTCCTGCGCAAGCCGGCGCCGCGCGATCTGCTGGCCGAGTGCCGCCTGCTCAAGCTCGGCAAGCGCCTGGCCGTGGGGGAGGTCACGATCTTCTCGGACGGTGAGGGGGAGCCCGTCGCCCACGCCACCGGAACCTATTCCATCCCGCCGCGGTGAAGAAAAGTGCGGTATCATGATACCGCTATTGATAAGTCATTGTTTTTTCTTGATTTGTTTGTGCCTTCTTCGCGCGGATGCGCTTGACGAAGGCGCGCGCCTCATGTAGAGCACGCCCACCTTGAGCGGCGCTGCCCTGTGCGGCGCCGTTGCAGTGTTCCCGCGGGGCCGCAAGGTCTCCGCTTCATCTCGGAAGAGACCCATGAAGACCTATTCGGCAAAGCCGGCCGACGTCGAGAAGAAGTGGGTGCTCATCGATGCGAAGGGCCTCGTCGTCGGCCGCCTCGCCTCGATCGTGGCCATGCGCCTGCGTGGCAAGCACAAGCCCACCTACACGCCTCACGTCGACTGCGGTGACAACGTCATCGTGATCAACGCGGACAAGGTGGTGTTCACCGGCCGCAAGCGTGAGCAGAAGGTGTACTACCACCACACCGGCTATCCGGGTGGCATCAAGGCGCGTACCGCCAAGTTCATCCTCGAGGGCCGCTTCCCCGAGCGCGTCGTCGAGAAGGCGGTGGAGCGCATGCTCCCGCGCGGCCCGCTCGGCCGCAAGCAGCTCGGCAACCTGCGCGTCTACCGCGGCTCGGAGCACCCGCACGAGGCCCAGCAGCCTGAGGTGCTGAATGTCGCCGCGCTCAATTCGAAGAACGTGAGGAGCGCCTGATCATGGCCGAGACCCTCCAGAGCCTTTCCGATCTCGGCCAGGCGGTCGCCCCGCAGGCCGCGCCCGAGGCGCCCGTGCACGTGCAGAAGCTCGACAGCCTCGGCCGCGCCTACGCAACCGGCAAGCGCAAGGACGCCATCGCCCGCGTGTGGATCAAGCCCGGCTCGGGCAAGATCGTCATCAACGGTCGCGACCTTGATGTGTACTTCGCCCGTCCGGTGCTGCGCATGATCCTGCAGCAGCCGCTGGTGCTGACGCAGCGCGTCGGCCAGTATGACGTCATGGTCAACGTCAGCGGCGGCGGCCTCTCGGGCCAGGCCGGCGCGGTGCGCCACGGCCTCGCCAAGGCGCTGACCTACTACGAGCCGGAGCTGCGCGGCATCCTGAAGAAGCAGGGCTTCCTCACCCGCGACAGCCGCGTTGTCGAGCGCAAGAAGTACGGCCGCGCCAAGGCCCGCCGTTCCTTCCAGTTCTCCAAGCGCTGATCACGCATCCCGCCTTTCAGGCAAAAGGGCGGCCTCCGGGCCGCCCTTTTGTTTTGGCGCCCGGCTGCGCGAATCCTATCGCCTCTTCGCCGGCGGCCCCATCCCCATGGCGTTGACCACCTCCTGCGGCACCCGGTAGTCGCGGTAGAGCTGGGCGCCACAGCGCAAGCCGCAGGCCTCGCGCTGGATCACGAGGTGCCACAGCGCCGTGCCGGCCTGCCGTACCAGCAGCTTGCGGTCTGCGCCGACGTTTTTTCCCGCATCGAAGGCCTCGATGGCGGCGAGGGCTGTCTCCAGTGCCCGTCCCAGCCGGCCGAGGGCCGAGGCGCTCTCCTGCAGCATCTCGTGCTGCAGGGCGTCATAGGCCATGCCGGCGGGGTCGTTGCGCGAGGAGAGGCGAGGGGGACGCAGGCTCATGGGAGCAGCGGGCCGGACAGCTTCATCGGCGGATCACTTTGCGGCGTCGCCTGCGGCGACCGGCCGCTTCTCCCGCGGCTCGACACGCACGGTCGGTCCGCCGGCCTCACGCCAGGCGGCGAAGCCACCGCCGACATGGGCGACGGGCTTCAGCCCCATCCGCGCAGCCGTCGCCGCGCCGAGGGCCGAGCGCCACCCGCCGGCGCAGAAGAAGACGAAGCGCTTGTCCTGCGAGAAGACGGACTTGTGATAGGGGCTTTCCGGGTCGATCCAGAACTCCAGCATGCCGCGCGGGCAATGGAAGGCGCCCGGAATGGTGCCCTCGCGCTCCAGCTCGCGCGGGTCGCGCAGATCGACGAAGACTACGTCGTCGCGACCGTGGAGGGCGATGGCAGCCGGCGCGTCGAGGGTTTCGATCGTGCGCTCGGCCTCGGCGAGCAGCTGCTTGTAACCCGTGGTGATGTTCTGCGGCATCGTCTCGTTCCTCCCTTGCCCGGGCCCGGCGCGGCCATGCTAGCGCGACAGCCTCTTCCTTGGGGAGAGTGCGCGGCACCGATTGTTCCCACACCAGCCCTCGGGCACGATGAGCATGGTTGGTCGTTATCATGTGGGGGCACGCGTGGAGGTTTTCAGTCTGGCGGATTATATCGCCCTCGGCTTCTTCCTGGCGGCCTGGATCGGCTACAAGATCCTCGTTGAGCACTCGCGCTGGGCCGACCAGAGTCTCAACGTGATGATGAACAACTATCGCCACGTCTGGATGGCGCGGATGCTCGAGCGCGAGTTGCGCATCATCGACACGACCATCATGGCGACGCTGCAGAACGGCACCGCCTTCTTCGCCTCCACCTCGCTCATCGTCATCGGCGGCGCGCTCGCCCTGCTGCGCTCGACGGACGAGGTGCTCAACCTTGTGGCCGACCTGCCGCTCGGCATCGAGACGACGCGTTTCGCCTGGGAGCTGAAGGTCATCGGCCTCGTCGCCATCTTCGGCTATGCCTTCTTCAAGTTTTCCTGGTCCTACCGCCTGTTCAACTACGCAGCCATCCTCATCGGCGCGACGCCCATGGTGGAGAAGGGCCACGCGCCGGATGCCCAGGCGCGGGCGGCCGCGGCGCGGGCAGGGCAGATGGCGGTGGTCGCCGGGCGGCACTTCAACCGCGGCCAGCGCGCCTTCTTCTTCGCGCTCGCCTATCTCGGCTGGTTCCTGAGCCCCTATCTCTTTTTCCTCACGACGGCCGCGGTGCTTTTCGTGATGGCGCGGCGCCAGTTCGCGTCCGAGGCGCGGGCGGCCCTCGATGTGCAGCATCGCGATTGACGCGCCCGGCAGGAAGGGGCAGGCAGGGACGCATGACAGCCGACGCGACCCGCGACGACCAGATCGCCGCCCTCATGCTCTCGCTCGCCGCCCGATGCGGGCCCGGAAAGACGCTGGACCCGACCGAGGTGGCTCGCGCCTACGCGGGTTCGCATCCGGATGCCTGGGGCCCGCTGATGCAGCCCATCCGGCGCATTGCCGTCGCGCTCGCGCACGAGGGGCGGCTCGTCATCTACCGCAAGGGCAAGCCGGTCGACCCCGACGACTTCCGCGGCATCTACCGGATCGGCCTGCCGCATGTGGAGTGAGGCTGCTCAGGCGCCCGGCAGCAGCCGCTGCGTGTAGCCCATCAGGCGGTAGGCGAGAAGGCCGATCCATTCCTTGGTGGAGAGGTCCGCAAGGCGCAGCCCCTCCGAGACGGCGAAGAAGGGGCGAAAGAAGTCGCTCGCCTTGCCATCGGCATGAAAGTCCACGGGGTAGGGCACGACGTTGAAGCCCACGGCTTCGAAACAGCCGACGGCCCGCGGCATATGATAGGCCGAGGTCACGAGCAGCCAGCGTTCGCCCGGCTGCGGCTCGACCAGGTCGCGGGTAAAGAGCGCGTTTTCCCGCGTGTTGCGGGAGCGGTCCTCGTAAAGGACGTTCTCCTCCCGCATGCCGACCGAGGTGAACAGCGCCCGCGCCACGTCAGCCTCGGTGTATCCCTCGTCCATGAGGCTGGCGGAGCCGCCGGTGAAGACGATGCGGGCCTCCGGCAGGCGGCGCGCGAGCTCCATCGCCGCCGTCATGCGCGCGGCCGCATCGGTGAACTTGACCTGGCCGTGCTTCATGCCCACGGCGCCGCCGAGCACGATGACACCGGCGATGGACCCGTCATCAAGACTCTGCACGGGCGCAAAGCGGTCCTCGAGCAGCCGCATCGAGAAGCGGGAGAGCGGCGTGGTGCCGACGATCAGGATCCCGAGGATGCCGACGGCGGCGATGGCGCGGCCGAGGCGGTGCCGGCCCGAGACCAGGAGCGCCAGCCCCGCGAGCGAGATCACCGCCAGCAGGTTGCTCGGTGTGGCAAAGAACCAGAAGATTTTCGAGAGATAGAAGAACATCGCCGCCCGTGTTCCTGCTCAACGCCCCGAGTTCAGCCGCCGCAACAGCCGCTCCACATGGATCGTGCGTTCGGCCACTTCCCTCAGCTCGCAGCCCGCCTCGAACATTGCCGCGCGCGGAGAGTCCGGAAATGCCTGCGAGATGAAGCGGCAGTTGAGCTGCGCATAGTGCTCCCACGCCTGCTGCACGGCGGTGAAACGGGCGCGCGCCGCTTCGTCGAGCTTCTCGTCGAGGGCAGCGATGGCCTCGGCCATGCGTTCGCGCCAGACGGCCACCTCGCGCCGCGAGCACGCGATCTCGGCCTCGCGGCGGTCGCCGCCGTCGAGCCGCGCACAGACGAGCGCGATGGAGCCGATGCACGCCGACGGCGCACGGTCGCTTTCGCCGAGGCATTTCGCCATCGCGTCCCGATCCGCGGCGGAGACAGTCTCGGCAGTTGCGGCCCATGTCGCCGGCGGGGTGGCCGTCAGCGCGGTGATGAGGGACATTAGCAGGCAGGCCAGCCGGAGCAGGGCAGGGCACGGCTTTGAGCGAAGGGGCAACGGCATCGGACGGTTCCAGCGCACACCGAAGGCACCGCAAGAGCGACCCTCTGGCCGGAAGCGGCACCCGGCAGCCCTGTTTACGAGGCTCGCGGTGCCAGTCGGGTCTTGTGTCGTCGCCAAGATCACGGCCCCTCCCAGCCGCCCCGACAGTGACCAGCGTGGCAAGGGAACGGCAAACGCGCGTTCCCTCTCACGCGGCCTTGTCCCAGGCGGGAGCCCAGGAGGGGTCGATCATCCGCCCGTCGGGGCGCGCGAGGGCATGGATGCGCGCCATCTCGTCCTCGTCGAGCGTGAAGTCGAAGATGGCGATGTTCTCGGCGATGCGCTCGCGGTTGGTTGACTTCGGAATGGCGACCACACCCGGCTGCTGCACGTGCCAGCGCAGCACCACCTGGGCGGGAGTCTTGCCGTGCCGCTCGGCAATTTCGAGCACCGTGCGCTCGCTGAGCAGCTGGCCGCGCCCAAGCGGGCAGTAGGAGGTGAAGGCGAGGCCGTGGCGGCGGCACGCCTCGAGCACCTTCGACTGGTCGAGATAGGGGTGATATTCGCACTGGTTGGCCACCAGCGGCTCGTCGGAGCGCGCCACCGCCTCGTCCAGCAGCGCGACGGGGAAGTTGGAGACACCGATGTGGCGTGTGAGGCCGTCGCGCTTCGCCCGGCCGAGGGCCTTGATGGTTTCCTTCAGCGGGATGTTGGCGTTCGGCCAGTGGATGAGCAGCAGGTCGACATTGTCGAGGCCGAGGCGACGCAGGCTCGCCTCGGCCGAGCGCAGCACGTTGCTCTCGGACAGATCCTCGTACCAGACCTTCGTCGTCACGAAGAGTTCGTCACGGCGGATGCCGGAGGCACGGATGCCCTGGCCCACCGCCTCCTCGTTGCCGTAGCGGGCGGCGGTGTCAATGTGACGATAGCCCGCCTCGATGGCCCACTGGACGGCGGCGATGCAGGAATCGTCCGTTGCTTCCCACGTGCCGAGCCCGAGAGCGGGTATGGCGGCACCGTTTGCTTCGACGAGCGGAGCGGTCATGCAGGTGTCCTCGTTCGTTCGGAAGTTGGTTGCGAGCCTGGCCGCAGGCGTGCGTCAGCTGGCGGCCCTGCTGTTGCGCAGCGCTTCGGCCTGGGCATAGAAGCGCTTCTCCCACTCCTTGTGGTTGTCGAGGCCCTCGCGGATGAAGGGCGTGAAGACGGCGATATTCAGCAGCAGCCAGTTGATGAGGTTGGCCGGGAAGCGCAGCGGCTTGACGAAATCCACGAAGAGCACGACGCGCGTCTTGTCCGTGTGGTTCCAGGCCTCGTGGTTGTAGGCGTCATCAAAGACGAGCGCCTTGCCCTCCTCCCAGTGGCAAATCTGCTTGTCGACGCGGATGCCGAGCTTGTCGCGCGGCTCCGGCACGATGAGGCCGAGATGCAGGCGCAGCACGCCGTTGTAAGGGCCGCGGTGCGGCGGCAGGTGCTTGCCTGGCTCGAAGATGGAGAACATTGCCGTCTTGAGGCCCGGGATCTTCTGCACGATGCGCCAGGTCTCCGGGCACTGCTTGATGTTCTGCTCGGAGGTAAGGCCATAGCCGGCGAGGAAGAAGGTCTTCCACCGCGTATCCTTGCTGATGGTCTGCACGTCGGTGGAGATCTCGTGGAAGGAGGGCAGCTCCTCCTGGCGCTGCAGCACCTTGTCCAGTTCGGCGCGAATGAGATGCCACTCGCGCTCGATCTCGGCCACCCAGGGGAAGGTGGCGTTGTCGTAAACCGGCGGATTCCCAACCTTGGAGTACTTGAGGTTCAGCTTCTCGGCCCAGGCGACAATGCCCATCAGCACGCGCGTGATGAGGCTCGGCCGCTCCATCGGGGCAATGCCCTCGGTGCTGAAGGTCTGCGTCGCGCCATCGGTCGTGGCCGTCGTGGTGTGGGCTTCGTGCTTCAAGGTTCTGCTCCCGCTCCTCGTGCCCCGCGCAATGGGTCTTGCGGTCTGGATCGCACGCAACCGTAGTCAGCTGCAGATAGCTAATGACAGCCGCCGCCGGCCGCAACGGCCCGTGTGCCATTCTACTGCCGACTGCATGCAATAGAAGTGGACCGGCAGCAGATTGGACGTGTTCGAAACGGCCGGGACGGTCCATGCCGCAGCATGCGACCGGAGCAGTTCGGGCGCCTGCGATGGCGATTTTATGACGGACAGCGAGCGGCGCGAGGCCTCGCGCCGCTCGCTGTCCGCGCGCGCCGCCAGCTAGCTCGTCTTCTCAAAGAGCTCGCGGCCGATGAGCATACGGCGGATCTCGCTGGTGCCGGCGCCGATCTCGTAGAGCTTGGCATCGCGCAGCAGGCGGCCCGTCGGATAGTCATTGATGTAGCCGTTGCCGCCGAGGAGCTGGATGGCATCGAGGGCGCACTGCGTCGCCTTCTCGGCGGCGTAGAGGATGGCGCCGGCCGCATCCTCGCGCGTCGTCTCGCCCCGGTCGCAGGCCTTCGCCACGGCATAGACATAGGCTTTGCAGGCGTTCATCGTCACGTACATGTCGGCGAGCTTGCCCTGCACAAGCTGGAAGGTGCCGATCGGCTGGCCGAACTGCTTGCGCTCGTGCACATAGGGAATCACCACATCGAGGCAGGCCTGCATAATGCCGAGCGGTCCGGCGGCCAGCACCACGCGCTCGTAGTCGAGGCCCGACATCAGCACATTGACGCCCTTGCCGACAGTGCCGAGGACGTTCTCCTCCGGCACCTCGCAGTCCTCGAAGACGAGCTCGCACGTGTCCGAGCCGCGCATGCCAAGCTTGTCGAGCTTCTGGGCGGTGGAAAAGCCCTTCATGCCCTTCTCGACGATGAAGGCGGTGATGCCGCGCGGGCCGGCATCGGGGTCGGTCTTGGCGTAGACCACCAGCGTCTCGGCCACGGGACCGTTGGTGATCCACATCTTGCTGCCGTTCAGCACGTAGCGGTCGCCGCGCTTCTGCGCCCGCGTCTTCATCGAGACGACGTCAGAGCCCGCTCCCGGCTCCGACATCGCCAGCGCGCCGACATGTTCGCCCGAGATGAGCTTGGGCAGGTAGCGGCGCTTCTGCTCCGCCGTACCGTTGCGACGGATCTGGTTGATGCACAGGTTGGAATGGGCGCCGTAGCTGAGACCGACCGAGGCGGAGGCGCGCGAGATTTCCTCCATCGCCACGCAATGCTCCAGATAGCCAAGGCCGGCGCCGCCAAACTCCTCCTCCACCGTGATGCCGTGCAGGCCCAGGGCGCCCATCTGCGGCCACAGGTCGCGCGGGAAGGTGTTGGTGCGGTCGATCTCGTCGGCGCGCGGGGCGATCTTGTCCTGCGCGAAGGCGCGTACCGTCTCGCGGATGGCATCGGCCGTCTCGCCGAGGTCGAAGTTGAAGTCCTGCGGACGGTTGCTGGGCATGGCGGGGTTCCTCCTCTTGTCTTGTGGTTCGTTATACGCGCTTGGGCGGAAGACTGTCAGCGCGCGCGGCCGTGCGCCGATGCCAAGCCGGCGCCTCGGCCACGCGCACACCCATTAGCCCGTCATTAAGCGCGGGTTGCTAGCGTCCCCGCCTGTTCCATTGTCCGATTGCCTTGGAGAGCCCTTGCAACCGTCGCCGCAGCATCTGGAAGAGGCACCCGCGGGTTGGCGCCGCGCGGTGAAAAAGCTCGCTTCGCGCCAGGTGCTGTCGGCGGCCACCACGCTCACCATCCGTGTCGCCTCCGCCGGCATCGGCTACGTCGTGCAATTCGCGCTGGCGCGCGTCCTTGGCGCGACCGAGTACGGCGTCTTCGCCCTGGCATGGCTGTGGGTGACGATCGGCGGTTTCGCCGGCTGCTTCGGCTTCAGCCAGACGGTGGTGCGCTTCCTGCCGCGCTACCTGCAGAAGGGCGACCTGGCCCTGCACGATGCCTTCCTCACAGTTGGCCGGCGCGTCGTCGCCCTCGTCTCGGGCGTTCTCGCGCTCGGGGGCGCCGCCGCCACGCTTCTGGCGGGAGGCTGGGCGGGCGCCATCGCACCTTTCCTCATCGCTGCCGCCTGCGTGCCCGTCTTCGCCTATGCCGACCTGCTCGAAGGCATGGCGCGCTCGCGCGGGTGGCTGAGCCTCGCCTTCATCCCGCCCTACATCCTGCGCCAACTGCTCGTCCTCGGTTTCGTCGCCGGCGCCTACAGCCTTGGCTGGCCGGGGACGGCCGTGACGGCCATGGTCGCGAGCTTTGCCGCTCTCGTCATTGCTGCAACGGTCCAGCACGTGCTCATCATGCGCCGGATGCCCGCGGCCGATACGCCCAAGAGGAGCCTGCGCCGCGTGCTGCCGCTGTGGCTGCGTTCGGGCGGGCTTCTGTTTCTCGCCGACGGGGCGCGGCTGCTGCGCACCTATGGCGACACGATCGTGCTCAGCGCCTTTCTGCCGCCGGCGGCGGTCGGCATCTACTTCGCCGCGACGCGCGTCGCCTCGGTGCTGGGCTTCGTCGAATATTCCGTCAGCGCCGCCATGGGCTACCGCTTCGCCGCCATGGCAGCGAGCGGCGACCGCCGGGCGCTTGCGCGCCGCGCCGCCCAGGCGGTGGTTGTCACGCTGGTGCCGGTGCTCGTCGGCGGCGTCGCGTTGTGGCTGCTCGGCGGCTTCGTGCTCGGCCTGTTCGGACAGGCCTTCATCGCGGGCACGACGGTGCTGCCGCTGCTCATCGCCGCCCAGGTGCTCCGTGCTGCCGTCGGGCCGGCAGACGACCTGCTCAACGTGCTGGGGCGCGAGCGCTGGACCTTCATGAGCCAGCTTGCGGGGCTCCTCGTCAATGTCGCGACGGGGCTCCTGCTTGTGCCGGTGCTCGGCATCGTCGGGGCGGGGCTCGCCTCGCTCGCGGCGATGGCGGCGACGACTGTCATCCTCGGCACGGGTGCATGGCTGCTCCTCGGCAGCCACCTGCGCAGCGGGGGCATGGGCGGCGGAAGGCCGCAACCGCAGGACGCAGCGTCGCCTTGATCGAACGATGCGGCCATTGAATGCTGCGCGCGAGAAAAATCGGAACGGGGACAATACGGGGTAAGCTTGAAGCGGGAGGGAGCCGCGGCTGTGAGGAGCGAAGTTCAGGAAAAGACACACTCTTCCGGTGCCGCGTATCGGAGCGAGATGACGACGGTGGCGGACCTGCTGCCCC
The DNA here is from genome assembly GCF_014201415.1 of Chelatococcus composti. Lineage (GTDB taxonomy): Bacteria > Pseudomonadota > Alphaproteobacteria > Rhizobiales > Beijerinckiaceae > Chelatococcus_A > Chelatococcus_A composti. The sequence goes on from NZ_JACHEH010000007.1 coordinate 30,053, forward strand.
AGCGTGAGGCCTGGGAGCGACTGGCCAGGTCTGCCGTCGAGCCCAACCCGTTCTTCGAGCCGGATGCGCTGTCCGCTGCTGCGCGGTTCATCGAGAAGGGCACCATCTGGGTCGTCGCCGTCTGGCGCGAGCAGGGCGGACCGCGCGAGCTCGCCGGCCTCTTTCCGCTGCAGTTCGGGGATCTGAGACACGGACTCCTCTGGCCGCTGCCGAGCCTCTACGTCAGCCGCATGTTCTCATCCACGTCCGCGCCCCTGATCTGCGCGAGCGATCCGGAGGGCGTGTGGGAGGCCTTCCTGCGCGACCTCGGCCGGCTGTGCCGGGGGGGCGCAGTCCTCAAGTGTCCGCGTATGCCGCGCGGGCGCGGCGCGTCGATCGCGCTCGAGAACGTCATGGCACGGCAGGGCATCAGACACACATGGCTTGGCGGATATGCGCGTCCGGCCGTCGAGAGCGACCTGTCGTATGACGCCTATGTGGCGCGCTATTCGTCCAAGCGCCGGCGCAACCTGCGCCGCGCCGAGCAGCTTCTGGCGACGCACGGCGACGTGACCTACCACACCGTCGAGGGGCCGGGGCCCGAGGCCGCGCGCGCCTATGCGGATTTCCTCGCCATCGAGGCCGCGGGCTGGAAGGGGGCGGCGGGCACGGCCCTCGCCAAGAGCGAGACCACCCGGAATTTCGGCGGGCATCTGTTCGGCCCCCAGCGCGTCGCCGACGGGGTGACCTTCGACATCCTGGCCGTGTCCGGCCGGGCCGTGGCGGTCAACGTCAACCTCGTGCGCGACGGCGTCGTCTTCGCCGCCAAGAGCGCCTATGACGAGCACTTCTCGCAGGCGAGCCCCGGCACGCTGCTCGATCTCTATCTCCTGCGTCGCACGCTCGACGGGAAGGTCTACAAGCGGCTCGATTCCTGCGCGCAGCCGAACCATCCGCTGGCGGCCTACTGGCTGGAGGAGCAGGAGGTCGGAGCCCTGTTCCTCGCCACGACGGCGAGCACGCCGCGCTGGTACTTCGAGGCAATGCTTCTCACCATCCGCCAGACGCGCCGCCTGCGCGAGCAGGCGAAGGAGCTGATCGCGCGCCTCAGGTAAGGCGAGAGCGGGCCGGCGGTGCTGGCCACCCGCTGCGACCGGGGCCGCTCAGAGCTGGCCCTTCTTGAACTTTTCCCACATGTCGGCCGTACCGAAAAAGGCGTTGCGGTCGACGTCGCCCTTGACGCCCGGCACGCGGCCCGTGGTGGTGAACTGCCAGAAGGTCCAGCGCCGGTTGTTGTAGCGCTCCTCCGGCTCGGCGGCGACGGAGCGCACCCAGAAGTGGTATCCGGGCAGCTCGTTCTCCAGCACCTCCTGATGGAAGGTGATGTCGGTATAGATGATCGGCCGCTTGCCCGTGTGCGCCTCGAGCTCGGCCAGCATCAGGCGGATCTTCTCGAGCGCTACCTCGCGCGGCACCTTCTGCGGGCAGGTCCTGGAATGGCCGTTCCATTCCACGTCGAGGACTGGCGGCAGCGCATCCGGGTCGTTGGGGATGTGCTGGCGGAACCACTCGGCCTGCTCGTGCGCGGGGCGGCACCAGTAGACGAAGTGATACGCACCGCGCGGGATGCCGGCAGCACGCGCGCCCTCCCAGTTCTTGTAGAAATTGGGGTCGATGTGGTCGCCGCCCTCGGTCGCCTTGATGAAGACGAACTGCGTGCCGGCGCGGCGCACGGCCGTCCAGTCGATGTCGCCCTGCCAGCGGGAGACGTCTATGCCGTGGATGGGATAGCGGTGCGCCTTGGCGACCCCCGGATGCGGCTTTCGATCGCCCTTCTCCGGATAGAACGAATCCATCGAGGAGCAGGCCACCAGGGCGAGGGCGGCGAGGGAGGTGACGACAAGGCGACGGAGCATCGGGCGGCGTGCGCTCTTTGAGAGAAACATGCCGCGACGATTCGTTTCAATGTGTTGACGAACCCTTTACGACAGCCCGAACCAGAGCGTCGCAATCCCGAGAAAGGCGAAGAAGCCGATCACGTCCGTGGTCGTCGTCACGAAGGGGCCGGAGGAGACGGCGGGATCGACCCCGAGCCTGTGCAGCGTCAGCGGGATGAGGATGCCGCCCAGCGCCGCCACCGACAGGACGGTGAGCATGGCGAGACCGATGACGAAGCCGAGGTCTCGGATGCCGAACCACAACACCGCCACCGAGCCGAGGATGATGGCGAAGCCGATGCCGTTGCAGACGCCGACGGCGACCTCGCGGCGGATGATGCGCCAGGTGTTCGAGCGGCGCAGCTCCTGCGTGGCAAGCGCGCGCACCGTCACCGTCATGGTCTGCGTGCCGGCATTGCCGCCGATCGAGGCAACGATGGGCATGAGCACGGCCAGCACCACCATCTGCTGGATAGAGCCCTCGAACAGGTGGATGACGTTGGCCGCCACGATGGCCGTGACGAGATTGGCGAAGAGCCAGGGAAAGCGGCTGCGCACCGTGTGCCAGACGGTGTCCGACAGCTCCTCGTCGCCCTTGACGCCGCCGAGGGCCTTGAGGTCCTCGTCGGCCTCCTCCTCGATGACGTCGACGATGTCGTCGATCATCATCACGCCCACGAGGCGCTTCGACTCGTCGACGACGGCGCACGAGACGAGGTTGTAGCGCTGGAAGAGCCGCGCCGCCTTCTCCTGGTCGTCCGTGGCCTGGATGAGGTGCTGGTCCTCGCTCATGATATCGCTGATCTTCGCCGGGCGCTTGGTGCGCAACAGGCGGTCGAGCGGCACCGTGCCGATCAGCTGGAAGGTCGGGTCAACGACGAAGATCTCGTAGAAGGTGTCGGGCAGATCCTCCGTCTCGCGCATGTAGTCGATGGTCTGCCCGACGGTCCAGAACGGCGGGACGGCGATGAACTCCGTCTGCATGCGCCGGCCGGCCGAATCCTCCGGATAGTCCAGCGAGCGCTGCAGGGCCACGCGCTCGGGCGGCGGCAGCTGCTCGAGCACCTCGGCCTTGTCGTCCTCGTCGAGGTCTTCGAGGATGTAGACAGCGTCGTCGACATCGAGCTCGCGCACGCCCTCGGCGATGTTGGCGTTCGGGATGCTCTCGAGCAGCTCCTTGCGGATCGTGTCGTCGACCTCGGTGAGCGCGGCGAAGTCGAAATCGCTGCCCAGCAGCGCGAGCAGGCGCGTGCGGTCGTCGTGGTCGAGCGCCTCGATGAGGGCGCCGAGGTCGGCCTCGTGCAGCGGGTCGACGAGGCGCCGCAGACCCTCGGCATCACCCTCGGCGATGGCCCTGGACGCACTCTCCAGAAAGGACGGGTTGACGTTGCCTTCTTCGTCCCGGAACGCGAGCGCCTCGGGCGCCGTCTCATGCTCGACGTTCACCATGCTCATCCGCCCGCTGATGTGTGTGGAGTTCGACGCCCTTCTAGGGGGGCTGTTTGAGGAAGACAACCGCCCACGGCCGGCTTTGTTGCACGCGGACGGCCTTCGCGCCCGACCCGCGGGCGAATCGCCTCACATGCCGGGCTGCGGCCCGCGCGGGGCGGTGCCTCCGATGACGAGCACCCAGTAGTTGCGTCCGCCCGCCCGGGCGTGGGCGAAGCCGATGTGGGAGGCGGGGGACTGGAGCATGTTGCGGCGGTGCTCCGGCGAGCGACGCCAGTCCTCCACCACCTCCTCCAGCGAGCGCTGCCCCATGGCGATGTTTTCCGCCCCGTGCGTGAAGCGCCGCCCGGTGGCGTTCATGCGGTTCCAGAACGAGCCGGCGGCGTCGTGCGAGAGCAGGTTCTTCTCCGCCATGGCGCGGGCCTGTTGCCGCGCTGCCGCATTGAGCGCCTCGTCCGGCGTCACCGGACCGAGCCCGTTCGCCGCACGGAAGCGCGAGACGGCAGCGGCCGCGGCCGGCGCGGCCTGCGACGATACGGAATCGACGGTCTGGCGTTTGGAGCCCGCCGTGGTGCAGGCCGCGAGCGCCAGGGCGAGCGAAACGACGAGAACGGGAGCCTTCATGAGCGTCATTGACAGCTGAGGGAACAACGCTTCTCGATGGCGCACCCGGCAGAAGTAAGGCCGGGCGAAAACAAAGCGGCGATCCCTCGCGGGACCGCCGTCTGGAGCCGTCGGCTCGAATTCATGGTGCGGTCGAGAGGACTCGAACCTCCACTCCTCTCGGAACTACCACCTCAAGGTAGCGCGTCTACCAGTTCCGCCACGACCGCAACCGCTTCGTTGGAAACGTCCGTTTCCGGAAGCGGGCTGGGATGTAACAGATCGGAGTCGGCTCCACAAGAGCCCCCTTGCGGCCTGTGCAAAACCCCCACGCCGCGGGCATGAAAAAAGACCCTGCGCCGGCGTTTTCCGGGGGCTGCCACGGCTTGCGCCGCCGCTGCGGGGGCTGCGCTGCGACTTTCGAACTTGTCGAATGCGGGAAGGCGCCCCACTTTCTGCGGCGGGCCGCGCGGGATGCGTCGGCGTGTCACGGGACAGGATGGCGGTGCGGTGCTGAGGGCGAGAGACGAGTTGAGTGGCGTGATGCTGCCGCAGGCGGGCGCGCCGCCCGTCGAGTGGCGCATCAGCGAGGGCTATGTGGGCTACGAGGAGGCGGTGGCCGCCATGGAGGCCCGCGTCGCGGCGATTGCGGCGGGCGAGGCGGCCGAATGCGTCTGGCTGCTGGAGCATCCGCCGCTCTACACGGCCGGCACCTCGGCCAACGATGCCGATCTCGTCGATCCGGGCCGCTTTCCCGTCTTCCGCTCCGGTCGCGGCGGCCAGTTCACCTATCACGGGCCGGGCCAGCGGGTGGCCTATGTCATGCTGGACCTGTCGCGGCGCACGCAGGACCTGAGGGCCTTCGTCGCTGCGCTCGAGGCCTGGCTCATCGCCACGCTCGACAGCTTCAACGTGCGCGGCGAGCGGCGGGAGGACCGCGTCGGCGTCTGGGTGCGCCGGCCCGAGAAGGGGCCGGCAGCGGAGGACAAGATCGCCGCCATCGGCATCCGCGTGCGCCGGTGGGTCACTTTCCACGGCATCAGCCTCAACGTGGAGCCGGACCTTTCGCACTTCTCCGGTATCGTGCCCTGCGGCGTGCGCGAGCACGGCGTCACCAGCCTCGTTGACCTTGGCATTCCAGTTACCATGCCGGAGATCGATGCCACGCTGAGGGCGCGCTTCGAGGACATCTTCGGCCCCACCGTTTCTGTGCCGGCCTGAGCGCGCCGCCGGGGCAGCGACGGCCCTCTCCAAACGCGCCTTGGCATCGGCGCACGTTGCCGGACGGCGGGCAGGGCGCCATAGTCCGGCCGACGACCCGCCGTGCGGGGCAAGCCTTGGGGAGGGACGCGTGCCGGCCATCGAGAGCGCGATCGATTCGTCATCCGCCGATTTCCGCGCCAACGCCGCCGCCTGGGCCGAGCTCAGGGCGGAACTCGAGGCGCGGCGGGCCGAGGTGGCGCAAGGCGGCCCGCCCCGCGCGCGGGAGAGACACCTGGCCCGCGGCAAGCTGCTGCCGCGCGAACGCGTCATGCGCCTCATCGATCCGGGCTCGCCGTTTCTCGAGATCGCGCCGCTCGCGGCCTTCGGCATGTACGGCGAAGCGATCCACGGTGCCGGGCTGATCGCCGGCATCGGCCGCGTCGAGGGCCGCGAGGTCATGATCGTGTGCAACGATTCGACCATCAAGGGCGGCACCTACTACCCGATGACGGTGAAGAAGCACCTGCGCGCGCAGGAGATCGCGCGCGATAACAGGCTGCCGTGCATCTACCTCGTCGATTCGGGCGGGGCCAACCTGCCGCACCAGACCGAGGTCTTCCCCGACAGGGATCACTTCGGCCGCATCTTCTATAACCAGGCGACCCTGTCCTCCCTCGGCATTCCGCAGATCGCCGTGGTCATGGGATCATGCACGGCCGGCGGCGCCTATGTGCCGGCCATGTCGGACGAGACCATCATCGTGCGCCGGCAGGGCACCATCTTCCTCGGCGGTCCGCCGTTGGTGAAGGCGGCCACGGGCGAGGTCGTCTCGGCGGAGGATCTCGGCGGCGCGGACGTGCATGCCCGCCAGTCGGGCGTCGCCGACCATTACGCGGTGGACGACGTGCATGCCCTCGCGCTCGCCCGGCGGATCGTCGCCAACCTCAACACCGTCAAGAAAAGCGACATCGCCCTGACCACGCCGGTCGAGCCCCTCTACGACCCGGCCGAGCTGGAGGGCCTCGTGCCCACCGACCTCAAGAAGCAGTACGACATCCGCGAGGTGATCGCCCGGCTCGTCGACGGGTCTGAGTTTGACGAGTTCAAGCGCCTCTACGGTACCACGCTCGTCACCGGCTTCGCCCGCATCTGGGGCATCCCCGTCGGCATCATCGCCAACAATGGCATCCTTTTTTCCGAATCGGCGCTCAAGGGCGCGCATTTCATCGAGCTGTGCTGCCAGCGGCGCATCCCGCTCCTCTTCCTGCAGAACATCTCGGGTTTCATGGTGGGCCGGCAGTACGAGGCCGGCGGCATCGCCAAGGACGGGGCGAAGCTCGTCACTGCCGTCGCCTGCGCCCGTGTGCCGAAGATCACGGTGCTTGTCGGCGGCTCCTTCGGTGCCGGCAACTACGGCATGTGCGGGCGGGCCTATTCGCCGCGCTTCCTCTTCACCTGGCCGAACAGCCGCATCTCGGTGATGGGCGGCGAGCAGGCGGCGAGCGTGCTCGCCACCATCAGGCGCGACAACCTCGAGGCCGAGGGCAAGGCCTGGAGCGCGCAGGAGGAGGAGGCCTTCAAGGCCCCCATCCGCGCGCGCTACGAGGAGGAGGGCAACCCCTATTACGCCACCGCCCGCCTGTGGGACGACGGCATCATCCTGCCCTCCGAGACGCGCCGCGTGCTCGGCCTTGCCTTCTCCGTCTGCCTCAACGCGCCGATCGAGGAGACGAGATTCGGCGTCTTCAGGATGTGACGGACCGGCGCGAGGCCGCCTCCCGCGACATCGGGCCTTCGCAGGCCGCCGGCCGCGCATTCCCTGTCCACATCCCCGGCATTCCGCCCGTCGGCCTCCACATTGCCGCCGAGAGCCGCTACTGTCCGGCTATTAAACCGTTTCAGAGCCGACAAGCGCCGCACGAGCGGCCGGGGACAGGGAGACGTCGCATGGCATCGAAGGGCAAGGTGGCAATCATCACGGGCGCGGGATCCGGCGTCGGACGGGCGGTGGCGATCGCCTTCCTCAAGGACGGCTACAACGTCGTCCTCGCAGGCCGTCGCAAGGACGCGCTGGAGGAGACGATTCGCCTCGCCGGCGCCGGGGCCGACCAGGCGCTCGCCGTGCCGACGGACGTCACCGACCCGCAGTCGGTCAAGGCCCTGTTCGCCGCCTGCGAGGAGCGCTTCGGGCGGCTCGACGTGCTCTTCAACAATGCCGGCGTCTCGGCGCCGGGCGTGCCGCTCGAGGAGCTCACCTACGAGCAGTGGCAGAAGGTGGTCGACACCAATCTCACGGGGCCGTTCCTGTGCACGCAGGAAGCCTTCAGGATCATGAAGGACCAGAACCCGCGCGGCGGCCGCATCATCAACAACGGTTCCGTCTCGGCCTATGCGCCGCGGCCAAACTCGGCACCCTATACGGCCACCAAGCACGCGATCTCGGGTCTCACGCGCTCCACCTCGCTCGACGGGCGCAAGTACGACATCGCCTGCGGGCAGATCGACATCGGCAATGCGGCGACCGACATGGCCGCCAAGATGGCCGAGGGCGTGCCGCAGGCGGACGGCTCCATCAGGAAGGAGCCGCTGATGGACGTGACCCATGTGGCGAACGCCGTGCTGCACATGGCGAGCCTGCCGCTCGACGCCAATGTGCTCTTCATGACCGTGATGGCGACGAAGATGCCCTTCGTCGGCCGCGGGTGAGGGCAATGGTGGCGTGCCCGCCGGGGGCTTCCCGTGGCGGGCGGGGCAGGGTAAGCCGTTGCATCCCTTCTCTGAGCTTCAGGAGTGAACATGTCTTCGATCGAACGCATCGGCGTCGGCCCGCGCATGAGCGAGGCGGTGGTCTTCGGCAATCTCGTCTTCCTCTCCGGTGAGGTCGCCGAGGACACGACGCAGGACGCGGCTGGCCAGACCCGCCAGATCCTCGCCCAGATCGACGAGACGCTGAAGAAGGCCGGCACCGACAAGACCAAGATCCTCAAGGCCAACATCTGGCTGGCGGACATGGCCGACTTCGCCAAGATGAACGAGGTGTGGGACGCGTGGGTGCCGCAGGGCCACACGCCGGCCCGCGCCACCGTCGAGGCCAAGCTCGCTGCTCCGGAATACAAGGTCGAGATCATGGTCGTCGCGGCGCGCTGACGCCAGCGGCCATCCGACCGGGAAGGGCGCGGCACACCGGTGCCGCGCCCTTTTCCTTGCCGTGCGCAGCGTTGCGGCGGCATCTGCCGGAAAAGGACAGGTTTTCGTCGCCTGTCGGAACCATCCGCTCCTTTCGCGTGTTGGTCTGACGAACGTGGATGGCGAGGCGTGAACTGCATCCACGGTTCGATCGAAAAGCACGCGAACCAGGCCGACCTGAGCGCGCGCCCGAAGGGGGCGTGACGCAAGGGGACCGCGCGTCCCGCGAAGGTCAGCAGAAGAGAGGATTCCGTCATGCGAACCAAGTTTGGTGTCACCGTTGCAACTGCTGCGCTGCTGTTGGCCGTGCCGGCCATGGCGCAGACCACTGCTCCGTCGACCCCCGAGCAGACCCCGCCGGCTGTACAGCCGCAGGCGCCCGGCGCCGCGCCCGCCGTGCCGAGCACGCCCGGCGCCACCGAGATGAAGGCTCCCGACAGCTCGGCCGCGGCCCCGGCCATGGGCGCGCCGGCCGGTTTCGTGACCGCCCAAGGCGAATCACAGTGGATGGTCTCGAACCTGATGGGCAAGACGGTGGTCGGCATGGACGACAAGACCATCGGCGAGATCAGCGACGTTGTGCTCGGCCAGGAAGGCCAGGCCGATGCGGCCGTGATCGGCGTCGGTGGCTTCCTCGGCATCGGCCAGAAGGATGTCGCCATCCCGTTCTCCGAGCTGCAGGTGTCGAAGAACGCCGAAGGCGAGATCGAGAAGATCACGCTGTCGGCCACCCGCGAGCAGCTTGAGCAGGCCCCGGCCTTCAAGACGCTCGCCGACATCCGCTCCGAACAGGACAAGATGAGTACGGGTTCGACGCGGCCGGCGGATCAGACCGCGCCGCCGGCTCCGGCCACGCCGCCGGCTGCCGCGCCGAACCAGTGACGGTAGCAAAGGTGGGCGCGTGACGTGTCGCGCGCCGCACCAGGCGGCCCGCCCCGGCGGGCCGCCTTTTCGCGTCCGGTGTTTGCCTCCCGACGGTGCGCGTCTAGGATCGCGTCTAGGATGTGGGCAGCTTGCCGCTGGCGGGGACGAGCGATGGCGCGGGCGAGCTTGAGCGAGCGTGTGACGCAGGGCAGGGGCGCGGCCGCGGCGGATGTCGTCGTGCGCGACGTCCGGCTGCTCGATTTTGTGACGGGCGATCTCGTCGCGACGGACATCGCGCTATGCGGCGACACCATCGTTGGCACGTATGACCGCTACGAGGGGCGCGAGACCATCGATGGCGGCGGGCGTATCGCTGTGCCGGGTTTCATCGACACCCATTGCCATGTCGAATCGTCGCTGGTGACGCCGCAGGAGTTCGAACGCTGCGTCCTGCCCCATGGCGTGACGACCGCGATCTGCGATCCGCACGAGATGGCGAACGTGCTCGGGGCCGCAGCCTTCGACTTCTTCCTCGCCTCGTCCGAGCGCATGGTGATGGACCTCTTCGTGCAGCTGTCGAGCTGCGTGCCGGCGACGGCGCTCGAGACGTCCGGCGCGAGGCTCGATGCCGACGACCTTCTGCCCTACCTGGCCCATCACAAGGTCATCGGGCTCGCCGAGTTCATGAACTTTCCCGGCGTCCTCGCGCTCGATGCCGCCTGCGTCGCGAAGCTGCAGGCCTTCGCCAACAGCCATATCGACGGCCACGCCCCGCTGCTGAGGGGCAAGGATCTCAACGGCTATTGCGCCGCCGGCATCCGTACCGAGCACGAGGCGACGAGCGCGGAGGAGGCGCTCGAGAAGATCCGCAAGGGCATGACGGTGCTCATCCGCGAGGGCTCGGTGTCGAAGGACCTGCACGCCCTCGCGCCGCTGCTCACGCTCACAACCTCGCCCTTCCTTGCCTTTTGCACCGACGACCGCAACCCGCTCGACATTGCGGAGGAAGGGCACATCGACTTCCTCATCCGCACCGCCATCGCCCTCGGCGCGCCGCCGCTCGCCGCCTATCGCTCCGCCTCGCTGACGGCTGCAACCGCGTTCGGTCTGTTCGACCGCGGCATGATCGCGCCCGGCAAGCGGGCCGACATCGTCCTCCTCGACCATCTGGAGGAATGCCAGGTGTCGGACGTCATCGTCGGCGGGCGGCTGCTGCGGCCAGATCTGTTTGCGCAGCGTGAGCCCGTGGCGCTCATCGGCCTCGCCAGCATGAAGGCGCGCGAGGTCTCGGCAGCTGATTTCGCCATCCCCGGCGCGGCGGGCGAGCAGCCCGTCATCGGTGTCATCCCCGGCAAGATCATCACGGAAAAGCTGAGCCGTCCCGTGCCTGCGCGCGACGGCGCCCTCGTCGCCGATCCGGCGTCGGATATCGCCAAGGTCGCGGTCGTCGCCCGCCACGGGCACAATGACAACATCGGGCGCGGCTTCGTCTCGGGCTTCGGCATGCAGCGCGGGGCCATCGCCTCGTCCGTCGGGCACGACAGCCACAATATCTGCGTCGTCGGAGTCGACGACGCGGACATGGCGCTCGCCGTCAACCGCCTCGGCGCCATCGGTGGCGGCTTCGTCGTCGTCGAGGGCGGGGTGGTCCGGGCGGAACTGCCCCTGCCGGTCGCGGGCCTGATGAGCGACAGGCCCTATGAGGAGGTCCATGCCGGCCTCGGCCCGCTGCACACGGCGGCCCGTGGGCTTGGCGTGACGTTGCCCGAGCCCTTCCTGCAGGTGGCGTTTCTGCCGCTGCCGGTGATCCCGCATCTCAAGATCAGCGACTTCGGCCTCGTGGACGTTGACCGCATGCAACTCGTCGCGCACCAGGTCGAGCAGCCGGTGGTTCAGTGGTAGGGATCGGCCGCGTCGCGTAGCCCGTCGCCCATGAAGTTGAAGGCGAGGACGACGACGATGACGGGGGCGATGGGCCACAGCAGCCAGGGATAGAGGTTCACTGCCGCCAGGTTCTGCGCCTCGTTGAGCAGCACGCCCCAGCTCGTGATCGGCGGCCTCAGGCCGAGCCCGAGGAAGGACAGGGCCGTCTCGCCGAGGATCATTGAGGGAATCGACAGCGTCGCCGAGGCGATGAGGTGGCTCATGAAGTTCGGGATGAGGTGCCGGCCAATGATGCGCGCCCGCGAGGCGCCCATGAGCTCCGCCGCCTTGACGAAATCCTCCTCCCGGAGGGCGAGCAGCTTGGAGCGCACCGCCCGCGCCAGGCCCGGCCAGTCGAGCAGGCCGAGGATGATGGTGATGCCGAAGAAGACGAGCACGGGGCTCCAGTTCGGCGGCAGGGCGGCCGACAGGGCCAGCCACAGGGGCAGCTCCGGCAGCGAGCGAAGGATCTCGATGAGACGCTGGATGGCGTTGTCCACCCATCCGCCCAGATAGCCGGCGATGCCGCCGAAGAACAGGCCGAGCGCGAAGGACACGGCAATGCCCACGATGCCGATGGTGAGCGAGATACGCGCCCCGTAGACGATGCGCGAGAAGATGTCTCGCCCCAGCCGGTCGGTGCCGAGCAGGAAGAACGTGCCGCCCTCGGGCGGGCACACGAGGTGGAAGCGCGTCTCGAACAGCCCCCAGAAACGATAGGGCTCGCCGGCGCAGAAGAAGCGCAGCGGCTGCGGGCGGCTGGTGTCGACCTCGTAGTCGCGCGTGAAGGTCTCGAGGTTGAAGCGGAAGCTGTAGGGATAGACGAAGGGGCCGACGAACGAGCCTTCGTGGAACAGATGCACTGGCTGCGGAGGCGCGTAGAGGAAATCGCCGTTGCGCTGGGCCTGCCCGTAGGGCGCGATCACCTCGACGAAGGGAATGGCCGCATAGAGCACGACGAGGATGAAGGCCGAAACGACGGCCAGTTTGTTGCGGCGGAACTTCCACCAGATGAGCGTGAGCGAGGAGGCGCGGAAGAAGCGCTCGTCCTCACGGCCGCCGGGCTCGCTTGCGCCAGGGTCGAAGGGCGCCTTGTCGACGAAGTGTGCGCTGCGGCGCCGGGAGGGCATCTGGCTCACGTTCGTCATCTCAGCGTTGCCCCAGCCGGATGCGCGGGTCGAGCCACGCCAGCAGCAGGTCGGAGATCAGCATGCCGACGACCGTGAGCACCGCGACGAACATGAGAATGAAGCCGGCGAGGAACTGGTCCTGCGACTTGAGAGCCGCAAGGAGGATGGGGCCCACGGTCGGCAGGCTGAGCACGAGCGACACCAGCACCGAGCCCGAGACGAGGTTGGGCAGCAGGTTGCCGATGTCGGCGATGAAGGGGTTGAGGGCCATGCGGAACGGATATTTGAGCAGCGCCCGCGTCTGCGGCATGCCCTTGGCCTTGGCCGTGACGTAGTACTGCTTCGACAGCTCGTCGAGCAGATTGGCGCGCATGCGCCGGATCATCGCCGCCGTGCCCGACAGGCCGATGACGATGGTCGGCACGATAAGGTGCTGCAGCAGGGAGCCCACCTTGGCGAGGCTCCACGGCTCGTTCGCATATTCGGGATCGAACAGGCCGCCGATGGAAATGCCGAACCAGTGGTTCATGTAGTAGAGCAACACGAGCGCCAGGAGGAAGTTGGGCGTCGCAAGGCCGATGTAGCCGACGAAGGTGGCGAGGTAGTCACCGATCGAGTATTGGCGCGTCGCCGAATAGATGGCGATGGGAATGGCCACGACGTGCAGGAAGACGACCGTGGTGAGGTTGACGAGCAGCGTCAGCCACAGCGCGTCGCCGACGACCTCGTTGACCGGCCGGTCGTACTCAAACGACCAGCCCCAGTCGCCCTGCAGCAGGCCGGAGAAGCCGTTGGGGCCCGGCCATACGCCGATCCAGACGAGGTACTGCTCGAGGACCGGCCGGTCGAGGCCGTATTGCTTGATGAGGAACTCGGCCTTGGCCGTTGCCGCTGCGTCGCCCTGGGCACGCAGCTCGGCGATCTGGTTGGTCAGGAAGTCGCCGGGTGGCAGCTTGATGATGAGGAAGACGAGAAGGCTGATGACGGCGAGCGTCAGCGCCATGGTGACGAGCCGTCGAGCGACGAAACCGATCATTGCGCAGCCGCCACGCGCCGGTCGGCGCGGTCCCAGAACATTTCGTCGATGCGGTAGATGCCGAGGAGGGCGGTCGGCTCCCAGCTGTAGAGCGCCTTGTCCGGGAAGTTGGCGAGGCCGTCACGCAGCACGATGGGCTGCAGCGCACCGGCCACCGTGCCGATCGTCCACTGGTTCTCGGCGTGCAGCATGAGCATTCGCTTCCAGATGCGCTCCTGCTCGGCCTCGTCCGTCGTGCCCAGCCACTGCCGGTAGAGGGCGAGCAGCTCCTTCGGCTTCTCCATGTCGCAGGCTTCGCCGACCTTGCCGTGCGTTTCCACATACTGGCCCCACTTGGGCCAGGAGAGGTGATACTGGCTGATGGGGGCGAGCTCGCCGGGCGGCATCGCCGCCGTGGGGATGGCATTGTCGAGGCCTGGGCCGGCAGTCATCACCGGCAGGCCGGAATAGGCGCGGTTGCGCAGCACCGTCCTGTCCTGCGGCTTGATGAAGAGCTTGATGCCGATCTCGCGCCAGAACTCGCCGATGAGCTGGAGGGTGTCGACGAGCATCGTCATGTCGCCCTCCACCTCGACGACGATCTCGAGCTGGCGCCCATCCGGCAGCAGCCGCACGCCGGAGCTGTCGCGCCGGTCGAGCCCGATCTCGTCCAGCAGCCGGTTGGCCTCGCCGGGATCATAGGTGCCGTAGAGCTTCCGGAACGGCTCCTCAAACAGGCGCGAGCCCTCGCGGACGGTGTTGTTGCCCTCCATGCCGAGGCCGAAGAACAGGGCGTTGTTGATGGTGCGTCGGTCGATGCCGAGGGAGAGCGCCCGGCGAAAGCGCTCGTCGCGGTTGAGCTTGCGCCACTCCGCGTCGGTCGTGGTGAGGTTGGGATAGAGCGTCACCTCCGAGCCGCGGGCGATGGGCCACAGCAGGGTGCGGTAGCCCTTCGCCTTCTCGCCCTGCTTGAGCACGGGGATGTCGGCCATGGTCAGGCCGCGCGCCAGGAGGTCGGCCTCGCCGGCATTCGCCTTGGCGGCGAGCAGCCCGCTCGAGGCGATGTCGACGTAGACCTTGTCGATGTAGGGGAGCTGCTGCCCGGCGGTGTCGATGCGGTGGTAGTAGGGATTGCGAACGAAGACGAAGCGGCTCGACGGGCCTGCGGTGACGACGCGCCAGGGGTCGAGGGTCGGCAGCTCGGGGTTGGAGAAGTCCGGCATCGCGTCGACGCGGTTGTGCAGCGCGGCCCAGGATTTGAGCTTCTGCCGCGCGGCGGCCTGCGCCAGCGACTGGGGGTCGGTGTAGCGCGCGTGAAAGCGCTTCAGGAAATGCGCCGGCCGGTAGATGTGCGGGGCGAGCGGCTTGGCCAGCGTGGGCAGGAAGAGGGGGTTTGGCTTCGACCACGTATAGCGCACGGTGGTCTCGTCCAGTACCTCGAAGGTCGGCAGCTCGTTGTCGACGAGCATGAAATCGGGCGGCCCCGCCGGCATGAGGTGGCGGTTGAGCGCGACATCCTCCCACCAGTAGCGGAAGTCCTCGGCGGTGAAGGGGTGCCCGTCCGACCAGCGGTGCCCCTTGCGCAGGTGCAGCGTGAAGCGGCGCCCTTCCTCCACGTCGTAGGAGGCAAGGATGTCCGGCACGAGATTGAGGTTCTCATCGTAGCCGACGAGCCGGGCATAGGCCATGACGGACAGGTAGCGGATGTCACGCGCTCTGGCGGCCAGCGTCCTGATCGAGCCGCCCTGCCGTCCCGTGACGCGGCCGTGTGCCTCGAGATCGACCACCAGCGGCTCCTGTGGCACCCGCTCGGCAATCGGAGGCAGCTGGCCGCTGCCGACCACCTCGGCAAAGAACGGTGTCTCCTTGAGGGCCGGCATCGCTTCCGCGGCTCCGGGGCCGGCAACGAGGGCCGCGAGGCAGAACAGGAGACCCGCCGTCGCACGGCGCAGGGAGACGGTCGGAAGGCAACGCGCCGTCATGCTGCGATCCTCGCGCCGGCGTCGGTCACGCGCACGAGGTGGCCGGGCTCGACCTCCACCATCTCGCCGGGGGTGTCCGCCGTCAGCCGGTAGGGCACAGGCCAGTCGGCGGGATTGGAGAAGCGGTCGCTGCGCAGCTTGGCGAAGTCGAGCGGACGGTCGAGGTCCGGGCTCGGCACCGCCGCCAGCAGCGCCTGCGTGTAGGGATGTAGCGGCCGCCTGAAGAGCAGCTGCTTGGGCGCCTGCTCCACGATGCGGCCGCGGCACATCACGGCGATGTCGTCGGCGATGTAGTCGACGACCGCGAGATTGTGCGAGACGAAGAGGTAGGAGAGGCCGAGCGCCGCCTGCAGGTCCTTGAGCAGGTTGAGGATCTGCGCCTGCACCGACACGTCGAGCGCCGACACTGGCTCGTCGCACAGCAGCACGCGCGGCGACAGCGCCAGTGCCCGCGCGATGCCGAGGCGCTGGCGCTGGCCGCCGGAGAAGGAGTGCGGATAGCGGCGCAGGTGGTGCTTTTCCAGGCCCACGAGCGAGATCAGCATCTTCGCCTTGGCGAAATGTTCGTCGGGCGTGCCGATGCCGTGGATGACGAGCGGCTCGGTCAGGATCTCGTACACCGTCATGCGCGGGTTGAGCGAGGAGAACGGATCCTGGAAGACGAACTGCACCGCCCGGCGATAGGCGAAGAGATCGTCGCCCGACAGCGCGTGCACGTCGCGCGGGCCGTCCCCGTCGTCGAAGAGGACGCGCCCCTCGTCGGGCGCGAGGGCGCGCATGATCATCTTCGAGAGGGTCGTCTTGCCGCAGCCGGATTCGCCGACGAGGCCCAGCGTCGTGCCGGGCGTCAGCTTGAGGCTGACGCGGTTGACGGCGTGCACCTTGCGCGTCTCGCCCGAGAACCAGCCGGCGCGCATGGTGTAGGTCTTCGACACGTCCTCGACCGAGAGCACCGGCCCCCGCGGCACCGGGCGCACGGGGCAGGCAGCGGCTGCGGCGGCGATGATCTCGCCGCTCGCCACCTCGCGCAGCGGCGTCAGCCGCTCGCCGGGCGCCATGTTGAAGCGTGGCACCGCGCGCATCAGCGCCTTGAGATAGGGGTGCTGCGGGTTGCGAAAGAGCTCGTCGCGCGGCCCGGATTCGACGATGCGGCCGCGGTACATGACCACCACCTCGTCAGCCACGTTGGCGACTACGCCAAGATCGTGGGTGATCATCAGCACGGCCATGCCCGTCTCGGCCTGCAGCTCACGGATGAGGTCGAGGATCTGCGCCTGGGTCGTCACGTCGAGCGCCGTCGTCGGCTCGTCGGCGATGAGCAGGGCGGGCTTGCAGATGAGCGCCATGGCGATCATCGCCCGCTGGCGCATGCCGCCGGACAGCTCGAAGGGGTAGGTGACGAAGGTGCGCTTGGGATCGGGGAAGCCAACGCGGGCGAAGACGCGTTCCGCTTCGGCGCGCGCCTCCTGCGGGGTGACCTTGCAGTGCAGCTGCAGGGCCTCCGTCACCTGGTCACCCACCGTGTGCAGGGGCGACAGCGATGTCATCGGCTCCTGGAAGATCATGGCGATGCGCCCGCCGCGCAGGGCGCGCATCGCCTCGCTGCCGGGGGGAAGCTGCGCGATGTCGACAGGGACACCGCCGGCTTCGTCAAAGAGGATGCTGCCAGCCGCAATCCGCCCCTTCTTGGGCAGGATGCGCATGATCGCCTGGGCAGTGACCGACTTGCCCGAGCCCGATTCCCCGACGAGGGCGACCGTGCTTCCGGAGGGAATGTCGAACGAGACGCCGCCGAGCGCTCGGAAAACACCGCCCCCGTCGCCAGCAAACTCGACAGCGAGGTCGCGGATGCTGAGCAATATGTGGTTGGCGCGCTCTTGTGCCGGCGTCAACGCCACTCTCCCGATGCCCCCTGGGAAGTTCCAACACTAAAGCGCTACGCCCAAAAGTTAAAATGACTTTCTTCGGTCACCCCTCGGCTGATGGCAAACGAAAGTGCCGGCAGGCCACTCATGGCCGGAGGGCGCGGCCCTCCCGCGTGCCGGCGAAGATCTCGCGGGCCGAAAGCGGGGTGAGGGCGCCGCTGCTCCCCAGAACGGTGAGGAGCCGTTCGCAATACTGCCAGACGGCCTCGTCGTGCACGAGGTGATGGGTGAGGAGGCCGATCGGCTCGTCCGCGTCGGCGAGACCGCCTACGCGCCGCAGGATGGCCTGTGCGAGCCCTGCGAGCAGGCGAGCCGGATCGACGAGGCTGCGGGTGCCACGCCAGTCGATTGGGTCGACGTGGGTGTTGACGAGCGGCAGGCCGGCCATGTCGGCCGCCGTCCGGTCGCCGAAGAGTGAAAGCCCACTATAGCCTGCACGGGCTAGGGCAGGGGCGATATCCGGGGTGCACCGGTTCCAGGGTGGCACGAAGGCGGGCACCAGCTTGTCGCCGAAGAGCGCCTGGCCCAGCATCAGGCCGCTGCGCAGGTCGCGCGTCAGCTCCGTCGGGTCGCGGTGGGGCCCAAACTCGGCCTTCTTCTCGTCAGCCGGGGCGTGATTGGCGTGGGCGAAGCCGTGTACCAGCACCTGCGCGTGCGGCACTGTGGCGAGCCGCACCGCAAGGTCGTTACCCGTCCGCGACGGGATGGCGGCGATCGCCACCGGCACGCCGGTGCGTTCGGAGAGTGCGAGCAGCCTGTCGAGGGCCGGCGTCGTATGTGTCGCGTCGTCGTCGCGCCACCACAGGCCGAGCCGCCGGCCGCTGCGGGCGAGCATGTCGAGCGCCTCCTCGAGCGCGGCCCAGCCGCGCGCCTCACCATCGGTGCCGGCGCGGAGGGGCGCGAGTGGCGCTGCTGCCGGCCGGGGACGCGCGCAGAGCTCCTCGATGATCGCCGTCGTCCGTTCCACACCGTCGAGCGCGACGGCGAACGCTTCCGGCCGCGGCCGCGACAACGCGCGGCCAATGGCCTCGGCCAGCAGCGGGCCGTCGAGCGCCGCCTGGGGCACCACCTCTGCGAGACCGGAGGCGGCGAGATGCTCGGCACGCTGGCGCTGCTCGGTCTCGTTGCCTTCCTCGAAGGGCACGAGCACAGCCCGTGCCCGCGTGCGGATGAGATCCGTCACGGTGTTGTAGCCCGCGAGGCTTACCGAGACGGCGCAGCGCGCGAGCAGGGCCCGGAAGTCAGGGCGCGCCCGCTCGACGGTGCAGTTGACCGGGGCGGCCGCCGCGAGCTCGTTGAACAATTCTGCATCCACTCCCTGGCCGACGAGCAGGTGAAAGGGACGTTCTGGCATGAGACCGGCAGCCGCGATGGCCGCCCGGTAGAGCGGCATGGCGGCTGCGCTGGCGCCGCCTGAGACGAGGACGAAGTCGCCCCGCGGCGCGTCGTCCGGCTCGGCCTGCTGCGGGCGGTCGGCCCCTTCGTCCACATAACCGGTGTAGTGGAGGAGCGATTGCAGTGCAGTGCTCACCGGCCATGAAGCCGACAGCGGCAGCACCGCTTCGTCTCCGTGTACGAGGATGCCGTCATAGGCCGACAGAAGCCGCGCCTCCGCCTCTGCAACCCGCTCGGCGCGCGCGGGCGCCACCAGCACGTCGCGCACCGAGGCGAGCAGGATCGAGGCAGGCTTCAGCGCGCGGGCGGCTTGAATCAATGTGATGAATTCCGCAGCCAACATCCTGCGGCCGAAGGGAAAAAGCTCGGTGATCACCGCATCGGGTCGGCCCTCCCTCACGGCGCGGGCGAGGAGATCTGCCCGCTCCTGGAGCAGTGCGGGCGAGGCCTGCTTGCCGTCGGCGTCGAGAAGGGTGCGGAAGTCGACGCCGTTCGAGCGCAGCGGCGGCAGTTGCAGCAGCTCCACGCCGTCGAGCCGCACCAGCGGCGCGGGCATGCCGCCGGAGGCGAGGGTGACGCGATGGCCGGCGCGCGCGAGGCCACGGGCGAGCGCTGCCATGCGCGTGAGATGCCCGGCGCCGAGCAGGTGGGTGACGGCGATGAGAATGTGACGCTTCAAGGCCGAACTCCGATGGCGGACAGGGCGTCTGCGAGGACGGTGGCGGCGCGTTCGAGCGAGCGCTCGCCGTGGACGAAGCGGCTTGCCGCGGCTGCCATGTGCCGCCGCCGCACGTCATCCCCGAGGAGGCCGACGATGGCCGTCGCGAAGGCCGCCGCGTCGCGCGCCGGGGTGAGGACGCCCGTCTCCCCGTGGCGAACAACGCTCGCAACGCCGCCTTCGTCGCCTGCGACGACTGGACAACCCTCGGCCTGCGCCTCGAGAAACACCATGCCATAGGCCTCGTTGACTGCTGGCCAGACGAAGAGATCGGCCTCGGCATAGAAATGGGAGAGGATGTTCCTGTCGTCCACGCGCCCGGCAAGGCGCACCCGCTCGCCGAAGGGAGCGAACAGCGCCTCGACCTCGGTCCGTGCCGGGCCATCGCCGACGATGGTGAGCTGCCACGGCAGCCCGGCGAGCCTGCCGAGCGCCTCCGCCAGCAGGCGGTAGCTGGCCAGCTTGTCGCCCGGCCGCATCATTGCCACGGTGAGCAGGCGGGCGGGTCGGGCGGCCTTGTCCGCCGGGCCCGCAGCATTGCCTCCTTTGCGCCCGCTTACGTCGAGAAAGGGTGGAAGATCGACGAGATCCTGCCCCGGCTGGCGGGCTGCCTCCAGCGCCGGGCGGTCGTTGTGCGTCATGACGAAGACGAGGCGTGCGGCGTCCAGCGCCCGCTCGGCGCCCTCGTGGCCCACGGCCCACGGTCCGCCGGCGCGTTTGGGTGCGCGCGAGCCCTCCGCAACGACATAGGGGATGCCGAGCGCTGCGGCGACGCGCGGCCCCGTCCAGTCGGGGGCCTTGTAGTAGACGTGGTAGGTGAACCACGCCCGCGGCCGTTGCGCCGGGGCGAGGGCGCCGTAGGCTGCTACGAGCCTTTCCGCCTCGCGCTCTCCCTCGGCGCGCAGCCGTGCTTGAATCGTTTTGTCGCCGGATCCGTCGAACGTCCTGATCCTGCTGGCGATTTCCGGTCGATAGCCGGCCCGTTCCAGCGCCGCGAGGAACAGCCGAGCCATGCGCCGATCGCCGGACGGCGTCGCGTCGTCCGGGGCCTTGAGCGGTGCGTAGAAGGCCAGGGGGCCGCCGCTCACGGCCGTGCCTCCTCCTTCTCGGTCTTGGCGGCGCCCTGGTCGGTCGCCACGCTGAGGCTGGCGCGCAGGAGCGCTGCGATGCGCGCGATGCCGCCGTCGGCGGAGAAGTCGTTCCGCAACCGCTCATAGGCGGCCATGCCGAGCCGGTGGCGCACCTGCGGGTCTCGGGCGAGCAGGTTGAGGGCGTTGGCGAGGCTCTCCCAGTCACCCGGCGGCGTCAGCCAGCCCTCGCGGTCGTGGCGGATGAACTCGGGAATGCCGGAGAAGTCGGTGGCGATGATGGCGAGGCCCTGGCTCGCCGCCTCCATGACAACGTTGGGCAGCCCGTCACGGTCGCCGCTTTTGGCTTCCTTGGCCGGCAGCACGAAAATATCCGCCTCGCGCATGAGGCTGATGACGTCCGGTTGCGCCTTGGCGCCGAGGAAGATGACCTTGTGGCCGATGCCCTTGGCCGCGGCCTGCTGCTTGAGGCTGGCCAGCAGCTCGCCGCTGCCGATGTGTGCGAAGCGCCAGTGCAGCCCCTCCGGCAGCGCGGCGAGGGCGCTGAGCAGGTCGTCGTAACCCTTCTTCGCCACCGCCCGTCCCACGGAGATGATGCGGACAGGATCGGCAGGATCGCTGCCGTCTCGCGGCGGGCGCCCTTTTGGCGGGGCTGGAAAGCGCGAGAGATCAAGCCCGTGGTAGACGAGGCGCACATGCCCGGCGTCCGGCGCCAGGGCGGCGAGGTGGCGGTGCCCCGTCTCGGTGCAGGTGACGCCCCAGGCGCTCTCGGCGATCTTCTCGCGCTTCTCCCACTCCGGCGTCGTCCAGATGTCCTTGGCGTGGGCCGAGAAGCTGAAGGAGAGACCCGTCAGCAGGCTCGTATAGCGCACGACCGAGGCGGGCGTGTGCAGGTAGTGGACATGGAGGTGGCGGATGTCCGGCGGCAGCTCGCGGGCCATGACCAGTGCCTGCCCGAGGCGCCGGCCGCGGTTGGGCGTGAAATCGCGTTTCAGGTCGCGCCAAAAGGCCGACAGGAGCTTGCCGAGCCGCGGATTGCGCAGGGCAGCGAGGGCGCCGCGCAGCACCCGCAGCGGCTCCTGGTAGAGATATTCGGGCAGATAGGTGACGGGCGCCGCGATCTGCCGGTGCATGGGGTGGCTGACGCGCTCTGTCGGGTGGCGCAGGGACCAGATGGCGAGGTCGAGGCCGTTGCGCTCCAGCCCGAGAATTTCCTGGGCGATGAAGGTCTCGGACAGGCGCGGGTAGCCCTTCACCACGATGGCGACGCGCGACGGCGGCGAAGCGCCGCGAGGGGAACCCTGCTTCGTCATATCGCTTATTCGGCGGCCTGGCTCATCGCCCCCGTGCCGCGCTGCGCGAGCCACGAGGAAAAGCGCTGCTGGATGACGTCGAGCCCGTCGAGGAGGCCTGGCACGGTTACTTCCGACGGGCGTTTCTGTTCCGGCAGCCGGTCGATGGCGCGCGCCATCCGCTCGGGGTCGCGCCGGCCGTTCTCATGCACAAGCATGTTGACGAGTCCGAGCCGCTCGGCCTGCACGGCGCGGATATACTGCTCGCGCCGCGGGCTGGTGCGCGGCACGATGAGCGTGGGCTTGTCGAGCGACAGCACCTCGCAGAACGTGTTGTAGCCGCCCATGGCGACGACGGCCGTGGCGCGGCTCATCAGCACTTCAAGCTTGGTGTCGAATGCAATGGCGTCGAGCTTGGGGTTGCGTGCGATGCGTTCCATGAAGCCGCGTCGCGTGTCGCGGTTGATAAAGGGGCCGAAGACGATGACCGCCGGAAGTTCCGGCGGCCTGGAGGTCTCGTAGGCGGAGATCGTCCAGTCGATGAGGTCGTCTCCGTCGCCGCCCCCGCCCGTGGTGACGAGCACGAACGGCCCTTTCGTGATCCTGGGATAGCGCGTCAGGCCGGGCTCCTGCGGCAGGCTGCGGCGCAGGTAGCCGGTGTAGGTGATGCGCCTCGTGATGTCTTCGCCGAGCGGCAGGGCAGCGAGCGGCTCGTAGATCTCGCGCAGGCCGTAGACCCACACCTCATCATAGTAGCGCTCCAGCACCTCGGCAGCGCCCTTGCGCTCCCACTCGGGCACTAGCAGGGCCGGTTCGTCCATCACGTCGCGCACGCCGAGCACGATGCGCGCCCCCGTGCCCTGCAGACGCTCGAGCGCGGGCACGATCTCGCCGCGGAAACCCGTCGGCTCCTTGTCCACGATGACGAGGTCCGGCCGGAAGGTGCGGGCCGTCTGCTCGATGATGGCGCTGCGCAGGCCGATGGCTTCCTCGAGATGCACCTGGAGATTGAGGCTGCGGTAGTCCCCGTCCGGCTGCTTCACGACGCCGGGCACCCGCACGTAGTCGACCCCCGAGCCGAACTCGAAATTGCCGATGACGGGAGAGCCCGAGATGATGACCACCGAAACGCCGGGCCGCTCGGCCACAAGCGCGTTGGCGATGGCGCGCGAACGCCTCAGATGCCCAAGGCCGAACGTATCGTGGCTGTAGATGAGGACACGCGCATGCTGGTCTTGATCGGCATGCGGGCTGTACCCATCTTGCCCGGGGTTCAGCAACAGGGGGCCCATCTCTGCTGCCTTCATCGGCAGCCTCCTGGTCAGTCGCGGTTGGTGTAGCCTAGGGGGCAAGGGTCGTTTGCGCCCTTATCTAATTCTTCTAGCATGCAGCCGGGCGCGCATCCCTGTCCTCGAGCAAGACTCCCTCCTGGGCGTATGTCACGGACAGTGGCAACGCCTGCAGCTTGAATCAAGGAGAAAGGCTTGGACAAGAGCCTGTTTCGCTACATTTGGCGATTTTCCAAGCGCGAACAGCTCGCGATCTTCGCGGTCGTGATCGCCTCCTTGCCATTCTATTTCTGGTCGCTCGACCTGCCGAAGCGCATCGTCAACGACGCGATTCAGGGCGGTGCCTTCGCCGAGGGTGCCGCTGAAGCCCGGTTTTTCATCATCGCCTTCGACCTGCCCGCCTTCATGGGCGGGGGCGCGGTTGAGCTGTTCGAGGGCTTCCGTGTCGACCAGCTGGGCCTGCTCTTCGGCCTGTCGATGCTGTTCCTCGCCCTCGTCCTCATCAACGGCGCGTTCAAGTATGTGATCAACGTTGCCAAGGGGGCGCTCGGCGAGCGGATGCTGCGCCGGCTGCGATTCGACCTCTTCTCGACGACGCTGCGCTTCACCCCCTCGACGCTGCGCACCGTGAAGTCGTCCGAGACGGCGACCATCATCAAGGACGAGGTCGAGCCCATCGGCGGCTTCATCGGCGATGCCTTTGTCCAGCCCCTGTTTCTCGGCACCCAGGCCGCGACGGCCATGGCCTTCATCCTCATCCAGAACGTGTGGCTCGGCCTTCTCGCCGCAGCGGTGGTGGGGGTGCAGTTCGTCGTCATCCCGCGCATGCGGCGCGTCCAGCTGCGCCTCGGCAAGGAGCGGCAGATCGCCTCCCGCAAGCTCGCCGGGCGCATCGCCGAGATCGTCGATTGCATGGAGGCCGTGCACGTCCATGACGCCACTGCCTGGGAAAAGGCGGAGATCGGCGAACGGCTGCACCACCTCTTCGACCTGCGCTTCCGCATCTACAAGTGGAAGTTCATGGTCAAGTTCATCAACAACCTTCTCGCGCAGATCACGCCCTTCCTTTTCTATGCCATCGGCGGCTATCTCGCACTCAAGGGCCAGCTCGACATCGGCCAGCTCGTCGCCGTCATCGGCGCCTACCGGGACCTGCCGCCGCCGCTGAAGGAGCTGATCGACTGGGACCAGCAGCGCCTCGACGTGCAGATCAAGTATGATCAGATCATCCAGCAGTTCCTGCCGGACAAGCTCGTCCCGCTCGATGTCCTTGCCGCGCCGGAGACGGACGACGGGCCGCTCGCGGGCCCCATCGTCGTCGACCGCCTGCGCATCTCCGACCCGCACGGCTCCGTCCTCGTCGAGGATTTTTCCTTCGAGCTGCCGTTTCCGGTGCGGCTCGCAATTGTCGGCAACGGCGGCCCGGGGCCGAGCACGCTGGCGCGGGCGCTTGCCCGCCGGCACGACGAATATGCCGGGCGCATCACGATCGCGGGGCGCGATCTCGGACGCATTCCCGAGAGCCAGCTCGGCCGCTATCTCGCCTATGCAGGGTCGGAGCCCGCCCTCTTCCCCGGATCGCTCAGGGAAAACCTCATCTACGGCCTGCGCAACCGGCCCGTCCGGCGCATTCCGGACGACGGGCCGCAGGCGCGCCGCCGGCGCATGGAGGCCGAGCGCACGGGCAATCCCGTCGACCGGCTCGATGACGAGTGGATCGACTACGAGCGCCTCGGCGTGAAGGATGCCGACGGGCTCGACGGCGTCCTGCTCGCGGCACTCGGCAGGATCGGCATGCGCGAGGACGTCTACCGCTTCGGCCTGCTCGGCCGCGTGTCCAGCCAGCGCATGCCCGACCTTGCCGGAAAGGTCGTTGAGGCGCGCCGCCGCCTGCGCACGATGCTGGCCGAACAGGGCATCGAGAACCTCGTCGAGCCCTTCGATCCCGCGCGCTACAACGCCCAGGCCAGCATCGGCGAGAACCTGTTGTTCGGCGTCGCTGTCGGGCCCGCCTTCACGGGGCGGGGGCGGGCGGTGAACCCGGTGGTGCGCAAGGCGCTCAGCCGCGGCGGGCTGACGGACGACCTCGTCGTCATCGGCGCACGCATCACCGAGACGATGACGGAGATCTTCCGCGACCTGCCGCCGGGCCATCCGCTCTTCGAGCAGTTCTCCTTCATCGATGCGGACGAACTGCCCGACTACGAGGATATCCTGCGGCGCATCGCGGCCAAGGGGCTGAAGAGCCTCATCGGGGAAGACCGCTCGCGTCTCATAGCCCTCGCACTCGACTACATCGAGCCGCGCCACCGCCTCGGTCTTCTCGACGACCGGCTGCGGCAGGCGATCGTCGCGGCCCGTGCCATCTTCCGGCAAGAGCTCGATGGTTCCGTCTGGGCGCGCCAGCTCGACCTCTACGATCCCGAGCGGGTGTGCGATGCCGCCCCCCTGCGCGAGAACTTGCTCTTCGGCCGCATTGCGCATGGCATCGCCGACGCCCAGTCGCGCGTCATGGGCGTGGTGAGCGCCGTGGTCGACGAGCTGGGCCTGCGCGAGGAGGTGGAGAAGGTGGGGCTCGGCTTCCAGGTCGGCCCCGGGGGGCGGCTTCTGGCCCCCCACCAGCGGGCCGGCGTCAATCTGGTGCGATGCCTCATCAAGAAGCCCGACATACTCATTCTCGACGGCGCGCTGGTGGCCTATGGTGAGGAGCAGGCGCGGCGCATCCGTGAGGGCCTTCTGGCGATGTTCGAGGATCGCTGTTTGATCGCGGTGCTACGGGATGAAGCGCAGGCCGAGGGGTTCGATGCGCTCATCGTGTTCGAGGGAGCAAGGGCGGAGCTGCGGCGCTGCCCGGCCGGCGGTGCGAGCCGACGCGACGCCGGCTCCGCTGCGGCGGCCGGTGCTGTAGGGGGACACGGATGACACTCGATTCGGAAGTTCAATCGCTGCGGCAGGTGCCGATGTTCCGGGACATCGATCCCGCGCGGCTCAAGCTTCTCGCCTTCACCGGCGAGCGGGTGCATTTCTCCGCCGGGCAACTGTTCTTCCGGCAGGGCGATGCGGCCGATGCCGCCTATGTCATCCTCGAAGGCCAGGCGGAGGTGACGCTCGACACGCCCTCGGGCCCGCTGAAGGTGGCCGAGCTCGCCCGCAACGACGTTGTCGGCGAGATGGGCATCCTGTCCGACACGCCGCGCTCGGCGACGGTGACAGCGGCGACGCCGGTCGTCGCCCTGCGGATCGACAAGCGGGTCTTCCTCGAGCTGCTCAACCAGTTCCCGCAGATGTCGATTGCCGTCATGCGCGAGCTCGCCAAGCGGCTGGAGCGGACCAACGCGCGTCTCGTGCGCAGTAACTCCTGATAAGGGGCGCGGTTCGCCCCGGCGCCCGCCGGCGCTAACATGGCCCCGGCGAGGCAAGTGGCGGGGCGAAACATGGCCGTCGGTAACCTGGACACTGCCAGCACGCGCTCCGCCTGGCGGCGGCTCGGGGCGCTCGGCACCTTCGGGCGCCTGCCAGAGCGCGCGCAACGCATCGTCGACGGTGAGACGCGCGAGGCGGAGATGCTCTCCGCCTGGCTCGTTGTGGCCATCGCGGTGTTCTTCAACGTGCTCTACGCCGTCTCGCCCAAGGCGCTCGACGCCATGGGCGCCTTCCGGCCCGTTCCCGTCGTCGGCGGAATCTTCCTCGTGCTCGGCCTCGTGCGCGTCGCGCTCGCCCGGCGCGGGCGGATGCGGGGCTGGCTGGTGCCCGCCTTCACGGTCGTCGACTTCGGGCTGCTCTACGGTCTCATCTGGTCCTTCCACCTGCAATACCAGCAGCCAGCAGCCTTCTATCTCAAGGCGCCGACCTTTTTGCTCGTCTTCCTCTTCATCGCCATCAGGGCGCTGCGCTTCGAGCCGCGCCTCGTCATCTTCGCCGGATGCGTCGCTGCCGCCGGCTGGGTGGGGATGACGGCCTACGCCCTCCATGCCGGGGACGCGGACGGGGACGGGCCGGTGACACGCGACTTCGTCACCTACATGACGTCGAGCAGCATCCTCGTTGGCGCCGAGGTTGAGAAGATCGTCGCCATCCTCCTCTTCACCGGTGTCCTCGCCATCGTCATCGCGCGCGGCCGGCGCCAGCTATTGACGGCGGCGCTTGGCCTGTCGGCGACGGCGGAGCTGTCCCGCTTCTTCGATCCCACCATCGCCCGGCGCATCACGAGCGGCGATGCGCTCGCGCCGGGGCGCGGCGAGATGGTCGAGGCGGCGGTGCTGATGGCCGACATCCGCGGCTTCACCCGCTTCGTCGCGGACCATCCGCCCGCCGAGGTCATGCGGCTGCTCGTGGCCTACCAGCAGCGGATGGGGGCCGTCATCGCCGAGCACGGCGGCGCCATCGACAAGTTTCTGGGAGACGGCATCCTCGCCACCTTCGGCTGCACCGGAGCCTCGCAGACCCCGGCCGCCGATGCGCTGCGGGCCGCCCTCGCCCTTGCCGGGGAGGCGGCGGTCTTCGGCCGCGCCTTCGCCGCGGCCAGCGGTCGCAAGGTCGAGATCGGCTTTGCAGCGGTCTTCGGCCGTGTCCTGTTCGGCACCGTCGGCAACGATGGCCGGCTGGAATACACCGTCATCGGCGAGCCGGTGAACCTCGCCGCCAAGCTCGAGAAGCATAACAAGGTCGGCTGCACCTGCGTGGTCACGGATGCGGCCACGCTCGTCAAGGCCGAGGCCGAGGGCTTCGCCGCGACGAGCGCCTTCCGGCTCGTGCCGGGCGTCACGGTCGAGGGGGTGGCGGGGCCGGTCGATCTCGCCGTCATCGACCAGGAGAAGGTGGCCGAGCCCGCGTGACCGGCGCGCGGCCGCGGCGGACCCATCACCGACGGGATATCCGACCGTCGCGGGCGATCGGCGGCATTCTCGCCGTCACGGTCTCACGAAGAGCCACTCGTCATGCGCCACTGCGTCGATGCCGGCGGCATCCTCGCCCTCAGCCGCGGCGCCGGCTTCCGTCACCCTGTGGGCCCGCCAGCCGGTGAAGGCGGCGAGCGCACGCTGCGTCGCACCGGCAATGTCGGCTTCGCCGCTCTCGGAGAGCACCCTGGGATGGAACGAGGCGATGACGCTCACGTCCTCATGCGCGAGCAGGGGGGAGGTGGCCGGCAGGAGCGCGTATTCGGCGCCCTCGAGGTCGATCTTGACGACACGGCGGGGCGCTTCCGGCAGCAGGGCGGCGAGCGCGGCGGGCGTCACAGCCTCGGCCTGCCAAGTGGTGTCCGCGCTCCCGGCAAGAAGCAGGCTCGACATCGAGTCGCCGGGCTTGCGCCGGGCGCCGAAGGTGACGGTGCCGGCGGAGGGGTGGATCGCTTTCGGCACCACCGTGACGCGTGCGGCGAGCTGCGGATTGGCGGCGAGGTTGCGGCCGAGCTGGTCGAGCGCCGCCGGGTCGGCCTCCACGGCCACCACGGCCGCGCCGCGGGCGGCGGCCTGCAACGTCGTCGGTCCGACCCAGGCGCCGAGGTCGACGAACAGCGTCGAGGCATCGACGAGCGCGTCGAGGAGGCGGCGGGTGCCGGGCTCCCACCTGTCGGCAGCGACCCGATCCCAGAAGGTGGGCTGGTCGTCGGCGAGCGCGATGCGCCGGCCGGAGAGGACGACACTCCGCTTTGCCGCCATCATCACGCCGCCCTGTCGTTGAGATGGCAGGCCGAGACCCGCCCCGGCCCGACCGCTTTGAGCGCCGGCCGCTCCGCGCGGCAGCGGCCGAAAGCATGGGGGCAGCGCGGATGGAAGTGGCAGCCGCTCGGCGGCGACAGCGGCGAGGGCAGCTCTCCCTTGAGGGCCGAGAAGGTCTTCTTCTTCGGCTCGAGCCGCGGCACCTCCTCAAGCAGCGCCCGCGTATAGGGATGGTTCGGTGCGCGGAACAGCTCCTCGGCCGGCGCGAGTTCGACGATGCGGCCGAGGTACATCACGGCCACCCGGTCCGCGATGTGCTCCACGACGCCGAGGTCGTGGCTGACGAAGAGATAGGTGAGGGCGAGCTCCTCCCTCAGCTTCATGAAGAGGTTGAGCACCTGCGCCTGGATCGACACGTCGAGCGCAGCGGTCGACTCGTCGCAGACGAGCACCCTGGGTCTGACGGCAAGCGCCCGGGCGATGCCGATGCGCGCCCTCTGGCCACCAGAGAACTGGTGCGGGTAGCGCCGGCGCGTGGCCGGATCGAGGCCGACGCGGGTCATCACGTCGCACACGTAGTCCTCCACCTCGGCGCGCGAGACGAGGCCGTGCACCACCGGGGCCTCGCCGATGATGTCGATCACGCGCAGGCGCGGGTTGAGCGACGCCATCGGGTCCTGGAAGACCATCTGCACCGCGAGGTCCACCTTGCGCCGCGCCGCGCCCGTGAGCTTCGCCACGTCCTGCCCCTCGTAGGAGACAGTGCCGGCGCTCGGCTCGAGGATGCCGGCGACGATGCGGCCGAGGGTGGACTTGCCGCAGCCGGACTCGCCGACGAGGCCGACGACCTCGCCCGGCGCGATGGCGAGGTCCACGCCGTCAACAGCGTGGACCACCTGCTCGCGGCGGCGCGCGCCGAAGAGGTTGGCGATCTTCTCGGCGGCGTCGAGCTTCCGGACGAAGCGCTTGGACACGCCATCGAGCGCGAGGATGGGGGCGGCAGTCACGCGGCGGCCTCCACGGGAATGAGCGGATGGAAGCAGCGGAAGGCGCGGGCGTCGCCCGCGCGCGTTACGCCGGGCGGGGTCGTGCAGGCGGCGTCGGCCCGCGGACACCGCGGCGCGAAGGCGCAGCCCGTCGGCAGGTTGGCGAGCGAGGGCGTCATGCCGGGGATCTGCGCCAGCGGCTCGCCGCGCCTGTTGCGGCTCGGCACGGAGCCGATCAGCCCGTTGGTGTAGGGATGGGCCGGCCGCTCCAGCACGTCGGCGACGCGGCCTTCCTCCACGATGCGGCCGGCGTACATCACGGCTACGCGGTCGGCGAGGCCGGCGACGACGGACAGGTCGTGCGTGATCCAGACCAGCGCCGTGCCGCTCTCGGCGGCGAGCTGCTGCACCTCTGAGAGGATCTGCGCCTGGATGGTGACATCGAGCGCCGTCGTCGGCTCGTCGGCGACGAGCACGGCTGGGCGGTGCAGCAGCGCGATGGCGATGGCGACGCGCTGGCGCATGCCGCCGGAGAACTGGTGCGGATAGGAGACGAGCCGCTCCTCCGGCGAGGGGATGCCGACTCTGGCGAGCGCCTCGCGGGCCCGGTCCCGCGCCGCCCGCTCGGACACCTTCTCGTGGGCGCGGATGGCTTCGATCATCTGCGTGTCCACGCGCAGCACCGGGTTGAGCGTGGTCATCGGGTCCTGGAAGATCATCGCGATGTCCCGGCCGCGCAGGCGGCGCAGCTCGGGCTCGCTCTTGCACGTGAGCTCCTCGCCCTTGAGGCGGATGGAGCCGGAGGCGATGCGCCCCGGCGGGTCGATGAGGCCGAGCACGGCAAGGCCGGTCACCGACTTGCCGGAGCCGGACTCGCCCACGAGCCCCAGCACCTCACCGGCCGCCACATCGAAGCTGACGCCGTTGACGGCGGTGAGCACCCCTTCGCGGGATGAGAATTCCACGACGAGGTCGCGGACGGAAAGAACGGGATCGCTCATCGCGACAGCCTCGGGTTCAGGACGTCGCGCAGCCGGTCGCCCACGAGATTGATGGCGACGATGGCGGCGACGAGGGCGATGCCGGGAAAGGTCGAGATCCAGTACTTGCCGGACAGCAGATAGTCGTAGCCGTTGGCGATGAGCATGCCGAGGGACGGCTCCGTCACCGGCACGCCCACGCCGAGAAACGACAGGGTGGATTCGAGCGCGATGGCGTGCGCCACCTGAACCGTCGCCACCACGATGAGCGGTGGCAGGCAGTTCGGCAGGAGGTGGCGGAAGACGATGCGGCTCTTTGGCAGGGCGAGGCAGCGCGCCGCCTCGATGTAGTCGCGCCGCCGCTCGACCAGCGCCGAGCCGCGCACCGTGCGTGCATAGTAGGCCCACTGCACGATGACGAGGGCGATGATGACCTTGTCCACGCCGCGGCCGAAGACGGCCAGCAACACGAGCGCCACCAGGATGGCGGGGAAGGAGAGCTGCAGGTCCACCACGCGCATGACAAGACTGTCGATGCGCCCACCGGCATAGGCCGCCAGCACGCCGATTGAGGCACCGACGGCACAGGCGATGACGACCGAGACCGCGCCGACGCCGAGCGAGATCCTGAGGCCGTAGAGGATGGCCGACAGCATGTCGCGGCCCTGTTCGTCGGTGCCGAGCCAGTAGGTGTAGCCAGCAAGGCTCTCCGCCCCCGGCGGCAGCGTGCCGTCCATGATGTCGAGCTGCGCCAGGTCGTAGGGGTCCTGCGGCGCGATGAGGGGCGCAGCGAGCGCGGCGGCGACGAGGAGCACGAGGCCCGCGAGGCCAACGACGGCGAGGGGGCTCTCGAAAAACGCGGCGACATGGCGCAACAGCAGGCTCTCGGCCTTCTCGGCCGGGCGCGCGGCTGCCGTCGGCGCCGGTGTGGCGGCCTGTTCGCTCATGCCTTGGCCTCCTCGAGGCGCACGCGCGGGTCAATGGCGGCGTAGATGAGATCCACGACGAGGTTGATGATGACGAACATCACGACGGTAAGCATGAGGTAGGCCACGATCACCGGCCGATCGAGCCGTCCGATGGAGTCGATGAGCAGCTTGCCGATGCCGGGATAGGCGAAGACCGTCTCCGTGACGACGGCAAAGGCGATCATCGAGCCGAGCTCCAGGCCGAGCACCGTGACGACCGGGATGAGGATGTTCTTCAGCACGTGGACGCCGATGACGCGCGTCTGGGACAGGCCCTTGGCGCGGGCGAACCGGATATAGTCCTGCAGCATCACCTCACGCGTGCCGGCGCGGGTGAGGCGGATGACGAGTGCCATCTTGTAGAGGGCGAGGTTGAGCGCCGGCAGGATGAGATGGGCGAGCCCGTCCAGCGTGAGGAAGCTCACCGGCACGCCGAAGAGGTCACGCGTCGTGCCGCGCCCGCCAGCCGGGAACCAGCCGAGCATGACCGAGAACAGCAGCACCAGCATCAGGCCCTGCCAGAAGTTCGGCAGGCTGAAGCCGAGGATGGAGCCGGCCATTATCGAGTGCCCGCCGAGCGACTGCGGCTTGAGGCCCGCATAGAGGCCGAGCGGAATGCCGACGAAGATGGAGATGAGGAGGGCGGTCAGCGCCAGTTCCAGCGTCGCCGGCAGGCGGTTGAGGATCAGGGTCAGCGCCGGCTCGTTGTAGACGAAGGAGCGGCCCAGGTCGCCGTGCAGCGCATTCCAGACGAAGAGGGCATATTGCTCATAGAGCGGCCTGTCGAGGCCGAGGCGTCGCGTGATCGCCTCCATCTCCTGCTGGTCCGCCTGGGGGCTTGCGAGGATGGCGACCGGGTCGCCCACCGCATAGACGGCGATGAAGACAAGCGTCGCCATGACGGCCAGCACGAGTGCCGCCTGGCCCAGGCGTCGGATGACGTAGACGAGCATCGTCGTTGACCTTGCAAAGGGCGGAGCCCGGCCGACAGGGCGCTCCGGAGCGAGGCTCCTCCGGCGCGCCGCTCGTCCCTCTCGCACTCACGGGAGAAGGGGGAGAGGGTCCGCAGGGACAGGAGCCTGCGCCAGCCTCTCGCCCCGGCCCTTGCCCCGCCTTGCGGGGAGAGGGAGGCGACGCTCCGGCGGTCACGCGCCGGCAGAACGCGCGTGCCGGTCGGATCCGGTCATCGGCCGATGGCCGAGCTTACTGCGCCAGCTTGACCTCGGTCGCCAGCGTATACTGGTCAATGCGCGGCGTGTAGGTGAGCGTCTTTTTGAACGCCCAGGGCGTCACCTCGAAGTGCAGCGGCAGCAGGGCATGGTCCTCCATCGCGATCTTCGAGGCCTTCTGGAGCAGCTCCTCGCGCTTGGCGTCGTCAATGGTGCGCTGCGCCTCCTGCACGAGAGCGTCGACCTCCTTGTTGGAATAGCGGCCGCGGTTGGTGTGGCCGCCGCCGGTTTCCTTGTTCGGCGTCACGACGAGGGCGTTGAGGGAGTTGGACATCTCGCCCGAATCCGCGCCCCAGCCGGCGAGGTAGGCCGAGAACTCGTGCTTGTTGCGACGCGTGAAGAAGGTCGAGGCCGTCATGGCATCGACATTGGTCTTGACGCCGACGCGCGTGAACATCTGCGCCACGGCCTGCGCCACCTTCTCGTCGTTGATGTAGCGGTCGTTCGGCGTGCCGAGCGTCAGCTCAAAGCCGTTCGGGTAGCCGGCCTCGGCCAGCAGCTTCTTCGCCCCTTCGGGATCATAGGCGACGGGCTTGGCATCCTTCGATGTGCCGAAGAGCGGGTAGGGCAGCAGCTCGCCGGCGGGCTTGGCGACGCCGCCCATGATGCGCTCGACGATGGCGTCGCGGTTGATGGCCTTGGACAGGGCCTCGCGCACGCGCTTGTCCTTGAAGGGATTCTTGTCAGTGCCCTTCACGCCCGGCGTCTTGTCCTCGAACTGGTCGAGATGGATGTAGATGATGCGGTTGGACAGGCCCTCGACGATGGTGAAGCCGGCGCCCTTGATCTTGTCGAAGTCCTGGATCGGCGGGTTCTCGATCATGTCCACGTCGCCGGCGAGCAGCGCCGCGACGCGCGGGCCGGCGCTGGTGATCGGCCGCATGACGACGCGCTGCCAGATCGGCTTCTCGCCCCAGTAGTCCTCGTTGGCCTCCAGGATGATGTGGGTGCCGCGGGTGTATTCCTTCAGCTTGTAAGGCCCGGTGCCGATCGCCTTCGCCGGGTCGTTGAAGTCCGCCGACTTCGGCGGCGTACCCATGTTCTCGCAGCCATCCTTGCCGTACTTGACATCGCCGGCACCGAAGACGGAAGCCGAGAGAATGCCGAGCGTTGTCATGTTGTTGGGGAAGAGCGGCTGCGGGCTCGTCGTCTTGACGCGGACCGTCAGCGGGTCGGGCGCCTCGATCGATTCGATGCCACGCGTGAACACGGTGAAGGACGAGGGCGAGTTCTCGACCAGTGGCACCCGGCACATGGTGTAGATGTAGTCGCGGGCGGTGAAGGGCTCGCCGTTCGAGAACTTCACGTTTGGCCGCAGCTTGATCTCCCACGTCGTGTCGTCGATCGCCTTCCACGACTCGGCCAGCGCCGGCAGCAGCTTCTGGTTGGCGTCGGTGGTGATGAGAGACTCGAAGATGTGGCGGCGCAGCGCGTTGTTCTGGCCGACGTTATGGAAGTGCGGGTCGATCGAGGTGGCCTCGGAGGCGACGCCGATCTTCAGCTCCTTCGTGTCCTGCGCGACGGCCGGTTGCGCCATTGCGACCGCGAGCGGCAACAGGGCATAGGCGGCGGGTTTCAGTTTTTTCATTTCCCCTCTCCTCTGGATTGATGTGCGCCACCTTATCGAAAATGCGAGGGAAGCGGCAGCATCCCCCGGCCCGGCGGCTTGCTCATCTCGGACCCGATGCTATTATTCAATCTTGGCATTGTCACCGCCAAAATGAATAACGAGATCGCATAACACTATGCCCTCCGAGGATAGCGAGAGCCGATCATCGCGCCCAAGCCTGCGCGAGCTGGAGGTGCTGCACGCCCTGATCGCCACCGGCAAGACGACGGCAGCTGGCCAGCGCCTCGGCATATCGCAGCCCGCCGTCTCGCGCGCCGTGGCGGCTCTTGAGGAGAGGGTGGGGCGGGTGCTGTTCTCGCGCGAGGGCGGCCGCCTCGTGCCGACGGCCGACGCGCTGGCGCTGGAGGCGGAGGCGGCGCCCATCCTCGCCGGCCTCGCCCGGCTCGAGAACTGGCCGCGCGCACCGCGCACGCAGAGCGTGCTGCGCGTTTCCGCGGCGCCCACGGTGGCGCATTATTTTCTGGCGCCCATTCTCGCCCGGTTCGTGGCCGTGGAGCCCGAGACGCGCGTCGTGGTCGAGATTGGCCGCGGCGGAGACGTGCTTGCGGCAGTGGCGGCCGGCGATGTCGACGTGGGCATCGGCATGCTGGAGACGCCGGTCTCCCATCTCGGCGTGCGGGCCGAGCCGTTCCGCCGCTCGAAGGCGGCCTGCATCATGTGGCCGGGCCATCGGCTCGCGGAGCTTTCCGTCGTCCGTCCGGCCGACATCGGCAGCGAGGAGCCGTTCATCGTCGTCACGCGGCGTTTCGCGGCGCGGGCACTGCTCGACAGAGCCTTTGCAGATGTGGGCATCGAGCCCAGGATCGTGGCGGAGGCGACGACCTCCACTTTCGTGACGGAGATGGTGCGCTGCCGGGCGGGCATCTCGGTGCTCAATCCCTTCCCCATGTCCCTGAGCGACGACGCCAGCGTCGTTTACCGGCCCTTCCTGCCGGAGATCACCTACGAGATGGCCTTTCTTCTGCCGGCGACGGGGGCCGCGCCGCCGGCCGCCCGCCGTTTTGTCGATTTCGTCCGTGCCGAGCAGCCGGACGATCCCTTCACCGTTGCCGTCCGTTGAGCGGCCCCTGCCGGAGTTCCCTGATGTCCAGTCCCGCCATTACCGAGATCCTCGCCCGCCTGGTCTCCTTCGACACGACGAGCCGCAACTCCAACCTCGAGCTCATCGCCTGGGTCGAGGACTATCTTGCCGCCCACGGCATCGCGAGCGAGCGCATCTACGACGCGACGGGCACCAAGGCAAACCTGTGGGCCACCATCGGCCCGGCGGACCGTGCGGGCTACATCCTGTCCGGCCATACCGACGTCGTGCCCGTGGACGGGCAGGAATGGGCGAGCGACCCCTTCACGCTCTCCGTGCGCGACGGCCGGGCCTATGGCCGCGGCGCCTGCGACATGAAGGGCTTCCTCGCCGCCTGCCTGTCGCGGGTGCCCGCCATGAAGGCGGCCGCACTCGCCCGGCCCATCCATCTCGCCTTCTCCTACGACGAGGAGGTTGGCTGCGTCGGCGCGCGCGGCATCGTGGAGAAGCTGGCTCAGGCCGGGATCAAGCCGCTTGGCTGCTTCGTCGGCGAGCCGACGTCGATGAACGTCGTCATCGGCCACAAGGGCAAGCGCAGCCTCAAGGTGCGCGTGCGCGGCAGGAGCTGCCATTCCTCGCTCGCGCCGCAGGGCGTGAATGCCGTGGAGTGGGGCGCCCGGCTCGTTGCCTACATCCGTTCCGTGGCGGAGCGTTTCGCGACGAGCGGCGCCCGCGACCCGCTCTATGACGTGCCTTTCACCACCGCCCATGTCGGCGTCTTCACGGGCGGGACGGCTCTCAACATCGTCCCCGACGAGAGCGAGATCGTCTTTGAGATCCGTGCCATCGGGGCGGACGATCCCGATGCCGTCGTTGCGGAGATCGAGGCCTATGCCCGGCGCGAGCTGGAGCCGGCGATGCAGGCCGTCGACCCGCAGAGCGGCTTCGATTTCGATGTCTTCGCCGGCTTCCCTGGCCTCGACACGGCTCCGGACGCCGAGGTCGTCACGCTCGCCAAGCGCCTGGCCGGGCGCAACGAGCACGCCAAGGTGGCCTATGGCACGGAGGCAGGCCTCTTCCACGCGGTCGCCGGCGTGCCCTCCGTCGTCATCGGCCCCGGCTCCATCGGCGAGGCACACAAGCCGGACGAATATATCGAGATCGCCCAGCTCGAGGCCTGTGGCGCCTTCGTCGACAGGCTCATCGCCCACTGCACGGCCGCCTGAGGCGCGGCACCAGGACATGCGGGCCGGAAGAAGCCGGCCCGCGTCGAACCGCCCGTCAGAAGTCCCGCCCGTTGTAGGGCGTGAGCTTCAGGCTCTCGATATCGACGCCGTCGAGGCAGCGCACGTTGACGGCCACCACGTCGTTGCCGTCGGGTGTCTTGCCGCGGGCAAAGGATTCGATGCCGCAGTGGCGGCAGCGCAGGTGATGAATGACCCTGCGGTTGAACTGGTAATCCTCAAGCGCATCTTCGCCGGAGATCAGCCGGAACCGGTCCGGCGGCACGAAGGTCGGCAAAAGGCCGCGCTTGCTGCAATGCGAGCAGTTGCAGGAGATGACGGTGGCAAGGTCCGTCGTTGCCTCGAAGCGTACCGTTCCGCAGTGGCATCCGCCTTGGTAGGTCTGCATTTTCACGCCCGCCTCTTCTGCTGACCGAGCCGGGACTATGCCATCCGTGGCGGGGGCGCAAGGCCGCAGGAGCGCTTACGTCACCCCGTCGGCGTCCGCCGCCCCGTCCGGCCGGCCGACGCTGACATAGACGAAGCCGCGGCGGGCCATTTCGCCGGCGCGGTAGATGTTGCGCAGATCGACGACGACGGGGGCCTTCATCCGCGCCTTGATCCGGTCGAGGTCGAGGGCGCGGAAGGCATCCCACTCCGTGACGATGACGAGCGCATCGGCGCCCTCCACGCAGTCGTAGGCGCTGTCGCAGTAGGTGACGTTCTCCAGCAGGTTGCGGGCCTGTTCCATCCCCTCCGGGTCATAGGCGCGGATGGTCGCGCCGCCGTCCTGCAGGGCCGTGATGATCGACAGCGAGGGGGCCTCGCGCATGTCGTCGGTGTTGGGCTTGAAGGTGAGGCCGAGAACGGCCACCGTCTTGCCGCGCACCGACCCGCCGCACGCCGCCACGACCTTGCGCGCCATGGCGCGCTTGCGCTGGTCGTTGACGGCCGCCACCGTCTCGACGATGCGCACGGGCGAGCCCGCGTCCTGCGCCGTCTTGATGAGGGCGAGCGTGTCCTTGGGGAAGCACGAGCCGCCATAGCCCGGGCCGGCGTGCAGGAACTTGCTGCCGATGCGGTTGTCGAGGCCGATGCCGCGTGCCACCTCCTGCACGTTGGCGCCCACCTTCTCGCACAGGTCGGCGATCTCGTTGATGAAGGTGATCTTGGTGGCGAGGAAGGCGTTGGCGGCGTATTTGGTCAGCTCCGCCGTGCGCCGGCCGGTGTAGAGGATCGGCGCCTGGTTGAGATAGAGCGGGCGGTAGAGTTCCGCCATCACCTTGCGGGCGCGCTCGTCGTCGGTGCCGATGATGATGCGGTCGGGGCGCTTAAAATCGGCGATGGCCGCGCCCTCGCGCAGGAACTCGGGATTGGAAACGACGGCGAAATCTGCGTCCGGCCGCGTCTCGCGCACGATGCGCTCCACTTCGTCGCCGGTGCCGACCGGCACGGTCGACTTGGTGACGATCACGGTATAGCCGTCCATGACCTGCGCGATCTCGCGCGCCGCCTGGTAGACGTAGGAGAGGTCGGCATGGCCGTCACCGCGCCGCGACGGGGTGCCCACGGCAATGAAGACCGCATCGGCCGAGCGCACGGCATCCGTCAGGTCGGTGGCGAAGAAGAGGCGTCCTTCCTTGACATTGGTGGCGACGAGATCATCGAGCCCCGGCTCGAAGATCGGGATATCGCCGCGCATCAGGGCCTCGATCTTCGCCGGATCCTTGTCGACGCAGGTCACCACGTGGCCAAAGTCGGCGAAACAGGCACCGGAAACGAGGCCGACATAGCCGGAACCGATCATTGCGACGCGCATCGAGTCACCCGATGGTGGAGAAACAGGCGCCGACCGCTCTATAGCGTCGGGGGGCGAGGGGCAAGGAACCCCCGCAGTTTGACACGGGCGCACGGCTGGGCAAAAGAGCCCCCAAAGGGAGATGCGCGATGGCTGAAGCAGTCCTGGTCGAGGTAACGCGGGGTGAGGTCGTGGAATCCGTGCACCGGGGCGCGCTCGCGGTGCTCGATGCCGACGGGGCTGAGGTTCTTGTGCTCGGCGATATCGATCGGCCCGTTTTTCCGCGTTCCGCGGTCAAGATCATCCAGGCGCTGCCCCTCATCGAAAGTGGAGCGGCGGACCGTTTCGGCCTCACCGAGGACGAGCTGGCGCTCGCCTGCGCCTCCCATTCGGGAGAGCCTCGCCATGCCGAGACGGCCGCGCGCATGCTCTCCCGGGCAGGGCGGGAGCCCGGCTGCCTCGAATGCGGCGCCCACTGGCCGATGGGGCAGGAGGCAGCCCGCGCGCTGGCGCGCAGCGGTGGCGAGCCCACCGCGCTGCACAACAACTGCTCCGGCAAACATGCCGGTTTCGTCTGCGCCGCCTGCGCCATGGAGGTCGATCCCGCCGGCTACATCGAGCCCGGCCATCCGGTGCAGCGGGAGGTGAAGGCGGCAATGGAGGCCCTGACGGGATTCGCCCATACGGACGAGCTGCGCGGCACCGACGGCTGCTCCATCCCCACCTATGCCGTGCCGCTCAGGGCGCTCGCCCGCGCCTTCGCCCGCATCGGCACCGGAACGGGCCTGACGCGCGACCGCGCGGCGGCCTTCGCCCGCCTGAGGGCAGCC
The DNA here is from genome assembly GCF_014201415.1 of Chelatococcus composti. Lineage (GTDB taxonomy): Bacteria > Pseudomonadota > Alphaproteobacteria > Rhizobiales > Beijerinckiaceae > Chelatococcus_A > Chelatococcus_A composti. Next base: position 69,356 of record NZ_JACHEH010000007.1, read on the forward strand.
GTTGCCACGCATCCCTTCATGGTGGCTGGCACCGGCCGCTTCGACACCATCCTCATGGAGGCGCTCGGGCAGAGGGCCTTTGTCAAGGTGGGGGCGGAAGGCGTCTATTGCGCCACCTTCCCCGAGCTCGGCCTCGGCATCGCCCTCAAGTGCGACGACGGGGCCGCGCGGGCGGCGGAAGTCGCCATGGCGGCGCTCGTCGAGCGCTTCCTGCCGCTGTCGGATGTGCAGGCCAAGACCGTCGCCGATCTTGCCCGCCCCCAGATTCGCAACTGGAACGGCCGTGTCGTCGGCGCCATGCGCCCGGCTGCGGCACTCGCCGGCGCCTGAGGCGTCACGCGACGGCGTTACCGGTCACGAGGATGCCGCTCGCCCGCGCGTCGGGGCGGACGGCGAGGTCGCCGGTGACGGGCTTGTCGTACTCGTAGCCGACGACGGCGCCCTCGGACGCGCCGGAGATGACGTTGCCCGAGATCACGGCGTTGCGCTCCTTCGGCACCAGGCTGACGCGGATGCCCGTGCGCGCATTGCGCACGACGTTGCCCGTCACGGTGACGTTGCGCATCGCCCACGACCAGCCGACGCTGATGCCCTTGTCCTCGGCATCCTCGATGACGTTGCCGGTGACGCTCGCCTCGGCCTCGACGTGGATGCCGGTGCCGCCGGCGAGCACGCCGTCGTAGGGGCGAGGCCGGTGGCGCAGGCCGCGCAGCAGGTTGCCGCTGCACACGGAGAGGCGGCCGCCGTGGTCGAGATTGGTCATGGAGATGCCGCTCATCGCCTCCTCGACCACGTTGTTGGCGATGATCGTGCCTTCATAGGCGAATTCTGCCCACAGCGCCGTCTCGCCCAGGCGGGCGCAGTTGTTGCCGATGATCTGGCACGCCGAGCCGGAATTGTTGCGGATGGCTGAGAGGGCGCAGTCCCGCACCGTGTTGCCGCTCACGATCACGCCGCCGGCCCGGAAGATGCTGATGCCGTTGCCGTATTCCCCCGTTCCGCCGGCATCCGCCGAGATGTGGGAGATGCGGTTGCCGGAGACGATCGTGCCGTCGTCGCCCTTCTCGCTGCGCCAGACCTGGATGCCGTTGCTGCCGCAATGGGAGACCGTGTTGCCGGTAATCGCGAGGCCGGTCGCATCGAGGCAGAAGAGGGCCGAGTGGCTGGCCTCGGAGATGGTCGAGCCGGTGATGCGCCCGCCGCAGCCGGTGAGATAGAGCGCGACGCCGCCGGCCTTCTCGAACCTGCAGGCGTCGATCTCGACCATCGCCACATTCTCCAGCGTCACGAGGCCGCCGCGTTCCGGCAGCAGGCGGGCGAGCCCGTCGAAGCGCAGGCCGTGGAGCCCGATTGACCGGGCATTCCGCGCCGTGAGCATCGGCCCGCTGTCGGCGTGAACGAAGGTGGTGAGGCCGGGGGCGCCGACGAGCCGCGCGCCGTCCGGCAGCGTCACGCCGGCGATGCGGTAACGCCCCGGCGGGACAAGGAGCGGCGCGCCCCGCCGCGCCGCCTCCGCCAGCGCCGCGGCGAGCCTCGGGGACTGGTCCTCCTCCGTGTTGGGCTTCAGGCCGAACTGGAGGGCTGAAAGGCCGAGCCCGGCCATCGCGTCATCTGCCTCCCGGCCGAGGGCACGGTCCACCGTGAACGAGGCTGCGCTGGCGAGCGCGGCGGTCATCATGAGGAGGCGGCGGCTTTCGTCCATGGGCAGATCCTTCTCCGAGGCCCTATTCCTCGCGATCCGTGCCGGGTTCCCCCTCGGCTCAGGGCGCCCGTCGGCGGCGGCGCTCCCGCGCGAGGACGATGGCGGCTGTCTCGAGCGCGCGGACCATGGCGGCGAGGGGCGGACGCCGCTCCCTTCCCGCGCCGGCGGCCGCGCGCCGGTCCCGGCGCCTCGGGCGCGCCGTCGGCGCCAAGGCCCAGGAGCCCGGCATCGGCACGTGGACGAAGACGAGCTGGATCGGCGGGCGCGTTTGCCCTGTCCGGCCGAGTGCGGTGAAGTAGCTCGCGTTGCAGAGGTAGCGGCCGGCGTCGAGGGACAGGCGGACAGGCACGCCCGTGCCCGCCATCCCCACTTTCAGGCGCGCGAGCGGCGCCGGCGAGCGGCGAGCGAGCGGGGCGCCGCGTTCGAGCGCGGCTCCGCGGCGCGTCTTTCCCGAGGCGTCGGGCGCCGTCCTGTTGGCCTTGTTGACGGCGCGCGTCTCCACCCGCAGATGCCGGGTGCGGGCGGCGACTCCAAGCATGAGGACGGCCCGCGGCCGTGCGGCTGCGAGGCGGGCCGGCAGTGCCTCGTCCAGGATGTCGTAGCGCGTCGGGAACACGTGATGCTCGACGCGGATGCCGAGGCGGGCGAGGCGGCGGCTGCGGCAGAGGCATTCGGCCAGCACCGTCGTCGGGTTGACCGGCACGCGCGGGAACGGCCCGAAGCCGGTCACCAGAACGTCGCAGCGCTCCTGCCCTTCGCCCATGGCATCCCCTCTGTCACCGCTGCCTCACAGGCCCAGCATGGACGCGATCTCGTCGGCCGCCACGGTCGCCGCGAGCGTGCCCGCCGCGACCTCCGCCTCAAGCGCCGGCACGCGCTTGCGCACCTGAGGGTCGGCATGCAGCCGGGCGTGAAGCCGGTCCTCGACCATGGCCCACATCCATTTCACCTCCTGGGCGCGCCGCTTCTGCTGCAGCTCGCCCGTCGCCGTCATGCGCTCGCGATGTTCGACGATCTTCCGCCACAGCTCGTCCAGCCCGACGTTGGCGAGGCCAGAGATGGTGATGACCGGTGGCGACCACGTGGGGCTCGCAGGCGCGAGAATGTGCAGGGCGGCGTGGTATTCGGCAGCAGCGGCCTTGGCGCGGGCCGCGCCGTCACCGTCGGCCTTGTTGACGGCGATCATGTCCGCCATCTCGACGATGCCCTTCTTGATGCCCTGCAGCTCGTCGCCGGCGCCGGGCAGCATCAGCACGAGGAAGAAATCCGTGAGGTCGGCCACCGCCGTCTCGGACTGGCCGACGCCGACGGTCTCGACGAGGATCACGTCGAAGCCCGCCGCCTCGCACAGCAGCATCGTCTCGCGCGTCTTCGCCGCGACGCCGCCGAGCGTGCCGGAGGAGGGGGAGGGGCGGATGAAGGCGTTCTCGTCCACGGCGAGCCGCGCCATGCGCGTCTTGTCGCCGAGGATGGAGCCGCCGCTGCGCTGCGAGGAGGGGTCGACGGCGAGGACCGCGACCTTGTGTCCCGCCGCCGTCAGGTTGGAGCCGAGGGTGTCGATGGTGGTGGACTTGCCGACGCCCGGCACGCCGGTGATGCCGACGCGGATCGCCCCGCCGGTGCGGGGCAGCACCGCCTGGATGAGTTCGCGCGCCAGTGCCTGATGGTCGCCACGGCGCGATTCGACCAGCGTGATGGCGCGCGCCAGTGCGGCACGCTCCCCGCGCGTCAGGCGGGCGACGAGATCGGGCAGGGCGGATCGGTCGAGGCGTGTCATGGCCGGTATAGTTGTCGCAGATTCGCGACGGCGGTGGGAGGAATCGCGCACAGGCCGTCGCGGCGCGGAGAGGTGGCAAGCCTTTGCCACCGTTTGCCCCATCTTCGCCCACAATCGGACGCCAAAAGGGATCGCTCCCGGAACTCCGGCAATCGAAGCCCGTTCATGCAGCCCTTCTTCTCCCGCCGCAGCCTCTTGCGACTGGCGCTTGCCCAGGCCGGCGCCGTCACGCTCGCCGGCTGCTCCAGCGCCATCGGCGCCCTCGACAGCAGCAGCACGCCGGCAGCCACCGGCAATTCCTCGCCGACGGGCGCGCGCGGCGGCCCGGTGGTCTACGCCGTCACGACGCGCGCGCCGGTGAACGGGGCGAGCGAACGGCCGTGGTTCGGCTCGGCCCGTTCGGGCGGCACGCGGGCTGTCGCCGTGCGTTTCGATCCTCCGCCTGAGGGCTTCTTCGACCGCATCGGCGCCACGCTGACGGGCGACTGGCACATCAATGCCGTCGAGCCGCTCGGCAACAACGATCCCGTCGCGGCGCTGACCCTGGCGGCGGCCGGCCGCGACGTGCTCATCTACGTCCACGGCTACAACCAGAGCTTCGAGCAGGCGGCCATCGATGCGGCGGAGCTGTCGCGCGCCATCGGCTTCTCAGGGGCGACGGTCGGCTTCTCCTGGCCCTCGAAGGAAGGGCTGCTCGACTACGGCTACGACCGCGAGAGCGCGCTATGGTCGCGCGATGCCTTCCAAGACCTGCTCGAGGCGCTCGTTCGCAATGCCATGATCGGCCGCGTCCACATCGTCGCGCACAGCATGGGCACGCTCCTGACGCTGGAGACGCTGCGCCAGCTCTGGGCCGTGAGCGGCAGCCCGGATGTCGCCGCGCGCTTCGGCGCCATCGTGCTCGCCTCGCCCGACATCGACGTCGACCTCTTCGCCACGAGCGTGCGGCGCATCGGCCCCCTGGCGAAGCACATCACCGTCATTTCCAGCGTCAACGACCGCGCGCTCGCCGTCTCCAGCCGCCTCGCCGGCGGCGTCTCGCGCGTTGGCGCGGCGGACCGGGCAGTGCTCGAGCCGCTTGGCGTCCGCATCGCGGACGCCTCCGAATACGGCTGGGGCATCATCCGGCACGACCTTTTCCTCTCGAACAAGGACGTGCGTGGCGTCATCAAGCGCGCGGTGGAACGGAAGACCTGGGATTGATCGCGCCGCTCAGACGAGCGCCAGCCGGCCGAAGCCGGGCAGCTTCAATGCAGGCCTGCGCAGGTCGAACCCTGCGACGAGGCCGAGGAAGTTGATCTCGACCCCCTCAACCCAGGCGACGGTGAGGCCGAACAGGCCACCGATGACGATCTGGAAGCCCGTGCCGCTCGGCGCGAGGCCAGCGTACAGCATCTCGGCATGATAGTCCTTGCCGAGAGCTGTCGGCGGCAGGGCGACGCCGAGCTGCGGCACGCGCGCCACCACATGGGCGACGAAGCTGTTGGAGTTCGGCCCCGGCCAGGCGCGATAGCTGCCCCGCTCGCGGAAGGGATAGTCCGCGATCGCCGCCCGCACGGCAGGCAGCAGCGCCTGCGCGGCCTCGCCTTCGATGGCGGAGACGAGCTCGGGCATGTTGCCGTACCAGCGCGCATCCGGCGCCCAGCCGTCGCGGCGCACTGGCGAGCCCCAGCCCACCTTGTCGTAGCGCTCGTAGGGCGCGGCGCCCGCCTCCTTGAGCACGAGCCAGGTGTGGTGCGCCACGGCGCCTTTCCAGCGCCCGGTGCGCGCCGCGTAGATGTGGATCATGGCAGGGCTGTCCGCAGCAGGTGGCGGCAGCAGCCCGCTGCTCGTCCAGTCGGCCCTGTTCCTGGAGGCAGGATGCTCCCGCGCCATCCACACGAGGGCGTGGGCGCCGAGCGGCAGCAGGAAGAGAAGGAAGAAGGCGGCGAGGGCGAGGCGCAGCAGACGCATGGGACAACCGGATGCCGCCCGCCGCCGGGGCTGTCAATTCACGGGACGGCGAGACGAAAGGCCCCGCCGCCCCTGCTCGCACGGCTATTCGGCCGCCTGCTTCGGTTCGTAGCCGAGCCGGCGGTTCAGCTCCCGGATGAGCTTCTCCGCCGCTTCGGCGATCACCGTGCCGGGTGGGAAGATGGCCGAGGCGCCGGCTTTCATCAGGGCATCGTAGTCCTGGGGCGGGACGACCCCGCCGACAACGATCATGATGTCCGGCCGGCCCTGCTTCTCAAGCTCCACCTTCAGCTCCGGCACAAGCGTCAGGTGTCCGGCCGCGAGGGAGGAGACGCCGACGATGTGCACGTCGTTCTCCACCGCCTGTCGCGCCGCCTCCGCCGGGGTTGCGAACAGCGGGCCGATGTCGACATCGAAGCCGAGGTCGGCGAAGGCCGAGGCGATCACCTTCTGGCCGCGGTCATGCCCGTCCTGGCCCATCTTGGCGACGAGGATGCGCGGCCGGCGGCCGTCGTCCCGCTCGAAAGCTTCCACGAGGGCGAGAACGCGCTGGACGGCATCGCTCATCGCGCCGACCTCCCGTTTGTAGACGCCGGATATGGCCTTTATCTCCGCCCGGTGCCGGCCCCAGACCTTCTCCAGCGCCGATGAAATCTCGCCAACGGTCGCCTTGGCCCGGGCGGCGTCGACGGCAAGCGCAAGCAGGTTGCCCTCGCCAGTGTCGGCGGCGCGGGTGAGGGCGGCGAGCGCCGCCTCCACCGCCTTGGGGTCGCGCTCGGCCCGCAGGCGCTTGAGCTTCTCGATCTGCGCCGCGCGCACCGCCGAGTTGTCGACCTTCAGCACCTCGATGGGCGGCTCGTCGTCGGGACGGAAGCGGTTGACGCCGATCACGGCCTGCTGGCCGGAATCGATGCGCGCCTGCGTGCGGGCGGCCGCTTCCTCGATCCGCAGCTTGGGAATGCCGGCTTCGATGGCCTTCGCCATGCCGCCGAGCTCCTCCACCTCGCGGATGTGGGCCCAGGCCCGCGCGGCGAGCTCGCCCGTCAGCCGCTCCACGAAATAGGAGCCGCCCCACGGGTCGATGATGCGCGTCGTGCCGCTCTCCTGCTGCAGGAAGAGCTGGGTGTTGCGCGCAATGCGGGCGGAGAAGTCCGTCGGCAGCGCCAGCGCCTCGTCGAGCGCGTTGGTGTGCAGGGACTGGGTGTGCCCCTGCGTTGCCGCCATGGCCTCGATGGCCGTGCGCATGACATTGTTGAACACATCCTGCGCCGTCAGCGACCAGCCGGAGGTCTGGCAATGGGTCCTGAGCGCCAGCGACTTCTCGTTCTTGGGCGAGAAGTCCTTGACGAGCCTGGCCCACAGGAGGCGCGCGGCGCGCAGCTTCGCCACCTCCATGAAGAAGTTCATGCCGATGGCCCAGAAGAAGGACAGGCGCGGCGCGAACTGGTCGATCGACAGGCCGGCGGAAAGGCCGGCACGGATGTATTCGACGCCGTCGGCGAGGGTGTAGGCCAGCTCGAGATCCTGCGTCGCCCCCGCCTCCTGCATGTGGTAGCCGGAGATGGAGATGGAGTTGAACTTCGGCATGTGCGCCGAAGTGTAGGCGAAGATGTCGGAGATGATGCGCATCGACCCCTTGGGCGGGTAGATGTAGGTGTTGCGCACCATGAATTCCTTGAGGATGTCGTTCTGGATCGTGCCCGAGAGCTTCTCGGGCGGGACACCCTGTTCCTCCGCCGCCACGATGTAGAGCGCCAGCACCGGCAGCACGGCGCCATTCATGGTCATAGACACGCTCATCCGGTCGAGCGGGATGCCCGCGAAGAGCGTGCGCATGTCGTAGATGGAGTCGATGGCGACGCCGGCCATGCCCACATCTCCGGCGACGCGCGGATGGTCACTGTCGTAGCCGCGATGGGTGGCGAGGTCGAAGGCCACTGACAGGCCCTTCTGTCCGGCGGCGAGATTGCGCCGGTAGAAGGCGTTGGAATCCTCCGCCGTGGAGAAGCCGGCATACTGGCGCACGGTCCACGGCTGGGTGACGTACATCGTGGGGTAGGGACCGCGCAGATAGGGCGGCAGGCCCGGGTAGGTGTCAAGGAAGTCGAGGCCCTTGCGGTCGGCCTCGCCGTAACGCGGCTTGACGAGGATGCCTTCCGGCGTCAGCCACGGCTCGCCCGAGACGGCAGGCGTGCCCGCCGTGGCATCGGCGAAGGGAAGGCTTGTGAAGTCCGGGATCCGTGTCATGACATCCCTTTCCCGGCCGCCGGCATGGCCACCACCTGCGCCTTGGCGAGCAGGGCGAGCGCATCGCAGCCGATGAAAATATATTCCCCGACGCCGGCGCCGGCCAAGCGACCGGCCAGCGGCTCGGCCGGACGGCCGGCGAGCCAGATGGCCGCGGCACCGGCTGCCTTGAGGGCGGCTGCCGCCGCTTCCCCCTCTGCCTCATAGGCCTCGTCCGTGCCGCACAGGCAGGCGACGGAAGCGCCGGATTTTGAGAAGGCGGCGGCGAGGGCCGCAATGTCGGTCTTGCCCTCAGCCGTTGCGAAGCCGTCGTTGGTCGCGGCTGCGATGCCTCCGGCCTCGAAGAAGTTGCGGGCGAAGGTCGACCGTACCGTGAAGGCGGCGAGGGGCCCGAGATTGGCGAGGAAGACAGAAGGGCGACGGCCGCTGCGCGTGAGCGCATCGTCGCTCGCATCGCGCAGGGCCTCGAAGGGCTCTGCATCGCGCGCGGAGGGCAGCGGCTCGGCCTCGAGCGCCACCTCGTCGGGCAGGGCAGGGCCTGTCGTCTCCGGCGCCGGCATAAGGACGGCGACCGGCGCTTCGGCAAGATGCGGGAATTCGCTGGTGCCGGTGATCGGCGCCCTGCGCGTGGCGACGTCGCGACGGGCCTTCTCCCGCGTTTCGGCGATGCGCGCCTGTTCGCGGCCGGCAGCGAGGCTTGCGACGATACCGCCCTCGTGCTCGATGGTCTGAAACAGACCCCAAGCCTTCTCGCACAGGGCGCCGGTCAGCGCCTCGAAGGCGCCGGAGCCGGCGGATGGGTCCGCGACGCGCCACAGGTTCGATTCCTCGGCGAGGATGAGCTGCGTGTTGCGGGCCATGCGGCGGGCAAAGCCGTCGGGCAGGCCGAGTGCGGCGGTGAAGGGCAGAACGGTGATGCCGTCCGCTCCGCCCAGGGCGGAGGAGAAGGTCGCCACCGTCACGCGCAGCATGTTGACCCACGGGTCGCGCTTCGTCGCCATGCGCCAGGCGGTCTCCGCGTCGAGGCGAATGGGCCGGGGCGCGAGCCCGCAGGCTTCTTCTACCCGGGCCCACAAACGGCGCAGGGCGCGGAACTTGGCAAGCGTGAAGAAGGCGTCCGCATCCGCCGGCATGAGGAAGGAGAGGAGGGGGGCGGCGTCCTGCGGGGCGATGCCCGTCTCGTCGAGCGCGCGCAGATAGGTGACACCTGTCGCGAGCGCGGCCGCAAGCTCCTGCGCCGGCCCGGCGCCGGCCTCGTGCCAGGCGCGCGTGTCGACGCGCAGGAGGCCGCGCGCGAATCCCCTGCCGCGCAGGTCGGTAACCGTGCCGGCGAGCCGCGCCGCGAGGTCGGGCCAGGCAAGCGGCAGCCGGCCGGTGCGGGCGAAGTCGCCCACCGGGTCGAGGCCGAAGTCAATGTCGAGGCCGGAGGCCGGCAGACCCCGCTGCGTGACATGCTCGGCGACGATGGCCGCGACGCGGGCACCGTCGAAGGGGGCAGTCTCGAGGCGGATGCGCACGAGCTCGAGCAGGACGCCCGACAGCGCGGCCGCCAGCGCCCCGGCATCCGGCAGCGGAAGGCCGAAGCCGCGCGCTGTCGCTGCGCCCGCGAGTGCAAGCACGAGCCCGCTCGCCCCGCCTTCGAGGTCGGCGAGCGCCAGCCGGTTCGCCTCAGCGGGGTCGGGATGGTCAATGCGCTGCAGGACCTGCCAGGGGCCGGGCTCGCCGCGCCAGAGCGGTGGGTGAGTCTCCTCCGCCTTCTCGTACAGCGCCTGGACAACGATGCCTTCCCGGCTGCGGAAGACGAGCTTCTTCTCAAAATCCGCCCCCTTCAGGATACGCTCTACCTGGGCGAGCCAGGCCTGGCGGGTGGCCCGGGGAAATGCGGAAGCTAGCTCAAGCTCTTCGATCACGCGTTGCGGCCTCGTGCGAAGCATGGAAACAGCGGCGAGATTGCCACGGCAGGTGCCGCCTCACCACCCTTCCATTGGTCGCAGCGATGCCCATCCAGCCTGGGCACATGCCGAGACGGCCGGAGCAGCCTCAGAGGTGCACCTCCCAGTCGAGCTGCTCGATGCCGGTCCTGTCGATGGCGGCGGCCGCCTCGCGCGCAGTGCGACCTCCCACCATCCGGTCCGGGGCAATGTCGGCCAGGGGCACCAGCACGAAGGCGCGCTCGCCAATATACGGGTGCGGGACATGCAGCTGCGGCTCGTCGATCACCTCGTCGCCGTAGAACAGGATGTCGATGTCGATGATGCGCGGCCCCCAGCGCTCGCGGCGCACGCGTCCTGCCTCCCGCTCGATCCGCAGCGCCGTTTCGAGAAGCATGCGCGGCGACAGCGTGGTCTCGACAGCGATGCAGATGTTGAGGAAGGAGGGCTGGTTGGTCTCGCCCCACGGGGCAGTGCGATAATAGCGGGAATGGCGCGTCACGCGCAGGCCTGGCGTCGCATGAAGGGCGGCAACGGCACAATCAATCTGCGCGCGCAGGTCGCCGATGTTGGAGCCGAGCCCGAGGATGGCCTCGACCGGAGTGGACGGCTGCCGGGCGGAACTAGTCATGGCGCGCGCGCCCCACGGTGACGGAGACGGTCTCGAAGACCGCGTCGATGGGCGCATGCGGCTTCTCGATGGTGACTTCGAGCCGCTCGATCCGTTTGAAACGCGCCATGAGAGCGTCTGCCACGGCGCCGGCCGCTGCCTCGATCAGCTTGAAATGCCGACTGGAGAAGGCATTCCGCGCCACTTCGACCATGTCGGCATAGCTGATCGTGTCCTCCAGATTGTCGGACCGCTGTGCCCCGGCCAGCGACAGCTCCGCCGTCAGATGCAGGATGAAGGGCTGCCCGAGCACCCGCTCCTCCGGCATGACGCCGTGGGTGCCGCGCAGGGTGAGGCCGCGGACGGTGATACGATCCCTCATGGTCTAGGCCTTCGCTATGGCGTCGGCGACGCTCAGCGCCTGCACGTGGGCGACGACGTCGTGAACCCGCACGATCTCGCAGCCGGCGGCGGCGGCGACGAGGTGGGCCGCCAGTGTGCCGGGCAGGCGCTCGTCCGGCATCGAGCGCACGACATGCCCGATGAAGGACTTGCGTGAGGCGCCGACGAGCATCGGCAGGCCGAAGGTCTGGCGCAGCTCCGCCAGATGGCGCAGCACGACGAGGTTCTGCCGGGGCGTCTTGCCGAATCCGATGCCTGGATCGAGCACGATGTTGTCCCTCGGGATGCCGGCGCGCGCCGCGATGTCGAGTGTGCGGGCGAAGAAGTCCCGCATGTCAGCGAGAATGTCGATCGACGCATCCGCTTCGGCGCGGTTGTGCATGGCGATGACGGGCACGCCATGCTCGGCCGCTACGCGGGCCATGTCGGGGTCGCGCTGCAGTCCCCAGATGTCGTTGATGATGCGCGCACCGGCGGCGACCGCCGCCGCGGCGACCTTCGCCTTCATCGTGTCGACGGAGATGGGCGTCGAGCTCTCGGCGGCAAAGCGCTCGAGCACGGGCATCAGCCGCGCCAGCTCCTCCTCGGCGCTGATGGGCGTGTGGCCTGGCCGCGTGGATTCGGCGCCGATGTCGATGAAGTCCGCGCCTTCCTCCGCGAGAGCGCGACAGTGCAGGAGTGCAGCCTCCACCGTCGGCAGACGCCCTCCGTCGTAGAAAGAATCGGGCGTCACGTTGACGATGCCCATGATACGCGGGCGACCGACGAGGGGAACGCCGGCAAGCTGCCGGTAAGCGAGCACTTCATTCATGTGAGCTGCGTGACGTCCTGACAGTCGCCTGTCAAGCCGCTTGCAGCCCTTGCCATGAATTTGCGCGCATCACCGCGCGGCCTGCGCCGAGGCCGCGGCCGCGGCCGCAGCTTCAGACAAACTGCGACAGGCCGGGCACGGCCCCGACGATGGGCCCCATCACATCCTCGCCCGCATGCTCGCGGCCGTAGGCGAAAAGCTCTCGGCCGAGGCTCTGCATCTGTCCCATGGACAGTCCGGCCGCCGTGAGCTGGCCGCCGAGCGCCATGATGCCACTGCCCATGAGCCCGCCGACCAGACCGGCGAGGCCGCCGCCCTTGCTGTTGTCCCCCACCTCGGCCATGGCGGCCTCGGCGCCGGGCAGGGCAGCGATGAGCTGGCGCACCTCCGATTCGGGGCCTTCCTTGAGCAGGAAGTTGAGGACGATCGCAATGGCCTTGCGCGCTGTTTCCGCGTCGAGACCGACCTTTTCAGCTATGCGTGCGACGAGTTCGTCCATCGTGGGCTCCTCTACCGGAAGGAGATCGCATCTTCGCGCTGCCGCCGCGAAAAGCAAGCAAATAGTTCATATCGAAACCATCTCGCCGGCGGTTGTCCGGCGTATTTCGCCGTCTCGCTCACGGTGGCCACTGTGGAAAGGTGCCGCCCGATCTCCTATAAGCGGAATCGGCGTTCAGGGCGCCGATGGACGAGACGCGAGGGATGGCACGACCCATGGTGGAAGAAGGCACCATTCTTATCGGCAAGGCCACTGGAGACGCCTACAAGGACACGCCCAAGTACGAGCAGCTGCTGTTGCGGCTCGCCAACCGCCACGGCCTCGTGACCGGCGCCACCGGCACGGGCAAGACGGTGACGCTGCAGCTGCTGGCCGAGGGCTTCTCCAACGCCGGCGTGCCCGTCTTCGCCGCGGACATCAAGGGCGATCTCTCGGGCGTGGCGGCCATGGGCGAGGGCAAGGAGCCCTTCGTCAAGCGCGCCGCCGAGATCGGCGTCCCCTACGCCGCCGACAGCTTCCCCGTCACCTTCTGGGACCTGTTCGGCGAGAGCGGCCATCCCGTGCGGGCGACGGTCTCGGAAATGGGCCCGCTGCTGCTCGCGCGGCTGCTCGACCTCAACGACACCCAGGAGGGCGTGCTCAACATCGCCTTCCGCGTCGCCGACGAGCAGGGCCTGCTGCTGCTGGACCTCAAGGATCTGCGCGCCATTCTCGCCTACGTGGCGGAGAACGCGAGCGCGCTGTCGGCGCAATACGGCAACGTGTCGACCCAGTCCGTGGGCGCCATCCAGCGCCAGCTCCTGGTGCTCGAGAACCAGAAGGGCGAGCTTTTCTTCGGCGAGCCGGCGCTCTCCATCTCCGACCTGATGCGGACGGACCGCGACGGCCGCGGCTTCATCAACATCCTGGCCGCCGACAAGTTGATGAACAACCCGCGGCTTTACGCCACCTTCCTGCTGTGGCTGTTGTCGGAACTGTTCGAGGAGCTGCCCGAGGTGGGCGATCTAGACAAGCCCAAGCTCGTCTTCTTCTTCGACGAGGCGCACATGCTGTTCGCCGACGCGCCGAAGGCGCTCGTGGAGGCGGTGGAGCGCGTGGTGCGCCTCATCCGCTCGAAGGGCGTCGGCGTCTATTTCGTCACCCAGAACCCGCTGGATATTCCGGAGACGGTGCTGGCCCAGCTCGGCAACCGCATCCAGCACGCCCTGCGCGCCTTCACCCCGCGTGACCAGCGCGCCGTGCGCGCGGCGGCCGAGACCTTCCGCCAGAATCCGGCCTTTGACACGCAGAAGGCAATCGTCGAGCTCGGCGTGGGCGAGGCGCTCGTGTCCGTGCTCGAGGGCAAGGGCTCGCCCTCCATGGTCGAGCGCACGCTCATCGCGCCGCCGTCCGCCCGCGTCGGGCCGCTGACGCAGCAGGAGCGCGAGCGCATCATCGCGGCAAGCCCGCTCAAGGGCCGCTACGAGCAGGAGATCGACCGCGAGTCGGCCTACGAGATCCTGACGAAGCGCACCGCGGAGGCGGCGGCCGCCAAGCAGGCCCCGCAGCAGGCCAGCGCCGGCAGCGAGGGCGGCATCCTCGACACGCTCGGCACCATCCTGGGTGGCGGCAAGCCGGCGAAGGGCGGGCGCCGCACCGTCACCGTCACGGAGCGGGTGATCACCAACGTCGCCTCCTCCGCGGCGCGTACCATCGGCACCCAGCTTGGCCGCGCCATCCTGCGCGGCATTCTCGGCTCCATGACCAAGCGCTAAGTGCCGTTGGTCTCATCGTTCCGGGCGGCCGGCGGGCCGCCCTTTCCGTGGAGGCATTGATGTCGCATCTCGACCAGGTACTCGCCAGGATCGACGAGGATCTCGGCGCTTCGCTGAACCGTCTCTTCGGCCTCCTGCGCATCCCCTCCATCTCCACCGACCCGGCCTACAAGGCCGAGTGCCGCAAGGCGGCCGAATGGCTCGCCGCAGACCTCGAGGGGCTCGGCTTCGCAGCCGGCCTGCGTGAGACGCCCGGACACCCGGTGGTGCTCGCCCACCAGCGCCGCGAGGGCGCGCCGCACGTGCTGTTCTACGGCCACTACGACGTGCAGCCGGTGGACCCGCTCGAGCTGTGGGAGACGCCGCCCTTCGAGCCGCGCATCGCCGAGCTGCCGGGCGGGCGCAAGATCATCGTGGCGCGTGGCGCCTGCGACGACAAAGGGCAGGTGATGACCTTCATCGAGGCCTGCCGCGCGTGGAAGACCGTGACCGGCTCGCTGCCCGTCGGCATCACGGTGCTGATCGAGGGCGAGGAGGAGGACGGTTCCCGCAACCTGCCCGAGTTCGTGGAAAGGACGAAGGACGAACTCGCCTGCGATGTCGCCCTCGTCTGCGACACGGGAATGTGGGACCGCGAGACGCCGGCCATCACCGCTTCCCTGCGCGGCCTGCTCTATGAGGAACTGATCGTGCGTGCGGCCGACCGCGACCTGCACTCGGGCCTCTTCGGCGGTGCGGCGCAGAACCCGATCCACGTCCTCTCCCGCATCATCGCCTCGCTGCACGATGCTGACGGCCGGATCACGGTACCCGGCTTCTACGACGGTGTCGTCGAGACGCCGCCCGATGTGCTGGAACAGTGGAAGGCGCTCAACCTCACGGCCGAGGAGTTCCTCGGCGGCGTCGGCCTGAAATATCCGGCCGGCGAGAAGGGGCGTCTGCTCATAGAGCAGATCCAGTCCCGCCCGACCTGCGACGTCAACGGCATCATCGGCGGCTACACGGGCGAGGGCACAAAGACCGTCATCGCCGCGGAGGCGCGGGCCAAAATCTCCTTCCGCCTCGTCGGTGACCAGGATCCCGATGCCATCCGCGAGTGCTTCCGCGATTTCGTGCGCCGGCAGCTGCCGGCGGACTGCTCGGTGGAGTTCATCGCCCACAAGGGCTCGCGCGCCGTCGCGCTGCCCTATGACGGGCCGGTGCTGGGCAAGGCGCGCAAGGCTCTGGCGGCTGAGTGGGGCAAGGAGCCGGTCACCATCGGCTCGGGCGGTTCCATTCCCGTCGTCGGCGACTTCAAGCGCGTTCTCGGCGTCGATTCGCTCCTCGTCGGCTTCGGCCTCGACGACGACCGGGTGCACTCGCCGAACGAGAAGTATGACATGACGAGCTTCCACAAGGGCATCCGCTCCTGGGCGCGCATCCTCGCGGAGCTGGCGGCTTGAGGGTCACAGCAGGGCCGAGAGGTTCGGCAGCACGGCGACGGGGCGCTGGTCGGCATATTCGTCCGGCGCGCCGGCGCGGTTGACCCAGAAGGCGCGGAAGCCGAAGCGCGTCGCGCCCGCCACGTCCCACCGGTTGCTGGAGACGAAGGCGGCCTGCGCCGGCTTGAGGCCGAACCGCCGCGTCACGAGCGCGTAGGCTGCCGGGCTCGTCTTGAACACGCGCACCTCGTCGACGGACAGGACCGCATCGAGATGCTCGCCGATGCCGGCCGAGGCGACGGCATCGGCGAGCATCGACGTTTCGCCGTTGGAGAGGATCGCCGTCATGAGCCCCCTGGCCTTGAGCGCGGCAAGCGCGGCCGGCACCTCCGGATAGGTGTCGAGCACCCGGTAGGCGCCGAGGAGCCTATCGGCGATGGCGCGATCGACCGACGGGAATCGCGCGAGCGCATAGTCGAGCGCATCGCGCGTGAGCTGCCAGAAATCCCGGAAGCCGCCATAGAGCGAGAGCACCCAAGAATATTCGAGCTGCTTGGCGCGCCACAGGTCGGACAGCGCCTGCGCATCCGGGCCTATCGCCCCGGCGTGCCGCGCCACGGCGGCGTGCACGTCGAAAAGCGTGCCGTAGGCGTCGAAGACGACGACTTTCACACCGGGCGCCGCCTCGTCGAGAAGAGCCATCCGCATCCCCCTTTCTTGTTCTTGGCCGGCAGGATGACGCCCCGCGACCACATCACGCAAGCGTGGAGGACGCTTCAGCGATATTCATGGTGCCGTGAGGCTCGAACCCATTGACGGCGCGCAGGGCGGGGCGTTCGATGGGACAAGAACACTGACGTATTGGAGCATGACGATGTCCGGGCAAACGCAGCCTTGGTATAGCGAGACGTGGACCTGGTTCGACGGCGGCTGGCACCAGGGCAATCCGCCACTCATGGGGCCGCGCACCCACGCCGCCTGGCAGGGCACCTCCGTCTTCGACGGCGCCCGTGTCTTCGAGGGCGTGATGCCGGACATCGAGAACCACGCCGCGCGCGTCAACCGCTCGGCCAGGACGCTCGGCCTGAAGCCGACCATGGAGCCGGAGGCGATCGTCGAGCTGACGCGCGAGGGAGCGCGCAAGTTCGGGCCCGGCGCGGAGCTCTACGTCAAGCCCATGTACTGGGCCGAGGCGGACGGGCCTGCTGTGATCGCGCCAGACCCGGAATCCACCCGCTTCTGCCTCTGCCTCTTCGTGGCGCCGGTGCCGAAGCCCGGCGGTCTCACCCTGACGAAATCGAGCTTCCGCCGCCCGACGGTGGAGACGATGCCGACAGACGCGAAGGCCGGCTGCCTCTATCCGAACAACGCCCGCGCCCTTCTCGAGGCGCGGCGCAAGGGCTTCGACAACTGCCTGGTGCTCGACATGCTCGGCAATGTCGCCGAGACGGCCACCACGAACGTCTTCATGGCGCGCGACGGCGAGGTGCTGACGCCGGCGCCCAACGGCACCTTCCTCAACGGCATCACGCGCCAGCGCGTCATCCGCCTGCTGCGCGAGGCGGGCGTCACGGTGCACGAGACAACCCTGCGCTACGAGGATTTCCTCAACGCCGACGAGGTCTTCCTCACGGGCAACTATTCCAAGGTCATGCCCGTGCTGCGCATCGACGAGCGGGAGCTGCAGCCCGGCCCGTTCTACCGCCAGGCGCGCGAGCTCTACTGGGCGTTTGCCCACTCCGGCGAGCGTGTCGGCGGATAATATCATCCTGAAGTGACGCCGCCCCTCCGTATCCCTAGGCTGCCGTGCCGGGGATGCCGGAGGTGGGACATGCGAATACTGGCGGGCCTGTCGCTTCTTCTCGTCACCCTCGTCACCGTGCCGGCACGGGCGCAGGAGGTTGATCTGGAGCTCGTGCTGGCGGCCGACGGTTCGGGCTCCATCGATGACGACGAGTTGCGTCTGCAGCGCGAGGGCTGGGCGAGCGCTCTGACGAGCAACGACGTCCTCGCCGCCATCTCCAACGGCCTCATCGGCGCCATCGCCGTTGCCTATGTGGAGTGGGGTGGCCCCCAGTCGCAGGTGACGGTCGTCGACTGGCAGATCATCCGCGACGCCGCTTCCGCCGAGGCCTTCGCCAACAAGCTGCGCACGCGCCCGCGCGGTGCCTACGGCTACAATTCCATCTCCAACGCCATCGACTATTCCGTGCGCCTCGTCGAGGAGAACAGCTACTCGGGCATCCGCAAGGTCATCGACATCTCGGGCGACGGCCCCAACATCGGCGGCCGTCCCCTTGCGGAGGCGCGGGCGGATGCGCTGGCGAAGGGCTTCACCATCAATGCGCTCGCCATCCGCCGGCCGGGCGGGCGCCCCGGCGGGCCGGGCGGCATGTCGCTGGAGACCTATTACGGCGAGCAGGTGATCGGCGGGCCCGGCGCCTTTGTCGAGATCGCTGACGAGACGCGTCCCTTCGCCGTCGCGGCCCGTCGCAAGCTGGTGGCCGAGATCGCGGGCGTCGCCGCGACGCGTCATGCGGCCCTGCAGCCCGCCCCTGAGCCTCACACGCGCCGCAGCGGCACGCGCATCAGCCTGAGGCCGGCGAGCAGCGTCGCCCCATAGGCGAGGGCGCCCGCCGCCGCGACGAGGACCAGCAGCACCTGCGGCCGCCAGGGCAGAGTAGGCGGCAGCACGCCATCCCCCCAGTTCCGGGCGGCGAGCGCCGCAAGGCCGAGCACGGCACAGGCGATGGCGATGGCGATGACGGCGCGGCCCAGCTCGCGGCTGGGCGCGGTCCAGTCACGGCGCTTCGCCAGCGCGAAGAGCAGGAGCACGTTGACCCAGGCGCCGACAGCGGTGGCGAGGGCGAGGCCGGGCGCCGCCATGGAGCCGACGAGCAGGATCTTGAGCGCCACGTTGACCGCGACGGCCGACAGGGAGGCAATGACGGGCGTCACCGTGTCGGAGCGGGAGTAGAAGCTGGCGACCGCGGAGCGGATGAGCACCACCGCCGGCAGGCCGGTGGCATAGGCGGCGAGCACGGCGCCCGCGGCCGCGGCATCCGCGGCCGTGAAGGCGCCGCGCCCGAACAGCGCCTGCATGATGAGATCGGGCAAAGCGAGGAAGGCGACGGCGCAGGGCGCCGCGAGCACGAGGGTGAAGATGGCGGCCCGGTTCTGCGCCCCGTGTGCCCCGTCGACGTCACCGCCGGCGATGCGGCGGCTCATCTCCGGCAGCAGGACCGTGCCGGCCGCGATACCGACGACGCCCACCGGCAACTGGTAGAGCCGGTCGGCGTAGTAGAGCGACGAGATCGCGCCCGTGGGCAGCATGGCGGCGATGATGGTGTCGGCGAACATGGCGATCTGCACACCCGCCGAGCCGATGACGGCCGGGCCGAGCACCTTGAAGAAATCCACCATGTCGGCGTCGAAGCGCGGCACCGCGAAGCGCGGCGCAAGACCGGCGCGCCTCGCATCCCAGCACACGAGGGCGAGCTCCAGCACGCCAGCGACCGCAACCCCCCAGGCGGCGGCATGACCGGCTGTGGGGAAGAGGAAGGCGACGCCCATCGCGGCGATGAGGGACAGGTTGAGGAGGACAGGCGCCCCCGCCGCAGCGGCAAAGCGGTCTGCCGCGTTGAGGACGCCCGAGACGAGCGTCACCAGCGTGATGAAGAGAAGATAGGGAAAGGTGATGCGCGTCAGCGTCACCGTCAGCTCGAACTTCGCCGGCTCGTCGCGGAAGCCGGGCGCCATCAGGTCGATGAACTGCGGCATGAAGGCAAGCGCCGCGACGAGCAGCGCGAGCTGAACGAGCGTCAGCAGCGAGAAGACCCGGTCGGCGAAGCCGCGGGCAGCTTCTGCCCCGCCGGTGGTCAGGATGCGCGCATAGGTGGGGATGAAGGCGGCGTTGAACGCCCCTTCGCCGAAGATGGCACGGAAATGGTTGGGCAGCCTCAGCGCGACGAAGAAGGCATCGGCGACGAGGCCGGCGCCCATCACAGCGGCGAAGACGATGTCCCGCACAAAGCCGGTGAGACGCGAAAGCAGCGTGAAGCCGCCGACGGACAGGAGTTTCTTCAGCATCAGCGCCGCCGCGGCCCGGTGCGCATGGTGCCGACATGTTCCCCGAGGAGGCCGAACGACATCAGCTGAATTCCGGATAGAAACGTCAGGACGGGGCGCCTTGCGGCCCCGTGCACCGGCTTGAGCGGTGCGGCCAAGGCTGCTCTTACCGGTTTCGATCGTGGCAGAAAAGCGGGAAAAATCCACTCTCTCCCGCCGTCGCCGGCGTCGGCGGGCCGCCCACGCAAAACGGGGCCCGCAGGCCCCGTTCGCGACGCGTCCCGCGCACCCCTCAGCGGATGGCGGCCTCGTACATCTCCGCCACGTATTCCCAGTTCACCAGGTTCTCGATGAACGCCTTGAGATAGTCGGGGCGACGGTTGCGGTAATCGATGTAATAGGAATGCTCCCACACGTCGCAGCCGAGAATCGGCTTGGCGCCATGCACCAGCGGGTTTTCGCCGTTGGGCGTCTTCATGACAACGATCTTGCCGTCCTTCACGGCGAGCCAGCACCAGCCGGAGCCGAACTGCGTGGCACCCGCCTGGGCGAAATCTTCCTTCATCTTCTCGATGGAGCCGAGATCCTCGATGATCTTCTTCTCGAGGTTGCCGGGGATGGCGCCGCCGCCGTTGGGCTTCATCCACTTCCAGAAGTGGATGTGGTTGTAGTGCTGGCCGGCGTTGTTGAAGAGGCCCTGATTCTTGCCGAAGGAGCCGACGACAATCTCCTCCAGCGACTTGCCGGCGAGGTCCGTGCCCTCCAGGAGCTTGTTGCCGTTGTCGACATAGGCCTTGTGGTGCTTGTCGTGATGATACTCCAGCGTCTCCCTGGACATGTAGGGCTGGAGGGCGTCATAGGCGTAGGGAAGATCGGGGAGGGTGAAGGACATCGTTATCTCCTTTGCTTCCGCATCGAGAAATCCGGGACGCGTGCCGGTGGCAGCGCCTGAGGTCATGTCACGTCCGTCGGCGAACTGCCCGGCGCGCGACGGGCGTGCTGGCCTCCCGGGCAGCGGCTAGCCGTGGAAGAGCCCACCCGGACTACTTAGGCACGGTTGGCGTACGGAGCAAGCGCGCGCTGCGCAGGCCGCCACGAGTTGGCAGCATGAGCGCGAGGCTTTACTGTGAAGACAAGAAGTATGGCGTACTCTGAAACGAAAGTTGTCGTGTGATGGTTGCCCTAATCCTCGTTGTTGCAGGTGTTCTCGTTGCCGGTGGCTTCTACGCGGTGATGACCGGGGCCGACATCATCGTGCTCGAGCGCGGATGGTCGATGGTCATTGCCGGCAGTATCTTTGCCGCTGCGGGCTTCGTTCTGGCGGCCATTGCACTTCTCATGCGTGACTTGCGCCGTCTCGCGGCGAATCTGGAATTCCTGCCGGCGCGCGAGGCTGCGCAGTCGGCAGGCCAGGGCTTCGACGACGAAGCGGACTTCCGTCCTGTGGTGGTGCCGGGCGTTCCTGTCGCCCCCGCGACGTCCGAGGCCTCGACCGGCCGCAGCGACGAGAGGGAGGAGGAAACGGCCGAGGAGCCGGGCTTCGAGGCGCTGCGGCCCTTCCCCTCACGCCGATTCGGGGATGTGTCCGGCCGCGAGGGCGAGCGGGAGGAGCCCGTCATCTCCGCCGGGCCGGAGACGGCGGAAGAGGAGCCGGCCAAGCCTGCACGCGCCGCCAGGCTGGACGATCCGTTCGCTCGCTTCGACTTCTCGCGGGACCTCTTCAGCACCGAGAGCAAGACGAAGGACGAGGCACGGGAGGCCGACAGGGAGAGCGCCGAGGCGAAGGAGGAACCGCGCCTGCCGGCGGTTGGCACCGCGCCCGAGCAATCCGGGGAGCTGGAGGAGACCACCCCGGAGGCGGAGTCCGCTTCTGTCGCCGCGCCGGCCCCGGAGCTGCCACAACTGCCGGCCTGGCTGCGCCGCTCGGAGGATAAGGACAAGACGAAACGGCCAGAGGCGCCCGCGCCCTTCTGGCCGCCGCGGGACCGTGACGTTGCCCCCGCGCCGGCCGACAACGCGGCGAGTGTCGAGGAGGCACCAGCCCGGGCAGCGGAGGCGCCGGAAGAGGCCGGCATCGACGAGCGCACGGATGCGGCGCAGGAGGTGCAGGAGCAGCCCGCTGCGGCCGAGGAGCCCGTGCCCTCCCAGGCACAGGACGAGGCTGTCGCAGCGGCGCCCACCGTCGTCGGCACCTACAGCGCCGGCGGCAACCTCTATGTGATGTATTCGGACGGTTCCATCGAGGCCGAGACCGGCCGCGGCGTCTTCAGGTTCGCCTCGCTCGACGAGCTGAAGCACTACATCGCCACCGGCGAGGGCGGGCAGCTCCAGCCTTCGGGCCGGGCGACCGCGCCCAGCGCCGAATGAGGCGCGGTCCCGGCGGCGCCCGGCCGCTCAGTCGAGCGGCTCGGTCACGACGGGGCAATCGGCCCGGCTGCCCCATTCCGCCCACGAGCCGTCGTAGAGCGCGGCGGGCGGCCTGCCTACGGCATCAAGCGCGAGCCACAGCACCGCTGCCGTGACGCCCGACCCGCAGGAGGTGATGACAGGCCGGTCGAGGTCGACGCCTGCGGCCTCGAAGGCGGCCCGGATGTCGTCCGGCGCCCTGAGCCGCCCCTGCTCGACGACGCGTCCATATGGCACGTTGAAACTGCCGGGCATGCGGCCGGGGCGCACGCCGGGGCGCGGCTCCGGCGCCTCACCGCGGAATCGCTCCGGCGAGCGTGCGTCGACGATCTGCGCCGTCCGTCCGGCGAGGGCGGCGCGCACCTGCTCCACATCTGCGACCCCCTGCGGCGTCCGCGCCGTGATGGTGCGCCGTGGCGGCGAGACCGTTCCGGATTCGACGGGCCGGCGCTCCGCAAACCATTTCGGGAAGCCGCCGTCCAGGATCCTGACGTCCTGCGCGCCGAAGGCACGGAACATCCACCACACCCGCGCCGCGGAGAAGAGGCCGGCGCCGTCATAGACCACGATGCGCATGCCGTCGCCGATGCCGAGCGCGCCGACGGCTTCGGCGAAGCGCTCCGCGCTCGGCATCATGTGCGGCAGATCCGTGGTCTCGTCGCGGATGGCATCAATGTCGAAGTGGACCGCGCCCGGTATGTGCGCGGCGCGATATTCCGCGGCGCCGTCGCGATTCTCCCTGGGCAGATACCAGGAGGCATCGACGATGGCGATGTCCGGCGCCCCGAGATTTTCGGCGAGCCAGGCGGTGGACACGAGGTGGGGCGAGGGCAGCTTCGTTTCGGTCATGGCATGGCCTTCCGGGCAGGAGCGAGATCAGACGAGCGCGATCCGCACCCGCCGGTTCTGTCGGCCCTTCTTCTCGATGGCCGTGACAGCGACCGGGCCGATCTCGCCCGTGCTGCGCACATGCGTGCCGCCGCAGGGCTGCAGGTCGAGTCCCTCGATCTCGACGAGCCGCACCCGGCCGGTGCCCATCGGCGGCTTGACCGACATCGTCTTGACGAGGCCGGGATTGGCGAGAAGCTCCTCGTCGGTGATCCAGCGCTCCCGCACCGGCGCGTCCTTCGTGATCATATCGTTGAGCCGGGCGCTGATCTCGTCCTTGTCGAGGCCGGCGTCGGGAATGTCGAAGTCAAGCCGGCCTTCGCCGTTGCCGATGGCGCCGCCCGTGACGGGAAAGGGCAGGACGACCGAGAGCAAATGCAGCGCGGTGTGGACCCGCATGCGCGCATGGCGGACGGCCCAGTCGAGGCGCAGGCCGACCGTGTCGCCGACGGCCGGGAGCCTTCCCGCGGCCGCCGGGATGTGGGCGACCGTCGAACGGTCCGGGCCGTAGACGGCATTGGCAATGGCGATCTCCCCGCCGTCGGGCAGCGTGATCCAGCCGACGTCGCCGGGCTGGCCGCCACCCTGGGCATAGAAGATGGTGCGATCGAGAACGATGCCGCCGTTGTCGTCGATGCCGACGACGGTCGCCTCGGCCGTCCTGGCATAGGGATCGTCCCGGAACAGAAGGGTCGTCTTGCTCATTGCCTGCCTCCGCGAAACGGTTGGGCGACCGTAGGCGGCGCCTTCCGCTACCGCAAGCCCGCCCGCGGCACGAGCACACGCGCCAGCCATGCGTGCCACAGCAGGCATTCCGGTCCGCTTGCCGGCGGCCGGGGCTTGCGACAAGGGAGAACATTGATCGGCCAGCATCCCCCGGTCATGATCTGCATCAAGGCCGCAACGGTGCCCGGCGATCTAGAACGAGCCTGACGCCCGTATCAGCTCGTTTCGGGCGGAATAGCGGTCTGTGCGGCGGCGCACGCGCGGCTGCGGGCCTTCAGGAGAAGTCGGATGAGTTTGTCCCGTCTCGGTCGTCTCGCGCTGATTGCCGCCCTTCTTTCGGTTCCCGTCCTGCCGGCCGGCGAGGCGGCCCTCGGCGCCGGGGTCGCGCAGGCGCAGGGCAGGCTCGAGGCGCTGATCAACCGCCTGCGGCGAAACAGCCTGCCAGAGGGCATCGTCAAGGCCAACGGCCGCATCGAGGCCGAACAGGTCGACATCGCGGCCAAGTATCCCGGCCGCCTCGTCGAGGTTCTCGTCGAGGAGGGCAGCATGGTCGAGGCCGGCCAGGTCGTCGCCCGCATGGACGATTCCGAGTACCGGGCGCAGCTGCGCGGTGCCGAGGCGCAGGTGCAGCGCGCCATCAAGGCCAAGGCGGAGGCTGAGGCGCTGATCGCCCAGCGCGAGAGCGACCGCACGCTCGCCCGCGCCGAGCTCGCCCGTGCCGAGGAACTCTTCGCCAAGGGCCACTTTTCCCAGGAGCGGCTCGACCAGCGGCGCAGCCAGATGAAGGCAGCCGATGCAGCGCTCCGCGCAGCCCAGGCGGCGCGCGACCAGGCCATCGCCGCCATCGAGGCGGCGCAGGCGGATGTCGCGCGGCTCGAGACGGTGCTCTCCGACACGGTGCTGAAGGCGCCGCGGCGCGGGCGCGTGCAGTACAAGCTCGTGCGCAGCGGCGAGGTGGTGGCCGCCGGCCAGCGCATCGTCACGCTGCTCGACCTCACCGATGTCTACATGACGATCTTCCTGCCCGCACGCGATGCCGGCCGGGTCATCCTCGGCGACGAGGCCCGCATCATCCTCGATCCCGTGCCGCAATACGTGGTGCCGGCCCGGGTTTCCTTCGTCGCAGCTGAGGCGCAGTTCACGCCGAAGGCGGTGGAGACAGCGGACGAGCGCGAGAAGCTGATGTTCCGCGTCAAGATCCGCATCGATCCCAATCTCCTCAAGCAATACGAGCCGCAGGTGAAGACCGGCGTGCGTGGCATCGGCTTCGTCCGCACCGTCAAGGACGCCGACTGGCCGACCGACCTCGCCATCCGGCTGCCGGACTGAGCCATCGGGGAGCTCTCCCATGGAACTCGCCAGCCGTCCCGCGGCCCCGGCCGACGCCGGTGCGAACGCCGTCGTCACGCTGCGCGGGGTCACCCACCGCTACGGCAAGGTGCGGGCACTCGACGACGTGACGCTGTCGATCCCGGCCGGCTGCATGGCCGGCCTGATTGGCCCGGACGGGGTCGGCAAGTCGACGCTGCTCGCGCTCGCCGCCGGCGTGCGCAGGATCGGGGAAGGGGAGGTGCGGGTGCTCGGCGGCGACATGGCCGATGCCGCGCACCGCAGGGCGTGCGGCGCGCGTATCGCCTACATGCCGCAGGGGCTCGGCCGCAACCTCTATCCCACGCTCTCGGTCTACGAGAACCTCGACTTCTTCGCTCGCCTTTTCGGGCAGGGCGCCGAGGAGCGCCAGGCGCGCATCGCCGAACTTCTGGCGGCGACCGGGCTCGACCCGTTCCCGGACCGGCCCGCGGGCAAGCTCTCGGGCGGCATGAAGCAGAAGCTCAGCCTGTGCTGCGCGCTGATCCATGACCCGGACCTCATCATCCTCGACGAGCCGACGACGGGCGTCGACCCGCTGTCGCGCCGACAGTTCTGGGATCTCATCGAGCGCATCAGGCAGCGCCGGCCCGGCATCAGCGTCATCGTCGCCACGGCCTACATGGAGGAGGCCGAGCGCTTCGACTGGCTTGCCGCCATGCACGACGGCAAGGTGATCGCCACCGGCTCGCCGGCCGAGGTGCGCGCACGAGCCGGGACGGACACGCTCGAAGAGGCCTTCATTGCCCTCCTGCCGGAGGAAAAGCGCCGCCAGCACCAGCCTGTCGTCGTGCGTCCGCGGGTGGCGAGCGATGGGCCGCCCGCCATCGAGGCGGAGGGGCTGACCTGCCGCTTCGGCGACTTCACAGCAGTCGACCATGTCAGCTTCCGCATCGCGCGCGGGGAGATCTTCGGCTTTCTCGGCTCCAACGGCTGCGGCAAGTCGACGACGATGAAGATGCTGACCGGCCTTCTGCCGGCGAGCGAGGGCTGGGCCAAGCTGTTCGGCGAGCCGCTCGATGCGGGCGACCTCGAGACGCGCCGGCGCGTCGGCTACATGTCGCAGTCCTTCTCGCTCTACGGCGAGTTGACGGTGCGGCAGAACCTCGAGCTGCACGCCCACCTCTTCCACATGCCGGCCGAAAGGGTCGCCTCGCGCGTGGAGGAAATGCTGCGGCGCTTCGACCTCGCGGAGGTTGCCGACGAGCGGCCCGAGAGCCTGCCGCTCGGCATCCGCCAGCGCCTGCAGCTTGCGGTGGCGGTCGTCCACGAGCCGGAAATGCTGATCCTCGACGAGCCGACCTCAGGCGTCGATCCGGTGGCGCGGGACGCGTTCTGGCGCTTCCTCATCGACCTGTCGCGCGACGAGGGGGTAACGATCTTCATCTCCACCCATTTCATGAACGAGGCCGCGCGCTGCGACCGCATCTCGCTGATGCACGCGGGCAAGGTGCTCGACGTGGGCACGCCGAAGGAGCTGGCAGAGCGTCACGGCGGCGGCGACATCGAGGAGGCCTTCGTCGCCTGCCTCGCCGAGGCCGCGGGTATCGACCTGTCGGCCGGAGAGGCGACGCCGGCGCCTGCGGCCCTGCCGCCGGCCACGGAGCCCGCGCAGCCGGCCCGCTCGTTCGACCTGCGCCGCCTCTGGGCCTACGCCCGGCGCGAGACGATGGAGCTGCTGCGCGATCCCATCCGTCTCGCCTTCGCGCTGCTCGGGCCGATCATCCTCATGATCACCTTCGGCTACGGCATCTCCTTCGATGTCGAGAAGCTCGCCTTCGCCGCCTTCGACCAGGACCAGTCGCTGGAGAGCCGGAAGCTCCTCGAGAGCTTCTCGGGCTCGCGCTATTTCGATGAGCGGGAGCCGATCTCCGACGCCGCCGAGATGGTGGACCGGCTGAAGAGCGGCGAGCTCAAGCTCGCCATCGAGATTCCGGCCGGCTTCGGGCGCGATCTCGTGGCCGGCCGGCAGCCGGAGGTCGGTGTGTGGCTCGACGGCGCCATGCCCTTCCGGGCCGAGACCACACGCGGCTACGTGACGGGGCTCGCGATGCAGTATCTCGAAACCGCAGCCACGGAGAAGGGCAGCTCCGTCAGCCTCGTGCCGGCCGACATCGAGACACGCTTCCGCTACAACCAGGCCTTCCGGAGCGTCTACGCCATCGTGCCCAGCGTCATCATGCTGATGCTTGTGCTGATCCCGGCCATCATGACGGCGGTGGGCGTGGTGCGCGAGAAGGAGACGGGCTCCATCGCCAACTTCCGTGCGACACCCGTCACCAAGCTGGAGTTCCTCGTCGGCAAGCAGCTGCCCTATGTCGTCATCGCGTTGGTGAGTTTCCTCACGCTCCTCGGCCTCGCGCTGCTGGTGTTCGGCGTGCCGGTGAAAGGCTCGCTCGCGACGCTGCTTCTGGCGACGCTGCTCTATATTTTCGCGACGACAGGCTTCGGCCTGTTCGTCTCGTGCTTCACGCGCACACAGGTGGCGGCGGTTTTCGCCACCTCCATCATCGCCATCATCCCGTCGGTCAACTTCTCGGGCCTTCTGGTGCCTGTCTCGTCGCTGTCGGGCAGCGCACGCATCCTCGGGCTCGCTTTTCCCGCGGCGTGGTATCAGCCGGTGAGCGTCGGCACCTTCACCAAGAGCCTCGGCTTCGCAGACCTGTGGCTCAACCTCGTCATGCTGGCGCTGTTCGCCGTCGGCTTCATCGTCGCGTCGCAGCTCGCGCTCGCCAAGCAGGAGCCGTGACAATGAGCGGACAAGGGGAACGGCACCGCCTCACGGCGCGCGGCATCGGGGGGAAGATCGCTAACACGCTGCGTCTCGCCGTGAAGGAACTGCGCAGCATCCGGGCCGACCCCATCCTCGTCGCGCTCATCCTCTACACCTTCACCGTCGCGATCTACGCGGTGGCGACGGGCGCGAAGACCGAGGCGGAGAACATGGCCATCGCGGTCGTCGACGAGGACCGTTCCGCCCTGTCGCGCCGCCTGCGCGACGCCTTCCTGCCGCCCCTGTTCAAGACGCCGGTCGAGATCGGTGCCGACGAGATCGACGCCGCCATGGACGCGGGGCGCTTCGTCTTCGTACTCGTCATTCCGCCGCGCTTCGAGGCGGACCTTCTGGCCGGCCGCAACCCCGAGCTTCAGGTGAACGTGGACGCCACCGCCATGACGCAGGCGGGCAACGGCGCCGTCTACGCACAGAACATCCTGACCAACGAGATCATCGCCTTCCTCCAGCGGCGGGAAGGCAGCGCCGCCCTGCCGGTCAACGTCGTTGTGCGGGCGATGTTCAACCCCAACCTCACCTCCGCCTGGTTCACCTCGGTGATGCAGGTGATCAACAACGTCACCATCCTGACCGTCATCCTGACGGGGGCTGCACTGATCCGCGAGCGCGAGCACGGTACCGTCGAGCATCTGCTCGTCATGCCGGTGACGCCCGTCGAGATCATGCTCGCCAAGATCCTGGCGAACGGCCTTGTCATCGTCGTTGCGGCCTCCCTCTCGCTCATCTTTGTGGTGGAGGGGCTGCTGGCCGTGCCCATCGCCGGGTCGATCCCGCTCTTTCTCGCCGGGGCGCTGCTCTATCAGTTCTCCGTGGCGGCGCTGGGCATCCTCATCGCCACCTTCTCGACGTCGATGGCCCAGTTCGGGCTGCTCGCCATCCCGGTGCTCATCGGGCTCAACCTGCTGTCGGGTTCGACCACGCCGATGGAGAGCATGCCGGAGTGGCTGCAGTACGTGATGCAGCTTTCCCCCACGACGCATTTCGTCGCCTTCTCGCAGGCGGTCCTCTATCGTGGAGCGGGGATCGGCATCGTGATGTCGCAGATGCTGGCGCTCGCGGCCATCGGCGTCGTCTACTTCGCCGTCTCGCTGGGCCGTTTCCGCAAGGCGATCTTCAACGCCGGCTGACCCGGCCGGCGGGAGAGGGGGGGGCGGCTGCCGTCGCCGCCCGCGGGGCTCAGGCAAGGTCGAGGACAACCCGCCCGTCGATGGCGCCCTTTTCCATCCGCTCGAACACGGCGTTGATGTTGTCCAGCCGGTCCCACGAGAAATGGGCCTTTACGGCACCGTCGCCGGCGAAGGCGAGCGCCTCCTCGAGATCCTGCCGCGTGCCGACGATGGAGCCGCGCACCGTGATGCGCTTCAGCACGGTGTCGAAGATCGGCATGGCGAAGCGGCCGGGCGGCAGGCCGACGAGGGCCATGGTGCCATGCGGCCGCAGCACGCCGAATGCCTGCTCGAAGGCGGCGGGCGAGACGGCCGTGACGAGGACACCATGCACGCCGCCGAGGCGCTTCTGCAGCTCGGCGACCGGATCGCTCTCGCGCGCATCGATGGCGATCTCGGCGCCGAGCGACCTGGCAAGAGCCAGCTTGTCGGGATGCACGTCGATGGCGGCCACGTGCATGCCCATGGCACGCGCATATTGCACGGCCATGTGGCCGAGGCCGCCGATGCCGGAGATTGCCACCCACTCGCCGGGCCTCACCTCCGTCTCCTTGAGGCCCTTGTAGACCGTCACGCCCGCGCAGAGCACGGGTGCGGCCGGCCCCCAGTCGAGATTGTCCGGCAGGCGTCCGACGTAGTTCGGATCCGCGAGCGCATATTCGGCGAAGCTGCCGTTGACGGAATAGCCGGTGTTCTGCTGGCTGGCGCACAGGGTTTCCCAGCCGGTGCGGCAATGCGGGCAGTAGCCGCAGGCCGTGTGCAGCCACGGGATGCCGACCCGGTCGCCCTCCTTCACGCGCTTCACGTCCCGTCCCACCGCGGCGACGACGCCGACGCCCTCGTGGCCGGGAATGAACGGCAGGGTCGGCTTGACCGGCCAGTCGCCCTTCACCGCGTGCAGGTCGGTATGGCAGACGCCCGTCGCCGCGATCTTGACGAGGATCTGGTCCGGGCGCGGGGCCGGCACCTCCCATTCCTCGATGGTGAGCGGCTCGCCGAACACGCGGGCTATGGCGGCTTTCATCTTGGGCATGGCACACTCCTTCGGTTGCTTTCTGTAGGAGGGGCAGGCGGAACCGCCGGGCCGGAAACCGCTGCGGCAGCTTCCGGCCACTGCATCGACGCGGTGCATGTCCGAAGCTGGATGATGCGCCCGCACGCGCCGGGCGCCTTGTCCGAGATCAAACGCTGCGGCCCCGTGGCATGCCATGCTGCGGCGCAGCACGCAGATGCCTGGCGAGACGGTCGCCGGGCCGCACGCAAGGAACGCGAGATGAACGATCCTCGTTCCCCGAAGCCGACGATGCCCGCCTGTCACGGCGAGAGCCTGGGGCTTGAGGGCTACCGCGCGCTCGACCGCATGCGGGAGGCGCTGACGGCGGCGTTGACCGGCGGCATCTCGCCGAGCTCGCTGGCGCTAGCCTGGTTCGACTGGTCCCTGCACCTCGCTTCCGCGCCGGGCAAGCGGCTGGAGCTTGCCGACAAGGCAGTGCGCAAGGCGGCGCGCTTCGCCGCCCACGTGGCCGCGGCGGCCCTGCACCCGGACACGCCGCCCTGCATCGAGCCGCTGCCGGGCGACCACCGCTTCCGCGCCGAGGCGTGGCGCAAGCCGCCCTTCAGCCTGTGGGCACAGGCTTTCCTGCTGCAGCAGCAATGGTGGCACAACGTCACCCACGAGGTGCCCGGCGTCAGTCCGCACCACGAGGCTGTCGTCTCCTTCGCCGTGCGGCAGCTGCTCGACATTTTCTCGCCGTCCAACTTCCCGCTCCTGAACCCGGAAGTGCTCGACAAGACGGTCGCGACCGCCGGTGCCAACTTTCTGGAGGGTTTCTCGAACTTTCTCGAGGACGTCACCCGCCAGGCGACCGGGCAGCCACCGGCGGGAGCGGAGGCGTTCCAGCCCGGTCGGGACGTGGCGGTGACGCCGGGCAAGGTGATCTACCGAAACCACCTGATCGAACTCATCCAGTATGCGCCTGCGACGGAGACGGTCCTGGCCGAGCCGGTGCTGATCGTGCCGGCGTGGATCATGAAGTACTACATCCTCGACCTGTCGCCGCAGAATTCGCTGGTGCGCTACCTCGTGGGGCAGGGCCACACGGTCTTCTGCATCTCATGGCGCAATCCCGATGCCTCGGACCGCGACCTGTCGATGGACGACTACCGGCGCATGGGGGTGATGGCGGCGCTCGACGCGATCGGCGCCATCGTCCCCGGCCGGAAGGTCCATGCGGTCGGCTACTGCCTCGGCGGCACGCTCCTGTCGATTGCGGCGGCGGCCATGGCCCATGCCGGTGACGGTCGTCTGGCCTCGATGACGCTCCTTGCCGCGCAGACGGACTTCACCGAGCCGGGTGAGCTGGCGCTGTTCATCGACCACAGCCAGATGCACTTCCTCGAAAGCATGATGTGGAACAGGGGCTATCTCTCCGCCGACCAGATGTCGGGTGCCTTCCAGCTCCTGCGCTCCATCGACCTCATCTGGTCGCGGCACGTGCGCGAGTACCTGATGGGCGAGCGTACACCCATGTTCGACATCATGGCCTGGAACGCCGACTCGACCCGCATGCCCTACCGCATGCACGCCGAATATCTGCAGCGCCTCTACATCGACAACGAACTGGCGAGCGGGCGCTTCATGATCGAGGGGCGGCCGGCTGCCCTGCAGAACATCCGCGTGCCCATGTTCGTCGTCGGCACGGAGCGGGATCACGTGGCGCCTTGGCGCTCGGTCTACAAGGTGCACCAGCTCTGTGACACCGACATCACCTTTGTGCTGGCGAGTGGGGGGCACAATGTCGGAATCGTCAGCGAGCCCGGCCGCGCCGGCCGCCATTTCCGCACGGGCTTCAAGCGTGCGTCCGACCTCTACCTGAGCCCGGACGAATGGCTGGCGGCGGCGACGGTGAAGGAGGGCTCCTGGTGGACCGAATGGGCCGCCTGGCTCGCCGGGCAGTCGACGCCCGAGCGCGTCCCGCCGCCGGCGATGGGCGCGCCGCGCAAGGGCTATCCGCCCCTGGCCGATGCGCCGGGGACCTACGTTTTCCAGAGGTGATGCGGCATGAGCGACTTTCTCCGCAACCGCACCTTCGACGAGCTCAGCCCGGGCGACAGCGCCTCGCTGGTGCGAGTCGTCGGTCGCGACGACATCGAACTGTTCGCGGCCGTCTCCGGCGACGTGAACCCGGCCCATCTCGACGCGGCCTTCGCGGCAACCGACATGTTCGGCCACGTTGTCGCGCATGGCATGTGGACGGCGGCGCTGGTCTCTGCCGCGATCGGCACGGAGCTGCCGGGCCCCGGCACCATCTATCTCGGGCAGGAGCTGAAGTTCCTGAAGCCTGTCGCGCCAGGCGACACCATCACGGTGCGCGTGAACGTGCGGGAGAAGCGCCCCGAGAAACGCGTCGTCCTGCTCGACACTACCTGCACCAACCAGCGGGGCGAGGAGGTGCTGAGCGGCGTCGCCACGGTGATCGCGCCGGACCGGCGTATCGAATGGCCGCGCAAGCGCCTGCCCGACATCTCGCTGCGCCGGCATGACCGCTATGAGGCCTTCGTGGCCAGGGCGCGCCAGGCCTCGCCGCTGCGCGCGGCCATCGTGCATCCCTGCTCGGCCGCCGCCATCAAGGCGGCCGTGGAAGTGCGGGATGAGGGGCTGCTGGATCCGCTCCTTGTCGGGCCCGAGGCGAAGATCCGCGCCGCGGCCGAGGCGGCGCAGGTGTCGCTGGACGGTATCGCGATCGAGCCCGTGCCGCACAGCCACGCCGCGGCGGAGCGGGCGGTCGAGCTCGCCGTTGCCGGCAAGGTCTCTGTTCTCGTCAAGGGCAGCCTGCACACGGATGAGCTGCTCGGCGCGGTGGTGGCCCCGTCCTCAGGCCTCAGGACCGAGCGTCGCATCAGTCACGTCTACGCCATGGACGTGCCGGCCTACGACAAGCCGCTCATCGTCACCGACGCGGCGGTCAACATCCGGCCGACGCTCGACCACAAGCGCGACATCTGCCAGAACGCCATAGACCTGCTGCACGTCCTCGGCATGGAGGAGCCGCTGGTGGCGGTGCTCGCCGCCGTGGAGACGGTCAATCCCAAGATGCCGGCGACGCTGGACGCGGCGGCCCTCACGGTGATGGCCGCGCGCGGCCAGATCACGGGAGCGCGCGTCGATGGGCCGCTCGCCTTCGACAACGCCATCAGCACGGATGCCGCGCGCACCAAAGGCATCGTCTCGCCGGTCGCCGGCCGGGCCGACATCCTGCTGGTGCCGGACCTTGAGGCCGGCAACATGCTGGCCAAGCAGCTCATCTATTTCGCGGGAGCGACGGCGGCCGGGCTGGTCCTCGGCGCGCGCGTGCCCATCGTCCTGACGAGCCGCGCCGACCCGCTGTCGGCGCGCATCGCCTCGGCGGCGCTGGCGCGGCTCGCCGCCGAACCGCGTCCTCTGGAGGGCAAGGGCCCATGACAGGCGATCTTCTCGTCACCTTCAACGCCGGTTCCTCGACGATCAAGATCGGCCTGTTCGAGACCGGCGATGGCAAGGCCCGGCGCATCGCCCGCGGCGTCATCGACCTGCGCCATGAGCCGCCGGTGTTCCGGCTCGACGAGGGGCCACAGCGATTCGAAACGGCTCTTTCGGCTCCTGCCGAGGACGTGCGGGGACTGCTGGGCGAAACCTTCGGCCTCGTCGGCGAGCATGTGAATCTCGATCGCGTTGGGGCCGCGGGTATTCGCGTGGTGCACGGGGGAGGGGTCTTCACCGGGCCTGTGCTGATCGACGACGAAGTCGTCGGCAAGCTCGACGAGCTGACCCTTTTGGCACCGCTCCACCAGCCGCAGAGCCTGCGCATCATCCGTGGGCTGAGGCATCTGCGGCCTGATCTGCCACTCTGCGCCAGCTTCGACACGGCCTTCCACCAGAGCCAGGCCGACGTGGTACGCCGCTTCGCCCTGCCGCGGGCATTGCACGACGAGGGAATCAGGCGCTACGGCTTCCATGGCCTGTCCTACAAGTTCATCGCCGGCGAACTGGCGCGCCGCGCGCCGCAGACGGCGGCCGGCAAGGTGGTCGTCGCCCATCTGGGCAGCGGCGCCAGCCTGTGCGCGCTCGAGAGCGGCGTGAGTCGCGACACCAGCATGGGCTTCTCGACCCTCGACGGCATTCCCATGGCGACTCGCTGCGGGGCGCTCGACCCCGGCGTCCTCCTGCACCTCATGGGGCAGAAGGGGCTGCCCCTCGGCGCCGTGGAGGACCTGCTCTACCACCGCTCGGGCCTGCTCGGCGTCTCAGGCATCAGTGCGGACAGCCGCGTGCTCCTCGAAAGTGACGACGAGAGGGCGAGGGAGGCCATCGAGCTCTTCTGCTTCCGCATCGCCGGCGAGATCGGGCGACTCGCCGTGACTCTCGGCGGGATCGACGGAATCGTCTTCACGGCCGGTGTTGGCGAGAATCAGCCGCGTATCCGCGCCGGAGTCTGCGCGCGGCTGGGCTGGCTCGGCGTCGCCCTCGATGCGCAGGCGAATGCCGCCAACGCGCCGCGCATCAGTACGGGGGACAGCCGCGTCGCCGTCCTCGTCATCCCCACGGACGAGGAGCAGGTGATCGCAGACGAGACGCTGATGGTTGTCACGGGCACCGGCGGCGATTCCCCCAGTTGATCCTCGGGGGCGCGTCTGTCGAGCCGAACGACGGAAAGACGGCGCAACCACAGTGCCGGGCGGCTCTTGCCCGGGCGGTCGCAATGCAAGCGCGCACGCAGCACGCTTCCGGCGGCGTCAGGAGATGCGGAACTTGGGGAGGAAGAGGGTGGCTCCCCGAGCAGGACTCGAACCTGCGACCATTCGATTAACAGTCGAACGCTCTACCAACTGAGCTATCGGGGATCACGGCGGGGTGACTATAACATGCGCGGCTGGCCTGCAACCCCTTTTCGCACTCATCCCCCGCCTGTGGATGGCGGCGCCGTGACGCGCCAAAAGGGATGTTGCGAAAAGGGGCGCGCCTTTGATATGAACCCGCGGCGAGGCCTCGTGGCGGAGTGGTTACGCAGAGGACTGCAAATCCTTGCACCCCGGTTCGATTCCGGGCGAGGCCTCCACATCCGGCGATACCGCTTTCGGGATCGAACCCGCCGGCCCGATGCCAGCGGGATCGCTGCCCGGAGCGTCCTGCCGGC
Organism: Chelatococcus composti; assembly: GCF_014201415.1. GTDB lineage: Bacteria > Pseudomonadota > Alphaproteobacteria > Rhizobiales > Beijerinckiaceae > Chelatococcus_A > Chelatococcus_A composti. The sequence goes on from NZ_JACHEH010000007.1 coordinate 104,052, forward strand.
AGCGATGTGAAAGGTCCTCCTCGATGCTCGATTTCGCCCAAGCCCGCCGCACCATGGTGGACTGCCAGGTCCGGACCTTCGATGTGGTGGACCATGCGCTGCTGAGCGTCCTCGAAGAGGTGCCGCGCGAGCGTTTCGTTCCCGCGGGCCAGGAAGCCGTTGCCTATTCCGACCGCACCATCACGCTGGCACGTTTCGCGGATGGCACGGCCCGCGTGATGCTGGCGCCCATGGTGCTTGCCCGCATGATCCAGGCGCTTGCTGTCACCCCCGGCAGCCGCATTCTCGATGTGGCCGGCGGCACCGGTTATTCGAGCGCCGTCCTCGAGCGCCTCGGCGGCAAGGTCACGATGGTCGAGAGCGATTCGGATCTGGCCGAGCGCGCGAAGGCTGTCCTGGCTGATCTCGGCTGCGACGTGTCCGTGAAGGTCGGGCCCGTCGCCCAGGGGTATGCGGCCGATGCGCCCTATGACCTCATTATCCTGAACGGCGCCTACGAGACCGTTCCCGATGCGCTTCTCGCCCAGCTCTCCCGCGAGGGCCGGCTGGTTGCCATCGACGCCTCCGAGGGGGCGAGCAAGGTGGTGCTGTTCCAGCGCGCGGGGGAGGCCGTCGGGTGCCGGCGGCTCTTCGATGCGGCCGCTCCGGTGGTCGAGGGGCTGCGGCGTCAGCCTGCGTTCCAGTTCTGATCGACCTGGCCCTTTCGGTGTGTCACTTTTTTGCGGCACAACCGGAAAAGTTGCCGAAAGCATCTGCGTCAGCAGTTCTCGCTGCCGGGCGCGGGCTGTATGCTCTCGCCAAGCGTTATAGGGGCCGGCACGTTCGACAAGGGATCCTGAGGCGCTATTCAGGCCTCGACATGACGGGAAGGTGGCCGTGATTCGACATTCGAAGACCACCGGGGCGAAGTGGCTGAAGCTTGCGGCACTGTCCGGTACTCTCCTTGCGTCCTGCGCCGTGGCGCGCGCCGAGACGCTGACCGGAGCGCTGGCGAAGGCATACGAGAACAATCCGTCGCTGAACGTCCAGCGCGCGCAGGTGCGCATCACGGACGAGAACGTGCCGCGCGCCAAGGGCGGGTGGCGCCCCACGATCACGGCGCAGGGCACCATCGGCGCCATCGCGCTCAACTCGCGCACGCCCAACCTCGGCCGCTCCAGCGATGATCTCTTTCGCCGCTCCGTCGGCATCGAGATCCAGCAGATGATCTTTGACAGTGGCCGCACGCTGAATAACGTGCGCGCCTCCGAATCGCAGGTCCTCGGCGCCCGCGAGACGCTCCGCAACACCGAGCAGAGCGTGCTGCTCGAAGGCGTCATCGCCTATATGAACGTCCTGCGCGACACGGCCGTCTACAACCTGCAGACCAACAACGTCGAGGTGCTGCAGGAGCAGCTGCGCCAGACGAAGGACCGTTTCGATGTCGGCGAGGTAACGCGCACGGACGTCGCCCAGGCCGAGGCTGCGCTCGCCGCCGGCCGCGCCCAGCAGAGCGTGGCGCGGGCCAACCTCCGGGCCAGCATCGCGACCTATCGTCAGGTGATCGGCGTCGAGCCCAAGCAGCTCGGGCCCGGCATCTCGGCCGAAAAGTATCTGCCCAAGACACTCGAGCAGGCGATCGCCATCGGTCTGCGGCACCATCCGGCCATCGCCGCCGCCCAGCACAGCGTCGACACGGCGGAGCTGCAGGTGAAGGCTACCGAGGCACAGCTCCTGCCGGATTTCCGTGTGTCTGCCGGCGTGTCGCAGACGTGGGATCAGACCATTTCGGGCGACAGGCGCACGAACGCCTCGATCATCGGCACGCTCAACGTGCCGATCTACGAGGGGGGCGTGGTCTATGCGCAGACCCGCCAGGCGAAAGAGGCGGCTGGCCAGGCCCGCATCCAGGTCGACCTCATCCGTGATCAGGTGCGCCAGCAGATCATCGCCACCTGGTCGCAGCTCGAGGCGGCCAAGCAGCAGATCACGGCCGCGCAGGCGCAGGTCGAGGCCAACCAGGTCGCGCTCGAAGGCGTCCGCGAAGAGGCCAAGGTGGGGCAGCGGACGACCCTCGACGTCCTCAACGCCCAGCAGGCGCTGCTCAACTCGCGCGTGGAGCTGGTCACGGCCCAGCGTGACCGCATCGTCGCCTCCTACGGTGTGCTGTCGGCCATCGGCCGCCTGACGGCGCCGACGCTCGGCCTCAAGGTCGCGACCTATGACCCGAAGATCCACTTCGAGCAGGTCAAGGACAAGTGGATCGGCCTCGACACGCCGAGCGGCAAGTAGCAGCGGTTGTATTTTGCGGCTCGGATGCCGCTAAATCCTGTGGTCTTCGGGGCGGGGCGCTTGCCTCGCCCTTTCCGCATGAAATACTCGGCAGAGGCGACGGACGTGATTCTCGCGTCCGCAATTGATCGGTGCGACGCATGAATTCGGCGAGCCCCAAGCTGCAGGACCCTGCGAAGACGCCCGAGCCGACGATGGATGAGATTCTGGCGTCCATCCGGCGCATCATCACCGAGGATCAGGCTTCGGCTTCGCCGACGCCCCGGCCCGCTCCGACGGATGAGCGCACACCCCGTCCGGATACCGGCCAGCCCGATGGCGTCCGTCCCGAGATCGCGCGCCGTGATATTGCCGCGCAGGAGAGGGCGCGTCGCGACGAACCCTTCCTGCCGGAGCCGCCGCGTCGGCCGGTCGTGGCGCAGCAGGCGCGCCCGGCCCAGCGTCCGGCGCCGCCGTCTGCCGCCCCGGTGGTAAACGACGCCGCGCCGGCCGTGGTGGACCAGGCGGGGACTTCGCGCACCGCAGTCGAGCGCAGCCTAGCCGAGCAGGTCATGCCCTCGCTCGTCGCCTCGCTCTCGGCAGGGCTGCCGCCGCGCCAGCCTGAGCCTGCGTCCGTCCCCCGCGAGCCGCGGGACGAGCTGCTTTCTCCCCAGGCAGGGGCCAGCGTCGCCTCGTCCTTCGAGGCCCTGACGGCGACAGTCGGCGGCAGCCAGGGATCGCGCACGCTGGAGGATCTCGTGCGCGACATGCTGCGCCCCATGCTCAAGGCGTGGCTCGACGACAACCTGCCGGCCCTGGTCGAGCGGCTCGTGCGCCAGGAAATCGAGCGCGTGGCACGCGGCGGCCGGCGCTGAAACTTTCCCCGCCGGCGGAGCCGACCGGCCCCTCCGGCCGGTCTGTGATTGACTTATGCCCTCCGCTTCGCTTTCTACCAGTCGGTTCCCGGCGCCGGCACCCGCCGGCGCGCGCAAATGGTTTGGGTGATGGACAAGACCTTCGAGCCGAGCGCTGTCGAGGCGCGGATTTCCGCCATGTGGGAGAGGGAAGAGGCGTTTCGCGCCGGCCGTGCCGACCGCGCCGGCGCGCCGCCCTACTGCATCGTCATTCCCCCTCCCAACGTCACCGGCTCGCTGCACATGGGCCATGCACTCAACAACACGTTGCAGGACGTGCTGTGCCGGTTCGAGCGCATGCGCGGCAAGGATGTGCTGTGGCAGCCGGGCACGGACCATGCCGGCATTGCCACGCAGATGGTCGTCGAGCGCCAGCTCGCCGAGCGGAAGGAGCCGTCCCGCCGCGAGCTCGGGCGTGAGCGCTTCGTCGAGCGCGTCTGGGCGTGGAAGGAGCAGTCCGGCGGCACCATCATCAACCAGCTCAAGCGCCTCGGCGCCTCCTGCGACTGGTCGCGCGAGCGCTTCACCATGGACGAGGGCCTGTCCCAGGCCGTCGTCAAGGTCTTCGTGTCGCTCTACAACGAGGGGCTGATCTACAAGGACAAGCGCCTCGTCAACTGGGATCCGCGCTTCCTCACGGCGATCTCCGACCTCGAGGTGCAGCAGATCGAGGTCAAGGGCAACCTCTGGCACATCCGCTACCCCATCGAGGGCGAGCCGGGGCGCTTCATCACGGTCGCCACCACCCGGCCGGAGACGATGCTGGGCGACACGGCCGTCGCCGTGCATCCCGAGGATGAGCGCTATCGCGATCTCATCGGCCGCAACGTCGTGCTGCCGCTCGTCGGGCGGCGCATCCCCATCGTGGCTGACGCCTATTCCGACCCGGAGAAGGGCACCGGCGCGGTTAAGATCACGCCGGCGCACGATTTCAACGACTTCGACGTCGGCAAGCGCCACGGCCTGCGGCTCATCAACGTCCTCGGCCCGGCGGCGGAGATCACCGTGCGCGACAACGAGGCCTTCCTGGAGGGGGCCGAGGCAGGCGCCGATCTCGATTGTGTGCTCGCACTGCACGGGCTCGACCGTTTCGAGGCGCGCAAGCGCATCGTCGCCATGCTCGAAGAGCGGGGGCTGCTCGAGAAGGTCGAGCCGCACACGCACATGGTGCCGCACGGCGACCGCTCGGGCGTCGTCATCGAGCCGTGGCTGACCGACCAGTGGTACCTTAACGTCAAGCCGCTCGCCGAGAAGGCGCTCGCCGCCGTGCGCGAGGGCAAGACGCGCTTCGTGCCCGAGACCTGGGAGAAGACCTACTTCCAGTGGCTCGAGAACATCGAGCCGTGGTGCATCTCGCGCCAGCTCTGGTGGGGGCACCAGATCCCGGCGTGGTATGGGCCTGACGGCCAGATCTTCGTGGCGACCAGCGAGGACGAGGCGAAGGCGGCCGCCGCCCGCCACTACGGCCACGAGGTGGCGCTGACGCGCGACGAGGACGTGCTCGACACGTGGTTCTCCTCCGCACTGTGGCCGTTCTCGACGCTCGGCTGGCCGGAGAAGACGGCGGAGCTCGAGCGCTATTATCCGACGAGCACGCTCGTCACGGGCTTCGACATCATCTTCTTCTGGGTCGCCCGGATGATGATGATGGGCATCCACTTCATGAAAGACGTGCCCTTCCGCAACGTCTACATCCACGCGCTCGTCCGCGACGAGAAGGGCGCGAAGATGTCGAAGTCCAAGGGCAACGTCATCGATCCGCTCGATCTCATCGAGAAGTACGGCGCCGATGCCCTGCGCTTCACCCTCGCCGCCATGGCGGCGCAGGGGCGCGACATCAAGCTTTCGACGCAACGCGTTGAAGGATATCGCAATTTTGCGACGAAGATCTGGAACGCTGCGCGCTTTGCGGAGCTGAACGGCTGCGTCCGCCAGGCAGGTTTTGCACCCGAGAAGGCGACCCTGACCCTCAACCGCTGGATCCTCGGCGAGTGTGGCGCCGCCGCCGCCGCCGTCACCGCCGCGCTCGAGGCCTTCAAGTTCAACGAGGCGGCGGGCGCGGTCTATCGCTTCGTCTGGAATCTCTTCTGTGACTGGTATCTCGAACTCGCCAAGCCGGTGCTGCAGGGCGAGGACGGGCCGGCCAAGGACGAGACGCGGGCGACGATCGCCTTCGTCCTCGATGAGATCTGCAAGCTGCTGCACCCCTTCATGCCCTTCCTCACCGAGGAGCTGTGGGCCATCAAGGGCGCGGAGGGGCCGGCGCGCGAGACGATACTGGCGCTTGCGCCGTGGCCGGCGGGCAATGCCGCCGGCGATGCCGAGGCGGAGGCCGAGATCGGCTGGATCATCGACCTCGTGTCCGATATCCGCTCGGCCCGCTCGGAAACCAACGTGCCGGCCGGAGCGCAGGTGCCGCTCGTCTTCGTCGGGGCGTCGGACGAGACCTGCGCACGCGTGGCGCGCTGGGAGGAGGTGCTGCGGCGCCTCGCGCGCCTGGGCGAGATCAGCTACGCCGAGACGGTGCCTGCGGGCAGCATCCAGCTCGTCGTCCGCGGCGAGGTGGCGGCCCTGCCGCTCGCCGGCCTCGTCGACCTCGCGGCGGAGCGCGTGCGCCTCGAGAAGGAGGTCGGCAAGCTCGATGCCGATATCGCCCGCATCGACGCCAAGCTGGGCAATGCGGACTTCATCGCCCGCGCGCCCGAGGAGGTCGTGGAGGAGCAGAAGGAGCGCCGCGAGGCCGCGCTCCTACGCCAGGCCAAGATCCGGGAGGCGCTCGCCCGTCTCGCGGGCGCTGCATAGCGCACAAGGTTAATTTTCTCTCAATTTTATGTGACATCAGTGCAACAGGCCGCGACGATCATTGATCGTCGCGGCCTGCTCGCTGCGCCTGCCGCGAAGCCGCCATAAACGAGTCGCACCTCTTGCCTCACAGCAAATCCTTGAAAGTGCTGCGGTTTGGCTGAAGGGTCCAAACGTCCGGCAAGCGATTGCCGGGAGTGGCGGGCTCGTGCGTGCCTCTTGGCATCGCCGCAGGCTTCTGGGAAAGAATTGCCTCCGCGAGAGGCCGGCGAACAGGGATTGCGTTGGCAGATGGACGCGCGCGTCTTCGACAAGGCGAAGCTGCCCAGCCGTCACGTGACGGAAGGGCCGGCGCGTGCGCCCCACCGTTCCTACTACTACGCCATGGGCCTCACGGAGCGGCAGATCCACCAGCCCTTCGTCGGCGTCGCCAGCTGCTGGAACGAGGCCGCCCCCTGCAACATCGCTCTGATGCGCCAGGCCCAGGCGGTAAAGAAGGGCGTGGCGGCCGCTGGCGGCACCCCGCGCGAGTTCTGCACCATCACCGTCACCGACGGCATCGCCATGGGCCACCAGGGCATGAAATCCTCGCTCGTCTCGCGCGAGGTCATTGCGGACTCGGTCGAGCTCACCATGCGCGGCCACTGTTATGATGCGCTCGTCGGCATCGCCGGCTGCGACAAGTCGCTGCCGGGCATGATGATGGCCATGGTGCGCCTCAACGTGCCGTCCATCTTCATCTACGGCGGCTCCATCCTGCCTGGCAATTTCCGCGGCAAGCCGGTGACCGTGCAGGACGTGTTCGAGGCCGTCGGGCGCCATTCGGTCGGCGACATGTCGGACGAGGACCTTGCCGAGCTGGAGCAGGTGGCCTGTCCTTCTGCCGGCGCCTGTGGCGCCCAGTTCACGGCCAACACCATGGCGACCGTGGCTGAGGCCATCGGCCTCGCGCTGCCCTATTCCTCCGGCGCCCCGGCGCCCTACGAGATCCGTGACCGCTTCTGCATGACGGCTGGCGAGATGGTGATGGAGCTCGTCGCCCGGCAGATCCGCCCGCGGGACATCGTCACTCGCGAGGCGCTGGAGAATGCGGCGACTGTCGTCGCCGCCTCGGGCGGTTCCACCAACGCGGCGCTGCACCTGCCCGCCATCGCCCACGAGGCGGGGATCAAGTTCGATCTCTTCGATGTGGCGGAGATTTTCCGCCGCACGCCCTATATCGCGGACCTCAAGCCCGGCGGACGCTATGTCGCCAAGGACCTGTTCGAGGCCGGCGGTGTTCCGTTCCTGATGAAGACTCTGCTCGATCACGGCTTCCTCCACGGCGACTGCATGACCGTGACGGGCCGCACGATCGCGGAGAACCTCGCCTCCGTGCGCTGGAACGACGAGCAGGACGTGGTGCGTCCCGCCGACGATCCGCTGTCGCCGACGGGCGGCGTCGTGGGCCTTCGCGGCAGCCTGGCGCCCGACGGGGCTATTGTGAAGGTGGCGGGCATGGACGAGGACAGCCTTGTCTTCGCGGGGCCCGCCCGCTGCTTCGACAGCGAGGAAGCCTGCTTCGAGGCGGTGAGAAACCGCGCCTATGAAGAGGGCGACGTGCTCGTCATCCGCTACGAGGGTCCGCGGGGCGGGCCGGGCATGCGCGAGATGCTGGCCACCACGGCCGCCCTCTACGGGCAGGGCATGGGCGACAAGGTGGCGCTCATCACGGACGGGCGTTTTTCCGGCGCGACGCGGGGCCTGTGCATCGGCCACGTGGGGCCGGAGGCAGCCGTGGGAGGGCCGATCGCCCTCCTGCGCGACGGTGACATCATCGAGATCGATGCCGTGGCCGGAAGGCTGGATGTGCGGTTGTCGGAGGCCGAGATGGCGCGTCGGCGCGCCGTCTGGACACCGCGCGAGACGGACTATGGCTCGGGGGCACTCTGGAAATATGCGCAGACGGTCGGGCCGGCGCGCGGCGGCGCCGTGACCCATCCCGGCGCTTTTGAAGAAAAGCACTGCTATGCTGACCAGTAGAGTATTTGCGCGGGGGCTCGGTGCCCTCATCTTCGCCGCCGCCGTGCCGACGGCCTTGGCGCTCGACGGCCCGCGCCCGGCCGCTTCACCGGTAATCGCAACGTCGCCAACCGAGCCCTTCAAGTCGGTGCGCGATGCCTTCAAGATCGGCATCCGCGACTACAACGCCGGAGACAAGGTGGGAGCGGTGCGCGCCCTCGAATATGCGGCGACGCAGGGCCACACCATGGCGTTGTGGAAGCTTGGCCGGATGTATGCCGAGGGCGACGGCGTCATGCACGACGACCTCAAGGCATTCGAGTATTTCTCCAAGATTGCCGACCAGTACGCGGACGAAAGCCCGACGTCGGCGAATGCGCGCTTCGTTTCCAGCGCCTTTGTCGCGCTCGGCGGCTATTTCCTTGAGGGCATTGCCGGCAGCTACGTCAAGCGCGACGTCAACCGCGCCGTGGACATGTTCTACTACGCGGCCTCCTATTACGGCGACCCCGACGCCCAGTATGGCCTCGCGCGCCTTTATCTCGAGGGCATAGGCGTGGAGAAGGACAGCCGCCAGGCGGCGCGCTGGCTGCACCTGTCGGCGGAAAAGGGGCATCACGCCGCCCAGGCGCTGCTCGGCAATCTCCTCATCCTCGGTGACGGCGTGCCGCGCCAGGGCGCCCGCGGTCTGATGTGGCTGACCCTGGCGCGCGAGGCGGCCGATCCGGAGAAGGACGCTTGGATCATCGAGCTGCACGACAAGGCCTTTGCCGCCGCGAGCGAGAGCGACCGGCAGGCGGCGCTGGCATACATGCAGCAGTACCTGAGCAAGAACCGCTAAGCGACTCTGACGATTCAAACTTCCGGCACCGGCTGTCGTTCGGCGAGCCGGGCCCGGTGATAGGCATAGAGCCGCGCGTGGCGCACGCCGTGCGCACTGCGCGATAGCTCTTCAAGCTGTGCCAGCGCCGTTGGCCGGCCGGCGATTGCGGCCTCGACGGCAGCGTCGTGCCGCCGGCGAAAATCCTCGAAATCCGCATCCGGCCCCTCCGGTCCCGATACCAGGGCATAGAGGCGCGTCGCCCCGCCGCGGCCGCGCAGGCGCACCTCGTCGACGAGGAGGAAGGCGAAGGCCGGCGCTGCGGCAACGACTTCTCCCGAGACGAGGATGGGCTCCCCGTAGGTCTTGCTGGTCTGCTCGATGCGCGCTGCGGCATTCACGGTATCGCCGACGGCGGAATAATCGAAGCGGTGCCGCGAGCCGAGATTGCCCACGCAGGCCGGCCCGGTGTGGATGCCGATGCCGATGGCGAGCGGCGGCAGTCCCTCCATGGCAAGGGACGGGGCGAGGCGGGCGATGGCCTCCTGCATCGCGAGCGCCGCCTCGAGCGCCTTCGCCACATGCTCGGGCACGTCGAGCGGCGCGTTCCAGAACGCCATGAGGCCATCGCCCAGGAATTTGTCGATGGTGCCGCCGTGGCGCATCACCTCGTCCGCGAGCGGCGTATGCACGGTATTGAGGAAGGTGACGACCTCGCGCGCATCGAGCCGCTCGGCGCGGCTGGTGAAGCCGCGAATATCGGCAAAGAGCACGGTGAGGGGGCGGATCTCGCCACCGAGCGCCAGGCGTTGAGGCTCGCGCGCCAGCGCCGACACCACCTCGGGCGACAGGTAGCGCGCGAAGGCGTCGCGGATCCACCGTCGCTCCGCCTCCGTGCGCCGCAGGGCGATGGCGATGGCGCTGGCGAAGGAGGCTACCGTGCCGACGAGCGGCCAGACGGGGTCGACGAGCAGCGCCCCATGCGTGAAGGCGAGCCAGCTCCCCGCGACGGCGGCGGCGGCGAGGACGATGAGGCCGAGGGCGCTGAAAAGGGGGCGCAGCCGGAGGGCAAGGGGTGCCGCCAGTGCTGCAAGGACGAGCAGCGCCACCACTTCGAGCCCGGGGGCATAATCCGGCCGCACGAGGCGGGCGCCCGACAGCACATGCTCCAGAAATTCGGCGTGGATGTCGACACCCGGCACCGCTGCCTCGAGCGGCGTCGCGCGCACGTCGGCAAGGGTTGCCGCGCTCGTGCCGAGGAGAACGATGGCGCCGGAGAGGGCGGAGGTGTCGGCCGTGCCTTCGAGCAGGCGCCAGGCAGCGATGCGGCGCCCAGGCTGCGTGCCCGCGTAGTGGATGCGCACGGCGCCATCGCCTTCGGTGGCGATGGTGGCGGCCCCGATGCGCACGGCCGCGACCCCCGTTTGCCGGCCGAAGGCGGTCTCGCCGCTCGCATTCGAGGCACGCACGAGGATGGTCGAGGCCCCCTGCGCCACGCGCAGTGCCTCGCTCGCCAGGCCCGGCACCATGGCATCGCCGAGTACCAGCAGGGTCGGCACGCGCCGCACCACGAGGTCGCGGTCCGGCACCCAGTTGAGCGCGCCGATGCCTGCCGCGGGCTCCGTGAAAAGGGGCAGGGAGGGGATGACACCGGCAAAGCGCGGCACGAAGGCTCGCGGATCGTCGCCGGCGGTGGCGAAGCCTGCCTTCGGAGCAGGGAGCGTCCCGCCTGCCGCGTTCGTCAGCGTGAGGCTCATGACGACGGGGACGGAGGCCGCGGCCTGCGCCAGCCGCTCGTCGCTGGCCGCGTCCTGCCGCTCCGGTTCGGACAGGAGAATATCGAAGGCCACCGCGGCGGCCCCGGCCTCCCGCAGCCGGTCGACGATGGCCGCGAGGCGGGCCCGCGGCCACGGCCACTGGCCGAGCCGCGCAAGGCTCTCGTCGTCGATGTCGACGATACGCACCGGCAGGGCCGGATCGTAGGGGCGGGGTGACAGCCGCTGGTAGCTGTCGAAGATGATGTCGCGCACCGCCCGCACTGGCATCGGGGACCACAGGATGAGGACGGCCATGACGGCGGCGGGCACGAGCACGGCGGCCCAGCCGCCGGGCCGCAGGCCGCGGCGCGTGCTTCCCCCGGCAGGCATCGATGTCGCCGGCGTCGCGCCGCTTTCCCGCATGGAACGCCTCCCTCTGCAGGCAGAATGTTGCAATCGCCCCGGCGCCCAAGGCAATCACTCGTGCATCGGGCAGGTTACGGGTTATAATTTGGTGCAGGGCAAGAGGGGCGAGCGATGGCAAGGAGCTTGTTCGCGACGCTGGCCGCACTGGCTGGCTGCATTCTCGCAGCATCGACCGGACCTTCGGCGGCTCAGACGGACATCGGCGACGCCGTGGTCGCGGAACGCCAGGTGTCGGGCAATCTCAAGGGGCGTGTGCGGACGGTTTCCGTCGGTTCGGACGTGTTCGCCGACGAGGTCATCCGCACGGGCCGGGACAGTGCAGCGCGCCTCGTCTTTCTCGACGACACCCATCTGATGATGGGGGCCAATGCATCCGTCACGCTCGACCGCTTTGTCTTCAATCCGGACGGGACGGCCGCCCAGGCCGTCATCCGCGCCACGCGCGGCGCCTTCCGCTGGGTGAGCGGGGCTTCGCCCTCGCGCGCCTATCAGATCCGCACGCCGGTGGCGACGATCGGCGTGCGCGGCACCGTCTTCGATATGCTCGTGGAGGCAGCGCGCGTCACGGTGGTGCTGCAGGAGGGGAGGATTGTGGTCTGCACCCTTGCCGGCCGGTGTGTCGACGTGGTGCAGCCCGGCGACGTGGTCGTCGTTACCCGCACCGGCCTGTCGGGGCCGGCGCCCGGCACGGCGAACACCTTCGACTTCTACCAGGCCTGCGTGCAAAGCAGCAACCGCGCGCTCTGCCGCCAGGTGGAGCAGGTGCCGGTGCAGCAACATCGGCCCTACTGGCTTTTTGACCGCAACGGGCCCGGTTCCCCGGGTTCAGACGGCGACGGCTCCTCGTCGGGCGGCAATCGCGGAGGCGGAGGGGGCAGCGGCAGCAACAGCAATTCGGGGAGCGGCGGTCAGAGCGGCGACCCGACGGGGGCGAGCAGCAGAAACTGAGGCCGGCGCTCACACGTCGAGTTCGGCCATGAGGGGCACGTGGTCGGACGGCTTGTCCCAGCCGCGCGTGTGCCTGACCACAGTGACGCTGCGCAGTCGGTCAGCCGCCTGCGGCGACAGGAGCATGTGGTCGATGCGGATGCCGTTGTTCTTCTGCCAGGCGCCGGCCTGATAGTCCCAGAAGGTGTAGATGCCGTCGGCATCGGTGGTGGCGCGCAGGGCATCGCACAGGCCGAGGTGAAGGAGGCTGCGGAACTTCTCCCGCGTCGGCGGCAGGAAGAGCGCATCGTTCACCCACTGCTCCGGCCGGGCAGCGTCCTTCGGTTCGGGGATGACATTGAAGTCGCCTGCGATCACGAAAGGCTCTTCCTCGCGCAGACGGGCCCGCGTATGGGCATGGAGCCTGTCCATCCAGGCGAGCTTGTAGCTGTACTTCTCCGAAGGCGCGGGGTTGCCGTTCGGCAGGTAGATGCAGGCGATGCGGACCACGCCCTTGTCCCCCGGCACCAGCGCCTCGATGAAGCGCGCCTGCTCGTCGCTGTCGTCGCCGGGCAGGCGCAGCTGGATGTCCTCCATCGGCCGCTTGGAGAGGATGGCGACGCCATTGAAGCTCTTCTGCCCGCGCACGGCGATGTTGTAGCCGGTGCCGTCGAGCTCGAGCCGCGGAAAGGCATCGTCCTGGCACTTCAGTTCCTGCAGGCAGACTACATCGGGCGCCTCTTCCTTGAGGAATCGCAGCAGGTGCTCCTGCCGCTGCTTGACGGAATTGACGTTCCAGGTGGCGATCCGCATGGCGTGTCGGCTCCGGCGAAGGGTGTTGCCTGATCGTCAGGGAGATGTGACACGGGAGGGGCGGCACCGCAATCGCAGGAACCGGAGACAAGGGATGGACCGGGCGGGCTGGCACGTGACAATCGATGCCTATTGCGAGCGCCTCGATGCGGGTTTCTGGTCCGAGCCCGTCAATGCCGTGACGAACGGCGCCTTCATTCTTGCCGCGCTTGCGGCGGGCGTCGTCTGGCTGCGCGCCCCGCGGCGCGATTGGCTCGTCGCCATCCTCATCGCGCTTACCTTCGCCGTGGGCCTCGGCTCCTTCCTCTTCCACACGGTCGCGACGCGCTGGGCAGCCCTCGCTGACGTGCTACCGATAGCCCTGTTCATCGTCATCTACTTCTTCCTCGCCATGCGGCGCTACCTTGGCCTGCCGCTGTGGGCGGCGCTCGCCGTCACGGCCGCGTTCCAGGCGCTCTCGATGGCGGTGCCAGGGCTGTGGCGCGATCTGACTGTCAGCTGGCTCGGCTACGACCCGCTGGGCGGCTCGGCAGGCTATTTGCCGGCCGCGGCCGCGCTGATCGGGGTCGGGGCGTTGGCATGGGGGCGCAGGCCGGCGGTCGGCTGCACGCTTTTGGGGGTCGGCGGTCTCTTTCTCGTCTCGCTCGCCTTCCGCAGTGTCGATTCGGTCGTCTGCGCTACCTGGCCGCTCGGCACCCACTTCCTGTGGCACCTCGCCAACGCGCTCGTGCTCTTCCTGCTGCTGCGGCTCGCCCTGGTGCGGTCGTCCTGACGTCTACCAGCGCCTCGTGCAGACGCGCACGTGGCGCGGCCCGCACGGGGTGTCGCGCCAGCGGCAGACGACACGGCCGCACGGCGGCGGCCCGGGCCGCCAGAAGCACCCCAGCGATTGCACACCCACCGGACGGAGGTGACAGGACCTTCCGCTCGCTCCGCTGTTCGGGCGATCCGCTGTTCGGGTGATGTCGGTTGTCAGCCCGTTCAGTTCTTCTCGATCGACACACCACCCTGGCCGATGCTGATCTCGACGCCGTCGGGTTTGCGCTCTTCCTGGTAGAGCCGGTACCCGAGAACGGCGACGACGACGCATAACGCGCCGACGACGAGATAGAGCAGGCTCCGCGACCCCATGATGCACCCCCGATCCTCTTGTGTCCGGTTGGACACGGGGGCTGGGCGGCAATTGTTCCGGGGACGGTCAGCCGGCCCCGGCAACCGCCCTGACACCGTCGATGACGAACTGCACCGCGAGAGCGGCGAGGACGACGCCGAGCAGCCGCGTCAGCACGATGTTGCCCGTGGTGCCGAGAAGGCGCGAAATGCCGTTGGCGAGGTAGAAGACGACGAGGCAGAGCGCGAGCACCGCGGCGATCATCAGGAGGAGTAGGCCGAGCCGCAGCGGGTCGCCGTCCGTCTGGCCGGCGAGGAGGATGGTGGCCGTGATGGCGCCGGGCCCGGCGAGCAGGGGGATGGCGAGCGGAAAGGCCGCGACGTTGCGGATGTGATCCTCCGTGATCGCGGTGTTCGCCGTCGCTGCCTTGCGGGCGGTCCTGAGCTCGAACACCATCTCGAAGGCGATCCAGAACAGCAGGAGCCCGCCGGCGATGCGGAAGGCGGGCAGGCCGATGCCGAGCGCCCGCAGCAGATAGTCTCCGCCGAGGCCGAAGAAGGCCATGATGCCGAAGGCGATGAAGGCGGCCCGCACGGCGACGCGCCGGCTCTCGGCCGTCGTCATGCCGCGCGTGAGGCTTAGGAAGATCGGGGCTAGGCCCGGCGGGTCGAGCGTGACGAGCAGCGTAACGAGCGCCGACGAGATGAATTCCTGCACGATGCCCCCGCGTTCTGACGCTGTGCGACGGCGATTGTGCCGTTGCTGCAGTGGCTTGCGCAAGGCACCCGGCGCTCCTTTGCCCTCATGGCCAGCATCGGTGGGGCGGGCGCGCCGCAAAAACATCCGAAATCGTGACTAAGTGGCTGATTCTCATTGCGGATCGGACGCGCCGTGCGGAGCTTTCTGCTATGGCATTTTGGGGCCGGATGGGCTAGACGGAGTAAGACTCATTCCGCCCGCGACACCCGCCGGCGGAACATTCACTGCGGACGAGCACCTTGGCGGATCAAGACGACATCCAGAACGGCGGCAGCGACCGCACGCCGCCCGGAGGCGATATCAAGCCGGTCTCCATCATCGACGAGATGAAGCGCAGCTACCTCGATTACGCGATGAGCGTGATCGTGAGCCGCGCCCTGCCGGATGTGCGGGACGGCCTCAAGCCCGTGCATCGGCGCATCCTCTTCTCGATGCACGAGAACGGCTACACGCCGGACAAGCCCTACCGCAAGTCGGCCCGCATCGTCGGTGACGTGATCGGTAAGTACCACCCGCACGGCGACCAGGCGATCTACGACGCCCTCGTGCGCATGGCGCAGGACTTCTCCATGCGCCTGCCGCTCATCGACGGACAGGGCAACTTCGGCTCGGTGGACGGCGACCCGCCGGCGGCCATGCGCTACACCGAGTCGCGGCTCGCCAAGGCGGCGATGCCCCTGCTCGAGGACATCGACAAGGACACCGTCGACTTCAACGACAACTACGACAACACGGAGAAGGAGCCGTCGGTCCTGCCGGCGCGCTTCCCGAACCTGCTCGTCAACGGCGCCGGCGGCATCGCCGTCGGCATGGCCACCAACATCCCGCCGCACAACCTGGGCGAGGTGGTCGAAGCCTGCGTCGCCTTCATCGACCGGCCCGAGATCAGCGACGAGGAGCTGATCGAGATCGTGCCCGGTCCGGACTTCCCGACCGCAGCGACCATCCTCGGCCGCTCGGGCATTCGCTCCGCCTACACCACCGGGCGCGGCTCCATTATCATGCGCGCCCGCAGTACGGTGGAGGAGGTGCGCAAGGATCGCGAGGCGATCATCGTCACCGAGATCCCCTACCAGGTGAACAAGGCGGCGCTGATCGAGAAGATCGCCGAGCTGGTGCGCGAGAAGCGCATCGAGGGCATCTCCGACCTGCGCGACGAATCCGACCGCGACGGCATGCGCATCGTCATCGAGCTCAAGCGCGATGCGGTGGCGGAGGTCGTCCTCAACCAGCTCTACCGCTACACGCCGATGCAGACGAGCTTCGGCGCCAACATGGTGGCGCTGAACGGCGGCCGGCCAGAGCTGATGACGCTGCGCGACATGATCTGCGCCTTCGTGGAGTTCCGCGAGGAGGTGGTCTCCCGGCGCACCAAGTTCCTGCTCGGCAAGGCCCGCGACCGGGCCCACGTCCTGGTCGGCCTCGCCATCGCCGTGGCGAACATCGACGAGGTCATCCACCTCATCCGCACGGCGCCGGACCCGAACTCGGCACGCGAGGCGCTGATGGCGCGCGACTGGCCGGCCGGCGACGTCGCGCCGCTCATCGCCCTCATCGACGATCCGCGCCACCGCGTGCAGGAGGACGGCACCTATCGCCTGTCCGAGACGCAGGCGCGCGCCATCCTCGACCTGCGCCTGCAGCGCCTCACGGCTCTCGGCCGCGACGAGATCGCCGACGAGCTCAACAAACTCTCCGACGAGATCAGCGACTATCTCGACATCCTGCGCTCGCGCGCGCGCATCATGGGCATCGTGAAGGACGAGCTGATCGCCATCCGCGACGCCTTCGCCACGCCGCGTCGGACCGAGATCCTCGACTGGGCGGCGGACGTGGAGGACGAGGATCTCATCCAGCGCGAGGACATGGTCGTCACTGTCAGCCACGCCGGTTACATCAAGCGCGTGCCGCTGACGACCTATCGCGCCCAGCGGCGCGGCGGCAAGGGCCGCAGCGGCATGCAGACGCGCGACGAGGATTTCGTCACGCGCCTCTTCGTCGCCAGCACGCACACGCCGGTGCTGTTCTTCTCCTCGCGCGGCCAGGTCTACAAGGAGAAGGTGTGGCGCCTGCCGCTGGCGGCACCCAACGCGCGCGGCAAGGCCCTCATCAACATGCTGCCGCTCGAAGAGGGCGAGCGCATCACCACCATCATGCCGCTACCCGAGGACGAGGCGAGCTGGGCGTCGCTCGACGTGATGTTCGCCACGGCGAGCGGCAATGTGCGGCGCAACAAGCTGTCCGACTTCGTGCAGGTGAACCGCGCCGGCAAGATCGCCATGAAGCTTGACGAGGGCGACGCCATCGTCGACGTGCAGATTTGCACCGAGCAGGACGACGTGCTGCTGACGACGGCGCTCGGCCAGTGCATCCGCTTCCCGGTCACGGAGGTGCGCGTTTTCAAGGGGCGTGATTCCACCGGCGTGCGCGGCATCTCGCTGGGAGAGGGCGACAAGGTCATCTCCCTCGCCATCCTGCGCCACACAGACGCGACGGCGGACGAGCGCGCCGCCTATCTCAAGCTCGCCAATGCCGCGCGCCGTGCCGCCAATGGTGACGGGGCCAACGGCGACGAAGAGGGCGAGCTGGAGGAAGGCGCGGCCGACAGCCGCCTGTCGCAGGAGCGCTATGCGCTCATGGGCGCGGCCGAGCAGTTCATCCTCACCATCTCGGAGAACGGCTACGGCAAGCGCACCTCGGCCTACGAGTACCGGGTCACCGGCCGCGGCGGCAAGGGCATCGTCGCCATGGCCGTCAACGAGCGCAACGGCTCGCTCGTCGCATCCTTCCCGGTCGAGGCAAGTGACCAGATCATGCTCGTCACCGACGGCGGGCAGCTCATCCGCTGCCCGGTCGACGACATCCGCATCGTCGGCCGCGCCAGCCAGGGTGTCATCGTCTTCAACACAGCCGAGGACGAGCGCGTTGTCTCCGTCGAGCGCATCAGCGACGAGGGCGAGGACGCGAGCGGTAACGGCGAGGCCGGCGAGGCCAGCGAGGGCGAGGAAGGGGCAGGCGAGGCCTGAGTGGCCAGTCCGCACCGCGACCATCCCGACGAAGCGGCGCCCCGGCGCCGCTTCAGTCGTTTTCGAGGTCCTCGCGGATGTCGGAAAGCTTCGCGCGCATCGCGTCCGAGACCTGCGGGAAGGCGAGGTCGAGCTTGCGCATCTCGCCGATGATGGCGGCCATGACGACGACGCGCGTGAACCACTTGTTGTCCGCCGGCACCACATACCAGGGCGCTTCCTCGGTCGCGGTGGCGCGGATGGCGGCCTCATAGGCCTGCATGTAGGCGTCCCAGTGCTGGCGTTCGTCGACGTCCTTCACGTCGAACTTCCAGTTCTTGGATGGGTCGTCGATGCGGTCGAGAAGGCGCCTCTTCTGCTCTTCCTTCGACACGTTGAGGAAGAACTTGAGGATCTTCGTGCCGTTGCGCGAGAGATAGTCCTCGAACCGGCGGATGTCCTTCAGCCGCTCGTCCCAGATGGCGTCCGTCACAAGGCGGCGGGGCAGGCGCTGGCGGGCGAGAAGTTCAGGGTGTACGCGCACCACCAGCACCTCCTCGTAGTACGAGCGGTTGAAGATGCCGATGCGGCCGCGCTCCGGCAGTCGGCAACTGGTGCGCCACAGGAAGTCGTGGGCAAGTTCCTCCTCGGACGGGGCCTTGAAAGGATGCACCTGACAGCCCTGGGGGTTGATCCCGGACATTACGTGCTTGATCACGCCGTCCTTGCCGGCAGCGTCCATCGCCTGGAAGATGAGGAGCACCGCCCATTCCCGCTGGGCGAAGAGCTTCTCCTGCATGTCGCGCATGTGGGAGATGCCCTCTTCCAGCATTGCCTTGGCCGCGGCCTTATCGATGTCGAAGCCGTTGGTGTCGCGCGGCTCATGCTTCGAGAGCCGGAACTTGCTGCCGTCCGTGATGCGATAGGAGGCAAGAAGGGCATCGATGTCCGACATGGGCGACTCCGGGGGCAGGAAGGGGCTAGGATAAAGGGCCCGGCCGGTTTATCCAGCGCAGGGTGTCGTCAGGGAGATTCCATGTCCGCACGCACCGCTCTCTATGCCGGCTCGTTCGATCCCGTCACGAACGGGCATCTCGATGTCGTGCGCAACGCCTGCCGCCTCGTCGACAGGCTCGTCATCGCCATCGGCATCCACCCGGGCAAGACGCCGCTCTTTTCCGTGGAGGAGCGGGCGGCCATGCTCGAGGAGGAATGTGCTCCGCTGGCGCAGCAGCAGGGGACCGAGCTTGCCGTGGTCACCTTCTCCGACCTCGTGGTGGAGGCGGCGCGCCGCCATGGCGCGAGCCTGCTCATCCGCGGGTTGCGCGACGGCACGGACCTCGACTACGAGATGCAGATGGCGGGGATGAACGAGGCGCTCGCGCCGGACGTGCAGACCGTCTTCCTGCCGGCCTCGCCCATGGTGCGCCCCATCACAGCCACGCTCGTGCGCCAGATCGCGTCCATGGGCGGCGATGTCTCGCGCTTCGTGCCCCAACGGGTGGCCGCCCGCCTTCAACGACGTTTCGCTGCCGGTTGACCGGCCGGATCAGGAGAGCCTCATGCCGCGTTTGCTGCTCGCGCTTGCCGCCTTCGTGTCTCTCATCGTCGCGCCCGCGCTCGTCGCACCGGCCGCGGCGCAGGCGCTTGATCCCGAGAACACGATCTATCTCGACACCAAGGACGGGCGTGTCACCATCCGCCTGCGGCCGGATCTCGCGCCGATGCATGTCGAGCAGATCAAGAAGCTGACGCGCGCCGGCTTCTATGACGGCGTCGTCTTCCACCGCGTCATCGAGGGCTTCATGGCGCAGACGGGCGATCCGACCGGCACCGGCACCGGCCGCTCGAACCTGCCGGACCTGCCGGCCGAGTTCTCCAACGCGCCCTTCAAGCGCGGCACCGTGGGCATGGCGCGGGCGCAGGATCCCAATTCCGCCAACTCGCAGTTCTTCATCTGCTTTGACGACGCGTCCTTCCTCAACGGCCAGTACACCGTCTTCGGCGAGGTCGTGTCGGGCATGGAGGTGGTCGACAAGATCAAGAAGGGCAACCCGGCCCGCAACGGCATGGTCGACAACCCGGACAAGATCGTCCGCATGCAGGTCGCTGCGGACGCCAGGTAACGCCGCAGGCAACGGTGAAAGATCGCTTGTCGAGCGGCGGGCGCCGCTTGGGCCGTCCACGGCCCTTACAACCAGGAGAGGAAAGATGACGACCGATCCCGAAAACACGATCATCATGGAAACGACCAAGGGCCGCGTCGTCATCGCGCTGCGGCCGGACCTGGCGCCCAACCACGTGGCGCGCATCAAGGAGCTGGCGCGCGCCGGCTTCTACGACGGCATCGTCTTCCACCGCGTTATCGACGGCTTCATGGCCCAGGCCGGCTGCCCCTACGGCACGGGCACCGGCGGCTCTGACCTGCCGGACCTGAAGGCCGAGTTCAACGAGGAGCCGCACGTGCGTGGCACCTGCTCCATGGCCCGCACTCAGTATCCCCACTCGGCCAATTCGCAGTTCTTCATCTGCTTCGACGATGCGCGCTTCCTCGACCGGCAGTACACCGTCTGGGGCAAGGTCATCGAGGGTATGGAGAACGTCGACCAGCTGAAGCGCGGCGAGCCCGTGCGCGACCCCGACAAGATCATCTCGATGCGTGTCGCGGCCGACGCGGCATAATATTGGCTGAACGCGGGCAGACCGGGTGCCTCGCAGGTGGCGCCCGGGCTCAGCACGGCCGGGTGGCCCGGCTCCTGCCCGCCGGCCGCGTGGCCCGCGAGGCAAGGCAGTGAGGGCTGGCTGGGCATGCCTGCATGCGGAAGGCACACTGGCAAGCCCCCTGCCGGCCGCCTAAGTCCTGTCTCGAAGCCCCTCGTTTCATTCGGGAAGAACCGTTGCGCGTCGATCTGTTCGACTTCGAACTGCCGGAAGAGAGCATCGCCCTGCGGCCGGCGAACCCGCGCGACAGCGCGCGCATGCTCGTCGTGGACCCGCGCGAAGGCCGGCGGGAGGACCGCATCGTGCGCGAGCTGCCGGGCCTGCTGCAACCGGGCGACGTCCTCGTTCTCAACGACACGCGCGTCATTCCTGCGCGCCTTTCCGGCATACGGGTGAGGGGGGAGGCGGTCTCCCGTGTCGAGGTGACGCTCCACAAGCGCGAGGGGGCGGATCTGTGGCGCGCTTTCGCTCGCCCAGGCAAGCGCCTGCTGGCGGGTGACCGTATCCGCTTCGGCGAGGAGGCCGAGAGCATGGCCTGCCTGCTCGCCGCGCTCGACGCAGAGGTCGCGGAGAAGGGCGAGGGCGGCGAGGTGCTGCTGCGCTTCGCCTTCGCGGGCCCGGCGCTCGACGAGGCGATCGCACGCCTCGGGCGCATGCCGCTGCCGCCCTACATTGCCTCGAAGCGCCCCGACGACGCCGCCGACCTCAGGGACTACCAGACCATCTACGCCCGCCACGACGGCGCCGTCGCTGCGCCCACTGCGGGTCTCCACTTCACCGGCGAGCTGTTCTCGGCGCTCGACGCGCGCGGCATCGCACGGCACTTCGTGACACTGCACGTTGGCGCCGGCACCTTCCTGCCGGTGAAGGTGGAGGACACGCGCGACCACCGCATGCATTCCGAGTGGGGCACGATCGATGCGCCCACCGCCGCGGCCCTCAACGCCGCCCGCGCTGAGGGCCGGCGCATCGTCGCCGTCGGCACGACGGCCCTGCGCCTTCTGGAGAGCGCCGTGCGCCCCGACGGCACCTTCGAGGCCTGGAGCGGCGATACGGCGATCTTCATCACGCCGGGCTATCGCTTCCGCGCCGTCGACGTGCTGATGACCAATTTCCACCTGCCGCGCTCGACGCTCTTCATGCTGGTCTGTGCCTTTGCCGGCATGGAGACGATGAAAGCGGCCTATGCCCACGCCATCGCGGCCGGCTATCGCTTCTATTCCTACGGCGATGCCTGCCTGCTGTTCCGTGCGCCGGAGACGCCAGCATGACCGTTTCCTTCACCTTCACCCCCGGCAAGACGTGCGGCGCCGCCCGCACGGGCGAGATCCGCATGCCGCGGGGTGTCATCCGCACGCCGGCCTTCATGCCTGTCGGAACGGCGGCCACCGTCAAGGCCATGTATCCCGACCAGGTGAAGGCGCTGGGGGCCGACGTCGTTCTGGGCAACACCTATCACCTCATGCTGCGTCCGGGGGCGGAGCGGGTGGCCGCGCTCGGCGGCCTGCACAAGTTCATGAACTGGCCCTATCCGATCCTGACGGACTCGGGCGGTTTCCAGGTCATGTCGCTGGCGCAGCTGCGCAAGATCGACGAGAACGGCGTCACGTTCCAGTCGCACCTCGACGGTTCGACGCACGTCCTGACGCCGGAGCGGTCGATCGAGATCCAGGGCCTGCTCGGTTCCGACATCCAGATGCAGCTCGACGAATGCGTGCGGCTCCCGTGCCCGGAGGCGGTGGCGGAGAAGGCGATGCGCCTCTCCCTGCGCTGGGCCGAGCGCTGCAAGATTGCCTTCGGCACGCAGCCCGAGCGGGCGCTGTTCGGCATCGTACAGGGTGGCGAGGTGCCGCGCCTGCGCATCGAGAGCGCGCGCGAGCTGGTCAACATGGGGCTCGACGGCTATGCCATCGGCGGCCTCGCCGTCGGCGAGCCGCAGCACGTCATGCTCGCCATGATCGAGACGGTGATGCCCTATCTGCCTGAGGGCAAGCCGCGCTACCTCATGGGCGTCGGCACGCCGGACGACATCGTCGAGGCCGTGCGCCGCGGCATCGACATGTTCGACTGCGTGATGCCCACGCGGGCCGGCCGGCACGGCCTCGCCTACACCCGCTTCGGGCGCATCAACCTGCGCAACGCGCGTCACGCGGACGACCCGCGGCCGCTCGATCCCGAATCCAAATGCCCGGCGTCGAACACCTACAGCCGCGCCTACCTGCACCACCTCGTCAAGGCGGGCGAGATTCTCGGCATGATGCTGCTGACGTGGAACAATCTCGCCTATTATCAGGATCTCATGGCCGGCCTGCGCCGCGCCATCGCGGAAGACCGCCTCGACGACTTCATCGCCGAAACGAGGGCGGGCTGGGCACGCGGCGAGAGTGACGGAGAGGTGGCCACCAGCTAAGCGGCCTCACCAGGCCGGGGAGGCGGGCGTCACGAAGAAGCCGTCCTCCGCCTCGGTCGTCCCGTTCATCGCGGCCGCCAGCATGTCCTCGATGCGGCGGGCGATGCCGATGCGGTAGTGCATCGGATCCCAGTAGTTGCTGTCCTCCCGCGTGACGGGGGAGGAGCGCCGGAAATCGACCAGCAGTGCGCCGCGCCTCTTGGCAATATCGACGAGCGCCGCCTTGCAGGCGGTCTCGACGGCGACGGCCCGGCTGCCCGGCCGCGGCTGCACGGCGACATGCACCGGTGGCAGCACGATCATCTTTCGCGTCTCGGCCGGCGCGCGGGCCAGCATCGCATCAAGCCACGCGAGCGCCGGAAAGCGCCAGCTGGCACGCTCCGCTTCGCTCACCGTCTCGGCCGGCACGACGGGCGTGATCTGCCGCGGCTCGCGCCCCTGCCAGATGTGCATGCGCGCGCGGGCGAGGTCGTAGCGCTCCTCCGGCGGCACGAAGACCTCGTATCCGTCGCCACGAATGCGCTCGTCCATCAGGCCAAGCCGGTAGGCCGCGACGCGCAGGGCGATCTCGAGGTTCTTCGAGTTGAAGAGATAGGCCCAGTCGTTGAGCCGGTCATCATCATAGAGCCACGGCGGGAAGGGACGTGGCGTCAGGCGCCTGGCTTCGCTGTCCGCATCGTGGTCGCACCACGGTGCATCGATGCCGAAGACGAGCACCTGCGGCTTCGGGGTGTGGCGCAGGAAGAGATCGGCGATCTGCATCTGCTCCCACGGTGTGGCGGCGTTCATGGCGAGGTTGGCGAAGCGCCCCCCAAGCAGCGTATCGAGCCGCTGCGGATCGAGCAGCCGGACCGTCGAGGTGCCGAAGACGGCCGAGGAATAGCGTCCGCTGCGCACGATCTGCGGATAGACGTAGCGCTGGTTGATATCCATCAGCGGGCCGAGCTCGCCCGCACCGCGCGTGACGCCGTAGGGGTCGAAGCCGGCGATGATGCCGTAGGCAAGGGCGCAGAGCGCGAGCACGGCAAGGAGGAAGGTGCAACAGAAGCGCCGCGCCAGCGCCTCGTTCTGCGCGCTGCCGACTCCTTCCGACGGCAGGCCTGCTGTCGACATCATCTGCAATCCCTTGCCGGCGGCGGGTGAGCGCGCTGGGGCTTGAACCCAGGACCTACTGCCCAGAAGTCAACGAACAACTATTTATTATCAACGGCTTATACGGAGCCAGTGTCCGATTTCAACTCCAAATCAGGCGCAAGTCGTATGGTGTCGGGCCGCAGCATATCGCACGCGGCCTCAACATTCCGTCGAAGAACGCGCGCAACGCAACCGGCTATTCCAGCAGCTGTCCGGGCTGCGTGGCACCGAATTTGCGATGATTGGCCTCCCCGTCACCTGCACGAAGCCTTCGCCGCCCCATGGATGGTAGAGCTTGGCGCGCAGATCCTTCTCACCACCGCATTCGCGGATCGGCGGCATGGTCTGGGCCGTCCCGTGACGACGGCCGCCAGCATGTGGGCAAGGGGGCGAAGGTCCTTGGGCAGCGCCGCTCCCACTCGGCGAGGATCTCGATCCCGTCGACCTGTGCCGACGTGAGCCGCCCGCCAAACGGCGACCGGCGCACGCAGCTGAAGAACGTCCTGCGATCGATCAGTGTCCCCAGTGTCGTGAGCTGGAGGCATGATGACGCGCAATGACCAGCGTTAATGCCGCGGAATCCGCTAGGCAGATCGGCGGCGAGTCGTCCCTTGCAGAACGGAAACTGAGGGAAACGCGAGCTTTTCTCCTGACCTGACAGCATCACGGAGCCGGTTGATCAGCGGATTGATCACCGCATTCATGATGATCGTCATGTCAATCGACACGATCAGGACAACAATCGCGAAAGTATAGCTCCGCTCTCTCGGCATCCATAGCTGCGCGACCATCGCCGCCGTGAAGTGGATCAGGTATATGGGATAACTGAGATCGCCGATCAGATCGTCGATTTTCTGGATGACGGTCCCCTGATATGCTTTCGCGATCTCGTACATGGAAACAGCGAACACCGCTGTTGCGGCCAGAACCGTTGCGCGCCCGGCGGCGTAGCCGCGGCCGCTGCTCACGTAGACCATAGTGGCGGCGATCACCAAGGCCGATACGCCGCAAAGACCGGCGCCCACCGACGGTCTATGAGCCCTCTAGCGTGGTATGCCAGCGCGCCAAGCGCAAAAGGCAATGATGCCGCGGACGGCAGGAAGTAGTTAAGGTCCGCATTCTTGGGCGCATAGTCCGCCGCAAGGACACTGTATACCAAGCTGACCAGGAACCAGAGCAGGGTGCGTCCAGGGGTCTTCGACAGACCGAGGCCGATGAGGACATAGAACACGATCTCGTTGGTGACGGCCCACGCGGTCGGCAAAAGCTGAGGGGATGTCTGCCAGTAATTGACGTAAAGCAGAGCGGCGGCCCATCCGCCGACGCTGTCGGGCAGACCGATAAACGGGCGGGAGCCAGCCACGCCTGCCAGCAAAAGCACGGCGGTTATCGCCATCGCCAGCCAGTAGTGCGGATAGAGGCGCAGGAAGCGGTTCAGCGCAAACGCCTCCGGCCGCCCCCGGTACGCTGTGTCCATGAGCATCGTCATCAGGAAACCGCTGAGGGTGAAGAAAGCGAAGACGGCCATGGAGCCAACGAGCCGAGCCGGGCTGAAATGTTGCAGGACAACGAGCGCCGCA
This sequence comes from Chelatococcus composti, assembly GCF_014201415.1. Lineage (GTDB taxonomy): Bacteria > Pseudomonadota > Alphaproteobacteria > Rhizobiales > Beijerinckiaceae > Chelatococcus_A > Chelatococcus_A composti. The sequence continues at coordinate 129,482 of NZ_JACHEH010000007.1, forward strand.
AGAATCGTTCTGAAAGTGCCGAACATGAGCAATATCCGCTGATCAAACGCGCGGAATACAACCCTGACTGGCACGCCGCGGTCAAGCATTGGCCGAGGCCGCAAACTGAGAAACGCGGCAAGACAATTCCGACAAGAGCCCGTCCGCGCCGCGTCGATCGGCTCCCGGTCAGCCGGGTGGACGGCACGCCTGTGCCCAAGAACGGGCTATCCCGCCGCTAGAAAAGTTGGCAGCTGCCCTCGCACGATGGCAGCGAGGCCATGCCGATGGGGCCGGCGACCTGCGCCGGGACAATCGATCGCCGGTTGAAGGGGGAAGCCGGCCGACAGAGAACGAAAGGCGCATGCACGGCGGCGCGACCACCTTTCGGAATCTCAAGGCGCCCGCCTTTTCGGCCGTTGATCTTCTTTCCGGCGCCGGAACCGGAAACACAGCAAATTCAACCGCTTGGCGGTGGTGAGCGCGCTGGGGCTCGAACCCAGGACCTACTGATTAAAAGTCAGTTGCTCTACCGGCTGAGCTACGCGCTCGCTGTGGTCCGCCTCAGATACGGGTATCGTCCCGGGCGGTCAACCACCTTGGCCCTACGCTTCAGAGCTTTCCAGCTCAAGTCCGCCGCTGCGCAGGAAGCCTTCCAGCCAGTGGATGTCATACAGACCGTTCTGGATGTCCGGGTTGCGGACGAGGGTGCGGAACAGCGGCAGCGTCGTGTCGATGCCGTCGACGACGAACTCATCGAGGGCGCGGCGCAGGCGCATGAGGCACTCGTTGCGCGAACGGCCGTGCACGATGAGCTTGCCGACGAGCGAGTCGTAGTGCGGCGGAATGCGGTAGCCCTGATAGACGGCCGAATCGACGCGCACGCCGAGACCGCCAGGCGGGTGATAGTAGGTGATCGCGCCCGGCGAGGGGCGGAAGGTCACCGGATGCTCCGCATTGATGCGGCACTCGATGGCGTGTCCGCTGAACTGCACGTCTTCCTGGCGGATCGACAGGGGATGGCCGGCGGCGATGCGGATCTGCTCGATCACCAGGTCGATGCCGGTGATCATCTCCGTCACCGGATGTTCCACCTGGATCCGAGTGTTCATCTCGATGAAGTAGAACTCACCGTTCTCATAGAGGAACTCGACCGTACCCGCCCCGAGGTAGCCGAGCTTCTTCATCGCATCGGCCACGATAGCGCCAATGCGGTCGCGCTCGGCGCGGTTGAGGGCGGGCGAGGGGCCTTCCTCCCACACCTTCTGGTGGCGGCGCTGCAGCGAGCAGTCGCGCTCGCCAAGGTGGATGGCGTTGCCCTTGCCGTCGCCAAGCACCTGCAGCTCGATGTGCCGCGGCTTCTCGAGATACTTCTCGATATAGACGGCGTCGTCGCCGAAGGCGGCCTTGGCCTCCGTGCGGGCCGTCTGCAGGGCATACGGCAGCTCGTCGGCGGTGCGCGCCACCTTCATGCCGCGCCCGCCGCCACCGGCCGCCGCCTTGATGAGAACGGGAAAGCCGATCTCGGCCGCGACGCGCCGGGCCTCCTCGTCATCGCTGATGCCGCCCTCGGAGCCCGGCACGCAGGGAATGCCAAGGCGCTTGGCCGTGCGTTTGGCCTCGATCTTGTCGCCCATCAGGCGGATGTGCTCCGCCTTGGGGCCGATGAAGGTGATGTTGTGGTCGGCCAGCATCTCGGCGAAGCGGGCATTCTCGGAGAGAAAGCCGTAGCCGGGATGCACAGCGTCGGCGCCGGTGATCTCGCAGGCCGAGATGATCGCCGGCATGTTGAGATAGCTGTCGCGTGCGGTCGGCGGGCCGATGCACACGCTCTCGTCGGCGAGCCGCACGTGCATGGCATCGGCATCGGCCGTCGAGTGGACGGCGACGGTGGCGATGCCCAGCTCCTTGCAGGCACGCAGGATGCGCAGGGCGATCTCGCCGCGATTGGCAATGAGAATCTTGTCGAACATGCCGACAGCCTTACTCGATGACGAGGAGCGGCTCGCCATACTCCACCGGCTGCCCGTCCTCCACCAGGATCGCCGTGACCGTGCCGGCGCGCGGCGCCAGGATGTCGTTGAAGGTCTTCATGGCCTCGACGAGAAGCAGCTTGTCGCCGACCTCGACGCGCGAGCCCACTTCGACGAAGGGCTTGGCATCCGGCGCAGGGCGGCGATAGGCGGTGCCGACCATCGGCGAGGTGACGGCACCGGGATGATCAGCGCCGGGCTTGGCGGCGGGGGCTGGAGCCGGGGCAGGGGCAGCCGCCGGCGCCGGCGCGGCGGCAGGAGTCGCGGCAACAGGGGCGGCTGCGACGGGAACGGACACGTTGGCGGTCAGATGGCGAGCGACGCGAATGCGCAGATCGCCCTTTTCCACCTCGATCTCGGAGAGATCGGTGTCGGCGATCAGCTGCGCGAGCTCGCGCACGAGGCTCGGGTCGATCGGGTTCTGTTTTGCGGTGGCCATTGTGGGAATGTCCGTTCGGTCAGTTTTCATCGGCGCCCTGGCGCTGCCGCAGGATGCGCACGATGGCATCGAGGGCGAGCTCGTAGCTCACCGCACCGAAGCCGCAGATGACGCCGGCGCAGACGGGCGCGATGGTGGAGTGGTGTCGAAAGGCTTCGCGTGCATGCACGTTCGACAGGTGAACCTCGATCGCCACCGCGTCGACGGCCTTGATGGCATCGCGCAGGGCAATGGAGGTGTGAGTGTAGGCTGCGGCATTCAGAATGATGCCAGCGCCGGCGAGGCCCGCCTCGTGGATGAAGCCGACGAGCTCGCCCTCGACATTCGACTGCCGGCAGACAACCTCGGCACCGAGGCGCGCGCCGAACTCGACGAGGCGCTGCTCGATCGCGGCCAGCGTCATGGAGCCGTAGGTCTGTGGCTCGCGGACGCCGAGGAGATTGAGATTGGGACCGTTGATGACGTGAACGGCGACCATTGGGATCTCTAATGCCGTGGCAGACGGCGCGGCCGGGAACGGCACGCGAACCCGGCCCTCTTAGCGCGAAGCGCGTAGGAAAGAAAGACTTTGCGCGCGAAAGCTGTCCGGCAGCTTGCGTGCCGTCGCAACGCGCCGCTCAGCACTGGCTCTTGCCGCACGTCCGCATGGAGGCGATGCGCTGCTTGATCGGCTCCGCGCCGACGGCGCCGGGGATGATCGCGTCGCCGATGACGAAGGCGGGCGTACCCGTCAGCGAGAGCTTGTCGCCGAGTTCCAGCGTCTCGGACAGCGCCTCGCGGATCTTCGGCGATTCCAGGTCCTTCTGCAGGCGGGCGAGGTCGACGCCCATCTCCTTGGCGACGGCCATGGCGCGATCCTTGCCGACACGGCCGCGCGAGTTCATGAGGCGGGTGTGGAACTCGAAGTACTTTTCGCCTTCGAGCTGCTCCCTGACGGCAAGCGCGACGACCGAGGCCTCGACCGAATCGGGGCCAAGGATCGGCATGTCGCGCAGCACGACGCGCAATTTCGGGTCCGCCTTCGTCAGCGCCACAACATCGCTGACCGCGCGCTTGCAGAAGCCGCAATTGTAGTCGAAGAACTCGACGAGTGTGACGTCGCCCTCGGGGTTGCCGACGACGATGCCATGCGGCGATCTGGTCAGTGCCTCGGAATGCGCAGCCAGCGCCTGCTTCTGGGCATCCTCCTGCGCCTGCTGCTGCCGCCGCTCCAGCTCGACCAGCGCCTCCTGCAGGACCTCGGGGTTCTGGATGAGGTATTCGCGGATGATCTTTTCGATACTCGCCCGGTCCTGCGGGGAGACGGTGTCCGACTGCGCCGAGGCGCCTGGGGCCATGAGGCTGGCCGCGAGCCCGTAGGCGACGAGAACGGGGGCGAACGAGCGAAGAGCGATCATGTCTGGTTCCTGAAAACGGATTGGCGCAGCTTTCCGAGACAGGGAGCACGGCCAGGCGCCAAGATCAAATCACCAGCGCGTCAGTGGCCCAACACCGCGACATTTCTGGGGCATGGCGGCCGCGGGGCGAATGGCCGCAGGCGCAGCACCTCGGCGAGCGGCCGCGATTCGTCACGTGGCGTTGCCATCGGTCCGGTGTGGAGCTAAGCCCCTGGGGCCGAAATATCGGCCAGATCACGATCGAGACTGTCGATGCCCCTTCCTCACTTGCCCGCACGGCTTGCCCGCGTCTCCTCCTTCCTCGCCATGGACGTGCTCTCCGCCGCCAAGGCGAAGGAGCGTGCAGGGGGCGACGTGGTGCACATGGAGGTCGGCCAGCCATCCGCACCGGTGCCGCGCCGCGTGCGGGAGGCCGCGCGCGCGGCGCTGGAGGCCGGGCAGATCGGTTACACGGAGGCGCTCGGCCTGCCGTCCCTGCGGGAGCGGATCGCGCGGCACTACCGCGACGCGTACGGCGTCGATGTCGCGCCGGAGCGCATCGTGGCCACGACAGGCTCCTCGGCAGGCTTCGTGCTCGCCTTCCTCGCCCTGTTCGAGCCTGGCGCGCGCGTTGCCATCACGGCGCCCGGCTATCCGGCCTATCGCAACATCTTCGCGGCGCTCGACATCGAGCCCGTGGACATCGCCGTCGATGCCGCAAGCGGCTGGGTGATGACGGCCGAGGCGGTGGAGCGGGCACACCGGGAGGCGCCGCTCGCCGGCGTGCTGGTAATGAGCCCGGCCAATCCCTCCGGCACCATGATGGGCCGGCAGGCGCTGGCGCAGCTTGCGGAGACCTGCCGGCGCCTCGGCGTCTGGTTCATCTCCGACGAGATCTACCACGGCCTGACCTATGACGCGCCGGCCGAGACGGCGCTCGCCGTCCACGACGACGCCGTCATCGTCAACTCGTTCTCCAAGTACTATTGCATGACGGGCTGGCGCATCGGATGGCTCGTGGTACCCGAGCGGCTCGTGCGCCCCATCGAGACTCTGGCGCAGAACCTCTACATCTCGCCGCCCTACCTCAGCCAGGTGGCGGCGGAAGCGGCCTTCGACGCCGTCGAGGAGCTGGAGGAGATCAAGGCCGGCTATGCGGCCAACCGCGCTTTCCTGCTCGAGGAGATGACGGCCATCGGCCTCGGCGAGGGGCCGCCTGTCGACGGAGCCTTCTACATCTACCGGGACGTCGGCCGTTTCACGAACGATTCGCTCGCCTTCTGCCGCCGCATGCTGGAGGAGACGGGCGTCGCGGCGACGCCCGGGCTCGATTTCGACCCCGACAGGGGCGCGCGGTTCGTCCGCTTCTCCTTCGCCGGTTCGATGGAGGATTGCCGGCAGACGGTGGCGAGGCTGCGCGCCTGGCTTCGTTGACGGGCCACCGCCGCCGGCCTCTGCCTCAGCTCATCAGCGACAGGGCGCAGCGGTGCCGGGCCTTGAGGTGCTGCTGCACTGCACGACGCACGCGCTTGACGTCCTCGGCCTCGAAAGCCTCGACGATGGCAAGGAGGTCGGCAAGGGATTTCTCCTTCCGGCTGCTCCAGCGCAGTTCGCCGAAAAGGCGCGTCGTCAGGCGAAGCGAGCGAATCGTCTGCCTCAGCGCGGCATTGCCGCAGTGGTCGGTGTAGAGTGCCTGCACGGCCTCTTCGATCTGCATCATCGTTTCGGGCGGGATCTTGTGCTCCGCTTTCGCGTTTTCGATCTCCGCGCGGAGGGAACGCAGCGCCCCCGGATGCACGCGCCCGACGGCGAGGGCGGCGGCCTCCGGTTCCAGGAACTCGAGCACCTTCAGGCTCTGCAGATATTCGATGAGGTCGACCTGTCGGACGACGAAGGAACGGTTGGAGGTCTTGGCGACGAGGCCCTCGCCCTCGAGGCGCTGGAGCGCCTCCCTGAGCGGTGTGCGCGAAATGCCCAACATGTCCGCGATGCGGGCCTCGACGATGATCTCACCCCCCTTGAGCTGGCGCTGGTAGATCATCTGCGAAATGGCGCGATGTGCCAGGCTCGAAAGGCTGGAATCGGCCTCAGCGATCGGACTTAACTCATTGGCCTGCATAGATTCACCATTCAGCTGTCAAGGCTCAATGGCGGTTCAGATACCATCCGGTATCAGGGCCGGCGCGTCAGTCTCTGCCGGATTGCGGCCAAAAATGCCTCAAAGCATGCATGATGGTGTCGGTCTCGTATATCAGATTTCCTTGCCGGTCATGACCATGTGGGCGAGGCTGTCGGCGTCGAGCCCGGCCACAGGCCGGTCGATGACCTTGCGACCGCTCTTGAGGATGGCGACACGCGTCGCCACGGCGGTGACATCGGCCATGTTGTGGCTGATGAGCACGACGGTGCGACCTTCGGCGTGCAGCTTGCGGATGAGGTCCAGCACCAGCGCCGTCTCCTTGACGCCGAGGGCGGCCGTCGGCTCGTCCATGATGACGACCTGGGCATTCCAGTGCAGCGCACGCGAGATGGCGACCGCCTGGCGCTGGCCGCCGGACAGGCGCTCGACCGGCCGGTGCATGTCCTCGACGGCGACGGACAGGCGGCTGAGATAGCCCCTGGCGCGTTCCTCCATCCGCCGCTTGTCAAGGACGTGAAGGAAGGGCAGCAGCGGGCGCGTCAGCTCCGCGCCCATGAAGACGTTCTGGACGATCGACAGGCGGGGGGCGAGGGCCAGATCCTGGTAGATGGTGGCGATGCCCTTGGCCAGCGCATCCTGCGGCGAGCGGAAGCTCACCGGCTCCCCGTCGAGCAGGATGGTGCCGGCGGACGGCTCCTGCGCGCCGGAGATGATGCGCACGAGCGATGACTTGCCGGCGCCGTTGTCGCCGCAGAGGGCGAGCACTTCGCCCCGCTCGATGTCGAGGTCGATGCCCTTGAGCGCAGCGACCGCGCCGTAGGACTTCTCGATGCCGCGCAGGGAAAGGACGGGCGCCATGGTTCTCGTCGTTGATGTTGGGCGCGGCCGGGATCGCCGGCCGCGCACGCCGGCATGCCGGCTTACTTGAGGAATTCCTTGACGTTCGACGCGTCGACGAGCGTCGCGTCGGTGAAGAGGTAGGGGCCCGCCGTGACGGTCTCCTTCGGCTGCTTCTTGACGACGATGGTGTCGATGGCCTCGACGGCGGCGCGGCCCATGCCCTCGAAGGGGATGGCAACTGTCGCCATCAGCATGCTCTGCGGGTCGGCGATGCGGCGGTAGGTCTCCGGCCCGCCGTCGATGGAGACGAGCACGATCTCGCCCTTCTTGAGGCCCTGCGCCTGCAGCAGGTCGTCGATGATGTAGGCCTGGCCGTCGAAGGAGGCCCAGATGCCGTTGATCTGGCCCTGGTGCTTCAGCAGCAGCGCCTGCATGCCGTTGCGCACGTCGTCGCGCCAGCTCTGGGTGCGGGCCATGCTGTGCTTGCCGATCTCCTGCACCGCGGTGTTCTCGGACAGGACGACATCGAGCACCTTGCCGCGGATGCGCGTGCCGACGTTGCCCTCGAAGCGCTGGGTGATGATGTTGCCGCGGTAGCCGAGCTGGCCGAGCAGGTAGAGCGCCGCGTCGGCGCCGACCTTGTACTCGTTCACCTGCACGTCCATCAGCGTGTGCGGGCTCGTGCCGGCCATCACGGTGATGACGGGGATGCCCGCCTTTTTCGCCGCCTCGAGCTGTGCATCGGCTTCCACCGGCTTGCCCATGGCGATCACGATGGCGTCGACCTTGCGCGCGATCAGCGCGTCGATCTGCTCGGCATGCTTCGGTAGCGCGCCCTCGGAATTGAGCAGCGTGACGTTCCAGCCCTTCTGCTTGGCAGCCTCGGCCGCCGCGTTGGCGACGCGCGCATGCGTCTCCGACGACATCTGGAAGGCCACGATGCCGAGCTCGAAGGCCATGGCGGCATTGGCTGACAGTGCCAGCAGTGCGCCTGCGGCTGCGGCGATGAGCGATTTCTTCTTCATTTTCCCTCTCCCGGCCCCGGTCGATCCTCGATCAGTAAAACTGGCGCCTTGGTCCCTACAGCTTAAACGCTGCTTTTTTCAGCGCCGTGGCAGACAGTGCAACCGAAATGATGATGATGAGCCCGAGCACGATGTCCTGCACGTAGTAGGCGGCGCCCATGAGGACGAGGCCGTTGCCCAGCACCTTGAGTGTCAGTGCGGCCACCAGCGTGCCCGGCACGTTGGCCCGGCCCGGCTCGAACATGGTCATGCCGAGGAGAACCGCGGCGATCGCATAGAGGAAATAGTCGCCCGCCATGTTCGGCGCGGCAGAGGACAGGCTGGCCGTGAGCAGCACGGCCGTGACGCCGGCGAGAAGCCCGGAAAGGGTGAGGCCGAGGCGTTTCATGCGCCCCGTGGCGATGCCGGCGAGCCGCGCTGCCTCGTCGGCCTCGCCGGTGGCCGTCATGTGCACGCCCGTGCGCGTGCATTTGACGAGGAACAGTGCAGCACCCGCGACGATGGCGAGCCAGAGGACGAGGTTGGGGATGCCGAACAGGCTGCCGCGCGCGATGCCCGTGAACTGCGTCGGCCAGCGCCCGACGAAGGCCACGCCCTGCGTGATCATGAAGGCGAAGCCCTTGGCGATCGCCGCCGTGCCGAGCGTCGCGATGAGGGACGGCACCTTGAGCCGCGTGACCGCTATGCCGTTGAACAGCCCGGCGCCCAGCGCAACGACGAGCCCCGCCGCGACGGCCAGGAGCGGGGACTGTCCCGCCTGGATGAGCGCGCCCGTGACCACCGCGGCAAGGCTCGCCACCTCCGCCACTGACAGGTCGAGCTCCGACGTGATCAGCGCCAGCGTGAACCCGATGGCGAGGATCGCGAGGAAGCTCGTCTCCTTGAGCACGTTGAGGAGGTTGTTCGGAGCCGCGAAGTTCGGCGCGAAGACGACAAAGAACAGGGCCAGCGCGAGCCCGGCGACGGCGGTTCCGTAGGTTTCGAGGAAGGAACGCATCAGCGGTCGTTCGCGCGGATCGTGCCGACGGAGGGGCGACGGGGAAGAGACGCGGAGGCGGGAGACATTCTGCGGGCAGCGTTTCGGCGGGCAGTGCGGCTGACGGTGCTGGCATCGTTAACAGACTGGTGGTGCCCCGCAAGCGGAAAGGGCACGAATTGCACCCATCGCGTGCATGTTCTGTGGAGTGGCCGGCATCAGATCGGCGTCTCCAGATGAGCGAGATCGGCCGACAGCGGGGCGAGCTCGGCGACGGCGCGGCGAAACTGTCCGAAGAGCGCATCGTAGAACGGGCGCCGGTCAGCCCGCGGCAGATAGCGGCGGTCAGGCCGCGCCATGCGCGCCTGCGCGGCCTCGAGGCTGGCAAAGGTGCCTGCGGCGACTTGGGCGAGGGCGGCGGCACCGACAAGGCCGGGCTCGCCCGCCGTGCCGACGACCACCGGGCGGTCGCACACGTCCGCCTTCACCTGCGCCCACAGGCGATTGGCTGCCGCGCCGCCGCCAAAGCGGATCTCGCTGCAGGCGATGCCGGCTGCGGTTTCAGCGCGGGTCAGGACGTCACGGTTGAGCAGTGCGATGCCCTCGAGCAGCGCCCAAGCGAGGTCGCCCGCCCCGTGGCGGCGGTTGAGGCCCAGGAAGGCGCCGCGCATGGACGGGTTCCAGTACGGCGTCCGCTCGCCCTGCAGGAGGGGCAGAAAGAGCACCGGAGCCCTGTCCCGCGGCTGGGCCAGCAAGGTTTCGAAGGTGGCCGGCACATCGACGGGCTCGCCGCGCCAGCGCGTGAGCAGCTCGGCCAGCCACCGTGCCGTGTCGGCGCCGTTCTGGCCGGGGCCGCCGATCTGGTTGAGGCCGCCGCCCCAGTCGATCGTCAGGAGCCCATCGGCCGTCGCGTCTGCCGGGCTCATCAGGCCGAGCACCTCTGTGGTGCCGGAGATATTGTAGGCGAAGCCCGGCCGCATGGCGCCGAGGCCGACGACCGCAGCCCAGGTGTCGTGCGAGCCGCAGACGACGGGCCGGCCCGCGAGGCGGGCGAGCGCCCCGCCCAATGTCGCGCCGACGATGCCGACCGTCGCCCCCGGCGCCAGCAGGGGCGGCAGCACCGCCTCGCTGACGCCCGCCGCCGCGAAGAGGCTTCCCGCCTCCGCGCTTGCGGCGCAAGCCGCCAGGCGCCCGGCCGAGACGCTGTCGCTCGCCACGACGCCGGTCAGGCGCGCATTGATGAAGTCCTTGGGATCGACCACCCACGCCAGGCGGCCATAGGCGGCCGGCGCATGGCGCTTCAGCCACGCGAGCCGGGCGAGCGGGTGGAAGGCGTTGACATGCGCCGCCTCGGGATGGACGGGGTCGAGCCGCGCACGCAGCTCCTCCGCGATCTCGGCCGCGCGCGCATCCCGGAAGGTGATGGCGGGATGGACGGGCGTCCCGGCCGCATCGAGGAAGACCTGCGTGCGCGTGACGCCGCAGACGGCTACCGCCGCCGCCCCGGCGAAGGCGTCGGGCGCTGCGCGTGCCAGTTGCTCGGCGGCGTCGGTGAAGCGATCCCACCAGGTTTCGGGCGCGATGGAGCCGTCGTCGCCCTCGGCGGGCGAGGCAAGGGTCACGTCGTGAGGCACGTTACCCTCCTCATCGACGAGGCCGACGCGGAAATGCGAGCCGCCGATGTCGCAGGCGAGGACGAGCGTCATCGCCGCTCAGCTCTCGAGCGTCCTGTCGATGACCTCGACGAGCGTCTCCGGGGCCTGGGCGCCGGACACACCATAGCGCCCGTCGAAGATGAAGAACGGCACCCCGGAGATGCCAAGGCGCGTGGCTGTGCCGATCTCCTCGCGCACGGCCTCCTCGTCCTCGTCCGTCGCGAGCCGTGCGGCAACCTCGGCGGGGTCAAGGCCCGCGCTGGCCGCCGCCTCGGCGAGGACGGCGGGGGCACCGATGTCGCGGCCGTTGAGGAAATAGTCGGCGAACAGGCGCTCCACCACCGCGTCCTGCACGCCGAGCGGGTGCGCCCAGCGGATCAGCCGGTGCGCATCAAGCGTGTTGGGGGAGCGTTCGATGGCCTCGAAGCGGAAAGCGATGCCCGTGTCCGCGGCGGCAGCGCGGATGTGGTCGTGCAGGGCGGCGATACGCTGGTCATCGCCGAACTTGCGCCTCAGATACTCCTTCCGGTCGATGCCGCCGCGCGGGATGGTGGGATCGAGCTGGAAGGGGCGCCAGTTGACGGTGACCGCAACGTCGGGACGTTGCGCCAGCGCGGCGGCGAGCCGCCGCTTGCCGATGAAGCACCAGGGGCAGACCACGTCCGAGACGACATCGATGACGAGGCTGGCTGATGGCTCGGCCATGGCTTGTCCTTTCAGGCGGCCGGCGGCGCGGCTGCTTCCGAGATGGCGAGGATGCGGGCGTCGACGCTGTCGACCAGGAAGGGCAGACGCCGCCATCCGTCGGCGAGGATTGTGCCGTCCGGCCGCTCGAACCGGCCGACCGGGGCGATCTCGGCAGCGCCGCCGCGCACCTCGAGGTGGCCGCCGATGCCGCGGCGGGTGTCGAGCAGCGGCTGGCCGTTCATCACAGGTCCCGGCTGCGGGCCGAGCATGAGTGCGGGCTGGCCGTTGCCGCCGCGTGCCGCGCACAGCAGCGCGAACTCGCCGATGTCGAGCACGTCGACCACATGGGCCTCGCCCGGCTGGGCGGCCGCTTCCGCGCGGAACGGCACCTGGTGGACGAAGACGACACGGCGGCGCCGGTCGCGCAGCAGGCCGCTGGCGGCCAACGGCTGCTCCAGCCAGGCCGGGGCGACGAGCAGCGCCTGCGGGTCGCCGATCAGCCGGTCGGCGAGCGGACGGCTGTCGAACAACGCCTGCATGGTCAGCGGAGCACCGCTGATGAGGCCGGCGGCCAGGCCGCAGGCAAGGCCGGCAAGATCGTCCGGCGCCAGGAGCGAGATGATCTGCTGCCCCGCCCCCAGCTTGGCAGCCTGCACGAAGGGCAGGGCGCTGGCGACCAGCGAGGCCTCACTGCGCAGGAGGGGCGTGGCCCGGTCGGAGCCGCTGAAGGTGATCACGCCGGGAGATGACGCGGCGGGGGCGGGCATCGGATCGGGCGTCTCCGCCAGCACCTCGTCGAGCGCGACGACCCCGTCCGGCACCTTGTCGCCGAATGCGGCGATGAAGCGCAGGCCGAAATAGCGCGCCGCAATGTGCCGCGCCATGTCGGCGGGTCGCATGCCGGCGAGCCGGCCGATGGTGAGCAGGGCCTGCACGCCCGCCTTCTCGCAGGCCAGCGCGAGAGCCGGCGCGTCCCAGCCCAGCGGCAGCAGCGTTGGGCAGAAGCCTGCCCTTATCGTGGCGAGAATGGCGATGCAGGCTTCCGGCCCGGAGGGCATCAGAATGCCGACAGCGGCCTTGGGGTCGAGCCGCACGTTGCCCAGCACGGCCGCGAGGCGGGCGGACATCCTGTCCGCCGCCGCAAGGCTCATCTCCGCACCGAGCAGGGTCGTGACCGGCTCGGCGGAGGGCAGCGAGGCGAACGCCAACCGCTCCGGCGAGCGGCGGGCAGAACCGCTCAGCAGGCGAGTCAGGCTAAGGCGCGCCCAGATCTCGTCGTCGAGGGCGGCCACTTGCTCCTGCGCTTCACTGCGTGTTGCCGTCACTCAGCCTTGTTTCCCTTTTACGAATCGCGCGTTCCATCATGCGCATCTTGGCCGATGGTTACCAACGAAAGGTCACCGGCCAGTGTCGTGTCACGCTTTGCAAACGCAGCGGGCCCTTGACCCCGCTGGCGCCCGGCAACGGAACACGATAAAGGAGTGCGCGAGTCGTGTCATTCAATCGCCTCATTGGGCGCGGAATGCAGCGTCTCCTCGCGTGATGGTCGTTCGCCGGCCGCTGCGGAGGATTGTCCGCCACCGAGCCAGTCCAACGGGCGCCGCGCCCGTCGAACCGTGAAAGAGGAATTCTAATGGGCCTCATGACGAACAACGCGGCGAAGCGCACGCCGCTCGCGATGGTTGCGGTGGTCGCAGCCGCAGCGACTGGCCTCCTGCCGGGTCTTGCCCATGCACAGCAGCAGCAGCCGGCGCCGCAGCAGCCTCAGCAGCCGCAGGGGCCGACGATCGTGCAGGTCAAGCCAGAGCCGTCGCAGACCGAATGGACGAAGGTCTGCGGCCGGGACCAGGCGGCCAACAAGGAAGTCTGCTACACCACGCGCGATTTCGTGTCCGACCAGGGCCAGCCGGTCCTCGCGGTCGCGGTCTATGAGGTCAAGGGCGATCCGACGCGCATCGTGCGCTTCCTGATGCCGCTCGGCCTGCTCCTGCGTCCGGGTGTCCGCTTCACCGTAGACCAGAACCAGCCGACGCCGGGCCAGTACGCCATCTGCTTCCCGAACGGCTGCTTCGCCGAGGCGCAGGTGAAGGACGACTTCATCACCCAGCTCAAGAAGGGCAACACGCTCAACGTCAGCGTGCAGAACCAGATGGCGAACGAGGTGACCTTCGCCATCCCGCTCACGGGCTTCACCAAGGCCTACGACGGCCCGCCGATCGACCCGAAGGTGCTCGAGGAGCAGCAGCGTAAGCTGCAGGAAGAGCTGCAGAAGCGCTCCGAGGAGCTGCGCAAGCGCCTTGAGCAGCAGCAGGGCGCCTCCGGTGCCAACGGAGCCGCCGCCCCGGCCAATGGTCAAAAGCCGGCCCAGTAAGGGCAGCTGCCCCAGACATAAAGAAGGCGCCGGTCCTGCCGGCGCCTTTTCGTTTGGTTCCGTCGCTGCCGGGAGGAGCGCCCCCTAATGGTCGAAGCCGTGGCGCATCCGGTAGCGGCCCTCGGCCGTGCGTTCGAAGATCTCCTCCACCTGCGGGTGGCGGATCGGCTCCTGCGAGAAGTCCGGCTCCAGGTTCTGCTCCGAGACGTAGGCGATGTATTCCGTCTCGTCGTTCTCGGCGAGCAGGTGATAGAATGGCTGGTCCTTGGCCGGGCGCTGCCCCTCCGGAATGGCGAGCCACCATTCCTCGGTGTTGTCGAAGGAGGGGTCGACGTCGAAGACGACGCCCCGGAATGGATAGATCCGATGCCGCACGACCTGGCCGATGCCGAACTTTGCTGAACGTGTCTTCATGATGCCTTCTGTCTCGTCCCTCCAGCACATATAGAGGGGGGCGGGGGCCGTCAACGCGGCGCGGTATCGGCTGACCTTCTGCAGCAAGGCCGCGTCAAAGGTCGTAGAGTGCCCGGCGGTCGGGGTCCTTCGCTGCCACCGCCCGCGCGAGATCGACGATCACCTTGGCCTGCTTCCAGGTGGCGTCGTCCTGCATCTTGCCGTCGATCATCACGGCGCCCGTGCCGTCCGGCATCGCCTCCAGGATGCGCCTGGCGAAGGCGACCTCCTTTTCGTCCGGGCTGAACACGCGCTTGGCGATGGCGATCTGCGAGGGGTGCAGGGTCCATGCCCCGGCACAGCCGAGCAGGAAGGCGTTGCGGAACTGGCTCTCGCAGGCTTCCTCGTCGGCGAAGTCGCCGAAGGGTCCGTAGAACGCCTTGATGCCGTTAGCCTGGCAGGCGTCCACCATGCGCGCGATGGTGTAGTGCCAGGGATCCTGCTGGGCGCTGGCCCGCACGGTGCCCTCGGCACCGCGGTCCGCGAGCACCCGGTAGTCGGGATGGCCGCCGCCGACGCGGGTCGTCTTCATGCCGCGAGAGGCGGCGAGGTCCGCCGGGCCGAGGCTCATGCCGTGCAGGCGCGGGGAGGCGGCGGCGATGTCGTTGACGTTCTTGACGCCTTCCGCCGTCTCCAGAATGGCATGGATAAGGATGGGGCGGCCGATGCAATGACGCGCCTCGAGCTGGGCGAGCAGCTGGTCGAGGTAGTGGATGTCCCACGGGCCCTCCACCTTCGGCAGCATCACCACGTCGAGCTTGTGGCCGACGGCTGCAACGATGGACAGGACGTCATCGAGCATCCAGGGACTGTTGAGGGCGTTGATGCGCACCCACAGGCCCGTCGAGCCGAAATCGATGGACTGCACCATCTCGATGAAGCCGGCGCGCGCCGCTTCCTTGGCATCGGCGGGGATCGCGTCCTCGAGGTTGCCGAGCAACACGTCCACCTCACGCACGATCTCCGGCACCTTGGCGCGAACTTTCGCGATGTGGGGCGGGATGAAGTGGATCATCCGCTCGAGCCTCGTGGGCAGCTCCCGGTAGGGCTCGGGGGCGCCCAGCGCCAACGGGCGATAGAAGTTGCGCGGCAGTTTCATGTCGTCTCCACCCTTGGGTCGCCGGTTCCGGCGTTTGCTGCAGCGCAATAGACACGAGTTGCACCGCGTCGTCCATTGTCCGGACGGCGAATGGACGGCGCGGGGCGACCGCTCGCCCGCCGTCCTGCCGGGCAGGAAGGCGCGCAAGGAGGCGGTTGCATTGGGGGGCTTGCATGGGGGCCTTGCATGGGGCCCCTGCGCCTGCGGCGGTTGTGCTGGCGGCTCCGCGCGCTATCCCTTGCCGTTCAGGCGGCCCATGCCTGCCGCCGGGAGCTCTCGATGACGGACCTTGCCGCGCTTATCAATCTCGTTGCGCCGTTCTTCGGGCTCATCGCGCTCGGCTTCTTCTGCGGCAAGCGGGTCCCCATCCCCGAGGGCGGGCTCGCGTGGATGCAGTTCTTCCTCATCTACGTTGCGCTGCCGCCGCTCTTCTACCGGCTCATCATCAACACGCCGACCGGGGAGCTCGCCAACTGGCCCTTCATCGCGGCGACGACGCTATGCACTTTCAGCGCCTTCGCCATCTCGTTCTCGACCGGGATGGCGACGACGCACGGCGACGTCTCGCAGGCGACGCTGCGCGGCCTCGCCGGGGCCTACTCCAACATCGGCTACATGGGGCCACCGCTGGTGCTTGCCGCCCTCGGCAACGGGGCAAGCGCGCCGGTGGCGCTGATCTTCGTCTTCGACAACATCCTGCTCTTCACGCTGGTGCCATTCCTGATGACGATCGGCGGCGCCGACAGGCGCAGCTTTGCCGAGACGGCGCGCGCCGTCGTCTGGCGGGTGGCGACGCATCCGTTCAACATCGCCACTGCCGTCGGCGTCGCGGCGAGCTATTTCCGCATCACGCTGCCCGAATTTGCCGAGCGGATGGTGGCATGGCTCGCGGCGGCGGCTGCGCCCTGCGCGCTCTTCATCCTCGGGGTGACGGTGGCCCTGCGGCCGCTCGGGCGTCTGCCGCTCGAAGTGCCGTTCCACGTCTTCGTCAAGCTCGTGGTCCATCCGCTGCTGGTCTGGGTGGTGCTTTCGGCCATTGGCGATTTCGACCCCGTCTGGGTC
Source organism: Chelatococcus composti (assembly GCF_014201415.1). Taxonomy (GTDB): domain Bacteria; phylum Pseudomonadota; class Alphaproteobacteria; order Rhizobiales; family Beijerinckiaceae; genus Chelatococcus_A; species Chelatococcus_A composti. The sequence continues at coordinate 145,617 of NZ_JACHEH010000007.1, forward strand.
TATGCCGCGGTGCTGATGGCGGCGCTGCCGCCCGCCCTCAACATCTTCGTGCTGTCGACGCAGTATCGCATCGGCATGGAGCGCGCCTCGGCGGCGATCCTCGTCGGCACCGTCGTCTCGATGGTGACGCTGACGGGCTTTCTCTGGCTCATCAAGACGGGCAGGATGCCTCACGACCTGTTTCCGTCGTGAGGAGGTTCCATGGCGCATCTGCCGCTCGAGGGCCTGGTGGTCCTCGATTTCTCCACGCTGCTGCCCGGGCCGTTGGCGACGCTGATGCTTGCCGAGGCGGGGGCGGAGGTGATCAAGGTTGAGAAGCCGCAGGGGGACGACATGCGGCATTTCCCGCCGCGGCTCGGCGAGACCTCGGCGCCCTTTGCCGTCCTCAACGCAGGCAAGCGCAGCATCGCGCTCGACCTGAAGGATCCGGACCAGCGGGCGGCCCTGCGCCCCCTCATCGAGCGCGCCGACATCCTCGTCGAGCAGTTCCGCCCGGGCGTCATGGCGAAGCTGGGCCTTGGCTACGACGCGGTGCGGGCCATCAACCCGCGCATCATCTACTGCTCCATCACCGGCTTCGGGCAGGCGGGGCCACGCGCGCAGGAGGCAGGCCACGACCTCAACTATGCCGCCGTCTCCGGGTTGCTGTCGCTCAGCCCCGGCACCGCGGCGAGCCCGACGGTGCCGCCCATGCTGGCGGCCGACATCGGCGGGGGCTCGCTGCCAGCCGTGCTCAACATCCTCCTCGCCCTGCGCCGGCGCGACGCGACGGGAGAGGGCATGCACCTCGACATCGCCATGAGCGATGCGATGTTCACCTTCGCCTGGTACGGCCTCGCCCAGGGTCATGCCACAGGCCGTTTTCCGGGCGCGGGGGAGAATTTCCTTGCCGGCGGATCGCCGCGCTATGGTCTCTACGCCACGCGCGACGGGCGTTTCCTCGCAGTGGGGGCGCTGGAGGAGAAGTTTTGGGAGACGTTCTGCAGCGCGCTTGATCTGCCGGACGAACGGCGGGACGACGGACGCGATCCGGCGGCGACGCGTGCCGCCATCGCCGAGCGCATCGCTGCACGCGACGCGGACGAGTGGCACCGGCGCCTTGCGCCGCTCGACTGCTGCTGCACGGTGGTGGCGAGCCTCGACGAGGCGGTGCGCGACCCGCACTTTGCCGCGCGCGGGCTGATGGCAGCGGCCGCGCGGACGCCGGACGGCCGCGTCATTCCGCTTGCCGCCGTGCCCATCGACCCGCAGCTTCGCCGCGCCCGCGATGAGCCGCGCCCGGTGCCGGCGCTCAAGCCGCTGTCACAATAGCAGCGGATCGGCCGCCCCGGTGCGGGACATCAGCCGCGGCAGCCGCACGTGCGGGGCGAGCCCCTCGCGCATGACGAAGCGGCGCAGCGGCCCGATGAGGTCGAGGGCGATGAGCCCCGCCCCGCGCAGAAGGTCAGCAGGGAGGAAGTGAGCAAGCAGCGTCCGGTTCAGCGCGTCGACGCTTCTCGTTCGCATGCGCACGTCGAGCCGCCGTCCGCGCTCGTAGGGCGCGAGCGCCTCGGGGCTGCCGATGTCGAGGCCGCGCGTGCGCGCATCGATCACGGCATCGCGCAGGTTGGCAACGTCGCGTATGCCGAGGTTGAGGCCCTGCGCACCGATGGGTGGAAAGACGTGGGCCGCTTCGCCAGCGACGGCGATGCGGTTGCCCGTGAAGCGCGAGACCGCAAGACCGCTCATGGGCACGCTGCCGCGCCCGCCCTCAAGGCGCATGCGCCCCAGCATGGAGCGCGCCTGCCGTTCGACGGCGAGCGCGAAGCTCTCGTCGTCGAGCGCCGCCAGCCTCTCGGCCTCGTGCGGGCTGCACACCCACACGAGGCTGGAGCGCAGCCCTAGCAGCGGCACCAGCGTGAAGGGGCCCGAGCGGGTGTGGAACTCCGTCGACGTGTCGCGGTGGTCGCGGCTGTGCGAGAGGATCGCCGTCACCGCCGTCTGCGGATAGGACCATTCGCGCGTTTCGATGCCGGCGTCGGCCCGCATGCGCGAGTTGCGGCCGTCAGCGGCCACGACGAGCGGGGCCCTGAGGATGCTGCCGTCATCCAGACTGACCTCGGCGAGGTCGTGGCCCGCCGAGAAAGCAGTGGCCGAGGCCGCCACGCGGACCAGCTTCGCGGTCCTGTCGGCGAGGGCAGAGAGGGCGCTGACGAGCGTTGCGTTCTCGATGTTGTAGCCGAAGGCGTCGAGGCCGATCTCGCCGGCATTGAAGGTCACCGGCGGCGGGCGGAAGAGGTTGTCCGTCGCATCGACGAGGCGCATGTGCACCAGCGGCGCCGCCTGCATCTGCAGGCCGTGCCAGGCGCCGATGGCGTCGAGCAGGCGGATGGAGGGGTCGAACAGCGCCACCGTGCGGCCGTCGCGCGCCGTGCGCACCTCGCCGAGGAGCACGGTGCGCACGCCCTCCTGTGCCAGCGCGATGGCGAGGGCAAGGCCGGCCGGCCCGGCGCCCACGACGATGACCTCGGCATCCGCCACCGGTGCATTCCGCTTCGTCATCGCACACCTCCAGCTTCGCTGCGCGCTGCGCCGCCCATCGCCCCTTGGGCTACCGCAAGGCGGGCGCCGATGCCAGAGGCCGGGCTGCCGCAGGTCGGCGCCATTGGATTGTCGCAGGTTCCGGGCCATGCTCTGCTGCCCGACAATCGCGATTCAGACGGAGTTCCGGCGCATGTTCGAATGGGTGGCCAATCCCGCCGGCTGGGCGGCGCTCGTGACGCTCTCGGCCATGGAGATCGTGCTCGGCATCGACAACGTCGTGTTCATTTCCGTCCTGGTCTCGAAGCTGCCGAGCGACCAGGCAGAGCGGGCCCGGCGCATCGGGCTCCTGCTCGCGCTCGTGTTCCGCGTCGCGCTGCTCTTTGCGCTCACCGCCATCATGCGCATGACGGAGCCGGTCTTCACGATCCTCGGAAACGGGTTCTCCTGGCGCGACATCATCCTCATCGCCGGCGGTATCTTCCTCATCGGCAAGGCAACGCACGAGATCCACGACGAGATGGAGGGGCCGGACGAGAGCGAGCTGCGCGGCGCGGCGCCGGGCGCCTTCACGGCCGCCGTGGCGCAGATCACCGTCATCGACCTCGTCTTCTCGGTCGATTCCATCGTCACGGCCATCGGCATGGCGCAGGACGTGTCGATCATGATCATCGCCGTGATCATCGCCATGGCGGTGATGTATGCGGCCTCCGGCCCTGTCAGCCGCTTCATTTCCCATCATCCGACGACGAAGATGCTGGCGCTGTCCTTCCTTATCCTCATCGGCGTGTCGCTTGTGGCCGAGGGCGGGGACATCCACATCCCGCGCGGCTACATCTACTCGGCCATGGCCTTCGCCGCCGCGGTCGAGGCCATCAACGTCGTGGCTGGCCGCAGGCGGCGCAGGCGCTCCGAGGAGAGGGGCGAGGCCTGAATCAGGCGGCTGTGGCGAGCGCCCGGCTCGCCGCATCACGCGCAGCGGCGACGTTGGCCGCATAGCGCACCAGCGGCACCTTGAGCCCCTCGTGGGTCAACACCCGCCGGACGGCCGGGCTTGCACCGGTGATGTAGAGCTGGGCGCCGCGCCGCGTCGTCTCGTGCGCGATCGACAGCAGCGTTCGGGCGGCCGTGGAATCGGCGAAGGGCACCTTGGAGAGGTCCAGCACCAGCGCCTTGGGGCGGCTGCCGATGCGCTCCAGAACGGCGCCGACGTTGCCCGCCGCGCCGAAGAAGAGCGGGCCGGCAATGCTGTAGACGACGACGTCCGGGTTGGCGACGCGCTCCGTGTCATAAGCTTCCCGCGCGCCGGCGGGTGCGTCGGCCTCGTCGTCCATGCCGAGCGAGGCATGCCGCTCCACGGCGACCAGCTCGCCCATGCGGTGCATGAAGAGGAAGCTGCCGATGACGACGCCGACCACGATGCCCTCCGTCAGGTCGCGGAAGATGGTCAGCAGGAACGTGGCGAGCAGCACCACCGCCTCGCCGCGCGAGCGGGTGAGGATGGAGGCAAAGGCATGCCGCTCGGCCATGTTCCAGGCGACGACGGCGAGCACGGCGCCGAGCGCGGCCAGCGGCACATAGGCGGCCAGAGGTGCCGCGACGATCATGAACACGAGCAGGAACACCGCGTGCAGCATGCCGGAGACGGGGCCGACGGCCCCGGCGCGCACGTTGGTGGCGGTGCGGGCGATGGTGCCCGTCGCGGTGAGGCCGCCGAAGAGCGGGGAGGCGATGTTGGCGACGCCTTGCGCCACGAGCTCGCAGTTGGAGCGGTGGCGGCGCCCCGTCATGCCGTCGGCAACGACGGCCGACAGCAGCGACTCGATGCCGCCGAGGAGGGCGATGGCCAGCGCGTCCGGCAGGACCGCGATGACCTTGTCGAGTGTCATGTCCGGCAGGCTCGGTGCCGGCAGCCCACGCGGCACCTCGCCGAAGCGCGAGCCGATGGTCTCCACCGGCAGGCCGAAGGCCCAGGCGGCGAGCGTGGTGGCCGCCACGACAATGAGGAAGGCCGGCAACCGCGCGTCGATGCGGCGGATGAGAACGATGAGGCCGATCGAGACGAGGGCGAGCGCGATGGTCGCCCCGTTGGCGGTGTCGCGCGCCTCCCACAGCGCTGCGATCTTGGGCAGCAGGGCGGCCGGCTCGGGCCCGGACAGCGTCAGGCCGAGGAGCTCCTTGAACTGGCTCGCCATGATGATGACGGCGATGCCGGCGCTGAAGCCCACCGTGACCGGATGCGGAATGTACTTGATATAGGTCCCGAGTCTGAGGAACCCGATGAGGACGAGCACAAGGCCGGCGATCATCGTCGCGAGCAGGAAGCCGTCATAGCCGTGACGCTCGATGGTCGCCGCCACGAGGACGATGAAGGCACCGGCCGGCCCGCCGATCTGGAAGCGGCTGCCGCCGAGGGCGGAGATGAGGAAGCCGCCGACGATGGCGGTGGCAAGGCCCTTGTCCGGGCTCACCCCGCAGGCGATGGCGATGGCCATCGACAGGGGCAGGGCGACGATGGCGACCGTCAGACCCGCCAGCGCGTCGGCCCTGAGCTGCGGCAGGCCGTAGCCCTCGCGCAGCACCGTGACCAGTTTGGGCGTGAACAGTTCTCGCAGGCTGGGAGACGGTCGCGAAGACGGTCCAGGCTCGGTTTTTGCCTGCTGAAGCATGGGGTTTTGCCCTGACACAAATTACAAGCTGTATTTGTAGTATATAAGCCGGGAGCCGCATTGCCTACGACGGCATTGCATATCTAACATGCAATGCAACGAGAGGGACGAAGCCCGTGAAAGCAATTCGCATTCACCGCCACGGCGGGCCCGAGGTGCTCGCCTATGAGGACGTCGACATCGGTCAGCCCGGGCCGGGAGAGGTCCGGGTGCGCAACATGGCGATCGGCCTCAACTTCATTGACGTCTACTTCCGCACCGGGGTCTACAAGCCGCCGGCGCTGCCGTTCATCCCCGGCAACGAGGGGGCGGGCGAGGTGGTCGCGGTCGGCGAGGGCGTCGGCGATTTCGCCCCCGGTGACCGGGTGGCCTATGCGGCAACGCTCGGCTCCTATGCCGAGGAGCGAATCGTGCCGGCGCAGTTCCTGGTGCACCTGCCGGGTTCCATCGATTTCGAGACCGGCGCGGCCATGATGCTGAAGGGGCTGACGGCGCAATACCTGCTGCGCCGCACCTTCCGCGTCGAGGCTGGCCATACCATCCTCGTCCATGCGGCGGCGGGCGGCGTCGGCCTCATCCTCTGCCAGTGGGCGAAGCATCTCGGCGCCACCGTCATCGGCACGGTCGGCTCGCCGGAGAAGGCTGAGCTTGCGCGGCAGAATGGCTGCGACCATGTCATCGACTACCGCAAGGAGGATTTCGTCGCGCGGGTGAAGGAGATCACCGGCGGCGAGGGCTGCCACGTCGTCTACGACGGTGTCGGCAAGGCGACCTTCCCCGGCTCGCTCGACTGCCTGCGGCGCTTCGGCTATTTCGTCAGCTTCGGCAACGCCTCGGGCCCCATCGACGATTTCAACATCCTGCTGCTGTCCCAGAAGGGTTCGCTCTTCGCGACGCGGCCGACGCTGTTCTCGCATCTGGCGACGCACGAGGATGTGGTCGAGATGAGCAACGACCTCTTCCACGTGGTCGAGAGCGGCGCCGTCAAGATCCCGATCCATGCCCGTCTGCCGCTTTCCGAGGCGGCGGAGGCGCATCGCCGCCTCGAGGGGCGGCAGACGACCGGGGCAACGGTGCTGCTTCCCTGACGGCGGATCATTGGCACGGTTCCTGCCTCGGCAGGCGGGGCAAGACACGGGGCAGGGCGGCGTGACGGAGTTGAACGCAGCAGCGGAGGCGAGAGCGGAAGAGCCGCCGCTCATCGCCATGCACGGCATCACGAAGGTCTTCGGCTCGCTGGTGGCCAACGACCATATCGACCTCGCCATCCGCGCCGGCGAGATTCATGCCCTGCTCGGCGAGAACGGCGCCGGCAAGTCGACCCTCGTCAAGATCCTCTACGGCCTGCTGGAGCCGACGGAGGGGGAGATCCGCTGGCGCGGCGAGCCCGTGCGCCTTTCCGGGCCGCAGGCTGCCCGCGCGCTCGGCATCGGCATGGTCTTCCAGCACTTCTCCCTGTTCGAGAACCTCACGGTGGCGGAAAACATTGCCGCCGCCATGCCGCCGGAGATGTCGCTGGCCGAGGTCGCCGCGAAGGCGCGGGAGGTTTCCGGCCAGTACGGCCTGCCGGTCGACCTCGACCGACCCGTGTGGACGCTTTCGGCCGGCGAGCGCCAGCGCATCGAGATCATCCGCTGCCTCCTGCAGGACCCGCAGCTCATCGTCCTCGACGAGCCGACCTCGGTGCTGACGCCGCAGGAGGCCGAGCGGCTGTTTGTGACGCTGGAGCGGCTGGCGGCGAGCGGCTGCGCCATCCTCTACATCTCCCATCGTCTCGAGGAGGTGCGGCGGCTGTGCTCCTCGGCCACCATCCTGCGTGCCGGGCGTGTGGTCGCCACCATCGATCCGCGCGCCGTCAGCGCCCGCGAGATCGCGGGCCTCATGGTTGGCACCGCGCTGCACGACGTGGTCGCCCTGCGCGGCGCCGCGGAAGGGGCGCCGCGGCTCGTCGTGCGCGGCCTCTCACTGCCGCCGGAGGAGGCGCACGGCCAGACGCTGCGGGAAATTCACCTGACTGTGCGGGGCGGCGAGGTGCTCGGCATCGCCGGGGTTGCCGGCAACGGCCAGGGTGAGCTTTTCGCCGCCCTCTCCGGCGAGCGTCTTGCCGGGGCGCCGGAGGCCGTGGAGATTGATGGCCGGCCTGTCGGACATCTCGGCGTCACGGAGCGGCGCCGGCTCGGGGCCGCCTTCGTGCCGGAGGAGCGGCTCGGCCACGGCGCCGTGCCGGACCACCGCCTGGCGGAGAACACGCTGCTCTCCCGCCATGGCACCGGCGGCCTCGTCTCGCGCGGCTTCGTGCTCGCCGACGCGACCCGTGCGCTGGCCCAGCGCATCATCGAGACCTTCGACGTGCGCAAGGAAGGCACGGATCCGCGCGCGCGCACGCTCTCCGGCGGCAACCTGCAGAAGTTCGTCGTCGGCCGCGAGATCCTGCGCGAACCGGGCGTGCTCGTCGTCAACCAGCCCACGTGGGGCGTCGATGCGGGCGCGGCGGCGCTCATCCGCCAGGCGCTGGTGAACCTCGCCCGCCAGGGCAGCGCGGTGCTCGTCATCAGCCAGGATCTCGACGAGCTGTTCGAGATGGCCGATCGCATCGCCGTCATCCATGCGGGCGAGCTGAGCACGCCGAAACCGACCGGCGACCTCACCCGGGAGGCGGTCGGCCTGCTCATGACCGGCGCTGCTGCATCGAAGGGGACCGTTCATGCGCATTGAGCTGCAGCAACGCCAGGCGCCTTCCGCCGTCGCGCGGCTTCTGGCGCCCGTGCTGGCGCTTGCCGCCGCCTTCCTGCTTGGCGGAATCGTCGTCGCGGCCATGGGCCGCTCGCCGCTCGCCGCCCTCGACGTCTACGTTCTCCAGCCCCTGTCCGACCCGTGGGCGCTGCAGGAGATGGTGGTGAAGGCGACGCCGCTCGTGCTCATCGCCATCGGCCTGTCCTTCTGCTTCCGCGCCAACCTGTGGAACATCGGCGCCGAGGGCCAGTTCATCGTCGGCGCCATCTGCGGCAGCACCGTCGCACTCGCCACGCACGGCACGGACGCAGGGGCGTGGGTGCTGCCGGTCATGCTGGCGCTCGGCACGCTCGGCGGCATCGCCTGGGCGAGCGTGCCCGCCTTCCTGCGCGCACGCTTCGGCGTGAGCGAGATCCTGACGAGCCTCATGCTGGTCTACGTCGCAGAGCTCATCCTCGACTATCTGGTGCGTGGGCCGTGGCGCGACCCCAAGGGCTTCAACTTCCCCCAGTCCGTCACCTTCGATGACGCAGCGACGCTGCCCTTTCTGGCCGATGGCGGGCGCCTGCACATCGGTGTCCTCATGGCGGTGGTCGCCGTCGTCGTCGCCTTCGTGGTGATGGGTCACACCATCTTCGGATACCGGCTCAGGGTCACGGGCGAAGCGCCTCGTGCCGCTCGCTTTTCCGGGTTCAGCGAGCGGCGCACGACCTTCATCGTCTTTGCCATCTCTGGCGGCCTCGCCGGACTTGCCGGCATTGTCGAGGTTGCCGGGCAGATCGGCCAGCTCAAGCCGTCGATCTCACCGGGCTACGGCTTCACGGCGATCATCGTGGCCTTCCTCGGGCGTCTCAATCCCTTCGGAATCCTGCTCGCGGGCCTCGTCATGGCGCTGACCTTCATCGGCGGCGAGGCGGCGCAGATCACGCTGCGCCTGCCGTTTGATCTCACCCGCACCTTTCAGGGCATCCTGCTCTTCTGCGTGCTCGCGGCCGATGCGCTCGTCACCTATCGTGTGCGGCTCGTCCGCGGGGCGCCGGCACAGGCGGCCGGGAGGGCGGCATGACGATCGTCGAGGCCATCCTCCTTACCGTCGTCACGGCATCGACGCCGCTGCTCATTGCGGCGCTCGGGGAACTCGTCACGGAGCGGTCCGGCGTTCTCAACCTCGGCGTCGAGGGCATGATGGCGATGGGCGCCGCCTGCGGCTTCGCGGGGGCGATCCTGTTCGATTCGACCCTTGCCGGCGTCCTCTGCGGCATCCTGGCCGGCGTGGCGACCTCGGCGCTCTTCGCCTTCATCGTGCTCGGACTCGCCGCCAACCAGGTGGCCTCCGGCCTGGCGCTGACCATCCTCGGTCTCGGGCTCTCCGGCCTCATCGGTGCGCCCTTCATTGGCGCCCGGCGTGATCCCGTCGCCCATCTCAACATTCCGGGTCTCACCGACCTGCCGCTCGTCGGGCGCCTGTTCTTCGGCCAGGACGCCTTCGTCTACGCGTCGTTGCTGCTGTGCCTCGGCGTGGGCTGGTTCCTTTTCCGCACGCGCAAGGGGCTGCTCCTGCGCGCCGTGGGCGAGAACCAGGCCTCGGCCCATTCCCTTGGCCTGCCGGTGCTGCGCGTGCGCCTGCTCGCGATCCTCTTCGGCGGGGCCTGTGCCGGGCTGGCAGGAGCCTATCTCTCGCTCGTCTACACCCGCTTCTGGTCGCCGGGCATGACCTCCGGCCGCGGCTGGATCGCCGTAGCGCTCGTGGTCTTCGCCGCCTGGCGGCCGGGCTGGGCCTTCTTCGGCGCCTATCTCTTCGGCGCGGCGACGGTGCTGCAGCTCCACGCCCAGGCGGCGGCGATCGGCATCCCCGCCCAGGCGCTGTCGGCCCTGCCGTATGTCGCGACGATCGTCGCGCTCGTTGTGCTCTCGCTGGGCCGGCGACGCGACACGGGAGCGCCGGGCTCGCTCGGCATGCCTTTTGTGCCGGACCGGTAGCCTGCTAAGTTCGTCCGTCCCGCCGTGCCGGCGAGGGGACGTCGCAGGGGGCGGCGTCCCGCGGGGCGGAAAGAATAACAGCCCCCATCGAATGACAGGGACCCGCGATGAAGCGTTTACTCACCCATCTTCTGGCCACGGCGGCACTGGCGGCGGTCGCCAGCTCCGCGAGCGCACAGGACAAGCTCAAGGTCGGCTTCATCTATGTCGGGCCGGTCGGCGACCATGGCTGGAGCTACCAGCACGATGTCGGCCGCAAGGCCATCGAGGAGCAGCTCGGTGACAAGGTCGAGACGACCTACGTAGAGAGCGTGCCGGAGGCCGATTCCGAGCGCGCCATCGAGCAGCTCGCCCGCACCGGCCACAAGCTCATCTTCACCACCTCGTTCGGCTACATGGAGCCGACGCTGAAAGTGGCGAAGAAGTATCCGGATGTGAAGTTCGAGCACGCCACGGGCATCAAGCGCGCCGACAACGTCTCCACCTACGCGGCCAAGTTCCACGAAGGCCGCTATATTATCGGCCAGATCGCGGCCAAGATGTCGAAGACCGGCGTCATCGGCTATGTAGGCGCCTATCCGATCCCCGAGGTCGTCGCCGGCATCAACGCCTATTTCCTCGGTGCGCAGTCGGTGCGGCCGGACATCAAGATCAAGATTGTCTGGGCCAACTCCTGGTACGATCCGGGCAAGGAGGCTGATGCGGCCAAGGCGCTGCTCGACCAGGGCGTCGACGTGCTGGCGCAGCACACCGACAGCCCGGCGCCCCTGCAGGCGGCCGAGGCGCGCGGCCTCTACGGCTTCGGCCAGGCGTCTGACATGATCCGGTTCGCGCCCAAGACGCAGCTCACCGCCATCGTCGACAACTGGGGCGACTATTACGTTCAGCGCACCAAGGCCGTGCTCGACGGCACCTGGAAGTCCCAGGACGTCTGGGGCGGCCTTGACTCCGGCATGGTGAAGATGGCGCCCTACACCAACATGCCGGACGACGTGAAGAAGATGGCAGAGGAGACGGAGGAGGCCATCCGCTCCGGCAAGCTCAACCCCTTCAAGTGCCCCGTCTTCAAGCAGGACGGCACCGAGGTGGAGTGCGGCGGCGGCACGGCGCTGTCCGACGAGCAGATCCTCGGCATGAACTTCTACGTCAAGGGCATCGAGGACAAGCTGCCGCAGTAAGCGGAACCAGCTGTTTGCACGACGAACGGCCGGCGCGGTGGCGCCGGCCGTCTTGTTTTTGGAGCAGCGTCATCGCCTTTACCGCCGCCCGGAGCGGCGGCCGGCAAGCGGTCGAACGCGGCGGCCGGCGCGCCGAGGCGCCTTGCCGGGCGTCCGGTACCCAGGCTGCCGCATGGACCTTTCCCGCCGTCAGGTCGGCGGATGCGGCCTCGCGGAGCCGTGGCAAAGGGGACGGGGCCGCGCGCCTTGCCGGGGCAAAAAGAAAAAAGAACAGCCGGGGCCCGAAAGCCCCGGCTGCTGCTTCCCGAAAGACGCGGCGGCGAGCGCCGCCTGCGGACATCAGACCGAGTAGTACATCTCGAACTCGACCGGATGCGGGGTGTGCTCGAAGCGGATCACCTCCTGCATCTTGAGCTCGATGTAGGCGTCGATGAAGTCGTCGTTGAAGACGCCGCCGGCCTTCAGGAAGGCGCGGTCCTTGTCGAGGGCCTGCAGGGCCTCGCGCAGGCTGGCCGATACGGTCGGAATCTTCTTCAGCTCACGCGGCGGCAGGTCGTAGAGATCCTTGTCCATGGCCGCGCCGGGATCGATCTTGTTCAGGATGCCGTCGAGGCCGGCCATGAGCAGGGCCGCGAAGCCGAGGTAGGGGTTCGCGGTCGGGTCGGGGAAGCGCACCTCGACGCGCTTGGCCTTGGGCGAGTTCGTCCACGGAATGCGGCAGGAGGCCGAGCGGTTGCGCGACGAATAGGCGAGCAGCACCGGCGCCTCGAAGCCCGGGACCAGACGCTTGTAGGAGTTGGTCGAGGGGTTCGTGAAGGCGTTGATGGCCTTGGCGTGCTTGATGATGCCGCCGATGTACCACAGGCACTCCTGGCTGAGGTCAGCATACTTGTTGCCGGCGAAAAGCGGCTTGCCGCCCTTCCAGATCGACTGGTGCACGTGCATGCCCGAGCCGTTGTCGCCATAGACGGGCTTCGGCATGAAGGTGGCCGTCTTGCCGTAGCTCTGGGCGACGTTGTGGATGCAGTACTTGTAGATCTGCATCTGGTCGGCCATGCGCGTCAGCGTGTCGAACTTCATGCCGAGCTCGTGCTGCGCCGAGGCGACCTCGTGGTGGTGCTTCTCGCCCTTGACGCCCATGGACGCCATGGCCGCGAGCATCTCACCGCGCATGTCCTGTCCGGAGTCCAGCGGCGGGACCGGGAAGTAGCCGCCCTTGGTCGGGATGCGGTGGCCGAGATTGCCGCCCTCGTACTCGGTGTCGCCGTTGATCGGCAGCTCGGCGGCATCGAGCTTGAAGCCCGTGTTGTAGGGGGTGGCGGAGAACTTGACGTCATCGAAGACGAAGAACTCGGCCTCGGGGCCGACGTAGATGGTGTCGCCGATGCCGGTCGACTGCAGGAACGCTTCGGCCTTCTTGGCGATGCCGCGCGGGTCGCGGTTGTAGGCTTCGCCCGTCGTGGGCTCGAGAACGTCGCAGACGATGGAGAGCGTCGCGGCCGAGAAGAAGGGATCGACGGTGGCCGTGGACGGATCCGGCATCAGCAGCATGTCGGACTCGTTGATGGCCTTCCAGCCCGCGATCGAAGAGCCGTCGAACATCGTGCCTTCGGCGAAGAAATCTTCGTCGATCATCGACACATCGAAGGTGACGTGCTGCCACTTGCCACGCGGATCGGTAAAGCGGAGGTCGACATACTTGATGTCTTCATCCTTGATCAGCTTGAGCACGTCCTTAGCGCTCTTCATCATTATCATCCTCTAGTGGAACTGGCCGTCAGCGGCCCGTGGGGTGGCGTTGGTCGGATCAAATCGCGTCCATGCCGGTCTCGCCGGTGCGGATGCGGATGACCTCCTCGACCGTGGATACAAAAATCTTGCCATCTCCGATCCGACCCGTCTGGGCCGCCTTCCGGATGGCCTCGACCGCCCGGTCGACCATCTCGTCGGCGAGCACGATCTCGATCTTCACCTTGGGCAGGAAGTCGACGACGTACTCGGCGCCGCGATAGAGCTCGGTATGGCCCTTCTGGCGCCCGAAACCCTTGGCCTCAATGACGGTGATACCCTGCAGGCCGACGTCCTGAAGCGCTTCCTTCACCTCGTCGAGCTTGAAGGGTTTGATGATCGCTTCGATCTTCTTCATGCCGTGCAGCCTCCGCAGGATCAGTCAGTGCAAACAGCTCGTCTGGCTCTTACCATCAAAGACGATCGGCCGGCCATGGGGAAGTGGCCGATACCTGCCGCGCAATGTTGCAGTCGCGCGAGATATGGAGGCGAAAAATTGTGCAGATGCCTAATTTTTCATCTTCTTTTCTGGGCGGATGGGCGATGTGGCGGCGGAGTGCACGATGCTTGAGCTTCTGACCTGTTCCGAGATGGCCGCGGCGGATGGGCGCACCATCGCCGGCGGCACGCCGGGCATCGTGCTGATGGAGCGAGCAGGGCAAGCGGTGGCCGAGCGCGTGCTCGCCCGTGCCTCCGGGCGGCTGCGCGTCGCCGTCCTGTGCGGCCCCGGCAACAACGGAGGGGACGGCTATGTCGTCGCGCGCCTCCTGGCCAAGTCCGGGCATGATGTCGCCGTGCATGCCCTTGTCCCGCCCGATCGGCTGAGGGGCGACGCCGCCGAGGCGGCGCGCGGCTGGGCGGGCGCGGTCCTGCCGCTCGAAGGCTGGACAGCCGACGGCTTCGACGTCGTCGTCGACGCCATCTTCGGCGCCGGGCTCGCGCGCGACATTGCGGCGCCCGTCGACTCCGTGATCGCGGCGGTCAACGAAAGCCGGGCCCATGTCGTGGCGGTCGACGTGCCCTCGGGAATCGACGGCGACACCGGCGCCGTGCGCGGCTGCGCCGTCGAGGCCGATGAGACCGTCACCTTCGCGCGGCGCAAGCCCGGCCATCTCCTGCTGCCGGGGCGGATGCACTGCGGCCGGGTGCATGTCGCGGACATCGGCATCACTGACGCGACGGTGGCCGATCTCGGCGTGCGCACCGCCGCCAACGCCCCCGGCCTCTGGAGCGACATGCTGCCGCGGCCGGACGCCGCCGGCCACAAGTACAAGCGCGGCCATCTCGTCGTCGCCTCGGGCGGGCCATCGCGGACGGGGGCCGCGCGCCTTGCCGCCCGCGCCGGGCTGAGAGCGGGGGCCGGGCTCGTCACGGTCGCTTCGCCGCCTGATGCCGTTGCCATCAATGCGGCGCAGCTCACCGCCGTCATGGTCCGCCCCGTCGATGGCGCCGAGGGGCTCGCGGACATCCTCGGCGATGCGCGTTTCAATGCCCTCGTGCTCGGGCCGGCGCTCGGTGTCGGCGAGGAGACGCGCCGCATGGTCGAGGTGGCCGCCGCTGCGCAGCGTCACCTCGTGCTCGATGCGGATGCGCTGACGAGCTTCGCGGGCAATCTCGCCGGCCTGTGGCAGATGGTGACTTCCGCAGTGCCGTCCGGCGTCGTGCTGACGCCGCATGAAGGGGAGTTTTCCCGGCTGTTCGGCGAGGCGGAGGGCGTGGCACAGGCGCGCTCCAAGCTCGAGCGGGCCCGCGCCGCGGCCGCCGCAAGCGGAGCCGTCGTCGTGCTCAAGGGGCCGGATACGGTGATCGCTGCGCCGGACGGGCGCGCCGCCATCAATGAAAATGCGCCCCCGTGGCTTGCGACAGCCGGCACGGGCGATGTGCTCGCCGGCATCATCGGTGGCCTCATGGCGCAGGAGATGCCCGCCTTCGCCGCCGCCTGCGCCGGCGTGTGGATGCACGGAGCGGCCGCTGCCGCCTTCGGACCCGGCCTCATCGCCGAGGATCTGCCGGAGATGCTCCCGCGCGTCTGGCGGGAGCTGCTCGAGCTTTTGTTTTCAACAGGAAACTAAGATTTCCTGAATCGGATTCTCATGTCACCTCGTACCAGGCAGCGAGGCCGGCCGCCAGCTTGTCGAGGACGGCGGAGCCGATCAGCCAGCGCCCCGGCCTTTCGGCGACGAAGGCAATCCGCACTGTGCGCCCTTGCGGGACGGCGAAGGTGTCGACCCAGTAGGGCTCCCACCCGTCGTCGAGCGGGTGCAGCAGTCGCACGGAATGGCCGTGCATATGCAGTATCTGCACATGATTGGTCTCGTTGGTGAAGGCCAGCACGGCCGGCTTGCCGCGCGGGATGCGCAGCAGCGGCTCTCGCTGGTCGGGAAAGGCGGCGCCGTTGATCTGCCAGATGCGTGTGGCATCGATCCCGGCCGTCGGGTTGGTCGGGTCAAGCCCGCCGCTGATCTTCGCGTCGGCGCGCCGTGCTGCCGCAAGGTCGATCGCCACGGGCATGTCGGGCGCGGGCAGGGCCGGTGGCGGAGCATCCGCATGCGGCGATGTGGAGGCGCCCGCCGAGAAGGCGAGGAGCGGCTCCGCTTGCTGTCCGAGAAGGTGGCGGATCACTGCCCCTTCGCGCGGGGTCACGACGACATCAAGGCGCCCCCCCGGCAACAGCGGCAACGCTCCACGCGCCGGGGCGAAGGGTTCCGTGGCAATGCTGTCGACGGCGATGACCATTGTGTCCATGGCATCGAAGCGCAGAATGAATCGGCGCGCCGTGGCAGTGTTGACGAGGCGCAGCCGGGCACGGCCGCGCCGGGGCAGCGTGATGGTCTGCAGTGTCGCGGCGGAGGCCTCGGTGCCGTTCACCGTCACCCAGTTCCCGAGCTGGCCGGCGGCGCCGGCTTCCTCCACCGTGCCCGCCCGCAGGGCACCACTCGGATCGAGTGCCCAGTCGGACAGGATGATCGTCACGTCCTCGTCCACGGCGAGCGGCTGCGGCTCCGGGACGACGAGCGTGCCGTAGAGGCCACGCGCCGTCTGCTCGGCGGCATAGGCGAGGGAACCCGGACGCAGGAGGAAGATGCCCGGCCGGCCGGGCGCCAGGGTGATCGTGCGCTCCTCGCCCGACGGCACGGCCTCGCCGGCGAGCGGCACAGCCCCGTCGAGCACATTGTCGACGGGAAGGCCGAGGATGTGCATGGAGACCGGCTGCGGCAGCCGGTTGGCGAGCTGGAGGGCGAGCGGCTGACCGAGGCGGGCTTGCAGCCGCGCCCCGGCTGCATCGCCCGTGAAGCTCCACAGCTCGGCGGTTCCCGGCGCCTTGGGATGGAGCCGCACCTTCGCCGGGGCGGCGTCGAGGCGGACAGTCCCGGGGGCAACCTCTCCGGCGGCCGTCTGGGCGCCGGCCGGGCCCGCGGTGCCAACAAGGAGTGCGAACCCGCCCAGTCCCTTGACGAACGAGCGGCGGGTTGCCGACGCGATCAGGGGGGACCGGCGAGGGAGCGTCTTTCCGTCTGAGTAAGCCATGGCGATCGCCACACTGTAGGAGACCCCCCGATCTGCCGCGGGGCCCGGGCTCGAACGCAGCAGAACCGGCCGCGGTCCGGATACTGCGTGTAGGCGCCCCGCAACGCGTGGCACAAGAGGCAGGGGCGTCATTTTTTTGCTGCATCACGCTTCTGTCATGATATAGAGCCCCGTCCCGGAAGGGGTCTCGCCGCAGGGCGAGGCTCCGGTTGCGGGCGTGGCGGAATTGGTAGACGCGCTGGATTTAGGTTCCAGTGACGAGCAAGTCGTGGGGGTTCGAGGCCCTCCGCCCGCACCAAGCGCCTTGGTGGGGTTCGGCGTGCCGGCCCTTGTGATGAATCATTCAGAGCGAACGGAATAGAGCTGTTAAGATGCAGGCGACGCAAACCCTGTCCGAGGGGCTCAAACGCGAGTTCAAGGTGGTCGTGCCGGCCGCTGATCTGGAATCGAAGCTCACGGGCGAGCTGGCCGGACTGAAAGATCGTGTCCGCATCAACGGCTTCCGCCCGGGCAAGGTGCCGCTGTCGTACCTGCGCCGGCTCTACGGCCGCGCCGTGATGGCGGACGTGGTGCAGAATGCCGTCAACGACGCCAATCGCCGGATCATCGAGGAGCACTCGCTGAAGCTCGCCCAGGAGCCTCAGGTCACGTTCCCCGAGGACAAGGCCGAGATCGAGGCCGTGATGGAAGCGAAGGCAGATCTCGCTTTCACCGTCGCGCTCGAGGTCCTGCCTCAGATCGAGATCAAGGATCACTCCGGCATCGAGCTGACCAAGGAGGTCGCCGAGGTCGGTGAAGCCGACATCAATGAGGCCCTGGAGCGGATGGCCAAGCAGAACCGCAGCTTCTCGCCGAAGGACGGCGCTGCGGAGGCCGGCGACCGCGTGACTGTTGACTTCGTCGGCACCATCGACGGCAAGCCCTTCGAGGGCGGCAAGGCCGAGGACATCAAGGTCGAGATCGGCTCGAACTCCTTCATCCCGGGCTTCGAGGACCAGCTCGTCGGCGCCAAGGCCGGCGAGGAGCGCACGGTCAATGTCACCTTCCCCGAGAACTACCTGGCGCCGAACCTCGCCGGCAAGGCTGCGTCCTTCGCCGTCAAGGTCAAGGCCGTCGAGTCTCCCGATCCGCTCAAGATCGACGACGAGCTCGCCAAGGGCTTCGGCATGGAGTCGCTCGAGAAGCTGAAGGACGCGCTGCGTGAGGCGATCGGCCGCGACTTCGCCGCTCAGTCCCGCCGCAAACTGAAGCGCCTCCTTCTCGACGCGCTCGACGAACAGTACGACTTCGAGCTGCCCCCGAGCCTCGTCGAGCAGGAGTTCGCCGGCGTGTGGGCCCAGGTCGAGGCCGAGATGAAGCAGTCCGGCAAGACCTTCGCCGATGAGGACACGACCGAGGAGGAAGCGCGGGCCGAGTACCGCCGCATCGCCGAGCGTCGGGTGCGCCTCGGTCTGGTCCTTGCGGAAATCGGCGAGAAGGCCGATGTAAGGATCACGGACGACGAGGTGACGCAGGCCGTCATCGAGCGCGCCCGCCAGTTCCCCGGCCAGGAAAAGGCCGTGTGGGACTACTACCGCAAGAACCCGCAGGCGCTTGCCGAGATCCGGGCCCCGATCTTCGAGGAGAAGGTGGTCGACCACCTCCTCGGCCAGGTCAAGGTGACGGAAAAGACGGTGTCGCGCGGGGTTCTGTTCTCGGATGACGAGGACGGCGAGGCTGGCGCGGACGAGGGCAAGAAGGCCAAGAAGGCCTCGAAGTCCAAGAAGAAGGCGTAACAGGCTATCCTGCGGGCGATTCGCAGCAGGATCGCCCGCAGGGTCGGTTCACGACCGCGGGCAATCGGAACCGACGAGGACGACGATGCGAGATCCGTTAGAGGTCTACAACAACACGCTCGTGCCCATGGTGGTGGAGCAGTCCAACCGCGGCGAGCGTGCATTCGATATCTACTCCCGCCTCCTGCGCGAGCGAATCATTTTCCTCACCGGGCCGGTGGAGGACTACTCGGCCTCGCTCATCGTGGCGCAGCTCCTGTTCCTCGAAGCGGAGAACCCGAAGAAGGAGATCTCCTTCTACATCAACTCGCCGGGCGGAGTGGTGACGTCGGGGCTGTCCATCTACGACACAATGCAGTTCATCCGCTGTCCCGTTTCGACGCTGTGCATCGGCCAGGCGGCCTCGATGGGCTCGCTGCTGCTGGCCGCCGGCGAGCCCGGGCAGCGTTTCGCGCTGCCGAACGCCCGCATCATGGTGCACCAGCCGTCAGGCGGCTTCCAGGGCCAGGCGACGGACATCCTCATCCACGCGCGCGAGATCGAGGCGCTGAAGCGTCGCCTCAACGAGATCTACGTGAAGCACACGGGCAAGGATCTCGCCTCCATCGAGCAGGCTCTCGAGCGTGACTTCTTCATGACTGCCGACGCGGCCCGCGACTTCGGCATCATCGACCAGGTGCTGACGTCGCGACCGGAGGTCGCAGCCTGAGACCGTATCCCCGGAACAGGGCGGGGGGACGGACGTCGGTGACGGCGTGCCGTCCCATTTCTGTTGATCGGCTTGCGGCACCATGATTGCATGGTAGCCGTCGTCGAATGAATCGGCGCGGTGGCGCCGGGCGGAGATCGCGGATTACCCTTTCTTAGATCAACGCCTATATGAAGATGTGATGACGCTCGTATCGCGTGGTGCGACACGGGCGGATCGAGCGGAGACGGACCATGAGCAAGACCAGCGGTGGCGACGCCAAGAGCACGCTCTACTGCTCATTTTGCGGCAAGAGCCAGCACGAGGTCCGCAAGCTCATCGCTGGACCGACCGTGTTCATCTGCGACGAGTGTGTGGAACTGTGCATGGACATCATCCGCGAGGAGTCGAAGTCCTCGCTGGTGAAATCCCGCGACGGCGTGCCGACGCCGAAGGAGATCAGCAAGGTGCTGGACGACTACGTCATCGGCCAGGACCACGCCAAGAAGGTGCTTTCCGTCGCGGTGCACAACCACTACAAGCGCCTGGCGCACGCCTCGAAGCACAACGACGTCGAGCTGGCAAAGTCGAACATCCTGCTTGTCGGCCCCACGGGCTCCGGCAAGACGCTGCTCGCCCAGACCTTGGCGCGTATCCTCGATGTGCCCTTCACGATGGCCGACGCCACCACGCTGACCGAGGCCGGCTACGTGGGCGAGGATGTCGAGAACATCATCCTCAAGCTGCTGCAGGCCTCCGACTACAATGTCGAGCGCGCCCAGCGCGGCATCGTCTACATCGACGAGATCGACAAGATCTCCCGCAAGTCCGACAATCCGTCGATCACGCGCGACGTGTCGGGCGAGGGTGTGCAGCAGGCGCTTCTGAAGATCATGGAAGGCACCATCGCCTCGGTGCCTCCTCAGGGCGGGCGCAAGCACCCGCAGCAGGAGTTTCTGCAGGTCGACACCACCAACATCCTCTTCATCTGCGGCGGCGCCTTCGCCGGCCTCGAGCGCATCATCAGCGCCCGCGGCAAGGGCACGTCGATCGGCTTCAGCGCCAACGTGCAGGCCCCGGACGATCGCCGGACGGGCGAGATCTTCCGTGAGGTCGAGCCTGAGGATCTGCTGAAGTTCGGTCTCATCCCCGAGTTCGTCGGCCGCCTGCCGGTCATCGCGACGCTCGAGGACCTCGACGAGACGGCGCTGGTGCGGATCCTCACGGAGCCGAAGAATGCGCTGGTGAAGCAGTACCAGCGGCTTTTCGACATGGAGAACGTCGAGCTCACCTTCTCGGACGAGGCGCTCCAGCTCATTGCCCGGAAGGCCATCGAGCGCAAGACGGGCGCCCGCGGCCTGCGGTCGATCATGGAGAGCATCCTGCTCGACACGATGTACGACCTGCCGAGCCTCGAGGGCGTCGAGCAGGTTGTCATCAGCCCCGAGGTGGTCGAGGGTAAGGCCAAGCCGCTGTTCATCTATGCGGATCGACAGGCCGAAACGAGCGCCAGTGCGTGACAGACGTTTTCTCGCCGGGCGTTTGGAGCGGGGACGATGCCCCTTTCGGGATATCACCCCGCTTCGTTTCTTGAAACCTGCGATGCGGCACGCCACCTTATTGCCAACACCAGCTGCCGGCATGCTCTTGGAAGAGGTGCCGGCAAGGTGTGTCGGGGCAGCCGCAGCGGCGGTGAGCGCTCCCGACAATCCGTCCACTGTCGGCCCATAGGGGCGGGGGTGGGCGCAATGGAAAGGAACTGAGGGCTATGACGAACTCCAAGCCCCGTCAGCCGGCCATTCCGGGCACTGTTGCCGTCTACCCGGTCTTGCCACTGCGCGACATCGTCGTCTTTCCGCACATGATCGTGCCGCTCTTTGTCGGCCGGGAGAAGTCGATCCGCGCCCTCGAGGAAGTGGTCAAGAACGACGGGCACATCCTGCTCGCAACGCAGATCAACGCTTCGGATGACGATCCGGCGACGGATGCAATCTACCAGGTCGGCACTGTGGCCAGTGTCCTGCAGCTTCTCAAGCTGCCCGACGGCACCGTGAAGGTGCTCGTCGAGGGGGCCGGCCGTGCCAAGGTGCGTCAGTACACGCGTAGCGACGACTATTACGAGGCCGAGGCGGAGGTACTCGCCGAATCCGCCGGCAATCCGGTGGAGACGGAGGCGCTCGCGCGCTCCGTGGTCTCGGAGTTCGAGAATTACGTCAAGCTGAACAAGAAGGTTTCGCCCGAGGTCGTCTCTGCGGTGACGCAGATCGACGATCCGTCGAAGCTCGCCGACACGGTTGCGTCGCATCTTGCGGTGAAGATCGCCGACAAGCAGTCGATCCTCGAGACGACCTCCGTGTCCGACAGGCTCGAGAAGGTTCTCGGCCTGATGGAGAGCGAGATCTCCGTCCTGCAGGTGGAAAAGCGCATCCGCACGCGCGTCAAGCGCCAGATGGAGAAGACGCAGCGCGAGTACTACCTCAACGAGCAGATGAAGGCGATCCAGAAGGAGCTCGGCGACGAGGACGGGCGCGACGAGATCGCCGAACTGGAAGAGCGCATCGAGAAGACAAAGCTGACGAAGGAGGCGCGCGAAAAGGCGCAGAGCGAGCTCAAGAAGCTGCGCCAGATGTCTCCCATGTCGGCCGAGGCGACGGTGGTGCGCAACTACCTTGACTGGCTGCTCGGCATCCCGTGGGGCAAGCGCTCGCGCGTCAAGAAGGATCTCAACCTGGCGCAGGAGATCCTCGATGCCGATCACTTCGGCCTCGACAAGGTCAAGGAGCGCATCATCGAGTATCTGGCCGTCCAGCAGCGCGCCAACAAGCTGACGGGCCCGATCCTGTGTCTCGTCGGCCCGCCCGGCGTCGGCAAGACCTCGCTCGGCAAGTCCATCGCCAAGGCGACGGGGCGCGAGTTCGTGCGCATGTCGCTCGGCGGCGTGCGTGACGAGGCGGAGATCCGCGGCCACCGGCGCACCTACATCGGCTCGCTGCCCGGCAAGATCATCCAGTCGATGCGGAAGGCCAAGACGACCAACCCGCTTATCCTGCTCGACGAGATCGACAAGTTGGGTATGGACTTCCGCGGCGACCCGGCCTCGGCCCTGCTGGAGGTGCTGGATCCTGAGCAGAACTCCACGTTCAACGACCATTACCTCGAGGTCGACTACGACCTGTCGAACGTGATGTTCGTGACGACGGCGAACACGCTCAACATTCCGCCGGCCCTGCTCGACCGTATGGAGGTGATCCGCATCGCCGGCTACACGGAAGAGGAGAAGGCCGAGATCGCCCGCCGGCATCTCATTCCCAACGCCATCGCCAAGCATGGCCTGCAGCCGAAGGAATGGGAGATCGACGACGCGGGTCTGCTCACCCTCATCCGCCGCTACACGCGCGAGGCGGGGGTGCGCAACCTCGAGCGCGAGATCGCCAACCTCATCCGCAAGGCGGTGAAGGAGATCATCCTCACCAAGAAGAAGAAGATCACCGTCACCGCCGACAACATCGCCGACTATCTCGGCGTGCCGAAGTACCGGTACGGCGAGATCGAGGCGGAGGACCAGGTCGGCACCGTCACGGGCCTCGCCTGGACAGAGGTTGGCGGCGAGCTGCTGACGATCGAAGGCATCATGATGCCCGGCAAGGGCAAGATGACCGTCACCGGCAACCTGCGGGACGTGATGAAGGAATCGATCTCGGCGGCGGCGTCCTACGTCCGCTCGCGTGCGGTCGACTTCGGCATCGAGCCGCCGCTGTTCGAGAAGCGTGACATCCACGTGCATGTTCCCGAGGGGGCGACCCCGAAGGATGGCCCGTCCGCCGGCATCGCCATGGCAACCGCCATCGTCTCGACGCTTACGGGCATTCCGGTGCGTCGCGACGTCGCCATGACGGGCGAGGTCACGCTGCGCGGTCGGGTGCTGCCGATCGGCGGCCTCAAGGAGAAGCTCCTTGCCGCCCTGCGCGGTGGCATCAAGAAGGTGCTGATCCCCGAGGACAACGCCAAGGATCTGGCGGAAATTCCGGCCTCGGTGAAGAACGGCCTCGAGATCGTGCCCGTGTCGCGGATGGAGCAGGTGCTCGCTCACGCGCTGGTGCGCCAGCCCGAGCCGATTGTCTGGGAAGAGGAGCCAGTGTCCAGCAAGAGTACCGTCGCCTCTGGCGAAGAGGACGGCGCCGGCCTCGTGGCACACTGATCACGCTTCTCGCGCATGAGATGGAAGAGGCGGGACCATCGGTCCCGCCTTTTTCGCAAAGGGCCCTGATTCGCTTGCTGGGCTTGAAAAAGCCGGCCGCGGGCCTTCCGGATCGGTCCGAGGCACCTTCACGGCGTCCGAAGGGTGCTTTTTTGTGGTTTTGCGGGCTGTAAGCGTTGCATTTATTGGGATTCTGCGGCATCGGGGTTTGGCGTGCCGCTGCTGCTGCGGGCGGACGTGTCCGCGTCGGATGGCGCGCTTTCGGTTCGCAGCTGTGATGGCGCGAATGCAAGGAGGACAGCATGAACAAAGGTGAACTCGTCTCGGCCGTCGCCGAGAAGGCGGGCCTCACGAAGACCCAGGCCAGCGAGGCGATCGACGCGGCGATTGACGCCATCACGGAAGCCCTCAAGAAGGGCGATGAAGTGAAGCTGGTCGGGTTCGGCACCTTTGCGGTCGCCGATCGTGCGGCCGGTACGGCGCGCAATCCGCGTACGGGCGAGACGATCCCCGTGCCGGCGTCCAAGGCGCCCAAGTTCAAGGCCGGCGCCGCTCTCAAGGACGCGGTCAACGGCAAGTGATGTTGCGGGGGCGAGCCGACCGCACGAGGCCGTTTCGTCGTCCGTTCGTGGACGGAGCCAGGGCCCTTGCGAGAGGCCCGGCTCGCCCCTAAACACTTCCAGAATGATGGGCGGTTAGCTCAGTCGGTAGAGCATCTCGTTTACACCGAGAGGGTCGGCGGTTCGAGCCCGTCACCGCCCACCAAGAATTCCTCCCGATCAATCATTGGGCTGGTGGCCTGAACGGCAGCCGCATCGGTGGGAAATGTAGTGGGCAGGGAACATGCACCCGCCGCGTGGCGCCCTCAGGTGTCTAGCACCTCCAGGGACCGAGAGCGTGGGCGGTTTGAGCCCCTCACCAGCCCCAAGGACCCTCGCCGGTTCCCGTATCGACCTTTCCGTCCCGCCGCCGGCTGCCCGGATTCCGTGCGGGAATCGATTTCCCAGCCGATCCTTCCGCCCGGTGTTGTCGCCGGCCATCCGGGCCGGAATGATATATCTGCCGGCGTTCGCTCCGGCCCATTGAACGGGACGCCAGGGCTCCCCACATTCTCGATGCGGTGCTTTGTGACCTCCGCTGCGAGCCCTGATCGTATCCATGCCCCCCAGGAATGCGGTCGGGGCTTCGCTATGTCCGTACCGATGGGCTGATCTGCGCCGCATCGGGATTCGCTTCCCTCCTTCGCACCTTCGTAGCGGCCGGATTCGCGTCCGGAAAACGACGCAGTTCTTGGTTTCCGGCCGTGAGAGCCGGGGAGGGGGCGCATTTGCCGCGAGTCGGGCCGATTCCAGGGCGGTGAATCGCCCGGTCGGCGTCGGCGACGGAAGATGCATTCCACGTTTGCCGTCACCTTTTCGCTGTCCACAGGCGCGAGCGGCTGTTTCTCTGCTTTTTTCACAGACGAGGCCAAGTGCGCTTGACAGCAGAAGGGGCGGGTCGTAAGTCAGCGCCACCACAGCGAACGACACGTTCGCCGCGGGGGTGTAGCTCAGTTGGTTAGAGCGCCGGCCTGTCACGCCGGAGGCCGCGGGTTCGAGCCCCGTCACTCCCGCCACTTTCCTCCTTGCATTCCAAAGACTTGGTAGACAGCCCCATCTGGGGCGAGTCTGAACTCGGCCGGCGAGTTCAGACTTTTTGTGCTTCAGGCGTTCCCATCCCGCAGTTTTCGGCGCCCTTCGCGTCGCGCGTCGTGGACCTGTCGGATTACCGTGAGGTTGGGCGGGACGTAGGTTTCATAGAGCTGGTTGGAGGCGGCCAGGGTGTTGCCCATGGCGAGAGCCAGCTGCTCCGCCTCGGCGCCGCCAGTGATGGCCTCGACGGCGCCCGAGCGGCGGATATCGAGCAGTTGCCTTCTCTCGCCGTCCCCGAACACCGCTGCGCGGATCGCGCGGAAATCGGCAGCCATGGTGTCCTTGGTGTAGGGGACACTCGGACGCGGCCGCCCGCCCTTTGCGGTGGGCTCGGACAGCCCGCGGGTGCGCAGGATCGGCGCGTCGTCGTGCAGCACAACGCCGAGGCTCGAGAGGTACGCCTGCAGCAACGCGGCGGTGCGGCGCGACAGGATGCCGCCGACATGCGCGTTCGTCTTGCCGCGTTGGGTGAAGAACGTTGCACCGGTAGCGGTCTTTGACAGCTGCCGAAGGGTGAGGGCGCGGACATCGCCGGGGGAGAGCTGGCTGTCCCACATGATGGCGAGCCCCACTGCCAGGCCTCGGTAGCCCTGCCGCCATGCCTCCTTGGCCAGGCGGGCGACTTCGCCCTCGCTCCACGTGCTCGAGCGCCCCTTTGCGGCCTTGTTGCGGACTGCGAGGGACGGGTCCGCGTCGCGATCGCAGTAGTGGAGGGCGGCGGCCACCTTCCACAGGGCGCGCCAGATCTTCAGGGCGCGGTGCGCCTCGCGTAACGAGACCGATTCCTCGATTGCCTTGCGCCAGGCACTCATGTCCTCGAGCGTGACCGTGCGCGGATCCACGTCGCCAAAGACCGGTTTGATGCGCTTCCATCCGCGCCACCAGTCTTCCCGCGTGCGCGCTTTCTTGGCCGAGCGCCATTCGTCGGTCTGCCGATAGCGGCGAAACGCCTCTCCGAGAGAGCCAGGGGGATAGAACGTCATCTCTTCGGACATCTCGAGCGAGAGGGGGCCGTCGGCGCCGGCGACCGGCGGCGGCGCAAGACCTCGGCGCGCCGCCTGCCATCGTGCGTTCCATTCAGAGGCGATTTTCCACGCTGCGGGGCCGTCCGGGCCGCACCGCACCGTCTGGAAGCCCAGGGAGCGCATCTTGCGGGTCGGCTGCCAATAGCCGCGCCCCTTGACGACGACGTAGTAGGGTATCTTCACGTTACCCACCGTTGCGCAGCCCCGCGATGCGTTGCCGGACGACCTGAGAAGCATCGCGGGCCACGGGCGGCGCAGTCAAGGTGGCCGCCTGGTCGGGGAAAAGGTGCGGGTGCCGGCGGTGGCGCCACCGGTCGATTGCCTCAAGATCGTAATTCCCCGTGTCTGGGTCCGCTGGCGGGAAGCCGCGGGAAAGCAGGCGGGGCAGGCGGTATTCGAACTCTGCCGGGGTGAGGCCGAGGCGCCGGGCGGCAACGCTGGGCGGTACGTCCAAGGGCTCAACACGGAAGCGCACTGCAGGTCTCCCATAGCTGTGGCATCCACACGTCGGCCGGACCGTCATAGTCGATGAGCGTCACGATGGCCCGACGGACGTGGGGCAGAAAGCGGGCGTAGGTCTTGGCGCCGCCGGCAATCCAGATGGTGCGGCCGGGGTGATTGCGGGCAACGTCCTCGAGGAAGGCCGCAGGCTCCTGGCCGAGCCACGGCACGACTGTCCTGTCCGGCAGCGCGCCGACGATGCGCGCGGTGCGAAAGCCCATGACGACCACGCCGCCGAGCGTCTGCTGGCGGAACCACGCCAAATCCTCGGGCTCGTGCCACGGCAGGTGCCCCGCGAGGCTGAGCTGTCCGCGCCGCCCGATGGCGGCGATGAGGCGGACATCGATCATCCAGCGCCTCCACACCAGTCGATGCGCCTCGGGCACCGTCCGCCGTGGCAGTGGTAGGGCACGGCGTGCCCCGCTGCGATCATCAGCCGCGCCACGTCGTGCCCGTCCACGTAGACACGGGCCAGCGTGCGACCGTAGCGGTCACGGCCCTGGCGCCGGATGGCGATGTGGCCGGCGTCGAGCAGGTAGCGCAGGTGTTCGGTGGCGCGGTGTCCGCGCTGTCGCTCGCTCTCGCAGCGGGCCTGATAGGTCTCCGGCGCGTCGAGGCCCACGATGCGGATCGCCTCATCGCCGACGTAGATCGTGTCGCCATCGACCGCGACGATCCGGCTCTCGGAGGCTCTGGCGGCCGTCAGGGCGGCGTAGATGACGAGGCAGCACACGACAATGCCGCCGAGGGCCCACGCGGCGCGTCTGCGGAATTGCCGGGGGCCTGTGGGCGGTAGGTGATAGCCTGGAGTGCGCATCAGCATTGGCGGGATCCTCTCATGAGCGATTCGCGAGCATCAGCAGCACGTCCGCATGGCATGGCTGGTCCAGCCCACACCAGCAGGCGAGGTTCTTGCCGCGCAAATTGCCGATCTCCTCGCAGATGAGCCGCAGGCTTTCGCGGGCGGCTTCGTAGGTCTCCCGGCCGAAGGTGATGGGCACGTAGCCGCGGGCGAGTTGCGCAAACAGCGCGACGCACTCGGCCTGAGTGCCGTGCTTGCCGGCGACGAACGGGTTGCCCCAGCGGGTGGAGCGATCAACCTTCACCGTGTCGGGCGGCAGACGCCAGGCCTTGCGACGGGAGAGCTGGACCCTGACGGGCGAAGGCATCAGCTTTTCTCCTGCAGAATATGTCGGATGTCGCTGGCGAGCCCTTCGAGTGCCTCGGCCACCTTGAGCTTGAGTGCCCCCTCGGCAGTGGTGACTGTCACCTCGCCACCCGACTTGCTCGGAACGGTTGTCGACATGCTCGCGGCGATCGCCCGACGGGTCTGCGCTGCCACCTCCAGCCTGTCGGCCACGAGATTCCAGGCGGCAAGGTCACACATGCGCGTCCTCCAAAAACAGGTCGGGCATAGGCTCGGACTCTCGGCGACGGGCCTGCTCGACGGCGCGCTTCAGCCGACGAAGCTCGCACACCTCGGCGCGGAGGGCAGCGTGCGTAGCCGTGCGCAGCGCCTGAGCGGCCCGGCCGACGCCGCGATGGCAGCGCCGGGCCTTTTCGTAGGCGAGCCGGCAGCGCCGGCGCTCGGCCTCGAAGCGTTCGATCATGCTGAGATGGCGCATTGGTCAAACCCTCATGGGCATGAGCACGATGAGCGCCTCGGCGCCATCGTGGCTCTTGATGAGGCAGGGAGAGCCGGCATCGGCGAGGGCGAGGCGCACCGTGTCGGAGGCGAGGACGCCGAGGATCTCGGAGAGGTAGCGGCCCTGGAAGCCGATGGTGAGGGGCTCGCCCTCGAAGTCGGCGACGACCTCTTCGCTCGCTTCGCCCGCGTCGGCATTGGTCACGGACAGGGTGAGGGTTACTGGCGCGAAGTCGAGCCTCACGCCCCGGCCGCGCTCACCGCAGAGCGTCGTCACGCGGTCGACGGCCGCCTTGAGAACTCCGCTGTCGAGGGTCGCAATCTTGTCGTTTCCCGTGGGGATGACCCGCCGGTAGTCCGGGAAGGGGCCGTCGATGAGCTTGGAGGTGAGCGTGATGCCGGCGGCTGCGAAGCGCACCTTCGAGCCTGACACGGCAAAGTCCATGTCGCCCTCTGCGTCGGCCGCAAGGCGGGCGAGCTCGCCAACCGTCTTGCGGGGCACAGTGACGGGTGGCATTCCGGCGGCGCCATCGGGCAGCGGCACCGTAATGTGGGCGAGGCGGTGCCCGTCCGTCGCTGCCGCGTGAAGACAGCCTTCAGTGGCGTGCAGGTGCACGCCATTGAGGTAGTACCGCGTCTCCTCCGACGAGATCGCGAAGGTCGTGTGTGTGAGGATGCGCTGCACCGCCCTGGCCGGCAGGGCGAAACGGTGCGGCAGGTCTTCGTCGGGCAGGCCCGGCCAATCCTCCTCGGGCAGGGACAGCAGGACGAAGCGCGAGCGGCCTGCCTTGACGAGAAGGCGGGCGCCACCACCCTCGGCCGTCAGCTCGATCTGGCAGCCGTCAGGCAGCTTGCGGACGATGTCGTGGAAGGTGGCGGCGGGTACCGTGAGGGCGCCGGGCGCGTCAACGACGGCGGGGGCGCTGGCCTCGGCCCAGATGTCGAGGTCGGTGGCCTGGAGCCGCAGATGCCCGCCCCTGGCCTGCAGCAGCACGTTGCCGAGAATGGGGATGGTGGGGCGGCGCTCGACGATGCGGTTGAGGGCCGCGAGCGGCTTGAGCAGGGCGCCCCGATCGATGGTGATGTGCATGACGGTGCCTCCGTTCATGCCCGGCCCAGGACCCGATCGACGAGGTCCGGCAGGTCGCGCAGCGCCGGAACGCCCCGAGCAATGTGGATGGCGGCCTCGCGCAGGTTGTTGTGCCTGATCTCGAACGCCGCACGGTCGATGTTGTCGTCGCACGAGAGGTGGGCGACATCTTGCGGCGTGATGTCGA
Source organism: Chelatococcus composti (assembly GCF_014201415.1). Lineage (GTDB taxonomy): Bacteria > Pseudomonadota > Alphaproteobacteria > Rhizobiales > Beijerinckiaceae > Chelatococcus_A > Chelatococcus_A composti. The sequence continues at coordinate 174,813 of NZ_JACHEH010000007.1, forward strand.
CGTCGACCTCGACGGTTTTCGTGATGGTCGGCATGGCGACCGTTCTCCTGGAGCTGCAGCCCAGGCGCGGCTCACGCCGCGCGGTTAAGGGCTTGGGGACAGTAGCGGTCGAGGCGCATGAGCCACTCGTCGGCAGCCTTGGGCCACGGCCACACGGTGAGGCGGCCGCGCATGGGGACGGGCTTGGCCGCCTCCACCTCGGAGGCCCACCTGCGGCCGCACGGCACCGTGAGCTGGTCCCGCTCGGTGCGCAGCACGCGAAGGTCCATCGCCTTGACAACTGCCGCCGTGTGGCGTGGCAGCGGCCACGGCAGGCCGGCGGCATGGTGGATGGCCTGGTCGAGGCGGGACTTGAGGCGGGAGAGCTGCATCCGCACCTCGGGCACGCGCACGGCGACCTCGCGGCCGTTGTCGACCGTGAGATGCACGCTGAGCGCCTCGACCACCGGCGTGGTGATGTCGCCGATGAGGTACTCATGTGCGTCATGCAAAAGGAAGGCCGCGGCGAGGGTCGGGTCGCGCGTCTCGTGATAGAGTGCGTCGGCGCCGACGACGCAGTGCTGCGCGACGGAATAGGCGCCGCTGCCGACGGCGCCGCCGAAGCGCGCCACGCGGGCAAGCTGCGGCGCCACGTCGCCGCGAAAGTCGATCGCCGCCGGGTCGGGCCTGAGCAGGTCGACGATCCTGCCGGTGGTGGTCGAGAGCCAGGTCATGCGGTGTCCTTCATGCAGTCGTGGGCGGCAGCGTCCATCTGCTCGATCTCGGCGAGGATGATGGCACCGGCGAGCACAAGGTCGCGCTGGCGATCCTCATGGCTGCGCACTGCCTCCGGCAGCGTCGAAAGGCTGGCGTAGAGGGCGGCTGCGCGGGCCATGTCGCCCCGGCAATGCGGGGCCTCGCACCGCAGCCGGGCTCGCTCCGCCATGACGTCCACCTCGGCCTGCGTCAGCGGGCGCGGGCTCATGGCCGATCCTCGTCGATCTGGTCGCCGTAGAAGCCGCGGGCGGGGGCGCTGGTGCAGCGCACCCACGCGATGCCCGCAAAGAAAAGGCCGAGCCCGATAAGGACAGTGGCGGCGATGATGGAGAGGACGTCTGCCATCTCAGCCTCCCTTGCCGAGCGCACCGGCCCAAAGACCAACGGCCGAGACGAAGGCCGCGAGGCACAGCACCTCGAAGGCGTCGCAGAGCGCGCGGCAGAGGAGGTGCCAGACCGCAGAGGCGCAGGCGGGCCACATCACGCCGCCTCGCGTCCGATCAGCCCGGCGAGGGCGCGGGCGTCGTCAGCCAGTTCAATGATCTCGGCGGAGGTAAAGCCGGCGCAGGCGAGATCGTCCGCCGTGCAGCTGCCGTGCTGCAGAGCGGTCTCGTACATGACGCGCGCCATGGCGGCGACCCGCGCATTGGTGGCTGCGGCATGGAGCGCGCGGTCCTGCGCCTTGGCGTCGTGGATGGGTGTGAGGAGTGCTGTAGTTGCGAGCATGAGGCCCTCCGTCAGTCGGACGGCCTAGATGCTAGTAGGAAAAATCCGCACGTCAATAGGGAAAGTAGGAAAAATCCCACTCATGGGCATTGATCCTTGCGAATCGCGCATGAGGGTATGCGGCAACGCGTTCTTGTTGTGTTCTCGTGCCGGCGTCAGATTTCGGGCTCCGTCAGGCTGTTGTGGGGATGACATGGAGAGCCTTACGCTTGGGACTAGGCGCGCCGCTACGGACGACCGGCAGTGGTGTGCTCAACTTCGGTGTAGGAGTTGTCTCGCAGAGCAATTGGTGCCGGTGCCGGCGTCCGTAGTCCGGGACGGGATCTGGCGTGGCTCGGCCTTCGTCTGCGCGGCATGCGACGGGCGGGCGGCAGTTGTCGTGGGCTTCATGATCGACCGCCGGACAGGGACGCTGGGCGCCTAGAAAAGAGGCACCTCATTCTCGATGCGGCGGACGATCGCGAGGATTCTGACCTGCCGATGGTCTTCTTCGCTCGGATCGCGTGCCAGCACGCGGGGGACGACGATCGGCTTATGTTGTTGGTTATGCGAGCGAGGATGGAATTCCGTGCGGTCCTCGTAAAGCTCGATCTGCTTGACCGACCACTCGCGGTGGTGGCCGCCATCGAGCGTCTGCTCCACGACGACGACCATGCCATCGCGCAGCGGCAAGCGCCCCCGCAGATCCTCAAAGTCAAGGCAGACGATGCGGTCACCGGGCAGGATCGGGCGGGGCTTGAGGGCATTCATGCTGTCGCCGCCTACGTCGAACGCGACGAGCCGAACATCTGGAAAGTCCCGGTCGCGGGTGGTGACGATGGAGGCTGGCCTGTCTTCGTCGCTGAACCAGGGGGCCTCGCGGAAGGCGCCGGCCTCCACGGTGCCCGCGACGTTGACCTCGACGAGGGGTGCGTTTGACAGGGTGAGGGGACGCTCGCTGCTCTCTCCTGTGTGCTCGGCGAGCAGGAACTCGACTGTCGTATCCAGGGCCTTCGCCAGCTTGGAGAGGTTCTGGCCTCGAACGGATTTCTTTTTCCCGGTGAGGATGTCCACGATGAAAGAGCGCTCGAGCCCGCCAAGGCGGGCGGCCTCGAACGGATTGCGCCCAAGCTCGGCCAGCCGGTCGGCAACGCGGTTGCGGAAAGTCGTTTCACCCATGACGGATTTATCCGACTTTCCAGCGGTTGACGCGAGTAGGAAGTGTCCGCTTGACGAAGTAGGAAATATCCTACTATGCTCGGCGTCGCCATGGAACATGAGCTTCGCCATCACCTGATCTCCTGCGCTCGGGCGCTTGCTGCGCACCGCGGTATCGAGCCGACGACCGTTGCGCGCCTGGCGGCCGGGGATTGGCGCTTTCTCGATCGCATCGCGTCAGGAAGTTCGTTCACGGCGCGAAAGTACGATCAAGTCATGCGGTGGTTTTCTGATCAGTGGCCCGACGACCTGCCCTGGCCCTCAGATGTGCCGCGTCCTTCGGTTCCTCCCGGCCGCCCCCGGCCAACTTCGCCGGAGCGGAGCGCGTCTCCGCTCCGGCCTCTTCCGGGGAGGGGGCGTGATGCTCGCGCATGACCGCAACGGCGGCCTTGGCAAGGGCGTAGCGCCGGAGAGCGCTGCGCAGGCGTTCTCGCGCTGCCTCGATGCGCTGCTCGCGGTCGTCGCCAGTTTGCTGCATCTGCGTGGCCCTCCGTGATCTGACCGCCTGACTGTCCCACTGCTGAGCCTTTTTCCCAACGAAAAAGCTGAGGAGCTTTTTTCGTGAGCGCTGCTGCTTTGCCCGACGGGCTCTTCACCCTCATCAAGAGCGCGATCCGCGAGCTCGTCGCGGCCTGTGCCGTGCCCGGCTCGACGGGGCCGGAGCGCGTGGAGCAGCTCACCGGCTATTCGCGCGGCTCCATCAGCCGCTGGCAGGGGGACGCCTACAGGGACCTGCCGCCGCTCGACGTGGTCGTCCTGCTCGAGTTCACGACGCAGCGGCCTGTCGTCTCGCGTTGGCTTGCTTCGCTTTCCAGCCATCAGCTCGTGCCGATGGCCGACAATGGTGACACGGGCTGCCTTGTGCATGACCTCGTGAGGACCAGCGGCACGGCCGCCCGCGTGACGGGCGAACTGAGCGCAGCGCTTGCCGACGGTGTTGTGACGCCGCGGGAGGCCAAGGCTGTGAAAGCCGCCATTGGCGAGCACATGGAGACGCTTACCAGTGTGCGCCGCAAGCTCGCCGGCGTTGCCGCCAGGGGCGAATGACATGTGCCGGCGCTTCACTGCCCACTTCCTGCGCCACCCGCGCCGGTGGCGCATCGCACGGCGCATGGCCGCCGCCGGATGGCCGAGGTACGCCATCTGCCGCGCGCTCGGCATCCGGGCCGAGCGCCTCGCCGCCGCGATGGCCCGGGCGGACCTGCGGGGCCCGGCTGAGGTGGCGCTTTTCCGGAGGGCTGCGTGATGGCGCGCCTGTCCGAAGCCCAGCTCGACGAGATCCGCGCCCGCCACCCGGTGGCGGAGGTAGCCGGCCGGTGGGTGACCCTGCGCCGCTCGGGCAGCAAGCTCATCGGCCCGTGCCCGATCTGCTCCGACAATCGCCAGAGCCGGACGGCCGGCCGCTTTGAGGTGGATGGCGACCGCTGGGTGTGCGCCGTGTGTGCCGATGGCGGTGACGTGATCCGCCTCGTGCAGCGGGTGCAGGGGCTCGACTTCCGCGCTGCCGTGGCCTGTCTGGGCGGGGCCGAGGTGCTTGACCCCGAGGAGGAGCGGCGCCGGCAGGTGGAGCGGGAGCGCCGGCGCGCCCGGCGCGAGCGCACGGCCGCCATCATGCGCGAGCGGGAGCGGGAGCGCCTCTTTCGTCTGTGGCAGGGGGCCGAGCCGATCCGCGGCACGGCGGCCGAGGAATACCTGCGCCTCCGCGGGCTGAGGCCTCCGCCCGACGGGCGCCTGCGCGCGGCGCGCGAGATGCCCTACTACCACGGCGAGGAGCCGGATCCGCGACGGCCGGGCAAGACGCGGCAGCGCGTGATCTATACGGGTCCGGCCATGCTCGCCGGCATCGTGGGCCCCGACTGGCGCTTCGCCGGGCTGCACATCACCTGGGTGGACCCGTCGCGGCCGAAGGGCAAGGCGCTCATCGTCGACCCCGAGACGGGCGAGGTACTCAAGGTCAAGAAGGTGCGCGGTTCCAAGCGGGGCGGGCACATCCACCTCGCCGGCCCCTTCGGCCCGCAGGCGCGACCGAGGCGCGTGATCCGCGGCGAGGGCATCGAGACGGTGCTGTCCGTCCGCCAGGCGCTCCTGGCGCAGGGGGAGGACCTGAGCGCCACCGTTTTCCAGAGCTCCATCGACCTCGGCAATCTCGGCGGCCAGCACGCCGGCACGGTGCCGCACCCCGCGCTGACGCGCGCGGACAGGGCAGGGCGCGAGCGCTCCGTGCTCGTGCCCGGCCCGGTTCCGGACATGAGCCAGCCGGGCATCCCGCTGCAGGATAGCGTGACGGAGCTGGTGCAGCTCGGCGACGGCGATTCCGAGCGCTTCCTCACCGAGTGTGCGCTGCTGCGGGGCGCGGCCCGCTACGCGCGGCCGGGCCTCACCATCCGCAACGCCTGGGCGCCGGAGGGGGCGGACTTCAATGACCTGCTGCTCGAGGAGGTGGCGGGATGAGACAGGGCGCGGACAGGCACGCGCTGGCCGAGCGCAAGGATGACCTTTACGAGACGCCGCCGGAGGCGACCCGGGCGCTGCTGCGTGTTCAGCCCCTGCCGCCGCGGATCTGGGAGCCGTGCGCAGGCCGCGGCGCCATTGCGCGCGAGCTGGCAGCGGCCGGACACGAGGTGGTGGCATTCGACCTCGTGCCGCACCCCGGCGCCGACCCGGGAATCGTGACGCCCGTCGACTTCCTGCTGGAGCGCCAGGCGCCGGAGGGCTGCGACTGCATCGTGACGAACCCTCCCTACAAGCTGGCGGACGCCTTCATCCGGCACGGGCTGACGCTGGTTCCGACCGTGATCGTGCTGCTGCGCCTCATGGCGATCGAGGGAGCGGGGCGCTCCGACCTCATCGACCGGCATCTCGTGCGCGTATGGGCGGGCATCGAGCGCCTGCCGGCCATGCACCGTGAAGGCTGGACGGGCAACCGCCTGAGGGGCGCGGGCGCGCCCTTCGCCTGGTTCGTGTTTTCCGCCAAGCCCCGGCCGGCTGGAAGCCCCGTCGAGCTCATGCGCATGTCGTGGAGGGAGCCATGACGGACCCGGCAATCCGGGATGCCATTGTCGCCGCCTATGGACGGGAGAGCGCCGCTGCGCTGGCCGCGCGCTACGGCAAGACGAAGAATGCCGTCATCGGCATCTGGTTTCGCCATGTGCCGCCCGAGCAGCGGGCGGAGATGCTGCGCAGCCCGGCGCGAAAGGCGGTGATGGCGGCGGCAAGGGCCCGCAAGGCGCGGGCGCGGCGGGAGCGGAAGAAGGCGCTCCCCGTGGAGCTGCCGGCGCTGCAGATGGAGCCGGCCCGCGAGCCGTTCTCGGAGATCGGTGTCGGCCTCATCGACCTCTTGCCGGAGCACTGCCGGTTTCCCATCGGGGACGGGCGTGCCATCCGCTACTGCGGCGCGCCGCGGCTGTACAAGCCGGGCATGTTCTCGGACGGCTGCTCGCCCTACTGCGAGGAGCATACGCGGCTTTGCTATGTGCCGCTGGAAGCGCGGCAGGAGCGGAAGCTCAAGCGCAAACAGAAGGACGTGGCACGGCGCCGGCCCCAGCAGATCGCGTGGGGGGGGCTGTGATGAGCGAGACAGCCATCTTGACTGCCAACGCAAATCAGCGCACCGTCCTGGCGTTGTCGTGGGGTGGAAGCCGCGACAGCCGCACAACGGAGCGCGTCCGACGCGCCAATGACGACCGTCTGTTTTGGGCGCGTTTTTCTTTGGCGCATCCCTATGGTCGGGCGCGGCGGGGGGCCTGTGGGCCCGCCGTGAACGCCGTGCGCTCCGTGCGGCTGGATCGGTCTTCCAACCCACCGTTGCCCGGCCACCAGGGTGGAAGCTGGCAGCCGGGCTCAGTGAACGGAGCACCGGCCATGACGTATCCCGTCTCGGCGCGCGCTGACGCGTGCCCGCCTGATCTTCTCGTCTACGACTGCTTTGTCGCAATTTGCGAGGCTGTGGCCGACATCAACGGCCTCGTCACGGCGGGCTCCGCTATCGTCCGCCAGGTCGATAACCAAGATCTGCGTGCCGCGCTGGGCGGCATCAACAAGGTCATCGATTCAGTATCGCGGTTGATCGCCGAGCATGCAGAGCGCGGTCTTGAGGCCGACGCCGAGCGGCGGATGCGAGAGAAGGCGATGGGCGGTCCGCGAGCGCCGCGCCCCGTGCCGCGCGCGGAGGTAGGGGCGTGACCATGCAGAAGGTCATCCCTGTCGACTTCCGTGGCGACGTCATCTGGGCCGTTGATGACGATGGCGCCGTCTTCATTGCCGTTAAGCCAATCGCGGAGCGGCTCGGCCTCAGCTGGGGAGCCCAGTACAGGCGTCTCCAGCGCGACGCGGTCCTGTCTAAAGGTATTTCCATCATGGCAATACCTTCGCCTGGGGGGGCGCAGGACACCGTCTGCCTACCGCTCGATTTTATCCCTGGCTTTCTGTTCGGCCTCGACGAAAGGCGCGTGAAACCGGAACTGCGCGAGAAGGTCGTCGCCTACAAGCGTGAATGCCATCGCGTGTTATACGACCGCTTTTTCGGCCAAGGAGCCGAGGGGCAGGGGCCGGACGAGGCGCCCCCTTTCCGCCGCGTCCTTTTGCCTGGCCATCCCGATTTCAGCCAAGCGGTGCGGCTGGTACGAGAGGCGCGCCTCACGCGCGGGACTGAAGCCGCGCTCGCCATCTGGCGGGTGATCGGCTTGCCGTGGGTGCCCGAGCTTGAGGCAGCTGCCGCAACTGGGAGAATCGGCGAGCCGACGGATTCCGTCGCGCAGTTTGCGGTCGATGGCATTGAGCGTGCGCCGGGTGTTTCAACGCCGGCTGCGGCGCTGTGGCAGGCATACTCGGCCTTCTGTACGGCCCGGGGGCTCGAAAACCTTGGCGAGCGGAGCTTCCTGACGCGCTTTGCGAGCATCGGATTCGCGAAGCGGAAGTCCATGGGCCGCTCGGTCTATCTCAATATCCGGCCGGTTGTCGCGGCGGGCGAACGAGCGGAGTGAGCGGATGCTGGCTGCTTGCCACGTCACCCGCGTCTGTCGCGCCCAGCGATCGCCGAACTGGCGGAGTCCGGCATGACCGATGACCCGTTGCGCACCATTGCCGAGATCGTGGAGAACGCGGAGCCGGTGGACATTGCGCCCACCGGCGATGGCGGCGGCCCTCGCACACCCGGCGGCGGGGATCGAGGCGTGGGCGGCGGCGAGCCGCCGGAGCTTGTGCCTGATCCGGTGGACTGGGAGCTGGTGCGCCGCTGCGCTGCCGAGCCGGAGACGGACATTGGCAATGCCCGGCGCTTTCTGCACCGCTACCGAAACGACGTCATCTCCGTGATGCGCATCGGCTTCCACGTTTACGACGGGCGGCGGTGGGCCGAGGACGTGGAGGGAGCGAGCATTCGCCCCCTGGCGCACAGGACGGTGGAGGAGATCCGCCTTGAGGCGACGCTGGTCGAGCCGACCGAGGAGGAGCAGGCGGCCATCGCAGCGGCCGAGGAGGTGATGCCGCGGTATACTAGGCTGAAGAAACTCGGCCGCCAGCGCGCGCCCGAGGAGGAACTGGAGCTGCTGCGCCTCGGAGAGATCGTGGGGCTCGGCGCCGAGGTGGCCAAGGCAATCTCGGAGCGGCGCGCCAGGCGCGTGCGCTATGCCAAGACCTCGGCCTCGTCTGGAAAGATCGACAACATGCTCAAGGAGGCGGCTGTCTATGTCGCGAAATCCGTCTCCGAACTCGACGCCGACCCTCTCGCCATCAATTGCCACAACGGCACGTTGCGCCTCGTCCGGCAGGGCGAGGGCAAGCAGGCCATCTGGACCGTGCGGCTCGACCCGCACCGGCGGGAAGATCTCATCTCCAAGCTGATCCCGGTGGCCTATGACGACGCGGCGGAGTGCCCGAACTTCCTGCGCTTCATCGAGACGGTGCTGCCGGACGACGAGGTGCGCGCCTTCATGCAGCGCTACCTGGGCTATGCGCTGACGGCCCTGACGGGCGAGCAGGTCTTCGTCTTCCTCTACGGGCAGGGGCGCAACGGCAAGTCGACCCTCGTGGACCTCATCTGCCGGCTGCTCGGCGACTATGCTGCATCCGTGCCCTTCGAGACGCTGGCGGGCGAGGACCGCCGCAAGGGGTCCGAGGCGACGCCCGAGCTTGCCCGTTTGCCGGGCACGCGGCTTGTGCGCGCGAGCGAGCCGGAGCAATCGATGCAATTTCGCGAGGCGATGGTGAAATCGCTCACCTCGGGCGAGCCCATCCTGGTGCGCCATCTGCACCGAGACTTCGTGGAGGTGTACCCCACCTTCAAGCTGGTCGTGTCAGGCAATCACAAGCCGACCATCAAGGGCACGGACGACGGCATCTGGCGGCGCGTGCTGCTGGTGCCGTTCCTCGTGCAGATTCCCAAGGAGGACATCGACCGCTCGCTGCCGGACAAGCTGTGGGCTGAGCGGGCCGGTATCCTCAACTGGCTCATTGCGGGCGCGCTCTCTTACCTGCAGGAGGGGCTGGGCATCCCGGAGGCCGTGCGGGCGGCCACGGACGAATACCGCGAGGAATCGGACCCGGTGAGCGCCTGGGTGCGCGAGGCCTGCATCGTCACCGGTGAGGACACCGACGTGATGACGCCGGGCGAGGCGCACGCCTCGTTCAAGGTGTTCTGCGAGCGGGCCGGCTTCAATGCCTGGGGACCGACGACATTCAACCGCAACCTGCCGCTCAAGGCCGCGGCATTCGGATTCCGCAAGGCGAAGTCGATGGGCATGAGCCTCTACCGCGGCCTGCGCATCAAGGACGAATACCGGCCGCCCTCGCACACCCATGGCGGGGACAGCGAGGGCTGAGGCGCGCCTTGCCGAGGGAGGCTAGGGAGGCTGGCGGGCGCGCGGCTCGGCTGCCTCCCTCGGGGAGGGCGAGGGAGATCAACGGGTTAGGACGGTAGGGAGGCTAGGGAGGCAATCCGGGCGGACGCGCGTGAGAGGCTGGCGCTCATCAGGGTTATGAGCGGGTTTCGTTCTTACGCATCACGACACTCTTGCCTCCCTACCTTCCCTGAAAGCGAACCGAAAGGAAAAAAGAGGAAAGAGTGCAAGGGTTTAGGGAAGTAAGAACCTGCGCATGGTGCCTCCCTGCGATCCTCCCTAGCGTCCCTTGCCTCCCTGATGACAAAGGAGCGGCGGCAATGACGGCAAAGCGGGTGATGGATATCGAGGCTGTGCTGCGGTGGGCCTACCGGGACGAGTTGCCGAAGGCCGCGCCGGCGCGGGCCGGGCTTGCGCGAGGGATGAGTGCCGCATGGAGCAGCGTCGAGTCCTTCGTCGAACTGCTCACGGTGATTGACGACAACAGCTTCGGCGTCGTGCCTGATCTCCTCTCCTCCAACGGCCCGCATGCGGACGCCATCGCCATCTTCGAGCGGGTGCGAGCGCTCGATGACCTCGAAATCGAGCTGCCCGACGACTGGAACCCCATGGTGGACCTCGGCGACCTCGGCGACCTCGGCCGGGAGGCGATTGCCCGCGCGATCGACGCCGCGACCATCGTCGACGAGCAAAATCGCCGCCGTCTCCGGCGCACGCCGCGCCGGCTCGTGGAGAAGCACGCCATCCTCGGCGGGTGCCCGGACTGGGAAATGGAGGTGCCGGTCGTTGAGGTGGTGCGCCGCGGGAAGACCGGACAGCCCGCCTGGTTCGTGAAGGAGACGATCTGGGAGGAAGCCTTCGGCGGGCAGCGCGTTGCGCGCGTCGTCGAGGTGGACGGCTTCAGCTACACGCGCCGCCGCCCTCGCCCGGGCGCGTACCAGAAAACCCACCTTGTTCCCGATCCGGTGCCAGGGCTCGTCGAGCGCGCAGAGTATGAGGTGTGGCGGGCGGCGCTCGACCTGCTGACCGAGGAGCTTTCTGGCCAGCTCGAATCGATCGATGTGCGTCCTTCGCCTCGCCCGCACCGCCCGTGGGAGGTGGGGCGCCCCGGCCAGCGTGTCCTTGATAGTCTTCTGAAACCATTGCCGGACAAGGAAGTGAGGGCCAAACGCCCGCGGCGAGCGAAGCAGGGGGCTTGACGCGCGACCTTTGTTTGGCGATAGGTCGGGACAGACGAAAAGGTCTCAAATTGACGAACCCCGCCGGGACACCCGCGCGGGGTTTTTGCGTTGGGGGCCGCCAGCTGAGGAGGCGAGCATGTGCCGCTGCGCCGAACGCCGCGCGGCCCTCGGCCGATCCGCCCATGCCCTTGTGCGCGGTGATGGCGGGCGCGCACTCGACGAGCTGCGTTTCGTCGCCCGCAGCGCAGCGCAGGACGCCTCGCAGGCGCTCGCGCAGAAGGTCGCGGCGGCGAGGGCGAGGCTGAGGCGATGAGCGTCACGATCCGTGTGGCCGACACGTTCGACAACCTCGAGCGCGCGTTTCGCGATCTCGTTCCGGCGGAGCGCCGCAATGCGGCCTACGCCCGGGCCATCAACAAGGCCATCGCTCAAGCCCGAACGCAGTGGGTGCGCCACATCTCAAAGAGCGCGCAGCTGCCCTATGCCTACGTGCGCCGGGCGACGGTGGTCTTCCACGCGTCCGCCGCACGACCGGTGGCAACGCTGACCGTGTCGGGGCGCTACCTCACGCTGTTCCGCTATGCCGAGGCAGCTGGCGGCAAGCCGTTCCTGCTGCCGAGCGGCGTCGTGGCAGGGCGCTGGGGGCTGCACCGTGGGGCTTTCATCGCTCGGATGCCCAACGGGCACATCAGCATCTTCGCTCGCAGGTCCAAGAAGCGCCTGCCCATCAAGCAGCTCTATGGCCCTTCGGTGCCGCGGCCCCTGCTCAACGCCCGGAAGACCGACTTCACGCCCGAGGCCACCAAGGCCATTTCCGACAAGATCAACGAAGTCATCCTGCCGTTGGCTCTGCATGAGATCGGCCGTGAGATCGACCGCGTGAAGGCGCGGCACGGGGTCTGACGGGGAGCTTCGCGGCGTATGTTTCACGGGTCCTTCCCGCCGGGGAGGGCCCCACGGGTGCGCTGCCCGCGAATTTTTGCCAGTGAGGCAGGTCGAAAATCAGGGTTGACGATGTTGACGACGCCGACAACCCCGGTTGACGCCCCGCGTGCCGTCATGTGGACGGTCCGCCAGGTGGCGGATCGGGATGGGGTGTCCAAGCAGGCGGTTTCCAAGAAGGTCAAGGAACTCGTCGAGAAGCATGGCCTCTCGGTGGAGCGTGATGCGCAGGGCCGCGTCGTCGCACTCAACGTCGCGGAGTACGACCACCTTCGGGGACGCTACGGCGACCCGTCCAAGGCACAGGCGCCGCGACAAGCGGACGTGCCGCAGACGGCGCCCAGCGAGAGCTACGACGAGGCCCTCCGCCAGAAGACCTGGCACGAGGCTGAGCGCCGCCGCCTTGAAGTCGAGGAGCTGAAAGGCAAGCTCGTCCGCGTGGACGAGGTGGAGCATGCGGTCGCCGAGAGCGGCGCTGCCATTGCCCGCATCATTGACCGTCTGCCGGCGGCCGCCGACGACCTCGCCGCAGCTGTCGCGCGCGAGGGGACGCACGGGCTCCGCGTGGCTCTGAAGGGCCTCGCGAACGGCATGCGCGAGAGCATCGCGAACGAGCTCGACAAGCTGGTGGTGTCCCGGCGGCGCGAAGACGAGACTGAAGCCGAACCGGTCGAGCCATGACAGGACATCCCGATGCTGCGGTGATCGTCGCCGGTGGGTTTTCTCGCGCGATCCGGCCTCCGAAGCCGGTGCCTCTGTCGAAGTGGATGGCCGAGAACATCGTGCTGGTCGACGGTCCGCACGCCGGTGAGCTGTGGAGCCTGGCGAACGCGCCGTACCTGGAGGAGATCGCCGACTGCCTGTGTGACGATCATCCCTGCAACCTGGTCACTGTCCGCAAGTCGCAGCAGACGGGTGCGTCGATCCTCGCCCTCGGCTGGTGTCTGTACATCGCCGACCGCGAGCCGGCCAACACACTCTATGTGGCTCCGGGCATCGACATGCTGCGCGACCTCAACTCCGCAAAGCTGCAGCCGCTCATTCGAGCCTGGCACAAGCACATCAAGCGGACCGTGATCGCGGAGCAGACCTCGCGCTCCGGTGCGGGGTCGACGACCTACGAGAAGGTATTCCCTGGCGGCCGCTTGTGGCTCGGCAATGCCAACTCCGTCATGGATCTGTCGTCCAAGACCGCGAAGAAGGGCATCAAGGACGAGCTGTCCAAATGGCAGGACATCCCCGGCTTCGGTGACCCGGAGACGCTGTTCGAGGGGCGTTTCACGGCATTTCGGCGCCTCAAGAGCTACAAGATCCTCGAAATCTCGACTCCGGAAATCGACACCGGAGACGAGCTGGGCGAGGCTGCGGGGCACTGCCGCATCGACCGCTCGTTCAAGCGGTCTGACCAGCGTTTCTACTTCCTGCCGTGCCCGGAGTGCGGAGCGTTCTTCACGCACAATCCGGACCGCTTCCAGGTGGATGAGGCGCGCCCGCATCGCTCGGTCTACCTGTGCGACCACTGCGGTCATGGGATCACCGAAACCGAGCGAGTGGCGGCGCTCAAGTCCGGCCTGTGCCATTGGCGGCCGACGGCCCCCGGGCCGGACCGGCACCCCGGCTTTCACATCGATGCCTTCATCTCGCTGATGATGAGCTACGAGGCGATTGCCGAGGACAAGATCAAGGCCGAGAAGCGCGGCGAGAAGGGGCGCAAAGACTTCACGAACCTGACCCTCGGCAGGCCGTTCCGCTTCCGGGGGGACGCGCCCGACTACGAGAAGCTCATGGCCCGCCGCGACCCAGAGGTGCGGCGCGGTCGCGTGCCTGCCGGTGGGCTGCTGCTCGTCGCGGCAGCCGACGTGCAGATGCGCGGCATCTGGCTAGAGATCATCGCCGTCGGCGCGGACCGGCAGACGTGGACCGTCGATGTCGACTATCTCGACGGCGACACGTCACATCCGATGGGCGAGGCGTTCCAGAGACTGCGCGCGGCGACGATTGACCGGACCTTCCGGGATGCGTGGGATCGACCGAGGCGCCTCGATGCGCTTGCTGTCGACGCCGGCTATCGCTCGCACGTGGTCTATGCCTGGGTGCGCAACAACCAGCGCCTGCACCCGGACACCGGCCGCGATCTCATCCTCGCGGTCGATGGCCGCGATGGCTGGGGGCACCCGGCCATCGGCACACCGAAGCTCGTGGACATCGACCTCGATGGGCACAGGGTCAAGCAGGGCGCCAAGCTATGGCCGGTGGGGACGTGGCCCCTAAAGGGCTCGTTCTACGCTGACCTGCAGCTACAAGGCGTCATGTCGGGCCAGCCGGCCAACCCGCCGGGCTACTGCCACTTCGGAGCGTGGCTGGACGAGGCGTATTTCAAACAGCTGACGGACGAGCGACTGGAGGACGTGATCGTGCGCGGCCGGGTTGCCGGCCGGCGGTGGGTCGACACGGGCAACAACCACCTGCTCGACTGCCGCGTCTACAACATGGCGCTGGCCGAATATCTCGGCCTATCCACCATGACGCCGCAGGACTGGGCGGCCCTGGCACGGGCTCGCGGTCTTCCCGACGAACTGTCCAAATTCGACCTCTTCACAGCGCGGTCGGCATCGCCTGAGCCCGCGGAGGTGGTGCGGCCTCCTGAAACCGCCACGCCGGGCACGCCCTCCGAGCCCGAGGGGGACGGCTGGATCAAGCCTAACAAGGACTGGATGAAACGCTGATGGCCTGGACTGAAGCGGATCGCGATGCCCTGCGCGAGGCCATTGTCCTCGGCGCGTCGAAAGTCCGGTACGCCGACGGCCGAGAGGTCACCTACCGGTCGCTCGAAGAGATGCGCTCGATCCTCCGGCAGATCGAGGACGAGCTTGCCGGACGCCGCGACGAGCGGACCTCCGTCGTCGCTCATCTGAGGTGGTAGGCTGTGAACATCATCGACCGGACCATCTCATTCTTCGCGCCTGAGGCAGGATTGCGCCGGGAGTTTGCGCGCAAGGTGCTCAGCGAGGTGCGCGTCTATGACGGCGCGCACATGGGCAGGCGCACCGAGAACTGGCGCGCTACGAACGCGTCGGCGAATGCGGCCATCAAGGGCAGCCTGCCGCGTCTGCGCGCGCGTTCGCGCGACGTGATGCGCAACACGTGGTGGGGGCCGCGGATCCGCGAGGTGGTCGACAGCTATGCCGTCGGCTACGGGATCGTGCCGCGATTCAAGACGGGGAACGCTTCGCTTGACCAGCGGGCGGCCAGGCTCTGGCGGGAATGGGGCAAGAGCTGCGATTTCGAGCAGCAGCTCGACATCAACGGCCTCATCTCCCTCGCGGTCGGGACCATCGTCGAGGCTGGCGAGGTTCTCATCCGCAAGGTGCCGGTGAGCCCTGCCGCAGGGCGCAAGGTGCCTCTCGAAATCCAGCTGCTCGAGCCCGATCACCTCGACGGCGCCCGCGATCAGCTGCGCGTGACGACTGATGGCATCATCGATCAGGGCATCGAATACCAGCGGGACGGTAAGCGCGTGGCCTACTGGCTGCTGCCCGAGCATCCAGGTGCCGCCGGCGGTCTGCATCGGCCGTCCGTGCGGGTGCCAGCCAGGGATATCCTGCACGTCTACCGCAAACTGAGGATCGGGCAGGGGCGCGGCGTGCCGTGGGTGGCACCCGTGCTGCTCAAAGGGCGCGATGTCGCCGATCTCGAGGAGGCAATCACCGTCAAGGCGCGCGTCGAGGCTTGCCTGTCGGTCTTCGTCAAGACGACCGATCCCGTGCGATCCATTGGTTCCTCGGTCCGTCACGAACCGGGCGGTCGCGGCGGGTCGCGACGGATTGAAACGCTCTCGCCGGGAACGGTGAACTATCTCGACCAGGGCGAGGAGATCGGCGTCGTGTCTCCCTCGTCGTCGCTGGCCTTCGATTCCGTGCTCATCAACACCTGGATGACGCTCGCCGCCGGGGCGGGCCTCACCTACGACCAGATGACCGGCGACCTCCGGCAGGCAAACTATTCGTCGCTCAAGGCGGGGGACCGGGGCTTCAAGCGGTTCATCGAGAAGTTCCAGCACCTGACACTGGTGCCCATGCTTCTCGATCCTCTCGCCGAGGCCTTTGCCGAGGCGGCCATGGACGCGGGGGCGCTGCCCCGTCGGGTCGGAGGTTATCCCGTCGAGTGGATCATGCCCGGCTGGGAGCCGATCGACCCGCTCAAGGACATGCAGGCGGACATTCTCGCTGTCCGCTCGGGGAGGATGACGTGGCCTCAGTTCGTGGCCGCGTGGGGGTTCGATCCGGACCAGCAGCTCGACGAGGTCGCTTCCTGGCAGCGGTCTCTGGACGAGAAAAAGGTCGTGCTCGACACCGACCCACGACGAGGCGCGCACGGCGTCAAGGGGGCCCCGTCCAGTGATGACCCATCTGCGAAGGATGAAGCCGATGCGGCAGAGCAATCTGGTTGAGATGCCGGCCACCCTGCCGATGCAGGTCCGGGTCGCGCCGGTGTCCTCGGCAGACGCCGAGGCGCGCACCGTAGAAGTCGTGTTCACCACGGGCGCGGCCGTCCGGCGCAGGCGGTGGACAGGCTGGGATACCCCGGTGCCGTTCGATGAAATTCTTGTCGTCAGCCGCGATGCGGTGGACCTGTCCCGGCTGAACGCGGGCGGTCCTGCGCTCGACAGCCATTCGATGTGGAGCACCTTCGCGCAGGTCGGCGTGGTCGATCGCGCCTGGATTGAGGGTGGGCAAGGGCGCGCCACCATCCGCTTCCCGTCGAAGGGCGTCGATGAGCGCGCAGACCGGATGTTCGCGATGGTCTCCGAAGGGATCATCCGCAACGTGTCGGTCGGTTACTCGGTGGACAAGGTCCGCGTCATCCCGCCCGAGAAGGTCGGCGATGTCGAGAAGCGCATCGTGGAGCGCTGGACGCCCCACGAAATCTCCTTCGTCACAGTACCGGCGGACGCCGGGGCGCAGGTTCGGTCCCAGAGTACCGCCGTTTTCCCTGTCGAATTCATCACCCGGGCCGAGCCCGTCATTCAGGAGGAGCCTGCGATGCCTGAGCGCGTCGATTCCACGGCGGGCAGCGAGCCCGCTCCCATCGCTGAGCGTACCGCGCCGTCGCCGGTGGCGACGGAGGATGCGGAGAAGCGTGCCGCTGCTGCGATCGAGGCTGAGCGCAAGCGCAGCGCGGAGATCACGGCTCTTGCGCAGCGCCACGACATGCCGGCGGATTTTGCGAGCCGGCACATCGCCGAGGGCACGCCGCTCGACCGGGTTCGCGAGCTGGTGCTCGAGGAGGTCGCCCAGCGCGCCGAGAAGACGCGGATTTCGCCGCGCACGCAGGTCGTCACCGACGAGGGCGATACCCTGCGCCGCGCCATCGAGGCGGCCGTGGCGCTGCGTGCGAACCCCCAAGCGATCGTGACGAACGACGAAGCGTCGCGAACGCTGGTCGCGGCCGCGCGCGAATGGCGCGGTATGTCGCTGCTCGAGATGGGGCGCGCTTTCGTTGAGGACACGCATGGTGTCCGCCTGCGCGGTCTCTCGAAGCGTGAGCTCGCTGGAGTCCTGCTTGGGCTGACGCGAGCCGCAGGCATGATGTCGACCTCCGACTTCCCGAACCTGCTCGCGAACGTCGCGTCAAAGCGGCTGCGCGACGCCTACCGTGCGGCGCCGCAAACGTGGCGGCCTCTCTGCAGGCAGTCCAATGCGCCCGACTTCAAGGAACGGGCCATCGTCCAGCTCGCCGGCATGCCGGAGTTCCAGAGGGTCCGCGAGGGCGGCGAGTACACCTACGCCTCCCTGTCGGAGTCGGTGGAGCGGTACTCGATCGCGACCTATGGCCGGATCATCGCGATCACGCGCCAGACGCTCATCAATGACGATCTCGGTGCGTTCGACCGTCTGCCGAGCCTGTTCGGTCGCGCTGCCGCGGAGCTCGAGAATGACCTCGTGTGGGACATTCTCATGAGCAATCCGCAGATGAGCGACGGAAAGGCCCTCTTCCACACGGACCACAACAACCTCGCCTCCTCGGGCGGCGCGCCATCTGAGGCCACGGTGGAGGCTGCCGAGATCGCGATCGGTGAGCAGAAGGATGCTGCCGGCAAACCGATGAACCTGCGGCCCCGGTTCCTGATCGTGCCGCCGAAGTACAAGGTGGCGGCGCAGAAGCTGCTCGCGTCAGTGACGGCGACCAAGACTGGCGACGTCAACGTCTACCAGAATGCGATGGACCTCATCATCGAGCAGCGCCTGAAGCCCGCCAGCGGCACCGTGCCGTGGTTCATGGCGGTCGACCCTGCACAGTGGGATACGATCGAATACGCCTATCTCGAGGGCGAGGAGGGGCTCTACACCGAGGAGCGCATGGGCTTCGAGGTGGATGGCATCGAAATCAAGGGCCGCCTCGACTTCGGTGCGAAAGCCATCGACTACCGCGGCTTCTACAAGAACCCGGGCGTTTCCTGATCGCGGAACACGCCCCGCTGCTGAGACATCCGACGAAAGGCCACCTCCGGGTGGCCTTCGTCGTTATGGAGAACGGCCATGAAGAACTTCGTCCAAGTCGGCGATACGCTGACGTTCACCGCGCCCGCCGGCGGCGTCGTGTCTGGCGGCGCCTATCTCATCGGTGCCCTGCTCGTCGTCGCCGTTGCGTCCGCCGACGCCGGCGAGCCCTTCGAGGGCAAGGTCTCCGGTGTGTTCACGCTGCCCAAGGCTACGGGATCCGCCTGGACCGAAGGTGCTAAGCTCTACTGGAACGACACCAGCAGGTACGTGACCGTCACGGCGACGGACAACGTGTTCATCGGGTACGCAGCCGCGGCGGCAGCTAGCGCCGCGACCGTCGGCAACGTGCTGCTGCGCCAGGCGGGCGTCTAGCGCCATGGCCTCGCTCTATGCGCGGCTCGACGCTGCAGCAGAGCGGGTGCAGCAGCGCGTTTTCGGCGAGCGGTGGCGCCTCATGCCGATGCGGCGCGCCGGCGTCAACAGCGCGCCCGGGCCTGACCCGGAGCGGCCGGAGCGAGAGGTGGTGGGCATCTTTCGCGATGCCCTGACCACGCTCTCTGTGCCCGATGCCTACGACCAGCGCACCGACAAGCGGCCTGGCATTGTGACAGGCGACCCCATTGTCGAGATCGACCCGCGCAACCAGGCGGGGCCGGCACTCGACGTGCGCGAGGGCGATGTGCTCGTGCGCCTCTCCGATGGTGTCACGTGGCGCGTCGCCAATGCGCCTCCTGATGCCATGGGGCGGATACACTGCCGCGTCCTGCGGACCACGTGAACGCGGCGAGGGGGACCAATGAGCCTTCATCGTCTCGCCCTGCGGCTCGCCGCCGTGGAGGCGCTCTGCCCCGCCGCCTACGAGGCGACCGGTCCCTACCCGACGCTGGCGGGCTCCCTCGTCTACGACAGTCGGCAGGTGCCCATCGACCAGCTCGTACCGGACAAGCCGCGCCCGGTGCTCCTCGTCTACACAGAGGAGGACAAGGGCACGCCGTGGGGGAGCGGTCGGCACAGGCCGGACGAGGTCCTAGTCACGCTTGTCGTCGAGGCACTGATCGCCGCTCGCGGTACGGTCCTCATCGACCTGCCGGACGGCAGTACAGACACGGTCGGGGTTGCTGACGTCGGCCCGACCGATCCGGAGCACGAGGCGCTGCTCGACGTGCTCGAGGCGCAGGTGCGATATATCCTGGACGCCCGACAGCCGGCCCCGTCGGCGGCACTTTATCGGCGCATCGCGATGGAAGTGCGGTCCGTCGAATCGGTGCCGCTGCGCGATGCGGAGAAGACGACGCGGCTCGCCTTCCGAACCATCTCGTTCTCGGTGCAGGTCAAAACCACGGAATGGCCGGCACCGGGGCAGTCTGCCGGATTGCCCGAGCCGCTGCGCACCGTTGCCGAGGCGCTGCCCGAGGGCAGCTATGGCCGCAGGATCTGCGACCGCGTCGCCGGACTGGTGCCGACGCCGCCCGGCCTCGTGCCGCTCGAGGCCGTCGACATCTTCGCGGGCATCGGCCGCATGCCGACCGCGGAGGATTATGACCTTCGCGCCCGTGTGCCTGGCGCAACGTGAGGACGACCAATGGCCCGCCGCATCTTTGCGCGTCTCGCCGACCCGGCGAGCAAGCTCCCCATGCCCGACCGCGACTTTCGCCTGTTCCCGGCGGAGGGGACGATGGTCGATGCCGACGACCCCTTCTGGATGGCGTGCCTCGCCGACGGATCGATCGTCGAGGCGGGTCTGCCGGACGAGGGCGCCGAGAAGGCGCCAGCCTCCAAGACGAAACGCTGAGGAACTGCCATGAGCATCGGTTTCAACTTCATCCCCGGCTCGGGGCTGGTCGCGCCGCTCTTTGCCTTCGAGGTCAATAGCGCAGGCTGGTACGACAGCGTTTCGCGCCTCGTCCTCTTCGGCCACAAGACGAGCGGGGGCTCGCTCGCTGACAACACGCCGTCCGTCGTCACGTCGCTGTCGGAGGCGGACGCCCTGGCCGGGCCCGGCTCGATGCTTCGGGAGATGTACCGCATCGCCGCGGCCAACGCGCCGGCGCAGGAGATCTGGATCGTGCCCGTGCCCGAGACCGGTACAGCACCGACATGGACCCTGACCGTGGGCTCGCCGCCGGCCACCGGCGGCGTCGGCATCATCGACATCTGCGGTGAGAGGCTGTCGGTGACGATCGCGCCGGGCGATGCCGCGGCCGACGTGGCGGCCGCGCTCGCGGCAGCGATCAACGGCTACTACAATGACCTGACGGGCGCCATGCTGCCCGTGACGGCCTCGGCGGCCTCGGAGGTCGTGACCGTCACCTCGCGCCACAAGGGCGCGATCATGGCCGAGGTTGACATCTTCGTGCCGACGACGGTCTCGGGCAACTTTTTCGCCACGTCTGGCGCGCTCACAGTCGCGACGGGTACGGCCGCCGCTGGCACCCCGTCTCTTGCCGCGGCGCTGGCAGCCCTCGGAGACGAGCCCGCCGACATGATCGTCAGCCCGTGGTCGGATGCGACCTCTCTGGACGCCTACGGCACGGCACTGTCGGATGTGTCGGGCCGGTGGTCGTGGATGCGACAGAGCTACGGCCACGTGATGTGCAGCAATACCGGCAACACCGCGTCGCAGTCGACGCTCGGCCTCGGGCGCAACGACCGGCACGTGACGATCATCCCGCGGCTTGCCGGCTCCCCGCAGCCGTCCTGGCTGTGGGCAGCCGGCTTTGCGGCGCGGGTGCTGCCCTGGCTGGCGGATATCGTCACCGGAAATGTCTCGCGCAACCAGACGGGCCTCGTCGTCGAGGGGCTTGCCCCTCCGCGCGACCGCAGCACCTGGTGGGGCTATTCGGCACGCAACACGCTCACCAAGTCCGGGATCTCGACCTGGAAGGTGACGGCGGATGGCAAGGTAGCAATCGACAAGCTGGTGACGACCTACCGCCTCGGCCCAAGTGGGCAGCCGGATTCCACCTTCCGCGACATCCAGGCGCTGTTCCAGGTGTCGGGCGGCCTGTCCTACATCCGGACGGTGCTCGCCAACGAGCAGGGACAGAAGGCGCTCGCCGACGATAACCCCGGCAACCTCGCGGCGATCACGACGCCGAAGGACATCAAGGGGTCCTTCGTGCACGCCTACGAGGCGCTGGTGCAGCGCGGTGTGTTCGAGAACGCGCCCGAGTTCGTCAGGCGGCTCGACGTGCGGCGCAATGCGGAGAATCCCAACAGGGTCGACGTGTTCGCGCCGCTCGATCGCGTGAACCCGCTCGATATCCTTGCTGCCAACGCGACCATCTATCAGCAGTACGTCCGCACCTGACGGACGATGCTGACCGGGCCGGGCCTTTGAGGCCGGCCAACTTTTTCCACCATCCGCAACGGGAGACCGGCGCCATGGCCAGCTTCGGCGGCGAAATGCGTTTCACCTACAACGGCGCGCCCCTGGTGCTGCGCGCCGCCATCAAGACGACCCCATCCAACACGGAAGTTGAGGGCATAGTGAACCAGGACAACTCCGTGTCCGCCTCGCACAAGCCCTCCGGCTACGGCTTCGAGCCGACCTTCGAGGACGCGGCCGATGTCGACTGGGACGCCGTCATGCGCAACGGCCCCTACAACATCTCGTGCATCGAGGATCACACGGGTGTCGTGCACACCTGGACCGGAGCGATCTTCACGGGCCGGCCGTCTGTCGACCGGGGCACCGGCGAGGTAACCGGCATTCAGGGCCTCGCTCGCGCCTATCGCAAGTCGCGAGGCTAATCGATGAGCAGGACGACCACCATCACGCTCGCCGAGCCAGTGCTCTGGCACGACCAGCATCTGCGGGAAATCGCCCTGCGACCGCCCACCTTCGCGGAATACATGGAACTCGGCGAACCCTACGCCGAGGGATATGCCAGGAGCGGCATCTACTTCCGCAACGTGGACTATCCGACCGTGCGCGAGTATGCGCGGCGGCTCATGGTCGACCAGGACAAGGTGCACGCACTCAGCCTCCTCGGCCTCGCCGATTCCCGGAAGGTGAGGGACGCGATCCTCGATTTTTTTCGCGAACCCGAGGCGTCGGAGCCGTCGCCGACGGCCTCGTCTTCGGGCTCGGCTGGGATGCCGGGACAGTCCAGCGTCTGACGCTCGACGAAATCTGCGCGTGGGGCGCGCGGGCAGCCGAGTGGCACAAGCGCCGCAAGGGGAAATGATCCATGACGAGGGCCCGCACGCTAGAGGCTGCCGCCATCATCTCGGCGTCGGACCGCACGGGTGCCGCCTTTGCGTCCGTCTCCCGCAAGCTCGCCGGGCTCGATCGCGCGGCGCGTGGTGTCGGCCGCACGATGTTGCTGCACGATAGGGCGGCGCGGGCGATGACGGCCGGCATGGTGGCTCTCGGTCGCGTCCTAGGGCCGGCCGCACTCGCCTATGGCACGACCCGGGCGGTGCGGAGCTTCGCCGAGCTCGAGCTGAAGATGACGCGCGTCGGCATCACGGCCGAAGCATCGCGGGAGGACATGCAGCAGTTCACGGGCGAGGCCCGCCGGATGGCAGGCGAGCTCGCTATGCCCATGGATCAGATCGTGGCCGGTGCAGACGCGCTTGCCGCGCAGGGCCGGTCGATGGAGGAGATCCGCACCCTGTTGCCGTCCGTCGCCAAGACAGCGCAGGCGGCCGGCGCCGAGGTGGACGACATCGCCCGCTCGGCCGACGCCGTCGGCACGCACCTGAAGGTCGGCGCGGCCGAGATGCAGAAGGCCTTCGACATCATGGCCGAGGGCGGCAAGGCCGGGCAGTTCGAGCTGAAGGACATGGCCCGCTACCTGCCATCGCTGGCGCCGGCGGCGAAGGCCATCGGCATGGAAGGGACGAAGGGGCTCTCCGAACTGGTCGCCATGCTGCAGATCGTCCGCAAGGGCGCCGGCTCAGCGGAGGAAGCGGCGGCCTCCATGAACAACATCCTGCAGAAGATGTGGTCGGAGGAGACGCGCAAGCGCTTCGCCAAGATGGGGGTGAACCTCGAGGCAGCCCTGAAGAAGGGGAGCAAGGAGGGGCGCAACCTCATCGAGGTCTTCGAGGACGCCACCTGGAAGGCGATCAAGGGCGACCTGTCGCAACTTCCGAAGGTGATCAACGATCAGGAGTTCGCACGCGGCGTGCGGGCGCTCCTGTCGATGCGCGGCGAGTGGCAGAAGCTCGCCGGTGCCATCGGCCAGGCGAGCGGCACGGTCGATCGCGATCTCAACATGGTGCTTGGCACCACAGCGGCTAAACTGCAGACGCTGTCGAACTCGTGGGACCGGTTCGTCAATGCCGTCGGAGCCGGCGCCGTCAGCATGGGCGCGGGCAGCCTGCTGAAGGGGTTGGCGGAGAGCATCGAAGAACTCGTTGACGGGTTCGATCGGCTCGATCGTATTCTCGAGAAGCGCCGGCAAATCGCAGCGGCTGACACCGAAGCCTCGGGCGATGCAGGCGGCACGAAGAAGTGGGTGGAGGAAGAGAGAAAGAAGGCCGCTGCCTTCGATGCCTGGGTATTTGAAAAGACGGGAATCGATTTCAGCCGCGGTCTCGCCGGCCTCGTCGACGCCTACGAGAAATCGCTCAGTGTGGATGCCGCCCTGCGCGAAGGCCGGCGCAATGCGGAGGGCCGATCCGACAAGGCGCGCGAGGACATGCTGGATGAGCTGCTCTATGGCCGCTCATCGCTGGGCGACAAGCGGCTCGCCGCCTTCTCTTCCGCCATGGGTGAGGAGGAGAGCCGCCGCATCTACGACCTGCAGCGCGAGTTCGAGCGCCTGCAAGGGGAGTGGATGGCGCGGCGCGGCATGAGCCTAAGCGTCTGGCAGCCTTTCGGCGCTTCGGCGCAGGGCAAGGGCTGGAAGGGAGCGAAAGCCATCGGCGCCGGGCCCGGGATGGAGGGGCTTTCCGGCGCCAGCACAATGGAGGGGCCGGGATTCGGGGCCTTCGGCGCGAAGATGGGCGTGCCTCTCATCGGCGATGGCGGGCCGATCAAGGCCGAGCTCGAGGGCCATGCCCGTGTTGTCAACGAGATCGAGCTTACGCTCAACACCGATCTCTTCCGGGCGCAGGTGCGGCAGGTCATCCGTGAGGAGGTCGGGCACATCCGGGTTTCGCCGCAGATGAGCCCGGTCGGGCCGGGGTCGACCGGGCTGTCGTCGCCGGACGCAGGAGGCTAGCGAAGCTTCACTGAGGATTGCCGGCCCGATTGGCCTCGATCGAGGCAGCGATCTTCTGCAGGGCCTCGCGCGTGCGATCCCCGCGGGACGCGATGGCGGCCAGGCCGGCGCAAAGCGCGCTGCCAATGATCAGGATCGCGCCAATAATGGCGCCGGCCAGTCCACCCATATGCGCCGCTGCGGCGCCTGTCATGGCGAAGAGGCAGGCGATGAGGCCGAGGCCCAAGGTCGGCGCTGTGATGATGAACGAGAAACCGAGGAGCGACAGCACAAGGCCAATGGCCGCGGCGCCAATAATCGCTTCTGGCATGTCTATCCCCCGTCAACGGCGCAACCCTGTCGCCGCGCCCCAAAGCAGAACATGCCTCAGAGCCGCGGGGCAGGTCTAGCGGCGAGAAGGTCGTGAGGAGCAACTGAGCGATGAGGGACTGGTCACGGGCGCTTTTCCCGGCCTCGTTTCGCGGCGTGCCTTTCTGGGTGGAGGCCGACGAGGAGCGAGGTGGCCGGCGCATCGTCACGCACGAGTTTCCGATGCGCGACGAGCCGTTCAACGAGGATCTCGGCCAAAAGGCCGCGTTCTTCAGCGTGACGGCATACCTCGTCTCCGACATGGCCGATGCGGAGGCTGCGGCGCTCGCCGCGGCCTGCCGCACCCGGGGGCCGGCCGTCCTCGTGTTGCCGATGCACGGGCCGCTGACGGCCCGTTGTGTCGACTTCCGCCGCGCGCGCGAGCGGGACCGTGCCGGCTATGTCGCCTATGACCTTGAATTCGTGCGGGAGGGGGCGACGGTCGCGATCGCGAGCGTTGCCTATCTGGCGCAGCAGGTCTTCAACGCTGTCGACGCGCTGGCCGGCATCATCGGTGGGACCTATGGCGGGTTGGTGGACGTGCGCGGCCGCCCCGATTACGCCGTCGACGCCGCCGTCGATGCCGCGCAAGAGGCGGCGGCGACGCTGGAGGTAGTGCGCACCACGCAGCCGGTCGACCCGAGTGTGAGTGCGCCGGCGCGCGATGCCATCGCGGCCCTGTACGACGAGGCGCCGGCCCTTATCACGCGGGAGGCGGGCGCTGCGCCTGCGGTGGCCGAGCGTATCTTCTCGATTGCGCGAGACCTCGGCGACGGTCTCGGCGCCGATGCCGCTGTCGGGGCCTTCCGCGAGATCGTCGATGCGCGTCCCGCGGCGGAGACGCCTCGCACGGACGGGGAGAGGGCGGCGGCCACGAACCGCCGCGTCACCGGGCTCGTGCTGCGGCTAGCTGCACTGGCAGCTATGGTCGAGGCGACCACGCGGCGGCAGTTCGACGGGCGTCGGAACGCGATCACGGCGCGCGCCGAGCTCGCCGAGTTGATCGAGCGCGAACAGGCGGACATGACGGGCGCGCCTTATGCCGCCCTGTATCTCGCCAGCGAGGATATGCGTGGCCGCGCCATCGACCTGCTGTCGCGGCAGATCGCCGATCTCGCGCCCATCGTCACGGTCTCGGTGCCGCGTTCGCTGCCGTCGCTGTGGCACGCCTGGCGCCTTTACGGCGATCCGAAGCGGGCCGGTGATCTCGTGCGGCGCAACCGTGTCGCGCATCCATCCTTCATGCCTGAGCGCTTTGAGGCACTCGGCAAATGAGGTCGGGCGTCCATGGGCGAGGAGATCGTCAGCGTCGTCGTCGGCGGGCAGCGCTTCACGGCTTTTCTTCGGGCGCAGGTGCGCGCCTCCATGAAGGAAGCGGCGCGGTCGTTTCGCCTCGAGCTGGCGGCAGAGCTGGGAGCGACTGCAACAGCATGGACGTTTCGCGCCGGCGCGCAGGTGTCGATCTATGCCAACGACGACCTGCTGCTCGTCGGCTATGTCGACCGCTATCGGCCCCGCATCGACGCGACGGATGCGCGGGTGGCCGTGGAGGGCCGCTCGAAGGCGGCTGACATCGTCGATTCCTCGGCCGAGCACGAGACGGGCAGCTTCGAGGCGAAGACACCGCTGGAGATCGCCAACGAGCTTGCCGCGCCGTTCGGGATCACCTTTGCTGCCGACGGTGACCTCGAGCCGGTCGACTACCAGATCACGCCGGGAGAATCTGTATTCCGCGCCGTCGAGAAGCTGGCGCGGCAGCAGGGCTATACGCTCATGGGCGAGGCCGACGGCAACGTGCGCCTGCCCAAGGCGGGCAGCAAGCGCCATGCCGGCGGCATCATCGAGGGGCACAACCTCAAGAGCGGTGAGGCCGACCACAATTGGTCCAACCGGCACAGCAAGTATGTGGTCAGGGGCCAGCGCGCCACCGGCAGTGGGCCAGACAGCCTTGAAGTCGAGGCGATAGCCCGTGACGCGGGGGTCGGTCGATACCGCCCGGTCATCATCGTCGAGCAGGACGACACGACGCCGGCGCGGGCCCGCAAGACCGCACGCAACCGGCGCGACAAGGCCGCCGGCCGAGCCCTGACCGCGACTGTCACCGTGCAGGGTTTTCGCGACGAACGGGGGAGCATCTGGCAGCCGGGCTGGCTGGTGTGGGTGGAGAGCGATTTCCTGCAGATCCGCCAGGAAATGCTCATCGAGACCGTCGACTTCGTGCAGGACGGCGTCGGCGGCAGCGAGACGAAGCTCGGACTCGTCGACCCGCGCTCCTATGGCGGGAAGAAGAACAAGGGCAACAAATCCGGCGAGGCGTGGGAGCAGAGCGACGACGAGGCAACCGATGAGTGACGTGCATCACCTCGACGACTCGGTGCGCGCCATGATTCGCCGGGCGAGGCTCGTCTCGCTCGACGATGGTGGCGGACAGCAGATGATGAGTCTTGCCGGGCTCAAGGGGGACAGGCCGGGGCGGGTGCCGCGGGTGCAGCCCTACGGATTCACATCCAATCCTCCGGCCGGCTCGGTCGGCGTGATCCTCTCGCTCGGCGGCCGCTCCGATCGGGCGATGGTGATCGGCGTAGAGCACGAGGACTACAGGCCCCGCAACCTGCCGGCTGGCGCGACCGCCATCTATGACCAGCACGGCAACATGGTCTCGCTGGTCGAGCAGCGGCTCCGCGTTGTGCACGCGCAGGAAGTCGTCATCGAGGCGCCACAGATCGTGCTGCAGGCGGGCGGGTCGCAGATGACGATTTCTGCCTCGGGTGCCGACATCAATGCGCCGTCCCTGCGGCACAACGGCCGCAACGTCGGCGCGACGCACGTGCACACCAACGTGCAGCCGGGAACGGGGACCACAGGCGAGCCCGCCACCTGACAGAGGACAGGCCATGGACATCCTCATCCGCACTGCCGAGGGGCAGGAGGCGCAGCCCTTCCTGCTGTGGGACAGCGTGTGGGACCCCGCGGCGCACCGGGCCGATTGGGCGCTCGCGGGCGGGGAAGCCCTCAATGTCGGCGGCCTCAGGGCGCGGTCGGCGCTGGAGACGGCGGTGGTGCTGGCGCTGTTTACCGACCGCCGCGTACCCGACGACCACCCCCTGCGCAAGTACGCCGATGCCGACCCGCGCGGCTGGTGGGGCGATGGCGTCGATGTGCGCGCCGACCTCGGCGAGGAGCCGCTCGGCTCACTGCTGTGGCTGCTGGAGCGGGCAGCGCTCACCGAGGACGTGTCCCGCTGGGCCAAGGCCATGGCCGAGGAGGCATTGGTGCCGCTGCTGCGCCAGGGGGCGGCGGCGCGCGTAGAGGTCGAGACGAGCGGGGATGCGCCGCGCGGCCGGCTCGACCTGATGGTGCGGCTCTACGGGGCGGACGGCCAGAAGATTTACGACCGTCGCTTTGAAATCGTGTGGCTGCAGGAGTTGAGATGAGCTTCGCCATTCCCTCGCTCCCCGAGCTCGTCGAGCGGGCCCGCCGCGCCTTCCGGACGCATCTGCCAGGCTCGGATGCCTGGCTGTGGCCCAACAACATCGGGCCTTCTGCCAAGGTGCTCGGCGGGCTCACACACGAGGTCTTCGGCTTTGCCGACTACATCGCCCGCCAGAAGTTCGCCCTCACGGCAGACGGCGAGCACCTCGACATGCACGGCGCCGAGCTCGGCCTTGCCCGGCGTCCGGCGACCCCATCGCAGGGGCAGGCGGTGTTCACCGCTCCGGGGCCGCTGACGGTTGACCCCGGCGCCATCCTGCGCCGGGCGGACGGTGTGCAGTTCCGCGTGGCGGTCGGGGGCACGCTCGCGGCAGCTGGCACGCTCACGCTCGACGTGGCATCCAGCGCGACCGGCAAGGCCACGGTGACGCTGCCCGGCACGGAACTGTCGCCCGTATCGGGCGTGCACGGTGCGGCGGCCATCGAGGTCGGCGCGACCGGTATCGTCGGCGGCGCCGACGTGGAGCCAGACGGGGACCCGTACACGACGGACCTCTCGACGTTCCGCGGGCGCATCCTTTTCCGCAAGCGCAACGTGCCGCAGGGCGGCGCTCCGGCCGATTATGTGCTGTGGGCGACAGAGGTCGCGGGCGTCACGGGCGTCTTCGTCGAGCGACGCTGGGCGGGGCCGGGGACCGTCCGTGTGTTCCCGCTGATGCACGACCTCTTCGAGAGTGGCATCCCGGACCCGGCGAACGTCGCCCGGGTGGCCGAATACATCGACACGCGCGCGCCGGCGGGGGCCGTCGTCACCGTGGTGGCCCCGCAGCCGCGCGTCATCGACGTGACCATCGATGGGCTCGTGCCGGCGACGGCGGCGGTGCAGGAGGCGGTGGTGGCCGAGCTCAAGTCTGCATTCCGCCGGTTAGGCAGGGTAGCCGGCATCGACACGCTCACGCCGTCCATGCCGTACCTCGCGGCTTCGGCCACGTTCTCACGATCGTGGATCTGGCAGGCCGCTGCGAACGCCAGCGGCGAGGAGCGGCACAGCATTGCCTCGCCGGCCGGCGACATCGGCCTCGCCGCCGGCGAGTATCCGGTCCTCGGCGCTGTGACATTTACCTGACGAGGCGCCGATGTTCTGCCCGACGAAAGACGACCTGGTGCCCCAGGCACTGGCGCTGCTGCCACGCGGGCGCGCGTGGGGAACGCACGAAGGCGGGCCGGGCCCGGAGACAGTGCTCTATCGCTACTGGGCGGCCGTCTGCGACGTGTTCGCCAGTCTCTGCGAGCGGTTGTGCGCCCTGCGGCAGGAGTTCTGGTGCGCGACGCACAGCGAGACGCGCGAGTTGTGGCTGGAGGAGTACGGCCTCCCGGACTTGTGCGACCCCTATCCCGACCTGTGCGCGAAAGTGCGGGCGCAGGGCGGGGCGCGGTGCGAAGATCTGGCGGCGCTCGTGGCGCCGCTCGGATGGGCCATCAGCTGCGCCGACGCGGAGGACGCCTGTGGAGCCATCGCCAGCTGCGCCCAGACCGGGTGCAGCCAGGCAGCCGGAGGGCCACCGCGAAACACCATCATCATCTATGTCGACATCGACAACTCGCCGGCCTTCGTGGGCGACCTCGCGACGCCTCCGCTGGCGGGCCGGACGATGGGGGGCAGCTCGCTCGCCTGCGAGCCCGACATCAGCGCCCTGCGCTGCGTGATCGACCGCGTGGCGCACGCGCACCTCGAGGTCCAGTACGTGATCATTCCGCCGCCGGTCTACATCCTCGTCAACGACGACGGGGACTATCTGGAAACCGGCGCTGGCCTGCCCATTCTCGCGGAGTAGACTGCCATGACCGATCTGCTGGGGCCGGCCTCGGCCCTCAATGCCGTGACGACGCGGCCCACCGACACGCGCATCTTCGGAGAGGACGACACCTGGTTCAAGGACTGCTCGTCCTCCACCGCGAACGATGGCACCCGTATCGAGGCCGATTTTCTCAATGGCATCCTTGCGCAGTTGCGCGCGGCCATCGTCGGCATGGGCATCCCCATCGACAACGCCGACGACCAGATGCTGCTCAAGGCCATCCAGGCCGCGACGGTGACCATCGACGCGATCACCAAGAGCCAAGCCCGGGCGAACATGCCCCTCTTCCCCGAGGTGCTGTCCGCGGACGGGAGGATCAGCGTCACCGGCTCCACCGGGCAGATCGTGGTCGGGACGACCGAGGCCTTCATCTGGCGCGGGCTTTTCCGCATCGACCTGGCGAGCTTCGCTGTCGGCGACCGGACGTTCGCGCTGGCGCCCAACAAGACCTACCACCTGCGCTGGCATGCCCCAGGGACAGGAATGGCGACGCCGGCGGCTTCGTTTCCGAATGGTCGTTTCGTGCTGCGGGATCTGGCAGATGGCGGCTACAACCCCGGCTCGGCTTTGGAGACCAGCGCGATCTTCGACGCGACCTATGATGATGCTCTGATCGCGCGGATCGTCACCGACCCGTCGAACGCACCGACCATCACGCGCCTCGCCAACAGGAACCAGTTGTTCCATACCGAGCGCAAGAGCGGGACCGGGACGCCGGGTGGCGCGGGTCACCTCTACTTCACCGGCTCGGTCACACTTGGCTGGGCTCGCACGCCCCGGATGTCCCATGTCACGGGCGCGATAGCAGCCGACACGTCTCCACGCGGCGCGATGGATTGGGGCGCCAATGTCATTCAATCGCCGGCGACCGTGACGCGCTACGGCGCGCAGGCTCAGATCACGTCCGACTGGACCGACGGCGTCTCCTATCTGAGCACGGCCGCCTATCTCGACTTCAGCCACGCCGCGTGAGGGTCAGATGCCTCGTGGTATTCCCATCGTAGATCTCGATCAGATCGAGACCTTGACAAGCGAGTTTTCTGTGCCGATGCAGCGGCCTGGCGATCCCGCCGGCCGCGCGACCATTGGTCAGTTCCTCGCGCTTGCGGCGGCAGCGGTCGAGCTCGACGCCGGTACAGATTTTGACAGCGTCGTCGTGCCGGGCGTTTACATCCTGACGAGCGACGCAAACGCGCCGTTCGCGGGTGGGCGGTGGTTCGTGCGGGTGAGGTCGGACCCAGTGGACCCCACGGCCATTGTGCAGGAAGCTGTACCTCTCACGGGCGGCACGGGCCCGACGCCGTTTTCTCGCCGGGCCGCCGCGGGCGTCTTCGGAGCATGGATCAGCTCTGGGGCGCCGGACGCAAGCGGGGTGCCCTACGACGACAGCAACGCCTTCCCTGGGGCCACGAACGTGCAGGAGGCGCTTGAAGCTGCCGCCGATCCTTGGGCCTCGCTTCCGCTCCGGGTGCCGATCCCTGTGTTCGACCATCTCGGCGGAGGAGCCCCGCCCACCGACAAGTGGTACCGCTATGTGAAGCTGAGCGCCGGAGAGACCGGCGCAGGCGGCTACAACGAGGGCATCCTCGCGAGCGAAAGCGTCTCCGGCTCTGCGCCGTACATCACCGCTACGGCTGAGATCGATCTGCCCTCGTCGCCGCTGCACGGTCAGACGATCCATCTTATCGGCACGGAGCGACGGTTCATCCGCGCCGGATCGTCAGGTTTAACGCAGGACGACCAGATCAAGAAACACAACCACACCATTAATGGCTATTTAGCCCAAAATACTCTTCAAGGACCCGTGGTCGCCTCTGCTCCGGGTAACGGCGGCATTACATCGCCCACGACAAATGAAACTGGCGGTGATGAAACGCGCCCGAGGAACATCGGCGCTACCTACTTCATGAGGATTTTGTGATGCCCTGGGCAGCAGACAATCGCGTCAGCACGTCGCCCATCGAGGGCGGCATCGAGATTACCGAGGCCGAATATCAGGCCGCGCTCGAAGGGATCATGGAAGGGAAGATCGTCAGCATCGAAGGGGGCGTTTTCGCCCTTGTTGATCCTCCGGCGCCGCCTCAGCCGGAACCGGAACCACCGCCACCTGATCCGCTACGACCTCTCACGTCGCGTCAGTTGCGGCTCGGGCTGGTCCTCAATGGCATCAGCCTGTCGTCGGTCGAGGCAGCCATCGACGCCATCGAGGACCCGACCGACCGTGAGGTCGCGCGGATCGAGTGGGAATATGCGACCACATTCGAGCGGTCGCATCCTCTCGTCAATCAGATCGGGGTCGCGCTTGGTCTGACGCCGGAGCAGATCGACGACATGTGGGCGGAGGCCGCCGCGCTATGACGAGCGCCATCCTCACCATAGCCGCCTGCGCCGTGCTTAACCGGGCGCGTGGGGATGATCGCTGGATGCCGGATTGGATGCCTGGGAGGGCGCTTTTCCCGGTATCCATTGCAATCGGACTGATAGGGGCCTGCTTTGACGGGCTCTGGTACGGGGCGGCCTTCGGGGCCGCCTTTTTCGTCTGGGCGGTCGGGCCGTGGGGGCATCTCATCGGGCTCGGTCGATTTGCGCCGGATCGTCCGGCCTCCGGCCTGGAGACGGCCCTCATCGAGCTCGCTGCCGGGAATGCGCATCTGGCGCTCGGCCTGCGGCACCTGTTCGCGCTGCCCGGGCTGATGATCGCCGCGGCCATATCCGGGGAGCTGCTGCTCGGCGTGCCGGGGGCGCTCGCCTTCGCCGCCTTCGCCACGGGCGCCTACGAGCTTTCATGGCGGCTGCGGCCATCCAATCCGATCATCGTCGCCGAGCTGCTGACGGGCGCCCTGTGGGGCGGCCTCGCCGTCGCGCTGGCGTGATCGATGGCCCGGCTCATTCTCGCCGCCGTGCTCGCGGCGGCACTCGTCGCCTGCGCCCACCGTCCTATCCCCGGGGATGATCCGCTCGGCCCGGCGCACTTCGGGCGCGAGATGATGACCTTCTGAAGGAGACCCCATGCGCACCGTCACCGTCGCCGACCTGCGGGCCATCGCAGGCGGGCCGGCTCCGCTCGCCTCGAAGCTGGTCGGGCCCATCAACACGCATGCCGCATCGCAGGGCATCACGACGCCGCTGCGCATGGCGCACTTCCTGGCGCACATGGCCGAAGAGACCGACGGGTTCCGCGCGCTCGTCGAGAACCTCAACTACACGTCTGCAGCGCGGATCCGGCAGGTTTGGCCCTTGCGCTTCAGGACGGATGCGGCCGCCAAGCCCTATGTGCGCAAGCCGGAGGCGCTCGCCGAGAAGGTCTATGGCCGGAGGCTCGGCAATACGGCGCCCGGCGACGGCTGGCGCTATCGCGGCGGCGGAGCGTACATGCTCACCGGCCGCGACAACTACCGGCGCTTCGGGGCCGCCGCCGGCATCGACCTCGAGGCCAGGCCGGAGCTGGTGCGCGAGCCGGACACCGCCGTGGAGGTGGCCGCACGGTACTTCGCCGCGCGCATGGCTGCCGCGGCCGACCGTGACGACCTCGAGGGCACGACGCGGGCGCTCAATGGGGGCCTCACAAACCTCGCCGCCAGGCGTGCCTACCTCGCCCGCGCAAAGGACGTGCTCGGCGTTTCCAGCCCCGCCGGCCCGTCGCCAGCGAAGGAAGCGGTCCGGGCATCCGATGCGGACATCAGGCGGCTGCAGACGATGCTGCGGGACCTTGGCTACACCGAGGTCGGCATGTTGGACGGCAAGTGGGGCAGCCGCACGCGGGGCGCACTGCTGGCCTTCAAGGCTGACAACGGTCTGCCGGCCTCAACCGATCTCGACGAAGCGACCTGGGCTGCGCTGGCTCGCGCGGCGCCACGTGAGGTGTCCCCGGAGCGCGCCGAGGCGAGGACGGCGCCGAGCGCAGCGGCCAAGGCGGCTCAGGCTGCGCAGCTGATCGGAGGGGCCGCGGCCGCTACCGGAGCTGCCGATGCCGCGCTGGAACCCGCCGGGGGACTGGTAGGCGCGCTCGGGTGGCTTGCCGGCGCCGGCGAGGCGGCGCGCACGGTCTCCGATGCGCTTATGCCGGTCCGCGACCTCATCCGGGCCGTCGCCGGCAACTGGCCGCTGGCGCTGGCGCTCGCGGGCGTCGGGCTCTTCCTCCTCGGCCGGCACATCTTCCGCGACGAATTGGTGAGTTTCCGCCGGGGTGAGTGGACATGATCGCCGCCGCCTTCTCCGCGCTGACCTCGAGGGCGGGCCTCGCCGCCACCGGGCTCGTGGTCGGCTACCTCTACGGCCACTACGCCTCCCGCACCGGAGAGCAGGTGCGGGGCCTCCAGGCCGAGGTCGCCACGCTGCGAATTGACCTCGCCATCGCGCAGGGCGCAGCTGACATCGCCGCTGCAGAGACGGCCGCGCTGGGGCGGCTGCGGGCTGCGCTCAAGGAGAGGATCGATGCCTATGGTGCCGACCTGGCGAAGCGGTCGGATGATCGCTGCCGCCTCACTGGCGCTGACGTGCGCCGGCTGCACAGTGTCCGCTAATGGGCCGGCATCGCGGGCGATACCGTCGCCGGCAGCCGCCGGGCCATTGTTCCATCCGGTGCCGCATCCCGTCATCCGGGAAGGCGACGACGCCCGGCAGAAGCTGGCGGAAACGTCAGCGGCGCTGACGATCGCCAACCGGCGGATCCTCGGTGCCCGCGCATGGGTCGAGGACATCCGATCGCGCCTGCTGCGAGGAGAGGGGGGAAGGTGATGCAGGATATTCCGCCGCCGTCGGGCAACGTGGTGTTCCTCGGCGTCAACATCGTCCACCTAGCATCGGGCGTTGCCGGCGGCATCGTGCGGGGGCTCATCAATCCATCCTACACGTGGGCGGCGCGGATATCCTCAGCCGTCGTCGGTGGCCTCACCGCCGGCTATGGCACCCCGGCTGCGGCTCACATTGTGCGCCGCTGGCTCGAGCTGTGGGGCTATCCCTTCGGCAATGTGGAGGGGTCGGTGGGCTTCCTGTTGGGCCTCTGCGGCATGACGATCTGCGACGCCATCATCCGCTGGGCGCGCCGATGGCGGGACGGGCCGCCGTCGGCACCCCTGCCGCCCCCTCCGCAAAGGACATGTTGAGCTTCCCGCGGGCGACCGCGCGAAGGCGGCGCCAGCCGGAGCGCATTCTTCTCGCCATAGGCAGCACCCGTCTTCGCGCCGACCTCCAATTCCATCAGCTTCTCGGCGGCAAAGCCGATCATCTCGCGCAGCAAATCGGCGTCAGCACTCTTCTCAACGAGCGAGCGCAGGTTCATCATATCGTCGGTCATCGGTGGACTTTCCATCAGGTTGAGCTTGAACAACCCGACCCTACCGGAAAAACACTGGTGACCGACGCTATCCTGCTACACCACGCCCAGGGACATCATCTGCCCATCGGCCAGGTGCTGGAGGTGGCGGATAGGATAAGGCGTTCTGCCTTTGCTTCACCAACCGGGTGAATGACTCCACATCCATGAGCCAGGCCTGCTGTGCCGCCGTGTAGGTCGGGTGCAGGCTCCTGGGCAGCACAAGCTGAACCCGTTCAGCCTTCATCTCGTCCGTCTGGTTCTCGCTGATGCTGGGTTCGAGTGTCAGGAGGTGCTTGTCAGGAATGCGGGCGGCTTCGTTGAGGATTTGCCGCCACCTGTCCTTGCAGGTCGATTTCGATGCCAGCATCGTCAGCCTTGACTGTGGGAAGGCCGCACTGTGGTAATGGCTGATGTCCGGAAAGATGAAGTCAGGTTTCAGGTTGTTTTCGGTGACGCCGGTTCGCGTGTAGGTCACGCCGTGATCGGTGAATACCTGTTCAAGATGGTTTTCCAGCGCCGAGCCGGCCCGTGATTTCCTGCGTTGCAGGGCGCTTTGAACCAGCTTGATAAAGGGTTCCGTGTCCTCGATGCCGGACTGCGTGAGGCTGCGCAGCTTCTCGCCGAGCAGGTGCTTTTCGAGCGTGCGGAACAGGATTTCTTCCCGTTCCATCCATGCGACCAGCGCAGCGTCCGGGTCGTCATGGCTGGAAAGATCGCGGATCGTGCTTCTGGCATAGGCCGAGAACTCGACGGTTTTCGGGAATCTGCCATCAAACCTTGCCAGCATGTCGTCCAGATAGTTGGGCGCTTCCTCTTCCGGTTCGATGCCGATCTGTTCGAGGATCACTCTTGCTGCAAAGCCGATCCTGTCCTGTTCCGTTTCCAGCTCCGACTTGACGGAGAATCCTGGATGTGTGAGATCGGAAAACCCGAACAGCCACATGAGCTGCCGCTCGATGGTCGTGTCCTTCTCGGCCACGATGGCGAGTAGGTCGCCATCGGCCCGCCTTGCAATCACCAGCAGGTCGCCTTCCGCCGCGCACTGCGAGACAAGATTGGTCGGGAAGTAC
Organism: Chelatococcus composti; assembly: GCF_014201415.1. Taxonomy (GTDB): domain Bacteria; phylum Pseudomonadota; class Alphaproteobacteria; order Rhizobiales; family Beijerinckiaceae; genus Chelatococcus_A; species Chelatococcus_A composti. The sequence goes on from NZ_JACHEH010000007.1 coordinate 211,156, forward strand.
AGCCGGTATTCCCAGCGCATGACACCGCGTTCTTCCCTTGCCTTCTGGCGGGCGTCATACCACGTCAGGAATCCGTCCTCGATGACCGGTTCATCGTCCTGGTCGGAGAGATAGAGAAACCTTGCTGCGAAGCGAACCTTCCCGGAAGGCTCACCAAGGATCGAGCGAAGCGATTCCACGCCGTTGAACTCGTGCTGGTTCGACCGGATGACATCGGCCTCGACGGCGCTCAGGCGCTTGAGCGCGACACCCTCGAAATACTGCGACAGATAACCCTGTTTCATTTCCTGATCCCTGTTTCCAGTTCATTGCCACGCAGCCACACCGCAAGGCGCTGCGCTACCTGGCCGGGATCGGTTCCTGCCCCACGAAGGGCACATTCCCAGACCACGGCAACACGCCAGCCGGCCGCAAGGAGCGCATCCCGTGCCCTGCGGTCGCTGGCTCGGTTGCGGTCGATCTTGTTCCGCCAGAAATCAGGCCGGGTGCCTGGAAGCCGGTAGAGCGGGCAGTCGTGACCGTGCCAGAAACAGCCATGCACGAAGATGGCAGCGCGGTATTTTGGCAGCACGATATCAGGCTTTCCTGGCAGTTCCCGGACGTGAAGGCGGAACCGGAAGCCTTCGCGGTGCAGCAGGCTCCGCACGAGGATTTCCGGCTTCGTGTTCCGCCCCCGGATGCCGGACATCATCCGGCTTCTGGTTGCGGCATCCACCACGTCCGCCACGGGATTCAGGCAAATGCCAGTGGCGGCTGGACGACGCCGGCCTGCTCCTGTTCGATCATGGTTTCGACATGCGGAACCATGACGCGGGCCACCTCGCGCATGACCGGCATCACCACGCTGTTCCCAAACTGGCGGTAGGCCTGCGTGTCACTGACGGGAATGCGGAACGTGTCGGGGAATCCCATAAGGCGTGCGCATTCGCGCGGGGTCAAGCGGCGCGGCCGCTTGCGGCTTCCCTGCGAGACGAGGATTTCCGAACCATCCTTGTAATACCGGGCTGAAAGCGTGCGGGCCACGCTGTCCGGTGTGACCAGTCCGAAGCCGAAGCCGTTGCCGGCGGCACGGTGCTTTTCCGCATAGGCCTGGAGATAGGCCCACAGCTTGGGCGTGAGGGTGTATTTGGGCTGGACAGTCTGCCGGTCGTGATCGAAGTACCGGTCGCCATCCCACGGCAGCACGGGTTCGGTGCCGTCCGTCCGGTGCAGGATCGAGGAAAGACGCGGTCCCTCGGACGGCAGTTGCAGATCGTCCCATGAAAAGGCGGTTTTCTCGCGGAAACCAACGATGATGATCCGTTCGCGGTGCTGTGGGGTGAAGTGCTGGCCGTCGATGATCCGGTGGTGCACGTCATAGCCCAGCTCGTCACGCAGGGTTTGCAGGATGACGCGGAACGTGTTGCCCCGGTCGTGTGAAAGCAGGTTCTTGACGTTCTCCAGCAGGAATGCCTTGGGGCGCTTGGTGGCGATGATCCGCGCCACGTCAAAGAACAGCGTTCCCTGTGTCGTGCATTCAAAGCCGTGTGGCCGGCCAAGAGAGTTTTTCTTGGAGACGCCAGCAATGGAGAACGGCTGACAGGGGAAGCCGGCCAGCAGCACGTCGTGATCGGGAACAGCCTCGGCCGGAAAGGGAACGATGTCGCCAACGAAGGTGTGCCGTTCGCCGAAGTTCTCGACATAGGTTTTTTTCGAGAACCCGTTCCATTCGCTGGTGAAGACGCATTCGCCGCCGTGAGCCTCGAAGCCCATGCGGATGCCGCCAATCCCTGCGAACAGGTCAATGAATCTGAACCGGCCGCCGCCTGCCGGAGTGTGGGCGGCTTTTTGCAGCAGATCGCGCAATGCCGGTTCCAGCATGGCCGGACATGGGACTTCCCCCTTTTCCCAGCGCCTGACGGTCTTGGGTGTTTTGCCGATGTGTTCGGCTATTTCGCGCTGCGTGAACCTATCTCGGGCCTGCCGAAGCAGTTCCAGCGGTTGTGCATGGGTCATGTCCTGTCCTTAATGTGAATGGGAATTTCAGGGGACATTATGACCCCATGTTTAACCCTTTGGCCAGGTTTTTTCGTGGCGCGGCTCGCTGTTGTCGCGTATCTCCTCGCAGAGCCGGGAGACCTGGCTCTTGGAGATGCCGCTCATGCCCATCGCCTTGACCAGGTCATCGACCGAGCGGGTCGACACACCTTG
>NZ_JACHEH010000008.1 GCF_014201415.1 Chelatococcus composti
GACTTTCCATCAGGTTGAGCTTGAACAACCCGACCCTACCGGAAAAACACTGGTGACCGCCGCTATCCTGCTACACCACGCCCCGGGACATCATCTGGCGAGGCGCATCCGTTTTTTCTGTCTCGCCACCAGATTATGTGCTCGACAGTGCTGTGTGCCGTGCTGCGCGGCCTGATGACGAGTTCGAGGCCGAGGCAGACAGCGCATGCATGAGCCTTTTCCGCTGAGCGGCCGGCTCTCCGGCTTCGAGGCGGATACCATGCCTTGGCTCATAGGGATTTTCTCTCGGAGAGCACTTTGCGCTAGCCCACTGCCTGCGGGCGCTCGATCCCGTCGCCATCGTGCAGGCGCTACTGCATTTCGGCGCGCTGTCGCGCTTGACGTTCCGCCGTCATCATCCCACGTTTTTGGAATGTTGAATGAATACAGTCGCCTCCATCCGCCGGTGGGCTTTGCCGGCGGGCTGCAGTCGTTGTCCTGCGCCGCGAAGCGGGCTGCGCATGCCTTGCGCTGCGGGCAGCGCGCCCCTGACCGTTGCGGTGGCGCAAGCATTGCAGTGAAGACCACGGCCTTCGCCGCCTCAAGGACATCGGAACGAGAGGAATGAAAACCTATTCTCTGCCGATGCCACCCCGCGAGCGGCTTCATATTGCGCCGGTGCGCAATCCTGGGACAATCCATGATCGTATAGTGTTGTCCCACCGCTGCGTCGCCGGCAGGACCGCAGGCTCCCACAAGGCAGGACGCGGTTTCCTGAATCATCCGGACGACAGAATGCGGCCGTGCGCAAAAACCTCGATCATCGCGCCCACGACGGGCGCCTTGCGCGGGCTGTTGCGAGACCGACGGCGGCTCGCGTCCCGCCGGGCCACGACAGCCCGAGGCTGTCGCAGCAGGCCACGCGGCAGCAGGAGATCTTGCAGTTCGAGCCAGTTATCCGAAGGCGATAGTTCCCGTCATTTGCGAATTGGCGCCGATGGCTTAAAGACCGGTAGAGGCCGCTGTTCGCAAGGATGACGATGGACTTTTTCGCGCTGGCTCTGATCATAGCGTTGCCTTTCGTGGCGGGCTTGGCTGCGGCCCTGCTCCCGTCGGATTCGCGCACGCCTGTGACCTGGCTGGCGGGGCTGACGGCGGCTACCTGCCTGGCGTTGACCTTTTCGTTCTATCCCGCGGTCAGCAGCGGACATGTCGTTCGTTACCAGATCGACTGGATTCCCCAGCTCGGTCTCGGCTTCACCCTGCGGATGGACGGCTTTGCCTGGGTGTTTGCCTCGCTCGTCAGCGCGATGGCGCTCCTCGTCGTCATCTACACGCGCTATTACATCTCGCGTGAAGATCCTGTCCGGCGCTTTTACCTGCTCTTTCTTGGCTTCATGGGGTCGATGCTCGGCATCGTCCTGTCGGGCAATCTCATCCTCCTCGTCGTGTTCTGGGAGCTGACGAGCCTCTTCTCCTTCCTGCTCATCGGCTACTGGCACCACAAGCAGGCGGCGCGTGACGGCGCGCGCATGGCGCTGACGATCACGTCCGTCGGTGGGCTTTCGCTGCTCGCGGGCATCCTCGTCATCGGTCACATCGTCGGCAGCTACGATCTCGACGCCGTCCTGGCTTCGGGCAACGCTATCCGCGAGCATCACCTGTACGTCCCGGCGCTGCTGCTGTTCCTGCTCGGCGTCCTGACCAAGAGCGCGCAGTTTCCCTTTCACTTCTGGCTGCCCAACGCCATGGCGGCGCCGACGCCCGTATCGGCCTTCCTGCACTCGGCGACGCTGGTGAAGGGGGGCGTCTTCCTCATGGCGCGGCTGTGGCCCGTGCTGGCGGGCACGCCCGAGTGGTTCACCATCCTCGGGCTTGCCGGGATGGCGTCCTTCGTTCTTGGCGCCTATCTCGCCATGTTCCAGCAGGACCTGAAGGGGCTGCTGGCCTATTCCACCATCAGCCACCTGGGGCTCATCACGCTCCTGCTCAGCCTCGGCAGCCCGCTCGCTGCCGTTGCGGCCATCTTCCACATGCTCAACCACGCGACGTTCAAGGCGTCGCTGTTCATGGCCGCCGGCATCATTGACCACGAGGCCGGCACCCGCGACCTGCGGCAGCTCTCCGGTCTCTTCCGCTACATGCCGATCACCGGCACGCTGGCCACGGTGGCGAGCGCCGCCATGGCGGGCGTGCCGCTGCTGAACGGCTTCCTGTCGAAGGAGATGTTCTTCGCCGAGGCGGTCGAGACCCACGCCAACTCGTGGGTGGACACGATCGCCCCCTATGCGGCGGTCCTCGGCAGCACGCTGGCCGTCACCTATTCCATCCGGCTGATCCACTCGATCTTCCTCGGCGCGCCGCCGCCCGAGAGCTTCCCCCGCGAGCCGCACGAGCCGCCGTTCTGGATGCGGTTCCCCGTCATGTGCCTCGTGGTCACCTGTCTCGTGGTCGGCATCATTCCGGGGCTCACCATCGGCCCCTTCCTGCGCATTGCCGTCACCTCCGTGCTCGGGGAGGCGACGCCGGCGTACAGCCTGGCGATCTGGCACGGCTTCACCATCGCGTTCGGCATGAGCGTGATCGCCCTCGTCTGCGGCACGATGCTCTATCTTGTAGCCGGCAATTATCTCGAACACACCGACAGCCCGCCCGTCTTCGGCCGGATCCAGGGGCAGCGCCTGTTCGAGCGCACGATGGTCGCCATCTCCTGGCGGTGGGCGCGGTCGATCGAGGAGGTGCTCGGCACGCGCCGCCTGCAGCCGCAGGTGCGCCTGCTCGTCGCCGTCGCCATCGCGGCTGGGGCCATTCCCATCCTGTCGGCGGGGCTCGACTTCGGGCCTGTCGGCAACGGCATCGACATCGCCTTTACTGGCCTGTGGTGCATCGGGATGGTCTGTGCGGTCGCGGCCGCCTATCTGGCCAAGTTCCATCGTCTGGCTGCCCTTGCCCTCCTCGGGGGGGCGGGGCTGGTCACCTGCGTGACGTTCGTCTGGCTGTCGGCGCCGGACCTTGCTGCCACGCAGCTCGCTGTCGAGATCGTCACAACCGTTCTCATCCTGCTCGGCCTGCGCTGGCTGCCAAAGCGGTGGCGAACGGCGGAGGAGCCGATCGGGGTGTCCGACCGCCTGCGGCGTCTGCGCGATCTGAGCCTCGCCGTCATGGCCGGTTCGGGGATGACGGTGGTTTCCCTGGCCGTGCTGACGCGCACGAGCCCGGATTCGATCGCCGACTTCTTCATCGAGAATGCCTACACCGAGGGCGGCGGACGCAACGTCGTCAACGTCATTCTCGTCGACTTCCGCGGCTTCGACACGCTCGGCGAGATCACCGTGCTCGGGATCGTCGCGCTCACGGTCTTCGCCCTGCTGCGCCGTTTCCGGCCGGCACCGGACACCATCGAGCGGCCGGAGCAGCAGCGGATCCAGCAGTCCTATGATGAGGCCGAACCCGACAGGAAGGCCGGCGCCACTGCCACCGAATATCTCTACGTGCCTTCGGTGATCATGCAGTGGATGTTCCCGGTCGTCATCGTGCTCGCCGCCTACCTGTTCCTGCGCGGGCACGATGCGCCGGGTGGCGGGTTTGTCGCCGGCGTGGCCCTGGCCGCAGGCTTCATCCTGCAATACATGGCGGCGGGCACCGTCTGGGTGGAGGACAGGCTGCGCATCCTGCCCGTGGTGTGGATGGGCGTCGGCCTGCTGCTCGCGGCACTGACCGGGGTTGCCTCGATCCTCCTCGGCGATCCTTTCCTGACGTCCTATTTCCAGTATGCCGATGTGCCGGTGCTGGGGAAGATTCCCCTGGCGAGCGCGACCGTCTTCGACCTCGGCGTCTTCAGTCTCGTGGTCGGCGCAACCGTGCTCATGCTCATCGCCATCGCCCACCAGTCCATCCGCCGCCTGCGCGCCGCGCGCCTCGAGGAAGCGCGCCAGCTCGAGGAGAAGCAGCAATGGAGCTGACGCTTGCCATCGCCATCGGGGTTCTGACGGGCTCGGGCGTCTGGCTCATCCTGCGCCCTCGCACCTATCAGCTCGTCATCGGCCTCTCCCTGCTGTCCTACGCGGTGAACCTCTTTATCTTCGCCATGGGTCGCCTGCGCGTCGGCGCGGCGCCCGTGCTCGCCGACGGTGTGACGAATCCGGCCGACTATGCCGATCCCGTGCCGCAGGCGCTGGTGCTCACCGCCATCGTGATCGGTTTCGCCACGACGGCGCTCTTGCTGGTGGTTCTGCTCGTGTCGCGTGGCCTGACGGGCAGCGACCATGTTGATGGTCGGGAATCGCGCTGATGGACTGGACGAGGCATCTGCTGATCGTTCCGATCCTGCTGCCGCTCGTCACGGGCGCGGCGCTGCTTCTCATCGACGAGACGCGCCATACGCTCAAGGCGTTCATCAACCTCGCCTCGACAGTGCTGTTGCTCGTCGCGGGCCTCGTGCTGATGCACATGGCGGCGAGCGTGCCCGACGGTGGCGGGGCGCTGGCGTTGTCCTATGCCATTGGCGACTGGCCAGCGCGCTTCACCATCGTTCTCGTCCTCGACCGGCTGGCATCACTGATGCTGGTGCTCGTGGCGGTGCTGGCGCTCGCCTCGCTGATCTTCTCCCTGGCGCGCTGGCACCGGGCCGGCCCGCACTTCCACAGCATCTTCCAGTTCCTGCTCATGGGGCTGGGAGGCGCCTTTCTGACCGGCGACCTGTTTAACCTCTTCGTGTTCTTCGAGATCACGCTGGCGGCCTCGTACGGCCTTCTGCTGCATGGGGGCGGCGCCTTCCGCGTGCGCTCGGGCCTGCACTACATCTCGATCAACCTGGCGGCCTCGCTGCTCTTTCTTATCGGTGTCAGCCTGATCTACGGCGTCACCGGCTCGCTCAACATGGCGGATCTCGCGGTGCGCCTGCCGGTGGTGCGCGAGCATGACCGCATGCTGCTGCAGGCGGGGGCAGCCATCCTCGGCGTTGCCTTTCTGGTAAAGGCGGGCATGTGGCCGCTCGGCTTCTGGCTCGCACCGGCCTACATGGCGGCGGCCGCGCCGGTCGGTGCGGTCTTCGTCGTCCTCACCAAGGTGGGCGTCTACATCCTGCTGCGCCTGACGCTGCTGCTTTTCGGCAGTCCGGCCGGGGAGCTCACGGGCTTCGGCGGCGTGGCGCTGCTGTGGGGCGGCATCGCCACGCTTATCTTCGCCACATCTGGCGTGCTCGCCTCCCAGGCCATGGGCCGGCTCGCCGGCTACGCCGTCCTCATCTCGTCGGGAACCTTGCTCGCCGCCGTCGGCCTCGGGGACGCCTCCGTCGTGTCTGGCGCCCTGTTCTATCTCGTCAGCTCCACCCTCAGCACCGCGGCCCTCTTCATGCTCATCGAGCTCGTCGAGCGTGCGCGCGAGCCGGGTGCCGACCTTCTTGCCGTCACCATCGAGGCCTATGGCGGCGAGGAGGGCGAGGAAGAGGAGGAGCGCGAAGACGAGGCGGTCGGCGTCGTCATGCCCGGCGCGCTCGCCGTCCTCGGCATCGCCTTCGGCTGCGTCGCCCTGCTGCTGGCGGGGCTGCCGCCGCTGTCGGGCTTCGTGGCCAAGTTCGCCATCCTCACCGGCATGCTGAACCCCGGAGGGCTCGGCCAGCCGGGCGAGATCCCGGCTCCGGTCTGGGTGCTGGTCGCGCTTGTCATCCTGTCCGGTTTCGCGATCCTCGTCGCCATGATGCGCACGGGCATGCGCACGTTCTGGGCGCCGGTCCAGCCGGTGCTGCCACGTGTCCTCGTGGTGGAGGTGGCGCCCATCCTCGCGCTCATCGGCCTGTGCCTGGTCCTGACCGCCGCTGCCGGCACCGTCGTGTCCTATACGGATGCGACCGCCCGTGCGCTGCACGACCCGGCCACCTATATCGGGGGCGTGCTGGGCGGCGGTGAGACGAGCGGGGGCGTCCGATGAGCCGCGTGCTTCCGTATCCGCTTCTGGCGCTTGCGCTCCTGGTGATGTGGCTGTCGCTGACATCCTTCTCGCCCGGGCAGGTCCTGCTCGGGGGCGGCATCGCCGTGGCCGCGGCGCGCGCCATGGCGGCCCTGCATCCCTCGAAGCCGCGCCTGAGGCGCTGGCAGCTCATTCCACTGCTCTTCGGAAGGGTCACGCTCGATATCGTTCGCTCCAACATCGCGGTCTCCAGCATCGTGCTGGGGCTCGGGCGTCGCGAGCGGAAGTCCGGTTTCGTGCCGATCCCGCTCGAGCTGCGCGACCGGACGGGCCTCGCCATCCTCGCCTGCATCGTCACAAGCACGCCCGGCACGGCTTGGATCGAGTACGATCCCGACTCTGGTGTACTCCTCCTTCACGTCCTCGACCTGGTCGAGGAGAAGGAGTGGATCGACACCATCAAGTACCGCTACGAGGCGCTGCTGCTGGAGATCTTCGAATGACGGCCGCCATCCTGCTCTGGAGCGTCTCGATCGCGCAGGCGATGCTCGTCATCGCCATGGGCTGCAACGCCTACAGGCTGATCCGCGGCCCCCGCGCGCAGGACAGGGTGCTCTGCCTCGACGCCATGTATGTCATCGCGATGCTGCTCATCCTGACGATGGGCATCCGCACCGGCAGCGCCATCTATTTCGAGGCGGCGCTCATCATCGCGGTGCTGGGTTTTGCCTCCAGCGTCGCGCTCGCCAAGTTCCTCATGCGCGGCGAGGTGATCGAATGAGCCATGCCGCCGAGCTGCCCGTCTGGGCGGCGCTCCTTACCTCCCTGCTGCTCTTGGTCGGCGCCGGCCTGACACTGCTCGGGGCCGTTGGCGTCCTGCAGTTCCGCAGCTTTTTCGAGCGGGTGCACGCGCCCACGCTGGGAACGAGCTGGGGCACGGGTGCCATCGCGCTCGCCTCCATCGTCTTCTTTTCCTCCCTCGGCACGCGGCTCGTGGTGCACGAGGTCCTCATCGGCGTCTTCATCACGGTGACGACGCCGGTCACGCTCATGCTGCTCGCCCGCGCGGCCCTCCATCGCGAACGGGCGGAGGAGAACCCCAACGTGCCGTCCCGCGCCGTCATGCGCCGGCGGGGGAGCGCGCCCGCGCCGGAGGACGGCGCCGGCGATGCTGCCGGCACGCCCTCGTCCTGAGGCTTGCAGAAAAGACCGGGCGGCGCCGGAAGGCGCCGCCTGTCCGCCGCGAGCGAGGACCGGTCAGCGTGCGGTGCCTCCGGCGCTGCGGGCCGCCGCGTCGATGACGGGCGACCACCTTCGGCCGCGTCATGAAGACTGCATGGCTCGCCTCGACTTCGGTGGTCTTCGCGCCGATGCGCCTCGCCATGTCAACAGCATCCTGACCGAAGGCCTTGTCCTGCGTGGCGAGGACGGCCCAGCATGAACATTCTCGCCAGCCCCTTTCCGCTTGCCGGTTGCGTCAGCTCCGCACGCCGGGCCGCGGGAGGCGGATGCCTCCGCGCCGTATGCGGCGATGCAGGCCATGGGCGACGCGCAGGCACGCCCCGCCGAGGACCGGCAGGGCTGCAGCGCGCAGGATGGCGGCGCCGATCCGGCGCAGGTGCGGGGGAAGATACGGCAGGAGTTCCCGCAGGCCCTCCTGCGCGTGGGCGGCCGCCTCCCGGTCGCCCGCCCGTTCCGCCATGGCCCAGCGAGCAAGGAGAGTGCGGCAGAAGCGGGGGGCAATGAGGTCGCGCGAGGGGAACTGCCCTTCCTCGGGCCTGTCGGGAAAGCCGGCGAGGAGCTTTCGCGCATAGATCATCAGGGACAGGTCCATGCGCAGGGAGTGCGATGCGCCGCCGGGATGGCTGCGGCGCAGGACGTTGGCCTCCGCGACGTGCAGCCCGTGGAAGCCGGCGCACATGAGCCGCAGGAACAGGTCGTCGTCCTCGTAGCCGCTGAGGCGCTCGTCGAAACCGCCGATCGACAGGAAGGTCTGGCGGGACACGAGCGAGGCCGAGGGAAGCACGAACATGTCGTGCGCAAGGCATTCTTCGATGGTTCGCTTCGGGTGCCTGCCCGGCCGGCGCCGCAGGAGGGACGGCTCGACCAGCCGCCCGGCAGCATCGGTGACGGAGACGTCGCAATAGGCCCAGCCGGTTCGCTCCGTGCCGTTCCCGACCGCCGTTAGCAGCGCGGCTAGGTGCTGCGGCTGCCACCGGTCGTCCTGGTCGAGAAAGGCGATCCAGTCACTGCGGGCTTCCGCCACGCCGGCATTGCGGGCTGCGGACTGCCCGCCGTTGATCCTCCGCAGGAGCTTCAGTGGCAGCCGCCCGGCGAAGCGCTGCACGCGGTCCGGCCCGTCGTCGGTCGAGCCGTCGTCGACGACGATGACCTCTCGCGGCGGCGCGCTCTGGGCACAGATGCTCTCCAGGGCTTCCTCGATGTGCGCCGCGCCGTTGAACAGGGGGATGACGACGGCCACGGAAGGCCCCTGCGCAATGCCCGGCATCGTTCCGTCCCACCCTCGTTGCAGCTCGATCGGCAACAGGAATACGGCAATCGCGCCCGCTGTCCATCGGCGGCCACGCTCAGCCACGCGAGCCCCGCATGCCGGCCTTCTTGCCCGCAGTCGTCCTGCGCAACGTTGCGGCTTGCCCGGTGCAGCGGCCCGGCGTACCTCGGCAGAAAGTGACAAGCGTACGGGTGCGGTGATTCGGCCGGGCAGCCTCGAGCGAGGTCGCTCGTCCGATATGAATCGCGGGGCGGAGCTTGCTGCAATTTCCTCCACTGCCCGGCCGCGGGCGCGTTGTCGACCTGCTGCGCCGGGCCGCCAAGTCCATTCCTTTCGCCGTCACGGCCAAGCGCCGGCTCGATGCGCTCGTCGCGCGCCGCTGGGGTGCCGAGACCCGCTATGCCGCCTGGGTGGCGCGCCACAGCCTGGGACCGCAGGAGAGGGCGCGCATCGCGGCCGACATCGCCGCCATGTCCTCGCCGCCGCTTATCTCGGTGCTGATGCCTGTCTACGAGACGGACCCGCGTTGGCTCAGCGCCGCCATCCGGTCGGTCCGTGACCAGCTCTATCCGCACTGGGAACTGTGCCTGTCCGACGATGCCTCGACGCGTGCCGACGTGCGCGCCACGCTGACCGCTGCCGCGGCGGAGGATGCACGCATCAGGCTGCACCTGCGCGCCGAGCGCGGCCACATCAGCGCCAACACCAACACGGCGCTCGCCATGGCCAGCGGCGATTTCGTCGCGCTGGTCGATGCGGACGACGAGCTGCCGCCGGATGCACTCTACTGGGTCGCCCGCGAGATCGTGGCGCATCCGGACGTGGACATGATCTTTTCCGACGAGGACAAGATCGACGCGGAGGGGCGGCGCTTCTCCCCCTATTTCAAGGGTGACTGGAACCCGGCGCTGATGCTGGGCCAGAACGCTTTCTCGCACCTCGGCGTCTTCCGTCGCTCGCTCGTCGAGGCCGCCGGCGGGTTTCGTGAGGGCTTCGAGGGCGCGCAGGACCACGACCTTGCCCTGCGCTGCGCCGAGCTGACGGAACCGTCGCGCATCCGCCACGTGCCGCGCATCCTCTATCACTGGCGCGCCCTGCCGCAGTCGACGGCCACCGCGCCGCAGGTCAAGCCCTACGCCTGGCAGGCGGGGCGACGCGCGATCCTCGAGCATCTCGCCCGGCAGGGTATCGCGGCGGAGGTCGAGCCCGGCGTCGGCGGCTACTACCGCGTGCGCTACGCCCGGCCAGAGGAGTGGCCGCTCGTCTCCCTCGTCGTGCCGAGCCGGCTCGGCGAGGTTGCCCGCCGCTCGCTCAGCGCGCTGCTCGCCGGCTCCACCTATCCCCGCCTTGAGCTGCTCCTCGCCGTGTCGCAGGAGGATGCCGCCCGGCCCGACGCCGCCGCCTATCTCGCCGCACACCGCGGCGATGCGCGCCTGCGCCTCGTCACCTACGAGCACACGCCCTTCAACTATTCCTGGGTCAACAACCACGCTGCGCGCCAGGCGCAGGGGGACTACCTCTGCTTCCTCAATGACGACGTGACCCCGATCACCTCTGACTGGCTGGAGGAGATGGTGGTGCGCGCGCGCCTGCCTGGTGTCGGCGCGGTTGGCGCGATGCTCTATTACCCCAACGACACCGTCCAGCATGCCGGCGTCATCCTCGGCGTCGGTGGCGTGGCGGACCATGCCCACCGGCACCTGCGGCGGGGCAGCCCCGGCTACTTCGGCCGCGCGGAGCTCGATCAGGACCTGTCCTGCGTCACCGCCGCGGCGATGGTGATGCCGCGGCCGCTTTTCGAGGCGCTCGGCGGCTTCGACGAGGCGTTGCCCTGCGCCTTCAACGACGTGGACCTGTGTCTGCGCATCCGGCGTGCCGGCCGGCGCATCCTGTGGACGCCACAGGCCGAGCTCTACCATCACGAGTCCCTGACCTTCGGCCCGCACGATTCCGCCGCGCGCAGGGCGCAGTTCCGCAGGGACGTGGCCGAGATGCGGCGCCGCTGGGGGGCGGAGCTCGACGCCGACCCGTTCTACAACCCCAACCTGTCGCGCGACATCCGGCGGCAGTGGGAGGTGGACGGCTGATCCGCGGCTGAGGGCTTGCCCGGATGGCGGCGAGATGCCAGAAAAACCCGCGCCGCGTAGGGAACGCGTATCCGCCCGCTGTCCGCGCAGTTCTGAAACCCCTGTGTGAGCCTTGCGGAGCGCCCGTTGCGCGAGCGCCCAAGCCGTTTCGGGAGGATCGATGGCACGACGGTTTCTGGTGACGGGCGGGGCCGGCTTCATCGGCTCGGCGGTCGTGCGGCGGCTCATTTCGCAGACAGAGCACGAGGTGCTCGTGCTCGACAAGCTGACCTACGCGGGCAACCTCGACTCGCTCGCGCCCGTGGCGGGCAGCAACCGTTTCCACTTCCTCAAAGCGGATATCTGCGACGGGCCGGCCGTCGCCGCGGCGATGGCCGATTTTTCGCCCGACATTGTCATGCATCTTGCCGCCGAGAGCCACGTCGACCGTTCCATCGACGGGCCCGCTGCCTTCGTCACCACCAATGTCGTGGGCACGACCACGCTCCTCGAGGCGGCGCTCGCCCACTGGCGCTCCCTTCCAGAGGGGCGGCGCCGGGACTTTCGCTTCCATCACGTCTCGACCGACGAGGTCTTCGGCTCCCTCGGCCCTGAAGGCTTCTTCACCGAGACAAGCCCCTACGATCCACGTTCGCCCTATTCCGCCTCGAAGGCGGCGAGCGACCATTTCGTGCGCGCCTTCCACCACACCTACGGCCTGCCGGTGGTGGTGACGAACTGCTCCAATAACTACGGGCCCTACCACTTTCCCGAGAAGCTCATCCCGCTGATGATCCTCAACGGGCTCGAGGGCAAGCCGCTGCCGGTCTACGGCACGGGAGAGAACGTGCGCGACTGGCTCTATGTGGACGACCATGCGCGGGCGCTCATTCTCGCGGCTGAGGAGGGGAACGTCGGCGCTACCTACTGCATCGGCGGCCACAACGAGCGCCGGAACATCGACGTTGTGCGCGCCATCTGCGCCCTTCTCGACGAGATGGCCCCCGACGCCACGATCGGCCCGCGTGAGCGGCTCATCACCTTCGTTGTCGACCGGCCGGGCCACGACCGGCGCTATGCCATCGACGCGGGGAAGATCGCCGCCGAGCTCGGCTGGCGGCCGACCGAGACCTTCGAGAGCGGCCTCGCCAAGACGGTGCGCTGGTATCTCGACAACCGCGACTGGTGGCAACGCGTGCGCAACGGGGTCTATCGCGGCGAGCGGTTGGGCATGGGGGCCTGAAGCGAAAGACGGATCGACCAGGGATGCTGACCATCGAGGAGACCGCCATCCCGGCGGTGAAGATCATCACCTCCCGGCGCTTCGGGGACGAGCGGGGCTTCTTCACGGAGACCTGGAACCGCCGCCGCTTTGCTGACGCGGGCATCGATCTCGACTTCGTGCAGGACAACCACTCGCTGTCCCGCCCGGCCGGCACCGTGCGCGGGCTGCACTTCCAGAGCCCGCCCCACGCGCAGGACAAGCTCGTACGCGTCGTGCGCGGCCGCATCCTCGACGTGGCGGTCGACCTGCGCCGCTCCTCGCCCACCTATGGCCGGCACGTGGCCGTGGAGCTGTCGGCTGAGAACGGCCGCCAGCTGCTGGTGCCGGTCGGCTTCGCGCACGGGTTCTGCACCCTCGAGCCTGATACGGAGGTCGTCTACAAGGTCAGCGCCTACTACTCCCCCGAGCACGACCACGGCGTCGCCTTCGACGATCCCGACCTTGGCATCGACTGGCCGGTGTCCCGCGCGACGGCCGTCCTCTCGGACAAGGACCGCATGCACCCGCGCCTTTGCGAGCTGCCGGAGTATTTTGCATGAGCGCGACGCCGCTGCGCATCGCCGTCACGGGCCGCGAGGGCCAGGTTGCGCGGGCGCTTGCAGAACGTGGCCCGGCCCTCGGGGCAGAGGTCGTCTGCGTCGGGCGTCCGGCGCTCGACCTCACCGCGCCCGCCACGATCCTGCCGGCGCTCGCCGCCGCGGCGCCGCAGGTGGTTGTCCATGCGGCCGCCTATACCGCCGTCGACAGGGCCGAGGGCGAGCCGGATCTGGCCCATGCCGTGAATGTGGAAGGCGCCGGTGCAGTTGCCGCCGCGGCGGCACGGCTTGGTGTGCCGGTGGTGCATCTCTCGACGGACTACGTCTTCGACGGGCGCATCGGCCGGCCGCACCGGGAGGACGACGCGCCCGCGCCGGTCAACGTCTACGGCCGCACCAAGCTCGCGGGAGAGGCTGCGGTCGCCGCTGCGGCGCCGGACCATGCCATCCTGCGCGTCGCCTGGGTCTACAGCCCCTTCGGCCGCAATTTCGTCCGCACCATGCTGGCGCTGGCAGCAACCCGCAACGCGGTGCGGGTCGTGTCCGACCAGCACGGTGCCCCGACTTCCGCCCTGGCCATCGCGGACGGCGTCATCGCCGTGGCGCGCAATCTCGTGGCGCGGCCGGACGAGGCGGCGCTGCGTGGCCTGTTCCACATGACCGGCGCCGGGGAGGCCACCTGGGCGGACCTCGCCGAGGCGGTGTTTGCCGAGAGTGCGAGGCTGGGTGGCCCTTCCGCCCGCGTCGAACGCATCGGAACGGTCGATTATCCGACGCCCGCCGTGCGCGCGCCGGACACGCGGCTCGACTGCAACCGGCTCGCGGCTGTGCACGGCGTCGCCCTGCCGCACTGGCGCGTCTCGCTGCCCGAGGTGGTGGCGCGCTGCCTCGCGGGCAAAGAAGAGGAAGGGAGAACGCCATGAAGGGCATCATCCTGGCCGGCGGCAGCGGCACGCGGCTGCATCCAATGACGCACGTCGTCTCGAAGCAGCTATTGCCGGTCTACGACAAGCCCATGATCTACTACCCCCTGACGACGCTGATGCTCGCCGGCATCCGCGAGATCATGGTCATCTCCACGCCGGCCGACCTGCCGCGCTTCCGCCAGCTGCTTGGCACCGGCCAGCAATGGGGCCTCTCCCTCCATTATGCGGAGCAGCCCCGCCCCGAGGGGCTGGCGCAGGCCTATCACATCGCGGCCGATTTCGTGGCGGGTGGCCCCTCCGCCCTCATCCTGGGCGACAACCTCTATTTCGGCCACGGCCTGACCAGCCTTCTGCAGCAGGCGCGCAGCCAGGCGCTGGCCGGCGGGGCCACCGTCTTCGCCTATCACGTCAAGGATCCGCAGCGGTACGGCATCGTCGAGTTCGGCAAGGACGGGCAGGCCCTCACCATCGAGGAGAAGCCGGCCCGGCCGCGCTCCAACTGGGCGGTGACTGGGCTCTATTTCTACGACGCGGACGTGGTGGAGATCGCCCGTGGCCTCAAGCCCTCCGCCCGGGGCGAGCTGGAGATCACCGACGTCAACCGCGCGTATCTGGAGCGCGGCAAGCTCTCCGTCCTGCCGATGGGGCGCGGCTACGCCTGGCTCGACACCGGCACGCCCGACAGCCTCCTGGAGGCGGCGGAATTCGTCCGAACGCTGGAGAAGCGACAGGGATTCCGCATCGCCTGCCCGGAGGAGATCGCCTTCGCCATGGGCTTCATCAACCGCGAGCACTTGCGCGCCCTCGGCGAGGCGTTGGGCAACAGCGACTACGGTCGATATGTTCTCGCCCTTGCCGAGGCCGACCGGTGAGGACCGCCGGCGTCGGCCTCACAGGCCCCCGACGCAGACGTACTTGATGTTCAGGTAGTCGTCGATCCCATATTTCGAGCCCTCGCGGCCGACGCCGGATTCCTTGACGCCGCCGAAGGGTGCAACCTCGGTAGTGATGAGCCCTTCGTTGATGCCGACGAGGCCGTATTCCAGCGCCTCTGAAACCCGGAAGGCGCGGCCGAGGTCGCGCGTGTAGAAGTAGCAGGCAAGACCGTATTCGGTATCGTTGGCGAGTCGCACGGCCTCCGCCTCGTCCCTAAAGCGGAAGAGCGGCGCCAGCGGCCCGAAGGTCTCCTCGCGGGCGACAGCCATGGCGGGAGTCGCATCCGCAATCACTGTCGGCTCGAAGAAGTTGCCGCCTAGCCCCTGGTGGCGCCGGCCGCCGGTGAGCAGGCGCCCGCCCTTGGCGAGGGCGTCAGCGATATGCTCCTCCACCTTGGCGACGGCCCGTTCGTCGATGAGCGGGCCCTGCACGACCCCTTCCTCGAAGCCGTTGCCGACCTTCATGGCCGCGGATGCCCGGGCGAGGCGCTCGGCAAAGGCATCGTAGATGCCCTCCTGGACGAGGAACCGGTTGGTGCAGACGCAGGTCTGGCCGGCGTTGCGGTACTTGGCGACCATAGCCCCCTCGACGGCCCGGTCGAGGTCCGCGTCGTCGAAGACGATGAAGGGGGCGTTACCGCCCAGCTCCATCGACACTTTCTTCATCGTGCGCGCCGCCTGCTCCGCGAGCTGCTTGCCGACCTCCGTCGAGCCGGTGAACGTGATCTTCTTGACCAGCGGGTTCGACGTCAGTTCCGCCCCGATCTGCCGCGCCGCGCCAGTGAGGATGTTGACGACGCCGGCGGGAATGCCGGCTTCCTCGCACAGCACGCCCCAGGCGAGGGCCGAATAGGGAGTCTGTGAGGCCGGCTTGATGACGATGGTGCAGCCGGCTGCGAGCGCGGCGCCGAGCTTGCGCGCGATCATGGATGAGGGGAAGTTCCACGGCGTGATGGCGCCGACGACGCCCACAGGATCCTTGGTGATGAGGATGCGCCGGTTCTGCCATGGCGAGGGGATGACATCGCCGTAGATGCGCCGCCCCTCCTCGGCGAACCACTGCACATAGGCAGCCGACATGCCGACCTCGCCGCGCGCCTCGGCGAGCGGCTTGCCCTGCTCGGCGGTGAGGATGCGGGCGAGATCCTCCTTGTTGTCGGTGATGAGCTGGGCGAGGCGGCGAAGGTGGTCAGCCCGCTCGGCCGCGGTCTTCTCACGCCAGGCGGGGAAGGCAGCGTCCGCGGCCTCGATGGCGCGGGCGGTCTCGGCCCTGCCGGCATTGGGTACGGTGCCGAGGAGCCGGCCTGTCGCCGGGTCCACCACGGCGATGGGCTCGCCGGCGGAGCTGTCCTTGACCCATTCCCCACCGATGAGGATGGCGGAGCGGAAGAGGTCGGGACGCTTCAGTTGAGGCTCGGTCTGCATGGTCGTTCTCTCTGGCTGCTTCCGGCGGGCCCGCGGTGCGGCGCCGGCGAGGCGGGGGAGATGCGCTGGCCGTATCCTCGGCGGGCAATGTGGCGCCGGCAAGGGCCGTGGCCACAACCTGGCCCCGCGGTGGCAGATGGGGCAGGCGACGAGTCGTGTCCGTGTTGCGATCAAATCGCGCACGATTATATTGGGCGGGGGAAAGGAAGGCCTGCGATGACCGCCGCCAAGGATCAGAGGCCTGGGCGCCTCGACGATTTTCTCTGCTTCATGGTCTATTCCACCGGCCTGGCGTTCAACCGCGTCTACAAGCCGCTGCTCGACCGGCTGGGCCTCACCTATTCGCAGTTCCTCGTGATCATGTCGCTCGCGCAGCAGGACGACCAGACGGTCGGCTCCATCGGCGAGGGGCTCTTTCTCGAGTCGAACACCCTGACCCCGCTCATCAAGCGGCTCGAGGCAGCCGGCTTCGTGACGCGGCACCGCGACCCGGACGACGAGCGTGTGGTGCGCGTGTGCCTGACGCAGGCCGGCCGCAGGCTCGCCGAGGAGGCGGCCTGCCTGCCGCAGAAGATCCTGGAGGCGACCGGCATGTCGCCGGACGAGGTCGAGGCCGGTCGCCGCTCGCTCGCGGCCGTGCGCGAGAGGTTGCGCGCTGGCGCCTCCGAGAGGGGCTGAGCCCGTCAGTCGAGCACGGCGTGGTCGGGCTCGCTCTTGCGCGTGCCGGTGCCTGGCCGGCGCATCATCAGGAGCAGCAGCATCGTCGGCAGGGTGATGAGCAGCATCAGCTTGAAGTCGTTGGCATAGGCGATGATCGCCGCCTGCCGGTTGATGACCTGGTCGAGCAGGCTGAGCCCCTGCGTCGTGCCGATGTTCCAGTACTCGCGCGCGGCGCCCGACTGGAGCAGCCGGTTGAAGGGCGTGACGTGCTCGGCCAGCGTCGCGTGCATGATCTGGGTGTTCTGCGACAGGAGGAAGGCCATCACCGAGATGCCGATGGCGCTGCCGATGTTGCGCACCAGGCTGAAGAGGGCCGCCGCGTCCGTGCGCAGCTCGGGCGCCAGCGTAGCATAGGCCACGACCTGCAGCGGAATGAACACGAAGCCGAGCCCGAAGCCCTGCAGCACCGTGGTTATGGTGAGCGTCGCGACGGAGACGTCGGGCGTCCAGTAGGTCATGTCCCAGAGCGAGTAGGCCAGCATCAGGATGCCCAGCATCATGATGAGGCGCGGGTCGAGGCGCGACGAGAGGCGACCTGCGACCATCATGGCGACCATGGTGCCGATGCCGCGCGGCGCCATCAGCAGGCCTGCGGTGGCGACGGGATAGCCGCCAAGCGTCTGGAGGTACGGAGCCAGCAGGGCGGAGCTGGCGAGCAGGATCATGCCGATGCCGAACATCAGCAGGAGGCCGGACAGGAAGTTGCGGTCGTAGAAGATGCGCGGCGGGATGAAGGGCTTCTTCGCCGTGAAGAGATGGACGACGAAGAGGTAGATGCCGAGCCCGGCGAGCACCGCCTCGACGACGATCTCCGTGGAGCTGAACCAGTCCTTCTGCTCGCCGCGGTCAAGCATGAGCTGGAGGGCGCCGATGCCGAGGCTGAGGACGGCGAAGCCCAGCCAGTCGAAGCGCAGCGATGTGTTGCGCTCGGTATCCCTAAGGAAGAACACAAGCCCAGCCACGGCCACGATGCCGAAGGGCACGTTGACGTAGAACACCCAGCGCCAGTTGTAGGCATCGGTGAGATAGCCGCCGAGCGTCGGCCCGAGGATGGGGCCGACCATCACGCCCATGCCCCAGATGGCCATGGCCGAGCCGCGCTGCTCCACCGGGTAGATGTCGAGCATCGTGGCCTGCGACAGCGGCACGAGCGCGGCACCGAAGACCCCCTGCAGCAGGCGGAAGATGACCATCTGCGTGAGGGATTCGGCGAGCCCGCACAGCATCGAGGCGACCGTGAAGCCGACGAGGCAGACGATGAAGAAGCGCTTGCGCCCGAAGCGGCTCGCCAGCCAGCCGACGGGCGAGGTCATGATGGCTGCCGCGACGATGTAGGAGGTCAACACCCAGGTGACCTGGTCGGTCGTCGTCGACAGCGAACCCTGCATGTAGGGCAGGGCGACGTTGGCGATGGTCGAGTCGAGCGCCTGCATGAGCGTCGCAATCATCGCGCACAGGGTGATGATGCCGCGATGCCGGCCGAGATCCTCGGCCGGAGCCGTATGGGCGGGCGGTGCGCTCATGGCTGGTCCTCCTCCACCGGCGGCCTTCAGAAGAGGTCGCCGAGGCTGCGCCGGTGGCCGGTGTCGATGTCGGCGACGACGCTCATGCCGACGCGCAGGGGCGGATCGTCGGGCCGCCGCTCAACAGCGATGCGCACTGGGATGCGCTGCACCACCTTGACCCAGTTTCCGCTGGCGTTCTGGGCCGGCAGCACCGAGAAGGTGGCGCCGCTCGCCGGGCTGATGCTTTCGACACGGCCCGTCCAGACGTGGCCGGGATAGGTATCCACGGCGATGGAGACGGGGTCGCCGGGCTTGACGTAGGTGAGGTCCGTTTCCTTGGCGTTGGCGTCGACCCACACCCTGTCGTCGCCGATGAGGCCGAAGGCGGCGGTGTTGGCGGCGAGATACTGGCCGGGCTGGAGCTGGTCGACCTGGGTGACGATGCCGTCGAACGGCGCGCGCACCACCGTATGGTCGAGCTGGCGGCGTGCCTCCGCGACCTCCGCCTCGGCCTGGAGGAACTGGGGATGCTGCTCGATGTCCGCATCCGCCCGGCCGCCGAGTCTGGCGAGCTGCACCGCCGCTTCCTGACGCAGGGAGGCGAGCTTGCTTTCGGCCGCCTCGAGCGTGAACCGTGCCTCGTCATAGGCGGCGGCGGAGACATTGTTGGTGCGCACCAGGGCGGAATAGCGGTCGAACTGCGCCCGCGCCTGGTCGACCACGGCCTGCTGGGCGGCGATGTCGCGCTCGATGCGCCTGTAGTCCTGGCGCATGGCCTCGAGCGCGAGGCGCGTTTCCGCCAGTTTCGCCTCGGCCTTGTCGAGCGCGATGCGGAACTGGCGCGGGTCGAGCCGGAAGAGCACGTCGCCCGCCTTCACGGCCTGGCCCTCGCGCACCCCGACACGTTCGACGATGCCGGACATGTCCGTCGAGACGAGGAGCTTGGCCGCCCCGACGTAGGCGTCGTCCACGGACACATAGCGCCCGCCGTTGAGCCAGGCGAGCAGGGAACCGACGACGACCACCGCGATGCCGCCGAGCATCAGGACCGGACGGGCGAGCCGCTGGCGCGCCTTTGGCGGGCGCTGGGCAGGTGGCGCCGCAGGCGCGGCCCCCGCGCGCCGCGCCTCTGCGGGCGCGGCCTCGGCGACCTCGTCCGTCCCGGTCCGGTCACGGGCGACGGATGGCGAAGCGGATTGCATCGATATGGACTGCGACATGGCGGTCATCCTTCGTCCGCGGTTCGGCGCATGCGGGGCATGTCGGCCGCGAGGTTGTTCTTGATCGTGAGAAGTGTGCGCGAGAGATCGGCCAGGGCCTCTTCCGGAATGCCCTCGGTCACAGTTTCGAGGAGGGCTTTTCTGTAGGCGAGGACCGTCCGCAGGATGGGCTCGGCAGCGGGCAGGAGGTGAAGCCGCCAGACGCGGCGGTCCTTCGGGTCGCGACGCCGCTCGACAAGCCCGCGGTCGGCCAGCCGGTCGACGAGGCGGCCGATGGAGATGGGTTCCACCTCGATCAGGTCGGCGAGCTCCTGCTGCGACAGGCCCGGCTGCTGGTCGAGCTTCAACAGGATGATCCACTGCGCGCGGCTCATGCCGTGCTCGCGGGCGCGCCTGTCGGCATGGGCCCGGATCAGGCGGGCCACGTCGAAAATCTCGCTGAGAAAGGTGTCGTTGCAGGTCATGCCGGCGCTCCGGTCGGCGATGGGGCGCCGCTCGTCAGGTCGACATATAATAAGCAGGGTTATTATATCTATGCTGCGGATTGCGTGGCAGCCCTGCGCGCCACGCATGATGGTGCCGGCGGGTCACACCCCGCCAGCGCCCGATGCGCCGTGATAATGCTGTCGTCAGCCCTGGCGGGAAGCGGAGTGCCGCTGCGGCAGGATCGGCACGTCCTCGTCGGTGATCACCCGCTCGGCAGCGCCGTCGAGGTCCTCGTACTGGCCGCCGCGCAGCGACCAGAGGAAGACGGCAAGACCGATGCAGCCGAGGCCGAGGGACAGCGGAATGAGATAGAAGAAGTCGCTCATGCGTGGGCCTCCGAGAGCCGGGCGGCGGCCAGCCGGCCCTGCTCGCGCGCTCCGCCCTCGGCGCGGCCGAGACGCAGCGCATTCGCCACCACGATGATCGACGAAGACGACATGGCGATGGCGGCGACGAGCGGCGTCACGTAGCCAAGCACCGCGAAGGGCATGGCGATGGCATTGTAGATGAGCGCGAGGGCGAGGTTCTGTCGCGTCAGCGCGTGCGCGGCCCGGGAGAGGCGGAGCACGGCGGGCACGGCCTCCAGCCCCTCGCGCAGGAAGACGAAGTCGGCGGCGTTGCGGCCGATATCGGCGGCGGTGGAGGGCGCCATCGAGGCATGGGCGGCGGCGAGCGCAGGCGCGTCGTTGAGGCCGTCGCCCACCATCAGCACCTTGCGGCCCTCCGCGGCGAGCGTCGCGAGCCTCACCACCTTGTCGCCGGGCACGAGATCCCCCGCATATTCGTCGATGCCGAGTGCGCCGGCGAGGCGCTGCACCTCATCGCTGCGGTCGCCGGAGAGCAGGACGATCCTCAGCCCCTCGTCCTTCAGCGTCTGCACCGCCTGCCGGGCGCCCGGCCGCAGCCGGTCGGCAAAGGCGAAGCGGGCGACGGGACGGCCATTGCACGACAGCACCGTGCCCGTGATGCTGCCGGCATCCCGCAGCGCCCACGCCGCGCGGCCGAGGCGGTGGACGTCGCTGCCGAGCTTCGCCTCGAGGCCGAGGCCGGGATGTTCGCGGACCTCGTCGAAGACGGGAGCGAGCGGCACCCTGTCCTGCGCCGCTGCGACGATGGCGCGCGAGTGGGGATGGCGCGAATGGGCGCAGATGCCCGCGGCGACGGCGAGATCAGCCGGGGCAATATCGTCTCCGTTGGTGAGCACCAGGGTGCCGAGCGTCAGAGTCCCCGTCTTGTCAAAGACGACCGTGTCGACCTCGGTGATGCGTTCCAGCGCGCCGCCGTCCTTCACCATGATGCCGACCTCGAAGAGGCGGCGGGCGGCGACCACCTGCACCATCGGTACGGCCAGCGCCAGGGCGCAGGGGCAGGTGATGATGAGCACGGCAACGGCGATGGAGAGCGACTCGTGCCAGCCACCGCCGGCAAGCATCCAGCCGACGAAGGTGACGAAGGCGGCCGTATGGACGACGGGGGCATAGAGCGAGGCTGCGCGGTCGGCGAGGCGGCGGTAGCGCGAGCGTCCGCTCTCGGCCGCCTCCATGAGGCGTACCATCTCGGCGAGGAAGGAATCCTTGGCCGCGGCCCGCGCCCGCATGGTCACCGGCCCGGTGAGGTTGAGCGTGCCGGCCTCGACCGTGGCACCCGGGCCGACCTCGCGCGGCAGGCTCTCGCCGTTGACGAGCGAGCAGTCGATGTCGGACCGGCCGGAGAGAATCTCGCCGTCGACCGGGATGCGCTCGCCCGCGGCCACCATCAGCGTCATGCCGGGCTCGATTTCCGCGAGCGGCAGATATTCCTGCCGTCCGTCAGGATGGACGACATGGGCGCCGCGCGCTGCGAAGCGCGCGAGACCCTTGACGGCGGTGCGCGCCCGCTCCCGCATCACGTGGTCGAGCGTGCGGCCGACGAGCAGGAAGAAGATGAGCGATACGGCCGCGTCGAAATAGGCATGGGCGCCGCTGTTGAGCGTGTCATAGAGGCTCATGCCAAAGGCAATGAGGATGCCGATGGAGATCGGCACATCCATGTTCGTACGCCGGTGGCGCAGCGCGTTCCAGGCAGAGCTGAAGAAGATGCGGCCAGAATAGCCGATGGTCGGCAGCGCGATGGCGGCGGAGATGAGGTGGAAGAGGTCCCGTGTGCCCGCCTCGGCGCCCGCCCACACGGCAACCGACATCAGCATGATGTTCATCGCGCCAAAGCCTGCCACGGCCAGGGCGCGCACGAGGCGGGCGAGTGTCTCGTCCCGCTCGTCGGCGGCAGGGTCGTCGAGATGTGCAGGATAGCCGATCGACGCCAGCGTCGGGATGAAGGCGCACGGGTTCGCCGACTCCCGCCAGCGCACCGAGACCCGCCGCGTGGAGAGATTGACGCGGGCACCCTCGACCCCTTCCAGGCGGCCGAGGGTGCTCTCGATGGCGCGCATGCAGGCGCCGCAGTGCACGGCCGGCACGGACAGGTCCGTCTGCCAGAGGCCCTCGCCGATGCGATGGCTGGCGAGCAGGATCTCCTCGCGCGAGGGGCCCGCTTCCGCGCCCGCGGGCGCGGCGGCGAGAGCGAGCGAAGCCTGCCCGCAGCAGCTCATCGGGTCATTCCTCCTGCACGATGGCCTTGTAGGCGTGCCAGGTGCCGTGGCCGAGCACCGGGAACGTGACGATAAGGCCAAGGAGCCCCGTCGCGAGGCTGACGAGGAACAGCGCGAGGGTGATCGCGCCCCAGACCAGCATCACCGGCAGGTTGCTCCACACCAGCGCCATGCTCTTGCCCATGGCCGTGAAGGCATCAACGCGGCGGTCGAGCAGCATCGGGATGGAGAAGGCGCTGATGGCGAAGGAGAAGGCGGCGAACAGCGCCCCGACGAGGCTGCCGACGAGCAGCATGGCGAGGCCGAGGGGGGTGCCGAACAGCATCGCTGCGATGGGGCCGAGGCCGGGCACGAAGGGCTGCCAGCCGAAGAAGAGCGCGTAGATGATGACGGCCGCCCGCATCCACACGAGCATCAGCATCATCAGGAGTGCGCCGGCGAAAAGGATCTGCCCCTTCGAGGCTGCCCGGACGAAGATCATGCCGAGGAGGCTCACCCGCCGTCCCTCGGCGAGGCGCCGGCTCTTCTCATAGAGGCCGATGGCGAGCACGGGGCCGACCACCATGAACCCGGCGAGAGCCGGAAAGAGGATGTAGTCATAGCCGAAGGCGAACAGCCCCCAGATGATGACAACCGACACGGCGAAGACGAGGAAGCCGTAGGCGAGGCTCGCCCCCGGCTGCACCGTGAAGTCCCGCCAGCCCTTCCTGAGCCAGGTGAAGGCCTCCGATGCCGGCAGTCCCCGGTCGAGATTGACGCGGGCGGGCTTGACCGGCGCTTCGTGCGCAACTGTGCTCATGTCCTTTTCCCTCGCTCGCTCCGCTCAGCAGGACGACTTGGCCGCGCGGAAGGCGCCTTCGCTTCCGCCTGGCGTCTTGAGATGGGTGACGCAGTCCGGCTGCGAGGACAACGCCACGATGACGAGATGCGCGTTCGCCCCGATGATGACCGCCGCCGCGACCGCGACGATGAGGAGCGCGGCGACGCGCCCGCGCGACCAGGGCCTGCGGCTCCGGTTCGTGGCCGGGTTTCCGCCTTGCATGGCCGTTGTCATGGCTCACTTGCCTCCGAGATCGAGCACGTAGAGCGTGAGGATCTTGCGGTCGACGTCCGAGAGCCTCTTCTCCCACGCCGGCATGTAGCCCTGGCGGCCGCCCCACACGGTGTCGAAGATCGACTGACGGTCGCCGCCGTAGATCCAGAAGCCGTCCGTCAAGTCAGGCGCGCCCACCTCGGTACTGCCCTTACCGTCCGGGCCGTGGCACGAGACGCAGTTCGCCTCGAACACCGCCTTGCCGGCGGTGATGGCGTCCTTCTCCGGCCCATTGGCGAGGGCGGGATTGCTCAGCGACTGCACGTAGGCGACGACGTTGAGCACGGCCGTACGGTCCAGCATCTGGTCGCGGCCGAAGGCGAGCATCTGAGAGGTGCGGGTCTGCGGGTGGTCGCTGTTGATGCCGACGCGGATCGTCTCGGCCACAGCCTCCGGCGTGCCGCCCCACAGCCAGGCCTTGTCCGCGAGGTTGGGATAGCCCGGTCCGCCCTTGCCCGAGGTGCCGTGGCAGACGGCGCAGTTGTCGCCGAAGAGCGTACGGCCGGCCTGACGCACCTTCTGCATCAGCTCCGCGTCCGCCTGGATGGCGGCATAGTCCTCCTGTGCGATGCGCTGCGTCCAGGTGCGCTGGCGCGCGGCCTCGACCACCTTCTCGCGCACGATCTCGCGCTCGTCGAGGCCGAGCAGACCCTTCGTGTAGGTCACGCCCAGCGGCCAGGCCGGCATCAGCACCCAGTAGACGAAGGCGAACAGGGCAGTGACGCCGAGGAAGAACCACACCACCTTCGGCACCGGAGTGTTCAGCTCCTTGATGCCGTTCCACTCGTGGCCGGTCAGGCGCTGACCGGTATAGGGATCGTAATCGCCTACCGACATGGCGTGTCCTCGTCGTCGATGATGCTCTTGGCCGCTTCGTCGAACCGCTCCTTGTTGGAGGGCCAGAAGGTGTAGGCGACGACGGTGAGGGCCATCGCCATGAGGTAGAAGAGGCCGTAGGACTTGGAGAATGCGACGAGCGTGTCGTGGTCGATCATGGCTTGGCCCCTTCGGTCGATGCGGTCTGCTGGTAGGGAGCGTCAGTCAGGCGGCCGAGCACCTGCAGGTAGGCCACGAGGGCGTCCATCTCCGTCAGCCGGTCGGGCTGGCCGTCGAAGGCCCGCACGTTGGTGGCATCGCCGTAGCGGGCTGTGACGCCGGCCGCGAAGGGGCTGTCCGGCATCGCCTGGCCATAGGCGTCGGCGGCCGCGTTGGCGATCATCTCGTCCGTGTAGGGCACCCCGACCTTGCGCTGCGCGGCGAGGTGCAGCGAGAGGTCGTCTACCTTGAGCGGCGTCTCGGCCAGCCAGCGGTAGCCCGGCATGATCGACTCCGGCACCACGTCGCGCGGGTTGATCAGGTGGGCGACGTGCCAGGCGTCGGAATACTTGCCGCCGACGCGGGCGAGATCAGGCCCCGTGCGCTTGGAGCCCCAGAGCATCGGGTGGTCGTACTTGGATTCCACCGCCAGCGAATAGGGCCCGTAGCGCTCCACGTCGTCGCGCAGGGTGCGGATCATCTGCGAATGGCAGGCATAGCAGCCCTCGCGGATGTAAATGTTGCGCCCTGCAACCTCGAGCGGCGTGTAGAGGCGCATGTCCGGTGCTTCCTCGACCGTCTCGTGGATGGTGAAGAGCGGGGCGATCTCCATGAAGCCGCCGATGCTCGACACCACGATGATGGCGATGACGAAGCCGATGGCATTGCGCTCGAGCTTTTGATGGATGCCGAACATCTCACTCATTCTCCGGCTTGCAGCGACCGGGCGAGGGCCGGGACAACGGGGGCGTCGGGAGCTTCGGCACGCTCGGCGGAAGCCTGGCGGATCGTCATCCAGACGTTGTAGAGGCCGATGACCGCGCCGACGGCGAAGAAGCCACCGCCGATGGCACGGGCGATGTAGTAGGGCCGCATCGCCACGAGCGAGTCGATGAAGGAATAGGCAAGCGTGCCGCCCTCGCTATAGGTGCGCCACATCAGGCCCTGGATGATGCCGGAGTTCCACATCGCGAAGACGTAGATCAGCGTGCCGGCCAGCGAGAGCCAGAAGTGGGCCTCCACCAGCTTGTTGGAGTACATGGAAGGCTGCTTCCAGATCCACGGCACGACGGCGTAGATGGAGCCGAAGGTGATGAGCGCCACCCAGCCGAGTGCACCGGCATGCACGTGGCCGACCGTCCAGTCGGTGTAGTGCGACAGCGAGTTGACGGCGCGGATCGACATGAACGAGCCTTCGAAGGTCGAGAGGCCGTAGAAGACGACCGCCAGCATCATGAAGCGCAGCGTGGCGTCGTCGCGCACCTTGTCCCAGGCGCCGTTGAGGGTGAGCAGCGCATTGGCCGCCGCCAGCCACGAGGGCACGATCAGCATGACCGAGAAGGTCATGCCGAGCGTCTGCACCCACTGCGGCAGGGCCGTGTAGTGCAGGTGGTGCGAGCCCGCCCACATGTACATGAACGTTATGCCCCAGAAGCCGAGGATGCCCATGCGGTAGGAGAACACCGGCCGGCCCGCGCGCTTGGGAAGGTAGTAGTACATCATCCCCAGGAAGCCGGCGGTGAGGAAGAAGGCCACCGCGTTGTGGCCGTACCACCACTGCGTCATCGCATCCTGCACGCCGGCGAAGGCCGAGTAGCTCTTGGCGCTGCCGAAGGAGATCGGCACCGCGAGGTTGTTGACGATGTGCAGGATGGCCACCACGAGGATGAAGGCCATATAGTACCAGTTGGCGACGTAGATGTGCGGCTCCTGCCGGCGCATCAGCGTGCGCAGGTAGATCGAGAAGTAAACGACCCACACCACCACGAGCCACAGGTCGGCATACCACTCGGGCTCGGCGTATTCCTTCGACTGCGTGATGCCGAGAAGGTAGCCACTGGCCGCGAGCAGGCAGAAGAGGTTGTAGCCGATCAGCACAAACCACGGGCTGAACTGGTCGGGCAGGCGGGCCCGCGACGTGCGCTGCAGGACGTGGAACGAGGTGGCGATCAGCGCATTGCCGCCGAAGCCGAAGATGACGCCCGAGGTGTGCACCGGCCGCAGGCGCCCGAAGCTCGCCCACGCGGCGTCGAAGGTCATTTCCGGATAGACGAGCAGCCAGGCGACCCAGTCGCCCACGCCCATGCCGATCACGGCCCAGATCATGGCCAGCACGACACCGGCCTTGGTGGGTGTGTCGTAATACTGGGCAAAGCGCTCCTCGCCCGGTTCCGGCGCGTAGTAGCCGGAGATGACGAAGAACATCAGGACGACGGCAGAGGCCATGATGAGCCCGCCGTGCACGGCCAGAATGTCTCCCCGGCCGGCGACGGCCAGGGCAAGGCCGAGGATCGCCACGGCCGTCAGCACGGCAAGGGCCAGCCGCCTCTCGCCCCTCGTCAATTCGGATATCATGGTGGCGTTGCTCCCGCTCCGCTCCTGGGTCCCTCGGACGGGCGCACAATCCCACCCGTCCCATCAGCCCATAGGACGAGGCGAGCCCCGGTTGTTTGACGTGGATCAAATAACGCGAGGGCGCCTTCGCTCCGGCGCGCGCTTTTCCAGCCTTTCCGATGCGGCAAAGTGCCCGCCCCGGACGGCCGCAAGGCGCGGAACCGCAGGCCGCGGCTGCCGTTGTCGAAAATGCAACTCATTTGCACTTGCGCGACGGAGGCGGGTTGTCTATACCTGCAATTGCAATTCATTCGCAACAGGAGGTGATGCTTCATGACCGGTGCCACGCGACGCGGCCTCATCGCCGGAGCTGCTGCGGCTTTGCTCACTTTCGCCGCCGCAGCGGGTCCTGCCGGGGCGCAGTCGCCGCCGGACGGCAGGCTCACCATCGTTGCCACCACTGGCATGATTGCCGACGCCGTGCGCCAGGTGGCGGGCGACCGGGCCGAGGTAAAGGCCCTGATGGGCCCCGGCGTGGACCCGCACACCTATCGCCAGACCCGTTCGGATATCGTGGCCATGACGCAGGCTGATGCCGTCATGTGGCATGGCCTCTACCTCGAGGCGCAGCTCGAGTCCTTCTTCGCCGATCTTTCCAGGCACAAGAAGGTTTTCGCCCTCGCCGAGAGCCTGCCCAAGGCCGAGCTGCTGGCGCACGAGGATTACGAGGGCCGTTATGATCCGCACGTCTGGATGGCGCCGCGCCTGTGGAAGGGCGTCGTCCTGGCCGCGCGCGACGCGCTGATTTCGCTCGATCCGGCCGGCGAGGAGACCTACCGGCGCAATGCGTCCGCCCATCTTGAGGAGATCGACAGGCTCGCCGATTATGGAGACAGCGTCATGGCGAGCGTGCCGGTCGCCTCGCGCGTCCTCGTCACGGCGCACGATGCCTTCCGCTACTTTGGCCGCGCCTATGGCTTCGAGGTGCTCGGCATCCAGGGCATCTCCACCGAGAGCGAGGCCGGGCTCAAGCACATCGAGGACCTCGTCGGCATCCTGGTCGAGCGCAAGATCGGTGCGATCTTCGTCGAGACCTCGGTGCCGGACCGAAACGTCAAGGCCCTCATCGAGGGTGCGGCGGCGCGCGGCCACAAGGTGGTCATCGGTGGCGAGCTTTTCTCGGACGCCATGGGCCGGCCCGGCACCTACGAGGGTACCTACATCGGCATGATCGACCACAACCTCACGACCATCGCCAGGGCCCTCGGCGGCGATGCGCCGTCCCGCGGCTTTCAGGGCAGGCTCGCCCCGGCCGACTGAAGGGGCCTGACGCCAGGATGCATGACACGATGAACGCCCCGACCCTGATCGCCGACCAAGGCCGCACGCTCGGCCAGAACCATCCCGACAGTCCGCTCGCCATCAGCGGGCTGACGGTCAGCTACGGCGAGAAGCCGGTGCTGTTCTCGGTCGACTTCGTCGTGCCGAAGGGGGCGATGGTCGCCATCGTCGGCCCCAACGGCGCCGGCAAGTCCACGCTCATCAAGGCGGCGCTCGGCATCGTGCCGCGCATTGCCGGCGAGGTCACCGTCTTCGGCGTGCCCTACGAGAAGGCGCGTCACCGCATCGCCTACGTGCCGCAGCGCGCCAGTGTCGACTGGGACTTTCCGGCCACGGTCCGCGACGTGGTGCTGATGGGCCTTTATCGCGAGATCGGCTTCCTGCGCTTTGCCGGGCGCCGGCACCGCGAGAAGGCCCTCGCGTGCCTCGAGCGGGTCGGCATGGCGGCCTTCGCCGACAGGCAGATCGGGCAGCTCTCCGGCGGCCAGCAGCAGCGCGTCTTCCTCGCCCGCGCCCTCGCGCAGGAAGCGGACCTCTACGTGATGGACGAGCCCTTCGCCGGCGTCGATGCGGCCACCGAGCGGGCCATCATTGCCGTGCTCAAGGAGCTCAACCGCGCCGGCAAGACCATCGTCTGCGTGCACCACGACCTGGCCACCGTGCCCGAGTACTTCGACCACGTGCTGCTCGTGAACGTGCGCAAGATCGCCGACGGGCCTGTGGCCACCACCTTCACCTCGCAGAACCTGCAGGCGACCTATGGCGGGCGCCTCGCCGCCGCCCATGTGGAGGAGGTGGCCGTGGTGCGGGAGGCCGCCGGGGAAGGGCGATGACGGCGTTCCTCGCGGCTCTTCTGCTCGGCGCAGGCTACAACACCGCCGTCGTCACCATCGGCGCGGCCATTCTCGGCGGCAGCGCCGGGGCCATCGGCACCTTCATCCTCCTGCGCAAGCGCTCCCTCGTCAGCGATGCCGTCAGCCACGGCACCCTGCCGGGCCTCGCACTCGCCTTCATCGTGATGGCGTGGCTCACCGGCGACGGGCGTGACATCGTCGCCCTCATGGCGGGGGCGGCCCTAAGCGCCACCCTCGGATTGCTCTGCGTCGACTGGATCACCCGCCGCACACGCCTCACCGAGGATGCCGCCATCGGCGCGGTGCTGTCCGTCTTCTTCGGCTTCGGCATCGTGCTGCTGACGGTCATCCAGTCGCTGCAGACCGGCGGCCAGGCAGGCATCGCCGGCTATCTCCTGGGCTCGACGGCGGGCATGCTGCGCTCGGAGGCGGAGACCATCGCCGTCGCCGCCCTGCTCACGGGAGCGGTCGTCTTCGCGCTGCGCCGCCCCTTCACGCTGGTGTGCTTCGACGAGGACTATGCCGCCACGCGCGGCATCGACGTGCGCCTCACCGACCTTGCCATGATGGGCGTGCTGCTCGCCGTCACAGTCATCGGGCTCAAGGTCGCCGGCCTCGTGCTCATCGTCGCGCTCACCATCATCCCGCCGGTGACAGCCCGCTTCTGGACCGACCGGCCGGGGCGCATGGTGCTCATCGCCGCCGCCTTCGGCGCTGCCGCGGGCTATGTCGGTGCTGCCATCTCCGCCTCGGGACGCGACCTGCCGACGGGGGCGGTGATCGTGCTCACCGCGTCCGCCTTCTTCGCGCTCTCGCTTGTCCTGTCGCCCGTGCGCGGGCTGATGTCGGGCCTCGTTACGCGTCTGCGCTTCCGGCGCCGGGTGCACGAGCGCCAGGGCCTGCTCGCGCTCGCCCGCGGCGAGGCCATCTATGATCCACTCACCATCAAGGTGCTGCGCCGGGCCGGACACATCCGCGCCGACGGCGTCGCGACGCTGAAGGGCCGAGCTGCCGCGGCCGCCGCCGTGCGGGAGGAGGCGCTGTGGGCGCTCTATCGTCGCCTGCATCCCGACGAGGCTGCGGCGCTCGACCACCAGGGCCTCGTGCCTATCGACAGGGCCCTGCCGCCCGATGTCGTGGCCGATCTTTCCGCCCGCCTCGAGCCGGCGCTCACGGGAGCACGCTGATGGGAGCCGACTTCGTCGTTCTCAGCCTCGTGCCGATCGCGATCGGCATCCTCGTCTCGGTATCCTGCGCGCTGCTCGGCAACTTCCTCGTCCTGCGCCGCCAGAGCCTCATCGGCGACGCGGTGAGCCACGTGGTGCTGCCGGGCATCGTCGGCGCCTTCGTCCTTACCGGCACCGTCGCCGCCGGGGCCATGCTGCTCGGCGCTGGCATCGCCGCCGTCGTCGCCGTCCTCATCATCGAGGTCGTGCGCCGCGTCGGGCGGGTGGAGCCGGGAGCGGCCATGGGCGTCGTCTTCACCACGCTCTTTGCGGCGGGTGTGCTACTGCTCGAGCAGTCGGACACCAGCACCGTGCACCTCGACGTGGAGCACGCGCTCTACGGCAATCTCGAGAGCCTGATCTGGCTCGCCGGCGGCGCCGGCTGGCCGGCGCTGCTCGATGCGGAGGCGCTCGCGGCGCTGCCGCCGCAGCTGCCGCGCCTCGCGCTCGTCACCCTGGCCGTCGTCGTGTTCCTGCTCGTGTTCTGGAAGGAGCTCGTCATCGGCACCTTCGATGCGACGTTCGCCGAGAGCATTGGCGCGCGGCCGGGGCTCGTGGGCTTCGCGCTCATCGTCATGGTGGCGGTGGCGGCTGTGGCGGCGTTCGACGCCGTGGGCTCCATCATCGTCATCGCCATGTTCATCTGCCCGCCCGCTGCCGCACGGCTGATGACGGACCGGCTCGTGCCGCAGCTTGCCTGGAGCGTCCTTTTCGCCGTCGTCTCGGCGGTGGCCGGTTACGTGCTCGCCGGCTATGGCCCGCTGTGGCTCGGCGCCAGCTACAGTGTCAGCGCCGCGGGGATGATCGCGACGGTGTCGGGGCTCATCCTGGCGCTCGCCTGCCTCGCCGGTCCGCGGCGCTTCGGCTCGCGCACGGCGGCGAGGCGCCGGGCCCGTCAATCCCAGTCGTCGATGTCGAATTCCTTGCAGGTATAGCCGATGAAGCAGTTCGGCGTGTCCGCCGTGCGCACCCAGGCCGGGCTCGTGACCTGAGTCGGGAAGCAGAAGCTGCCGTTGGCGACATAGCGGTCGTAGGTCGTCCTGCTCGTGGAGATGACGACGGCGCCGCGCGAGGCGACGATCTGGGCGAGGGCACGGCAGGAGAGCCCGGGCGCATAGGGGCGCGACTGGGCGAGGGCCTGCCCGGTCGGCGCAGCGAGGGCCGCGGCGGTCAACAGGGCAAGGGTGAGGGTACGGGCTGTCATCGTCCTGTCTCCACATCAGACGTCAGGCGCCTGAACCGATAAATGATAGCCTGCTTGAAACAGAATGGCCTCGTCGTGCGTTCCCACACCACTCGCAAAGTCAAGGGGTGGAACGCCATGTCCACGATACTCATCGTCATACTGATATTGTTGCTCATCGGCGCTCTGCCGAGCTGGCCCTACAGTGCAGGCTGGGGCTACTACCCCAGCGGTCTTCTGGGCCTCATCCTCATCGTCATTCTCATTCTGGCCTTGACGGGGCGCTTGTAGCCACCCCGCCGTCCGGCGTTCTCGACGCGACCGCCGGTGCATGCCTTGCGCCGGCGGCTGCATGACATGCAGGGGTCACAGGGAGGCAACACATGGAGTTGACCATCCAGCTTCTCGGCGTGCTCGGTTCTCTCGTCGTCTTCGTGGCGATCTGCGCCCTCGAAGGGGTCAGCTGACGGCACCCCTGACACGAAACACAAGCGGTTCAGGAGGCGAGCGGCACGCCTTCGCCTCGGCCCAGTGGCCTTGCCGCCTGCGACAGGTGGTAGAGCACGATCCCGCTCGTCGTCGCCACGTTGAGGGAATCGAAGCCCTTCGCCATGGGGATGGAGACGGTCGAGGTGCGCGCCATGACATCGGACGGCAGGCCCGGTCCCTCCGCGCCGAGAAGGATGGCGGCGCGGGCAGGGCGCGCAAGCTCCGCGAGCGGCGTGGCTCCCGACGGGCTGAGCGCGAAGGGCGCGAAGCCGTTCTCCTCGAGAAGCGCAACGACGTCCTCGTTCCGGCCGATACGGGCCGTGGGCACGACGAGGCTCGCGCCGACGGAAACCCGGATGGCCTTGCGATAGAGCGGGTCGCAGCTCACCGCGTCGAGCAGCACGGCCGCGGCGCCGAAGGCGGCTGCGTTGCGGAAGATGCCGCCGACGTTGTCGTGGTTGGCGATGCCGAGGCCGACGACGACCAGCGCCTCCGCGGGCAGCCGAGCAAGGAGGTCAGCCGCGGGGGGCAACGGCGCGCGTTCGCCCAGCGCCAAGATGCCGCGGTGGATGTGAAAGCCGACGATGGCGTCCATGACGGCCGGCGCCGCCCGGTAGACCGGCACGCCCGCCGGCACCAATGCGAGAAGGTCGCTGAGACTGTCGAAGCGGTTGGCCGCCACCAGCAGCGAGCGCGTGCGCGCGGCGGCGCGCGTCAGCAGCACGCGCAGCACCACTTCGCCCTCGGCGATGAAATGTCCCTGCCGACCGACGAGATCGCGCTCGCGCACGTCCCGATAGGCGTCGATGCGGGGATCGCCGGCATCAACGATGTCGATGACCTCAACCACCGGCGGCTCCTGCGTGGCCCTGACTGCAGCAGTCGCCAGCCATGCACCCGGATGCATGGCTTTTCCTTCTGTTCGCTGGCATTGTCCCTTGCCTCTTTGGAACAGCCATAAGAAAAAGCCCGCTCACGCTCAAGGACGGCGCCGAAAGGCGCCAGGATATGGAAGATCCGATGCCCAGCTATCGCTCGCGTACCTCGACCCATGGCCGCAATATGGCCGGTGCCCGCGGACTCTGGCGCGCCACCGGCATGAAGGACAGTGATTTCGGCAAGCCGATCATCGCAGTCGTCAACTCCTTCACCCAGTTCGTGCCGGGCCACGTGCATCTGAAGGATCTCGGCCAGCTCGTCGCGCGCGAGATCGAGGCGGCGGGTGGTGTCGCGAAGGAGTTCAACACCATCGCTGTGGATGACGGCATCGCCATGGGCCACGACGGCATGCTCTACAGCCTGCCCTCGCGCGAGATCATCGCCGACAGCGTGGAGTACATGGTCAACGCGCATTGCGCCGACGCCATGGTGTGCATCTCCAACTGCGACAAGATCACGCCCGGCATGCTGATGGCGGCCCTGCGCCTCAACATCCCGACCGTCTTCGTCTCCGGTGGCCCGATGGAGGCCGGCAAGGTTGTCCTCGGCGGCAAGAAGAGGGCGCTCGACCTCGTCGACGCCATGGTCGCGGCCGCCGACGACAACGTCTCGGATGAGGACGTGAAGGTCATCGAGCGCTCGGCCTGCCCCACCTGCGGCTCGTGCTCGGGCATGTTCACGGCCAACTCCATGAACTGCCTCACGGAGGCGCTGGGCCTTGCCCTGCCGGGCAACGGCTCGATGCTTGCAACCCACGCCGACCGCAGGCGCCTTTTCGTCGAGGCCGGCCATCTCATCGTCGATCTCGCCCGCCGCTACTACGAGCAGGACGACGCCTCGGTACTGCCGCGCTCCATTGCCACCTTCAAGGCGTTCGAGAACGCGATGACGCTCGACATCGCCATGGGCGGCTCGACCAACACGGTGCTCCACCTCCTCGCCGCCGCGCACGAGGCGGAGGTGCCCTTCACCATGAGCGACATCGACCGCCTCTCGCGCCGCGTGCCGGTGCTGTGCAAGGTGGCGCCTGCCGTCAGCCACGTGCATGTGGAGGACGTGCACCGCGCCGGCGGCATCATGGGCATCCTCGGCGAGCTCGACCGCGCGGGCCTCATCGACACCAGCGTGCCGACGGTGCACAGCAAGACTCTGGCCGAGGCGCTGGATCGCTGGGACGTGCTGCGCACCGACAGCGAGAGCGTGCGCACCTTCTACCGGGCGGCGCCCGGCGGCGTGCCGACGCAGGAGGCCTTCAGCCAGGATCGGCGCTGGGACGAGCTCGACCTCGACCGTGAGAAGGGCGTCATCCGTTCTGTGGAACATGCCTTCTCGAAGGATGGCGGCCTTGCGGTGCTCTACGGCAACCTCGCCGAGGACGGTTGCATTGTGAAGACGGCCGGCGTCGACGAATCGATCCTGACCTTCTCTGGCCCGGCGCGCATCTTCGAGAGCCAAGACGCGGCAGTCGAGGGCATCCTCGGCAACAAGGTCAAGCCCGGCGAGATCGTGCTCATCCGCTACGAGGGCCCGCGCGGCGGCCCGGGCATGCAGGAGATGCTCTATCCGACGAGCTACCTGAAGTCGAAGGGCCTCGGCAAGCTGTGCGCCCTCGTTACCGACGGGCGCTTTTCCGGTGGCTCTTCGGGCCTGTCCATCGGCCACGTCTCGCCCGAAGCGGCGGAGGGCGGCACCATCGGTCTCGTCGAGGAGGGGGACATCATCGAGATCGACATCCCCAACCGGCGTATCCACCTCGCCGTGCCGGAGGAGGAGATCGCCCGGCGTCGCGCCGCCATGGAGGCCAAGGGCCCCGCCGCCTGGCAGCCGGCTGCGCCGCGCAAGCGCAACGTGACGGCCGCGCTCAAGGCCTATGCGGCCCTGACGACCAGTGCCGCCCGCGGCGCGGTGCGCGACGTCAGCGGCCTGCGGCGCTGACCCCGCGATGACGGCAACTGCGCCCGCCACCACGCCCGCCGGCGGGCGCAGCTTCTTCATCACCGGCCTCGGCATCGGACAGATCTGTTCCTGGGGCTCGCTCTATTACAGCTTTCCGCAGATCGCCGAGGCGATGGGGCGCGAGCTGGGCTGGGACAAGCCACAGCTCTACGGCGCGGCCACGCTCGGCCTGCTGCTCAGCGGCCTTGCGGCCTATCCCGTCGGTGCCGCCATCGACCGCGGCCAGGGCCGCGCCGTCATGGCCGGCGGCTCGGTGCTCGCCGGGCTGCTGTTCCTTTTGTGGTCGCAGGTCGAGAGCCTGCCGGTCTTCTACCTCGCCGTTGCCGGTCTCGGCACCCTCCAGGCGGCGACGCTCTACGAGGCGGCCTTCGCCGTCGTCGCCCGTCGCACCGGCGCAGGCGCCGCGCGGGCCGGCATCACGGCCGTCAGCCTGTGGGGCGGCTTCGCCTCGACCGTCTTCATCCCCTTCGTCGAGCTGCTCATGTCCAGCCTCGGCTGGCGTGGGGCGCTGATGGTCCTCGGCGCCGTCAACCTCGTCGTCTGCACCGGACTCTATGCGGCGGTCATCGACCCGCGCGCCGACACCGCGCCAGTGCATCACGGTGGCGGGACGCCTCCGCTCGACGGGCGCGCAGCTGTCGCCGCTGCGGCGCGCCGCCCCGTCTTCTGGGCGCTGGCCCTCGCCTTCACGGCCTATGCGGCCACCTTCTCGGCCTTCACCTTCCACCTCTATCCGCTGCTGACGGAAAGGGGCTTCGCTCCCGCCGCGGTGGTGGCGGCCATGGCGATCATCGGCCCGGCGCAGGTGGCGGGGCGCCTCCTCGTCTGGCTGTTCGCGGCGCGCGCCTCGGTGCGTGCCATCGGCTCGGCGGTCGTCGCCGTCTTCCCGTTCGCCTTGCTGATGCTGGCCGCGCTGCCACCGAGCTTCGCGCTCATCGCCGTGGTCGCCGCTGCCTATGGCGGCGCCAACGGCATCATGACGATCGTGCGCGGCCTCGCCGTGCCGGAGATGGTGACGCGCGACGCCTATGGCGCCGTGACGGGCGCACTTTCGGTGCCGGGCACGGTCGCCAAGGCGCTCGCGCCCGCGGGCGCTGCGGTCCTCTGGGCCGCCGCCGGTTCCTACGATGCCGTGCTCGTCGGCATCATCGCGGCTGGCAGCCTGCTTGCCCTCGGCTTCTGGGTGGCTGCCGCCCTGTCGCGCCGGGAGGGCGCCCGGTAGCCCTTACCGCTCGATGATCGCCTCGAGCAGATGCATCGCCCGCGCGCCGGCTGCAGCGTCCGGCACGTGGCGTCTCTCGCCCCGCGCCACGGCAAGGAAGTCTCCCAGCAGGGCGTGATAGCCCTTGTGGTCCTCGTTGGCCGCGACGGTGAGGTTCGGCTCCCACACGAGGGTGTCCTCGCCGTCGACGAGGCTCGCGTCCGTGCGGCTCACCTTGAAGGGTGGGGCGCGGTAGTAGCGCACCTCGTGCACGTTGCGCACCTCGACGCGCTGGTGATCGGCCATCACCTGCCACCATTCCATGGGGGTGCCGCGCGACTGGTGCGTGCCCATGACGAGCGTGCCGATGCCACCGCTCGCGAAGCGGAAGTCCACATGCAGCAGCAGCTTGCCGGGCGCGAGCTCGTGCTTGCGCGCGCCGATCTGCGCGACCTCTCCCATGAGCCAGGGCACGAGGTCGAGGTAGTGTACGCAGTGGTGCAGGTAGAAGCCCGTGTAGTCGGGATCCTTCTCGAAATATGTCGGCGCCGTCATGTATTCGCCGAGGAAGCTCGCCGGTGTGCCGAACTCGGGCCTGGCGATAACGTTTGCGGCGATGCGGTTTGCCGTGGAATAGCGCTTCATGAAACCGAGCACGACGGGCACGCCCGCGGCCTTCGCAGCCTCGGCCAGCTTCTGCGCATCGCCCGCCGTCGTGGCCGGGGGCTTCTCGATGAAAAGGGGCAGCCTGCGCGCGATTGCAGCCATGCCGAT
The DNA here is from genome assembly GCF_014201415.1 of Chelatococcus composti. Taxonomy (GTDB): domain Bacteria; phylum Pseudomonadota; class Alphaproteobacteria; order Rhizobiales; family Beijerinckiaceae; genus Chelatococcus_A; species Chelatococcus_A composti. Next base: position 36,515 of record NZ_JACHEH010000008.1, read on the forward strand.
CGTGAAATGCGCGGCCGGGCCGGTGGCGACGCCGATGGCGTCGATGTCCTGCCGCGCCAGCACCGCCTGCCAGTCGCCCGTCGTGTCCACGGCCGCGATGCCGTAGCGCGCCGCCGTCCGGGCGAGGCGCGTCGCGTCGGTGTCGCAGAGAGCGGCTATGGTGACGTCGTGACGGATGAGCTGCGGCAGCAGCATTTCGTTGGCATGCGTGCCGCAGCCGATCCAGCCGATGCGGAGGGGCATGGCTCAGGCCCTCGCGGCAAAGGCGAGCGCCGCCTTGAGATAGGCGATGCTGCGGGCGAGCTCGCCATCCTCGTCGCGTTGCGGGGCGCGCCACTGGGCGAGCGGCACCCCCGGCCGCTCGTCGTCTCGGCGGAAGGGTTCGAGCGTGATCGGGCCCGCATAGCCGATGTCGGCGAGGGCCCGCGCCACGGCCGGCCAGTTGATGTGGCCGGAGCCGACGAAGCCGCGGTTGTTCTCGTTGGCCTGGAAGTGCACCAGCCGCTTGCCGGCACGGCGGATGGCATCAGGGATCGAGGGATCCTCCATGTTCATGTGGAAGGTGTCGAGCATCACGCCGAGGGCCGGTGAATCGACCGCCTCGACGATGGCGAGGCCGTGGCGCGTGGTGTTGGCGATGTCCGTCTCGAAGCGGTTGAGCGGCTCGAGGCCGAGGGTGACGCCCGCATTCCCGGCGCGCCGGCACGCCTTCTTCAGGCCGGAGACGACACGGTCGATTCGCCGCCTGCGCTCGTCCTCCGTGACGGGGGCGGGGGCGCGCCCGGCAAACACCATCGGCGCCCCGTAGAGCGGCCCGCCGACTATGGTGGCGCCGAGCGCGGTGGCCGTCTCGATGCACGTCTCGAGATAGCGGATGCCCGCCTGCTGGGCGGCCTCGTCGGCGCTCGAGATGTCGCGGGCCAGGTTGACGCGGGCGGCCAGCACCACGCCAAGGCCGTTGTCGGCGAGCGCCGCCTTCGTCTCGGCGAGGTCAAGCTCGCCGGGCTCCGGCACCAGCAGCTCGATGAAGTCGCAGCCGGCCTTCTTCGCCCGGGCGAGGGTGGGGAAGTGCTCGCGGCCAAAAGGCCGGGCATAGAACATCGAGATGACGCCGATCGGGTTTGTTTTCACTGTCATGACTTCACCGCACCGGCCGTGAGACCGCTCACGAGCCGCCGTTGCACGAGGAGGAAGAGGATGGTGACGGGAATGGCGACGAGCGTTCCGCCCGCCGTGAGCAGGCCCCACTGCACCGTGAACTCGCCGATGAAGAGCTGCAGGGCTACCGTGACGGTGCGCACGTTCTGGCCCGACAGCATCATCGCGAAGAGGTATTCGTTCCAGGAGGTGACGAAGATGTAGATGCCGGTCGTCACGATGCCGGGCATGACGAGCGGAAGGATGACGAGGCGGATGGTCTGCAGCCGGCTCGCGCCGTCCATGATGGCCGCCTCGTCGAGCTCGGTCGGGATCGCATTCATGTAGCTCGTCATCATCCAGACCGAGAATGGGATGGCGAAGGTCGAGTGTCCCGCGATGACGCCGATGAAGGTGTCGAGCAGGCCGAGCGAGCGCATCAGGACGAAGAGCGGGATGATGATGAGCACGATCGGGAACATGTTCACGACCAGGAACTGCACCATCAGCCAGCGTCGGCCGGGAAAGCGGAAGCGCGAGAAGGCATAGGCGGCCGGCACGCTGACGAGGAGTCCCACCGCGACTGCCCCGACGGCGACGATGAAGCTGTTGAGCAGGTTGCCGGCAAAGGTCGTGCGCGCGAGAAGGTCGCGGTAGTGCTTCAGCGTGCCCTCGCTCGGCCAGTAGGCCACCGGCCACTGCGCAATCTCCTCGTTGGGCTTGAAGGAGGTGATCACCATCCACGCATAGGGCGCCAGCGCGAAGAGCACGATGACGAGAACGGGGATCTCCACCTGCAGAATGCGGGCGAGGCGGGAGCAGCGCTCGATCATCGGCCGATCTCCCGCGCCACGCGGCGCACGTAGACGAAGACGACGACGAGCAGCAGCGCCGTGAGCACCAGCGCCAGCGCCGCGCCATAGCCGAATTCCATGCCGCTGTAGGCCTTGAGGAAGGCGTAGAGCGGCAGCGTGTGCGTGGCATAGCCCGGCCCGCCGCCGGTCATGACGAGGATGACGTCGAGCGAGTTCGCCACCCAGATCGTGCGCAGGAGGAGCGCGGTGGCGATCACCTCCGAGATCGAGGGCAGCGTGACATAGACGAGCTTCTGGAAGCGGCTTGCCCCGTCGATCTCCGCCGCCTCGTAGAGCTCGGCGGGGATCGTCTGCAGGCCGGCGAGGACGACGACGGCGAAGAAGGGAAAGCCCTGCCAGATGAGGGCGACGATGACAGCGTAGAAGGCGGTGTCGGGCCGCGCCAGCCAGGCCACCGGCTCCGAGATGAGGCCGAGCCGGATGAGCCCGTCGTTGATGACGCCGACGTTGAAGTCGTACATCCACGTCCACATCAGGCCGATGATGACGCTCGGCAGCGCCCACGGCACGACGACCAGTGAGCGCGCCAGGCCCCGCCACCAGAAGCTCTGGTTGAGCAGCAGGGCGGCGCCGAGCCCCAGCAGGAACTGGAAGCCCACGACGAGCGCGATCCACAGGAAGGAGTGGCCGAGCGAAATCCAGAAGACCTCGTCGTTCCACATGCGCTCGAAGTTGCCGAGGCCGATGAAGGGCACGTCCCGCGGGCGGAAGAGCACGAAGTCGTGCAGGCTCATCCACGCCGTCTGCAGGACGGGAAAGAGGATGACGGCCGCCGTGACCACGAGGGCCGGCAGCAGGAAGGCATAGGGTGTCATGAACGCGCGCGAGCGCGCTCCCGCCGTCACAAGGCTCGTCACGGGCCTGAACTCCGGAAAAGGCAGGGGAGGCGGCACGGGCCGCGCTCCGCCCGTGGGGCGCGGGGGCCGCGCCCCCGCCGCCCCTCAACCGTGGAAGTGCTTCTCGAAGGCATGCATCATCTCGTCGGGGCTGATCTGGCCCAGCAGCGCACGCTGCATGTTGGTGGGCCAGACGGTGCGCACGAAATCCGCCGTCTTTGGACTGTCCGGCAGCACGCCGGCGATGGCGAGGGACTGTTCGCTCGCTGTGACGAAGCGCTTGGGATGCAGCTTCCAGTCGGCCATGCCCGATGTGGTGACGGTGAGCTGGCCGGTGAAGCCGTTGAAGGCGACGTTGTTCTCGGCCGTGGACAGGAAGGAGATCCACCTGAAGGCGGCTTCCTTGTTGGGGCTCGCCGAGAAGATGGCGTTCGACTCGTCGCCGAAGGAGGTCCAGCCGCGACCGTCGGGCGCGCGCGGTACCGGCACCGCCGAGACCTTGTCGCCGAGCGCCTCGACCATCTCGTTGGACGAGCCGACGTGGTGGATGGTCATGGCGGTGCGGCCGGCCTTGAAGCCGTCAATGATCTGGCGGAAGCCGTCGGTCGGTGCCGAGGGCGGGAAGACCTTCTCCTTGGTGCCGAGTTCCACGAACCAGCGGTTGGCGGCAAGGGCCTTCTCGCTCACCATGCCGCCCTTCTCGAAGGTGGCGCCGCCGCCGAGCACGAAGGGTCCCCAGTGGTCGTGGCCGCCGGCGCCACCGCGCATGCCGAAACCGTAGACGCCGTCCTTGGTGAGCGCCTTCGCCGCCTTGAGGAAGTCGTCGAAGCTGCGCGGCGGGGCGATGCCGGCCTGATCGAAGAGATCCTGCCGGTAGTAGAGGTAGAGCACCACGTACTGCAGCGGCAGGTAATACTGCTTGCCGTCGCTCGCCCTGTTGAGCTGCCAGATGTCCTCGGCGATGTCGGAGCGGGCCTCCCAGCCCTTGAGCATGTCGTCGAGCGGCTCGAGCGCCCCCATCTCGACGAGACGGGCCTGGTTGTTGAGCTTTACCATCGCACAGTCGGGCGCATTGCCCGCGACGAGCGCGGCGAAGAGGCGGGTGTAATAGTCGTTGCCGCCGCCCCACGGGATGCTCTCGGCGACGATCTTGATGCCGGGGTTCTCCTTCTCGAACTTCGCCACCAGCTCGGCAGGGGAGTGCTGCGGGTTGTCGAAGTGGTACCACCAGCGCACCGTCACCTCCTGAGCGATGGCGGGGGCGGGAAAGCTGCCCGCGAAAGGCGCTGCGAGGGCGCCCGCGCCGGCGAGCTGAAGGAACCTGCGCCGGCCCAGGCCCTTCCGGTGGGTCGTGTTCTCCTTGGTCATGTCCTCTCCTCCGGTTTTCTTGTTTTGTCTTGCGGGGTTCACCCCCGTCTGTGTCGTGTGGCTGGCCGTCCGCTAGCGGCCGAACACCTCCCTGATGTGCGTCGCAGCCGCCGCGATGGCCGCCTGTGCCGCTGGCAGCTCGCGCGTCATGCGCAGGAAGCCGTGGACGACGCCGGGAAACACGTCGAGGCGGAAGGGAATGCCGGCGTGTGCAAGCTTCTCGGCGAGCAGCAGCGTGTCGTCGAGCAACGGGTCGAGCCCGGCGGCATTGAGATAGAGCGGCGGCAGACCCTGGAGCGACGCCCGCAGCGGGGCGGCGAGCGCGGCCGTATCCGCCGGGAGGGGGCCAAGGAAGTTGCCCCAGTACCACTGCATGATCGCGGTGCTGAAAAAGAAGCTGCCGTCGCCCAGCCGCTCGTGGCTCGCCGTGTCGAAGATCGGCGCATAGCAGCCGTAGAAGAGGGCCGCTGTCGGCGGCAGCGTCTGCCTCCGGTCGCGCCGGGCGAGGAGGGCGGCGAGCGCGAGGTTTGCCCCGGCGGAATCGCCGGCGAGGGCGATCCGCCCCATGTCGACGGGGCGTCCGAGCCCGCCGTCGGCCGCAAAGGCGAGGGCGGCGAGAACGTCGTCGAGCGGCGCGGGAAAGGGGTGCTCCGGCGCCAGCCGGTAGTCCATGCCCAAGACGGCGCAGCCCGACGCCTGCGCCAGGTTGCGCATGGTGCCGTCGTGCGTGTCGACGGAGCCGAAGGTCCAGCCGCCGCCGTGGACGTAGACGACGAGGCCGTTCGCGAGCGCATCCGCCGCTGGCTCGTAAAGCCGCGCCCGCATCTGGCCGGCGGCGGTGCGCACCGTGAACTCCCGCACGGCCGCAAGCGCCGGCGCACCCTCGTTCCAGGGCTGCGCCAGCGCCTCGAAGGTCTTGCGTGCCTCGCCGATCGGCATGGCGCGATAGTCGATGGCCGGCGCGGTACGCATGCGCTCGTAGATGGGCCGGAAATGCGGGTCGAGAGACGGGGTCATGCCGACTGGCGCTCCGAGGAAATGTCGACGATGGTGTCGATGTGATGGCCGAGCGCCTCGGCGAGGCCGCTGCCGTCGCGCGCGGCGAGGCGCTCGTAGATGGGCCGGTGCCGGCGGGCCGTCTCGAGCAGGGGGCGGCGGTGGCGCGGCTCCCACAGTTTCTGCCGGTGCGAATGCAGGATGCAGCGCACGAGGATCTGCTCCAGCGCCTGCAGGCCCGCGAGGCGGAAGATGAAAAGGTGAAACTCGGTGTCGAGCTCGATGAGCTGGTACTGGTCGCCTGCGCCGGCTGCGCGCTCCATCTCGTCCTGCAGGGCGCGCAGCTGCGCGAGGGCCGCATCCGTCACCGCGGCGGCGGCACGAACGGCGCCGCGCTTCTCGATGCGGCGCCGCAGCGCGAGAATTTCGTCGGCCTCTTCCGGGGCAAGCGGCGTGACCGTGGTGCCGCGATGGCCGCTGCGGATGACGAGCCCGTCCTCCTGCAGGCGCAGCAGTGCCTCGCGCACGGTGCCCTGGCTGCAGCCGAGCTCACGCGCAAGGCCGAGCTCGGTCAGCGTGATGCCGGGCTGCAGTTCGTTGAGGATGATACGGCGTTTGACCGCCGAATAGGCTGCCTCGCGCGGACGCACGGCCAGAGTCCTTTCCGCATCCACGGTTATCGATATCAATATCAATATCGATATTGATAATTTAAGCGGCGCGATCTGGCAAGCCGGCGCAGGGCGCGCGGCTATGGTTGAAGGAGGGGCCGGGCATCAGCCGCCGGCCTTTTGCCGCTCGCGAGGCTCTCTGGCGACGAACGGGAGTTGGCGTGCGGCGGCATAGGGGATATGAAGGAAATAAATCGATTAACAGACGAGTCTGCGCGGCCGCCGGCAGACGGGCCGAGCTTTCCCGAGCCAGGCGGGCTCTGGTCGCCGGCCGCCTGAGGTGCGGGGCCGGAGACGCGCGGTCTTCGGGGGCGGCTCGCGCCGAACCAACGGGGAAACGATCGCTGGCCGTCCGCGGACGGGCCGTGGTGCCGGCGGTCCAGTCTAGGGAGACGAAACCGACATGTTGGATGATCTCAAGGGCAAGCGCGTCCTCATCACCGGCGCGAGCACCGGCATCGGCGCGGCCACGGCCATCGAGTTCGGGCGCCTCGGCAGCCATGTCGTCGTGCACTACAACTCCAGCGAGGACGACGCCAGGGCCGTCGTCGACACCATCCGCAAGGCCGGTGGCAAGGCCGACCTGCTCAAGGGCGACGTCAGCGTCTCGGCCGAGGCGATCCGCGTCGTCAACGAGGCAGCCGGCATCCTCGGCGGACTCGACGTGCTCATCAACAATGCCGGTGCGCTCGTGCAGCGCTCGCCGGTAACCGACATCACGGACGAGCTCTTCGACCGGGTGATCGACCTCAACGTGCGCTCGGTCGTCATGGCCTCGAAGGCCGCCGTGCCGCACCTCAGGAAGGCCGGCGGCGGCGCCATCATCAACACGAGCTCCATCGCCGCGCGCAACGGCGGAGGTCCCGGCGCGGGGCTCTATGCAAGCGCCAAGGCCTTCGTGTCGAACCTGACGCGCAACATGGCCAAGGAATATGCGGCGGACAACATCCGCGTGAACGCGGTCGCCCCCGGCGTCATCATAACGCCGTTCCACCAGCGTTTCTCTACGCCGGAGATGCTGGAGGCCATGCGCAAGACCATCGTCATGGGGCGCATCGGCGAGCCGCAGGAGTGCGTCGGCGCCTACGTCTTCCTCGCCTCCCCGGCGATGAGCGGCTACATCACCGGCCAGGTGATCGAGGTCAACGGCGGCCAGCTGATGCCCTGACGCACCGCCGGAACGCAGGGCATCGCCCCTGCCCGATCGGCAACGGCCCGCTCCGGAAGGGGCGGGCCGTTCTCCTTTGCCGGTTGCGGCCTTGCCTTCAGGCCATGGCGGCCGTGCCGTCGCTGCGCAGGCGGCTCTCGCGCAGGGCGCCCGCCTCGTCGAGGATGGGGTAGGCGACCGAGGTGATGTGGGCGTTGATCTGCTTGAGGTCGCGCAGCACGTCCAGGTGCAGCGTGCTCGACTGGATGCTCTCGATGCGCCCCTCGCGCAGGCGTTCCAGGTGCCGCTCGGCGGACTGGCGCTCCATGTGGCGCACGTTCACCTTCACCTCCACGAGCTTGCGGGCGAGGTCCATGTCCCGGCTGATGAAGATGCTCTGGGCGATGCGCAGGTTCTCCAGCGTGCGCGCGTGCAGCTCCTCGATCTCCGCCATGCCCTCGCGCGAGAAGCGCAGCCCGTACTTGATCTTCTTGCCGATCATGTCGAGCAGGCTCTTGTCGATGATGTCGCCGATATGCTCGAGGTTGATGGCGTAGGAGATAATCTCCGTGGCCTTGCGCGCATCCTCGTCGTCGAGCCCCTCGTGGCCCAGGCGCGAGAGGTAGAGCTTCACCGCCTGCTGCAGCGCGTCCACCTCGTCGTCCATCTTGGCGATCTCGCTCTTGAGCTTGGCGTCGTTGTTGCGCAGCGCCTCCAGGCTCTTGACCAGCATCACCTCGATCACGTCGCCGATGCGCAGCGTCTCGCGGGCGGCGCAGCTCAGCGCCACGGCAGGCGTGTCGAGCGACGCCTCGTCGAGATAGCGCGGCCCCATGCGTGTGTCGGGCAGCTGTGGCAGCAGCCGCTCGGCGATGCGCGCGATGACGCCGACGAGCGGCAGGAAGATCACGGCGAGCGCAATGTTGAAGGCCAGGTGCACGTCGACGGCGAAAGTGCTCGTCAGCGCCGCAGCATGGGCGAGGTAGCCCTCGGCCGGGCCGATGAATGGCAGGGCCAGCAGGCAGCCGGCGCCGCGGACGGCGAGGTTGCCCAGCGTCACGCGGCGCGCCAGCGGGCCGTAGCCCGCGGTGGCGAGCGCCGGCGGCACGGCCCCGCCGAGATTGGCGCCGAGGACGAGCGCGACGACAAGCCCCGGGTCCATGTTGCTCGAGGCGGCGAGCGAGGCAACGAGCAGCACGATGGCAAGGCTGGAGGCGGCAACGAAGGCAAGCACCGCCGCCACCAGCAGGCCGACGACGGGCGCTGCGCCGAGTGCGGCGAGCAGGCTCTGCAGCGTGGGGGAGGCGCGCATCGGCTCCGTCGCCCCGCCGATAAGCTGCAGCGACAGGAGCATGAGGCCGAGGCCGATGATGGCGCGGCCGATGGCCTTGGGCTTGGAGCTGTCGGTCGCCATGAAGGTGGCGACGCCGCACAGGATCAGCACCGGGGACAGCCAGTGCAGGTCGAGCGCCAGCAGCCGCGTCACCAGCGCCGTGCCCACGTTGGCGCCGATCATGATCGCCTGCGCCATGGCCGTGGTCATCAGCTCGCGGCTGGCAAAGGAGGCGGTGATGAGGGCCGTGGCCGTGCTGCTCTGCACGGCGATGGTTGCCGCCAGGCCGGCGAAAAAAGCCTTGAAACGGTTGGTGGTGCCGAGCGCGATCCAGTGCCGGAGGCTGGAGCCGAAGGCGCGGGTGACCCCGGTCTTGACCATGCGCAGGCCCCAGAGCAGCAGGGCCCCGGCGCCCAGAAGGTCGATCAGCACCAGATTCGCCGACATTCACCGCTCCCTTGCCGCCTGGCGGCCGTATCCGTCTGCCTCGCTCGGTGTTTCGTCTCCCCGCCGATGTCGCATCTTACTGTAAGCCGGTTATTTCACCATGCCGGCCCAGCCCGCTATGGTTGCATCGTCGAGCGGCGCATGGGCGAACCAGCAGTGCCGCACGATGGTGACATGGCCGCAGTCGATGGCCGTGTTCTCGTCGCCCGGCAGCAGGGTGTGCGGCCGCCCGCGACGGATGCGGCAGGTGATGCGGTCCCCGTCCCGCTCCGTCACATCCATCGCCGAGGCGATCTTGTCGCGGCCGATGCGCGCGCCGGCGAGCGGGGCCGGCAGTTCCTTCGGCAGGTTGACGGACAGCCACGTTCCCTCGCTGTGCCAGTCGCCCCGCGCCGCCCACAGGAGGTCGATGAGAGCCCGCACCGCGTCCCGCTCGCGCCCGCCTGCGGCGCCACCCTTGGTGCGGGAGAAGGCGAGCGCCGGAAGCCCCCACATGGCCGCCTCGCGGGCGATGGCCATGGTGCCGGAATAGGCCATGTCCTCCCCCACGTTGCGCCCGTCATTGATGCCGGAGAGGACGAGATCGGGCCGTGCCTCGGCCATCAGCACCGACAGGGCGGCCACGACACAGTCAGCCGGTGCGCCGGAGCAGGCATAGGTCCGCTCGTCCTGCCGGGTCAGCACGATGTCCCTGTCGAAGGAGAGCTGGTGGCTCGCCGCCGTCCACTTCCGCTCCGGCGCGACGATCCACACCTCGTCCCCCCGCGCCCGTGCCGCCTCGGCCAGCAGTGCGAGGCCCGGAGAGGTGATGCCGTCGTCGTTGGAGATGAGAACGCGCATGGAGGCCCTTCAGATGTCGAGGCTCGCGCCGGTCGAAAGGTCGGCGCGCAAGAGGGGGATGTGCGCCGCCAGGGCGCGCAGCGTCGCCGGATCGCAGGAATGGCCGAGGACGACGCGCGCGCCGCTGGCGGCGACGATGGCGCGGTTCTCGCCGAGCGTCGGGTGGGTCGGCAGGCGGTTCCAGGCCGCCCGACCGGCCCGTACCATCCTGTCGCCGGGGCTGTCCTTGGGCAGGTGGCCGGTGAACAGCACCGGATGGCCGCGCTGCTCGGCAAGGGGCAGAATCGTAGCCGCGGGGCCTGACATGCCCATGCCGTCGTGGCAGAGCAGGGCGGCCTGCGGCAGCGGCTCGCCCTCCCGCCAGTCGCGCGCAGCGGCGAGGCGTGCGGCGAGGCTCCCGCTGACGCCGGGCCGCAGCCATTCGTCGGCAGCGAGCTGCGCCTCGAGGGAGGCGCGCATGCCGGGGGCGAGGGCAATCGGCTCGGGCAGGATGGCGAGCAGCTCCAGCGAGCGGCCGGCGAGCGGCGTCGGCAGCACGCATCCCTCGGGGTGCTCCGCCACGAAGGCGGCCACCTGACGCGCGCGCTCGCGCGCCGGCACGTCATCGTCGCCATAGGAGGCGTCGATGGCGATGGCGTCGCAGGGCGGCAGCGGGTCCATCATGAACACAGGGCTGTCCGGCACCACGTCTCCGCAATAGGCGAAGCGCCGCTCGCCGTCGTCGATCACGCACCAGGAGCCGCCGACGATGTGTCCCGAGCGGCCTGTGGTCACGGTGAAGGGGCCGAGCGTCACAGTGCCGCGGGCCGGCAGGGGCTCGACGGCGGCGGCCTTCGCCCGCGCGCGATCGTCCGGCGCGGCATAGGCCGCCCAGGCGAGATCCGCGTCGCGCGCGGTTTCCGCGCCCATCAGGATGCGGCCGGCAAAGCCGTGTGCGAGGGCCCAGCCGAGCGCCGTCACATGGTCTTCATGGGCATGGGTGATGATGAGCGCATCGGTGGCGGCGAGCGCGGCCGGAGAGACACGCGGGTAGTAGTCCGCGTGATCCATGGGCACGCTCGTGTTGATGCCCGCATCGAGCATGAGGCGGTAGCCCTTGCTCTCGATGGCGAGGCTCGTGCGGCCCTTCTCTCCGAAGCCGCCGAGGAGGTGAATTCGCATCTGCTTCAGCTTTCGGTCGTCGCCGGCAGCACCCAGCCGTCGTTCACGACGATGTCCACGACGTCGCCGGGACCGTGGTGGAAAGGCTCCGGCACCGCGAGGTGGACGGTGACGTCGGGCGCCCGCACGAGACTGGCTTCGAGCCGGAAGAAGCCGCCCTGGTAGACGGTGCGCACGATGTGGGCAGAAAGGCCCGTCTGGCCCGGCCCGGCGATGGCGAGGTCGCGGGCGCGGAGGCATACCTTGGCGTGGCCGGCTTTCTGCAGCGGCGAGGCGCGCAGCGACACCTCGAGCCCGTAGATGCGGCCGTGGCAGCGGCCCTCGCTGTCGGCGGCGCCGACCTCGGCGGGCAGCACCATGCCCTCGCCGATGAAGCGGGCCACGGTCTCGTTCGCCGGCTGGCGGAACAGGTCCGACGGCGTCGCGATCTGCAGCAGGCGGCCGCGGTCCATCACCGCGATGCGGTCGGCAAGCGCCATGGCCTCCGCCTGGTCGTGGGTGATGTAGATCATCGTCGTCGCCGTGCGCTCGTGGAAGCGGGCGAACTCGTCCTCCATCGCCGCGCGCAGGTGCACGTCGAGGTTGGCGAGCGGCTCGTCGAGCAGCACGAGCGAGGGTTCGGTGACGAGGCAGCGCGCGAGCGCGACGCGCTGGCGCTGGCCGCCGGAGAGAAGACCCGGCCGGCGCTCGGCGAAGGCCTCGAGCCCCACGAGCGCGAGCGCCTCCTTGACGCGGCGCGTCCGCTCCGGGTCCTTCACCCCCGCCACCTTGAGGCCGTAGGCGACGTTGTCGAACACGCTCATGTGCGGCCACAGCGCATAGGACTGGAAGACGATGCCGACGCGCCGGTGCTCCGGCGGCACATGGCGGCGCGCGTCGGACACCACCGTGTCGCCGATGCGGATCTCGCCATCGTCGATCTGGTCGAAGCCGGCGATCTGCCGCAGGAGGGTCGTCTTGCCGCAGCCGGAGGGGCCGAGCACGGCGAGGAACTCCCCGTCCCGCACCTCCATGGAGACGGCGTCCAGGGCGCGGTAGTTGCCGAAAGTCTTGGAGACCCTGTCGATGGTCAGTCGCGCCACGGCAGCACTCCCTGGGGCAGCTTGCGAGCAAAGAGAAGGGTGGCGAGCATCAGCGCCAGCGTGACGATGACCGTCAGCACCGCGAGCGCCGCCGCATAGGTGGAATCGCCGCCCTGTTCGAAGGAGAAGACGACGACGCCGAGCGTCTCGTTGCCGGACGACCAGAGGAGGGCCGACACCGTGAGCTCGTTGAAGGCCGTGAGGAAGACGAGAAGCGCGCCCGCCGTCGCCGCCGGGGCAACGAGCGGCAGGATGATGGTGACGAGCCGGCGCAGGAGCCCAGCCCCCGCAACCTGGGCCGCCTCTTCGAGCGTCCGGTCGAGCTGGTGGTAGCCGCTGGCGACGGGGCGCAGCCCGAGCACGAGGAAGCGCGCCACGTAGCAGAAGAAGATGATCCAGATGGTGTTGTAGAGCGAGACGCCGAACACCGGCAGCGGCTTGAGGAAGATGAGGATGGCCGCGATGGCCAGCACCACGCCCGGCAAGGCATAGGGCAGCTCGGCGGCGAGGTTGAGCAGCCGCAGCATGCGCGAGCGCCGCCAGACGAGGAAGTAGGCGAGCGGTACCGACACCACGACGATCACGACGGCGGCAGCAGCCGACAGCCCGAAGCTGTTGGCGAAGGCGCGCCGCGAGGCCGCGTGGTCGAACATCACGTAGGCATAGTTCTCCAGCGTCGCCGACGCGGCGGTCAGCGGCACGCCGTAGCTCGGCACCAGCGAGGTGGCGACGAGGCCGGCGAGCGGCACCACGAGGATGACGAGCACAAGCGCCCACAGCAGGATCTCGCTCGGCAGCCGCCAGCCGCGCAGCTCGAAAGGCCTGGCCGCCGTCGATGTCGTGGTGATGCGGAAGTCGCGACGGCGCAGCATCAGGTCCTGCACGACGATGCCCGCCATGGCAATGACGCCGATGAGCGTCGAGAGGACGGCCACCTCGGAGAGGGCACTCGGCCCGAGCCCCGACAGGCGCTGGTAGATCAGCGTCGGCAGCACGAGGTAGTTCGCGGGAATGCCGAGAAAGGCCGGAATGCCGAAGTTGCCGAGGCTCGAGACGAAGCACAGGGCGATGCCGGCGACGAGCGGCGGTGTCATCAGCGGCAGGATGATGGTGCGCAGCACCGTGAGCTTGCCGGCACCGGCGGCTAGCCCGGCCTCGATCAGCTCCTTCGGCAGGGCGCGCAGGCCAGCGCGCAGCGTGAGGAAGACGAGCGGCGCATACTGGATGCCGAGCAGCAGGATGATGCCCTCGGCCGAATAGAGCGGGTTGCGTGTGCCCAGTGGCGGGGCGAGGCCCAGCGTCTTCAGCAGGGCGCTTGACGGGCCCGTCACCTGCAGCCAGGCGAGCGCCGTGACCTGCGGCGCGATCATCAGCGGCAGCACAAAACAAAACACGAAGGCGTTGCGCGCCCGCATGTCGGTGAGGGCGACGAAACAGGCGACGATGCTGCCGATGACGACGGCGAGGACGGTGCCTCCGAAGGTCGTCACCAAGCTGTTGCGCACCGCCGTCCAGGTGGTCGGATCGGACAGGACCGCGCCGATCACGCCGGAGGAGAGCGCGCCGCCTGGCGCGATGCCCTCGAGGACGAGCCGTGCAAGCGGCAGGATGGAGAGAACGGCGACGAGGACCACGAGCCCCCACAGGAGCGTAAGATCCCCGCCGCGCATGGCCTTGGCAGCGCTGCCGCTCATGACGTTTCGCTATCCGGCCGGCTCAGTTGCCGAACATCTCGGCGAAGCGCTTCTTGTCCGCCTCGGTCGACTCGACGACCTTGGCGATGTTCGTCGCCATCAGCTTGATCTCGGTGCCCTCCGGCAGCCAGTCGGGCTTGGCGACGCCGGCCTTGGCGGGCACGTAGCCCATGGAGGCTGCGAGCTTCTGGCCGTCGTCGGAGAGGATGAAGTCGACGAACGCCTTGGCGGCCGCCTCGTTCTTCGTGGTCTTGAGGATGGCGACCGGCTCGGTCACGGCCGGCACGCCCTCGGCCGGGAAGACGAAATCGACCGGCGAACCCTTGGCCTTGGCGTTGAGCGCCATGAAGTCAACGAGGACGCCGTAGGCCTTCTCGCCGCTGGCGACGGACTTCAGCACCGCGCCGTTGCCGCGCACGGCCACCGCCTCGTTGGCCTTGAGCCCCTCGTAGAACGACCAGCCGAGGTCGGGATGCTCCACCATCGTGCTCAGCATGATGGCGGCCGCGCCGGAATAGAGCGGGCTCGGCATGGAGATCTGCCCCTTGTAGGAGGGTTTGGTCAGATCCTTCCAGGACGTGGGCTTCTCGGCCGCGCCAGTGTTGTAGGCGATGCCGGTCGTGATGAGCTTGGAGCCGAAATAGGTCTTGTCGGCGTCGTAGGTCTCCTTGTCGAAGCCGTCGACCTTCGCCTCGGGATAGGGCAGGAGGCGCCCGTCCTTCTTCAGGATCTCCATGCTCGCGGCGTCGGCGATGAACAGGACGTCGGGGCGCGGGTCGCCGGCCGTGAACTCGGCGGCGAGCTTGCCCATCACCTCCGTCGTGCCGGAGCGGAAGATTTCCACCTCGACGCCCGGATAGGCCTTCTTGAAGGCCTCCGTCGTCATGCTGGCGTCCTTCTCGGGCTGCGAGGTGTAGAGCACGAGTTTGCCGGACGGGGCCTGGGCAAAGGCAGGCGCCGCGGCGAGGGCCGCGGCGAGCGCGCCGGCGGCGACAAGGGTACGGCGGGTCAGCGTGTTCATCGTTTTCCTCCCACTGTGGGCCAAGGCTGCGCACGATGCGCGGAGCTGGCATACCTATCGTCTGGTGGTTTTGCTTTTGTGACGATGGATCCTGTGATTTTTCCGACAGTTAGATCAGATTAGCACCTCCGGGCACTCGATGGCTTCCCTGAGGTCGGCCATGAAGCGCGCGGCCGTCACACCGTCTACGATTCGATGGTCCGACGACAGGGAGAAGGTGGCCATCGGCCTCAGCACGATCTGTCCGTCACGGCCGACCGGCGTGTCCACGGTGCGCCCGACGGCGAGGATGGCGCTTTCAGGCTGGTTGATGATGGCGGTGAAGCTGTCGACCCCGTACATGCCGAGGTTCGAGATCGTGAAGGTGCCGCCGCGCATGTCCGCCGGCTGGATGGTGCGGTTTGCCACTGCCTCGCGCAGGCGGCCGAACTCGCGCGTCAGTTCCGCGAGGTTCTTGCCCTCCGCGCCGCGCAGCACGGGCACCACCAGGTCGCCGTCCCGTTCCATGGCGATGCCGATGTTGACGGTGGGGTGCAGCCGGGCGGCATCCCCCTCGACACTGGCGTTGAGCATGGGGTGGCGTGGCAGGATGCCGGCGACGACGCGCGCAAGGAGCACCGTCAGGCTCGGCCTGACACCCACCGCCTTTTCGATGCGTGGGCCGACGCGCTTCAGAAGCGCTTGCAGGGCGCCCATGTCGATCTGCGCCATCATGTAGAAATGCGGCGCAACCCGCATGCTCTCCGAAAGCCGGCTCGCGATGATGCGCCGCACGGGACCGAAGGGCACGAGCTCCCCTTCGGTGGGCGCCTCGGCGGGCGCCCGCGCCGCGACGGGCGCCGGCTCGGCAGGCCGCTTCGCCAGATGGGCGAGCACGTCCTCCTCCGTGATGCGCCCGCGCGGGCCAGAGCCCGTCACCTCGGCGATGGCGATGCCGTGGAGGCGGGCCGTGCGGCGGGCAAGCGGCGTCGCGCGCACGCCGCTGTCGAGGGCCCGCGCAGGATGGCCGTTCGAGGCCGGCGCGGTGGAGGCGGCGGCCTCGCCGGAGGGGGAGGCTGGCGGTTGCTGCGCCTGCGGGGCGGCTGCCGTCTCCGCCGCTGGCGGCGGCGGCGTGTCGCTGGCGTCCTCGCCCTCCAGAAAGATCCACGCCACGGGCGTGCCCACCGCGATTGGCTCGCCGGAGGCGGGCACGAGGTTGCGGATGATGCCGCTCGCCGGTGCCTCCACCTCCATGACGGCCTTGTTGGTGCCGATCTCGAAGAGGATGTCGCCCTGCTTGACGAAATCGCCCTCGGAGACCTTCCAGGCCTCGATGGAGCCGGTCTCCATGTCCATGTCGACCTTGGGGAGGATGACCTCGACGGGCATCAGGCTTCTCCCCTGGCAAGTCGGCGCGCCGCCTCGAGGATATTCTCCTCCTGCGGCACGGCGGCCTTCTCCAGCACCGGGTTGTAGGGCAGGGGCACCTCTGCGCCGCCGAGGCGGATGATGGGCGCGTCGAGAAAGTCGAAGACATCGCTCTCGGCGATCATGGCCGAGATCTCGGCGCCGATGCCCATGGTCTTCACGCCCTCGTACACCACCAAGAGGCGGTGCGTCTTGCGCACGCTGGCGGCGATCGTGTCGAAATCAATGGGGCGCAGGCTGCGCAGGTCGATGACCTCGGCGTCGATGCCCTCCTGCGCCAGCTTCTCGGCGGCCGCCACGGCGCGCACAGCCATGATCGACGAGCCGACGATGGTAAGGTCACGGCCCTCGCGACGCACGGCCGCCTTGCCGATCGGCACGCGATAGTCGCCCTCGGGCACATGGCCCTTCGTCTTGTAGAGCAGCTTGTGCTCGAAGATGAGGACGGGATTGGGGTCGTCGATGGCCGCCAGCAGCATGCCCTTGGCGTCGTGCGGGGTCGACGGCTGGATGACCTTGAGCCCCGGCACGTGGGCGAACCAGGCCTCAAGGCTCTGGCTGTGCTGGGCCGCTGCGCCGGTGCCGGAGCCGCCGGGCAGGCGCACAACCATCGGCACCTTGGCCTTGCCGCCGAACATGAAGCGGATCTTGGCCGCCTGGTTGACGATCTGCTCCATGGCGAGCGTGACGAAATCCGAGAACTGGATCTCCAGCACCGGCCTCATGCCGGTGATCGCCGCGCCGACGGCCGCCCCCGCGATGCCGAGCTCACTGATGGGCGTGTCGATAACGCGGTCGGGGCCGAAGCGGTGCACGAGATCGCCGGAGACGCCGAAGGCGCCGCCGTAGACGCCGACATCCTCGCCGAAGAGGAAGACGCGCTCGTCCGCCTCCATGGCGATGGCCAGCGCCTCGCGGATGGCCTCGGCATAGGTGAGTTCGCGCACCGCGCTCTCCACGGCGGCCTCAGTCAGCGTAGACATCGCGGGTCAGGTCCTTCGGGTCCGGATCAGGGCTCGCCTTGGCGAATTCGAGGGCGGCGTCGATCTCCGCCTGCGCCGCCTCCTCGATGGTCATCAGCTCCTCGGGCGTGAAGCGCCCGTGTGCCACCAGCTCGGCCTCGAGGCGGCGGATGGGGCAGCGGTTGCGCCACTCCTCGATCTCCTCCTTGGTGCGGTAGAGGTTGCGGTCGCTCTTGGAGTGGCCGCGCAGGCGGTAGGTCTTGCACTCGATGAGCGTCGGCCCGCCGCCCGAGCGCGCCCGCTCGGCCGCCTCGCGGGCCACGGCCGCCACGGCCGGCAGGTCGTTGCCGTCCACGATGATGCCGGGCATGGCATAGGCCACGGCACGATCGGCGACATTCGGCACCGCCATGGCGCGGCTGACGTCCATCGACATGCCGTACTTGTTGTTCTCGCAGACGAAGAGGATCGGCAGCTTCCAGATCGAGGCCATGTTGAGCGCCTCGTGGAAGGCGCCTTCGTTGGACGCCCCGTCGCCGAAGAAGACGACGGCCACCCGGTCGAGCTTCTGCGCCTTGATGCTCATGCCGACGCCGACGGCGATCGGCAGGCCGCCGCCGACGATGCCGTTGGCCCCGAGGTTGCCGCCCTCGACGTCGGCGATGTGCATGGAGCCGCCGCGGCCCTTGCAGTAGCCGTTCTCCTTGCCGAAGAACTCGGCGAACATGCGCGCCGGGTCCGCCCCCTTGGCGATGCAGTGGCCGTGACCGCGGTGGGTGGAGAGGATGTAGTCCTCCGCCTTGAGCGGCAGCGTCGAGCCGACGGCGCTCGCCTCCTGACCGATGGACAGGTGCATGGTGCCGTGGATGAGGCCGCGCATGTAGCTCGCCTCGGCCGCCTCCTCGAACTTGCGGATGAGGTGCATCTTGCGCAGCACGCCCCGCATCGTCTCGTCGTCGATGGCCGCCAGCTCCGGCCGCTGGTTGGGTCGCTGTGCAGTGGTGTCGGTGTCAGCTTTCATCGCGTTTCCAACTCGCAGCTCATGTCGGCGTCCCGTACCGATGACCCTTTCGCCGCAATGTGGGCGCGGGGGCGCCCGGCGGCACTCTCACTTGCCCTCGAGCCGGGCGATGTAAGCGTCGTGCTCCTTGCGCACCTTCGCAATCATCAGGCTCTCGTCGGGGGCGCAGTTCTCGTAGGTGAGGTACTCGCCCTTGCGGATGGGCCGGGTAACCTTCGCCCCCTGGGCGAGGCCGATCGGCAGCGCCTTGAGCGCGACCGCGTCGGGCCGGGACAGAGCGATGCCGCGGTAGCAGTATTCACCGATGGCATCGAGCGTCTCACCCACGGCGAGGTCGCGCTTGGCGACGGCGCCGACTTCCGCGCTCGGCACCGGCAGCGGCCGCATCAGGCTGCGGCCGTAGATGACGGCATTCGCCGCCGAGAGCGGCACCTCGATGCTGGTTAGGTGATAGGGCCGGTAGAAGGTGTAGTAGGGGCCCTCGCCGAGGTGCAGGTCCTGCATGCGCTCGCGGATGCGGGGGTGGCGCATCTCAGCGACGACGAAGACGCCCGGTGCAACGCCGCGCGCCACCGAGAAGTCGACGACGCCACGGCGCGACAGCAGGCCGCCGTCCTCCTTCGGGCACAGCACCTTGTGCAGCTCCTCGCGCGGCGCGGCCGGCCCGTGCATGCCGGGCACGTCCGGCACGAGCCCGGCGGCGTTGGCGATGGCGACCATCTCCACCATCGTCTTCGAGCCGTCGACGAACTCCACCAGCATGCGCGGGTTCATGTTGCGCCGGCGCGCCTCTTCCTCGTAGGCGTCGGGCGTGGCGTCGACCTTCAGGGGGTTGTTCTTGCCCTTGCCGGCGGCGACGACGGGATAGCCGAGGCTGCGCACAAAGTTGATGAGCTCCATCGTGCAGCAGGGCTCGTCGCCGGCGGCCAGTGTGTAGACGACGCCCTTCTCGTCGGCCTTCGACGCCAGGTAGCTGCCGATGGTGATGTCCGCCTCGACATTCATCATCACGATGTGCTTGCCGGCGGCGATGGTGGCGAGCGCAACCATGGCCCCGACATTAGGGTTGCCCGTGGCGTCGATGACAACGTCAACGCCCTCGGCCGCGCAGACGGCCTCGTAGGAGGGGGCAACCGCGAGCCGGCCCTCGCTGATGGTCGCCGCAACCTCGCCAGGGCTTGTCGCCGTCTTCGGCTGCCGCACGCTGCCGCCGGCGATGGCGCAGGCTTCGCTCACCCGCTCCACGATGGCATCGGCCGCGGCGACGATCTCGATGCCGGGCATCTGGGTGGTTTGTACGACGATGTCGGTGCCCATCTGGCCGACGCCGATGAGGCCGACGCGGACCGGACGGCCCTCGCGCTCGCGGCGCAGGAGGGCCTCGATGAGGGAATCGTCACTGGCGCGCCCTGCGGGCGTCCTGTTGTCCATGGGCTGCTCCCCTCTGCGTGGCGGCTTGCAAGGTGCCGCCGTTCGCACATTTGTACGTTGCAACGAACATAAATTCATGAACGATTGGACGTCAAGGCGCATCGGACGGGGCGCCGCGCGCTTGCCTCCGGCCACGCTTTCCGTACTGTCGCGGCCGATTGGATGATTGGGAAAATCGTTGCCGATGCGTGCCGAGAAGCTTGCCCGCCACGAGATCCAGCCCTCGTCCGACCTGAAGGTCAGGGCGGCGTGGCTCTACTACGTAGAGGGCCTCACGCAGGAACAGATTGCCCAGACGATGAACATCGGTCGGATCAAGGTCGTGCGGCTGCTGGCGGCTGCGCGCGAGGAGGGTCTGGTCCGCATCCGCATCGAAGCCAAGGGCGCGGAGCAGATCGCGCTGGAGCGCCGCCTCGTGCGCGAGCTCGGCCTCGGGGAGGCGATCGTGGTGCCGGCGGCTGCCGACGAGGCGGACACCGCGATGCTCGTCGGCCAGGCGGCTGGCAGCTACCTTAACGACCAGGTGCGCGATGGCATGTCCATCGGCATTGGCTGGGGCGCCACGCTGCACATGAGCCTCAAGGCGCTCGGCAACGGACGCTACGAGAACCTCTCCGTCATCTCCCTGATGGGCGGGCTCACGCACTCGCGCACCATCAACCCCTCGGCCGTGGCGCGCCGGGTCGCCGACGCCTTCGGCGCCGAGTGCTACCAGCTCACGGCGCCGATCTTCGTGGCCAACGAGACGGTGCGGAACCTGCTCTGGGAGGAGCCGGGCCTCAAGGAGCTGCTGGACAGGGCGCGCCGCGTCGACATCGCCCTCGTCAGCGTCGGCAACGTCAGCGAGGAGGCGACGCTCTTCCGCCAGGGGCTGCTTCCGCGCTCGCAGCTCGAGAGTCTGCGCGAGGCCGGCGCGGTCGGCGACGTGCTGTGCCATTTCCTCGATGCCGAGGGCAATGTTGTCGACCATCCCTTCAACCGCCGCATCATGGCGATCGACCTCGAGGACATCCGGCGCATTCCCAAGGTCGTCGTGGCCGCCGGAGGCTACAGCAAGGTACGCGCCATCCGCGCCGCGCTGAAGGCGACCGCCGCGAGCGTTCTCGTCACTGACGAGCCGGCGGCGCTCGGCCTGCTCGAGGGCTGACGGACAGGCGTTCGAGTGCCGCGACGCACCGGCCGGGCGTCATCGCCACCGCTCCGCGATCCCGCGAATACCGCAAACCGCACCGCTTGCGGGCGACCGGTCGCCCGCGTGAAAGCGGCCGTGTTGTCGCGGTGTCAAACACATTGACGGCAACGGAAACAAATGTACATTCATTTGTGCAAGACACGAACAAACGTGCGGCATCAGGGGAGGACGGCATGAACTTCTGGCAAAGTGCGCTGCTCGTCCTGGGCGTCCTGTGGGCGCTCCAGAGCGTCGGCACCTATCTGCAGATGCGCCACTACCGCCGCGTGCTCGGCGACATCACCACGCGCTGGGCCGACGGCTATGTCGGCGTCGGCGTTGCCAAGGCGAACTTCGGCCGCGGTGTCATCGCCATCCTTGTCGTCGGTGCGGACGAGCGGGTGCGCGAGGCCCTCGTCATGGAAGGGCGCAGCGTCTTCGCCAAGTTCGTGTCCCTGCCCGAGCTGGCCGGCGTGCCGGCCGCCGAGCTGCGTGCGGGCGCGCGCGCCAGCTCAGCCAACCGGACCGCGGCCTTCCGCCAGGCGCTGGAGCAGATCGACCGGCTGCGTGCCGGCGATGAGGAGGCGCCCGCGTCCGCCCGCATGGCGGGGCCGACCCCGGCCGTTGCCTGACGTGCCGGGAAACCCTCGGCGGTGACGCTGCGAGGGAACGATGAAGCAAGGCAAAATGTCTGGGGAGGGTGAACGATGTTGGAATGGCTGGCTGGAGGCGCCGAGGCTTTCATCGGCGTGTTTAACGAGGGCGGCAAGGTTTTCGTCGCCTTCGTCACGGGTATCCTGCCGACGCTGATCGTGCTCCTGACGGCGGTCTACGCCATCATCGAGCTGGTGGGCGAGCAGCGCGTGCACAAGGTGGCGCGCTATGCGGCGGGCAACGCTTTCACGCGCTACACCGTCCTGCCGGTACTGGCCGTCTTCTTCCTCACCAACCCGATGGCATACACCTTCGGCGTCTTCCTTGAGGAAAAGCACAAGCCGGCCTTCTACGACTCGGCGGTGTCCTTCGTGCACCCCATCACCGGCCTCTTCCCGCATGCCAATCCGGGCGAGCTCTTCGTCTGGCTCGGGGTGGCGGCCGGCATCACCAAGCTCGTCGAGAACGGCACTGCCCCCTTCTCGCTCGCCAAGCTCGCGCTCTTCTACTTCGTGGTCGGCCTCGTGGTGATCCTGCTCAAGGGCATCGTCACCGAGTGGATCACGAAGCTTATCGCGCGCCGTGAAGGCGTGACGCTCTGAGCCGCCGTGCTCGGAACGCGAAGGAAGGAGCACGGACATGGCGAACAGGCAGTTCAAGGCCGTCAGGATCGAGCGTGGCGCGCGCGGCTGGGGTGGCCCCCTCGTCATCCAGCCGACGGAGGAGCGTGACAAGGTGGTCGCCGTCACCGGTGGCGGCATCCCGGAGGTGGCCCGGCGCATCGCGGAGTTGACCGGCGCGACAGCGGTCGACGGCTTCACCTCGCCGCCGCTCGAGAGCGAGATCGCCGTCGTTGTGGTCGATTGCGGCGGCACCGCGCGCTGCGGCGTCTATCCGCGCAAGCGCATCCCCACGGTCAATCTCACACCCGTCGGGCAGTCGGGCCCGCTCGCCCAGTTCATTACGGAGGATATCTACGTCTCCGGCGTGACGGTGGACACGATCCACCCCGCCGACGGCCGCGAGGCGCCGGCAGCTGCCGGCGCGCAGCCGGCCGGTGCCAACCCCTTTGCCGCGCCGGCCGGGGCCGCCATGCCGGCGGAGGATGCCGGGGGCGTCGTCGGCTTCATCACCGGCATCGGCCGCTCCATGGGCCACGTGGTCGGCGTGCTGTTCAACAGCGGGCGGCGCTCGATCGACCAGGTCATCCGCAACGTCCTGCCGTTCATGGCCTTCGTGACGATGCTCATCGGCGTCATCAACGCCACGGGCATCGGCAACTGGCTGGCGCACCTGCTCGAACCGCTGGCGGGCAACATCTTTGGGCTACTGGTGCTCTCAGCCATCTGCGGCCTGCCGTTCCTGTCGCCGGTGCTCGGGCCAGGCGCAGTCATCGCCCAGGTCATCGGCGCGGCCATCATCGGCCCGGCCATCGGCAACGGCACCATTCCGCCCGCCATGGCCCTGCCGGCCCTGTTTGCCTACAACACGCAGGTCGGCTGCGACTTCGTGCCCGTGGGCCTCGCGCTCGGCGAGGCGAAGCCCGAAACCATCAAGATCGGCGTGCCGGCGGTGCTGCTCAGCCGCCAGATCATGGGGCCTGTGTCCGTGGTCATCGCCTGGCTCGCCAGCTTCGCGCTCTGAGGGAGGAAGACCGCCATGACGCTGCTCTATCGCACGGTCATCACGACGATCGGGCCCGACGTGGCGGATCTTGCCGAAGGCGGCGTCGTCATCCTCTTTGCGGAGGGGGCGCCGCCGGAACTTGCGGAAGTCGCCGTGTTGCACCGGGCGGAAGGCGAGGTTGGCGCCGCCCCCCGCCCGGGCGACGTGCTGCGCATTGGCGGGCGGGAGTTTTCCATCACCGCCATCGGCGAGACGGCGTGGAAGAAGGTGGCCGATATGGGCCACGTCGTCTTCAACTTCTCCGGCGTCGTGAGCCCTGACCGGCCGGGCGAGATCTGCCTTGAGGCGACAGAGGGGGCGGACGTGCTGCCGCTGCTCGTGCCGGGAGCCGCCATCGAGATCCTGGCGAGGGCCTGAGCAATGGCAGGGCAGGCGGGTATGGAGCAGGTGATGGAAGCCGAGCGGACGGCGATTGTGCAGCTGGAGGAGGGACTGCATGCGCGCCCGGCGGCGCGTGTCGTCCAGTTCGCCAAGGGATTCGTCTCGGACATCGAAATCGTCAAGGGCGGGCGCTCGGCCAATGCCAAGAGCACGGTCAAGCTCATGCTGCTGGCCGTGAAGGAGGGCGACGAGATTGTCATCCGGGCCCGTGGCGAGGACGCCGAGGCAGCCGTCGAAGGGCTCGCCGCCATCGTCACCGGCGAGGCGGATGCGCCGGCCACCCCCGCAGCGCGCGAGGAGGCGGCTGGTGCCGCTCCCACCGCGCTCCCGGCGCAGGAGCCGGCTGCGCCGGGCGAGCTCGTCGGCGTCGCTGCCAGCGAGGGCGTGGCCGTCGGCCCGGCCTTCGTCTACCTGCCGCACGAGCCACAGCCCCGGCGCACGCACATCGCCGCTGGAGAGGTCGAGGCCGAGACGCTGCGCTTTCGCCGTGCCGTCGAGGCCGTCTGCGCCATGCTTGAACGCCGCAGCGACGATGACGATGCGGCGGCCGCAACTGCCGCCGACATCATGGCGGCGCTGAGGGACGTGGCGCAGGATCCCGAGTTCCTCGAGGCCGTCGAGGCGCGCATCGCGGCGCAGGAGGACCCTGTCGCCGCCGTGCTCGCCGTCGGCAGGGAGCTTGCCGAGCGTTTCACCCATATCGACGACGCCTATTTCCGTGCCCGCGCCGAAGACGTGCGCGGCGTCGCCCGCCAGGTGGCGAACGTGCTGCTCGGACGCGATGGGAGCGATCTTGCGGCGCTTGCCGAGCCCGCGATCCTCGTAGCAGGGCATCTGAGCGCGCTCGATCTTGCCCGCCTGCCGTTGCGCCTGCTCAGGGGCCTTGTCACCAGCGAGGGCGGGCCGACCTCGCACATCGCCATCCTCGCACGCTCCTTCGGCTTTCCGGCCGTCGTCGGCGTCAAGGCCGAGGAGGCAGTGCTGCGGGCGGCGAGGACGGTTGCCGTCGACGGCGGGCGGGGCGTTGCCGTCGTCAATCCCGATCCCGCCGTCGCGGCGGCCTATGCGGCGCGGCTGGAGAAGGCGGAAGAGGAGCGGCGTGCGCTCGCGGCCTTCACCCATGTGGTGCCGAAAACGCGCGATGGTCGCGTCATCGAGGTGGCGGCCAATCTCGGCTCGGAGGCGGAGATCGACGGCGCCCTCGGTTTCGGCGCCATGGGCGTCGGGCTCTTCCGCACCGAGTTCCTCTTCATGCACGGCAGGACGCTGCCGAGCGAGGACGAGCAGTTCCGCATCTATGCGCGGGTGGTGAAGGCGTTCCGCCCGCACGCGGTCGTCTTCCGCACGCTCGACATCGGCGGCGACAAGGCCCTGCCCGGCATCGCGCCCGAGCGGGAGGAAAACCCCTTCCTCGGCTGGCGCGGCATCCGCATGTGCCTGGACCGGCCGCACCTGCTGAAGCCGCAGCTGCGGGCCATCCTGCGCGCCGCCGCCCTGGGCACGGCGCGCGTGATGTTCCCGATGGTCACAGACATCGCGGAGGTGAGGGCAGCCAGGGCGATCGTCGACGCCTGCCGGCAGGAGCTTGCGGAGGAAGGGCAGGAAACCGGGCCGCTCGAGGTCGGCATCATGGTGGAGACCCCGGCAGCGGCCCTGTGTGCCGCCACCCTCGCCCGCGAAGTGGACTTCTTTTCCATCGGCACAAACGACCTGACGCAGTACACGATGGCCGCGGACCGCACCAACGCCCGTCTCGCGCATCTCAACCGGGCCGACCATCCCGCCGTGCTCGCCATGATCGAGATGACCTGCCGGGCCGCGCGGGAGGCCGGCATCAGGGTCGGCGTGTGTGGCGAGGCCGCCGGCGAGCCGGCCATGATCCCGCGGCTCCTCGGCTGGGGCGTGAGCGAACTCTCCATGAGCCCGTCGCTCATTCCGCGGGCGAAGAAAATCGTCAGCGAGTGTTGAAGGCAGGCGCAACCGTCTGCCGCAAGGTTTCTTCCCCTGACTGGACCCCCGCCGGAGCCTTTCCGGCGGGTTCTTTTTTGCGGGTCAGGCGGAAGGCTTCAGTCGCGCAGAGCGGCCTCGATCTTGTCGAGCACCTCGTCCTTGCCGATGCCGGTGAGGAAGGCGAGCGTCGTGATCACCGGTTTGTCGAGATCCGGCGGTACCGGCGTCGTCGAGACGACGAGGTCGACGTCGTGGATGAGGCTCGGCACCTCGGTCGCCTTGCACTGGCGGATGTCGACGGTGATGCCGCGCTCGCGCATCTCCTCCTCGATGGCGTTGGCGACGACCGTCGATGTCGCGACGGCCGTGCCGCAGGCGACGAGGACGACTTTGTTCCTTGGCATCTTGTTCCTCCCGTGTCCTTTCGGCGATGCTCGCCGCCGTGAGCGGCGAAGGCAAGGCGGACCCTTCCGCCGCCCGCGCGTCAGGCGCGCAGCACCGCAAAGATGTCATCCGGTGATGTCGCGGCGGCGAGGGCTGCGAGCGCCCCCGGCCGCTGGATGAGTTCCGCCACCTCGCGCAGCATGTCGATCTGCGCGTTCTTGTCGGCGAGGGCCAGCATCATCACGACGCCGACGGGGATCTGCTCGTCGGGGTCGTCCATGCTGCCGAAGCTGACGGGCCGCACCAGCGTGGCGAGCGCGAGCGACGGCGTCACCACGTGCTCCGGATCGGTGTGCGGCACGGCGATATTGAGGTCGCCGCCGAGCGGCAGGCCCGTCGGCATGCTCGCCTCGCGCGCGAGGACGGCATCGGCAAAGCTCTCCCGCACGCGGCCGAGGGCAGCGAGGCGCCCGGCAAGAAGGCTGATGACCTCGCGGCCGGACGTGGCCTCGACCCCGAGGCAGATCGCCTCGGGGTCGAGATGCTGCAAGATGCTGTCGTGCATGGGGGCTCGTCACTCCGCAGGCGAGGCGGCGGCGCCCTTCGCCTGGGCGGGGGCGGGATCGTCGCTGCCGGCGAGCCGCTCCCAGGCAGCCGGCCGACGGTGGAAGCCGATGAAGCACAGCGCGATCACCGCGAGCACGGCCAGAAGGCCGACAATGCCGAGCCCAGATACCGCCTCGACCAACACGTAGGACACCCACAGGAAGCCGTCGACGATGCTCGTGATCTGCGTCGTGCCCTCGGGCAGCGCGAAGCCGGCCGACACCGCGGCGCTGGTGAAGAGCGGCGCGAGCGCCGTCGCGACATAGAAGCCGACTGCGAGCGTCACCGTGCCGATGATGACCATGCGCAGCACGTTGCCGCCAACGACCGGCGCGGCCATGGCGACCAGGAAGGGGATGACTGCGAGATCGGCGAAGAGGATGACGCGGTTGCCGGGCAGGATGATCGACAGGACGATGGCGATCGGCACCAGGATGAGCGCGCTCGAGATGGCCGCCGGATGGCCGATGAGGATGGCCGAATCGAGCCCGACGAGAATCTCCCGGTCGCCGGCCCGCTTCTGGACGAAGCTGCGCGCCGCCTCGGAGACAGGAATGAGCCCCTCCATCAGGATCTTGACCATGCGCGGCAGCAGGAACATGACCGCCGCGAGGTTCATGCCCGTCTTGAGCACCTTGCTCACCACCGTGGCGGCATCGCCCGCGTCGTAGTAGCCGATGGCGCCGAGCACGAGGCCGATGCCGAGACCGAGAATGACAGGCTCGCCGAAGACGCCGAGCTTCTTCTGGATGACGTCAGTGTCGAGGTTGATGGCGTTGAGGCCGGGGATGCGGTCGATCACCCAGTTGACAGCAATCGCGATGGGCAGGATCTGCCCCGAGGCGAGGTGCGGCACCGAGACACCCGGAATCCCATAGAATCGCTGCACAGCTTTGGCCGTCCAGTCGGCAAAGAGCAGGGCGAGCGCCGCCATCAGCGCGGCTGCGACGAGACCGTAGAAGAGGCTGTCGGTGGCCGCGACGACGAGCGAGCCGATGAAGGCGAAATGCCAGAAGTTCCACACGTCGACATTGAGCGTGCGCGTCATGCGCGTCATCAGCAGCAGGACATTGACGGCGATGCCGATGGGGATCACCCACAGGCCGACCGAGGAGCCGAAGGCGATGGCCGCGGCCGATGGCCAGCCGACGTCCACCACGTCGCGCGTGATGCCGGTGTTCTTCACGATCGCCTGTGCCACGTCGCTGAGGCTCGTGAACATGAGCCCGACGACGAGGTTGATGCCGATGAAGGCGACGCCGATGGTCACGCCCGCGCGGAAGGCGCGGCCCGGCTTGGCGCCCATGACGACGGCAATGACGAAGATGACGATGGGGAGCAGAACGGTCGCTCCCAGGGAATCGACGATGGTCTTGAGACCGCTCAGCAGCCCGTCCATGACCTTTCCTCCGCCGGCGCCGTCGTTCCGCCGTCGCGGCGGGCGCCGTTGTTGTGCGTTTCCTCGCGGGCGCTTGTGCGCCCTTCATCCCTGGTTCCGTCCGGCTGCGGATGGGAGCCTTGACGGCCCCTCTCGTGCTATTCCGCGCCGGCTTCTATGCAGCGCTTCGACGGTTTCCGGTGAAGTAGGCTGCCGGCGAAGCGGCTGAACAATCGTGCGCAGCGCGCACACAAGTTCATGATGTCAGCCTTTTTGACTATCGTCAATTCGTGCGATCTGTGCACGATCGTGCAAAAAATGGGAGGGACGATGAGCGAGCCGGGGCGGGGTGATCAGGACCTCATGGTGCGTGCGGCGTGGCTCTACTACGTCCACGGCAAGGGCCAGGAGGAGGTGGCGCGTGATCTCAAGATCTCGCGCTTCAAGGTCACGCGCATGCTCGCCCAGGCGCGCGAGGCCGGCATCGTCAAGATCTCCATCCAGCACGAGACGAGCGAGACCCTGGCGCTCGGCGACTGGCTCGCCGCCCGCTACGGCCTCGAGGAGTGCATCCTGACGCCGCCCTTCGATGAGCAGACGGGCAGCCTCGACGACGAGACGGCGGACCGGCTGGCGCGCCGGGGCGTCGGTCTTGCCGGCGCCAACTACCTGACGCGCCGGCTCCTCGGCTCGCCGCGGCTCACCATCGGCGTCGGCTGCGGGCGCACCGTCTCGGCGGTGGTCGATGCCTTCACCGCCTTTCCCAAGCAGAACGTGCGCTTCGTGTCCGTCCTCGGCTCGCTGACACGGGACGTGTCGCTGAACAATTTCGAGGTCGTGCGCCTCGCCCAGGCCTGCAGCGGCGAGGGCTATTTCCTGCCCGCGCCGCTCGTCGTCGACGAGGAGGGCGATGTCGAGGTCGTGCTGCGCCAGCGCCCCGTCCAGGCCTCGCTCGCCCTCGCCCGCGAGGCGGATTTTTATCTCATCAGCTTCGGCGACTGCTCCCCCGACGCCTTTCTCTTTCGCCACGGCCTGCTGTCGCGGACCGATCTCGAGGGGCTGACCGCGGCCGGAGCCGTCTGCGAGGTGGCCGGCAAGTTCTTCGACCGCGAGGGCCGGCTCGTGGAATGCGGTGTGAATGCGCGCACCATCGGCATCGCACCGGAGGACCTGAAGCGCACCGAGGTCGTGATGCTCGCGGCAGGACGCTCGAAGGCCGCCGCCCTGCAGGCCGTGCTGAAGACGGGCATCGTCAACCGCCTCATCATCGACGGCGAGCTCGCCGGCCGGCTCGTGGCGGCGATGCCGACGCGGGAGCGGCGGCAGGCAGAGGGCTTGTGAAGCCTCGCAGGACCCGTCAGGCTTCGACGGCGGCCCGCGCGGCTGCGCGAGCCGCAGGCGGACGGCCCCGCACCGTGCGGCGCCATACCATCCGCGCCTCCAGCTCCACCGCAGCAGGGCGCCGGGCGGCCTCCTCGGGCGCCAGCCGCAGCCAGGCAAAGGCTTCGCGGGCGATCTCCGCCACCGGTTGCGCGAAGGTCGTCAGGCTGTAGGAGGACCAGCTCGCCTGCTCGATGTCGTCGAAGCCGGTGACGCACAGATCCTCCGGCACGGCAAGGCCAAACTCGTGCCGCGCCGCGTCGAGGAAGCCGCAGGCGATGAGATCCGTCGCGCAGAAGACGGCATCCGGCCGCACGCGGGCCGTGAGCAGGCGCCGCGCCAGCTCGCGACCGCTCTCGTAGACGCTTGGGCCGAAGCGCTCCACCGTGACCGGCAGGCCGATGGCGGCAGCCGCCGCCAGGAAGCCGCGCTCGCGTGCCATCAGGCTCGGCGTGCCGGCCTCGGAATTGGCGAAGGCGAGACGCCGGCAGCCGGCGCGCAGGAAGGCGGTGAGCGCGCACCGGGCCGCCTCGCCGTCCCTGAGGTTGATGCGCAGCGGGCCGTCCTGGTCGTCGTCGCGGTTGATCAGCACGATTCGCTGGCCATTCTCGAGGCACAGGCGCGTGATCGACTTGTCCGGCATGCCGGACAGGATGATCGAGGCATCGGCGCGATAGTGCAGGGCCTGCCGCAGCGCGGCGCTGACGCTTTCGTCGGAGCGGTCGGTGTTGATGACCATCGCCACCTTGCCGGCGTCCTGCGCCGCCTGCGTCATGGCCTTCACGAGGGAGGCACGGTAGGGTGTACCGAGCTCCGAGCCGACGAGGCAGACGATGCCGCTCTCCTTCAGCGACAGGCCGCGGGCGAGGTGGTTGACGTGATAGCCGAGCGCAGTTGCCGCCTCCAGAACGCGTCGGCGCGTATCTTCCGAGACGCTCGCGCCCGGCGTGAAGGCACGCGACACGGCCGAGCGCGACACGCCGGCGCGTTCGGCCACCTCGCGGGCGCTGACGAACTTTCGGGGCGGTGGCATGATGGTCCTGCAGCCGACGTCGGGACGCCTTTTCCTATGCACCGCCTTGCAACAGCGTGCAATGCTGCTGCCGGGATTTTGTGCCACGGCCCGCCATCATGTTGCTTGACATGCCGCGCTGGCACGTGGAACCCTTGCACACGGTTGCAAAGACAGATGCCGCGATACAGCGGCGCGTGAGGGAGGACAATATGCGTTCCGGTTTTGTCGCTGCCGCGGCCGTGGCCGCTGCTGTTCAGTTCACGCCTGCGGCAGCGCTCGCCCAGGGCTCGCTCAACCTCATCTGTTCCGCCGATGTCGTCATCTGCGAACTGCTCGAGAACCGGTTCGAGAAGGACACGGGCATCGACGTCAACATGGTGCGCATGTCCTCCGGCGAGGCCTATGCAAAGATCCGGGCCGAGGCGCGCAATCCGAAGACGGACGTGTGGTGGGCCGGCACGGGCGACCCGCATCTGCAGGCCGCGGCCGAGGGGCTGACGCTCGAATACAAGTCGCCGCGGCTGCCCGAGCTGCACACCTGGGCCGTCAGGCAGGCGGAGAGCGCCGATTACCGCACCGTCGGCGTCTACGCCGGAGCCCTGGGCTGGGGCTACAATTCCGAGATCCTGGCGAAGAAGGGGCTGAAGGAGCCCAAGTGCTGGGCCGACCTGCTCGATCCGGCCTACAAGGGCGAGATCCAGATGGCCAACCCCAACTCCTCGGGCACGGCCTATACGGCGCTCGCCACGCTCGTGCAGATCATGGGCGAGGACAAGGCCTTCGACTATCTCAAGAAGCTCAATGCCAACATCTCGCAGTACACCAAGTCCGGCTCGGCGCCGGTGAAGGCGGCTGCGCGCGGCGAGACGACCGTCGGCATCGTCTTCATGCATGACGCCGTGGCACAGGCGGTCGAGGGGTTCCCCGTGAAGACCGTCGCTCCCTGCGAGGGCACCGGCTACGAGATCGGCTCCATGTCGATCGTGAAGGGCGCGCGCAACCTCGAGAATGCCAAGAAGTGGTATGACTGGGTGCTGTCGCCGGAGATCCAGTCGCTGATGAAGGATGCCAAGTCCTTCCAGCTGCCGTCCAACAAGAACGCCGCAGTGCCGCCGGAGGCGCCAAAGTTCGAGGAGATCCGCCTCATCGACTACGACTTCAAGGTCTACGGCGATCCCGAGAAGCGCAAGGCGCTGCTGCAGCGCTGGGACCGCGAGATCGGCGCGCTCGCCAACTGACGGCGAGATGCGGGTCAGCGTCGCGCTCGCGCGACAGATTCAGGGCGCCCTTTCCCGATCAGCTCAGAGGGGAGGGGTAGGGTGAGGGGCGGGGGCGGAACGGCCCGAGCCGTCACAAACGGGGACGGCTGCCCCTCGCCTTGTCCCTCCTCCCCAGCCGGGAGGGCCGCTTGCTGCCGCTGCCGGCCTCCAGCAGGCCAGCCCGGGGACATTTTCCAGCACGGAACCTTTCATGGAGCAGCGCAACCGCAGAGTGGACATGACGCTCGGCCTCGGGCTCGCCGGGTTCGTGCTCCTGCCCTGGTACAGGATCGAGGAAGGGTTCTACGCCTTCCGCTGGCTGGCGCGGTTTCCCTTCGGCGCCGACGAGGCGCCGGGTCTGGTGCAGATGGTCGCCGAAGGGCGCTGGTGGCTCGCTGTCGTTGCGGCGCTGCTCCTCGCCGCCGCCGCCGTCCGCTTCTTCTCGCCCGCGGGTGAGGCGCGCGGCCGCCTCCTCACCGCCCTCGGCGTGGCGGGGATGGGCTTCCTCGTCCTTCAGGGCTTCGCGATCACCTTCGCCGGCTGGAGCTGGACCATCGGCGAGGCCCTCTTCGGTCCGCTTTCCATCGGCCAGCCCGCCATGGGTGCGGGGGCCGTCGTGGTCGGGCTCTCCTTCCTCTTCCTCTTCTCGGTCGGGCTCGCCGAGCAGGGAGTGATGCGGGGTGACTTCTTCGTCATCGCGGCCATCGCCCTGCTTGTCGCGCTGGTCGCGGTCTTCGTCTTCTACCCGGTCCTGAGCATGTTCGTCGGCGCTGTGCAGGACATCGACGGTTCCTTCGAGCCGTCAGGTTTCCTGCGCAACATCCAGGACCCGGCGATCTGGAGCCTCGACTGTGTCGTGGGCGGCGCGCGCTGCGGAGTCGCCTGGCGTACGCTGTGGCTGGCGGTGATGACGGCGACGGGCTCGACCATCCTCGGACTCGCCTTCGCGCTCGTCGCCACGCGCACGCGCTTTCCGTTCAAGAAGGGCCTGCGGCTGCTGACGGTGCTGCCGATCATCACGCCGCCCTTCGTCATCGGCCTTGCGCTCATCCTGCTCTTCGGCCGCGCCGGCGTGGTGACCACCTTCCTGTCCGACCTCTTCGGCATCGAGCCGGGGCGCTGGCTCTACGGGCTCACCGGCATCTGGATCGCCCAGATGCTGTCCTTCACGCCGATCTCTTTCCTGGTCCTCATCGGCGTCGTCGAGGGCGTCAGCCCCTCCATGGAGGAGGCTTCGCAGACGTTGCGGGCCGACCGCGCACGCACCTTCTGGCGCGTTTCCCTGCCGCTCATGAAGCCCGGCCTCGCCAACGCCTTCCTCATCGGCTTCATCGAGAGCATGGCCGATTTCGGCAATCCCCTGGTGCTGGGGGGCAGCCACGGCGTGCTCTCGACCGAAATCTTCTTCGCCGTCGTCGGCGCACAGACGGACCCCTCGCGCGCGGCCGTGCTCGCCATCATCCTGCTCTTCTTCACACTATCGGCATTCCTGGCGCAGCGGCTGTGGCTCACGGGCAAGAACTTCGCGACCGTGACCGGCAAGGGCGACAGCGGCATTCACCCGGC
This sequence comes from Chelatococcus composti, assembly GCF_014201415.1. GTDB lineage: Bacteria > Pseudomonadota > Alphaproteobacteria > Rhizobiales > Beijerinckiaceae > Chelatococcus_A > Chelatococcus_A composti. Next base: position 69,374 of record NZ_JACHEH010000008.1, read on the forward strand.
ACTGCCGCGCGCACTCGCCGTCGGCGTGAATGCGCTCGTCATTCCGTGGACGATCTTCACGCTCGTCGTCTACGGCATGATCCTCGTGGGCGGCTTCGTGAACACCTGGGGCCTCGACAACTCGCTGACCCTCGCCCACTACGCGCGCGCATTCTCCGTCTCCCTGCAGGACGGCTCGATCGCCTGGACGGGCGTTGCCTGGGATTCGTTCTGGACGACGATGATGATCGCGCTCATCGCGGCGCCGCTGACGGCGGCGGTCGGCCTCCTGACGGCCTATCTCATCGTCCGCCAGCGGTTCGTCGGCCGCAACATGTTTGAGTTCGCGCTGATGATGAGCTTCGCCATTCCCGGCACGGTCATCGGTATCAGCTACATCATGGCCTTCAACATGCCGCCGCTGGAGATGACGGGTACGGCGCTCATTCTTGTCGCGTGCTTCGTCTTCCGCAACATGCCGGTGGGCGTGCGCGGCGGCGTCGCGGCCATGTCGCAGATCGACGGGAGCCTCGACGAGGCCTCGCTCACGCTGCGCGCCTCAAGCTGGCGCACCATCCGCCGCGTGGTGCTGCCGCTGCTCAGGCCCGCGATCGTGGCGGCGCTCGTCTATTCCTTCGTGCGGGCGATCACCTCGATCAGTGCCGTCGTGTTCCTCGTCAGCGCCAAGTACAACATGGCCACGGCCTACATCGTCGGCCTCGTCGAGAACGGGGAATACGGCGTGGCCATCGCCTACTCCTCGATGCTGATCGTGGTGATGCTCGTCATCATCGCCGGGTTCCAGCTCGCGGTCGGCGAGCGGCGCCTGCGCCGCGAGACGCGCATCGCCGCGCCCGCCGGGGTCAGGCCCCTGCCCGCCGAGTCAATCAAGGAGAAAATCGCATGAGCGGGTTGAAGTCCGGCTCGGTCGTCTTCGAGCATGTTCGCAAGACCTTCGGCTCCTTCACCGCGATCCACGACCTGTCGCTGACGATCGAGCCGGGCACGCTCGTCACGCTGCTCGGGCCCTCAGGCTGCGGCAAGACGACCACGTTGCGCATGCTGGCCGGGCTGGAGCACCCGACGGCCGGGCGCATCTTCATCGGCGGCAAGGATGTCACCATGCTGCCGGCCAACGAGCGCGACGTGTCGATGGTCTTCCAGTCCTATGCGCTCTTCCCGCACATGACGGTGCTGGAGAACGTCGCCTACGGGCTCGAATCCTCAGGTCTGAAGAAGGCGGAGGCGCGCGAGAAGGCCGAGGAGGGGCTGTCCCTCGTCGGCCTCGCCGGTTTCGGTTCCCGCCTGCCGGCGGAACTCTCGGGGGGGCAGCAGCAGCGCGTCGCTGTGGCGCGCGCCCTTGTGCTCGAGCCACAGGTGCTGCTTCTCGACGAGCCACTGTCGAACCTCGACGCGCGCCTGCGCCGGCGCGTGCGCACCGAGATCCGCGATCTGCAGCAGCGGCTGGGCTTCACGGCCGTCTACGTGACGCACGACCAGGAGGAGGCGCTCGCCGTTTCCGACCGCATCGTCGTCATGCACGAAGGCCGCATCGCGCAGGAGGGGCCGCCGCGTGCGCTCTATGAGACACCCGCCTCATCCTTCATCGCGGACTTCATGGGCGAGGCGAATGTCGTGCCCTGCGAGGTCGTGGGCATCGAGGGCAACGAGGCGGTCGTGCGGCTGGGCTCGCTCGAGCACCGGGTGCCTGGCCGCGCGGCGCAGCCGGGGCCAGCCAAGCTCGCCATCCGGCCCAATGCCATCCGCCTCGCGCCGGCCGACGGAGCGGGACTGCAGGGCCTCGTCCGCCATGCAGCCTATCTGGGCGACCATGTCGAATACGAGGTGGAGACCGAAGTCGGAACGCTCTATGTCGTCGATCCTGACGTGGATCGAAGCCTCGCCGCCACGACGCCCGTCGCGATCGGGCTTCACAACCGCGGGGTAGCCATCATCACTGCGTGAGAGGGCGCGCCTCTTGCGAGACAACGAGGTCATCATGACAGTCGATACCGCAGAGGTCGAGGCACGCCTGGCGCTTGCCCGCGCGCTCGCCCGCGACGCGGGCGCCGTGGCGCTATCCTATTTAAACGCACGCGAGTCGCTGGTCGTCGAGAGCAAGGCCAACCCGCAGGATGTCGTCTCCGTCGCCGACCGCCGGGTCGAGGAGGCGCTGCGTGCGCGCATCGCCGAGGCCCACCCGGCGGATGGCGTGCTGGGCGAGGAGTACGGACTTTCCGAAGGCACGTCCGGCTTCACCTGGGTGCTCGACCCCATCGACGGCACCAGCCCCTTCGTCAACGGTATGCCAAGCTGGTGCGTGTCCATTGCGGTGCTTGCTGGCGACGAGCCGGTGGTCGGCGTCATCTACGCGCCCTGCACGGATGAGCTTTATGCCGCGGGCAAGGGGCAGGGGGCGACGCTCAACGATGCCCCCGTGAAGGTGGCCTCCGGCCGCTCCCTCCGCGACGGCGTCGTCGGCCTTGGCGCCAACCACCACGTTCCGCCGGCGGAATTTGCCGGCGTCGTCGAGCGGCTGCTGGGCATGGGCGGCAATTTCGTCCGCAACGGCTCGGGCGCGCTCATGCTGGCCTATGTCGCGGCGGGGCGCCTCGTCGGCTATTACGAGCCCTACATGCATGCGTGGGATTGTCTCGCCGGCTATTGCCTCGTGGCTGAGGCGGGCGGTGCACTGCTGCCGTTCCCGGTGGCGGACGGGGCGCTGACGCGCGGCGCGCCCGTGATGGCCGCCACGCCCGATGTCGTCGCCGATCTGCGCCGGATCGCCGGCCTGCCGCAGCTGGCGTGACCTGCTCAGTACTGTCTGATGTGCGCCAGGGCCCGCACGATGGGGTCTGGGCTGACGTTCTGATGCCCGCGGAACGGATAGTCCAGGATGACGAGCAATGCGATGAGCAGGGCAATCGCCGCCGCATAGCCTGCCTTGGGCACGACGAGGTTCCAGTCGAAGCGGAAGAGCAGCGCCTCGGCGGCCAGCATCACGATGAGGCAGCCGAGCACCTGCCAGAAGATGTCCGGCAGCCCCGTCGCGGCCGCGCCAAGACGCATGGAGCGGACATCGACGAGTTCGTCCATCGCGTCGTCGATCGCCTCGCGCGTTGTGGCGTCGATGTCCATACGCTTGTGCACGGCGTGGACGCGGTCGATGAGCTCCTTGAAGAGCGCCTGCGTCTGCGAGCTCTCGCGCCCATCCTTCAGCGCCGGCCACTCATGGGAGACGATGGATTCGCCATAGGCTTTCAGTGCTGCGCGAGCCGGCGCGGCCTCGGGACCGAGGCGGCGCAGGGCACGGTCGAGCTGCGTGATCTCGGTCGCCTCACGCTGCACAAGGATCTCGGCCTCCCGGTATCGGTTGAGCGCCTGCAGCAGTGTGAAGGCCGTGAAGACGGCGATGACCGGGCCGATGAGCTTGAAGGCGTCGAGCGCGAATCCAGCCCGTTCCGACGCCTTCTCCTGCTTGAGGAGGCGCGTGCCGATGAGCGGCAGCAGGACTGACGCGACGATGGCGATGCCGACGAAGATGGCGATGATCGTGCCGTTGGAGAAGCGATAGATCACGTCGAAAAGAGGCATGGCGCACTCCTGCCGTCATCGCTTGCGACACTCTGCGCCAATCGTCGTTACCACACCATAGGCAGGTTCCTCAGTTGACGGACAGGGCTCCCAGCTTGTCGCGCAGGGAACCGAAAATCTCGCGGATGCGCTGCCGGGTGATGGTCGAGGCTTCGGCCGCCCGGTCGAGCTGGTAGTCGCGTGCCTGCTGCTCGGCTCGAAAGTGATGCTCATCGAGACGGGCCTCGATCAGGTCGAGCAGCCGTAAAGGGTCGCCGCCCTGGGCCTTCAGGGCCCGGGCCAGCGCCTCGACTGTCTCGAGGAGAGCGGCGGTGACGAAGCCTTCGGCCATGAGGGCCGGCGGGATCGGTGGTTCACGCAAGAGCTGCACTCCTTCCTACGTCGGACGTCGGTATGCTGTCCCGGTGCCGGTGCGGGTTCCTTGCTGGCAGGGAGCGCGGCGTCCGTGTCCCGCGCGGGGGGGCTGACCGTACGAGGGGTGGCCTGATCGCGGAAAGGTCCGCGGGGCAACGATGGATGCCCCTCCGGGGTTCCGCGACGTTCATGGACGGCGGCTGTTGGCCCGCGCCTTGTGCGGCGGCGCGTGCCGGGCCGTGCCTGTGCGCCCTCCCCGTTGTCGTCCGAGGGCGGGTCGAGTCCGATCGATGTGCGCTTCATACGTCATGGTGCGATCCCCCCGATCGCAGAGCCCGCCACCTTCCCATGGAGGTGGTAACCAGTACTGAAATATAGAAGATGAACCTTGCCTGAAGGCATCGGCGGCGCGGCGGAGAAAGGGCCGGCGGTTTCGCCGCCGGCCCTGCATTGACTCCGGGTCGTCCCTCACGCGATGAGGAGGCTGCTCTCGAGCGTCTCCTTGCTGATGCCGAAGATGGCGATCTGCGTGCCGGCGTAGTCGAAATAGACCCCGCCGCCGGTGTCGATGAAGTAGGCGCCGGCCTCGGCCACGCTGGTGAAGCCGAAGCCCTGCATGCTCACGTAGTCAGCTTCGCCTCCGACATTGAAGTCCATCACGCGGCTGAGGCCTTCTCCAGGCCGGAAGACGAAGACATCCTGCCCGCCCTGGCCGTACAGCCAATCGTCGCCCGCACCGCCGGCGAGCGTATCGTTGCCACTTGCACCGATCAGGGTATCGTTGTCGGCGCCGCCCTCCAGCAGGTCGTCGCCGCCCCCGCCGTGAAGCTCGTCATTGCCGTTTCCGCCGGCAAGGTAGTCGTTGCCTTCGTGTCCGGCCATGACATCGTTACCGTCGCCGCCCAGCAGCGTGTCGTTGCCCGCTTCGCCGTAGAAGAGGTCGTTGCCAGCCCCGCCTTCCATGTAGTCGGCGCCTGCCCCACCCAGGAGTGTGTCATGGCCGGCTTGGCCGAACAGCCAGTCGTCGCCCGCGGCCCCGTCGAGCCAGTCGTTGCCTTCACCGCCGATCAGGGTGTCGTTGCCGTCGCCACCCGAGATGACGTCGTTGCCCGTGCTGCCGAAAATCGTGTCATCTCCGTAGCCACCTGCGATGGAGTCGTTGCCGCCACCGCCACTGAGGAGATCGTTACCGCCGCCGCCGTCCATATAGTCGCCGGTGTCCCCGCCGAGCACCGTGTCCGGAGTGCCTGACGTGTCGGTGAGGCCGAAATCTTCGGCTGTAAACTGGTTGAGCGCGCGATTCTTGACGGTGAGCGTCTGGCCGGCGCCGAAGGTAAAGACGGTGTCGCTATCGATCTGCTGCGCCGTCGCCATGACAGCGGCGAAGGTCGTCAGACCGGTAGCGGACACGTCGATCACATCACGGTTGTTGCTCACGGATGAGAAGTCCGTAATTGTATCGACCCCGCCTTGATAGACGAAGACGTCGTTACCAGTCCCGCCAGTGAGCTTGTTGCTGCCGCTGCCGCCGAGAATTGTGTCGTTGCCTGCTCCGCCGTCGATTTCGTCATCTCCGTCGTTGCCGTAGAGCAGGTCATCTCCGGAGTTGCCGAGGATGGTGTCGTTCCCGTCCTGGCCTCGCACGGTGTCGTTGCCGCCGAGTGCGTCGATCAGATGTCCGCCGGGAGCATCGTCGTAATTGTCGTCGCCCTCTGTCAGGGTCGAACTCGTATCCTCTGTCAGGAGCAACATTTCCGCTGTCAGCTGGGCCTTGCTGAAGTTCTCGAGCGTCAGCGTGTTGCCGGTTCCGAAATCGAAGACGAGATTACCATTGTAGTCCGACGCGATATTGAGGATCGCAGCCAGACTCATGTAACCCATCGGCCGCAGATCGAGATAGTCTACAGTCGAGAAGTCCGTGATCACATCGTTGCCGCCGGAGGCGCGGATGATAAAGACGTCGCGGCCGCTGCCTCCATCCGGCCACCGCGGCATCGGAGCCGTAGTCAACGATCGAGTCGTTTCCTGCCCCGCCACGATAGGTGCCGCCATACTTGGAGACGCGGATGACGTCGTTCAGGTTGCCGTCCGTGAAGTCGATAGCATAGGTTAGCGTATTGAGGTACGCGTAGTTTACTGCGTTATGTTGGCCTATTATCTTCTCGATGCCATAGACGTTGGCCCTGGAGCCGCTATATGATCTAAGGGTGAAATAGTCGCCGTAAGACGAAAATTCGATCCAGCCAGTACAGGCGCTGGATGACATCCTGGAGGAAAAGTCGAGCGTGTCGATTCCAGATCCGCCATATATTATAATTCCGTTTGGAATGGATTGAGCTCTATTGAGTACATAAATTATGTCGTTACCGCCTAGAGCATAGTGCTGACCGACAACCGTCAGATTAATCTCAGCAATATCGTCGCCTGCAGTCGACATTTTTATATCTCCACAATTGTGAGTTGGAGAAATGTATATATTGGTATGATTGCAAGTAATCGGCGCGCGGCGCCCGTCGTTCCGCCCTCTGGTTGACGGATACGAATCGCAGTTCAGAATTTATGCGGAAGAGCTTGGCAGGGGAATCGGGCGCCGGTGCTTCTTGAATGCATCCAGTGCCTAATTCTTATATGTCCTAAATTTTATTAATCTTTTTATAATTGCAGAATGTGGTTGATCCGCGCGTTCATCAGAAAATGCTGGCGCGCCCGGGGCAACGCGGCACCCGCCACCCACAATCGCCACCCACAATCACACGGTCGGGCCCTGGTGCCACATCAGGGCGCGCGCCCGTGAATAAAAGCGGAAGTCCGCGTGTCAAAAACGTGCCAAAATACCTGAATGCTCTTGCAATGTTCTGCATCGCGCTGCGCAAACACGATTGCAGCGCGGCGTAAATTTCCCCTGGTTTTTCAGGCTGTTGGCTGGTGCTGCCGGCGAGGATTGAACTCGCGACCTCTCCCTTACCAAGGGAGTGCTCTACCACTGAGCTACGGCAGCGGGGCCCCGAGGGGGCAGAAGCGCGCGGACACTGCCACAAGGGGGGCGCCGGCGCAAGCCGGGTCGGCGCGGCATTTTTGTCGGGGCCGGCAGCCTGTGGATCGTTGGCCCCGGAATGCGTCCTCAGGCGGCGGCTGCGCGGTCCACGAAGGGCAGCTTCAGCTGCTTCCAGACGGTGACGAGCGAATCGGTGAGGTGCTCGATCATGCCCGCGTCGTGGAACGGCGTCGGCGTGATGCGCAGGCGCTCCGTGCCGCGGGCGACCGTCGGGTAGTTGATGGGCTGCACGTAGATGCCGTGCTCGGCCAGCAGCATGTCGCTCGCCTGCTTGGCGCGCTCGGGGTCGCCCACCATCACCGGCACGATGTGCGTCGGGCCGGGCTTGACCGGGATGCCGGCGGCCGAGAGCGAGGCCTTGGTCAGCGCGACCTGCTGGCGGTGGCGCTGGCGCTCCTCGCCGCTCGCCATCAGGTGGCGGACCGAGGCCGTGGCCGCCGCGGCCACGGCCGGGGGCAGGGCCGTCGTGAAGATGAAGCCGTGGGCGTGCGAGCGGACCGCATCGACGATGTTGCGCCGCGCCGCGATGTAGCCGCCGACGCAGCCGAAGCCCTTGGCGAGCGTCGCCTCGATCACGTCGAGGCGGTGAAGCGCACCCACCTCTTCCGCATAGCCCGCGCCGCGCGCGCCGTAGAGGCCGGCGGCATGCACCTCGTCGATGTAGGTCATGGCGCCGTAGCGCTCGGCGAGGTCGCAGATGGCGTGGATGGGGGAAACATCCCCATCCATGGAATAGACGCTCTCGAAGACGATGAGCTTGGGCCGCGTCTTGCCGGCCTGGCGCAGCAGATCCTCCAGGTGCTCGAGGTCGTTGTGGCGAAAGATCACCTTCTCGGCGCCGGAGCGGCGCACGCCCTCAATCATGGAATTGTGGTTCTTCTCATCCGAGAGGATGAGGCAGTCCGGCAGCAGCCTGGCGATGGTGGCGATGCCCGTCTCGTTGGAGACGTAGCCGGACGTGAAGACGAGCGCAGCATCCTTGCGGTGCAGCTCGGCGAGCGTGCGCTCGAGGTCGACGATCGGCGCGCTGTTGCCGGCGATGTTGCGCGTGCCGCCGGCGCCTGCGCCCATGCGCCGCGCCGTCGTGACCATGGCCTCGATCACGGCCGGATGGCGGCCCATGCCGAGGTAGTCGTTGGTGCACCACACCACGACATCGCGCGGCCCCTGGTCGCTGTGCCAGACGGCCCGCGGAAACCGCTCGACATCGCGTTCGATGGTGATGAAGACGCGGTAGCGGCGCTCCTTGTGCAGAAGGCCGAGCGCTTCGTCGAAATAGCTGTCGTAGTTCATGATCACATCCGTCCGCCGCGCCGGCGGCAGACCAAGTTTGGAACCAGTCCGGTGAACAACCGCTGCCCTGCCAGGGCAAGGTTGCTCATTGTCATGTTGTTACTGCTCTCGTTCCACACCATGTCGCGTTGCACAATAGGCCGCATCGCCGCAGTCGGCACCATGCAGCCTGTGACGGGCGCAGCGGCATCGCGGGTGGACGGGCCGAAACCTGTGCTTGTCCTGTGCGCCGATGCCGGCTATCGATCACCCTTCGAGGAACCGGGTCTTCGAGCATGTCGCACGCACTGCCTCCCGACAAGAAGGAGCGTCTTGCCGCGGCGCTGCGGGAGAATTTGAAACGGCGCAAGCGCCAGATGCGCGAGCGTGCGGCGGAAAAGCGCGGCCAGGCGCCGTGCGCCACGAATGAACCCGTGCAAGGCGCCGGGCGCGACCAGAAGGGCTGATCGCCGGCGTCTCGGCCACAGGCCCGGTCAATCGAGGAACAACACATGGATCGCATTCGCATCGTTGGCGGCCACAAGCTGGATGGCGTCATTCCCATTTCCGGCGCCAAGAACGCAGCCCTGCCGCTGATGATCGCGAGCCTGCTGACGGACGAGACGCTGGAACTGCACAACGTGCCACGCCTCGCCGACGTGTCGCTCCTGCTGCGCATCCTCTCCAACCACGGAGTCGACCACAGCATCGCCGGCAAGCGTCTGGGCCAGACGAGCGAGACGGGCCAGTCCATCAGCCTGCGCGCCCGTGACATCATCGACACCTGCGCGCCCTACGAGCTCGTCTCGAAGATGCGGGCGAGCTTCTGGGTCATCGCGCCACTGCTGGCCCGCATGGGCGAGGCCCGCGTTTCCCTGCCCGGCGGCTGCGCCATCGGCACGCGGCCGGTGGACCTGCTCATCATGGCGCTGGAGAAGCTCGGCGCCGAGATCGACATCGACGGCGGCTATGCTGTCGCCCGTGCACCGAAGGGCCTCAGGGGCGCCGAGTTTGCCTTTCCAAAGGTGACGGTGGGGGGCACCCATGTTGCCCTCATGGCTGCCACCCTCGCCCATGGCACGACTGTCATCGACAATGCGGCGCGCGAGCCGGAGGTGGTCGATCTCGCCGAGTGCCTCATCAAGATGGGTGCGCGCATCAGTGGTGCCGGCACCTCGCGCATCGTTGTCGAGGGAGTGGCGCGACTGGGTGGCGCGGAGCACCATGTCCTGCCGGACCGGATCGAGACCGGCACCTACGCCATGGCTGTGGCCATGACGGGCGGCGATGTGCTGCTCGAGGGGGCGCGCCCGGAGCTGCTGCAGTCTGCCCTTGACGTGCTGTCGGGCGCCGGGGTCGACATCTCCTCCACCAACGAGGGGATCCGTGTGCGCCGCAACGGTTCGGTCATCGAGGCAGTCAACGTCACCACGGAGCCGTTCCCCGGCTTCCCGACAGACCTGCAGGCCCAGCTCATGGCCCTGATGACGCGCGGCAAGGGCACCAGCCGCATCCGGGAGACGATCTTCGAGAACCGCTTCATGCACGTGCAGGAGCTCGCCCGCCTCGGCGCGCGCATCCGCCTCGACGGCGACGCTGCCTATGTCGAAGGCGTGGCGCGACTGAAGGGCGCGCCCGTCATGGCGACGGACCTGCGCGCCTCCGTCTCGCTCGTCATCGCCGCGCTCGCGGCGGAAGGCGAGACGATGGTGAACCGGGTCTATCACCTTGACCGCGGCTTCGAGGCCTTGGAAAGCAAGCTCAGTCGCTGCGGCGCCGAGATCGAGCGTATCTCCGGCTGAAAAGACAAAGACCCGGCATGGGCCGGGTCTTCTTCGAGCGAACCTGTGGTGCTTCAGAAGCCGATGGCGCCGCGCTTCTCGCCGAAACCGGGGATGAAGCAGCGGCAGGGCGTGTTGCGCGGCGCACGAAAGCCGGCATTGCAGTTGCCGCGTGAGGTGACGCATACGCTGCCGAAGCGTTCGCCGCGCGGGGGCGGCGGCCCCCAGCCGCGATCCCAGCCGCCGCGACCCCAGCCGGGCGGCGGGGGCGGGGGCGGCGGGGGCGGCGGGCGGCGCGGCCCCCAGCCTTCCTCATAGCGCGGCGGGCCCCAGCCGTAGGGCTGGGCCAACGCCGGCGGGGAGCTGATCAGAATGGATGCCGCAATGGCGGCGAGCGCAAACAGAACGATCCTTGTCATCATCGTCTCATCCAGGCGCCGCCCGCGGCCTTCGGCCATCCGTGCTTCGGCGCTGCCATCAGATAGCACCACAGGTGCTGAACGGTTCATGAAGGTGAATGGTTCAACCCGAAGCGTCTCATCCCTGCGTTCTCCGGCAGGGTCGGTTGTCAGCGGCAGGTTGCGCCGATAACAACATGGCGAACACAGCCGGTCGGTCGTGGAGCCGTTGAAGATGGAGCCGTTGAAGCTCGTCGCGCTCGATGGGCAGGATCTTGCAGTCCTCTCGGCCCATGTGCAGGACGCCGTCGTGCGCGTGCGCGATCTCGTCTATCTGCCGCGTGAGCGGCGCTTCGCCCTGGAGCTCAGGCGTTACGACTGGCAGGCGCCTCCCGACGTGCCGCCACGCCGGCGTCTTGCGGCCCTGCATTTCGAGCGGGTGATGGCCGCCCGCACCCGGGCCGTCAGACCGGGCGATCCCGATGCCGTGCTCAGCCTGCTGGCCGCCACCTTCGAGGAGCGGGATGCGCCCGGTGGCACGGTCACGCTGCACTTTTCCGGCGGCGCCGCCATTGCGCTCGACGTCGAGTGCATCGAGGCGCAGCTCAAGGATCTGGGACCGGCCTGGGAGGCCATCAGCCGACCCTACCATCCCCTCGACGACGAAGACGAAAGGCAGGCCTGACGATGGCGCTGAGGATCGATAGCCGCGCTCCCGATTTCGAGGAGGCCCTCGGGCGCCTGCTCGCGATGAAGCGCGAGGTCTCGCAGGACGTCGACGAGGCCGTGCGCGCCATCATTGCCGAGGTGGCGGAGCGCGGCGATGCCGCCGTCATCGACTACACGCGCCGTTTCGACGGCCTGGAGCTGACGCCCGAGACGCTGCGCGTCACGCCCGCCGAGATCGAGGAGGCGCTCGCCCGCTGCGACGCGAAGACGCTCGCCTCGCTCGAGACGGCCAAGGCTCGCATCGAGGCCTTCCACCGACGCCAGCGCCCCGAGGATGTTACCTTCACGGACGATCTCGGTGTCGGCCTCGGCTGGCGGTGGACGGCCATCGAGGCCGTCGGCCTCTACGTGCCGGGCGGCACGGCGAGCTATCCGTCCTCCGTGCTGATGAATGCCGTGCCGGCCAAGGTGGCCGGCGTGCCGCGCATCGTCATGGTGGTGCCGTCGCCGCGCGGCGAACTCAACCCCCTCGTGCTCGCGGCCGCGCATCTTGCCGGCGTCGACGAGATCTACCGCATCGGCGGGGCGCAGGCGGTTGCGGCGCTGGCCCTCGGCACGCAGACCATCGCGCCCGTGGCCAAGATCGTCGGGCCGGGCAATGCCTATGTGGCGGCGGCCAAGCGCCGCGTTTTCGGCACGGTCGGCATCGACATGATCGCGGGCCCCTCCGAGGTGCTCGTGCTGGCGGACAGCTCCGCCAACCCGGCCTGGATCGCAGCCGACCTTCTCGCCCAGGCCGAACACGACACCGCCGCCCAGTCGGTGCTCATCACCGACAATGCCGCGCTCGCCGACGCGGTCGAGCAGGCGGTGGAAGACCAGCTCAAGACCCTGCCGCGCGCCGCCATCGCCGGCGCGAGCTGGCGCGACTTCGGCGCGGTGATCGTCGTCGGGCGTCTCGCGGAGGCGCTGCCCATCGTTGACCGTTTCGCCCCTGAGCATCTCGAGATCCTGGCCGAGGATGCCGACAGCCTGGCGGCGGGCGTGCGCAACGCCGGCGCCATCTTCCTCGGCGGCTACACGCCGGAGGCTATCGGCGACTATGTCGGGGGCTCCAACCACGTGCTGCCGACGGCTCGCTCGGCCCGCTTCTCGTCCGGGCTGGGGGTGCTCGACTTCATGAAGCGCACCTCCATCCTGCGCTGCGGCCCCGAAGGGTTGAGGGCGCTGGCGGACGCTGCGATCGCGCTTGGCGAGGCTGAGGGGCTCGACGCGCACGCCCGCTCGGTCGCGATCAGGCTCAACAGGTAGCGGAGGGATCCCGTGAGCGCGGCCGACCCGACGAAGCGCTGCACGCTGACCGCCGTCACGCTCGACGAGGGGTCGCTCGGTCGCGGCAATCCCGATCAGGAGCATGAGCGCGCCACAGCCATCTGGGACATCCTGGAGCGCAACTATTTCGCCGTGCCGGGCCACGACGGCGGGCCCTATGCGCTGCATGTTGCCCTGGTGGAGAAGAAGCTGGCGCTCGAGGTGCGCAACAGCGCCTCCGAGCCGGTGGTGACGCATTTTCTCTCGCTGACACCGTTCCGCCGCGTCATCAAGGACTACAGGCTCGTCTGCGAGAGCTACTACGCGGCCATCCGCTCGGCCTCGCCGGCGCAGATCGAAGCCATCGACATGGGCCGGCGCGGGCTGCACGACGAGGCGGCGGAGCTGCTGCGGGAGCGCCTCGCCGGCAAGATCGAGGTGGATTTCGACACCGCGCGCCGGCTTTTCACCCTCATCTTCGCGCTGCACTGGAAGGGCTAGGTGCATGGCGCCCGAGGCCGGCGGCAAACGCGTGCAATCCGTCCTCTTCATGTGCGCGCACAATGCCGTGCGCTCGCCCATGGCCGAAGGCATCGCGCGGCACTATTTCGGCAGCTCGCTCTATGTCGCCTCGGCCGGCGTGCGCCCGGAGGAGCTCGATCCCTTTGCTGTGGCGGTGATGGAGGAGATCGGCATCGATGTGGCGGGGCACCGGCCGCAGACGCTGGAGGATCTGGAGGATGGCGGCTTCGACCTCATCGTCACCCTGTCGCCCGAGGCGCACCATCGCGCCCTGGAGCTGACGCGCACGCTGGCGGTGGAGGTGGAATACTGGCCGACGATCGACGCGACCGTCGTGCACGGCGCGCGGGAGCAGCGTCTCGCAGCCTATCGCAGCGTCCGCGACAGCCTCCTCGAGCGCATCAGGCAGCGTTTCGCCTGCCGCTGAGCCCCCAAACGAAAGGGCCGGCGTTTCCGCCGGCCCTCATTACAGCGATGTCCCCCGCGTCAGCGCGCCGCGGGCTTCCGGTTGAGGCGCGTCACCATCAGGCCGAGGGCGACGACGACGGCGGCGCCGATCACGGCCGCGGCGTAATGCATCGTCTTGGTGACGCCGCCGAGCTGCTCGGCGACCCACGGATCGGCCACCAGCATCTCGCCTGCAATCCAGCCCAGGAGCGCCGCGCCGGCCCAGACGAAGATCGGGAAGCGCTCGATGAGGGCCATGATCAGCGTGGAGCCGATGACGATGAGCGGAATGGATACAAGAATGCCGAAAACGAAGAGCCAGACGTTGCCGTGCGAGGCGGCGGAAATGGCAAGCACGTTATCGAGGCTCATCACCGCATCTGCGATGGCGATGGTGCGTACCGCTCCCCAGAGGCTGGTGCTCTCCTTCACCTCATGATCGTCGTCATCGCCCTGGATGAGCTTGAGCGCGATCCACAGCAGCAGCAGGCCGCCGACGACCTTGAGGAAAGGCAGGGCGAGAAGCTGCGAGATGATGAAGGCAAAGATGATGCGCAGCACGATCGCCGTGCCCGCACCCAGAACGACGCCGAGTCGCCGCTGATTGTCGGGGAGGGACCGGCAGGCGAGCGCGATCACGACCGCATTGTCACCGGACAGGAGAATGTCGATCCAGATGATCTGGACGATCGCGATCAGGGTCTGTGTGTCTAGGGCCATAACGCTAAGAGCTCATGGGTCGGAAGGAGCGCCGGCGGCGCCCCGGAAGTGGACATCTGCCGCCGCCAGATTGCGTCGGCCCGCTGTCGGGGCCTTCTCTTAGCGCGCGTATGCCGTACGATCGTCGTCAAGTTATTTCATAATCCACGGACATAATCGCTATAATGCGACACCCGTCCGGGGCCGATGGTCGCAGGCCGGATCGGCCGATCCGGCCGTGGACGGGCGATCGGGGCTCGGGAACGCCGCCCGGCGGCGGAGGGATGGGGAGCTGCATGGACCTGCGCCAGCTCAAGTGTTTCGTGGCCGTCGCCGAGGAGCTGCATTTCGGCAAGGCGGCGGAGCGCATGGGCCTCGCCCCGCCGGCGCTGTCACGGCAGGTGAGGGCGCTGGAGGAGGAGCTGGGCGCCAGCCTGCTGGCCCGCACGACGCGCAGCGTCAACCTGACGCGCGCCGGGCTCCTGCTGCTCGACGAGGCCAAGGCGATCCTCGCCCGCGCTGACCATGCAGCGCGCCATGTGCGCGAGGCGGCAAGCTCCACCAGCAAGGTGCTGCGTATCGGGGCCATCGACGGCGCGTCGGCGAGCTTCCTGCCGCAGATCCTGACGGAGTTCCGCCAGCGCTATCCGGGCTCGCATATCCAGTTCACCGAGGCGATGACCGCGCCGCAGCTGCAGATGCTGGACGCCGGCAAACTCGACCTGTGTCTCGTGCGTCCGCCGCGGCGGCAGGTGGACTGCGCCTTCGAGATCCTGCGGGTCGAGATGCCGCTGGTCGTCATGCCGGAGACGCATCCGCTCGCGCGGGGCGATGCCGTCACGATGCGTGATCTCGTGGGCGAGCCCTTCATCGTGCCCTCGCGGCGCGTGCGCCCCTATGCGTATGACCTCGTCATGACCTATTTCGACAGCGTCGGCACGGTGCCCAACGTGGTGCAGGAGGTCACGGAGAAGCCGGCCATGTTCGCCGCAGTGGCCGCGGGCATCGGTCTCGCGCTCGCGCCGGACTGGACGGCGGCCATGTCCTGGCCGGGCGTGACGACGCGCCGCCTCAAGGGTCTGCTGCTGGACCCGCCGCCTGACGGAGCCCTCGTCGGCGTCGCCTGGCGGCCGCATCAGCGGCTGGCGGCGCGCGATGCCTTTCTCAGCTTGCTGCGCGAGCGCGTGAGCCTGACGAGCGACGACCGGGCCATCACCTTCCGCCACCTGCCGCGGGTGAGGCGCCGGGCAAGGCGCGCTGCAACGGCGGGATGAGCGAGCAGGCCGGTTGCGGGGCCTGCCTTCGTTTCGACTGAAATTTCACACAGGATGGAACTCCATTAGGAGTTGCACGTTGTGCTCCTCGCGGGGACGCACACGCGCGCTGCGGCCGGTTGCATTGCCATCGTTAGTATACGATTAGTTGTTCTAATGATGAGCAATAGATAACATAGGCATATATTCGGCTGTTGCATGAAAGTCGCATGCATTGGCGCTCGCGATGCTGGGTCGATGTACCGCTTGACTCCTTTTGTCAGCTTCACGAGTTTAGTTTTGGCGTGAGACAGTGGTCCGTTCGGGCCAGCACGACAGGACCAGGTTTCGTTCAACGAGGTGCCTCAGATGAAGAATCTCCTGCGACTATCGGCGGCAGCGACGGCTTTGGCTCTCTCCGGAGCTGTGGCCCTTGCGGCCGATCTTCCGTCCCGGACGTACACACCGCCGGCCGAACCCCTGCCGCCGGTCTTCACGTGGACGGGCTTCTATGTCGGTGTGAACGCCGGCTACGGCTTCTCCGACTCGGGTAACGCGCGCTACCAGGGCGACGCGCTCTATCTTGATGCGGTGGGCGCGGGCCTTGCCCCGGGCAGCCTTTCGCTGAAGTCGGAAGGGTTCCTGGGCGGTGCCCAGGTCGGCTACAATTATCAGTTCGGGTCGGTCGTGGTCGGTCTTGAGGCCGATATCCAGTATACCGACATGAGCGACACCGGCACCTCCTTTGCCACGGACAGCTTTGCCGAGGGCAAGAAGGAGCTTGAGTGGTTCGGTACGGTGCGCGCCCGGCTCGGCTTCGCCGCGATGGATCGCCTGCTGATCTTCGCCACCGGCGGTCTGATCTACGGCGACACCAAGCTGACGCACAGCATCTTCGACACTACCGGCGCCCTGCTTGCCGTCGGCAGCAAGTCCGACACGCAGGCCGGCTGGACGGTCGGTGGCGGCCTCGAGTACGCCTTCACCAACAACCTGACGGCAAAGGCCGAGTATCTCTACTACGACTTCGGCGACACGACGGCGATTGCGCCGAGTGTGATCGATCCGTCGAGCGTTGCCGTTCTCAAGGCCAAGAACCGCGGCAGCATCGTGCGCGTCGGCGTCAACTACAAGTTCGACACGTTCTGAGCTCCTCCGACAGAACGGCGAACGACCCAGCAACGCCCGGCTTCCCCAGCCGGGCGTTGTTCTTTGCCGGGCAGGAACGGAGAAGCCCGACATCCGAAAGATGCCGGGCTTCCTGCAAGGGGCGTCATGCGCCCATCTGTCCGGGTGCCAAGATCACTGGCGGCGCAGCTCCCACAGCGCGGCGATCTCGCTCGGCCGCAGCTTGCGTCCGCTCGCCGTATCCGCCCAGGCGAGCTCGCGGTTGCCGGGGTTCTGCGTCATGGCGAAGGCGACCGCATCCTCCAGCGAGGGGAAGTCGATGACATGGTCGGGGTCCGTCAGGTGCGGGCTCGAGCGATAGTGGAGCCGCGCCGCGTCCTGCATGTTCGCTTGCATCGCTATCCTCCTGTCGGTTGAGGGAAGCTCCGTATCCTATGCCAAAAAGGGGCAGCCCGCTTGCTGCCGCAGCAAGGCGGGCCAGTCATGGGAATCAGATGGGGGCGCTGTGGTTCCGTCGCAACGGCCAGGCCTGCCCAAAAGGGCGGCACAGCCTGCGGCAATTCGGGCGTTGCGAAGCGCCGGGACAGTCATTAAGTTATTGAAAGACAACAAAATTTTGAATCATTCCAAACTGGGTCCGATGATCGTCTGCTCCTGTAACGTCCTCACCGACAAGCAGATCCTCGCGACGTTGCAGAGCGAGACCCCCGGGGCCCCGCGCTCGCCGGCACAGGCCTATCGTTGCCTCGGCTGCAATCCCGAATGCGGACGCTGCCTCGTCACCGTGCGCCGCCTCCTGCAGGCGGCGCGCATGGACGCCTGCAACGTCGGCTGTCCCGGCTGCCCCGGCGCCGCCGAGCACGAAGCCCATGTCCCCGCCGGCAACAATGTCGTGCCGTTTGACAAACGCCCGCGTCCCGAGGCGCCCGCCGAGCAGCCGGCCGAGGCCCTGCCCCTCATTGCCGCGGAATAGCCGCGCCTGTCGCAAGCGGAAATGCGCCGAAGGCGAGACCGGGCCCTTGATGTGCCCGGGCATTAATTTATAATGATTCTAAGTTGTGGTTTCCAAACTGTGGAGTGGAGCGATGAAGGGTGACGCCAAGGTCATCGAGTATCTCAACCGCGGTCTGCGCAGCGAGCTGACGGCGGTGAACCAATACTGGCTCCACTACCGTATGCTGGACAACTGGGGCCTCAAGGACCTCGCCAAGAAGTGGCGGGAGGAATCCATTGAGGAGATGCACCACGCCGACAGGTTCATCGACCGCATCCTCTTCCTCGAGGGCCATCCGAATCTTCAGGTGCTCGACCCGCTGCGCATCGGCCAGTCCGTCAAGGAGGTGGTGGAGTGCGACCTCGCCGCCGAGCACGAGGCGCGGGCCCTTTATCAGGAGGCGGCCGCCTACTGCCACTCGGTCAAGGATTATCCCTCGAAGGATCTGTTCGAGGAACTGATGGCCGATGAGGAGGGGCACATCGACTTCCTCGAGACGCAGCTCGATCTCATCGACAAGCTCGGCGAACAGCTCTACAGCCAGCACCACATCGGCAAGCTGGACGACTGATCTGGCCCCTCGGGCGCCTTCCGGGCCGCCGGCAGCGCCGGCGGCCTTGCCGTTTCAGGCGCCCCCCGTCGCCGGTGTCTCCTTCGGGACGACGAGCCGCACGAGGCGGATGTCGGGATCGTTCGGGTCAGGCCCGACGGAGAAGCCCAGCTTCTCGCACATGGCGAGCATCATCGTGTTCTCGCGCAGCACCTGGCCCTCGATGACACTGAGGCCCTCGGCGCGGGCATAGGAGATGATCATCTCCATCAGAAGCCAGCCGAGGCCGCGGCCCTTCAGGTCCGAGCGTACCAGGATGCCGTACTCGCCCTTGTCGTAGTTGGCGTCGGCGTGCAGCCGCACGGCGCCGAGCATGGCGCCGGTGCTTTCCTCGATGGCGACGAGCGCCATGGCCCGCGCGTAGTCGAGCTGGGTCAGCCGGGCGATGAAGGTGTGGCTGAAGTCGCGGATGGGCGCGAAGAAGCGCAAGCGCAGGTCCTCGGGCGTCACCTTCTCGAAGAAGCTGCGGAACAGCGCCTCGTCCTCCGGTCGCACGGGGCGGATGAAGACGCCTGTGCCGTCCGGCAGCGCCGTGCGCCGCTCCCATTCCTTCGGGTAGGGGCGGATGGCAAAGCGCGGGTGGCCGGCCGGCCCGCGGGCGGGCTGGACGCTCGGCGCGATGGCGACGCGCGCGTCGACGGCGATCACGCCGTTCTGGTCGGCGAGCAGGGGGTTGATATCGAGTTCCCGCACCTCCGGCAGGTCGGCGGCGAGCTGGGCGAGCTTCACGAGCACGAGGGCGATGGCGTCCTCATCCGCTGCCGGCACGTCGCGATAGGCCTTGAGGCGGCGCGAGACGCGCGTGCGGGCAATCAGCGTGCGTGCGAGCGCGAGGTCGAGCGGCGGCAGCGCCAGCGCCTTGTCGTTGATCACCTCCACGGCCGTGCCGCCCCGGCCGAAAACGACGACCGGCCCGAAGGTCTCGTCGTCGGCGATGCCGGCGATGAGCTCGCGCGCCTTGGGCCTAAGGATCATCGGGTGGATGGTGACGCCTGTGATGCGCGCTTCCGGTCGCAGCGTGCGCGCCCGTGTGAGGATGTCCTGGGCGGCCTCGCGCACCGCCGCCTCGTTGGTGAGGTTGAGCCGGACGCCGCCGACGTCCGACTTGTGGATGATGTCCGGGGAGAGGATCTTGACGGCGACGGGGTCTCCCTCCTCGAGGAAGCGGCGCGCCACCTCGCCGGCCTCATCCGGCGTCACGGCGAGCACGGCCGGCGTGATGGGCAGGCCATAGGCCTCGAAGAGCGCCGTCACCTCCAGCGGGTCGAGCCAGCTGCGTCCCTCGGCGAGCGCGCCGGCCACCACCGCGCGTGCCTTGTCCGTCTGCGGTGCGAAATCCTCGGGCAGGCTGGGTGGCGTCTCCATCAGCAGGTCCTGCGCCTCGCGGTAGCGCACGATGTGCATGAAGCCCTGGACGGCATCCGCCTCCGTCGCGAAATGCGGGATCGCCGCTTCCTCGAACAGGTCGTCCGTGGCGCCCGAGGAGCCGAGCCAGACGGCGAAGACGGGTTTCGGCCGCATGGCGCGCCGGCGATGGCGCTCGGTGACCTCGATCACGCGCCGGGCAGCCTCGGTGGGCGAGGCGAGCGCCGTCGGCACGTTCATGACAAGAACGGCGTCGCAGTCGCGGTCGGCCAGCATCGCCTCGAGCGCGGCGCCGTAGCGTTCGGCGTCGGCGTCGCCAACGATGTCGACCGGGTTGGCGCGGGACCAGGTGGGCGGCAGCACCGCGTCGAGAGCCGCCAGCGTCTCGGCGGAGAGGTCGGCCAGCGCACCGCCGAGATCGGCGAGCTTGTCGACGGCAAGGACGCCGATGCCCCCGCCGTTGGTGAGGATGCCGAGGCGCCGGCCCGAGAAGGGTTTCAGCCGCCCCAGCGTTTCGGCCGCCGAGAACAGCTCGTCGAGATCGAAGACGCGCAGCAGGCCGGCCCGCCGGAAGGCGGCATCATAGACCGCGTCGGAACCGGCGAGTGCCCCCGTGTGGGTGGCGGCCGCCTTGGCGGCCTGCGCGTGCCGGCCCGACTTGATGACGACCACCGGCTTGGCACGGGCCGCGGCGCGCGCCGCCGACATGAACTTGCGGGCGTCGTTGATGGATTCGACATAGAGCAGGATGGCCCGCGTGCCGCGGTCGAGGGCGAAATAGTCGAGCAGGTCGCCGAAATCGACATCCACTTTGTCGCCGAGCGAGACGACGGCGGAAAAGCCCACCGCGCGCTCTGCCGCCCATTCCACGAGCCCCGCGGCGATGGCGCCGGACTGGGAAACAAGCGCCAGGTCGCCGCCCAGCGGCATGCGCGCCGCGAAGCTGGCGTTGAGCCTTGCCGCAGGCGCCATGACGCCGAGGCAGTTGGGGCCGACGAGGCGGATGCCGTGCCGGCGCGCCGTCTGCTCGGTCTTTTCGGCGAGCGATCCGCTGCCGTGGCCGAGGCCGGCGGTGATGATGATGGCGGCAGCAACGCCCCGTGCGCCGGCCGTGTCGATGAGGCCGGGGATCGATTCGGGCGGCGCCGTCAGCACGACGAGGTCGGGTGTCTCCTCGAGCGCCTCGATCGAGGGGACGGTCGCGATGCCCTCGATGGCAGGATACTTCGGATTGACCACGGCGAGCCGGCCGGCAAAGCCGCCGGCCTTGAGATTGGCCAGAACCTTCCGGCCGAGCGATCCCTCACGCGGGCTGGCGCCGACGAGGGCGACGGATCGGGGCGAGAACAGCCGGTCGAGACGATATGTCGACATGGGGCCCAGCCTTGCTCGATGGGGGGTGAAACGACATTGACCCCCATCAAACACGGCAGGGCCGTGCAAGGCAAAGGCGCGCTCGCGCCGCTGTTGCGGCAGGCGCCGCTCATCCGTTCTGGCGCAGGACCTCGCGGGCGATGATGAGGCGCTGGATCTCCGAGGTGCCCTCGTAGATGCGCGTGATGCGCGCGTCGCGGGCGTAGCGCTCGACGGGATAGTCCTTCACGTAGCCCGCCCCGCCGTGGATTTGGATGGCGGTGTCCGTGGCCCGGTGCGCCGCCTCGGAGGCGAAGAGCTTGGCCATCGAGGCCTCCTTGGCAAAGGGGCGACCGGCATCCTTGGCCGCCGCGGCGTTGAGAATGAGGAGCCGCGCCGCCTCGAGGTCGACCTCCCGGTCCGCCAGCATCCACTGGATTCCCTGGAAGTCGCAGATGCGGGTGCCGAACTGCCGTCGCTCGCGCGCGTAGGCCTTGGCGGCGTCCATGGCGGCACGGGCGATGCCCAGCGAGAGGGCGGCGATCCCGATGCGCCCGCCGGCAAGCTCGCCGACGGCGACGCGGAACCCGTCGTTTCCCCGCCCCATGAGGGCGGATGCCGGCACGCGGCAGCTGTCGAAGGTGACGACGTTCGTCGCCGATCCCGTCTGTCCCATCTTCCTTTCGGCCTTGCCGACGATGAGGCCCGGCGTGCCCGCCTCGACGAGGAACACCGAGATGCCGCGGCCCTTCGGCGCCTCGGGATCGGTCACCGCCCAGACGACGAAAAGCCCGGCATATTCGGCCGAGGTTATGTAGACCTTGGTGCCGTCGATGACGTAGCTGTCGCCCTCCCGCCGCGCGCGCGTGCGCATGGCGGAAGGGTCGGATCCTGCCTCGGCCTCCGTCAGGCAGAAGGCGCCGGCCGGATAGGTGCCGTCGGCGAGGCGTGGCAGGTAGGTGGCCTTCTGCTCCTCGCTCCCCACGGCTTGGATGACTTCCCCGACCATGTTGGTGACCGAGACGGTGACGGCCGTCGAGGCGCAGGCGTAGCCCAGCTCCTCGACGGCGAGGGCGAAGGCGACCGTACCCGCCTCCGTGCCGCCATAGGCACTCTTCACGTTGAGCGCCATGAAGCCGTTCTCGGCCAGAAGCCGCAGGTTGGCGAGCAGTCCGTCGCGGCCCTCGCCGCGGTCGAGCGCCTCGGCCAGCGGGGCCAGCCGCTCCGCCGCGAGGCGCCGCGCCGTCTCGCGGATCATCTCCTCCTCGTCGCTCAGGGCGAACAGCATGGCGCACCTCCTGTCTTTGCGCCGAGGGTAGGGCGCGCCGCTGCCACGGGCAACGCGCGGCGCCTGGCAGACGGCTGTGCATCAATGCGGCCCGCACGGCGAGGGCTCTCCAGCCAGGCCGTTCCTGCGAAAGGTGATCATCCGCCACGGCAGGCCGGTGGCACACCTGCCTCCGGCGATCCCTCCCCGCCGGCCTTGCGGCTCAAGAAGCTCGTGCGGCTGCGTGCGGCGCTGCCTCCGTGGCCGGGCAGCAGTGCCAAGGCCCTTCGCGCGATGCGCGACGGCGAGCGCTATCTCGACACGAGCTTTCTTTTCTTGCACCGCTGCTGCGCGAGGAAGCGGCCAGCAGGCAGGTTGAGGCCTTCCTGGGCGAGTTCGCGTCTCTGCCCGCGCGCGACGTGTGCATAAGCATAAAGGCTGCACAGGCCGGGGGCGGCAGATGCCCTGTTTCAAGAGACCCGGGAGCAGCCTTTCAGAATCCTGTTGCCCCTTACGGCGGATTTCCGAGTCGCAGCGCGCCCGCCGTCAGCAACGATCCACCCGCTGGACATGGCGATGCTGCGGGCGGGGCCGGCTGCCCGGCCTGTCGACCGGAAGCGGCATCGCTCTCGCCTGAGCCGTTCGGGCAGGCAGCTATTCCGCCAGCACGCGTGTGCGCGGCAGGGTGATCTCGACGAGGGTGCCCTCGTTCTTGGCGCTCTTGATGGTGAGTGAGCCGCGGTTGGCCTCGATGAGGGCCTTGGTGAGCGGCAGGCCGAGCCCGGTGCCCCCGGTGCGGCGGGAGGTGGCGAGCTGGCGGAAGGGCTCGAGCGCCGCCTCGATCTCCTTGTCGGTCATGCCAATGCCGGTGTCGCGCACGCGCACGACGACCTCGCCGCGGTCGGTCATAGCCGTCGAGACGATGACCTGGCCGCCCGCATCGGTGAACTTCACCGCGTTCGACAGCACGTTGAGGATGATCTGGCGCATGGAGCGCTCGTCGGCCACGACCGCCGGGAGGTGCGGCGCGAGACTGGTGCGCAGCACGATGCGCTCGCGGTTCGCCTGCGGCTGCATCAGGGCGACGCAGCTCGCCACGACATCGTTGAGCTTGACGCTGGTGAAGGACAGGTCGAGCCGCCCGGCCTCGATCTTGGCAAGGTCGAGCAGATCGTTGACGAGGCTGATGACATGCCCGCCGGAGACGTGGATGTCCTTCAGGTATTCCTTGTAGCGCTCGTTGCCGATGGGGCCGAAGCGCTCCTCCAGCATCACCTCGGCAAAGCCGATGATGGCGTTGAGCGGCGTGCGGATCTCGTGGCTGATCTTGGCGAGGAAGTCCGACTTCTGCGCGTTGGCCTCCTCGGCGGCACGCTTGGCCGCCATCAGGTCCGCCTCAGCCTTTTTCGAGGCCGTCATGTCGCGCAGGACGACGCAGAACTTGCGATGGGGGCGCTCGCTGACGCGGCCGATGGTCATGGTCAGCGGGCACTTGCCGCCCTGGCGGACGCGCCCCGTCACCTCGCGCCCGTCGTTGAGGATGCTCGCTACGCCGCCAGCCTTGAGACCCTCCAGATAGTCGAGCGCCACCGCGTGGCTCTCCGGCGCGAGCAGGACGGTGAAGGGCTCGCCCACGATCTCGTTCTGGTCGTAGCCGAAGAGCGCCTCGGCCGAGCGGTTGACGGAGAGGATGCGCCCGTGCCCGTCGAGCACGATGACGCCGTCGGTCGCCGTGTCAAGGATCGAGGTGAGCTCGTTGGTGCGCTCCTCGTAGTTGCGCAGGTCCTCCTCGAGCCCGTCGAGGTGACGCTGGAGCTCGGGCTCCAGGGCGCGGCGGAAGGTGAGCAGCGAGGCGGCCGCCCCCTGCCAGTCGATCGTGGTCAGGCGCGCGTCGACAGGGATGGCCTCGCCCGTCACGCTGCGCAGCGCGATGCGCTGCTCCTCACCCGGCCGGTCGGGCTGGCTCGCGAAGATCTTCGACATGCCGGCGGCAGCGAGGGCCTCGACGTCCGGATAGTCGAGCAGGTCGAGCAGCGTGCGGTTGGCATAGAGCGGCTCCTCGCCGCGGCTCACCAGTACGCCGACCGGCAGCTTGTCGACGAGCTGCGCGAAGGACGACAGCGCCGCGGGGACAGGGGCCTCGGCGGGAGGTGCGGCCGCTTCGGTTGCGGCAGCCGCATCCGCCTGCACCGGCGCGATTGCGGCGGGCGCGGCCTGCGGCTCTTCGGGCGCCGCCGCCGCGGCGGGTGCCTCGGGAGCGACCGCGGCGGGGGCGGGAGGCCCGACAGGTGTCTCGACCGCAGGCGTCGCCGTCCCGGTCTCCGGCGCGGCTGCTTCTGCTTCGGGTCCGGGTGTCGGGGGAGGCTCGCTCCAGCCCTCGAAGCGAGCGCCGAGCGCGCGCGCGATCTCCCGCAGCGCGTTGCGCTCACTCGGCGAAAGGCCGGGACGCGGTGCGACGGGCGGCGGCTGGACGGACCGCTCCTGCGCCGCTCCTTCGGACTGGCCCTCGGCGATGCGCAGCGGCACGACCTTCGGCGTGCCGAGCGTCGCACCGACGCTGGTACGGACGGCGGGGAAGGGCACCACTGCCCCGCCTTCGGCGGCCTCAGCCTGCGGCCGCCGATCGGTCTCGACCGGCGGCGCCTCATCCGCAGGCGTTGCGGCAGGCGCGCCCGTGTCGTCCGTGGCGCGCGGGGCCGGCTGCCCGGTCGCAGGAATGAGCTGATCGGCGGGCGCTGCCCCGATGGGGGGCGCGATGGCCACGTCCTCGTGTATCTCGTTGAGACGGCACAAGCCGAAGCCGCGGAAGCCGGCGAAACTCTTGTCCGGCCCCTGCACAGGCAGGCCGGCGAGCTCCACCTCGACGCGCAGCGGGCTGCCGGCCACGCGCCACAGAACGGTTGCGCCGCTCCATGTCTGGCGCCCCGCGAGGGCAGCAGCGACGTGCCCGGCGTTGTCGCTGACGATATCGGAGGCGATCTCAGCCCAGGTGCGCCCGACGATGTCGGCACTCGCGGCGCCGACGACCTCGGCAAGCTCCGGCGACAGCCTGACGAAACGCCCTTCCGCGTCCGTCTCGAAGAGGAAGCGGACGGTGGTGCGCCGGCCGGCAAGGGCGCGCAGGCGCGTCGCCGGGTCCGCATCGTCCGGCACAGGTTTAGGGGGCTCGGATGCCGGCTGCGGCGGCGCAGAGGCGGGAGCCTCGACCGCGCCGGGGAGCGCCGCTGGCAGCGGCTGCGTCGCGGCGACAATGAGCGTTCCGCCGTCGTCGATGCGGCGGCAGGCGAGCGTGACGGCGAGGATACGCGAGCCGAGGGCGAGCCGCACGCGCTCGAGCCGCATGCCCTCCCGCGGCGCAAGGCCGCCCGCGAGGCGCGCGAGCTGGGGGGCGCCGCCGGCCGCGAGCCACGCGGCAACGAGGCGCCTGCCGCCCGGGGATGCCTCGAGCACCTCGCCCTGAGCGTCAACGAGCGCGAACGCGCCCCCTGCAGCGACGAGCGGTCCGAAGATCGCATCGTGCCGCAGCGTGGCGAGCGTCGCTCCAGCCTCGGGTGCGGTCCGCTTCATGCCTGTCGGTTCGCTCCTGCTCGCGTCACCAGCTTGATATGGCCAATGCCTAACGAAGACTTAATATAGGCATCCGCGGGCGAGGTCACGAAAGGCCTTGCTGTCTTGCCCTGCGACCTCGCAGTAGCGTTAACGGCGCGGCGGGCACGGCGCGGGTTGAGTTTGCGCCGCACAATGTTATATTGCGACGCAACAACACCGTCCTCTCCCAGGCGGCATAAACCCGAGGAGGTTTCCATGGACGCCAAGGATCTGCCGAAATACGAAATTCCCGCCGAGATGCGCGATTTCGCGGAGCGCAGCGTCGAGCAGGCGCGCAAGGCGTTCGACGGGTTTATTGCCGCCGCCCAGAAGGCGGTGAGCGCCTTCGAGGGATCGGCCACGACGGTCCAGGCAAGCACGCAGGATCTGACGCACCGGACCCTGGCCTTCGCAGAGCAGAACATCGCCGCCGCGTTCGACCTGGCGCAGAAGCTGGTGCGCGCCAAGGACATGCAGGAGGCCATGCAGCTGCAGGCCGACTACCTGCAGAAGCAGCTCGCATCCCTGCAGGAACAGATGAAGGAATTCAGCTCCGCTGCGGAGAAGGCCGTCGGCGGAGCGACCAAGCGCAAGGGCTGAGCCGTGCGCAACATGTGAAGGAGATCGACCATGGCCACAGCGAAGTCGAACGAGGCATCGCCGCCGGGTCAGGGTCCGCAGGACAAGGATGTCCCGGCGCAGAAGCCGGCGCTTGCCGCTTCTCCCGTCGCGACCCCTGCAGCCAAGCCCGCCGAGCCCGTTGCGTCCGCGCCGCCCGCGCCTGCCCCGGTTGCGGCGGCGCCTGCGGCCAGTGCCGGCACGGACACGGGGGAGAAGGCGCGTGCTGAGGCGGCCGCCCTCCCGGCGCCCGCCGCCGCCGGGCCGGCGCCGAAGCCGGCCGTGAAGGAGGGTGGCCCGGCCGCATCGCCCAAGGTCGAGGCTGCTCCGAAGCCGGCTTCGCCCAAGCAGGCGGCCTCGCCCAAGCGCACCTCTGCGTCCAAGGCGCCGGCATCCAAGGCTGCGAAGGCCGCGGGGGCGCCGGGGCCGGCCAAGCCCGCAGAGCCCGCCAAGCCTGCGGCGACGGCGCCGCGTGCCGTGCGCGGGCGCGTGGCTTCCGCCGCCCGCAGGGCGTCCCCCGCTTCGGCTCGGCCTGTCGCCAGGCCTGCATCTGCCGTTGCTTCCCCGGCCACGAAGGCCGCGCCGGAAGACCGCCCCTCCGTCGCCCGGACAGCGCGTGTGGTGGCGCATACAGTGGCCGAGGCGCTCGACCGCGGTGCCAAGGCGGCGCGGCAGGTGGAAGCCGCCATTGACGAGCGGAAGACGGCATCGGGCATCGAGGTGCTGACGCGGGTCGGTCTTGACCAGGCGCGCGAAGGCTATGCGACCATCCGCAAGTCGCTCGAGGAGCTGCAGGGCGGCCTCGCCGAAAGCGCCGGCATCGCATCCAAGGGCGTTGCGGAGATCAATGGCAAAGTGCTGGACCTCGTGCGCGCGCAGACCGATGCTGCCTTCAGCCTGTGGCGGCAGCTGCTCGGCGTGAACTCGCTCTCGCAGGCCGTGCAGTTGCAGACGAAGGGTTTGCGCGAGGGCTACGAGCGCACGTCCTCACATCTCAAGGACATTGCCGAGACGACCGGACGTGTTGCCGAAACGTCGCTCGCTCCCATGCGCCGCATCATCGGCGCCTGGGGCAGGGACGACGGCGCGCGACCGGCGCGCTGAGCCTCGTTTGCGAGGCGGGGCAACGCCTGCGGCCCTCCTGCGCGGCCTCTTTCAACAGCCCCTTTGCGGTGCAGCGAAGGGGCTTGAAATCGCGGAGCGATGCGCCTAGTTTCCCGCTGGCTGCGGAGCCCGCGGCACCCGGAGTGTGCAGCTGTAGCTCAGTTGGTTAGAGCGCCTGATTGTGGATCAGGAGGTCCCCCGTTCAAGCCGGGGCAGCTGTACCACTCTCCGTCCTCAGGAACATTGGATAGCTGATACGCGGTGCGCGGTGTGGCGCCTCCTCAGGTTCGCGGCTCCCGCCAATCGATCGCCACGGACATTCATCGACACTTGCTGCGGATATCACCCGCGTAGGATCGGCGTGTGACCGGTTCGCCCCCTTGCCGGCGGCGTTCTAGTCTTGCGGCCTGTTACGCCGCTCCCACACGAAAAGATCCGGTGCGCGCTTCGGGCGCCTGCCACGCCGCTGCTTTTCCTTCTTCGGCAGCGGCAGGCCGAAGGTCCACGGCTCGGAGGGGACAGGCTTGCCGGGGTACGACAGCATGTCGAGCAGGGCCTCAGCCTGCCGGCGCAGTTCGCTGTCCTTCGGTGCGTCCCGGAAGCCGGCCATGTCCAGAAGCACGACGACGGCCCGACGGGCGCTGTCGAGGCGCTGGTCCGCATCAGGCCAGAGGGGGAGCAATTCCTGTCCGCTCACGGCTCGTCATCCATCGGGCCGAGATGGTCGACCAGCGTGCGCAGCGCCACCTCGACCGCCTTGTTCTCGGTCGCCAGTTCGTCAACGGCGGCGGCCATCTTGTCCCGTTCCTCGACCAGCGTGAGCAGCGTGTTCATCGTCCTGCCGAGGACCCCTCGCAGGTCGACCGGCACGGCATCGACGAGAAGCCGCAACTCGGCCACGAGCTCGAGCACCACCTGGGTACTGGGGTCGATCACGAGCGCGACTCCGTGACGGACGGCGACAGCATCAAGAGGCTCGGTCTTCCTGGCATGCACGCATCGCTTGCGGGGCAAGGACACCAACCTATAAGGCAGCGCGGCGCAAGAAAAGCGGGGGGGATGCTGCGCATGCCCGGGCTCCGGCCGTCGGACGAGGCTAGCCCAGAGACGCGCCCTGGCCATGCTGGCGCAGGCGTCGTTCGGCGGCGTCGAGCGGGCTGCCGTCCGTCATGATGCAGTCGCGGCCGCGGGCCTTGGCGGCGTAGAGGGCGCGGTCGCTGGCGGCGATAAGTTCCTCGAGCGTGGCGGAAAACCGCGGCCGGGTGCTCACGCCGATGCTGGCGGTGATCCTGATGGTGCGGCCCGCGACGTTGAGCGGCGTCGCGCGCAGGGTGTGCTGGATACGCTCGGCGATGGCCAGGGCCTCGGCCGGGGCCGAAACCGGCAGGCAGACCGCGAATTCCTCGCCGCCGAGGCGTGCGAAGGCATCGCCGTCCCGCAGGCAGGCGCTCGCAATCCGCGCGAAGTGGGCAAGCGCCAGGTCGCCAGCCTGGTGGCCGTGCCTGTCGTTGACGAGCTTGAAGTGGTCGAGGTCGAAGACAAGCATCGCCATCAGCGGTGGCGCGCGCCGGCCGCTCGCCACCATGGCGTCGAAACACCGCGCCAGGCCGCGCCGGTTCAGCGCCCCCGTCAGCGGGTCGGTCTCGACGAGCTGGCGCAGGCCCTGCTCGGTCTCCTCGAGCAGCAGGCGAGAGCCGGCGATGACTGCACCCACCAGTGCGGCGAAGCCGGAGACGAGCGCCACCGCGGCGAAGCGATAGGAGAAGAAGTCGACCGGCGGGAAGACGATGGCCAAGACCAGCGAGACGAAGTTGAGGCCGGCCGCGAACCAGAAAATCCGGTAGAGCCACAGCCGCGCCGGCGAGCGCCTCTCCGTCCGCCGCAGAGCCACAACGTGCAGGAAATAGCCGAGTGTGGTCGCGCCGTGCGCCAGCGCGATGCGAAAGCTGCCACTGGCGGCGAAGAACGGGGTGAAGCAGCCGACGACCCACAAGGCGAGCGGCAGCAGGAACCACGGGCGCCGCGGCAGCCGGTCGAGCTCCGCGAAGCCCGTCAGAGACAGGGCGAAGCCGATGAGTGTCAGCGCCATCGCCATCTCGATGGCCCAGACGTCCGGCACGTGTCCGCGCAGGGCCAGCAGCAGCCTGCCGGCGGACATCAGAGCGAAGGCGCCCGCCCACCAGAGGCTCGCCGTGAACGTCCGGTTGCGCCACCAGACGACCAGAAGCACAACGGCAACGGTGGCGGTGGCGGACGACCACAGGACGAGGGCGGTCACGAGATCAAGCACGGCCATGCCTCGGCGGGCTGGTGGCAGGAACAATGCCGATACCGCGTCACCGCGGGGAAGGCCACGAATTTTACAACAGAACTTGAAAGAATACCGCCAGCCGTTCGCGGGGCAGACCGGGCGTGACCGCGGCCGGCGGCCGCCCTATCCTCGGCCGGTTCCCGAGGCCCCAATTCGGCAGCAAGCAGCGGAGTGCCGGGCGACGCCTTGCGCGATAGATGGGATGACGTTTCAGGAAAGGTCGGATCCCATGAACGTCATCACGAGAACGGACACGACGGACGATGCCCGCTGGCAGGCGGTGCTCGACAGGGACGCGGCGAGCGACGGGCGCTTCGTCTACGCGGTGCGGACGACCGGCGTCTACTGTCGGCCCACCTGCCCCTCGCGGCGCGGGCGGCGCGAGAACGTCACCTTCTACGACACTTGCGCGGCAGCCGAGGCTGCGGGCTACCGGCCATGCCGGCGCTGCCGGCCGGACCAGGCGAGGGCGCCGGCGGCAAGCCGCCATGCTGAGGCCGTGGCACGCGCGTGCCGCATGATCGACGAGGCCGAGGAGATACCGGACCTTGCGGCGCTTGCCGCGGCGGCCGGGCTCAGCCCTTTCCATTTCCACCGCGTCTTCCGGGCCGTGACGGGCATCACCCCGCGGGCTTATGCCTCGGCCCGGCGCGCGCGGCGCCTGCGCGAGGAGCTGGCGCAGGCAGACGTCACCGTAACCGAGGCCATCTACGGGGCCGGCTTCAACTCCAGCAGCCGCTTCTATGCGGCGTCGAAGGCGATGCTCGGCATGACGCCGACGGCCTACCGGCGGGGCGGCGAGGATGCGCGGATCCGTTTCACCATTGGCCAGTCCTCGCTGGGCGCCGTGCTCGTTGCCGCGAGCGACAAGGGGGTATGCGCCATCGCCCTCGGCGACGACCCGGAGGCGTTGGCGCGCGACCTGCAGGACCGCTTCCCGCGCGCCCGTCTCGTCGGCGATGATCCGGCCTTCGCCGACCTCGTCGCCCAGGTTGTCGGGCTGGTCGACCAGCCCTCGCGCGGGCTCAACCTGCCGCTCGACCTGCGCGGAACGGCCTTCCAGCAACGCGTCTGGCAGGCGCTGCGGGAGATCCCGCCGGGCTGCACTGTGAGCTACGCGGAGCTCGCCCGGCGCATCGGCCGGCCGCAGGCCGTGCGAGCTGTGGCCAATGCCTGTGCCGCCAACAGCCTGGCCGTCGCCGTGCCCTGCCACCGGGTAGTGCGCCGTGATGGCGACCTTTCCGGCTATCGCTGGGGCGTCGAACGCAAGCGTGCGCTGCTCGCCCGGGAGGCGAAGCCGTGACGGCCGCCGTGCGAGAGATGACGGAGGATGCCGCCGGCCGGGTGGCGCACTTGCCTGGCCCGCGGTGGCGGAGGAGCCCGACGCCTTTGGCGGCGCCGTGCTTCCCGGCCTCCTCATCTTGCACGATGCGGCCTGACGGGCGGTGGCCGTCGGGCTGCACCGGTCAGCTCGCGCCAATGCTGCGGCGGAAGGCCGGGCGCTCGCGCAGGCGCGCCACATAGGCGTCGAACACCGGCTCGTCCTTGAGGCCGGGCACGTTCATCATCATGCCCCAGACGAGTTCCGAGCCGATGTAGAGATCGGCGGCCGTGAAGCGGTCGCCGAGGAGGAAGGCGCCGGGCGTGAGCGCCGCTTTCAGGGTGGCGAGAACATCCGCGTGACAGCCCCAGCCGGCCATGGCCCTGTGCCGGCCCTCGAGGGGCGCCCGCCCGAGAACGACCTCGAGCGCGGCGGGCTCGTAGCAGCCGGCCCCGAAGAAAAGCCAGCGATAGTAGGCACCGCGGGCCGGCTCGCCGGGCGCCGGCGCGAGCCCGGCAGCCGGAAAGGCGTCAGCGAGATAGGCGATGATGGCCGGCGTCTCCGTCACCACGACCCCGTGATGCACGATGGCCGGCAGCTTGCCCATAGGGTTGATGGCCAGAAAATCGGGCGCCTTGTGTTGCCCCTTCTCCATGTCGAGCGTGACGATGCGGTAGGGCGCGCCGACCTCCTCCAGCATCCAGTGGACGATGACCGCGCGCGAACGCGGGTTGTAGTAGAAGGTCACCTCTTCGGACATGGACTGGCTCCCGCCGGTTGCAGGTTTCGCAGCTTGGCCGGGCTCGCGGGGATGTCAACGGGCCGATTGGCGGTGAAGAGCGATGTTCTGGCCGCTGAACGGTTGTGAGAGGACAGTTGTGCCGGCAGGCGGGACATGCAGCCTCGCCGTCGCCCGACGGTTGCTTGGGTCGGCGGCGAGAACATTACAATTATTTAATTATATATTCAGGATCGGTTCAGCGGATTGGCTGCAAACTGGCCGGGAATCTAGGAACGGAGGATCAAAACGATGAGGCTGTTGTCTTCAATAGCAGGTGCAGCGGCCTTGGCGCTGGCGGCCATCGGCGCGAGCGGCACCGCGGCGCAGGCGATGCCGCTGCGGATGGAGCAAGTGGCGCCGGCCGGCAACATGATCGAGTCCGTGCAGTATCACTACCGGCCGCATCGCGGCTTCTACCATCACCGCGGGTTCTACTACTACAATGGCTACCGCGGCTTTCCCCGCGCGCGGCAGGGCTGGCGCTACTACAACGGCTGGTGGTTCCCGCCGGCGGCTTTTGCGACGGGCGCTATCATCGGCGGCATCATCGCGAGCCAGGCCGCAGCGCCGCCGCCCCCGCCGGTCTATCGCAGGGCGCGCCTCAGCGACGCGCACGTGCGCTGGTGCTACGACCGCTACCGCTCCTACCGTGTGTCGGACAATACCTTCCAGCCCTATGAGGGGCCGCGCCAGCAGTGTATCTCGCCCTATTACTGAGGCTTGATGCCTGAGAACCCCGCCTAGGCGGGGTTTTCCTTTGCCCGCGGGCGGCGCGGCGCTTTCGGCTCGCCGGCCGTGCTGTCGGCCAGCATCGCGCGCGTGACACGCCAGCCGGCGAGGTGATGCAGGCGGAGCAATTCACTCAGCAGCACACCGGCGCGCTGCTGGAGCGCGTCGAGAATCTGGGCGTGCTCCTGCAGTGCCCGCGCCCATCGGGCCGGGTCGAGGTTACCCGTGTAGCGATAGCGCCTGATGCGCGCGCTCTCGCCGCGATAGAGGCGTGACAGGGCGCTGTTGTGGGCCGCCTCCACGATGCTCTCGTGGATCGCCTGGTTGAGGCGGAAATAGCCCATCAAGTCGCCCGCACGGTGCGCCTCCACCATGCGTGCGTGCAGGGCGGCGATGGCCACAATCTCCTCCTCCGTCGCCCGCGCGCAGGCGAGGGGAGCAGCCGTCATCTCGAGGCCAACAAGCACCTCTATCGCCGCATCGACATCCTCGAGCGACAGCTGCACCACCAGCGCGCCGCGGTTCGGCACGATCTCGACGAGCCCCTCAGCCGCCAGGACCTTGAAGGCCTCGCGCAGCGGCGTGCGGGTGACACCGAGGCGTTCCATCAGGGCGCGCTCGCCGATGCGCTCGCCCGCCGGCAGGTCGCCGCCGACGATCATGTCGCGGATCTTCTCGACGACGGCGGGCGTCAGTCGGCCGCGGCTCACAGCCTGCACGTCCGCCTCCCTCTTATGGATTGAATGCACAATGGCCTGCAATGGCGCTGATCACGCGAGACCGGAGAATATAGATGGTCATATTGCATGCAATTTGCCATCATGTCCACCGCGCGCGGCCTTGCGGCCCGCCCGGATTCCGTAGTGACAGGAACGCCAGGGACACTCATGAACTACCATCGCTATTTTGCCACCGAGCGCCCTCCGGTGGAGACGGCCATCGTCGGCACCGGCAGCTTCGGCCGCAGCTTCCTTCTGCAGGCCCAGCACATGAAGGCCATGAACGCGCGCGTCGCCGTCGATGTCGATGCCGCGACGGCGGCCGCGGCGCTGCGCGCGGTCGGCGTTCCGGCCGAGCGCATCCGCCAGTGCGCGAGCGCCGAGGAGGCGGCCGCGGCTTGGCAGGCGGGTGACTTCATCGCCGCCGGCGACCTCGCGCACGTGGTCGGCCTGCCGATCGACGTCGTCATCGAGGCGACGGGCCATCCGGAGGCCGGTGCCCGCCACGGCGATCTCGCGATTGCAGCCGGCCGGCATGTGGTGATGGTCTCCAAGGAGGTGGACAGCGTCGTTGGCCCCGAGCTCGCCCGCCGCGCGCGCGAGAAGGGCGTCGTCGTCACGCCCGTGGACGGCGACCAGCCGAGCCTGCTGATCGGCCTCATCACCTGGGCCGAGGTGCTGGGCTTCGAGATCATCGCGGCCGGCAAGTCCAGCGAATATGACTTCGTGCTCGACGAGGCGGAAAGTTCCATCACCAGCAACGGCCGCACGGTGGCGGTGCCCGGCTTCGCCGGCCTCGGCCGGCTGGGCGATGCCCCGGCGGTCGAGCGGGTGGCTGCCCGGTCTTGCGCCGCTGCGGCGCTGCCGCAGCGCGCGGTGCCGGACCTGTGTGAGCTGCTTCTCGTCGCCAATGCGACGGACCTCACCTTCGACCGGCCGGACCTGCACGCGCCCATCGCCCGTATCGACGAGGTCGCCTCGCTGCTGTGCCCGGCCGAGGACGGCGGGCTGCTCGCGGGCACCGGGCGGCTTGACGTGTTCCACTGTCTGCGCGGCGCAGGGGAGATCAGCGCGGCCGGCGGCGTCTTCGTCGTCGTGCGCTGCACCAACGAGGAGACGTGGCGCATCCTTGCCGAGAAGGGGCATCTCGTGAGCCGCACCGGCAACCACGCCACCATCCTGCTGCCGCGCCACCTGCTCGGCCTCGAGGCGGCCACCAGCGTTCTCGAGGCGGCCATCCATGGCGCTTCTACCGGGGCCGCGGTGCCGAAGCCGCGCTACGACCTCGTCGCGCGTGCGCAGCGCGACTTGCCGGCCGGCTCGGTGCTCGTCATGGGCGGCCACCACCACACCATAGACGGGGCGACGGCCGAGCTGCGCCCGGCCGCGCCGCTGTCGGACACGGCCCCGGCGCCGTTCTATCTTGCCGCCAACCAGCGCCTGGTGCGCGATGTCCGGCAGGGAGAGCTCATCACCATGGCCGACATCGAGGTGCCTGAGGGCTCGGTGCTCCTCGCCCTGCGCCGCTCGCAGGATGCGGCCTTCTTCGGGGCCTCGGCCGCGGCCTGAGCGCAAAAAGAAAATCCCCGGGGCCAACGGCCCCGGGGCGGAAAGTGAGGCGGCGCAAGCGCCGCCGTCTGGGAGGAAGAAGATCAGGCGGTCGTTGTCCCGGTGCTGCGGCCAGGCCGCAGGAGCCGGAAGATCCGCGTCAACAGGGGCCACGCCAGCAGCAGGATGCCGAGGCTCATGATCGAGGAGACCAGGCTGTTCGACCAGAAGACGGACAGGTCGCCGCCAGACATGATCACCGACTGGCGGAAGGCGTCCTCCGCCTTGTCGCCGAGCACCATGGCAAGCACCATCGGCGCGATCGGGTAGTCAAGCTTCTTGAAGACATAGCCCAGCACGCCGAAAATCAGGACCATCCACAGGTCGAAGGCCGCCGAATCCACCGTGTAGGCGCCGCTCACGCAGATGACGAGGATGAGCGGCCCGATGATGGCGAAGGGCACGCGCAGGATAGAGGCGAACAGCGGCACGGTGGCGAGCACAAGCACCACGGCGACGACATTGCCGAGGTACATCGAGGCGATGAGGCCCCAGACGAAGTCCTTCTGCTCGATGAAGAGCATCGGGCCGGGTGTCAGACCCCAGATCATCAGGCCGCCCATCATCACGGCGGCCGTGGCCGAGCCGGGGATGCCGAGGGCGAGCATGGGCAGGATGGCGCTGGAGCCTGCGGCGTGGTCCGCTGTCTCGGGCGCGATGACGCCCTCTTCCCGGCCCTGGCCGAAGCCCTCGGGACGGCGCGCGAAGCGCTTGGCGAGGCCGTAGCTCATGAAGGAGGCGGCCGTCGGCCCGCCGGGGGTGATGCCCATCCAGCAGCCGATCAGCGCCGAGCGCAGCAGCGTAACCCAGTAGCGCGGCAGCGTCAGCAGCGTCTCAAACACCTTGCGCGGCGACACGCGTGCCTTGACCCCCTCGAAGCGCAGCCCCTCCTCCATGGTCAGGAGGAGCTCGCCGATGCCGAACAGGCCGATGACCGCGACGAGGAAGCTGATGCCGCGAAGGAGCTCGTCGAAGCCGTAGGTGAGGCGCACGTTGCCCGACACCGTGTCCATGCCGACCGCGGTGAAGGCGAAGCCGAGCATGATCGAGATGACGGTCTTGAAGGGGGAGGCGCCGCCGAGGCCGATGAAGGAGGCGAAGGCGAGGAAGTAGACCGCGAAGAACTCGGGCGAGGAGAAGCGCAGGGCGAACTTCGCAACCCAGCCCGACAGCAGGGTGATCAGCACGACGCCGGCGAGGGCGCCGAAGCCGGCGGAGAGGAAGGCGTAGGTCAGAGCCTCCGTGGCGCGCCCCTGCTTGGCCATGGGGTGGCCGTCGAAGGTGGTCGCCACCGAGGAGGGTTCGCCCGGTATGTTGAACAGGATCGAGGTCGTGGAGCCGCCGAACAGCGCACCCCAGTACATGCTCGTCAGGAGGATGATGGCCGAGATCGGATCCATCGAGAAGGTGAGCGGCATCAGCAGCGTGACGCCGTTGGGTGCGCCGAGGCCCGGCAGCACGCCGACGAGGATGCCGAGCAGCACGCCAAGCATCATCAGGAGCACATGGTGCATGGTCAGCGCGACGCTGAAGCCATGCATGAGGGACGCGATGTTATCCACCCGTTTTCTCCCTGCTGGCCGCTGGGGGCGGCTTCTTGTGCGATGGTGAGGTCAGTAGATGCCGAGAAAGGCTTCGAGCGGCCCCTTGAGCAGCGGTACCTGGAACCAACGCTCGAACAGCACGAAGAAGAAGACCGTGATCCCGCCGGCGACCGTGAGCGCGAATGGCCAGCGGTAGCCGCCCTGGAAGATCATGACGCCGGCGAGATAGACGAAGGTGCCGACGTAAAGACCGAGGACGTAGGAACCCGCGGTGAAGGCGGCGAGCGGCAGGAAGAAGGCCATCACCCGCTTGAAGCCCTCGCGCGTGAGGAAGGCCTCGCCCGTCGTGCGGCTGCGGTTGAGGAAGCCCTGCACGAGCACGCCGAGGCTCGCGACGATGATGATGAGCCCCACATAAAACGGGAAATAGCCGGGCTGCGGCCCGGCCTCGTCCCACCCGATCTCGTATTCCAGCGCGCCCAGAACGACGACGATGCCGGCCAGGAGCGCGATGCAGCCGGTCACGACCTCCATGGCGAAGCGGGAGATGAGGCTTCTTTCGTTCGTCGACATGGCTTTCCTCTACGATTGGCTTGCCTTGAGCACGGCCGATCCAGCGAACGACGGAACTCTTTCCTTCCGGGGAGGGGAAGGGTGAGCGGGGCGAAACGTGCAGGAGCCGGGAGCCCCCCACGCCTCGCCCCGCCCAAATCGGCGGCGCTCTTTAACGCCTTACTTCACAAGCCAGCCCTCGGCGGTGATGACCGCGCGGCCCTCATCTTCGTTGTTCTTGATGAAGGTATGCAGATCCTCGCCGACAAAGAAGCGGTTCGACTGCGACGTGCGCGTGATGTACTCCTGCCACTCGGGCTTCTCGCGCACCTGCTTCAGCAGCTCGACGTAGAAGTCGACGGCATCCTGGCTCACGCCGCCCGGCAGGAAGACCGTGCGCGGCATCTGATAGTGCTCGATCGGGATGCCGGCTTCCTTGCAGGTCGGGATGTCAGCCCAGCCCTTGCCGTCCACCACCGGCTCGCCCTTGGCCATGCGCTCGGGCGCGAAGACGCAAAGCGGACGCACGCCGCCGGCCTTCCACTGGCCGATATTCTCGGAGGGGTTGTTCGTGTTGGCGTCGACGTGGCCGCCGGCAAGCTGGGTCGCCGCCTCGCCACCGCTCTTGAAGGGCACGTAGATGACCTTGATGCCAGCGGCGCGCTCGATCTGCTTGACGAGGATGTGGTCCGTATCCTTCGACTGGCTGCCGCCGATCTTGATCTTGCCAGGTTCGGCCTTGGCCGCCTCGATGAAACTCTTGGCATCCTGGTACGGCGAGTCGCCCGTCACCCAGAGGAGGAACTCGTCGACGGCCATCACGGCGACGGGGGTCAGGTCCTCGGGCTTGTAGGCGAGCTTGGCGACGAGGGGCAGCAGCCACTCGTTGTTGGTGCCGAAGATGACCTTGTGCGGCTCGCCCTCGGCGGTCTTGCCGTAGACGAAGCCTTCGGCGCCGCTGCCGCCACCCTTGTTGACGACGACGATCGGCTGGTCGAGCAGGTTGTATTTGGTGATGATGGACTGCACGGTGCGGGCGAACTGGTCCGTGCCGCCGCCGGGGCCGGACGAGACCACGAACTCGACGGGTTTCGTCGGCTTCCAGGCGGCCTCGGCCGCAGAAATGCCAAGCGCCGCGACGAGGGCCGTCGCAGCCGTCAGCGCCTTTTTCATCAGCATCGTTTCCTCCTGACTTTCTCTCGAGGGGCCGCCGCAGATCCGGCGGGTGTTCAGCTGGCCGCCTTCATCGCCCCGTCATTGGCCTCCTTGAGGCGTTTGCGAGCGATTTTTGCGGCGAGTTCGAAGGCGGCGCGTGTGGCACCGATGTTTGCGATGCCTTTTCCAGCGATGTCGTA
>NZ_JACHEH010000009.1 GCF_014201415.1 Chelatococcus composti
GACTTTCCATCAGGTTGAGCTTGAACAACCCGACCCTACCGGAAAAACACTGGTGACCGCCGCTATCCTGCTACACCACGCCCCGGGACATCATCCGTTTGAATACCGGGCGACGGGCGTGACGAGCTAGCCGCGGATGGAGACGCTCCTGAGAGAACAGGGTGCGTAGCCCCGGCCAGCATCCCGACAAGGCAACGCGGCAGACGCAAACAGCTTCTGTCTCGCTTGCCCTTGCTTCGTCGGAAACGACGACCCAAGCCCCTCAGGAACAAATCCCGCGCGCGCCGGCTTTCCTCTCGGACCAGACAACGAGATGGAGAATCCCCATGATGCGCGGTGCACTGCTCTGGATCATCGGCATCCCGCTGCCGATCATCATCGTCCTGTGGCTGCTCGGCTACCTGAGCTGACGGGCCAAGGTCTCAGTCGTCGCTCTCGGGCCCCTTGCGGGCGGCATCGAGCAGGCGCCGACATTCCGCCAGTTCCGCCAGCACGGCCTGCAGGGCGCGCACCTGCGCTGCCGTCAGTCCGGAAGGCCCGGCAGGCTCCGGGGTGGCTGAGGCAGACTCTGCGTCCGGGCCGCACGAGACGGCTGCGGGCGCCTTCGCCTGTTGCAGCGCGCCTTCATCGAAGAGGAAGGGATTGTCCTCCGGCGGAGTGTGGACGTCGCGCACATTGAAATGGCGTTTCTCGTCGAAGTCGCGCGGTGCCTCTTCCTGCCTCTCGCTCCGTTCCGAGCGCGCAGGCGCCGGAGCGTTCTGGCGCCAGACGTTCTCCACGTAGCGCACCCCCTCCTCCTTCAGGATGCGCTGGACGCCCTTGATGGTATATCCCTCGCCGTAGAGGAGATGGCGGATGCCGCGCAGGAGGTCGACATCGTCCGGCCGGTAGTAGCGCCGGCCGCCGCCGCGCTTCAGCGGCTTGATCTGCGGAAAGCGCGTTTCCCAGAAACGCAGCACATGCTGTGGCAGCTCGAGGTCTTCCGCCACCTCGCTGATCGTCCGGAATGCGTCCGGCCCCTTGTCCACAACAGGCCCCTACTCACTTGCGGCACCACCTGCCCGTCTGGGCCGGCGACGCCTGCCGCACGCAAAGCCACTCGCTCCCGGCGCGGTGGCTTCGATTACTCCTCGCCCTCGCTGCGCTGGCCGTTGATGCGCGCACGCAACACGTTCGAGGGCTTGAACACCATGACCCGGCGCGGCTCGATCGGCACCTCGACACCCGTCTTCGGGTTGCGGCCGATGCGCTGCCCCTTGTCGCGCACCACGAAGGAGCCGAACGAGGACAGCTTCACGGTCTCGCCGTTCGCCAGGCAGTTACAGATTTCTGAGAGCACCATCTCGACGAGAGATGCTGATTCCGTGCGGGATAGTCCCACCTTCTGATAGACCGCCTCGCAGAGATCTGCGCGCGTTACCGTGCGACCGGCCATGACCACCTTCCCGCCCCGATTCAGAAAACAGGATTATCTATATGAATTTGCAAGGTATTGGCAGCAGGAGGCGCGGTCAATGGTGCATTCGCCCATTCGTTTGCCGAAGGACGTGCACGGAAACGCATTTCCCGATCTGCCAGTCGGCGCCCGCCGCTACCAGCGAACGAGCACGCTGCCCCAGGTGAAACCGCCGCCCATGGCCTCGAGCATGACGAGGTCGCCCTCCTTGATGCGCCCGTCCGCCTTGGCCTCGGCGAGCGCCAGCGGGATCGACGCGGCGGAGGTGTTGCCGTGCCGATCCACCGTCACAACCACCTTCTCGGGTGCGATGCCGAGCTTGTGAGCGCTGGCGTCGATGATGCGCCGGTTGGCCTGGTGGGGCACGAACCAGTCGAGATCCTCGGCGGTCGTGCCCGTCGCCGCGAAGGCGTCCGAGATCACGTCCGTGATCATGCCCACGGCATGGCGGAAGACCTCACGCCCCTCCATGCGCAGGTGGCCGACCTTGCGGTTGGTGCCGGGCCCGCCGTCCACATAGAGCTTCTCGCGGTGGCGGCCGTCGGAGCGCAGGTGCGAGGTGAGCACGCCGCGGTCGGCGATCGTCCCCGTGCCTTCCATGGCCTCGAGAACGACGGCGCCGGCGCCGTCGCCGAAGAGCACGCAGGTGGTGCGATCCTGCCAGTCGATGATGTGCGAGAAGGTCTCGGCGCCGATGACGAGAGCGCGCCGGTGCGAGCCCGATGTCAGGAACTTGTCGGCCGTGGCGAGGCCGAAGATAAAGCCCGAGCAGACCGCCTGCAGGTCGAAGGCGGCGCCATGGGTCATGCCGAGCGCCGACTGGATCTGTGTGGCCGTCGCCGGGAAGGTATAGTCCGGCGTCGATGTGGCACAGACGATTAGATCGATGTCGGCGGGCGTGAGGCCGGCATCCTCGAGCGCGGCCTTCGCTGCGGCGAGGCC
The DNA here is from genome assembly GCF_014201415.1 of Chelatococcus composti. Classification (GTDB taxonomy): domain Bacteria; phylum Pseudomonadota; class Alphaproteobacteria; order Rhizobiales; family Beijerinckiaceae; genus Chelatococcus_A; species Chelatococcus_A composti. The sequence goes on from NZ_JACHEH010000009.1 coordinate 2,399, forward strand.
GAGCGAGGATGTCGTCTCGCCCTCCGCGGCGATGCGCCGCTCGCGGATGCCCGTGCGCTGCACGATCCACTCGTCCGAGGTATCGACCATCCCGGCGAGTTCGGCATTGGTCAGAACGCGTTCGGGAAGATAGGAGCCGCAACCGCGGACGACCGACCGGATTCGGGACACTTTGTGAGAACTCCTCAAGCCTCGGCCACCGCCGAGGGATGCACCTGCGCAATCGTCTCGCGGATGGTGTCGGCGAGCGAATGGCGCGCCATGTCGTAAGCGAGTTCGACGGCACTTGCAAAGCCGAGGGCATCGGTGCCGCCATGGCTCTTGATGACGACGCCATCGAGTCCCAGGAAAACCCCGCCGTTGGAGCGGCGCGGATCCATCTTTTCCTTCAGCGCGTCGAAGGCCCCCTTGGCGAATAGATAGCCGATGCGCGCCATCAGCGTGCGGCCCATGGCGGCGCGCAGGTAGTGGGCGATCTGCTTGGCCGTGCCTTCCGCCGTCTTGAGGGCTATGTTGCCGGAGAACCCCTCCGTCACCACCACGTCGACGGTCCCCTTGCCGAGGTCGTCGCCCTCGACGAAGCCACGGTAGTCGACGAACGGGATGTCGGCCTCGCGCAGGCGCTTGCCCGCCTCCTTCACCGCCTCGTTGCCCTTGATCTCCTCGACGCCGACGTTGAGGAGGCCGACCGTCGGTCGCTCGATGTCGAACACGATGCGCGCGAGGGCCGCACCCATGACGGCGAGATCGACAAGATGCTGCGCATCGGCGCCGATGGTGGCGCCCACGTCGAGCACCACGCTCTCCCCGCGCAGCGTCGGCCACAGGGCCGCGATGGCGGGCCGGTCCACATTGGCCATGCGCTTGAGGCAGAAGGTCGCCATGGCCATCAGCGCGCCGGTGTTGCCCGCCGAAACGGCGACCTCGGCGCGCTTTTCCTTCACCGCCTCTATGGCGCGCCACATGGACGACTTGTAGCGCCCGGCCCTCAGCGCCTGGCTGGGCTTGTCGTCCATGCGCACCGCAACGTCGGTGTGGTGCAGCTCGGAAACAGCCTTGAGCGTGGGGTGGGCTTCGAGCAGCGGCTGAACCACCGTCTCGTTGCCGTAGATGACAAAGCGCAGGTCCGGCCGACGCTCGAGGGCGATGGCCGCACCCGGAATCACAACAGCGGCACCCTGGTCTCCACCCATGGCGTCGAGTGCGATGGTGACCGGTCGCGACATAGGTTCAGTCCGAACTCCCGAAATGCTCCCTTAAGTGCAAGGGACGGCGGACAATAGCGAAGCGCACGTCACCCGCAACTCGAAAATGCCCGTCGCAGCTCATTGATCCTCGCGCTTGGACAGATTCTTCAGCACCGCGAAGGGCGAGACTTTCTCCTCGTCGCTATTCTCGTAGCGGAACTGTGCACCAGGCTTACGCGGATAGGGATCGAGCCCGAGCGCGAAGAACTCGGCGGTGACGATGCCGAGGTCAATGGTGCCGCCGACGATCTCGTCGGGCTCGTCCTCGGCGGAGGGCTCGCCCTCCTCCGGCACCTCGTGGGCGGCCCGCCACTGCTCGAGCGCCGCCGGAGACATGAAGGTGACCTCCACCGCCTCGCGCAGCGTGTTGGGGAAAGGCTCGAGCGTTACGACGCAGGTCTGCGTCAGACCGGCCTCGACAGTCCCCGTCACGAGGATGCGATCGCTCGTGCCCTTCAGGCTAAACGAGCCGACGAGCCGGTCTATGGGGCCGGTGCCGAAGCGTCGGGCAATCTCGGCCCGCTCGGCCTCGGTCGCCTCGACCGTGACCTCGAGGCCGGAGGCCGGAATGTCGGCGACGGCAACGGGACGGGAGATGAGCGCATCGGGCGCGGCGGTCATTTTGATGTCCTTTCGACGAATCGTGCGGCAGGCGGGAACGGCGCCGACTGCTGCAGCAGGGAGTCGAAATTGAGGCTGTCGAGATGGTGAGCGCTCGCCCGCACGTAGGCGGCCAGGGCGGCATGGCGCTCGGCGGGCTCTCCCAGGCGCAGCGCGAGCAGGCGACGCAGCTCCGGCTCGTCGTCGGCTTCGAGGGCGGCCGCGTAGCGCCGCATGCGGTCGTTGAAGACGCCTGCGAGCGCCTTCATGCGCTTGGGCACGGCAAGGTCGCTGGTGCCCAGCTCGCGCAGCGCGCGGTCGAGCTCGCGGAACATGACGTCCACGAGATCCTGCGCGGCGTCGGACGCCGGATCCGGCAGCGCCTTGAGCCGCCGCACGATGAGGGCGACGTGCAGCGCCAGCGCCTCGAAGCGGCCCTCCGCCGTGTCGGGAAAGCCGAGCTCCAGATAAAGCGCAGGCTGCCGCGCCGCCCCGGCGACCCGCTGGTAGAGGTCCTCGATGACGTCGCTCGGACGCCGGCGACGCAGAAATGACAAGATCATGCCGACCTTCTTAACCTTCTCACCACGCCTTGCAAAAGGCCCTCGTGCGCGCTACGGCATCGGCGGGGCCCATCGCAAGTCCGGGGCGGAGCCCCGGTCCCATAACACAGGTGGACGGTATGGCATTGCGAAAGTCTCATTCTTTCCAACGCATCGCGGCGCGGTGTCTCGTCGGCGCGACCTTGGCGATGGGGCTCGCAGCCTGCAGCAGCACCACCGAGACGCTGACCAAGGGCTACGTCATCGACGAGCGCGTCGTGGCGGAGATCAAGCCAGGCATGAGCGTGGAAAAGGTGCTGGAGCGCATGGGCACGCCGTCCACCGTGTCCACCGTCGGCAACAAGACCTTCTACTACATCAGCCAGACGTTCGAGCGTCCGGTGCAGTTCATGCGCCCGCGGCTCGTCGACCAGCGCGTTCTGGCCATCTATTTCGACAAGAACTTCAAGGTCGAGCGGCTCGCCAACTACGGCCTGAAGGACGGCGTCGTCTTCGACTTCATCACCCGCACGACGCCCACGAGCGGCTCCGAGCTGTCGCTCATCGGCCAGCTCCTGCGCGCGACCGGCAGCGGCGGCGGCGGACCGTCGTTCAACCCCTTCGGCGCCTGACGGCGCACCGGGAAACGAGAACCCCGCGACCTTCCGGCCGCGGGGTTTTTCGTGCCGGGCTCCAGGCCCCGTCCTGGCGGGCCTAGCTGTGGGCGAGGATCGCCAGCAGCAACAGCGCCACGATGTTGGTGATCTTGATCATCGGGTTCACGGCGGGGCCGGCAGTGTCCTTGTAGGGATCGCCGACCGTATCGCCCGTCACGGCCGCTTTGTGCGCATCCGAGCCCTTGCCGCCGTGGTGCCCTTCCTCGATGTACTTCTTGGCGTTGTCCCAGGCGCCGCCGCCCGAGGTCATCGAGACGGCGACGAAGAGGCCGGTGAGGATGACGCCGAGCAGCATTGCGCCGACGGCTGCGAAGGCGTTGTTCTTGCCGGCAATGACGAGAACGACGAGATAGGCGACGATCGGAGACAGCACCGGCAGGAGCGAGGGCACGATCATCTCGCGGATGGCCGCCTTGGTCAGCATGTCAACGGCCCGGCCGTAGTCCGGCCTGTCCTTGCCCTCCATGATGCCCGGCTTCTCGCGGAACTGCCGCCGCACCTCCTCCACCACGGCGCCGCCGGCCCGGCCCACCGCCGTCATGCCCATGCCGCCGAAGAGGAAGGGCAGCAGGCCGCCGAAGAGCAGGCCCACGACGACATAGGGGTTGGACAGCGAGAAATCGACCGAGACGCCCGCGAAGTAGGGGAAACGGTCGGCATTGGCGATGAAGAAGTCGAGGTCCGAGGTGTAGGCCGCGAACAGCACCAGGGCGCCAAGGCCGGCAGAGCCGATGGCGTAGCCCTTGGTGACGGCCTTCGTCGTGTTGCCGACGGCATCGAGCGCGTCGGTCGACTTGCGCACCTCTGCCGGCAGGCCGGCCATCTCGGCGATGCCGCCGGCGTTGTCCGTCACCGGGCCGAAGGCATCGAGCGCGACGACAACGCCCGCGAGCGCCAGCATGGCCGTGACGGCGACAGCGATGCCGAAGAGCCCGGCGAGGGAATAGGTCGTCATGATGCCGGCGACGATGACGAGCGCCGGCAGCGCCGTTGATTCCAGCGATACAGCGAGCCCCTGGATGACATTGGTGCCGTGGCCGGTGACCGAGGCCGCGGCGATGGACTTCACGGGCCGGTAGTCGGTGCCTGTGTAGTACTCGGTTATGATGACGATGAGGGCCGTGACAACGAGGCCGACCGTCCCGCACCAGAAGAGGTCCCCGGACGTGAAGGCGGTGCCGCCCCCGGTCGTCAGCGCCGTGCCGAAACCGCCGAAGACGAGCCAGGTGACGGCGGCAAGGGCGACGAGCGACAGCACGCCCGTGGCGATGAAGCCCTTGTAGAGGGCGCCCATGATCGACTGGTTGGCGCCGAGCTTGACGAAGAAGGTGCCGATGATGGACGTGACGATGCACACGCCGCCGATGGCGAGCGGATAGATCAGCACGGAATCGAGCACCGGCTGGCCGGCGAAGAAGATCGCGCCGAGCACCATGGTGGCGACGATGGTGACGGCATAGGTCTCGAAGAGGTCCGCCGCCATGCCGGCGCAGTCGCCGACATTGTCGCCCACGTTGTCCGCGATGGTGGCCGGATTGCGCGGGTCATCCTCCGGGATACCCGCCTCCACCTTGCCGACGAGATCGCCGCCGACGTCCGCCCCCTTGGTGAAAATGCCGCCGCCGAGGCGCGCGAAGATCGAGATGAGCGAGGCGCCGAAGCCCAGGGCAACGAGGGCATCGACCACCGTGCGGTCGGCCACGGTGAGGCCCATCATCTGGGTCAGCACCGTGTAGTAGCCGGCGACGCCGAGCAGCGCCAGACCGGCGACGAGCAGGCCAGTGACAGCGCCCGCCTTGAAGGCGAGGTCGAGGCCGGCCGCGAGCGAGCGGGAGGCCGCCTGCGCGGTGCGCACGTTGGCGCGTACCGAGACGTTCATGCCAATGAAGCCGGCCGCGGCCGAAAGAACCGCACCGATCGCGAAACCGATGGCCACCGTGAGCCCGAGATACCAGGCGAGCGCCACGAAAAGCACGATGCCGACGACGCCGATCGTCGAATACTGGCGCCGCAGATACGCCTGTGCGCCCTCCCGGATGGCGCTCGCTATTTCCTGCATGCGTTGGCTGCCTGCGTCGGCCGCCATGACAGACTGAATGGTATAGACGCCGTAGACGATAGAAAGCGCGCCAGCGGCTATGATCAAAAGCAGTGCGGTCATTTTTCCGTCCCTAGTGAGCGGGAGGGATTGCACGCACAGGTTCCGGCCGTTCGGCCGGATGGCCGACGTCTCACCCCCCGAGCCTTCGTCGTTTTTTGGGGCTCATATTGAGGTGAACAAAAAAACCGGGCCAAAGCAAACGCCTTTTACGTGGCGCGGCCCGGCATTTTGCTGTCCGAGGACGTTTTCGACCGTTCGATGCTTTCAGGCGGAGGCCTGGCGATCACGCAGACGGGTCGCCATTTCCTGCGCGCCGATCATCAGGAGAACGAGCGCGACAAGCGGAAAGACGATCCAGTTCACCGTTTCCCAGCCTCCGATGTCGAGCAGCTTGCCGGATGAGAAGGACGCGATGGCGACCGTGCCGAACATCAGGAAGTCGTTCGCGGCCTGCACCTTGGCCCGCTCCTCGGGCCGGTAGCACTCGGTCACCATGGCCGTGGCGCCGATGAAGCCGAAGTTCCAGCCAACGCCGAGCAGGACGAGCGCCAGCCAGAAGTTCGCTACCGCGAGCCCGGACAGGGCGACGGCTGCGGCTGACGCGATGAGGACGAGGCCGAGCGCGGTGGTGGCGCTGCGGCCGATGCGGTTGATGAGCCGGCCCGTGAAGAAGCTCGGCCCGAACATGGCCAGCACGTGCCACTGGATGCCCAGCGTCGCCTCCCCCACCGTGTGGCCGCAGCCGACCATGGCAACGGGCGCGGCGGTCATCACGAAGCTCATCAGGGCATATGTGACGGTCCCGACGCTGACGGCCACAATGAAGCGCGGTGCCCGCACGATCTGCCACAGCGGACGGCCGCCCTCCTGGGCGGCGGTCGGCATCGGCACCGGTCGCAGCAGGGAAAGGATGGGCAGGGCAATGAGCGCGAGTGCCGCCTGGCCGAGGAAGCTGCCGACGAACGGCGCCTGCGGGAAGAGATCGCGCGTGTGGATGGCCACCTGCGGCCCGATGACCGCCGCCAGCAGGCCACCGACCATGACGAAGGAGATGGCCCGCGGGCGGAAGGCGAAGCTCGCCCCGTCCGCTGCGGCGAAGCGGTAACTCTGCACGAACGACGAGTGGTTGCCCGCGAGGAACGTGCCGAGGCAGAAGACCAGGAAGGCGCCGACATAGATGCCGGCGGCGGCGACGAGCCCGGCGAGCGCACCGAGGACTGCGCCCACGACATAGCCCGAGCGCCGGCCGAGATGGCGCATCAGCATGGCGGCAGGGATCGTCCCGGCGGCGACGCCCAGGTTGAACAGGCTCACCGGCAGGGTCGCGAGCGCCTTGTCCGGTGCCAGCCATACGCCGACGATGCCGCCGAGCGAGACGACGATAGGCGGGCTTGCGGCACCGAACGCTTGGGCACCCGCAAGAACGAGCGCATTGCGCCGGGCCAGCCTGTCATCGATCTCAACCACGTTACGCCCCCGCTACTGCCTCAGAAGTGTCCGTAAGAGCCCCGCGTGAACCGCCGCTCGCCCGCCTTGTCACGCAGGACGAGCCGGCCGCCGGGCGCCCCTACCGTGCCGATGCGGGTCACCGGCGTACCGGCGTGGCGGGCGGCCTCCGTGAAAGCGGCAACTCCGCTCTCGGGAACAGTGCAGAGGATTTCATAGTCGTCGCCCCCCGTCGCGATGGTTTCGAGGAGGGTCTCGTCTGCACCCAGCGCAGAGCGCGCCGCGGCAGAAAGGGGCAGGAGCGACAGGTCGATCTCCCCGCCGAGCCCGGCCGTGCGCAACATCTTGGCGCAATCGCCTGCAAGGCCGTCGGACACGTCCATCGCCGCGCGTGCGCTCGCCCGGAGGGCGGCGGTAAGGTTCGTCCGCGGCCGGGGGTGGAGATAGCGGTCAACGAGGTAGGCGCGCTCCTCCTGCGTCAGGGCATCGGCCCAGGCGCCCGCCTTGCCGGTGTGGAGCGCAAGGCCGAGCGCCGCATCGCCGATGGTGCCGCTGACGAGCACGGCATCCCCCTGGCGCGCCCCGGTGCGGGGCACCATGGTGCCCTGCGGCACGGTGCCGAAGGCGGTGATCGAGAGCGTCAGCGGCCCCGGCGTGCGCACGGTATCGCCGCCGAGCAGCGGGCAGGCATAGGCTGCCGCATCCTCGCCGAGGGCAGCCGCGAAATCGGCCATCCAGCCCTCCGTCCAGCCGGAAGGCAGGGCAAGGACCAGCAGGAAGCCGCGGGGCACGGCACCCTTGGCGGCGAGATCCGAGAGGTTCACCCGCAGCGCCTTGCGGGCGATCGACGCCGGCGGATCGTCGGGCAGGAAATGGACGCCGGCCACGACGGCATCAACCGTCAGGACGAGTTCCTCGCCGTCCGGCACGGCCAATAGCGCCGTGTCGTCTTTGAGGCCGAAGCCCCCCTCTCCCGCCAGCGGCGCCAGGAAGCGCGCAATCAGCTCGTCTTCGCCGAGGGAGGAGGAGCCCGTCATGGCTGCCTCAGGGGCGCGCCGTCAGCTCGTCCGCCCGCACGCTGCGCGCCAGCGTGTCGAGCACGGCGTTGACGAGGCCTGGCTCGTCCTCGTCATAGAAGGCGCGGGCGACGTCAACGTATTCCGAGATCGTGACGCGCACCGGGATGTCCTTGCGAAAGAAGAGCTCGTAGGCGCCCGCGCGCAGAACCGCACGCAACACCGCCTCGACGCGCTTCAGCGGCCATCCCTTGGCGAGCGCCTCGTTGAGGCGGCGGTCGACGAGCTTCTGCTCGCGCACCACGCCGGCGATGATGTCGCGGAACAGATCAACGTCCGGCGCGCGGAAGGTCATGCCCTCGATCTCACGGCCGATCCAGTAGTTCTCGAACTCGGCGACGGCTTCCATGACGCCGGTGCCGGCGATGTCCATCTCGTAGAGTGCCTGCACGGCGGCGAGCCGGGCGGCACTGCGCTTCTCGCTGCGGCTCATCGAAACGCCTCCGCCAGTGCCCGCTTGTGGCGCAGCACGGCGAGCGCCGCCTCGGCCGCGCCGCCGCCCTTGTTCATCTCGGAGACACGGGCACGGGCCAGCGCCTGCGCCTCGTTCTCGACCGTCAGGATGCCGTTGCCGAGCGGGATGCGACGCGCAACCGCCAGGTCCATCAGCGCCCGGGCGCTCTCGCCGGCCACGATGTCGTAATGGCCGGTTTCGCCGCGGATCACGCAGCCCAGCACGACGACCGCGTCGAAGGGCCGACCGGCAGCCTCGGCAGCATCGAGCGCGATGGCGACCATGGCCGGGGCTTCGAGCGCGCCGGGCACGGTGATGACATGGCTCTCGGCGCCCGCCGCCGCGATGGCGGCCTGCGCTCCCGCTAGCAGCTCGTCGGCGATCTCATCATAGAAGCGCGCCTCGACGACGAGGACGCGTGCACCCGGCAGGGGCGTGGCATCGAGTTGGGCTTGGCGTGGACCGGCCATGATGTTCTTTTCGTCTTGTGCAGCGGGGCGAAGCCTGCCCCGGCGATGGATATCGCGGCCGTCTGGCCGCAGGTTCTGCGAAGCAGGAATCTCGCCCGCGTCAGTAGCCCGCTGCTCGCGCCTCCGCAAGGCGGGCGGCGTAGCGCGCCATCAGATCGACCTCGAGGTTGAGCGCGTCGCCCACCTTGCGGTCACCCCAGGTGGTGACCGCGATGGTATGCGGTATGAGTAGCACGGAGAAGGTGTCGTCCGTGACGCTGTTGACGGTGAGCGACGTGCCGTCGAGTGTCACCGAGCCCTTCTCCGCGATGAAGGGGGCAAGGGCCCGCGGCGCGCGCACCGTCACCCGGGCGCTCGGCCCCCAGGGGTCGCCCTCCGCGCCACTCGCGGTGATGTCGTCCCAGCCGATGATCTCGCCGATGCCGTCGACGTGGCCCGTGACGATATGGCCGCCAAGCTCGTCGCCGATCTTCAGCGCCCGCTCGAGGTTGATGCGGGTGCCCACCTGCCAGCGCGGCACGGTGGTGCGCGCCAACGTCTCGGCGGCGCAGTCCACCTCGAACCAGCAGCCCCCCTCGCGCGGGCCCACGGCTACGACGGTGAGGCACGGTCCGCTGCAGGCGATTGAGGCGCCGAGGGCGATGCCGGCCGGATCGTAGGAGGAATGGATGCGCAGGCGCCTCAGGGTGCCCTGGAAATCCTCAACGGCGACCACCTCGCCCACATCCGTCACGATGCCGGTGAACATCAACCCACCCTTTCCCAAAAGGCCAGATGGTCCTCGCCCGCCACGGCCTCGCCGAAGCGCACGAGCGAGCCCTCGCCGGCGAGGGCGGCGGCGAGCGCAGGGCCCAGCGCGGCGATGCCGGGCTCGTGGCCGTCGTAGGCGTGGCTGGCCGTGATCAGCGTCACTTCGTCCACCAGATCGGCCTTCGCCAGCTCTTCCGCAAGGGCTGGCCCGCCTTCGCACAACAGGCGCGTGAGGCCGAGACTGCCGAAGAGCTGCAGCATGGCGGCGAGATTCACCCGCCCCTCAGATCCGGCGGCGACGCGCATGACTTCGACGCCGGCGGCGCGCAGCGCCCGCTCCGCCTCCACGGGCGCCTTCTCCGTGGCGACGATCCAGGTCGGCCTGTCGCGCGCCGTCTGCACGAGCCCCGCCGTAACCGGCGTGCGCAGGGCGCTGTCGACAACGATGCGCAGGGGCGAGCGCTCCTCCATGCCCGGCAGCCGCACCGTGAGCTGCGGATCGTCCGCGAGCACGGTGCCGACGCCGACCATGATGGCGTCGGCATGGGAGCGCATCAGGTGCACCCGGTTGTTTGCCGCGCGGCCGGTGATCATGAGGCGCGTGCCCGGCCGGGCGGCGATGCCGTCCCTCGTCTGCGCCAGCTTGACGTGAACGGCCGGCCGGCCGGCGGTGACGCGCAGGAAGTGGCCGCGATGCTGGCGGAACGCCTCCTGCGCGCCGAGCCCGACCTCGACGGCGATGCCGGCGGCGCGCAGCCTGGCGTGGCCCCGGCCGCGCACGCGCGGATCGGCATCCTCGATGGCCGAGACGACGCGGGCGATGCCCGCCTCGATGATGGCGTCGGAACAGGGCGAGGTGCGGCCGTGATGGGAGCACGGCTCCAGCGTGACATACATGGTGGCGCCACGCGCCGCCTCCCCTGCCCGGTCGAGCGCAATGCGCTCGGCATGGGGGCGCCCGCCGGGATGCGTCACCCCGCGCCCGACGACGAGCGGCCCCGCGGGCGTCTCCGCCACGATCACCGCGCCGACGGAGGGGTTGGGCGCGGCATGGCCGAGATTGCGCGCGCCGAGCGCGAGCGCCGTCGCCATGAAGCGTGCATCGAGCGTCTCTCGGGAACGCGCAGACGGCGCGGCCGAGACAGCTTCCGGCGCGGCCGCAGGTTCGGGCACGGTCAACTTTCCTCGTGCTCCCGGCGCAGGGGAACGATCTCTCCTCCGGCCAGCTCGCCGATGATCTCCTCGAAGTCCTTGGCCTCTCGGAAATTGCGATAGACCGAGGCGAAGCGGACGTAGGCCACGCTGTCGAGGTTGCGCAGCCCCTCCATGACCAGCTCGCCGATCTTCTGGCTGGGGATCTCGGTCTCGCCGGAGCTTTCAAGCTGGCGCACGATGCCGTTGATCATGCGCTCCACCCGCTCCTCGTCCACCGAGCGCTTGCGCAGCGCGATGGAGACGGACTGCATCAGCTTGTCCCGATCGAAGGGAACGCGCCGGCCCGAGCGCTTCACCACCGTGAGCTCGCGCAGCTGGACGCGCTCGAAGGTGGTGAAACGTCCGCCGCAGTCGGGACAGATGCGCCGGCGCCGGATGACCGAATGGTCGTCCGTCGGCCGCGAGTCCTTCACTTGCGTGTCGAGGTTACCGCAATAGGGGCAGCGCATGGCGCGTCTCCGGCCGTGGCGGCCTCAGGGATAGATCGGGAACCGCCGCGTCAGCTCGTGAACCTGCTCGCGCACGGCGTTCTCGACGGCCGCGTTGTTCTCCTCGCCGTTCTTGGCAAGCCCGGAGAGCACCTCGCCGATGAGCTCGCCGACGCGCTTGAACTCGGCGACGCCGAAGCCACGCGTGGTGCAGGCCGGCGTGCCGAGGCGGATGCCGGAGGTGATCGTCGGCTTCTCGGTGTCAAAGGGCACGCCGTTCTTGTTGCAGGTGATGTGGGCACGACCCAGCGCCGCCTCGGCCGCCTTGCCGGTGAGGCCCTTGGGGCGCATGTCGACGAGCATCAGGTGGTTGTCCGTGCCGCCGGAGACGACGGCAAAGCCCTGCTCGACCATCGTGTCGGCGAGGACCTTGGCGTTCTCCACCACCGCACGGGCGTAGAGCTTGAACTCGGGCCGCAGCGCCTCGCCGAAAGCCACCGCCTTGGCAGCGATGACATGCATGAGCGGGCCGCCCTGCAGACCGGGGAAGATCGCGGCGTTGATCTTCTTGGCGAGCTCCTCGTCGTTGGTGAGAATCATGCCGCCGCGCGGGCCGCGCAAGGTCTTGTGCGTGGTCGTGGTCACCACGTGGGCGTGCGGGAACGGCGAGGGATGCGCACCGCCTGCCACGAGGCCGGCGAAGTGGGCCATGTCGACCATGAAATAGGCGCCGACCGCATCGGCAATCTGGCGGAAGCGGGCGAAGTCCCAGTGGCGCGAATAGGCCGAGCCACCGGCGACGATGATCTTGGGCTTGTGCTCGTGGGCCAGGCGCTCGACCTCGTCCATGTCGACGCGATGGTCGTCCGGGCGCACGGTGTAGTGCACGGGGCGGAACCACTTGCCCGACATGTTGGGCTTGGCGCCGTGCGTCAGGTGCCCGCCCGCGGCGAGATCGAGACCCATGAAGACGTCGCCGGGCTGCGCAAGCGCCATGAACACCGCCTGGTTGGCCTGCGAGCCCGAGTTGGGCTGCACATTGGCGAAGCGGCAGTCGAACAGGCGGCAGGCGCGCTCGATGGCCAGCTCCTCGGCAATGTCGACGAACTGGCAGCCGCCGTAATAGCGGCGCTTCGGGTAGCCCTCGGCGTACTTGTTCGTCATCACCGAGCCCTGCGCCTCGAGCACCGCGCGGGAGACGATGTTCTCGGAGGCAATGAGCTCGATCTCGTTCTGCTGGCGGCCGAGCTCGAGCTCGATGGCGCGAGCGATCTCGGGATCGCTATCCGCGAGTCCGGCCGAGAAGAAGCTGTTGGACAGATGGGACGGAACGGCGTTGCTCGCGCTCATGGCTACACCTCGACTTCAGGTCACCTGGGTCCGGGTCACCGACGATCGGGGGCCGCCCGCTTCCCGAGGCTTCGGACGGTGCATCCGGCCAGGGCGCGAGCCTTTCGTGTGATGACCTACGATATGTTGGGGCGGGTCCTCTCGTCCCGCACGAGAGGTCCATAACACTTCGCCGGACGGGCGCCAACAGGCGCGGGGCGCTCAGCGGCGTCGCACCCGTCGCATGCCGCAAGACGAACGGCCCGCCGGAGGCGGGCCGCTGTGCATTGGTCGAAACGCGCGGTCAGTTGACCGGGTCGAGCCCTTCCGCCTGGGCGGCGGCCATCACGTTCTGCACGCCGAGGCCGTCGCGGTTGTAGACGTCGTCGCGGAACTGCACGATGCCGTCGGGCGAGGCCCAGGCGGTGATGTAGGTCCAGTAGACATTCACGGGCCTGGCGAGGCGGACGTCGATTCGCTCGCCGGAGGCGATCGCCTGGTCGACGGCCGCGCGGTCCCAGCCGGGTGTCTCCTTGAGCAGCCAGGTGACGTAGTCACGCACGTTCTGCACGCGTACGCAGCCCGAGGAGACGAAGCGGAAGTCGTCGCCAAAGATGCCCTTGGCGGGCGTGTCGTGCATGTAGACGCCGTGCGGATTCGGAATGTTGATGCGCACGAAGCCCATCGAGTTGATGTCCGCGCCCGGGTCCTGCCGGAACATGTAGCGCGTGGCCTCGTCAGAGTACCAGTTGATGCTCTCTGGCCGCACTTCCTGACCCTGGCTGTTGTAGACGCGAATCTTGTTGTCGGTCAGGTAGTTCGGATCTTCCCGCATCTTCGGGATGAGATCCTTGCGGATGATGGAGGCCGGCACCGTCCAGAACGGGTTGAAGTTGATCTCGGTGATCTTGGCGTTCATGATCGGCGACTGGCGGTCGATCTTGCCGACGCCGGCCGCGTGACGGCTGACGACCTGCCCGTGCTCCACCGTCTCCACGAGCGCGGCGGGAATGTTGACGATCACGTAGCGCTCGCCGAGGTCGCCGGACAGGGCGCGCAGGCGCACAAGGTTGATCTCGAGCTGGCGCAGGCGGGTCTCGACCGGCACGTTGAGCGCCGAAATGGTCGGCCCGTTGACGACGCCCGTGGCGTTGAGGCCGTGCCGCGCCTGGAAGCGCTTCACCGCTGCCTCGACATAGGTGTCGAAGACCGGCGAGCTGCCGGCGGACGGCTCAAGATCGCCGGACATGATGAGTCGCTCGCGCAGCGCCACGACGCCCGGCCCCTTCGAGCCCAGGCGAAGGCGCTGGTTTGTCGCGACCTGGCGCCAACCGCCGCGCGCCGCGATCTCGCGATAGCGCGCGATGGCCTGTTCCGTACCGATGATCGCCTCCTGCGACACGGTCGGCATGAACGAGCGCTGAACCCTGATGCGGGGCGCCGCGTCGTAGCCCTGGCTCCACTCTGCCTGCGAGGCAATCACCATCGGCTGCTGGGCACCGGCCGGCGCCGACACAGCGGCACACGCCACGGCGACGGCACCGGCGAAGGCGGAGGCATTGAGTCTGGAAACCGAAATGCGCACTGGCGGGATCCCGATATCGAATTCGCTCTGACTGCGGGCGGCGTGCGTAAAACGCCGCCAGATCGTCGCCGCCCCTGCGGGCGAACGACCCTAATTAAACCGTCTACGGTTAATCAAGGGTGAGCTGTCGTGGAGCAGTCGGGCCAATTTGTGGCAAGCACGGAAACGACTCGCTGCCGCCACGCGCAAAAACCAGGGCGCTGCAAAAATGCAACATCCGGCGACCCGGCGGCCGCCAGATGCTGGAAAGTCAAGCGTTGGGAGCGTCAGAGACGGTAGCGGATCTGGTCCGTCCAGTAACGCTCGAGCCGCACGAGGGCCTGGTTGAGGTTGCGGAAATCCTCCGCCGTCACGCCGCCGATGGTCTCGAGCGTCCGCGTGTGCTTCTCGTAGAGTGCGGACACAATGTCGTGAACCTCGCGCCCGCGTTCTGTGAGGCTGATACGCACCGAACGGCGGTCCACCCGCGAGCGGGCATGGTGCAGGTAGCCCATCTCGACGAGCTTCTTGACGTTGTAGGAGACATTGGAGCCGAGATAATAGCCGCGGGTGCGCAGCTCACTCGCCGTCAGCTCCTTGTCCCCGATGTTGTAGAGCAGAAGCGCCTGAACCGCGTTCACGTCCGTGCGCCCGCGGCGCTCGAACTCGTCCTTGATGACGTCGAGCAAGCGGCGATGCAGACGCTCCACCAGCGTCAGAGCTTCCAAGTAGAGCGGGCCGATTTCAGCGTCTATGGAATGAACCGGCGTCGGCTCAACCGTTTTCATCACAGTCCCCATCATACGCCCCACCGCCTATACGCACGCCGGTCCGCAGTCTGCCGGCAAATTATGAGGAGTACGATAGCGTGCGCTGATGAAGACAAATTTAAACAACAAGATGAATCAAATCTTTGCGAAACGCCGCGAACGAGCTCTCAACAATCGATGCGCATCTCTGCCGCTGAGCGGACATGCCAACATACCCCCTTCCCGCATTCGCTGCAGGATGCTCATATTGCAACCGACAGCGGCGTACGGTGCAAGGGAAAAGATGACCCCTTGCCGCATTTCTCTGCACTAACCCGCAGGGATCGCGCAAGGATCCCGGGGCGCTCAGTCTTCCTGGCGCGCAGCTTTCCACGAGATCGCGAGATAGAGCAGGATGAGCGCCACAAATGCGGCGAGCGTTATAATATTGCTCGTGACGATGCGCGGGAAGAACAGGGCGAGGATGACGTGGCTGGTCACAGCCAGGAGCCACATGACGCCGCCCCACGTGCTCGTCAGCCACAGGCCGACGGCCGCAACAAGGTCGATGACGGCGAAATAGATGACGGTGGCCTGGAAGGACAGCGAGCGCGCCTCGAAGGCGATGCCTTCCCCAGGGCCGAATCCAAGCAGCACGGCCCAGGCGCCGAGGCCCTTCACCAGCCAGGCACAGGCCATGACGCGCATGAACCAGATGAGCATCTGATCCCAGCGCAGCGCGGCTGCCCGCTCGTGCAGGGCAATGGCATCAAGCAGCCCGCGTGTGGTGCCTGGCGTCCGGTCCGGCTGTCCGCCTTCGGCCTCGTCATCTCCGCTGCGCTGGAACATGCCGTCACCCCTTTCAGCCCGGAGCGGCCGGACCATCAGTCGATGGTGAGGTCGCCTTCGGGCAACGGAGCGAAATAAGCCGCGATCGCCTCGCTTGTCACCTCCTCGACCTGCGCGGGACGCCATTTGGGCGCCTGGTCCTTGTCGACGATGACGGCGCGCACACCCTCGTAGAAGTCGTACCCCTCCGCGATGCGTGACACGATGCGGTATTCGAGCTGCATCGCCTCGGGGAAGGAAAGGCTCGGGCCGCGGCGCATCTGCTCGCGGGCGATCGCCATGCTGGTCGGCGACTTGGTGCGCATGAGCGCGGCGAGCCTGCCTGCGTTTTCAGAGCCTTGGCCGGCCTCCTTCAGCAATCGATTCAGAATGTCGGGAATGTCCTCGCCGGCGAAGCAGCGGTCGATCATATCCCGCTCGGCGGCAAGCGGCGGCGCTCCGGGGGCGACGGCACGGGCGGTGAGCACCTGCTCGATGTCCTCGCCCGCGCACAGCTCCTCCAGCACCTCGTCCATCGCCGCGGAAGCGACGGGGTGAGTGACGATGCCGAGGGCGCAGGCGTCGGCGAGGCCGATGCGCTCTCCCGTTACGGCCAGATAGGTGCCAGTGGCGCCCGGCAGCCGCGGCAGGGCATACGTCGCCCCGACATCGGGAAAGAAACCGATACCGACCTCCGGCATGGCAAACACCAGCTTCTCGCTCGCCACGCGGTGGCTGCCGTGCAGCGACAGGCCGACGCCCCCGCCCATGACGATGCCGTCGATGAGCGCGACATAGGGCTTGGTGTAGCTCTTGATGCGGGCGTTGAGCCTGTACTCCTCAGCCCAGAAGGTGCGCGCCTCCTCGATGCGGCCCGCCCGGCCGAGGTCGTGCAGCCGGCGGATGTCACCGCCGGCGCAGAACGCCTTGCCGCCCGCCCCGGTCACGACGACGCGCGTCACGGCCGGGTCCTTCTCCCACGCATCAAGCGCGGCGCGCATCGCGCGCACCATGCCGAGGGTCAGCGCGTTGAGCGCCCTGGGACGGTTGAGCGTGACGACACCGGCGGCGCCGCGCCGCTCGCACAGGATTTCCGCTTCCGCCGCCTGATCGGACTGCACGTCATTTCCTCCCACAAGCGTCTTGTCGCGGGCCGCCGTCCCGGGCAGCCTTCACCTGTGGCAAGGTGCCGGTGCCGGCGCCGAGCGTCAACGCGCAGGGCTGCCGGGCGCGCCCGGGAAAAATGCACGGCGGGCGCTGCCGGGGGCCCATGCGGCATCGGCACGTCTTTCGGCCCGGCGCGCGATCATGTAGGGCAAGGCGCGCCAGGCGACGGCATTCCCTCGCCGGCCCGTGCGAGGCGCCCGCTCCGCGGCGCAAGATTTCGAGAGCGATACGATGACATCCAATACCGCCAGCCCCCGCGACGAGCGCAAGTGTGCGGACAGTGGGGCGTCTGCACCGCCGGCCCAGCCGGTGCCGGTGAGGCGCCTGCGCCGCAATCGCAAGGCGGCGTGGACACGGCGGCTGGTGCAGGAGAACGTGTTGACGACGAACGACCTCATCTGGCCGCTCTTCGTCATAGCGGGGGAAGGGCAGCGCGTACCGGTCGCCTCCATGCCGGGCGTCGAGCGACTGTCGGTTGACATGGCCGTGCGCGAGGCAGAGCGGGCCGCCACGCTCGGCATCCCGGCCATCGCCCTCTTCCCCTATACCGACCCGGCCCTGCGCGACGAGCGGGGCACCGAGGCCTACAACCCCGACAACCTCGTGTGCCGCGCCATCCGCGCCATCAAGCAGGCCGTGCCGGAGGTCGGCATCATCGCCGACGTCGCGCTCGACCCCTACACCAGCCACGGGCACGACGGCGTGCTTGCCGGCGAGACCATCCTCAACGACGAATCGGTCGCGCTGCTGGTGCGGCAGGCGCTGGTGCAGGCCGAGGCCGGCTGCGACATCATCGCGCCGAGCGACATGATGGACGGCCGCGTCGCCGCGATCCGCACGGCGCTGGACGGGGCCGGATTCCAGGACGTGCAGATCATGGCCTATGCGGCCAAGTACGCCTCGGCATTCTACGGGCCGTTCCGCGACGCCATCGGCACCAACGCCACGCTCGTCGGCGACAAGCGCACCTACCAGATGGACCCGGCCAATTCCGACGAGGCCATGCGCGAGATCGCCATGGATATCGAGGAAGGTGCCGACATGATCATGGTCAAGCCTGGCCTGCCCTATCTGGACATCGTGCGCCGGGCCAAGGACACCTTCGGCATGCCGACCTTCGCCTATCAGGTCTCGGGCGAGTACGCGATGATCGAGGCGGCGGCCGCCAACGGCTGGCTCGACGGCGAGCGTGCCATGGTCGAGAGCCTCATCGCCTTCAAGCGCGCCGGCGCCGACGGCATCCTGACCTATTACGCGCCCCGCATCGCGGAGAAGCTCGCCCGCGCGCTCTGAGCCCCCTTTTCCGGCACGTGGCACCCGTTACAGTGCGCCGATGCTGTGCCGTGCCCTCCTGCTTCTAGCCGCCTGTGTCGCCCTCGTGAGCTGCGGGCGGGGTGTCGATGCGGAGCAGGCGCGCATCTGCCGGCAGGCAATTCCGGCGCTCAATCCCGATGGCGCCAGCTTTCGCGTTGCGGAGCCACGCCCCGGCCCCGGGCGCAACGAGGTGCTCATCTATTACGAGGCCACCACAGAGCGCGGCACGCGCAGGCGGGCCATCGCCTGCCGTTTCGCCGGCACCGGCTTTGCCGCCGGCAAGGCGCGGCTCGTCGGCGTCGTGACCGAGCGCGGCCCGCTCAGCGACGCTTCGGTATACTTCCTGCAGCGATTCTATCTCGAGACTCCTGAGGCGGCCGCCGCCGACCCGGGCCTCAAGGCCGCATCGGCCCGCGCCTTGCAGCTGTCTCCGACGCTCGCCTACGCCCTGCAGCAGGCGCTGGCGGCCCTGCCGATGGCCGCAATCTACAGCCTTCTCGCCGCCTCCTATGCGCTCATCTTCGGCCTCGTGGGGCGCATCATGCTCGGCTTTGGCGAGTTCGCCATTCTCGGGGGCATGGCCGCGACGCTGACCATCGCGCTTTCCGTCGCCGGCGGCGCCGAGACGCCGCTGCCTGGCCTCCTGTCCGGCCTCGTCGTGGCGGTCACGGCCGGCGCGCTGCACGGCCTCGCGGCGGGCCGCCTCGCCGTCGTGCCGCTGCTGTGCCTCAGGGGACAGCAGATCGTCATCGTGACGGTGGGGCTCGCCATCGCCCTTGCCGAATACCTGCGCCTTGCCCAGGGCGAGACGGGGCGCTGGGTGCCGCCGGTGTGGAACACGACGCTCGCTGTCGCCGGCAGCGGCGACTTCCTCGTCACCGTCACGCCCATGTCGCTCCTCGTCGCGGCAACCGGCGCGACGGCAGCGGGGCTCCTCGTCCTCCTCCTCGCGCGCACCCGCTTCGGCCGCGCGTGGCGGGCCTATGCCGACGATCCCGTGGCCGCCGCGCTCTTCGGCATCGACGGGCGTGCGCTGTTTGCCATCACTTTCGCCCTGGCGACGGGCCTTGCCGCCCTCGCCGGCTTCCTCATGGTCGCGCAATATGGCGGCGTCGGCTTTTCCGGCGGGCTGGCGCTCGGCCTCAAGGCCCTTGTCGCGGCGGTCGTCGGCGGCATCGGCTCGGTGGCCGGAGCCTTGGCCGGCGGGCTCATCATTGCAAGCGTGGAGGCTGCCTGGTCGGCTGCGCTGCCGATCGAGCTGCGCGACATCGCGGTCTACAGCCTGCTCGTGCTATTCCTCGTGCTGCGGCCGGGCGGGCTGTTCGGCGAACGCCACCTCGTGCCGCGCGAGATATGAGCGACCGTACAGCGCCTGCCATGGGCCGCGTGGCGGGCGTCATCTGAAAGGAGCGGCTGTCGAGCAATGCGGAAGGATGTATCGGACATGACGGGCGAGCAGCTCGCCATCACTCTCGCGGATGTGGAAGCGGCGGCTGCCGTCGTCGCCGGCAAGGTGCTGCGCACGCCCATGATCCCCGCGCCACGCCTTTCCGCGCTCACCGGCGCCGAGGTCTTCGTCAAGCACGAGAACATGCAGGCCACCGGCTCCTTCAAGGAGCGGGGCGCGCTGGTGAAGCTGACGCGCCTCACCGAGGACGAGCGCCGCCGCGGCGTCATCGCCATGTCGGCCGGCAATCATGCCCAGGCCGTGGCCTATCACGCGCGCCGGCTCGGCATCCCCGCCACCATCGTGATGCCTGAGGCGACGCCGCTCGTGAAGGTGGAGAACACGCGCGCGCATGGGGCCCGCGTCGTGCTCTTCGGCGAGACGCTGTACGAATCGGCCGAGCGTGCCCGCGCCCTCGCCAGCGAGGAAGGGCTCGTCTTCGTGCATCCCTACGACGACCCGGCCGTGATGGCGGGCCAGGGCACCATCGCCCTCGAGATGCTGGCCGACGTGCCCGACCTCGACACGCTGGTGGTGCCCATCGGCGGCGGCGGCCTGTTCTCCGGCATGGCCGTGGCGGCCAAGGCCCTGAAGCCCTGCCTTGACGTCGTCGGTGTGGAGGCGATGCTCTATCCCTCCTTCCATAATGCCATCGCCGGCAGTGACCTGCCGATCGGCGGCCCGACCCTGGCCGAGGGCATCGCGGTCAAGACGGTGGGCACCATGACGCTGCCCATCGTGCGGGCACTCGCGAGCGAGATCATCCTCGTGGAAGAGGCGGCCATCGAGCGGGCGGTCAACGCCTATGCCACCCAGCAGCGTACAATGGCCGAGGGCGCGGGCGCGGCCGGCCTCGCGGCCATGTTCGCCAGGCCCGAACGCTTCCGCGGCCGGAAGGTGGGCCTCGTGCTTTGCGGCGGCAACATCGACGCGCGGCTGCTCGCCTCGGTGATGGTTCGCGAGCTGGAGCGGGCGGAACGGATCGTCTCCTTCCGCATCACGACGAGTGACAGGCCGGGGCTGCTCGGCCGCGTCGCCAGCCGGCTCGGAGAGCTCGGCGCCAATATTCTGGAGGTGTCGCACGGGCGGCTCTATCTCGATGTCCCGGCCAAGGGGGTCAGCATCGACCTCACGGTCGAGACGCGTGATGCCGAGCACACTCGCGCCATCCTCGCCACGCTGGAGGCGGAGGGCCTCGCCCCGCGCCGCGTCGATGCCCGGGGGCTGATCGAGACGCCGTAATGTTTCGCGCCCTCTTTTTGAAACAGGACAGGATGCCATGAGCCAGACCATGCCGACGCTGCCGCCCGAGGCCACCGCAGGCGTCCTCACCCCGCGTCTCTTCGCCTATCTCATCGACATCTGCGTCATCGCCGTGCTCATGGTGATGCTGTTCGTCATCGTGACAGTGCTCGGTGCCCTCACGTTCGGCCTCGCCTGGTTCCTGTTTCCCGTCGTGGGGGCCGGCACGGGCGTGCTCTACAGCATGGTGACGGTCGGCGGCAGCCGGCAGTCGACCATCGGCATGCGAATGCTGGGACTCAGGGCTGTCGGCCCCGGCGGCACGCCGGTGGACTACGTCACGGCCGCGGTCCACGCCCTCCTCTTCTACGTCGCCGCCAGCACCGGCCTGGTGCTGATGGTCGACATCCTCGTTGGGCTCCTGCGTGACGACCGGCGGCTGCTGCATGACGTGCTGACGGGCGTCACCATCGTCAACGCGCGCTAACGGCGCTTGAGCGCCGCGGGGGCAGTGGTATCGTTTACAGATGCCCTTGCGGGCGGCGAACGGTCGAACGGAGGAACGAGGTGACGACGCAGCCGCGCGACGCGCCGCAGTTCTACCTGACGGCACCTTCCCCCTGCCCCTATCTGCCGGGGCAGGAAGAGCGAAAGGTCTTCACCCATCTCATTGGCCGGCGGGCTGCCGAGATCAATGACATTCTGACCCAGGGGGGCTTCCGCCGCTCGCAGACCATCGCCTACCGCCCGGCCTGCGAACGGTGCAAGGCCTGCGTGTCGGTGCGCATCGTCGTCGACGGTTTCCGGCCGCGGCGCAGCATGCGGCGCGTGATCCGCGCCAATGCCGATCTCGTCGGCAGTATGGGCGAACCAATCCCCACCTCTGAGCAGTACTCGCTCTTCCGCCGCTATCTCGAGGCGCGTCATTCTGACGGCGGCATGGTGGATATGACGATGCTGGACTACGCCATGATGGTGGAGGACAGCCACGTGCCGACGCGCCTCATCGAATACCGCCGGCGTGGCCCCGACACGGGCATCCACGGCCGCGGCACGGGCGAACTGATGGGCGTGGCGCTCACCGACGTGCTCGGGGACGGCCTGTCCATGGTCTATTCCTTCTACGACCCGGACGATGGCGAGCGCAGCCTCGGCAGCTTCATGATCCTCGACCACATCGCCAAGGCCAAGCGCCTCGGGCTGCCCTACGTCTATCTGGGCTACTGGGTCGAGGGCTCGCGCAAGATGGCCTACAAGGCGCGCTTCCTGCCGCAGGAGCGGCTCTATCCGCAGGGCTGGGTGCGCTTCGACTGAGGTTGCACCACTGGCACGGGGCCGCGCGCCGAGGCGCAGGCCGGTTGTGGGCCGTTGCGCCCGCTTTTTGGCCTTCGACGGGCTTGACGGCGGCGCACGGCCAAGGAAGTGTCGCGGCATCGATTGGGAGTGCCCTGATGTCGTACACCACCTCCACCTCTCATGCCGCGCCTCTGGCGCGCCTTGTCGGTTCCTCCGCCCTGCGACGGGCCGGCGTCGTGCTCATCGGCAGCTGGCTGGTTGCTGCCTCGGCCTGGATCGAGGTGCCGATGTATCCGGTGCCCATGACGATGCAGACCTATGCGGTGCTGCTGGTCGGCGCGCTGTGTGGCGCGCGCCTGGCGAGCGAGACGCTGGTGGCCTATCTCGCGCAGGGCATCGCCGGCCTGCCTCTTTTCGCCGGCGGCAATGCCGGGCTCCTCTATTTCATGGGCCCGACGGGCGGCTACCTCGTGGGCTTCCTGCTCGCTGCGGCCTTCGTCGGCTGGCTCGCCGACCGGGGCTGGAACCGCCATTACGGCAAGCTGGCCGTCTCGCTCACCGTCGGCCATCTCATCGTCTTTGTTCCGGGCGTGGCCTGGCTCGCCCAGCTCGTCGGCTTCGAGAAGGCAATCGTCGCCGGCCTCGTGCCCTTCATTTTCGGCACGGTGCTGAAGTCGGCCCTTGCCTATGCAAGCGTCGTGGCGCTCGACCGGCACCGCTGATCGCGACACGAATCATCGGACAGGGCGGGCCTCGGCCCGCCCTTTTCATTTCCCGTTCTGCGGCGCGACCTCGACGGTGAGGCGCATCTCCGGGTGGATGCCGCAGGTGACGAGAAACAGCCCCGGCTCGTCGAAGGACAGGATCACCCGGTCGCCCGGCTCCTGCGCACCGGAGCTGAAGGTGAGGCGCGGGTCGTCGACGCGCACGTTGTGGGTGCGCGTGTCATCGTTGATGACGGTGAGCCCTTCGCCCGCGCGGATGCGCACGTGGTCGGGCGCGAAGCGCTTGCCCGCCTGGCGGACGGTGGACACCGACACGGCCCCCGCGCCGCCCGGCCCCTGCTCGACATGCGGCGGCAGCGAAGCCGGCCGCGGAGGATCCTCGCTCGACAGCGTGCCGAGGAAGGCGACGAGCTGGCGCCGCTCCTCCTCGGTGAGGGTGAGCGGCCGCGGCAGGTCCGCCGACAGCGTCGGCCGCTCGACGATGCCCTGCTCGTAATGGGCGACGACCTCCTCCAGCGTGGCCAACGAGCCGTCGTGCATGTAGGGCGCTGTCCAGGCCAGTTCGCGCAGGCTCGGCGTCTTGAAGGCATGGTCGGCCGCCGGCAGGCCGAGCGTAGCCCCCCGGCCGCGATCGTCGCCGGGCAGGCCGATGTCGTGGAAGGCCTCGTCGGTGAAGCGCCAGCCGCTGTGGCAGTTGACGCAGCCGGCCTTGCCGATGAAGAGGCGGAAGCCGGCGAGCTCGTCCGTCGTCAGGGCGTCGCGCTCGCCGGCCACGAACCGGTCGAAGCGGGTCTCGGGCGAGACGAGCGTACGCTCGAAGGCGGCGAGCGCACGGGTCAGGTTGACCGCATCGACCACCGGCCGCTCGGGAAAGGCTGCGGCGAAGGCGGCGCGCATCTCGGCGTCAGCCTCAAGGCGGGCCACGACATCCTCGATCTTCGCCCCCATCTCCGCAGGATTTTCGATGGGGCCGGTCGACTGGCTCTCCAGGCTCGTCGCGCGACCGTCCCAGAAGAAGGTACGCCCCCAGGCGAGATTCCACAGGGCCGGCGTGTGGCGAGGCAGGCGGGTGCCTGCGATGCCGCTGCCGAGCGGCACGCCGTCAGCGAAGCCGAGCTGCGGATCGTGGCAGGAGGCGCAGGAGAGGCTGCCGTCGCCCGAGAGCCTGGTGTCGAAGAAGAGCGCGCGGCCGAGCGCTACCTGCCGCGCGTCATCCTTGGTCGCCGAAGGACGCTGCGCAGGACGGGCGAAGGCGGCAAGGATATCTGCCGGGACGGACGACGGCGCCTCCGCCGACGACAGGCCGGCGCCGAGCACGATGGCGGCGGCGCAGGCCGCCGCGAGCCACGGCGGCCGCGCCGTCCGGCCCGAGACCGCTCGCAACCGGCTACGCCTGCGAACCATCGCTCACATCAGCTTGCCGATCTCGATCTCGGCCCTGGCGATATGCCCGAGCACCTGCGAGACGTCGAGCACCGGCTTCTTCGGCGCGGTGACGCTCGGCCAGGCCTTCTTCAGTTCCGCGATCTCATGCTGCAGGGCGGCATACGCCTCGGCATTCTTTTTCTCGAGATCGGGCGCGACCGCCGCCAGCATCTTCTCGGCCTGGAGCACGAAGCCGCGCGAATCCTGGTACTCGACGACGAGCTTGAACTTGCCGTTCTCGATGGCCGCCTCGTATTCCTCGCCGGCGGTGTTGAGCACCTCGAGCACCGCCTCGAGCGTCAGGCCCGGCCAGTCGGCCGTCTTCGCCTTCACCGCCGCATCGGCTGCTGCGAGCCGCTCGCGCACCGTCTTCAGCGCGCCCTCGTAGGCGTCCTTCTTCTTCGCCTTCACCGTCTGCGCCAGCGCCTTGAGCGCAGCCGAGAACGGCGGGATGCCGAAGCTCTTGAGGTCGCCTGCGATGTCGCCGTAGAGCTCCTCGGCCGGGTGCAGGAAGTGAACCGTCGCCTCGCTCCAGCGTCCGGCCTCGACCAGCTCGTTGCCGACGGCGAGATGGCCACTGATGAGGGCGAGATCGCGCGTCAGGCGCAGGTCCGGCGCAAGCTCCGCGCCGCCGCCCTCGCCTTCGCCCTCCCCGGCCGCTGCGTGCCCGGCATGGCTCCCCGCCACGCGCAGGACGAGATCCTGCCGAGCCGAGGCGTCCCCCGGCGCCGCCTGCTCGATGCCGCGCGTCAGCGGCTGGGCCGTCGCCTCCGTGCCGATGCCCGTGCCGACAAGCACGGCCGCACCCAGGCCGACCCAGACTTTCCTGGACTTGATCATGGCGGTTCTCCAGGTCAGAGATTGGAACTGTTTCAATTAAAATTTCTATTCATTTTCATGTATTTAGCTATTTGCTATGGAGGCTCCGGTCAACGGAGAGAAAAACAATGCTCGTCCTCATCGCTGATATACTGACGGCGGAAGAGCTTGCGGACATTCGTGAAACGCTGGCCAGCCTGCGTTTCGGGGACGGGCGTGCGACGGCAGGCCGCAGCGCCCGGCTTGTCAAGGACAACCAGCAGGCCCGCGAGGGCGCTGCCGTGCGGCGCCTGCGCGAAAACGTCTCGGCGCGCATCCTCGCCAATCCCGTCTTCGCGGCGGCGGTCCGGCCCAAGGCGCTGACGCCGATCCTCTTCAGCCGCTACAGCGTCGGCCAGACCTACGGCACACATGTCGACAACCCGATCATGCACGGGCTGCGCACGGACGTGTCGTTCACGCTCTTCCTCGCCGATCCGCAGAGCTACGAGGGTGGTGAACTGGTGATCGAGAGCCCGGCAGGCGAGGAAGCGATCAAGCTGCCCGCGGGCCATCTCGTCGCCTATCCCTCGACGACGCTGCATCGGGTCGAGCCTGTACGGAGCGGCGAGCGCCTGGCCGCCGTCGGCTGGGCGCGCAGCTACGTACGGGATGCGGCGCGTCGCGAGCTGCTCTTCGACCTCGACACCGCGCGCACGCGGCTCTTCGAGCAGCACGGCAAGACGCCCGAATACGATCTGCTCGCGAAATGCGCCGCGAACCTGACACGCATGTGGGCGGAGGATTGAGAGGCGGCCGGCTTCGCCGTTCATCAATCGTCGAGCATCGAGTCGACGAACAGCTCGGGGTCGAGAAAGAACTCGCGCAGCACCCGGAAATGGTCCGTATCCTCGACGCGCACGGGAAAGAAGCCTGCCCGGTTGAGCATCCGCAGGTCCGCGCCGGGACAGGCCATGAGGAGTGGCGAATGGGTGGTGATGACCACCTGGCAGCGGCCGGAGCGCTCCATGGCGCGCAGGATCTTCATGAACTCGATCTGCCGCGAGGGCGAGAGAGCCGATTCCGGCTCGTCGAAGAAATAGACGCCCTGGTTCACGCAGCGCTCCCGGAAGAAGGCGAGAAAGCCCTCCCCGTGCGACATCTCGAGCCAGTCCGGCGGCGGTCCGCTGAACCATTCCTTTGCTGCCTCAACGAGATAGCGCGTGAGACAGAAGAAGGTCTCGGCACGGAAGAAATAGCCGCGCGTAATCCGCGGCAGCCAGCAGAGCTTCAGCGCGTCGGCCAGCGTCGCCTCGTCGTCGTGGCTGCCGAGCTTGTGGTCCGTCGCCCCGCCAAAATGGCCGAAGCCGGCCCTGATGGCGATACCCTCCAGCAGGGGTCGACTTGCCCACGCCGTTCTCACCCACGATGACGATGACCGGGGTGCGTGAAGGCGATTTCGAAGGCCCGTTCGCGGAAAATCGGCAGACAGAACGGATAGGCCGCCCAGTCCGCCACCTTCTCCGGCCGCAGCTCGACGTGCCTCAGATAGGGAGCCGGCAGGTTGATGGGACGGGCCCTGCGCATCTGCGCCTCGGATCATCCGTCGCCGGCCCGATCCCCCTCAGCCGCCGAACGTGTTGTTGCGCGGAAAGCCCTTCGGCGGCAGACGGCCGGCATCGCCACGGTTGCCGAGCCAGACCTTCAGGTCGTCGCCCGCCACCGTCCACGTGCGGCCGGATGTGTCCTTCCAGGTCAGGCCCTCGGCGAAGGTGAAGACCTTCACGTCCGACATGCCGCCGTCCTTGTACTTCTGCAGGCGCACGCCACGTCCGCGCGCCATCTCGGCCACCTGCGCCAGCGGGAAGATGAGGAGCTTGCGGTTCTCGCCGATGATGGCGACATGGTCACCCTCCGCCGGCACGCAGGCTGCCGCCCTGTAGGGCGCCGAGACGTTGAGCACCTGCTTGCCCTTGCGGGTGTTGGCAACGACGGCATCGGCCGAAGCGACGAAACCGCGCCCCTCCGTGGAGGCCAGCAGAAGTTTCGTCCCCGGCCGGTAGGGGAAGGCGGTGACGATGTCCGCGCCCTCCTCGAGATCGGCCATCAGGCGCACCGGATCGCCGAAACCGCGCCCGCCGGGCAGCTTGGATGCATCGAGTGTGAACACCTTGCCGTCGGTGGCGAGCACGAGAATCTTGGCCGTCGTCTCGGTGTGGAAGGCCACCTTGAGGGCGTCGTCGCCCTTGAACTGGAGGGTCGAGAAATCGGCCACGTGGCCCTTGAGCGCACGGATCCAGCCCTTCTCCGACAGCACGACGGTAATGGGCTCGCGCTCGACCATGGCCTCCGTCAGGTCGATGGAAGCCGCCTCGGGCGCCTCTGCGAAGGTGGTGCGGCGGCGGCCCAGCGGCGTCTCCGGCCCGAAGGTCTTCTTGACCTCGCGGATCTCCCAGGCAACCGTCTTCCACTGCTTGTCTTCGGAGGCCAGAAGGTCCTCGATGCTGCCCTTTTCGGCGGTCAGCTCGTCGAACTCCTTGCGCAGCTCCATCTCCTCCAGCTTGCGCAGGGAGCGCAGCCGCGTGTTGAGGATGGCGTCGGCCTGCACCTCCGTGAGCGAGAAGACCTTCATCAGCTCGGGCTTGGGCTCGTCTTCCTCGCGGATGATGCGGATCACCCTGTCAAGATCGAGATAGACGATCAGCAGGCCACCCAGGACCTCGAGGCGGCGCTCGATCTCTCCAAGGCGGTGACGGGAGCGGCGCAGCAGCACCTCCCGGCGATGGTCGAGCCACTCGCGCAGTGCCTCCGCCAGGCTGAGCACCCGCGGCACCTGCCCAGCCGTCAGCACGTTCATGTTGAGCGGCAGTCGGCTCTCGAGGTCCGTGAGCCGGAAGAGCGATTCCATCAGCAGGACGGGATCGACCGTGCGCGAGCGCGGCTCCAGCACGATGCGGATGTCCTCGGCCGATTCGTCGCGCACATCGGCCAGCAGCGGCAGCTTCCGCTCCTGCAGCAGCTCCGCGATCTTCTCGATGAGGCGCGCCTTGGCGACGCCGTAGGGGATCTCCGTGACGACGGCAACCCAGCCGCCGCGGCCCGTGTCCTCCTTCTCCCAGCGTGCCCGCACGCGGAAGGAGCCGCGGCCGGTGCTGTAGGCCTCCAGGATCGATTCCCGACTGTCGACGATGATGCCGCCGGTCGGCAGGTCCGGCCCCTGAACGAAAGTGAGCAGCTGCTCGGAGGATGCGCGCGGATGGCCGATGAGGTAGAGCGCAGCGTCGCACAGCTCGGCGACGTTGTGCGGCGGAATCGACGTCGCCATGCCCACGGCGATGCCCTGGCTGCCGTTGGCGAGCAGGTTCGGGAAGGCCGCCGGCAGCACGACGGGCTCCCGGTTGGCCTCGTCGTAGGTTTCGCGGAAATCGACGGCATCCTCGTCGATACCCTGCAGCAGCAGGCGCGCCACCTCCGTCATGCGCGCCTCGGTGTAGCGCATGGCGGCGGCGTTATCGCCGTCGATGTTGCCGAAGTTGCCCTGCCCCTCGATGAGCGGGTAGCGCTGGGCGAAGTCCTGCGCGAGCCGCACCAGCGCGTCGTAGATGGCCTGGTCGCCGTGCGGGTGGAACTGACCCATCACGTCGCCGACGACGCGGGCGGACTTCTTGAAAGCGGCGCCCGGATCGAGCCGCAGGAGGCGCATGCCGTACAGGATGCGCCGGTGGACCGGCTTCAGGCCATCGCGCGCATCGGGCAATGCCCGGTGCATGATGGTGGACAGCGCATAGGCGAGGTAGCGCTCCTCGAGCGCGTCCTTGAGATTGATGGTCTCGATGCTGCCACCGGACGGCGGATCGACAGGCTTGCCCATTACCAATTCCTCTCTCGGGGAACGGGTAGCGAACATGGCCGCGCATCGCAAGTGCGATGCAGGCGCGTCGCGGCTTCAGGCCTCGCGCCGTGCGCCGCTCCTCACGCTGCCGCCCTGCCCCGGCGCCCCGCCGCGCGCGACAAGCTCGACGAGGCGCCGGCGGGCGTCCGGCTCGGCAAGGCCGCGCGGCTCGTAGACGTGGCGGGAGAGGAAGAGCCCGGTGAGCCGAAACCCGGCGAGCACGTCGTCCGCGCCGATCGTGTCGACAAGCCCGCCCTGGCGCAGGAAGGAGGGCAGCGGCAGCAGCCGGTCGCGGTAGGGCTCGCCGGCGGCGCGCGAGACGGCGCGGCCTGACTTCGGCGAGACGTAGACGAGCTCCTGCGTGCCGCCGGTGGCCGCGCAGCAGGAGAGATCGAGACCGAAGCCCAGCTCCGCCAGCACGGCAAGCTCGAAGCGCACGATGAGTGCCGGGGCGACGGCCGGGTCATCGAGATGCTCCATGAGGACGCTCAGCGCCTCGTATAGGCCGGGGTGCGGATCGCGCTCCGGCATCAGCCTCAGCAAGGCCGTCAGCGTGCCGAGGCCGTGCAGGGCGAGCGGGGAATCGATGAAGCGGGCGGCGCGCATGGCGGTCGCCTCCACCGCATAGTGGCCGAGATGCTCCTCGATTCGGGCGCGCCAGACGACGCAGACCCCGTTGCCTGGCTGCAGGACGGGCTGCAGGCGGGGCGACCGGCCGCCACGCACGAGGCCCAGGTGGCGGCCGTGCGCCGCCGTCATCAGCTCGAGGATGACATTGGCCTCGCCGTGGCGCCTTGCGCCGAGCACGATGCCTTCGTCCTGCCATTCCATGGCGCACCCCGAGGCGGGCTCAGCCCTTGGGAAATTCCAGCCCCATCTCGCGGTAGCGGGCGGGATCGTCGCCCCAATTCTCGCGCACCTTCACGAAGAGAAACAGGTGCACCTTCGTCTCGACGATCTCGGCGATCTCGGCCCGGGCCAGCGAGCCGATGGTCTTGATGGTCTGGCCGCCCTTGCCGAGCACGATCTTGCGCTGGCTCTCGCGCTCCACGTAGATCGTCTGCTCGATGCGCACGGAGCCGTCCTTCATCTGCTGCCACTGGTCGGTCTCGACCGTGGAGGAGTAGGGCAGCTCGTCGTGCAGGCGCTCGAAGAGCTTCTCGCGCGTGATCTCGGCCGCGAGCATGCGCAGCGGCGCGTCCGACACCTGGTCCTCCGGATAGAGCCAAGGCCCCTCCGGCATCATCGCGGCAAGCCGGGCGCGCATGTCGTCGACGCCGTCGCCGGTGAGCGCCGAGATCATGAAGGTCTCGACGAAGGGCTGGCGGGCGTTGAGGTCAGCGGCGAGCTGAAGCAGCTTCTCCTTCCGCACCACGTCCACCTTGTTGAGGATGAGCACCTTCGGCTGACGGATGTCGGCGAGCTTCTCGAGGATGGCGGCGCTCTCCTCGTCGAGCCCCTTGCGCGCATCGATGAGGAGGCACACGACGTCCGCATCCCCCGCCCCGCCCCAGGCGGACGTCACCATGGCGCGGTCGAGCCGGCGCCTCGGCCGGAAGATGCCAGGCGTATCGACGAAGATGACCTGGCTCCCGCCCTCGAGCGCGATGCCGCGCACCAGGGTGCGTGTCGTCTGCACCTTGCGCGAGACGATCGACACCTTGGTGCCGACAAGCGCGTTGACGAGGGTCGACTTGCCGGCGTTGGGCGCACCGATGAGCGCCACGAAGCCGCAGCGCGTCCCCGCGCCCGCCGCGGAACCCGTTTCAGCGGCGTTTTCGTCACTCATCCCGGTTCACCGTCCAGATCTTTTCGCGCAGCAGGAAGGCCTCGGCAGCGGCTTGCTCGGCATTGCGCTTGGCCGTGCCGCGGCCCAGCGCCTGCTCCATGCCCTCGACGTTGACGCCGATGACGAACTCGGGCGCGTGGTCCGGCCCCGAGCGCTCGACAAGCTCATAGGTGGGCGCCGGCAGGCCGCGCCCCTGCGCCCACTCCTGCAGCGCCGTCTTGGCGTCGCGCAGGGGCCGGCGCGGAGCGTGCAGACGGGCAGAGAACGCCCGCTCGACCAGCCCGCGCGCAGCCTCGTAGCCTCCGTCGAGGAAGACCGCGCCGACGATGGCCTCGCACACGTCGGCGAGGATAGCACGGTTGCGCCGCGCGCCGGAGGAAACCTCGCCGTCGCCAAGGTGAAGGAAGGGCCCGACGTCCCACGCCTGCGCCACCTCGGCACAGCTCTCCTTGCGCACGAGCTCCGCAAGGCGGCGGGACAGTTCTCCCTCCTCCGCCGCAGGAAAGGCCTTGAGCAACATGTCGGCCACGCACAGGCCGAGCACCCTGTCACCCAGGAACTCGAGGCGCTGGTAGGAGCGCGTCTTGTCGGTGGGCGAGGCGCTGACGTGGGTCAGCGCGCGCTTCAGCAGGTCCTTGTCGGTGAAGGAATAGGAAAGCTGCGCTTCAAGCGCGGCAGTATCGGCGGATTTGCGGCCCAAGGTCAGTGCACCGTCTTTACTTGACCGGGGTGAAGATGCGGTCCCAGCGAACCGTCCACGGCCATTCCCACACCTTCCAGCCGGCGCTGCCCTCCTCGATGGAGAAGAAGATGATCTCCGCCCGGCCGACGATGTTCTCGAAGGGCACCTGGCCGACGGCATTCTCGTCCCGGCTGTCGGTGGAGTTGTCGCGGTTGTCGCCCATCATGAAATAGTGGCCGGGCTGCACCTTGTAGACATAGGTGTTGTCCCAGTAGCCACGGTCCCCATCGCGCTCGATGATGATGTGGCTCGTGCCGCCGGGCAGCGTCTCGCGGTACATGGGCACCTCGATGTCGCGGCCCCAGGAATCCTGCGTCACGTAGTTGCCGATGCGCTCGCGCTTCACCGGCTCGCCGTTGATGTGCAGCACGCCGTCGATCATCTGGATCGTGTCGCCCGGCAGGCCGACGACACGCTTGATGTAGTCCGTCGAGTTGTCCTTCGGCAGCTTGAACACGACGATGTCGCCGCGCTTGGGCTCGGAGCCCCAGATGCGGCCGGAGAACAGCGGCGGACCGAAGGGGAAGGAATAGCGCGAATAGCCGTAGGCGTATTTCGAGACAAAGAGATAGTCGCCGATCAGCAGCGTCGGAATCAGCGAGCCCGAGGGGATGTTGAAGGGCTGGAACAGGAAGGTGCGCACCACGAGGGCGATGAGCAGCGCCTGGACGATGACCTTGACCGTCTCGAGAATGCCGCCCTGGTCAGCTTTCTTCTTCGTTTCGTCCACGCGCGCCTCGTCCATCGATCGTGCCTTCCCGGGAACCTCGCGCCACCCGCACCCCGGCGGAGCAGCCCATCCCTGCCCTCGCGGCCGGCGGTCCACCCGCCCCTGCCGCCCGGCTCAGGGAAACCGTTGCGGTCTAGCCGATACGCCCCCGCGCCGCAACGCGAACCCGCGCGGCCCATAGCAGATGTGAATGCGGCGCGAGCGTGACACGATCACTGCGGCCGCGCTAGCGCCTCGATGACGACGAAGGCCTGCGCCAGCGGCGGATCGTCCGTCAGCGAGACGTGCACCACCGCCTCGTGGCCGGGCGGCGTGATCTCCTTCAGCCGCGCGAGGGCGCCGCCCGTCAGCCGCATGGTGGGGCGTCCGCCGGGCAGGTTGACCACCTCCATGTCGCGCCAGAAGACGCCGAGCCGGATGCCCGTGCCGAGCGCCTTGGCGCAGGCCTCCTTGGCCGCGAAGCGCCGCGCATAGGAGGCGGCCCGGGCGGCGCGCCGCTCGCACTTCGTCCGCTCGCCCTCCGTGTAGATGCGGTGGGTGAAGCGCTCACCGAAGCGCTCCAGCGAGCGCTCGATGCGGCGGATGTCGCAAAGGTCGGAGCCGATCCCGATGATCATAACGCCCCTTATGCGCCGGCGCGGCCGGCCTCGATGGCGGCGCGCATGGCCCGCACGGCCCCTTCAAGCCCGAGGAACACGGCCTCGCCGATGATGTAGTGGCCGATGTTGAGCTCCACCACCTGCGGAATCGCCGCCACCGGACCAACGTTGGCCGTGGTGAGGCCGTGGCCGGCGTGGACCTCGATGTTGTAGTGGGCAGCGCGCGCGGCAGCCTTGCGCAGGCGCTCCAGCTCGTGGGCGATGCGCGCCCCGTCCCCGGCGGCCACCGCCTCGGCATAGGCGCCGGTGTGCAGCTCGACCACCGGGGCGAGCAGCGCCGCCGCCGTCTCCATGATCGCCTCGTCAGGCTCGATGAAGAGCGAGACGCGGATGCCCGCGCGGCTGAGTTCGGCGACGATGGGCCGCAGGTGGGCGAAGCCGGCCACGATGTCGAGACCGCCCTCCGTCGTGCGCTCCTCGCGCTTTTCCGGCACGAGGCAGGCGGCATGCGGCAGGGTGGCGAGGGCAATGGCCACCATATCCTCCTCCGCCGCCATCTCGAGGTTGAGCGGCACGGGCAGCTCGGCCTTGAGGCGCGCGATGTCCTCGTCACGGATGTGGCGACGGTCCTCGCGCAGGTGCGCGGTGATGCCGTCCGCCCCGGCCGCGACGGCGGCATGGGCCGCGCGCACCGGGTCGGGATGGTCCCCGCCGCGCGCGTTGCGGATGGTGGCGACGTGATCGATGTTGACGCCCAGTCTCACAGTGGATGCCATGTGACGCACTTCTCCAGGCGGGCGAGGCCCCGGCCGGGCACGCGGCCGACTCCCCTGCCCGTGCCCCGGATTTAGCCGAAGTCGCGCCATCCAGCCATGGCGTTGTGCGGGAGGGGAAAGTGAGCGACGGAAGTGACAACGGCTTGTCCATGTCGGCAGCGCCGCAACTACCTTGCCATCGGAGACGTCTCCGGATTCTTCCTTCATCGCCTCTCCTTAAGCCCCCCTTGCCTTCCCCCCGAAAATCCCTTAAAGGCCCGGCTTCACGTTCGCTCCGGCCGGGGGCTGAACGGACGGCGGCGTCTTGCCTGCGGGAGGGGATCCCGCGGTGAGGCCTGCAGGGGCTTCTGCCCCGGCGTCCCGTGTCTCCGCCTTCGAACAGCGCGCTCGGGCCTTGGCGACAGGGCTCGAAGGGCTCAGCGCCGGGGCGACGTCGGTTGAAAGGAAAGGCCACCCAATGGCTCTCTACGAGCACGTCTTCCTGGCACGCCAGGATATTTCTGCACAGCAGGTCGAGGCCCTGATCGAGCAGCTCAAGGGCATCGTCGAGGCGAACGGCGGCTCCGTCGGCAAGACCGAGTACTGGGGCATCAAGTCGCTCGCCTACCGCATCAAGAAGAACCGCAAGGCGCACTTCGCGCTGCTCAACATCGACGCCCCCCACGCGGCCGTGGCGGAGATGGAGCGCCAGATGCGCATCAACGAGGACATCCTGCGCTTCCTCACCCTGCGGGTCGAGGCGCACGAGGAGGGCCCCTCCGCGATGATGCAGAAGCGCGACCGTGACGAGCGCCGCGACCGCGACGGCTTCGACCGCGGCCCGCGCGCTGACCGCCCGCGCCGTGACCGCCGCGAAGACGAGGCGGCGACCGAGGAGGAGATCTGAGCCATGTCGAGCGCACCCCGCCGCCCCTTCTTCCGCCGCCGCAAGACCTGCCCGTTCTCGGGCCCGAACGCGCCGGTCATCGACTACAAGGACACGCGCCTGCTCTCGCGCTACATCTCCGAGCGCGGCAAGATCGTGCCCTCGCGCATCACGGCCGTCTCGGCCAAGAAGCAGCGCGAGCTCGCCCAGGCCATCAAGCGCGCGCGCTTCCTGGGCCTGCTGCCCTACGTCATCAAGTAAGGTGACGGCCGACGCGGCATCCGGTCCGCCGGGTGCCGCGCGCCAGCGCCGGGCGGACGCCGCGCCCGCCCGGACATGATCGAACGAACACGACCCCGTCGCTCTCCCGTCTCGCAGCGTGGAGAGTTTTGTTGGGACGGACAAGGGATCCGCCCCTAACCCTGCGAAAGGCAGCGGGACAGCAGGACGATGATGAGCACCCTCGTCACAGGCGCAGGCGCCGGTCTGGTATCGGCCCTCCTCTTCACCGTGGTGATCACCGGATCGCCGCTGGCGGTGATGCTGTCCTATGTCGCGCCGCTTCCCGTCATCATTGCTGCCCTCGGCTGGAACCACCGGGCCGGCCTCGTGGCCACCGCCGCAGGCGCGCTCGCCGTGGGCGTCGCGCTGCGCTGGGCTGCGGCGCCCGCCTTCGCGCTCGGCGTCGCCCTGCCCGCCTGGTGGCTCGCCTACCTCGCCCTGCTCGGCCGCCCGACGGACGATGGGCGTATCGAGTGGTATCCCGTCGGCCGCCTCCTCCTGTGGGTGGCAGCGGTGGCCGGGCTCGTCACTTTCGCCGGCGCAGTCTCTCTCGGCTGGTCCTACGACAGCTACGAAGAGACCATGCGCCGGGCCATCAATTCCGTGCTGAAGGCCGAGCTTGGCGCCGCGGCCGACGGCGAGCTGCCGGCCGGCCTCTCCTCCGCCGCGCTGGTGGACACCATCGTCGCCGTGATGCCGCTTGCCGCCGCGGCCTCCTTCGTGCCGATGCTCGTCATCAACCTGTGGGGCGCGGCCAGGGCCGTGAGCCTCTCGGGCCGCCTGCCGCGGCCGTGGCCTGCACTGCCGCAGATGATGCTGCCGCGCCCGGCCCCCTTCCTGCTGCTTGTCGCGCTCGCCGGCTCTTTCGTGCTCACCGGCTTTGCCGGCGTGCTCGCCCAGGCGCTCACCGGTGCGCTTGCGGCTGCCTTCGCGCTGCAGGGCCTCGCTGCCATCCACCGCTGGACGGCGGGCAAGGCCGGGCGGCCGCTGATCCTCGGCCTCGTCTATCTCGTCGTCGTCATCTTTCTCATCTGGGCGCTGCCGGTGCTCGCCGTCGTCGGCGTCGCGGCTGCCTTCTTCGGCCCGCCCGAACAACAGATCACGCCGGGCGTCCCGCCCGTCGCGTCCTCCGACAACCGCACCTGAAGCTGAAACCGAAGGAGAACCACCATGGAAGTCATCCTGCTCGAGCGCGTGCCGAAGCTGGGCCAGATGGGCGACGTCGTGCGCGTGCGCGACGGCTATGCCCGCAATTTCCTCCTGCCGCGCGGCAAGGCGCTGCGCGCTACTGCCGCCAACAAGGCGCACTTCGAGCAGCAGCGCGCCCAGCTCGAGGCCCGCAACCTCGAGCTGCGCAGCGAGGCCGAGAAGGTGGCCGAGAAGCTCAACGGCGAGACCTTCGTCATCCTGCGCCAGGCCGGCGAGACGGGCGTGCTCTATGGCTCGGTCGCCACGCGCGACATCGCCGAGGCGCTGACCGAGGGCGGCTTCACCGTCACCCGCCAGCAGATCGTGCTCAACACGCCGATCAAGACGCTCGGCCTGCACACCGTGCCGGTGACGCTGCACCCCGAGGTTGAAGTGACGATCACCATCAACGTCGCCCGCAGCGCCGAGGAGGCCGAGCGCCAGCAGCGCGGCGAGGCCGTGTTCACGCGCGAGGAGACGAACCTCGACGACCTCGGCCTCGAGGTGGGCGCGGCCCTGGCCGACGCCGCCGGCGACGAGGAAGCCTGATCGTCCGCAAGGCGGAAACGGGCCGGCGGCAGGCCGCCGGCTTTCCACCTTCAGTCATGTTTGCTGTTCATGGGCGCCGCCGCCGGCGCCCATTGCTTTTCTGGGCAACCGTTCCTAACCTTTTTTCCCGTCGTTCCAGCACAGTTTGCAACGGCCGCAAGGCCGGGGGAGGTGCAGGTATGGACAGGTTGCTGCGACCGATGCTTCGCCGCCTCATCCGGCAGGGCTCGCTCGAGGTCCAGGTGGCGGACGAGCCGCCTTTCGTCGTCGGGGACGGCAGCGGTCCTCCCCTCTCTGTCCGCATCGCCGACAGGCGCGCCGTCCTCGCCCTGCTCCTCAACCCCGACCTTGCCCTCGGCGAGCTCTACATGGACGGCCGCCTTTCGATGCAGAAGGGTGACATCGCCGACCTCATCGCCCTCGGCATGATCAACCTGCGGCTCTCCACCCCGCCCCTGCCGGTGCGCCTCGTCCGCCGCTGGCGCAAGTGGCTGCGCGCCGTGATGCAGTGGAACCGCATGCCGCAGGCGCGGCGCAACGTGGCGCACCACTACGATCTCGACGGGCGGCTCTACAGCCTCTTTCTCGACGCCGACAGACAATATTCCTGTGCCTATTTCGAGACGCCGGACCAGTGCCTCGACGATGCACAGCTTGCCAAGAAGCGGCACATCACGGCCAAGCTCCTTGTCGAGCCGGGGCACAAGGTGCTCGACATCGGTTGCGGCTGGGGCGGCCTCGGCCTCTATCTCGGCGCCTATGCGGAAGCGGAGGTGCTCGGCATCACCCTGTCGCAGGAGCAGCTCGGCGTGGCCAACGCCCGCGCCAAGGAGCGCAACCTCGCCGACAAGGTGCAGTTCCGCCTGCAGGACTACCGCGCCGTCGAGGGACGGTTCGACCGCATCGTCTCGGTGGGCATGTTCGAGCACGTGGGCGTGCCCTATTACCAGACCTTCTTCGACACCGTGGCGCGCCTGCTCGACGACGACGGTGTGATGCTGCTGCACTCCATCGGCCGCATGGAGGAGCCGGGGGCGACCAACTCCTGGATCGCCAAATACATCTTCCCCGGCGGCTACATCCCGGCCCTGTCGGAGGTGCTGCCGGCCATCGAGCGCGCCGGCCTCATCGTGACGGACATCGAGATCCTGCGCCTGCACTATGCCGAGACGCTGAAGGCCTGGCGCCAGCGTTTCCACGCCCGCCGCGAGGAGGCTGTTGCTCTCTACGACGAGCGTTTCGCCCGCATGTGGGATTTCTATCTCGCCGGCTCGGAAATGTCCTTCCGCCACGACGGCATGATGGTGTTCCAGATCCAGCTCGCCAAGAAGGTCGACACGGTGCCGCTGACGCGCAACTACATCGCCGAGCGCGAGGCAGCGCTGCGGCGGCGCGAGGGCCAGCGCAGCCCCCTGCGGCTCGCGGGCGAATAGGCCGGCGCGGGGCGCCGTGGCGCCTCCGCGCCCTGCCGGAGAGTCACCTCGGCGACACGGTCAACAGAAGGTTAACGCTTCGTTAACGCCATCCCCGCTTTTCTGGCCTGTGCACGGCGTTTTTCCTGCCGGGCCCGGGCGCAGCTTCGGCGGGCGCGCGGACGTGTTAGTCTGCTCGTCCAGCGACTCGACGACCGAAGACCGATGGCACCGAATTCACTCGCAGCGCGGCTCGACGGCCCGGAAGAGCCACGCTACCGCCATGCCCCGCACAACATCGACGCCGAGCAGGCGCTGCTCGGTGCGATTCTCGTGAACAACGAGGCGTACTTCCGCGTCTCCGACTTCCTCGAGCCGCAACACTTCTACGAGGAGATCCACCGCCGCATCTACGAGGTGGCGTCGAGCCTCATCAAGGCGGGCAAGATCGCAACGCCGATCACGCTCAAGACCTTTCTTGGCGACCACGACCTGGGCGGCCTCACAGTCTCGCAGTATCTCGCGCGGCTCGCCGCGGAAGCGACGACCATCATCAACGCCGAGGACTACGGGCGCACCATCCACGACCTCGCCATCCGCCGCGAGCTCATCGCCATTGGCGAGGAGATGGTGAACGCTGCCTATGACGCGCCGGTCGACGTCTCGCCCCGCGACCAGATCGAGGACGCGGAGCGCAAGCTCTACAGCCTGGCCGAGACGGGCCGCTATGACGGCGGGTTCCAGCGTTTCGCCGACGCGCTCACCGCGGCCATCGACGTTGCCGCCGCGGCCTACAAGCGCGAGGGCAAGCTCTCCGGCCTCGCCACGGGCCTGCACGACCTCGACCGCATGATGGGCGGCCTGCAGCCGTCGGACCTCGTCATCCTCGCCGGCCGCCCGGCTATGGGCAAGACGTCGCTCGCCACCAACATCGCCTTCAACATCGCCAAGGCCTATCGCGGGGAGAAGCAGCCGGACGGCTCGATGAAGACCGTCGATGGCGGCATCGTCGGCTTCTTCTCGCTCGAAATGTCGGCCGAGCAGCTCGCCAACCGCATCATTGCCGAGCAGTCGGGCATCCCCTCCTACAAGATCCGCCGCGGCGACATCCGGGAAGAGGAATTCTACCGCATCAGCGACGTCGCCCGGGAGATGCAGACCATCCCCTTCTACATCGACCAGACGGGCGGTCTCTCCATTGCCCAGCTTGCGGCGCGGGCGCGGCGCCTCAAGCGCCAGCGCGGGCTCGACCTGCTTGTGGTCGACTACCTGCAGCTGCTCTCGGGCTCGTCCAAGCGGGGCGACAACCGCGTGCAGGAGCTGACCGAGATCACAACGGGTCTGAAGGCGCTGGCCAAGGAGCTGCACGTGCCGATTATCGCGCTCTCGCAGCTCTCGCGTCAGGTCGAGGCCCGGGACGACAAGCGGCCGCAGTTGTCGGACCTGCGCGAATCGGGCTCGATCGAGCAGGATGCTGACGTCGTCCTGTTCGTCTATCGCGAGGAGTACTACCTCAAGAACAAGGAGCCGAAGCCCGGTACCGAGGAACATTTCAAATGGCAGGCCGAGATGGACAAGGCCCACGGCAAGGCCGAGGTCATCATCGGCAAGCAGCGCCACGGCCCGACCGGCACCGTGCAGCTGTCCTTCCAGGCGGATGTCACGCGCTTCGACAATCTCGCGCAGGAAGATCACCTGCCAGAGCAGTATTAGGCGCCCGCGAGGCGGAATATCCATGACATGAGGCTCCGGACATTGTGACCAGCGCAGCGCACGGGCCCTGCCCCGCCGTCGGCGAGGATGAGGCGGGCGGGCTTCTCACCATCGACCTGGCCGCCCTGGTCGCCAACTGGCGCGCCCTGGCCGCAAGGGTCGGCTCCGCCGAGACGGCGGCGGTCGTCAAGGCCGACGCCTATGGCATTGGCATCGAGCAGGCTGTGTCTGCGCTCTATGGCGCCGGCTGCCGCACCTTCTTCGTCGCCCACCCCGTCGAGGGACGGCGCGTGCGCGCGGCCGCGCCCGATGCCGTGATCTACGTGCTGAACGGCCTTCTGCCCGGCACCGCTGCCGCCTACCGGGCGCACGACCTGCGGCCGGTGCTCGGCTCGCTGGAAGAGATCGAGGAGTGGGCGGCCTTCTGCCGCGCCGGCGCAGGCCGCCTGCCGGCGGCCCTCCATGTCGACACCGGCATGAACCGCCTCGGCCTGCGGGTGGAAGCGGCGGTCCAGCTCGCCGAAAACACTGAGCTGCTCGGTGCCTTCACGCCAAGCCTCGTGATGAGCCATCTCGTCTCCGCCGAGGAGCCGGACGACCCCATCAATGCCCGGCAGATCGCTGCCTTCTCGCATGTGCGCGAGCGCTTTGCCGGCGTGCCGGCCTCGCTCGCCAATTCCTCCGGCATTTTCCTGCCCCAGGCGCCGCATTTCGATCTCGTGCGGCCAGGCTACGCGCTCTATGGCGGCAACCCGACACCCGAGCGGGCCAACCCCATGCGTCCCGTCGTCCAGCTCGAGGCGCGCGTCATCCAGCTGCGCTGGACGCCGGACGGCGAGACCGTGGGCTACAACGGCCACTGGACAGCACAGGGGCGGCGGCGCATCGCGACGCTCTCGGTGGGCTATGCCGACGGCTACCTGCGCACGGCAAGCGGCACCAACCTCAAGGCCGGCGGCGAGGCTGTCGTGGCCGGCGTGCGCTGCCCCTTCGCCGGCCGCATCTCGATGGACCTCATCACCCTCGATGTCAGCGCCGTGCCGGAAGGGGCCATCCAGCGTGGTGACAAGGTCACCCTCATCGGCAATGGCCTGACCATTGACGAGGTCGGCAAGCGCGCCGGCACCATAGGCTACGAGATCCTGACGAGCCTCGGCAGGCGCTATCATCGCCGCTACCTGCCGGCAACGGTCTAGCCCATGGCACGGCGTGCGCCCGCCTTCATCTGCCAGAGCTGCGGCGCGTCCTACACGCGCTGGCAGGGCAAGTGCGACGCCTGCGGCGCCTGGAACAGCCTGGCCGAGGAGACGACGAGCGCCCCGCCCATGCCTGTGCCGGGCGCGCGGCCGGGCGGCCGGCTGAAGGGGCGCATCTTCCCGCTCGAGGGCCTCACGGGCAGCGAGGCGCAGGCGCCGCGCGCGGTGAGCGGCATCGGCGAACTCGACCGCGTGACCGGCGGCGGCTTCGTCGAGGGTTCGGTCATCCTCATCGGCGGCGATCCGGGCATCGGCAAGTCGACCCTGCTCATCCAGGCCTGCGCCGCCCTGGCCCGGGCCGGCCACCGCATCGCCTACATCTCCGGCGAGGAGGCCATCGGTCAGGTGCGCCTCAGGGCGGAGCGGCTCGGCCTCACCGACGCGCCGGTGGAGCTCGCCTCGCAGACCAATGTTGAGGACATCGTCGCCACCCTGTCCCAGGGGCCGGCGCCGCGCCTCGTGGTCATCGATTCGATCCAGACCATGTGGAGCGGCCTCGTCGATGCCGCGCCCGGGACAGTGACGCAGGTGCGCGGCAGCGCGCAGACGCTCATCCGCTTCGCCAAGACGACGGGCACGTGCGTCATCCTCGTCGGCCACGTCACCAAGGACGGGCAGATCGCCGGCCCGCGCGTCGTCGAGCACATGGTGGATGCGGTCGTCTCCTTCGAGGGCGACAGCGGCCACCATTTCCGCATCCTGCGCGCGGTCAAGAACCGCTTCGGCCCCACGGATGAGATCGGCGTCTTCGAAATGACGGGCAACGGCCTCGCCGAGGTGCCGAACCCCTCCGCCCTCTTCCTTGCCGGACGTGACCACGAGGCGCCCGGAGCTGCCGTCTTTGCCGGCATGGAGGGCACGCGCCCTCTCCTCGTCGAGTTCCAGGCGCTCGTCGCCCCCACCGCCCTCGGCACGCCACGGCGCGCCGTGGTGGGCTGGGAGCAGAACCGGCTCGCGATGGTGCTGGCAGTGCTCGAGGCGCACGGCGGCCTCAAGCTCGGCATGCACGACGTCTACCTCAACGTCGCCGGCGGACTGAAAATCACCGAGCCGGCGGCAGACCTTGCCGCGGCGGCCGCGCTCGTCTCCTCCCTCGCCGGTCGGCCGCTGCCGCCCGAGGTGGTGTTCTTCGGGGAGATTGGTCTTTCCGGCGCGATCAGGCCGGTTGCCCAGAGCGCCCAGCGCCTCAAGGAGGCGGCCAAGCTCGGCTTTCGCCGCGCCGTGACGCCTGCCGCCCTGCGCGAGACGGGCGATGCGACGCTTGCGCTCACGGGCATGGCCCATATTGCCGATCTCGTCGCCATGGTGGCGGCCGGGCCCCGGCAAGGCGCATCCCGGATTGCTTATGACAGGTGACGAAAACGCAACGGCGGGCTATACAGCGCGTTGAGGCAGCAACGTGGCCGGCGGCATCCGAGGCCGAAGGCATAACGAAGACAGGGCTCAACGGCACGCGCTCATGCCAGTTCCGCTTCTTGATCTCATCGTCCTCGGCATCGTCGTTATTTCGGCGCTGCTTGCGACCGTCCGCGGCTTCACACGCGAGATCCTCGCCATCGCATCGTGGTGCGCCGCCGCCGTTGCCGCGCTGATGCTGCACCCGGCGCTGCTGCCCTATGTGAAGGAGCACATCTCCAACCCGACCATCGCTCTCGTCGTGGCCATCGCGGCGATCTTCCTGGTCACGCTGATCATCGTGTCCTTCATTACGGTGCAGCTGTCAGATCTCGTGCTCGATTCGCGCATCGGCGCGCTCGACCGTTCGCTGGGCTTCCTCTTTGGTGCCGCCCGCGGCTTCCTGATCTGCGCCGTTGCCTTCCTTTTCTTCAACTGGCTGGTTACGCCCGACATGCAGCCGGAATGGGCGCGTGAGGCCAAGACGCGCGGCATCCTGCAATCCACGGGCGACAGCCTGATGGCCCTTCTGCCGGACGACCCGGAAACCGCCATCCTGCAGCGCCTCAAGCGGGTGAAGCCGGAGGGCGAGACCGGGGAGCCGCCGGCCGAGGCCGTGCCGGAGCAGCGCACCCAGCAGACACCGGGCAGCTACGAGCAGAGCGACAAGCAGGGCATCCGAGCCCTGGCGGGGGGAAACAACTGAGGCGACCCGCGCTTTTCGCGCATGCGGCATGAACGCGCGTGCGAATTGCAACGATGGTGGTTAGACACGACATGAGGCTTTGACCGCCCGTCCCCATGACCTCATGGCCGACGGGCTGCCGTGCGTGCGGTGGACGAGATGATGGACAGCGACTTCGACGGGGATACCCTGCACGAGGAGTGCGGGGTGTTTGGCATTTTTGGGCATCCTGACGCCGCGGCCGTAACCGCGCTTGGTCTGCACGCGCTGCAGCACCGCGGGCAGGAGGCGGTCGGCATCGTCTCCTATGACGGGGCGAAGTTCCATGCCGAGAAGTATCTCGGCCTCGTCGGCGACAACTTTTCCGACGCCTCGGTGATCGCCCGCCTGCCGGGTGCCTCTGCCATCGGCCACGTGCGCTACGCCACGACGGGCGAGACGGCGCTGCGTAACGTGCAGCCGCTCTTCGCCGAGCTGCACGGCGGCGGTTTCGCCGTGGCGCACAACGGCAACCTCACCAACGCGCTCACCCTGCGCCGCCAGCTGGTGCAGGAGGGCTCCATCTGCCAGTCCACCAGCGATACCGAGGTCATCCTGCACCTCGTGGCACGCAGCCGTCGCACCCGGTTCATCGACCGCTTCATCGACGCGCTCAGGCGGCTCGAAGGGGCCTATTCCTTCGTCGGCCTCACCAACAAGAAGCTCATCGGCGCGCGCGACCCGCTCGGCATCCGCCCGCTGGTGCTGGGCCAGCTCGACAGCTGCTACATTCTCGCCTCGGAGACCTGCGCGCTCGACATCATCGGCGCCAAGTTCGTGCGCGACGTGGAGAACGGCGAGATCGTCGTCATCTCCGAGGAGGGGCTCGAGTCGATCAAGCCCTTCCCTCCGCAGCCGATGCGCCCCTGCATCTTCGAGTACATCTATTTCGCCCGCCCCGATTCCATCGTGCACGGGCGCAACGTCTACGAGGTCCGCAAGCGCATGGGCGAGCAGCTGGCGCGCGAGGCGCCGGCCGATGCCGACGTCGTGGTGCCGGTGCCGGATTCCGGCGTGCCGGCCGCCATCGGCTACGCCCAGGCCTGCAACCTGCCCTACGAGCTCGGCATCATCCGCAACCACTATGTCGGGCGCACCTTCATCCAGCCGACCCAGTCCGTGCGCGAGATCGGCGTGCGCATGAAGCACTCGGCCAACCGCGGCGTGGTCGCGGGCCGGCGCATCGTGCTTGTCGACGATTCCATCGTGCGCGGCACGACGTCTGTGAAGATCGTACAGATGATGCGCGATGCCGGCGCGACGGAGGTGCATTTCCGCATCGCCAGCCCGCCGATCACCCATCCCGACTACTACGGCATCGACACGCCCGAGCGCGACAAGCTGCTGGCCGCCACCCACACGCTCGAGGAGATGCGGGCCTACATCGGCGCCGACTCCCTCGCCTTCCTGTCGGTGGACGGCATCTACAGGGCGGTCGGCTACGAGGGCCGTGACCCGGTGCGCCCCCAGTTCACCGACCACTGCTTCACCGGCGACTACCCGACGCCGCTCACCGATGTGACGGGCGAGGCGCCGCGCCAGCTCTCCATGCTGGCCGAGGCGGGCTGACAAGGCCCTCTCCCAAAGAGAAACCCGCCTTCGCGAGAAGGCGGGTTTTTCCTTTGGCCGGAGGCAGCGCGGGGTCAGATCACGATGACCCGCGTTCCCGTCGGTACGCGCTGGTAGAGGTCGATGATGTCGTCGTTCATCAGCCGCACGCAGCCGGAGGAAACCGCCTGGCCGATGGTCCAGGCCTCGGACGTGCCGTGGATGCGATAGAGCGTGTCGACACCGTTCTTGTAGAGATAGAGGGCGCGGGCGCCGAGCGGATTCTTGAGGCCGCCCGCCATCATCGCCGGCAGCTCCGGCTGGCGCTTGCGCATCTCCGGCGGCGGATACCACGCCGGCCACACCGCCTTGCGCGCCACCGTCGCCTCGCCAGACCAGGCGAAGCCGTCGCGGCCGATGCCGCATCCGTAGCGCAGCGCCTGGCCGTCCGGCAGCACGAGGTAGACGAAGCGCGTCTTGGTGCGCACGACGATGGTGCCGGGACGCCCGGGCCCCTCGTAGGGCACGATCTGGCGCATGTAGATG
Organism: Chelatococcus composti; assembly: GCF_014201415.1. Classification (GTDB taxonomy): domain Bacteria; phylum Pseudomonadota; class Alphaproteobacteria; order Rhizobiales; family Beijerinckiaceae; genus Chelatococcus_A; species Chelatococcus_A composti. The sequence goes on from NZ_JACHEH010000009.1 coordinate 47,295, forward strand.
GGGTCGATGACGAAGTCGTCCCGCGTGCCGGCGAGCGCGTCCGCCGTCTGCTGCGCGGAGGCGCCGACGCCGGTCATCGCCGCGGCAGGCATGCCGGCGAGTGAGCAGGCGGCGGCGCCGAGGCCGAGGGAGAGAAAACTGCGACGATCCATGGACATGTGTTGAACCTCGGGCGGGGATGGACGCCGCCGGCAGCGGGCCCGGGCGGGCTTCGGCGCCCGCCTCGGCCGCCGGGCCGGCTCGCACCGGCAGGTCGCTCCTGCCCGTGCGCGCCTCCGGGGCGTCGTGAATGAAGGGAAAAGTCAGGTCACGGGTTGGCGAGGCGGACCGAGCGGCGGCGGCACCTCGCGTGTCGGCGGCATGCGGCCCTGCTCGCATGCGGCAATGCCGGAGAAGGTGCGGACCGGCGCTGCGGCCATACCGCCTGGCAGGATGCCCGGCTGGCAGGGCGACTTGGTCTCCGAGGCGGGTACTGCCCGATCTTCGTCGGCCGACGGTGCGTCGAGCGGCAGGAGAGCAAGCTCGTTCGCGCCCGACGCCGCGAGGGCGCTGGCAATGCGCTCGGCCGTGCTCTGCGCATGGGCCGTCCGCCCGACAACCAGGGCTGTCACGAGGGCGATGACGAGCACGAGACAGGCCCCGCGCACACAGCGCCGCCAGCCTTCTTCGATGCCCGCCGTCATCGGCATGGTCGCCCCCGCAAATTCATCTATTCCGCCGCGCCATCTACACCGGCCAGATGCTTTTGCATTGCGGCAAAACTGGGCAAATCACAGCCGGGCGAATCAATATGGCAACAGTGTTGCAAAAATTCCACACAGGGCACCCTGGCCTCGCCCGCCGGCGCAAATGGTGCTAGGGACGGGCAACCAGACTCGCGCTCAACTGCAGGATCTTCCATGTCCCGCCCCCTTGCTGACCGCATCGCCCTCGTCACCGGCGCATCGCGCGGTATTGGCCGTGCCGTCGCGCTCGAACTCGCCAAAGCCGGCGCCCACGTGATCGCCCTCGCCCGCACCACGGGCGCGCTGGAGGAGCTCGACGACGAGATCCGGGCTCTCGGCAGCTCGGCAACGCTCGTGCCGGTCGATCTCAAGGACTACGACGCGCTCGACCGGCTGGGCGCCGCGATCTACGAGCGCTGGGGCAAGCTCGACATCCTCGTCGCCAATGCCGGGCAGCTTGGCGCGCTCTCGCCGCTCGGCCACATCGAGCCGAAGGTGTGGGACGACGTCATGGCCGTGAACGTGACGGCCAACTGGCGCCTCATCCGCTCGCTCGATCCGCTGCTGCGCGCCTCCGATGCAGGCCGGGCTGTCTTCATCTCGTCCGGCGCGGCCCACAAGGGAACGGCCTACTGGGGCGTCTATGCCGTCTCGAAGGCGGCGCTCGAGATGCTGGCGCGGACCTACGCGGCCGAGACCGCCAGCACGCCGGTAAAGGTGATGCTTGCCAACCCGGGGCCGCTGCGCACGGCCATGCGCCGCGCGGCCATGCCGGGCGAAGACCCGCAGACCCTGCGTACGCCGGAAGACTTCGCGCCGCATCTCGTCAAGCTCGTCATGCCCGAGTGGCGGGAGAGCGGGCTCATCTACGATTTCCGCGAGGACAGGCTGCTGCGGCCGCAAATGCCAGCGTAAGGCACGCCGGCTTCAGGCCGCGGCCGATGCCTAGGACCGGCCACCCTTGTCGAACGGGTTCTTGCCCGTGCGCAGGGAGAGACGGATCGGCACGCCCGGCAGGTCGAAAGTCTCCCGCAGGCCGTTGACCAGGTAGCGGGTGTAGGACCGCGGCAGCTCCTGCAGCTGGTTGCCGAAGATGGCGAAGTGCGGCGGCCTCGCCTTCACCTGCGTCATGTAGCGGATCTTGATGCGACGGCCCGCGACTGCCGGCGGCGGATGGATCTCCAGCATGTCCCCGAGCCAGCGGTTGAGCTGGGCGGTCGGCACGCGGCGGTTCCATACCTCATAAGCCTCGAAGACGGCCTTCATCAGATCGTCGATGCCCTGGCCGGCGAGGCCGGACAGCGGAACGACCGGCACGCCCTTGACCTGGGCGAGCAGGCGCGAGGCCTCCTCCTTCAGCTCCTTGAGCAGGCCGGGCCTGTCGGCCACGAGATCCCACTTGTTGAGCCCGATGACGAGCGCCCTGCCCTCGCGCTCAACCAGGTCGACGATGGTGAGGTCCTGTTTCTCGAAGGGGATGGTGGCATCGAGCAGGACGACGACCACGTCGGCAAAGCGCACGGCGCGCAGGCCGTCGGCCACGGAAAGCTTCTCAAGCTTGTCCTCGACCCGCGCGCGCTTGCGCATGCCGGCCGTGTCGAACAGCTTCACGCGGCGGCCGCGCCAGTCCCAGTCGAGTGAGATGGTGTCGCGCGTGATGCCGGCCTCCGGGCCGGTCAGCAGCCGCTCCTCGCCCAGCATGCGGTTGACGAGCGTGGACTTGCCGGCATTGGGGCGGCCGACGATGGCGACACGGACGGGCCGGTCGGCATCCTCCTGCTCCTTCCCCTCCTCGTCGTCCGGCTCTGACGGCAGCAGGGCCGCGAGCGCGTCGTGCAACTCGCCCAGACCTTCGCCGTGTTCGGCCGAGATCGGCACGGGGTCGCCGAGGCCGAGGCCGAAGGCCTCGTAGGTGCCTTCCATGCCCTTGCCGCCTTCGGCCTTGTTGGCGAGCAGGATGACCGGCTTGCCGGAGCGGCGCACGAGATCGGCAAAGGCGTGATCGCTCGGCGTCAGCCCCACCCGCGCGTCGATGACGAACAGGATGACGTCCGCTTCGGCGATTGCCACCTCTGTCTGCGCGCGCATGCGCCCGGCGAGGGAGGCCTCGTCCGCCTCTTCCAGGCCCGCCGTGTCGACAACGTTGAAGGTGAGCTCACCCAGCCGCGCCTCGCCCTCGCGCCGGTCTCGGGTCACGCCCGGCCGGTCGTCGACCAGAGCGAGCTTCTTGCCGACGAGGCGATTGAACAACGTCGACTTGCCGACGTTGGGCCGGCCGATGATGGCGACAGTGCCAGCCATGGCTTCCTACTTCGCAGGGTCAGCCGGCCTTGCCGACGGGGCCGCTGCGCACGAGCTCGAGATAGATGTTCACGCGCTGGCGCAGGGCCGGCGGCGCCTCGCGGTCGGCAGCGATCTGGTCGAACCAGCGGCCGGCAGCTTCGTAGTCACCCGCCTTGAGGGCGGCGAGGCCAAGGAGCTCGCGCGCGGTGTTGCGCCACGTGGAGGTGGGGCTGGCGAGCGGCTCAAGCTTCGCCGTCACGGCGGCGGCGTCCAGCTGGTCGAAACCGGCGATGACGGCACGCAGGCGCGCGAGATCGCGCAGGCCCGCGGGCACACTCGTGTCGGCCGCGATCGCTTCGTAGGCCTCGACGCCGCGCGCGGGATCGGCCTTGGCCGTTTCCGCCGCAAGGCGCAGACGCGACACGAGACGGTAGCCCCCCGAACCGTCGCGCTCCAGCTCCCGCAGCAGGGCGGTGCCCTCATCGGCCCGGTCGGAGCCGAGAAGCTCGAGCGCCTGCTCGTAGCGGGCGCCACTCGCCTCCGCCCGGCTGAGCTGCTGGTGCTGATAGAACCGCCAGCCGCCGACGGCCGCAACGAACGCGACCGCAAGAACGGCAACCTTGGTGCCGTGCTTCTTCCAGAAGGCGAGCGCCTTGTCGCGCCGCAGCTCCTCTTCGATCTCGTGAAAGATATCAGCCATCGAGCCCGTTGACCGCTGGCCCGCGCAGCGCGCGGGCAAATTTCATCCAGCCGGTCGCGTAGCACAGTCACCGCGTAAAGGCGAGCGCCCATGCAAGGACGCCGTCACACCGGCAGACCGGGTGCACCGGCGGGAGACAGATGATCTGCCGACGGCGGAACTACTCTGCCGCGGCGCTGCGCTCGCGGCCGGGTGCGCTGGCCTCGGGCTCCTCGAAGCCCGGGTCGGCGTAGGTATTCTCGACGCCGGGGAAGGTCCGGTTGCGCACGTCGTGCGCGTAGCGGGCGATAGCGTCCGCGGCGACGGAGCCGATCTCCGCATAACGCCGGACGAACTTGGGCACGCGCGGCATGAGGCCCAGCATGTCCTCCATGACGAGGATCTGCCCGTCGCAGACGACGGAGGCGCCGATGCCGATGGTCGGCACGGGCATGGCGCGCGTCAGGGCAGCGGCGACGCGCACCGGCACTGCTTCCACCACGACCGCGAAGGCACCGGCGGACACGACGGCCTCGGCATCGGCCGCGATCGCCTCGCTCTCGATGTCGTCCCGCCCGCGCGGACGGAAGGAGCCGAAGGTGTTGATCGACTGCGGCGTGAGGCCGACGTGCCCCATGACGGGGATGCCGCGCTCCACGAGATAGCCGACGGTGGCCGCCATGTGGCATCCGCCCTCGAGCTTCACCGCGCCGCAGCCGGTCTCCTTCATGATGCGCGAGGCGGCGCGGAAGGCGGCCTGCGGTCCCTCCTCGTAGGAGCCGAAGGGCAGATCGACGACGACGAGGGCATGGCGCGAGGCGCGCACCACGGCAGCGCCGTGCGCGATCATCATGTCGAGCGTCACGGGCACAGTCGTGTCATAGCCGTAGAGGACCATGCCGAGGGAATCGCCCACCAGGAGAAAGTCACAATGCTCGTCGGCAAGGCGCGCCGCAGGGGCGTGATAGGCGGTGAGCCCAACGATGGGAGCCCCACCCTTGCGCGCGCGAATGTCCGGCGCCGTCAGCCGGCGTACGCCACCAACAACCGACATACTCTATTTCCTTTCCCCCGTTCAGGCCGGCAGAACCGGTATCCCGATCAATAACGGATGCAGCCAGAACAAAAAAGCAACATAGATGATCGTACCGGCAAGGAGCGCCACCACATCATTGCGAAGGGAACCGGCCGGGACGGTTTCATCTGCGCCGGGACGACGTCTGGCGGCGATGCGCCCCACGACCGCCCAGGTGAGAAACGAGCCGAAGAGAAGCAGCGAGCCGAGATCGCCGTTGGCCAGAAGGTGGGCGAAGGCCCAGATCTTGACCGCCGCGAACATCGGGTGCCGGATCTTGCGCTTGATCGCACCGGGCAGATAGGCCGCAACGAGCAGCACGAAGACGGGCCACATCAGCGCCAGCGCCAGGTGCCGCCCCCATAGCGGCGGATCCCACAGCGGGACGTAGCCTTCAGCGCGGTAGCGGCCGAAGCCCCAGACGATCAGCACGAGACCGACGAGAGAAACAACCGAATAGAGCGCCTTGTAGCCGGCCTCTCCCAGCCGCGCGACGGCCGCGGCACGCGGTCCGCGAAACATCGTGAAGACATGCGCGGCAAAGAACACCGCGAGGCCGATGATCAGAAGCGCCATGCAAAGCGTCTCGACAGCAACGAGGGCTGAACAGTGCTTCATGCCGCGCAGCGATGCAAGAGCGCTCACCCCGGCCGCGGCCCTCGCGGGCGGCCGGCACCAGCCTCGTGCAAGCCGCGGGCGGCCGCTGCTCGGCATCGGCACAATGCCCTCTTGCAAGCCGGGACCGTTTCTGGTTCTAATCACCTATGGTTGTATATTGATTTTATAGCAAACTGATAATTGCATATCGCGATCGTTTTTTCAGACCTGCCTGCGTCCACGACAAACGGGTCGAGCGTGTGTGAAACGCGTCGGCACGCCGCGCAGATTGCCTGCGGGCGCTATGGAGGAGGTCGTCATGAAAACTGCGGGATGGCGAACGGCGGCCGCCAAACTGCCCTGCCGCGGGCGCGCCCGCGGCAGGGGGATAGCCAACGGCTGTTGCGGACTATTCCGCCGCCGTCGCAAGCGAGGCGACGTCGATGCCCATGCGCCGCGCCACGCCCGCGCCATAGGCCGGATCGGCCCGGTGGAAGTGCACGATCTGGCGCCGCACGATTTCCTCCGGCACGCCTTCCATCGCAGCGGCGATGTTGTCCATCAGCCGCTCCCGCGCGTCCGGTGTCATCAGGCGGAAGAGGTTGCCCGGCTGCGTGTAGTCGTCATTGCCTTCGCGGTGGTCGTAGCGCGCCGCGTCGCCCGAGATCTTCAGCGGCGGCTCGGCATATTGCGGGTTCTGGGCCGGGCCGCCGAAGCTGTTCGGCTCGTAGTAGGCGTCGGGATTGGCCGGGCCCGCCAGGCGCATCGCGCCGTCCGCGTGGTAGGTGTGGACCGGGCAGCGCGGCTGGTTCACCGGGATCTGGTGGTAGTTGATGCCGAGCCGGTAGCGGTGTGCATCGGCGTAGGAGAAGAGGCGCGCCTGCAGCATCTTGTCGGGCGAGAAGCCGACGCCGGGCACGATGTTGGCCGGCGTCAGGCCCGCCTGCTCAACCTCCGCGAAGTAGTTCTGCGGGTTGCGGTTGAGCTCCAGGATGCCAACCTCGATGAGCGGATAGTCCTTGTGCGGCCAAACCTTCGTGAGGTCGAAGGGGTTGTAGGGCGTCTTCTCGGCGTCGAGCTCCGGCATGATCTGCACGCAGAAGCGCCAGCGCGGGTAGTTGCCCTGCTCAATCGCCTCGTAGAGGTCGCGCTGGTGCGATTCCCGGTCCTTGCCGATCACCTGCTCGGCCTCGGCATTGGTCCAGTTCGCGATGCCCTGCATCGACTTGAAGTGGAACTTGACCCAGAAACGCTCGCCCTCGGCGTTGATGAACGAGTACGTGTGCGAGCCAAAGCCGTGCATCTGCCGGTAGTTCCGCGGCAGGCCGCGGTCAGACATCAGGATCGTCACCTGGTGCAGGCTCTCCGGCGACAGGGACCAGAAGTCCCACATGGCCGTGTTCGAGCGCAGGTTGGTGACCGGGTGCCGCTTCTGCGTATGGATGAAGTCTGGGAACTTCAGCGGATCGCGCACGAAGAAGACCGGCGTGTTGTTGCCGACGATGTCCCAGTTGCCCTCCTCGGTGTAGAGGCGCAGGGCAAAGCCGCGCACGTCACGCTCGGCGTCGGCGGCGCCACGCTCGCCGGCAACCGTCGAGAAGCGGATGAAGGCCTCGGTCTTCTTGCCGACTTCGGAGAAGAGCTTCGCGCGCGAATAGCGGGTGATGTCGTTGGTGATGGTCAGCGTGCCATAGGCGCCCGAGCCCTTGGCGTGCACCGTGCGCTCGGGAATGCGCTCGCGGTTCTGGTGGGCCAGCTTCTCGAGCAGGAGGAAGTCCTGCAGCAGCAGCGGGCCGCGCGGGCCGGCACTCAGGCTGTTCTGGTTGTCTGCCACCGGCGCGCCGTTGGCCGTCGTCATGGTCGGTCGCGACATCGCACCTCTCCTAGTCATTGTTCCAGGCGCGACATTGCGACCAGTTCCCCATCAGGTCCAATTGTTTTACCTTACCGATTTAATAAGAAAGACTGATTTCCATGATCACTCTGCGCCATCTCCGATATTTCGAGGCTTTGTCTCGTCATCGTCACTTCCGCCGGGCGGCGGAGGAGTGCTCCGTCACCCAGCCTGCCCTCTCCATGCAGATGCAGGAGTTCGAGGCCCTGCTCGGCACGGTGCTCATCGAACGTCGCAGGGGCGATGTGCAGCTGACGGAAATGGGCCAGGAAATCGCGCGTCGCGCGCGGGAGATCCTCGTGGCCGCCCGCGATCTCGTGGAATATGCCCGCAGCCGGCAGGAGATCCTGTCCGGGCCGCTGCAGCTCGGCATCATCCCCTCTGTCGCGCCCTATATCCTGCCGCGCATCCTGCCGGAGATTACCGAGGCTTATCCCGCCCTGTCGCTCAACGTGCGCGAGACGCTGTCGGCCTCTCTCCTTGACGAGCTCGTGTCGGGCCGGGTGGACGCCGTTCTGATGTCGCTGCCCATTGACCACCCGGACGTCGAGTCCGTGCCACTGTTCGACGACGCTTTCCTGCTTGCGATGCCGGCGTCGGAGGATGTGCCGGCGCATCAGCGCCTGCAGCCGGAAGCGCTGGACCCGAAACGTCTCCTGCTTCTTGAGGAAGGCCACTGCCTGCGCGAGCAGGCGCTGGCCTTCTGCGGCATGTCGGGCGCTCCCCAGCGACAACAGTTCGGCGCCTCCAGCCTGGCGACAATCGTCCAGCTCGTCGCCAACGGCTTCGGCCTGACGCTGGTGCCGGAGATCGCCGTGCCCGTCGAAGTCGGGCAGGATTCGCGCATCCGGCTGGTGCGCTTTGCCGATCCGCAGCCCTATCGCACGATCGGCCTCGGCTGGCGGCGCAGCTCCTCCCGCCGCCGCGACTTCGAGGCGCTCGCAGCCGTCATCCGGCAGGTAGCGGGCCAGATCCTGAGCGACGTCAAGCAGCGCGAGCGCGAGGCGGCCTGAAACGGCAACGCGCCGGGGCAAGGCCCGGCGCGTTGCCGAGATTCGCCGCAGGGCTTCCCCTTCAGGCGAGCGCGGCCACTGCCTTCATCACCCCCCGGAGCTCGGCAAGCCCACGCAGCCGGCCGACGAGCGGATAGCCCGGATGGGCCTTGCGATTGCCGTCATCGAGCAGCACCTGGCCGTGATCGGGCCGTATCGGGATCTGCCAGTCCGCGCGTCCCTCGCGCAGGCGGCGCTGCTCCTCAGCGTGCAATGCGGCGATGACCGCCACCATGTCGACGTCGCCATCGAGATGCTCGCTCTCCATGAAGCTGCCGTCGGGGTCGCGCTTGACGTTGCGCAGATGCGCGAAATGGATGTGCGGGGCGAAACGGCGCGTGATCGCCGGCAGGTCGTTGCCCGCCCCGGCGCCGAGCGAGCCCGTGCACAGCGTGATGCCGTTCGCCGGCGACGGTACGGACTCAACGATGAAGGCGAGGTCCTCGGCGTTGGAGACGATGCGCGGCAGGCCGAAGAGCGGGCGCGGCGGATCGTCGGGATGCATGCACAGTCGCACCCCGACCTCCTCCGCCGTCGGCACGACCTCCTCAAGGAAGCGCTTGAGGTTGGCGCGCAGGTCCGCCGCGCTGAAGCCGTCGTAGCGCGCGAGAACGGCCTTGAGGCCCGGCACGTCGTAGCGCGTGTAGGCGCCCGGCAGGCCGGCCATGATCGTGTCGAGCAGACGCTGGCGGTCGGCCTCGGTGGAGGCGTCGAACCATTCCTTGGCGCGGGTAAGCACCTCGGGCGGGAACTCGGCGACCGCCCCCGGACGCTCCAGCATGAAGCAGTCGAAGGCCGCATGCAGGTGGGCGTCGAACCGCAGCGCCAGCGCGCCGCCGGGCTGCGGATAGGCAAGGTCCGTCCGCATCCAGTCCAGCAGCGGCATGAAGTTGTAGCAGACGGTGAAGATGCCGCAGGCGGCGAGGTTGCGCAGTGAGGTGCGGTAGTTGTCGAAGAGCGGGCGAAGGTCCCCCTCCCCGAGCTTGATGTTCTCGTGCACCGGCAGGCTCTCGACGACGCTCCAGCGCAGGCCGAGGCTGGCGTCGGCCTCGATCAGGCGCTTGCGCTCCATGATGGCCTCGACGGGCCACACCTCGCCGTAGGGAATGTCGTGCAGCGCCGTGACGATGCCGCGCGCACCGGCCTGCCTGATCTCGTGCAGGCGCACCGCGTCAGCCGGGCCGAACCATCGAAACGTCTCTTCCATCTGAGATGCCTCAGCCGAGAAGGTTGGGGAGGAACAGGACGACGCCGGGCATCAGGGCCAGGGCGAAGACGACGAGCATGATGGCGGCGAGGAAGGGCAGCGATTCCCAGAAGTACTCCTCAACCGGGCAGCGCAGGATGCCGCACACCGTGTACATGGCGACGCCCACCGGCGGGGTCATGCCGCCGAGCGTGACGACCGACATCATCAGGATGCCGAAGTGGACGGGGTCGACCCCGAGCCGCGTGACGAGCGGCACGAAGATCGGCGTCAGCATCAGGACGAGTACGGTCGACTCGACGAAAAGCCCGGCGATGAACAGGAAGAAGAGGATGAGCAGGACGACGAGCAGCGGCTCCTGCGTCAGCCCAAGCATCGCCGCGGCGATCGTCTGCGGCGCCTGCTCGAAGATGATGGCATAGCCCACCATGCCGGACATCACGATGATGAGCATGATGACGCCGACATCGAGCACCGCCTCCCCGAGCGCCTCGACGAGGCCTGTCCATGTCAGCTCCCGGTGCAGCAGCACGCCCACGAGCACGGCATAGATCACCGCGAAGGCGCCGACCTCCGAGGCGGTGAAGATGCCGCCGCGGATGGTGACGAGCAGGATCACGGGAAAGAGCAGCGCCCACTTGGCATCACACACCGCGCGCCAGACGTCGCGCGCCGACGGCAATGCCGTGCCCTCCGACTGGTAGCCCCGCTTGCGGGCTACGAGCCAGGCGGTGAGCATCATCGCAGCCATCATGACGAGGCCGGGGATGACGCCGGCGAGGAACAGCTTGCCGATGGAGACGTTGCCGACGAAGCCGTAGAGGATGAGGCCGAGGCTCGGCGGGATGGTGGCGGTGATGAGGGAGCCGACGGCGATGACGGCGCCGGTGAAGCCGCGCGAATAGCCGCGGCGGACCATGTCCGGCCCCAGAATGCGGGCCTCCATGGCCGCGTCGGCGACGGCAGAACCGGAGACGCCGCCCATGAGAGTCGACAAGACGATGCAGACCTGGGCGAGGCCGCCCGCCATCCACGAGACGAGCACGTTCGAGCAGGCGATGAGCCGCGGCGTGATGCCCGTGCGGTTCATCATGTGGCCGGCGAGCACGAAGAACGGCACGGCGAGCAGGGGAAAGCTCTGCGAGGCTGTAGCCACCTGCTGCACGCCGATGGACACCGGGATGGTGCCCGCCGCGAGGAAGAAGCTGAAGCCGGCGATGCCGATGGCGAAGGCGATCGGGAGCCCGGCGAACATCAGGATGAAGAAGATCGCAGCAAGAAGCAGCATCGCCGTCACTCCGCGGCGTGGCTCGCGCCGGCCATCTCCTCGTCGGGCCGGGCGAAGACGAGTGTTTCACCGCGCGCCCCCTGGGCGAGGCTGCGCACGATATGGGCGGCGAGCGTGATGGCGAGCAGCAGGCACCCTGCCGGGACGGCTCCCGTGACCCAGCCGTAGGAGATGCCGCTGTCGCCGTAGACGCGCTCGAGGTTGAGCATCGTCAGGCGCGCGCCCTGCCAGGCCATCGTCAGGAGAAAGGCCAGGGTGAGGAGCCCGAGCGCGATCTCGAGCCAGCGGCGCAGGCCTACCGGCAGCTTGCGCACGAAATAGTCGACACCGACATGCGCCTTGATGCGCAGCGCCTTGTTGGCACCGAGCATGACCAGCCAGATGAACAGGAGCTGGGCAAGATCCACCGACCAGATCAGGGGATGGCCGAATGTGCGGCCCAGGGCGGCCGCAAAGACGAGGACGACGATCCCTCCGAGCAGAAGCTTGGCGAGGCCGTCCTCCAGCGCGAGCAACAAGCGCATGGAGTATCTCCGGGACGAAAAAGGCCACCGCCGGAAGGCGGTGGCCGCACGATCGACTGCCGTTACTTGAGCATTTCGTCGATGGTCTTCTTCAGCTCGGCGTAGCCCAGCTTGCCGTAGACCTCGGCCGTGGCCTCGCGGAAGGGGGTGACGTCGATCTCGGCGATCGTCATGCCTTTGTCGGCCATGTCCTTCTCGTAGGTGGCGATGGCCGCCTCGGTCGCGCGGGAGGCGAAGTCACCCGCGGCCAGGGCTTCTTCCTTCAACGCGGTCTGCATCTCGGGAGGCAGGCTGTCGAACCAGCTGGCGCTGGTGACGAGGCCGGTGATGAGATTGATGTGGCCCGTCTTGGTCAGGTACTTCGTGACCTCATAAAGACGGGAGCCGTAGGCGGCCGGCGTCTGCGCCTCGACAGCGTCGATGGCCTGCTGCTGCAGCGCCGGATAGACCTCGGCCCAGCCCATGGGCGTGGGCGTCGCGCCCATGGCGCGGATGGTTTCCATCCACACCGGTGCGCCGGGTGTGCGCATGCGGACGCCGGCGAGATCCTCCGGCTTCGACACCGGCTTGTTGGTGAGCAGATGCCGCTCGCCCTGCCACCAGTTGAAGGACAGCACCTCGTGGCCGGACGCCTTGCGCAGCTTCTGCGCCCACGTGTCAAACAGCGGCGAGGTGACGACCTTGCGCACACCGTCATAGCCGCTGGCGAGGAACGGGCCGCCGAGAACGCCGAATTCCGGCACGAAGACGGCGAGACGGCCGCCGTCGACGACGACGGCGACGTTGGCGCCGGCGCGCGCCTGCTCCAGGACGTCCTCGTCCCTGCCAAGCTGCGAGCCGGAGAAGATGCGAATCTCGAACTCGCCGTTGCTGCGCTCCTTCATGCGGTCGCGCAGGCGCTCAAGCCCCTTGTAGATGGGGTCGTCCGTCGTCAGCGCCGTGTTGATGTTCAATTGATACTTGGCCGCGAGGGCGGCGGTCGACATGGTGGTGGCGGCGGCAAGCGCCGCAATGCCCGCGCAGGCGGACAGGACAACACGATGGATGGACATCACCAATCTCCCAGACGTTTCCCCGGCGAACGAGCCTTATGCCTATCCCGCTCGCTTAACTGGTATGGTAGTATGGTTATGGGAAATTGCAAGACGCCCGGGAGAACTGCTGCGTGAGAAACGAAGTCGATCCGTCGGCCGCCATCGCCCCGCAGATCTATCGCCTGCTCAGGCAGGCGATCGTGACGCTCGAGTATCTGCCGGGCCAGCGTCTGTCGGAGCAGGAGATTGGCGCCCGCTTCGGCGTCAGCCGCCAGCCCGTGCGGGAAGCCTTCATCAAGCTGAGCGAGGCAGGGCTGGTGCGCATCCTGCCGCAACGCGGCACCTTCGTGGTGCGCATTTCGATGAGGGACGTCGCCAACGCGCGCTTCGTGCGCGAGGCGGTGGAAGTGGCGGTGGCGACCACGGCCTGCTCCGTGGCGCCGCCTGAGGCGCTCGACAGGCTCAACGAGCTCATCGCCCTGCAACGGGAGGCCGCCGCGAACGACGACCAGCGCCTCTTCCTGCGCTACGATGAAGCCTTCCACCGCACCCTGGCCGAGGCGGTGGAATGTGCGAGCGCCTGGCCCTTCATCGAGGACGTGAAGGCGCAGATGGACCGCGTGCGCTATCTCAGCCTGCCGGCCGCCTCGCCCATGTCGCGGCTGATCGACCAGCACGCGGAGATCGTCCGCGCCATCGCCCAGCGCGACGCCCGGAGGGCGGGCGATGCGATGCGCCTGCATCTGCGCGAGATCCTGAACTCCCTGCCCCGGCTGGCTGCGGCGCATCCTGATCTGTTCGAGGACGACGAGCTGCCGGCCCACGCCCGCGAGGCGGCGAACGCCACCTCTGGCCGCGACGTGGCGCCGGCCTGACGGCTCAGGCGTTGGCGCCGCCGTCGATGGTGAATTCGGCGCCGGTGACGGACGCTGCCGTCGGCCCGGCGAGCCACGCCACGAGATCGGCGACGTCCTCAGGCCTGCCGAAGCGCGGGATGGCCATGAGGCCGAGCTGCTGGTCGGCATGCTCGCCGCTGGCCGGGTTCATCTCCGTGTCGGTGGAGCCAGGATGGACGATGTTGGCCGTGATGCCGCGCGGGCCGAGATCACGCGCCATGGCCTTCGTCAGGCCGACAAGCGCCGCCTTGGTCATCGCATAGAGGCCGATTCCGGGCCACGGCACCCGCACGGCGAGCGTGCTGCCCGTGGTAATGATGCGCCCGCCCTGCCCCATCGCCCTGGCTGCCCGGCTCGACGCGATGAAGACGGCGCGCAGGTTGACATCGACCATCCGGTCGAAGTCCTCCGCGGTTATCTCGTCGATCAGCCCCGTCTCGAAGATGCCGGCGTTGTTGACGAGGATGTCGATGCGCTCCCTCGCCGAGACCACACTATCGACGGCAGCCTTGACTGCCCCGGCGTCGCGATTGTCGGCCCGGATCGCCCGCGCCCTTCCGCCGGACGCCTCGATCTCCGCGACGACCTGTTCTGCCCTGTCCTGCGCACGGGCGTAGGTGATCGCGACCTCAGCTCCCTCGGCGGCCAGACGACGCGCGACAGCCGCGCCGATGCCGCGGCTGCCACCGGTGACAAGCGCGACCTTGCCCTGAAGATAGGTCATGTCCGATCCTTTTATGTAACGAACGATACATAAAAGGTAGGTGATTGCCCTCGGGCGTCAAGGAATTTATTCTACCGATCGATACAGAATGGGAGCCTGACCGATGGCCCAGCGCGGACGGCCCCGCAGCTTCGATCGCACGACGGCACTTCGCCGGGCGATGGAGGTCTTCTGGCGCAAGGGCTACGACAATGCCTCGATGGCGGATCTCACCGCCGCCATGGGCATCAACCCGCCGAGCCTCTATGCCGCCTTCGGCAGCAAGGAGGGGCTCTTCCGCGAGGCAGTGGCCCTCTATGCCGAGACGGAGGGCAGCGGCATCTGGGAGGGGGTGCCCGCGGCGCCCACCGCCCGGGCGGCGATGGAGCACCTGCTGCGGGCGACGGCCCTCGCCTATACGAAGGGGCCGGAGCCGCTCGGCTGCCTGATCGTGCTCGGCGCGCCACAGGCAGAATGCGCCAGCCCCGCCATTCGCGACGATCTCAGGAGACGCAGGGCGGACAACGTCCGCATCCTCGAGGAACGTCTGCGGCGGGCGGTCGCGGAGGGCGAGCTGCCGGCCCATGTCGACTGCACGGCCGTCGCGAACTTCTACGCCACCGTGCAGCACGGCATGTCGATCAGGGCCCGCGACGGCGCGACGCGCGAGGAGCTGCTGTCCGTGGCCGATTGCGCCATGGCCGCGTGGGACAGGTTGACGTCCACGGCATCACGTAATCGCGACCCCTCCGAGAAAAGCAAATGATATCAGTGATGCAGGAACAGCACCCGTCGAATGTTCTTGCATTTGGCGCTGTTACCGCGAACAATTGATGGTCATGACACTTCGACGGGGTAAGATCATCGGCCGCCGGGCATCACGCAGTGTCGATCGGATAGGTCGCCGATGAGCAATACCGACACCACCTCACGCCCGCGGAACCATGCGGGAACGGATCCGCCCGACAGTCCAGTCGACATCGAGCGCCTTCTCGACCTGTTTCCCGGCGCCTTTAACGTTTGCGACCGGGAGGGCCGTCTTCTCCGCTACAACCAGGTTGCTGCGGAACTCTGGGGTCGCAGGCCGCGGCTTCGCGACGCAAGCGAGCGCTTTTGCGGCGCCCATCGCCTGCGCCGGCCCGACGGCTCCGAGCTGTCCCCCGACCAGAACCCGGTGGCCGAGACGTTGCGCACGGGCGCCCCGGTGCGCAACGCCGAGATCATGATCGAGCAGCCAGACGGGACGCGCATCCTGACACTTGTCAACATCAACGCACTGTACGGTGCGGCCGGTGAGATCACGGGAGCGGTGTGCTGCTTCCGCGACATCACGGATCATCGGGCGGGGCAGGCCAGCGCCTTCAGCGAGGCGCTGCGCTCGCACGAGCTGCTGAGACATCTCCCGGCTGCCATCTACATGACGGACGCGGAGGGGCGGCTCACCTACTACAACGAGGCGGCCGCCGAGCTCTGGGGCACCCGTCCGGAGCCGGGCACGAGCGAATTTGCCGCCTCTTGGAAGCTCTTCTGGCCAGACGGACGGCCGATGCCCTACGCGATGAGCCCGATGGCGCTGGCGCTCCAGGAGAGGCGGCCGGTCCGCGGCGTGGATGTGGTCGGCGAGCGGCCGGACTGCACAAGGGTGCCGTTCCTGCCCTGCCCTGCCCCGCTCTTCGACGACAGGGGCAACCTCGTCGGTTCCGCCAACGTCCTCGTCGACATCACGGAGCGCCTGCACGCGGAGGAAGCCGCACGCCGGCTCGCCTTCATCGTCGAGTCGAGCGACGACGCCATCATCAGCACGGACCTTGAGGGCAGGATCAGCAGCTGGAACGGGGGAGCCGAGCGCCTCTACGGTTACCCGGCAGCCGAGGCCCTGGGCCAGCCGGTCACGATCCTTGTTCCCGAGGACCGGCCGGACGAGGAGCCGACCATTCTCGAGCGCATCCGGCGCGGCGAGCGGGTTGACCACTACGAGACGATGCGCCGGCGCAAGGACGGCAGCCTCGTCGACATCTCGCTCACCGTGTCGCCGATCCACGACGGCGCCGGACGGATCATCGGCGCCTCGAAGATCGCCCGCGACATCACCGACCGGCGGCGGGCCGAGCAGCAGCAGCGCCTGCTGCTGCGCGAGATGAACCACCGGATCAAGAACCTCTTCACCCTCGCCATCGGCATCGTGGGCCTCAGCGGTCGCGCGGCCGGCGCGGAAGATGTCACGAATGCCATCAGGGAGCGGCTCAGCGCCCTCGCCCGCGCGCACGAGTTGACGCTGCATGTTTTCGACGACCGGGCGCGCGTCACAACGCTGCGGGCACTGGTGGAGTCGATTCTGGAGCCCTATCGCGATCCTGCCGCGCCCGACCGTGTCGTCCTCGAGGGAGACGATCTGACCATCGGCGGCTCGGCCCTGACAGGCATCGCGCTGCTGATTCACGAGTTCGCCACCAACGCGACGAAATACGGCGCCCTCTCCAGCCCGACGGGGCGGATCACGATCCGCTGGGCGTCGCAGGACGACCATGTGACCATTCTCTGGCAAGAGCGTGACGGCCCGGCCATCGCGCATCCTCCGTCCGAGGAGGGCTTCGGCAGCTCGCTCGCCCGCTCGACCGTGCGACAGCTGGGCGGCGCGCTGGCCCGCGAGTGGTCACGCGACGGGCTCGTCATGCAGCTCAGCATTCCAGCCGAGCGTCTCGGCGGCTGACGCCGCCGAGACAGGCCTGCCGCGCCTCAGCGCATCGTTGGCATCACAAAGTCCGCCCCCGCGCGAATGCCGGTCGGCCAGCGGGTCGTGATGGTCTTGAGGCGCGTGTAGAAGCGCACCCCCTCCGGCCCGTGCATGTGGTGGTCGCCGAAGAGCGAGGCCTTCCAGCCGCCGAAGGAGTGGAAGGCCATCGGCACCGGGATCGGCACGTTGATGCCCACCATGCCCACCTGGATCTGGTGCGCGAACTCGCGCGCAGCATCGCCGTCGCGGGTGAAGATGGCCGTGCCGTTGCCGTATTCGTGCTCGTTGATCATGCGCGCGGCGGTCTCGAAGGAGTCGGCACGGGCCACCGCAAGCACGGGTCCGAAGATCTCCTCCTTGTAGATCTTCATGTCGGTCGTCACGTGGTCGAACAGCGTGCCGCCGATGAAGTAGCCGTTCTCGTAGCCCTGCATCTTGAAGCCGCGACCGTCGACGACGAGCTTCGCCCCTTCGGCGACGCCGGCATCGATGTAGCCGCGCACGCGCTCCAGATGCTGCTTCGTGACCAGCGGGCCCATTTCGGCGTCGGGATCGGTGCCGGGGCCGATCTTGAGGGCA
Source organism: Chelatococcus composti (assembly GCF_014201415.1). Classification (GTDB taxonomy): domain Bacteria; phylum Pseudomonadota; class Alphaproteobacteria; order Rhizobiales; family Beijerinckiaceae; genus Chelatococcus_A; species Chelatococcus_A composti. The sequence goes on from NZ_JACHEH010000009.1 coordinate 64,565, forward strand.
CGCACGCGCGGCTCGAGCTTGGCGATGAGGGCATCCGCCGTCTTTTCGCCCACCGGTACTGCGACCGAGACAGCCATGCAGCGCTCGCCGGCCGAACCATAGGCGGCGCCCATGAGCGCATCGACCGCCTGGTCCAGGTCCGCGTCGGGCATGATGATCATGTGGTTCTTGGCGCCGCCGAGCGCCTGGCAGCGCTTGCCGGTGCGCGCGGCCGTCTCGTAGATGTAGCGCGCGATCGGCGTGGAGCCGACGAAGCTGACCGCCGAGACGTCGGGGTCGAAGAGGATGGCGTCCACCGCTTCCTTGTCGCCGTTGACAACGTTGAAGACGCCGTCCGGCAGGCCCGCCTCCTTCAGCCAGGCGGCGAGCAGCAGCGCGGCGGAGGGATCGCGCTCGGAAGGCTTCAGCACGAAGCAGTTGCCGCAGGCGAGCGCCACCGGGAACATCCACATCGGTACCATGGCCGGGAAATTGAAGGGCGTGATGCCGGCCACGACGCCGAGCGGCTGGCGCACCGAATGGCTGTCGACCCGCGTGCCGACGTTCTCGGTCACCTCGCCCTTGAGGAGGTGCGGCGCGGCGGTGGCGAACTCTACCACCTCCATGCCGCGCTGGATCTCGCCCTTCGCGTCCGACAGCACCTTGCCGTGCTCGGCGGTGATGACGGCGGCCAGCTCGTCCGCGCGCTCCTCGAGGATGCGCAGGAAGCGGTTGAGGATGCGCGCGCGGCGCAGCGGCGTCGTGGCCGCCCATTCGGGGAAAGCCTTCTTCGCCGCAGCGACGGCCTCGTGCACCTCCTCGGCGCTCGCGAGCGCGACGGAGCCCGTCTGCTCGCCCGTTGCCGGGTTGAAGACGGCACCGGTGCGGCCGCTGCGGCCGGCGACGCGGCGCCCGTCGATGAAATGGGGAATGTCGGTCGGCATGGCAGATCCTCCCAGAAACGTCGGACGGCTGTCTGACCGGCGCTCGGCCCGCCGGTCGCACCGTGCCCTTATCATTTCATGAGATTTGCACATCAATGGCCGATATTGCGGCTCTGATGTGCGGAAAATATAGTCGGCGAATGGACTGGGACCGCATCCGCATCTTCCTTGCCGTCGCCCGCACGGGCCAGATCCTCGGCGCAGCGCGGCGCCTGGGTCTCAACCACGCCACGGTGGGCCGCCAGCTCACCGCCCTCGAGGAAGAGCTCGCCACCAAGCTCGTCGAGCGCCAGACGACCGGCTGCGTGCTGACACCCGCGGGCGAGGCGCTGATGGCCGCCGCCGAGCGGGCGGAGTCCGAGTTTCTCAAGGTAGAGGCGCAGCTGTCCGGCACCGCCCAGTCAATCGGCGGCACGGTGCGCGTCGGTGCGCCCGACGGGCTCGGCAACTACTTTCTCTCGCGCGCGCTCGGCGCGCTGGCGGCCGAGCATCCTGACCTTGTCATCCAGCTCGTGCCCCTGCCGCGCACCTTCTCACTCTCGCGGCGCGAGGCCGATCTCGTCATCACGCTCGACAGGCCGAAGCAGGGCCGCGTCATCGTGAAGAAGCTGACGGACTACACGCTCAGCGTCTATGCCTCCGAGAGCTATCTCGCCCGCTATGGCGCCATCGCCCGCGAGGAGGATCTCGCCGGCCACCTCTTCGTCACCTACGTGGAGGACTTCGTCTACAGCCGGGCGCTCGACTACGCAGCGACCCTCGGCCGGCTGATGCACCGGCGCTTCGAATGCGGCAGCGTCGTCGGCCAGATGGAGGCGGTGCGGGCCGGCCACGGCGTCGGCATCCTGCACGACTACGCAGCGATGCAATATCCGGAGCTCAGGCGGCTCCTGCCCCACATCCGCTTCACCCGCAGCTACTGGCTGATTGCCCACCCCGACACCTACGACACGCGCCGCGTCGCGGCCGTGGCACGCTGCATCACCACGAGCGTGCGCGAGGCGCGCGACAGCTTCATTGTCACGGGCGCCGGGCCGGTCGAGCACTGACCACCCCGCAAAGCGCACACGGGCGGCGCAACACAGTATTTCCGGAAACACAGGCTTGCCAGCGCAAGCCTTATAACGTTACCCGATCAGATAACAAAGACAGCTTAAAAGCTTTGAACACTCAAACAAAAAAGGCACACGCCCGAGTCAGCAATATATCACCACCCACCAAGCCTTTTTACATACTCAAAAAACAAAAGAGGAAAATGTGCCATCCCTCTCGAAACTTGTATCATTTTCTTCGCAGCCAGCGTTCCGGATTGAAAACGCCGACGGCCGAAACGCATTCAAGGCCCCGTTCGTCGCCGCCTACAATCACCTGCGCTCCATTGACGGCATTGACGATTTCGCCTCCCTGCTCGGCATGACGCTGCCGCAGCTGCAACAGGCCATTGCCACTCTCGGCATCCTCGGCGTCGCCACGCCCTTCGTCGCCATCGGCGCCAAGGGCGCCATCGACGAATGCCTCGAACGCTTCAGGAAGGATTTTCCGCAGCTCCAGCAGAAGCTCCACGAGCGCGAGGGATCGAAGAAACAATAACCTATTCACGTTGCGTTATTGTGTTACGCCCCTTGAAGCATAACGCCACTCGCTGTAACCTGTAAAGAGAACATTAAGCGGTTATTTGAAGGTACGGGACAGACGACGGACCAAGAGAACACCGCAGCACAATGGTCGGCGATCACCTGGCATTGGACCTGCTCGACACCGAGGCCCGGATCAGCGGCGAACCCGTCGATTACTGGATCAGCCGAGGCGATGTGCGTGCGTGGCCGGCAAGTCACCCGGCCCTGCCCGCATCGCTCGACCGGCACGCCATCGACTCCGCTCTGCTGCTGGCGGCCGGCACGGTGCTCCGCACACAGGCGCGCACACTCATCGGTCAATTCAAGGACGGTACTGTCGCGGATCCCGGCGCGCTGAACGCCCATCTGCACGCCTATGACACCGCACTTCATCTGAAACGTGATACCGCCGGACGTTTGGGCCTGAACCGGATCGCGCAATGCGACCGATCACGTCGGCGCTCGGCCCGGTCGCCGACGCAGTGGCAAGGCGGCTGGCCGAAGGCGATCCAACCCTCTTCAAGCAATGCGAGCATCCGGAATGCGTGCTTTGGTTTTACGATCGGACCAAGGCGCGAGTGGCGCTGGTGCGGCATGGCGCTTTGCGGCCACCGCTACAAGGCTGCACGATCCCGGGAGAGGCGCGGCGGCCATGCAGGCTTGAGGCAATGTTCGAAGGGTGACCATGAAATTTACCTTCCAGATGGTCGACGTATTCGGATCCGACGCGTTTTCCGGCAATCCACTGGCGGTCGTCGTGGCGACCGACGAGATCGACACGGCGGGAATGCAGAAGCTGGCGCGCTGGTTCAATCTGTCGGAGACGGCTTTCCTTCTGCCGCCGAGACATTCGGATGCCGACTATCGGGTGAGGATTTTCAGTCTAGAAAGGGAGCTGCCATTCGCCGGCCACCCGACGCTGGGCAGTTGTCACGCTTGGCTCGCGGCAGGGAATCTACCCAAGCTTCCTGGAAAGATCGTTCAGGAGTGTGGAGCAGGTTTGATCGTCATCCGGCGCATCCAGACGCGCCTCGCTTTCGCGGCACCGCCCTTGATCCGTTTCGAGCCGCCTTCTGCCGCCGAGCTGAACGAGGCCCAACGCTTTCTGGGAATCCAACCAAGCGAGATCGTCGATGCCGCATGGATCGATAACGGCCCGGGTTGGCTTGGTGTAAGACTGGCGTCTGCCGAGAGAGTGCTCTCCCTGAATCCTGCGCGAAGCTGGTCGGGCCGGATTGATATTGGCGTGGTCGGCCCACATCCGCCGGGTAGTGTCGAGGCGTTCGAGGTTCGCGCCTTTTTCAACAACCACCTCGGAATGATCGTAGAGGATCCTGTCACGGGAAGCCTCAATGCCGCTGTGGCGCAATGGCTGTTCCAGTCCGGGGCCGTGGATCACGACTACGTCGCTGCGCAGGGACGCTGCCTCGAACGGAACGGACGCATTTATGTCAGCCGCGATGACACCGGGCAGATATGGATTGGGGGCGACACCCGGACACAGGTCGAGGGAACACTGCAAGGCTTTTGAATACGATGGAGGGGAGACGTGCTCCTGTTCAGCCATGTGACGGTCGGGGTCAACGACCTTTCTCGCGCCGGCAGATTCTACGACGCCATCCTTGAGCCGCTTGGACTGCGCCGGCGGCCGGTTACGCCGGATGGCGGCCCGCCTTCCTTATGCTGGATCAGGCCCGGCGAATCATTGCCGCGCTTCTACGCTTATTCCCCATTCAACGGTCTGCCGGCGACTCCCGGAAACGGCAGCATGGTCGCGTTCCTCGCCCCAAGTGAAGCCGCCGTCATCGCCGCTCACGCAGCCGGCCTGGCAGCGGGCGGAACGGATGAAGGGGCTCCTGGCCCACGCCCCCACTACGGCGACGGCTACTTCGGTGCCTATTTACGTGACCCCGATGGAAACAAGGTACATATCGTGTATCGCGGCGATATCACGACCCAAGCCAGCACATCCGGACGTCCTGCTTCTACTTGAAATCTTGTCGATGCGCTTGACGGCACCTTCGCGACCACTCTGCGCGGTATCCAGCGATCCAACTTCGCTGTGACGAAACCGCCAGGTCCCGGTCAGCTTGAATCCCGGCAGCGCCGCTTGCTGGGCCAGCCGGTACATAGTTCTGTTCCCCGTCTAGAGGGACGCGGGCCTTACCTGTGTTCTGATGCCTGACCGTACCAGCCGGTAGCAGACCTCAAATCACTCCCACTCGATCATCAATGGGAACTTCAATTTCTTATATATCAATGTGTTACCACATCGAAAAGCGTCAAGTACCATGAAAAATACCATACCCGCTCTCGCTCTCCAGCCTCTAAACTTTACCCAACTATAGGATCGGAGCTGCACACCACTAACTTCATCGAGCCTCTTGTCATAGCGACGTAAAGGTTTTGCGCATTCATGTTCTCCGAGTTCAGCACCACGGCCACCTCCGCTTCCAGTCCCTTCAGCAGCAAGGTACTGCCGACGGCTCGTTTGGGCAGCGGACGCCCCAGCAGTCGGTTCTCCTCTCTCACGCGCCTAGCTGCATCGGCCAAGGAGACTACCCCCGACGAGGCGTCTCGAAGAGCCTTGAGTACCCCGTAAAAAATGGCAGGTCGGTGCACACGTACGTTCGGCAGCGCACGTAGCTCAGACAGCAGCATCGCCGCCCCAGACAGAGAAGGTGTACGCAAGAATTCCAAGGCAAGGATTTCCACATCGCTCGGAGGATTCTTCGCGGTTCCCCTCGCCAACACCTCCAGGCGTCGCTTCAACTCGGCTACGCCTACATTCGTCATGGCACTTTGTGCCAACTCCAGTAACTTCCCTACGGCATTCGGTGCGGCCACGTCAAAGCTGTTGGCAAAATTGATCAAACCCTGCAGATCGACGGCCTCGACGGTCGAAGCGCCTGGAATCAGGCTCGCAAAATTCTGCTGTGCTGCTCGGTTGCGGCTGTCGGCAATGATGAGTACCCGCCCGTCTACGGTTGGCGATGGTGTCCTTGCGGCGGCTAAGCGCTGGGCATGGTCGTTCGGCGGTACGGTCTGAACCCAGGTTACATGCGCTGGTGGGCCACTACGCAGATCCACCGAATGTCCCGCCGCTAACAGGCGACGAGCCTCCAGCAACCATTGTCCCAATGATTCCGCACCGGCGTTGCGCCAGCGCCAGGGCGTTGTCAGTTCCCCTACAACAGGAAAATGCGCGCACACGTGCTTATTCCAGTCAGCTAGCGCATTGCCCCCGAATCCAAAGATTGCCTGCATTGGATCGCCCAGCACACATGTGGGCAAAATCAACGAGAGAAAATAGACAATGTTGTGCTGAGACACCAAACAATCTTGATACTCATCCACAATCAAGTGTGCATACGAGGACTTCAGCACCTCGCTTACGTGACCGGCTTGCAGTAGCTTCCAGGCGGCGTCGCGGATTGCGGGGTAATCCCGCGCAGGTGCGGCCAGGCCCAAAATCTCCGGATCGTGGGCGCTACGACCCGGAAAGGTTGATATGAGACGGATAGCCCAGCCATCGATGGTACTCAATCGATAAGCGCTTGCCGGCACACCGGCGCGGTCCAGCCGGCTGCGCAGGGCCGCGACCCCAGCGTTCGTATGTGTCAGCACGAGGATGGGCTTGTTGCCCCGATGACGGGCAAGCGCGTTGGCTATCAGCTGTGTCTTACCGCAGCCGGCGGGTGCGGTAACAGTTCCGCGTTCGATTGCGAGAAGGTCGATTTCAATGGGATCCATCCGCGGCCCAACCGAATATCTGGTCCATCAGAGCGCGGAAGCCCTGATCGCAAAGCTGTAGGTCCGGTGCCACGATGGTCCTCGCTGCTTCCTCCATCCATGAGATGGACTTGAACCAGCCCGCCTTCCGGATGCGCGCCGCCTGGCCGAGGATTGCCCTATGCTGCACCGGCAGGAGGTTCGTCTTTTGGATCTCGTCACAGATTTGCTGGACGGTAAGCTTGTTATTTGAGACGGTGCGTAGGTGTTCGTGAATCAGGTCGCCGTGCAATTCGTTGGCGTAGCTGATCAGTTTCTGGCATGCCGCCGGCGTAAGACTTCCGAATAACTCGTCCTCCAGTGCGCGGCCCGCGCGATAGGCAACGACGGCACCACCTTTTTCGACAAATGCCTGCTCGACCGCAGGGGTGGGCTTCTTGTCATCATCGCGCAATACCATCACCCGGTAACCTAGAGCCTGGAAGGCATTAGCGCGTACATACGGTCGATCCGGCTCCCCGCCACCGCAGTCGATGAGGGCTACGCCTAACGCAGCCAGTGACGCATTCCCTTGCTCCACCCTGTATAAATCCAACCCGCGCAGCAGGCCAACCTCACTGGCTCCCTCGCACACAATCACGGAGCCAGCCAGGAAGGCTTCGGGATAGAGGCGGATTGTGCTCTGGATATCGTTGCCGGTACCGATCGGGCGAACCTCTTGACCGTGAGGGCTACGGCGGACCACAAAGAGTTGGTTGCCAGAAAGCTCTCTCAGCGCCACAGGTGAGTGGGTGGTGAGAAACACCTGCAACGGGGCAGCAGTTTCCTTGGCGCCGAGGGAACCTAGGAACCGCGCAATGCGGTGTGGCTCCAGCCCGTACTCCAGCTCGTCCGAGAGTACGATTGACGCCTGAGCCGCCGCCTTGCGCTGCATGCCGGCAACCAACAGACGCGTGGACCCCACGCCAAGGTTGTGAAGCGGGATGCCGTTTTCGTTGTGCAGGGAGACGGTGCCGCCACCGAATGACACAGAATGCCAATCCAGCAGTGCTCTTGCCTTAGCGCCAATGTTGACACCCAGTTCCTGGGCCGTGGCGGTGACGATCTCCAGCGCTTCTTGCAACTGTTGTTCGGCCTGATCTCCAAAGGCACTGCGTGCGTCCCTTGCCGCCCTGACCAGCGCGACTGAAGCGTCGACTCGTTCTTCCGAGATGCGGTTCAATACAGAGCCCCGCTGCCATCCCAGATTGAAGTCCGCCAAGGCACCAATACGAGTAGGTGCTAGAGCAACGCGATCCTTCCATGCGAGGGTCTTTGTGATACCTTGCTGTGCAGCACGATCAGAGATAAGAGTCCATGACGGTTCCAAGTCACTAGTAACCGTCAGGTTTATACAAAGCACGACCTCGGAATCAACTTGGGGCTCGTCCTCGACAATGCCGGAGTCGGCGCGATATCCGCGCAGAAACGGGCCGTAATTTTCCAGCGCCTTCAACGGTTCATCCAACTCACCCAGCGTCAACGTGATGCTGATTGGAGTCGTGATGTCCAAACCGAAGAAATCGGCATCCGAGAACTGGACGTTTCGTCTTGCGCTTAGGCACAAGTCGATTGCGTCCAGTACCGTAGACTTGCCACTATCACCGGGGCCGATAAGACAATTGATGCCTGGTGCCGGATACCAGACTAATCGCCGTATACCGCGAAAGTTGGCGATCTCGACTTTTCTAATTCTTGCCATGAAGCACGCCTGATTTAGTCTCTGCGCAGCGCGATCTGTGTTCGATTTCTTCTGACCTGTCCGGGAATTTCCTACCAGTAAGGACTAGAGATTCTGGCCTCGGATGTTAATTCGTTGGTCAGGTTTCCCACAAACTCGTGTGGGGTTTGGTAATTCAGGCTCGAATGCGGCCGGATCTCATTGTAGTGGCGACGCCAATCCTCAATGACTACCCGAGCTTCTAGTCGGTTGCGGAACCATTCCATCGACAGACATTCATCGCGGAACTTCCCGTTGAAACTTTCATTGGTACCGTTTTGCCATGGCTTGCCGGGTTCGATTAGGACCGTTTCCAGCTTTTCGTCGACTGCCCATTGCAGCAGCTGTGTACTAACGAACTCGGGGCCGTTATCACTTCGAAGGTATTTTGGTGCGCCACGCAGGCTGACCAAGCGGCTGAGCACCTCGATTACCCGCTGGGTGACCTGTCCGGGAATTTCCTACCAGTAAGGACTAGAGATTCTGGCCTCTTTGAGCGTGTAGAAGATCTCGCCGTCGAGGAGTTCGTCGCGCAGGCGAGCATTGAAGCTCTCGATGTAGCCATTCTCCCATGGGCTTCCGGGTGCGATGTAGGCAGTCTTCGCCCCGACGGCGGTGATCCAGTCCTGCACGGCCGTGGCGATGAACTCCGGGCCGTTGTCGGAACGGATGTGCTCAGGCACGCCGCGCAGGATGAACAGGTCGGACAGGACGTCGATGACGTCGGTGGAGTTGAGCTTGCGATCGATGCGGATCGCCAGCGCCTCATGCGTGAACTCGTCGATCACGTTAAGCATGCGGTACTTCCTTCCGTCATGAGTGCGGTCCTCGACGAAGTCGTAGGGCCAGACATGGTTGGGCCGCTCGGCGCGCAGGCGGATGCATGATCCGTCGGCGAGCCAGAGCCGGCCTTTCTTCGGTTGTTTGGCTGGAACCTTCAGCCCCTCTTGCCGCCAGATGCGCTCGACCCGCTTGTCGTTGACCACCCAGCCCATCTGGCTGCGCAGAAGCTCGGCGATCTTGCGATAGCCGTAGCGGCCATAGCGGCGGGCCAGTGCAACGATGTCCTCGGTCAGTTGCTGCTCGTCGTCCCGGCCGCGAGGAATACGCCGCTGCGTGGAGCGATGCTGCCCAAGCACGAGGCATACCCGGCGCTCCGACACGCGCTTCGGCAGAACCGTATCCCTCCGGTGACGGCCGCCTTGCGGTCTGAGGGCGAACGTCGGAAGTCCTAGGGACAATCCTAGGAGTAGCCCTATGACGATGCCGCGAG
>NZ_JACHEH010000010.1 GCF_014201415.1 Chelatococcus composti
CTCGCGGCATCGTCATAGGGCTACTCCTAGGATTGTCCCTAGGACTTCCGACGTTCGCCCTCAGACCGCAAGGCGGCCGTCACCGGAGGGATACGAAGCTGCGGCGTGTTGGCGGCTGCAACGAAGGGGGGCGAGGACTTGAACCCCACCCTAACGACGGGGCGAGCCCATTGCTCGGGCTTATCCGGCGACAGGCCTATCTCGGCCCACAACGCGTCCCGGCATTGCCTTGCAAGGTCGGCGCTGAAGGCATTTTCGATTCTGACGAAACCATCGTCGATGAAGCTCTGGACCTGACCGGGGGTCAGGCCGACATGATCGATGTTGGGCATTGCACGTTCTCCGTCCGGCTACCGCGTCAAGCGGAGCCGTTTGATCTCAATGGCGCCAAAGCACCGGAACGACCTTCAGTCGTTCAGATCAGCGGGAAGAACGTGGACATAAACATCATGCAGAACACATAGCCCAAGGCGGGAACGTGAACAAGTCGCTGGGAGCATATGTCTGGCCTGCTGCCGGATCGGCTACCTGTATGTCGAGACAGGGGGTGTGCCGGCAAGAATTGGCGTTCGCCTTCGAGATGAACTGACGCGGCATTCGGTAGAAGAGGCCGCCAACACACGGGTCAGTGCCCGTGAAGCAGCTATTTTCCGCGCTCAATTCGGAGCGCGAGGAAATGATGGGCACTTCGCCTGAGCGAGGCCGCCCTGTAATGATACCATCTCGATCGATGGGGTTCCGCGACCGTCTTCGCGAGCCGCGAAAACTCCGCCCTTCGGTTGAGGAGTGCCCTTCCTGAAGCGAACGCTACGTGGTCCACCCTGGAGGGCAAACCACACGCCCCCTGCAAGGGAGGGCATGACGATAGGCGCTAATCCCAGGCGAGTGCACCGCCGCTCTGGTAGTCGATGACCCGGGTCTCGAAGAAGTTCTTCTCCTTCTTCAGGTCCATGGCCTCCGACATCCATGGGAACGGGTTCTCGGCTTCCGGGAACACGGGTTGGAGCCCGAGCTGGCCGCAGCGGCGGTTGGCGATGAAGTGCATGTACTGCTCGCAGGATGCCGCGTTCAGGCCGAGGAAACCGTTCGGCATCGTGTCCCGGCCATAGGCTGCCTCGAGCTGGGCGCCTTCCCGTAGCATGGACCTGATCTCGTCCTGGAACGCTTGCGTCCACAGGTGCGGGTTCTCGATCTTGATCTGGTTGATGACGTCGATGCCGAAGTTCAGGTGGAGGCTCTCGTCGCGCAGGATATACTGGTACTGCTCGGCGATGCCGACCATCTTGTTGCGTCTGCCGAGCGACAGGATCTGCGCGAAGCCCGTGTAGAACCACATGCCCTCGAAGATCACGTAGAAGGCCACGAGATCGCGCAGGAAAGCCTGGTCCGCCTCCGGGGTGCCCGTCCTGAACTCCGGGTTCTCGATGCCTTGTGTGTGCTTGAGCGCCCAAGCTGCCTTGTCGGTGATCGAGGGAACTTCGCGGTACATGTTGAACAGCTCGCCTTCGTCGAGGCCGAGGCTTTCCACGATGTACTGGAAGGTGTGTGTATGCACCGCCTCCTCGAAGGCCTGACGCAGCAGGTACTGGCGGCATTCCGGGTTGGTCAGGTGGCGGTAGATCGCCAGCACGATGTTGTTGGCCACCAAGCTCTCGGAGGCGGCGAAGAACCCGAGGTTGCGCTTGACCATGCGCCGCTCATCCTCGGTCAGCCCGTCGCGCGACTTCCACAATGCGATGTCGGCCTGCATGGAGACCTCGGTCGGCATCCAATGGTTGTTGCAGGCGGCGAGGTACTTCTCCCAGGCCCACTTGTACTTGAGCGGCAGGAGCTGGTTCACGTCGGCGCGGCAGTTGATCATCCGCTTGTCGTCGACGCTGACACGGCCACCCGCGCGATCGATGGTGCCCAGGCCCGTGGCCGCAGTCGGTTGCAATGGAACAGGGGTCGGGTTCGGAGCGGAAACAGAGGCGTGGTTGGGTTCAGACCAATCGAGCATGGTGCAATCCTTAATGACTTGAAAGACGGGTATGAGCGGCCACGCCATCCGGCGTGGCCGCGGTCAGGTGCGGGCCGGCGCTACTGGCAGGCCTCGCACTCGGGATCGTCGATGAAGCAGACCTTGCCCTCGGGCACCACGCTGGCCGGCATGGCAATGGGCATGACCTGCACGGCGTTGAGCTTGCCGTCAGTGCCCTTCAGCGTGGACTTCTCCACATGCGTCGCCGACGTGGCGCGCAGGTAGTAGGTGGTCTTGAGCCCACGTTCCCAGGCCAGGCGGTACATGGAGTCGAGCTTCCGGCCGTTCGGATTGACGATGTAGAGGTTCAGAGACTGCGCCTGATCGATCCACTTCTGCCGCCGTGCCGCAGCCTCGATCAGCCAGGAGGGATCGATCTCGAACGCCGTGGCGTAGAGTGCCTTCAGATCGTCCGGCACCCGGTCGATGGAGGCGAGGCTGCCGTCGAAGTACTTCAGGTCTGCGATCATCACCTCGTCCCACAGACCGCGCTCCTTGAGGGTGTGGACAAGGGAGGCGTTCACCACCGTGAAGTCTCCGGACATGTTGGCCTTCACGAAGAGGTTGCGGAAGGAAGGCTCGATGGACTGCGACACGCCGCAGATGTTCGAGATCGTGGCGGTCGGAGCGATGGCCATGCAATTCGAATTGCGCATGCCGATGGTCTTCACCCGCTGCCGGAGGGTGTCCCAGTCCAGGGTCGAGGAGGCCTCGAGGGTGACGCCGCGGGCATCGGCCAGGAGCCGGACGGAATCGATGGGCAGGATACCCTTCGACCACAGCGAGCCCTCGAAGCTCGGATAGCGCCCGCGCTCGGCGGCCAGATCCACCGAGGCGGCGATGGCGTGGTAGGAGAGCACCTCCATGCTCTCGTCGGCAAACTGCACGGCCCCGTCCGAGGCGTAGGGTAGCCGCAGGGTCTGGAGCGCGTCGTGGAAGCCCATGAGGCCCAACCCCACCGGGCGGTGGCGCAGGTTCGAGCGGCGGGCCTCCGGGATGGTGTAGAAGTTGATGTCGATCACGTTGTCGAGCATGCGCATGGCGATGCGCACCGTGCGCTCCAGCTTAGCATGGTCGAGGCCCTGGGCCGTCACGTGGCGGGCGAGATTGACGGAGCCGAGGTTGCACACCGCCACCTCGTCCCGCGACGTGTTGAGGGTGATCTCGGTGCACAGGTTGGACGAGTGCACGACGCCCACATGGCCCTGCGGCGAGCGGATGTTGCACGGGTCCTTGAAGGTGATCCAGGGATGCCCGGTCTCGAACAGCATGGTCAGCATCCGCCGCCAGAGATCGACGGCGCGCACCTGCTTGAACACCTTGATCCCGCCCGCGGCCGCCTTGGCCTCATAAGCCTCGTAGGCGGTCTTGAACGCCGGGCCGTAGAGGTCGTGCAGGTCTGACGTTTCGTCCGGTGAGAACAGGGTCCAGATACCATCCTCGGCCACGCGCTGCATGAACAGGTCCGGCACCCAGTTGGCGGTGTTCATGTCATGCGTGCGGCGGCGGTCGTCGCCCGTGTTCTTGCGCAGGTCGAGGAACTCCTCGATGTCGATGTGCCAGGTCTCAAGGTAGGCGCAGACCGCCCCCTTTCGCTTGCCACCCTGATTGACAGCAATTGCCGTGTCGTTGGCAACCTTCAGGAACGGCACGACACCCTGGCTCTCGCCGTTGGTGCCCTTGATGTGGGCGCCGAGGCCGCGGACAGGTGTCCAGTCGTTGCCCAAGCCGCCGGAGTACTTCGCGAGCAGGGCGTTGTCCTTGATCGACTTGAAGATGCCCTCGAGATCATCGGGCACCGTGGTGAGGAAGCAGGACGAGAGCTGCGGGCGCGTGGTGCCCGCATTGAATAGGGTCGGCGTCGAGGCCATGAAGTCGAACGAGGACAGAAGGTCATAGAACTCGATGGCCTTGGCCTCGCGGTCGATCTCACGCAACGCCAATCCCATGGCGACGCGCATGAAGAAGGCCTGCGGCAGCTCGAAGCGGACGCCCTCGATGTGCAGGAAGTAGCGGTCGTAGAGGGTTTGGAGGCCGAGATACTGGAACTCCAGATCGCGCTCGGGCTTCAGCGCCGAGGCCAGACGCGCCAGGTCGAAGCGGCCGAGCTCCGGTTCGAGCAATTCGGCCTCGATGCCCTTTCTCACATAGACCGGGAAATAATCAGCATAGCGGCTTGCCATCTCGGCCTGGGTCGCCTGCTGCGATCCGCCATGAACGGCCGAGAGCGCCTCGCGGCGCAGGCTATCGAGAAGCAGGCGAGCGCTGGCGTAGGCATAGTTCGGCTCACGCTCGATCAGGGTGCGGGCAGCCAGGACGGGAGCCTGGGCCAGTTCGTCTTCGGTGATGCCGTCGTAGAGGTTGCGCATCGTTTCGGTGAGGATCGCCTCCGCCGACACATCGGCCAGTCCCTCGCAGGCCTCGCTCACGATCGCGGAGAGACGAGCCATGTCGAGAGGAACGCGCGTGCCATCCTCGAGGCGCATCTGGAGGCTGGGCGCGGCCGGGACGGCTTGCGGGATTGCCTTGGCCCGTTCCGCGGCCCGCTCCTCCCGACAGAGCACGTAAGCGCGGGCGACCTTCTGGTGTCCGGCGCGCATGAGGGCGAGTTCGACCTGGTCCTGAACATCTTCGATGTGGAAGGTCCGACCCGCCTCGGCCCGGCGTGTCAGGGCGGAGACGATCTCGCGCGTCAGGTCTTCAACGATGTCGTGCACACGCCGGGAGGCAGCGGCCGAGGAGCCCTCGACGCCGAGGAAGGCCTTGGTGAGCGCAACGGCGATCTTGGTGGGATCGAAGGGCGTGACTGCGCCGTTGCGGCGGATGATCTGATAACCCGGCTCGGAACCACCTGGGCGGGCGGTGGTCGACGATATTGTTATCACCGCCGGAGCAGCGGCATGGTCGGCGTGGAGGGAAGAAGACATTCGGCAACCCCAAACTGTAGGGGGCATGGGCCGAGGAACGCAAAACGAGACCGCGAAGACGCGCGGTTCACCAAGCGATCCAACGGGGCACCCCGCCCGAGGACATGATCGACAGTTCCGGGCAGGTCTCCTGGCTTGCGGGTCATCGCCTCCTGCCGGCCTTCCCGGTGATTGCTCACCAGTGACACTGGATGGCAGGAAACTCGCCGCTCACAGTTGCGGGGGCAGCCCCGGATTCGCCTCTCGGCTCACCGGATTCCCTCTTAGCCTCGACTCATCGTCAAGGACCCATGAACTACCAGATATGGTGGAGGGGGCGGATGAAAGCGTCAATATGCGGGATCTGCCGCCGGCGGCTTTTCCCCGGCCAATGGTCTCCTGGTCCTACGGTTGGTTAACGAGCCGGATGCATGATTTAGTGGTATTGCTGACGCGCGGACGGCAACGACCTAATAGACCACTGCATCTTTCAAGAAACTCTCCAGTTTCCGATCGACTCCGGCCAAGCTTCCTAGCATAAGCCTCTCATGCAAAGGCTCATATGACAGCACAAACCCGTAACGCCGCGTTATCCAATCGGGATCGCCAATCGTTGCCGCTGACCTAAATAAGGCCACTCCCGGCCGCCGGAGCCAAAGCATGCACCTCGTCCTCGTCCCCATGGAGTTCAGCGCGTCGGGCACCATCCGTGCGGTGAACGCTGCGACGTGCGTAATCACGGGAGGGTACTCCGGCGCTGCGAACCGGAGGTCGCGGAAGCCCGGCGACTGAAGAGCCTCGAGGGCAAGGGTCGCAGGCTGAAGGAGCTGCTGGCGGACTTCATGCTGGACGTCGCATGCCGAGGTCCAGGGGCAGCGATGAACTCCTTGACGCGCAGCCCAGACCTGGGTATGCGCATACACAGGTCCATGCGTGAGAAAGCCCCGTTTTTGTGGATTTTCAGCAATGACTTAGCGGGCTTTGGAGGTTCGGATCCCTCCTCCGCTGCCATTGCTATGGCCGACGGTTCGGACGGACAGATTTGCTGCCGCATCCGTTGCCCCGTCCCGGCACGCCCCATCACCGCGTCCAGCAATAGCCGAAGGCGCAGCCCGTGACCGTCACCTTCTGGGACACGGCGAAGGGGTTCGGCTGCTCGAGACCGATGCGTACGAGGCGTGAGCGGTCGCGCGGGCGGAACATGTTCTGGAACTCCGCCGGCAGGGCGTCGGCGACAGTCAGAATCGCCTCGATGCGGCCGCGCGCCGAGTGGGGGCCGCCCTTCACGCGCACCGGCATGCCCTCGCTGACCTCGAACAGGTAGGCGTCCGGCAGGTAGGCGAGGATGTAGGACCGGCCGAAGTTGATCTGCATCAGCTCGTCGCCGAACTTCACGATCTGCCCCGGGATCGGCACCTTGGCACCGACGACGCCAGGCGCGCCGGCGCGCAGGTAGCCGTCGTCGTAGAGGCCGTTGAGTTTGTCGATGGCCTCGCGGAAGATGGCGCGGGAGCGCCTGAGCAGGACGAGCTCGTTCTCGGTCGCGATCTTCTCGCTCTGCAGCGCGGCGAGGCGCTCGGCGGCCTGCAGGCTATTGCGCAGGGCGTCGTCCTTGGACAGCAGGGAGACGATCCCGCGGCCGGAGATGGTGTCGAACTGGGTGGCGGTGGCGCCGGTCTCCCGCGCCGTTCGCTCGGCCAGCGGCGCGATGGCCGCGATGGTCGTCAGCCGGCCGTTGAGCTGCCCTTCGCGGATGGACAGCTCGCTGTCGCGCAGGGCGAAGTTGGCGAGCTCCCGGATCATCTCGAAGGATTCGATGCGGATGAGCGGCATGCCCGCCTCCACCCTGTCTCCTTCCTTGACGTAGACCTCCATGACGCGCCCGGGATAGCTCGCCCCAACCGAATAGCGCTCCGTGAGGACCGTGCCGTCGAGCGACAGGACGAACATGTTGCCGACCATGTAATAGGCCAGCGAGCCGAAGAAGAGGGTGACGAGCACGAGGTAGACGGTGCGGCCGAGGCGGCCCGAGGCGGAGCGCTGCTGAGCATCGAGGCGATCGACACGCGGTTGTCTGCGAAGGCGTTTCACGTGGGCCCCCGTCTTACCAGGGCCGCTGCAGGCGGACTTTGAGCGGCGTATAGTTGTCGCGGTGCGAGCCCGAGAACGCCCATTCCTCGATGTAGGCGTACAGGCGCACGAGGCGCATGACGTACGTCATGAACAGCGAGTAGCCCGGCAGGAAGGGCAGGTTGCGCAGGAAAACGCGCCGGCCCGTGCACCAGGTGGAGACGGCGAGGATGAGCGCATCGACGAGCATCAGGCCGATCTGCATGGCGATGAGGATGGCGATCGCGAAGGAGCCGAACTGCGCGAACAGCCAGGCGAGATAGACGGGAAAGGCGAAGGCGGCGGCCACGTTGAACAGTGCGAAGTCCCACTGGTGGAAGGCCTCGCCCGGGCGGAAGGCCGGCGACAGCGGGCTCATCAGCCGCGCGTGCTTGCGGAAGCGGATCCAGATGGAGTCCCGGTCCCAGCGCAGCCGCTGGCGGATGTATTGATAGAGCGTCTCCGGCACGTCGGTGTAGCAGACGGCCTCGGGCGCGAAGACGACGCGCCAGCCCTTGCGGCGCAGGCGGATCGTCGTGTCGAGGTCCTCGCCGCCGCCGGCCTCGAAGCCGCCGATGTCCTCCAGTGCCTGGCGTCGGAAGGCGCTGAAGGCGCCGGAGGCGCAGACCACCTGGTCGATGGCGTTGGCGATGCGCTTTCCGACGGAGATCGATTGCAGGTATTCGATCTCCTGGAACTGCGCAATGACGCTCGCCTCGCTGTTGCGCGGCGCGATGTCGCCGCACACCGCCCCGACGCGCGGGTCTGCGAAGGGCTCCACGAGGCGCTCGATGGCATAGCGGTCGAAGGAGCAGTCGCAGTCGACGTTGACGATGATGTCGCCGGTGACGAAGGTGCTGGCAAGGTTGATGCCGCTCGGCTTGCCGCCGCGCAGGTCCGTGGCGAGAGCCCGTGTGGCGAGGCCGCGCCGCACGAGGTCGCGGGCCACTGCGCGCATGCGGTCCGTCGAACCGTCGCTGGCGATGACGATCTCGAAATCGGTCAGCGACTGCTCGTGGAGGGAGCGCACGCAGGCCTCCAGCGCCCGCTCCTCGTTGTGGCCGACGAGGATGATGCTGACACTCGGCCGGAATCGGGGCTCCGTCTCCGCCGTGGCTGGCGGCGCCTCCTCCCGCGAGCGCATGACGAGGCCGACCACGAGAAAAGGCAGGATGTAGCGCGGAAACTCGAAGATCAGCGTGTACCAGAAGACGACCACGATGCTGAGGGTCGACTGGCCGAGAAGGAAGGAAAGGCCGAGTTCGAGCGTGGTCACGGCTGGGCGGTTCCCAGGATCTTCGCGATGGTGAGGCGGGCGTCGAGCTTGTGCCGCAACAGGTTCTCGCTGCGGAGGAGGAGGCTGCGCAGCCATGCCTCCGCCTGGGCCTCGAATCGCTCGATGAGGATATAGACGGCATCCTCCGCCACGTGCACCGAGCCGACACCGGCGAGCCTGTTGCGCAGGTTCTCGACGAGCAGGTCGCGCGACTTGCGGAAGGCCGTGGGGCCATGGGTGGCGATGAGCTCCTCCTTCCCGGCGAAACGGATTTCGGCGATGCCAGCGCGCATACCGGCCGTGGCGTTGATGCGGGCCACCTCCCGTTGCAGCGACACGGGCATGCGCGCCGCCAGCATCGGCCCGCGACCTTCCAGAAGGGCCCTCGCCGCATCGGTGAGCGAGTAGCTGAAGATGTCCACCCGCTCGGCGGCGTCGCCGTCCATCCGCGCGCTGCAATCGAGGCAGACGAAGCCGACTTCCGGTTCGGAGGAGGTCGCGTCGCATGTGTTGCAGACGTAGGCGTGGCCGGGGCGGTCGTAGTCCTTGCCGTAGTTGCGCAGCTGCCGGCTGCATTTAGGACAGACGAGGGCGGCGCCGCGGCGGAACTGCTCTTCCGGCAGCAGGGCGGCGCATTGGTAGTGGTGGATGAGGCCGGTCTCGCGCAGGTCCGCCGAGCGGCAGGAGGGGCACTCCTCGCGCGCGCTCAGCCGGCGGGACCGGCAGATGCGGCATTCGTGCAGGCGATCGAGGAATGTCTTCCTGAGGAGCCCGCGCAGGGCGAGCTCCTCAGCGATGGGAACAACCCTGGCGGCCGAGAAGAAGCCGGGATAGCAGACGGCCTCCGGCGTGAGGGGATAGCGCATGCCGCGCAGGGGGCGGCCGGACACATACATGTGGGCGAGAAGCTGGAGGTCCGGCTCGCCCGTCTGCCTGTACTGCGGCGCGAGCTTTTCGCGCTGCCGGCGGAAACCGACGATGCGCCTTGCCGTCTCGCTCCAGGTTGGCGGCTGCATGATGTCGAAGGCGGCATCGGCGAACTCGCCGGCCCGGCCCCTGATGTCGATCATCGGCAGCTGCAGCCCGCCCGCATGGTCGCGGATGTCATGCAGCGGCGACCAGCTGCGCTCATCACAGAAGAGGATGGCATCGGCGTCGTCTCCGTCGGCCGGGTCGAACAGCCAGCCGAAGACGATGTCGAGGTGCGGGGGGATGCGTGGAAACCAGCGCACGCGCGGCTTCCATACGAGGCCGGCCTCCCGCCAGACGGTGAAGATCTGGTCGACGAGCTGTGCCCATGCTGTCATCACACCGCTTGTCGCAGGGGCGGGGCCAGTGGGTAACGTCATGACCGTCCCTCGAACCTCGCGTCGGCGGATTCCCATGCACGGTGGATTGGAAGGCCAGTCGCGCCGGGAGCGCGTGCTTCGGCGGTCGTCTTGGCCCCGGCTCGAACTCTAGAGCAAGCCGGCAGCCAAGGCATGATGGCGGGCTAATCGGATCGGATGAGCGAAGCGCCCTTGCCAACCGGCAGGACAAGCTTTCCCGCCATTCGCGCCCGGACGGCGGGATCACCCCGCCGGGGGCGATGCGTCTACGCAGCCGGCGGCCGCGGCCTTTTCCGGCGGTTTGTCGACCTGCCGACGGTGGAGCGCGCTACTTTGCCAGGTAGAGCGACAGGCGCTCGGCGGCGTTGCGCAGGTGGGTCTCTGCCGCGCGCCGGGCGCCAGCCGGGTCGGCCCTGGCGATCATGTCGAAGATCGCCTGGTGCTCGGCCTGGACGCTCTGGGTCAGCCCGCCCATGCGCGCCGTATTGGCACGGGCGGTGCGGATGAAGTGGCGCACGCGCCGGTCGAGAAAATCCGAGAGGTCGCGGAAGAAGGGGTTGCCCGTCGCGTCGACGATGGCGCGATGGAAGGCGACATCCTCCTCGACGCCGGGCTCGCCACGGTCGATGGCGGCCTGCATGGCGTCGAGCTGGGCCTGGATGGCGGCGAGATCCTCCTCGCTGCGACGCTGGGCGGCGAGCTCCGTCGCCGTGGCCTCCACCGCCATGAGCAGCTCCACGATGTTTCGGATCTCGTCGCGGTTGGTGAAGTCCTCGACATCAAGACGGAAGGCGGTGGCCGCGCCGGGCTCGGCAATGAAGGCGCCGGCCCCCTGCCGCGTGACGACGAGGCCGTCATGCTTGAGGCGCCCAATGGCCTCGCGCACCGTCGGCCGGCTGACGCCGAAGCGTTCGGAGATCTGCTGTTCGGTCGGCAGGCGTTCGCCCGGTCGCATGCGCCCGGCCGCGATCTCCTGGCGCAGCTTCTGTGCTAGCGTGTCGGCCAGCGAGGGAGCGCGGTCGAGAAACTCGTGGGACTGGGTCATCGCATCAATCCAGGCATCGATTTGCCTCCCCCGCCCCTGTGCCGGCGTCAGCTCGCAACATACAGCCCGCCGTTGACGTGGACCGTTTCGCCGGTGACGAAGGCGGCCCAGTCGGAGCAGAGGAAGGCGACGACGCGGGCCACCTCGTCCGGCGTCCCGAGACGCCTGAGCGGCGTCTGGGCGAGAAGCTCTGGTCCCCGCGCATCCATCAAATGCTGCACCATGGGCCCTTCGATCAACCCCGGCGAGACGGCATTGACCCTGATGCGCGGCGCAAGCTCCAGCGCGAGCGAGCGCGAGAACGTGAGCACACCGCCCTTGGCGGCCGCGTAGTCGGCGTGGGCAAGGCTGCCGCGATGGCCGGCCATGGAGGCGATGTTCACGATGGCGCCGCCATCCGCGAGGAAGGGCACCGCGGCCCTGCAGGTGTAGAACACGCCGTCGAGGTTGACGGCGAGCGAGCGGCGCCAGTGCTCCGCGTCCATATCCTTCACGTACCGCTCACGGTAGAGCCCGGCGCTGGTGACGACATGGTCGATGCGGCCGAACCGCTCCGCCGTGCGCCGCGCCGCTGCCTCGGCGTCCGGCTGCGACGTGGCGTCCTGGCGCAGCACGAGGGTGCGGGTGCCGGCAGGATCGAGCCCGGCCGCGAAGGCGGAAAGGCCGTCAGTGTCGAGGTCGGTCAGGGCACAGTTCGCGCCGAGCGCATGGAAGAGGCGGGCGATGGCCCTGCCGATGGAGCCGTTGGCGCCGGTGAGCAGTAGGGTCCGGCCCGAGAAGTCGATGGTCGGGGTGCTCATGTCATCAGCCATCCGCCGGCGACGTCGCAGACCTGGCCCGTGACGAAGCCGGCCTTGTCGGAGGTGAGGAAGAGGCACACCGCGGCGACTTCCTCGGGTGTGCCGAGCCTCTGCAGCGGGGTCGCCTGCCGCACCGCCTCGTTCGTTTCGGCCGAGGTGCCGCGCATCAGCGGCGTGTCGATGCGGCCCGGAGCGACAGCGTTGACCGTGATGCCCGCGGGGCCCAGCTCGCCCGCCAGGTGCTTGGTGAAGCCGATGAGGGCGGCCTTCGTGGCTGCGTAATGCACGCCGACGATGTCGCAATAGGTGCGGCCGGCGACCGAGGAGATGCTGACGATGCGGCCGTAGCGCGCCTCGCGCATCTGCGGGACCACCGCGCGCGTCACCAGGAAGGCGCCCGTCAGGTTCACGTCGAGCACCCGGCGCCACTCGTCCGCCTGCATATCCCAGACGAAGGCCTTGCCGCCGGCACTGCCCGTCTTGGGCGAGATGCCGGCGTTGTTGACGAGCAGCGTGACGGGGCCGAGCGCTTCGGTGCCCCTTCGCACGGCTTCCGCCACCGAAGCCTCGTCAGCGACATCCGCCGTCACGGCCACGGCGCGCCAGCCGCGCGCCGTGGCGGCCGCGGCGGCCTCCTCCACCAGCGCCGCATCGTGGTCGAGATAGATGACGCTTGCGCCGGCGGCTGCATGGGCGTCGGCGATGGCGCGTCCGATACCGCGGCCGGCGCCCGTGACGAGGGCCACCCGGCCGGCGTGGGAATCCGAATCAAGCACGGCGCATCTCCAGCATGATCTTGCCCTGGTGGGCGCTCGACTCCATCAGCTCGTGCGCGGCGCGCACCTCCTCGAGCGGGAAGGTGGCATGCACGACGGGGCGCACCTTGCCTGCCTCGAGCAGGGGCCAGACCTTTGCGAGCAGCTCGTCGGCGATGGCCTTCTTGAGCGGCACGGAACGGGCGCGCAGCGTCGATCCGGTGATGGTCTGGCGCTTCAACATCAGCGGCATCAGGTCGAGCTCCACCTTGCTGGATTGCAGGAAGGCGATCTGCACCAGCCGGCCTTCGACAGCGAGGATGCTGAGGTTGCGGGCGATGTAGGGGCCGCCCACCATGTCGAGCACGACGTCGACGCCCCGGCCTTGGGTGAGGGCCTTGACCTCGGCGACGAAGTCTTTCTCCCGGTAGTTGATGGCGGCGTCGGCGCCAAGGTCGAGGCAGAAGGTGCATTTCTCCTGCGAGCCGGCGGTGGTGTAGACGGTGGCGCCGAAGGCCTTGGCGAGCTGGATGGCAGTGGAGCCGATTCCGCTCGAGCCGCCATGTACCAGCAGGGTCTCGCCGGGCCGCAGCCGCCCGCGGGTGAAGACGTTGTCGTAGACCGTGAAGAAGGTTTCCGGCAGGCCAGCCGCCTCGGTGAGGGAGAGCGGCGCCGGCACGGGCAGGCACAGCGGCGCGTCGGCGACGCAGTATTCGGCATAGCCACCGCTGACGACGAGGGCACAGACCTTCTCGCCGAGGCGGGGGCTTGTAACACCCTCGCCGACGGCGACGACGGTGCCCGCCACTTCGAGGCCGGGAATGTCGGTGGCGCCCGGAGGTGGAGGATAGTTGCCGGCCCGCTGCAGGCAGTCGGGCCGGTTGACGCCGGCGGCGGCCACCTCGATGAGCACCTGACCAAGCCCCGGCGTGGGGACAGGGGCGGTTTCGACGCGTATCACCTCAGGGCCGCCGGCACCGTCGAAGCGGGCCTGCCGCATGGAAGCGGGAACGGTCATGGACTTTCCTCCGGCTGTGCAACTTGCCGGCCCGCGAGGGGCCGCGTCGCATCTAATCCTCGCCGTTGCTTGGTAGCAATTTGCCACTTGTCAGGCAACTTGGTTATCTTCATTATCCGCGCGGACCGGGAAGGAAGAAGACCGGCCGCCGGCCCAAGGGGCTGCCTGCGCGGCTCAGCCGCGGGGTAGAAGGAGGAAACAAATGAAGGTTCTCATCAAGGCGGCGCTCGCCGCCGGCTTGGCGCTGTCGGCAGCGCCTTCTTTTGCTCAGGACACCATCAAGATCGGTGCGCTCTATCCGTTCTCCGGCGGCCTCGCCCTGCTCGGTGACGAGAGCTTCCGCGGCTTGGAGATCGCCGTGGAGGAGCGCAACGCCGCCGGCGGCATCAACGGCCGGAAGCTCGAGATCGTGCGCGGCGACGCGGTGGACCCCAACCAGGCTGTGGGCGAGGCCCGGCGCCTGACGTCGGTCGACAAGGTGTCGGTGATCTTCGGCACCTATTCCTCGTCGCTGTCGCTCGCCGCCACCCAGGTGGCCGAGCTCGCCGGCGTGCCCTATTTCGAGCTCGGTGCGGTCTCTGATCCCATCACCGAGCGCGGCTTCAAGAATGTCTACCGCACCAACCCGACGGCGCGCATGTTCGCCAACCGCATGGTCAGTGCGGTGGCCGAGGCCGTGGCGCCGGCGCTCGGCGTCGATCCCAAGAGCCTCAAGATCGCGATCATCCACGAGGATTCGCTCTACGGCCAGACGGTCGCCGGCTATCAGCAGGCGCGCGCCAAGGAGATGGGGCTGAACGTGGTCGAAACGCTGCCCTACTCGGCGAAGTCGGTTGATCTCACGCCGGTCATCCTGCGTCTCAAGTCCGCCGGCGTCGACGTCGTGCTGCAGACCTCCTACCAGAACGACACGGTGCTCTTCTTCCGCCAGATGAAGGAGCAGGGTTTCAAGCCCAAGGCGGTGATGGGGGCCGGCGGCGGCTACTCCCTGCGCGACACCATGCAGGCGGTCGGGGCCGAGAACATGGAAGGCGCGCTTAACGTCGACTTCACCCAGTTCCGCACCAATCCCAAGGCTGCCCCGGGCATCGACGAGTTCGTGAAGAAGTACGAGGCCAAGTACGGCATGGCGCCGCGCTCCGGCCACAGCCTCACCAACTACATGGGCGCCAAGGTCTTCTTCGACGCGATGGCCGCCGCCAAGGACCTCTCGGGCCCGGCGATCCGCGAGGCGGTGATGGCGGTGGATGTGCCCGAGGGGACGACCGCGACCGGCTGGGGTGCGAAGTTCGACGAGTCCGGCCAGAACGTGCGTGCCACGCCCTTCCTGATGCAGTGGCAGGGTGGCGAGCTCGTCACGGTCTTCCCGCCTGAGGCGGCCGTTGCCGAGATGAAGACCGGCGTCGGCGCGCAGTAACGCGGCCACCGGACCGGGGCGCGCGCCGCGCCCCGGCCTTCAACGAAAAAACTTCCGCGGTCCGGAGGCCTCGCGATGGACGTGCTCGTCCAGCTCATCCTCAACGGCATCATGCTCGGCGCCATGTACGCCATCATCAGCGTCGGGCTGACGCTGATCTTCGGCATCGTCAGGGTCGTCAACTTCGCGCACGGCGAATTCCTGATGGTCGGGATGTATGCGGTCTATCTCCTGTCGCATCATTTCGGCCTGCACCCCTATGTCTCGGCGGTGCCGATGGTGCTCATGCTGTTCGCCATCGGGGCGCTGGTGCAGCGCTTCATCATCCAGCCGCTCCTGGGGGCTGACGAGCACATCCAGATCTTCGCCACGGTCGGCCTCTCAACGGCGCTCATCAACCTCGCGCTCCTCATCTTCGGGGCCGATCTCTACTCGGTGCAGGAGCCCGGTCTGCGCAAGCCGCTGTCGATCGGTGGCTACACGGTCCTCTATGCCCAGGTCGTGATCTTCGTGAGCGCGCTGGTGCTCGTCGCCGGCCTGCATCTCTTCATGCAGAAGACCCCTCTCGGCCGCGCCATCCGCGCCACCGCCCAGAACCGCAACGCGGCGCAGCTCATGGGTGTCAGGGTCGATCGCATCTATGTCATCGCCTTCGGCCTCGGGGCGGCCTGCGTGGGGCTTGCGAGCGCGCTCATCTCGCCGCTCTTCCCCGTGACGCCCACGATCGGAACCTATTTCGTGCTGACCGCCTTCGTCGTCGTGGTGCTCGGCGGCATGCGCAGCATGTACGGCGCCTTTCTCGGTGCCATGATCATCGGCATCGTTGACAGCCTGTCCGGCTACTACATCGCGCCCGACCTCAAGGAGGTCGTCTATTTCGCGATCTTCATCCTCATCCTCATCTTCAAGCCGACCGGCCTGTTCGGCTTCGGCCGCGGCACGGAGTGAGAGCCCATGACCGTGAGAGTCTCATTGAGCGAAGCTCCGCCTGCTGGCCGTCTGGCCGCCTTCCTGGCCTGGCTGGGCAATCCGCGCGTCTACATGGCGCTCGCGGCCCTGTCTCTGCTTCTCGTCATCCCGATCGTCATCGACTCGCCGTT
Organism: Chelatococcus composti; assembly: GCF_014201415.1. Taxonomy (GTDB): domain Bacteria; phylum Pseudomonadota; class Alphaproteobacteria; order Rhizobiales; family Beijerinckiaceae; genus Chelatococcus_A; species Chelatococcus_A composti. Next base: position 15,775 of record NZ_JACHEH010000010.1, read on the forward strand.
CATCGTGCACGTCTTCGTCACGATCTGCGTCTTCGCCGGCCTGTCGACGGCCTGGAACATCGTGGGCGGCTATGCCGGGCAGCTGTCGCTCGGCCACATGGTGTTCTACGGCATCGGTGCCTACACGACGGCGCTGCTCATCCAGCACTACGAGCTTACGCCCTGGCTCGGCATGTGGGTAGGCGCCGCCCTGTCTGTCGTCCTGTCGGTGTGCATTGGCTATCCGTGCTTTCGCCTGCGGGGGCCGTTCTTCGCGCTCGCGACCATCGCCTTCCTCGAGGTCGTGCGCCTGCTCGCCATCCACTTCAACGGCTTCACCGGCGGTTCGGCCGGCCTCATCGTGCCGCTGAAGCTCGGCTGGGCGTGGATGATCTTCCAGGACAAGATCAACTATCTCTACATCGCCTTCGGCTTGCTCCTGGCGACGCTCGCCGTCTCCTACGCCATCCGCACCTCGCGCCTCGGCTACTATCTCATCGCCGTGCGCGAGCGAGAGGACGCCGCCTCGGCTGCCGGCATCAGCAACACCGCCGCCAAGCTCAAGGCGGCGATGATCTCGGCGGCGCTGACGAGCCTCTTCGGCTCCTTCCACGCCATGTACCTCACCTTTCTCGAGCCCGAGACGATGTTTTCGCTCTCGGGTTCCGTCTCGGTCGCCATGTTCGCGCTCATCGGCGGGCTCGGCACCGTGGCGGGGCCGCTGCTCGGCACCGTGCTTGTGGTGCCGATCGCCGAGCTCGCGCGCGGCTGGCTCGGCGCTTCGGCCAACGGACTGCACGGTTTTGTCTACGGCGTTGTGCTGGTGCTGATCACGCTGACGCTGCCCGGTGGTCTCGTCGGAACCTTCGGCCCGCGTGTGACGGCGCTCATCGACAGGCTGCCCGGCCGGCGCGCGGCGCCCGACCGGGAGGAGCCCGCCCTGCGCAAGATCGACGGCAAGCCCGGCGAGCCGGTGCTGGAGACGCGCGACCTCGTCATGAAGTTCGGCGGCCTCACGGCGACCGACCATGTGTCGATCACGCTGAGGCGGGGCGAGATCCTCGGCGTCATCGGGCCCAACGGCGCCGGCAAGACGACGGTGTTCAACCAGATGTCAGGCTTCCTCAGGCCCACGTCCGGCACCGTCGTCGTCTACGACGCGGCCGGCCGGCCCGTGATGCCGACCAGGCCCGACGAGTTCGCCCGCCTCGGCGTCGGTCGCACGTTCCAGATCGTGCAGCCTTTCGGCAAGCTGACGGTGATCGAGAACATCATGATCGGCGCCTTCATGCGCCACGCCTCGGTGGAGGACGCGCGTGCGGCGGCCCTGCGCGTCGCCCGGCTCGTCGGCCTCCTGCACGTGAAGGATGTGGAGGCGCGCAACCTGCCCATCGGCGACCTGAAGCGCCTTGAGGTCGCGCGCACGCTCGCCACCGAGCCGTCGATCCTGCTGCTCGACGAGGTGATGGCGGGCCAGAACCAGGCCGACACGCAGAAGATGGTGGAGCTCGTCCGCGCCATCCGTGACACGGGCGTCACCGTCATCGCCATCGAGCACAACATGCAGGCCATCATGAGCCTGTCGGACCGGATCGTCGTGATCGATTCCGGCAAGGTCATCGCGCAGGGCGATCCTAGGGAGGTGGTGCGCAACCGCCGCGTGATCGAGGCCTATCTCGGAGAGGACTTCGTCGATGCTCAAGGTCTCTAACGTCACCGCCGGCTACGGGCGCACCGTCATCCTGCAGGACGTGTCGATCGAGGTGGGCCGCGGCGAGGTCGTCACCATCATCGGCGCCAACGGTGCGGGAAAGACGACGCTGCTGCGCGCCATCTCGGGCCTCGTGAAGCCCACCGCCGGGCGGATCACCTTCGACGGCGTCGACATCGCCGGCATGGCGCCTGCGGACATTGTGGGCCGCGGCCTCATCCAGGTGCCGGAGGCGCGCCAGCTCTTCCCCGTCATGAGCGTGCGCGACAACGTGCTCATGGGTGCCTACCATCCCGCCGCGCGGGAGGGGGCCGAAAGGCGCTTCGCCGAGGTGCTCGAGCTCTTTCCCCGCATTCGCGAGCGGCTGGACCAGCTCGCCGGCTCCCTCTCGGGCGGCGAGCAGCAGATGGTTGCCATCGCCCGCGGGCTCATGGCCAACCCCAAGCTGCTGATGCTGGATGAGCCCTCGCTGGGCCTCGCGCCGATCATCGTCCAGCAGATGTTCGGCATCGTCGACCGCATCTGTGAGATGGGCACAACGGTGCTTCTTGTCGAGCAGAAGGCGTTCCACGCGCTCAAGATCGCCCATCGCGCCTATGTCATCGAGAACGGGCGCATCGCCCTCGAGAACACGGGCGCCGGAATGCTCGCCGATCCGCACATCAAGACCGCGTATCTCGGCATCTGACAGCCGCGGGAAAGCATCATGAACATCACCGGAACCACGCGGGTCTGGGCCATCCTTGCCGACCCGATCCACCATGTGAAGACGCCGCAGGCGCTCAATCCCATCATGGCGGCGCGCGGCGTAGACGGCGTCATGGTGCCGATGCACGTCGGCGCAGGCGAGCTTTCGGCCGTCGTCGGCGCCATGCGGAACGTGCGCAACTTCGGCGGCTTCGTCGTCACCGTGCCGCACAAGACGGCGATCGTCGCCCTGTGCGACGAGGTCTCCGAGACCGTCCGGCGCGTCGGCGCCTCCAACTGCGTGCGGCGCGAGGCGGACGGCCGGCTCGTTGCCGACATGCTCGACGGCAGGGGCTTCGTTGCCGGCCTGCGTCGCGAGGGCATCGAGCCCGCCGGCAAGAGCGCCTTCCTCGCCGGGGCGGGCGGGGCTGCGAACGCCATCGCCTTCGCCCTTGCCGAGGCCGGGGTGACGCGCCTCGCCATTTCCAACCGCACGAGGGCGAAGGCCGATGATCTGGCCGCGCGCCTGAGGCAGGCCTTCCCCGCGCTGCCCCTGACGACGGAGCCGGCCGGCGTCGGCGGCTACGACCTCGTCGTGAACGCGACCTCGCTCGGCCTGCGCGAGGACGACCCGCTGCCTGTCGACCTGACCGGACTGACGGGCGCACAGACCGTGGCCGAGATCATCATGCAGCCGGCCGAGACCAGGCTCATGGCCGAGGCACGGGCGCGCGGCTGCCGGGTCCATCCGGGCAAGCCGATGCTCGAATGCCAGCTCGACCTGATGGCCGATTTCCTGGGGATGCGCGCATGACGACCGATCGCTCTCATGACCTTGCCGGCCGCGTTGCACTGGTAACCGGCGGCGGTTCCGGCATTGGCCTGGCCATGGTGCGGCTCTTTGCCGAGCGCGGCGCGCGCGTGGCGGTGCTCGACCGCGACCCGCAGGTCGCTTCGGCCCTGCCGGCCGGCGTTGAGCTGCATACGGGCAGCGTCGAGGATCCTGGCGCCGTGGCGCGGATCTACGACGCGGTGGAGCAGAGCCTGGGGCCGCTCGACATTGTCGTCGCCAATGCGGGCGTGTCGCAGAACTGCCCGACGTTGGAGCTCGACTACGCCGGCTGGCGCCGGGTAATGAGCGTCAACCTCGACGGCGTCTTCGTCACCGCGCAGGAGGCGGGCCGGCGCATGGTGCCGCGCGGGCGCGGCGTCATCCTGCTCGTATCCTCCATGTACGGCGTCGTCGCGGCCCCCGAGCGCGTCGGCTACTGCGTGTCGAAGGCGGGCGTCGCCATGATGGCCAAGGCGCTCGCCATCGAATGGGCGCGTCACGGCGTGCGCGTCAACGCCATCGCTCCGGGCTACGTGCGCACGCCCTTTCTCGAGGATCTCATCGCGCGGGGCCGCCTCGACCCCAAGGCCATGGAAGGCCGCACGCCCATCGGCCGCCTCATCCGCCCGGAAGAGGTTGCCCGCCTCGCGGCCTTCCTGGCATCGGACGAAGCCATCGCCATCACCGGCCAGGTCGCCGGCGTCGACGGAGGCTGGACCGCCTACGGATACATCTAGGGGCAGCCCATGGTCACCCGCACGTCATTGTCCGTAACGGCGCCCTGGACGGCGCTGGCGACGGGCCCGGAGGACTGGGATGCGGCCGATCCGGCGCTTCTCGGCAAGATGCTGGCGCAGATGCACCTGATTCGCGCCTTCGAGGAGAAGGTGCTGGAGCTGGCGGGCGAGGGGCTGGTGCACGGGCCGGCGCATTCCTCCATCGGCCAGGAGGGCGGGGCGGTCGGCTCCATCGTCGGGCTGCGGGCGAGTGACCAGGTCAACGGTTCGCACCGCGGCCATCACCAGTTCCTCGCCAAGGCGCTCGGCTATGCAGCGCCGCAGCTCGACGCGACGGGCGCATTTCCAGACGCCGTCGACCAGGTGCTCTACCGGACGCTGGCGGAAATCCTCGGGCTCGAGCCCGGCTTCGGCCACGGGCGTGGCGGTTCGATGCACCTGCGCTGGGCTGAGGCCGGGGCGCTCGGCACCAACGCCATCGTGGGCGGCGGCGTGCCGCTCGCGGCCGGAGCCGCCATGGCCCACCAGCTCGCCGGTACCGGTGACATCACCGTCACCTGCTTCGGCGACGGGGCCATGAACATCGGCGCGACGCTGGAGACGCTCAACCTCGCCGCTGCCTGGTCGCTGCCGCTCCTCTTCTTCGTCGAGAACAATCTCTACGCCGTCGCCACCCATGTAGAGGAGGTGACGCGCGAGGCGCGCCTCTCCGCCCGCGCGCCGGGCTTCGGCATTCCCGCCTGGCGCGTGGACGGCATGGACCCGCTCGCCGTCTATCTCGCCACCAGCGAGGCCGTGGCACTGCTGCGCGAGGGGCGAGGGCCGGCCCTCATCGAGGTGGAGGTGTACCGCTACTTCCACCAGAACGGTCCCTTCCCCGGTTCGGCCTTCGGATACCGGACGAAGGAGGAGGAGGCGGCGTGGCGCGCGCGCGATCCCCTCAAGCGCACCGCCGACGAGATGATCCGCCGCAGGCTCATTGACGAGGCGGCCGTCGCCGATCTGCGGAACCGTTGCGAGGCGCTGATGCGCGATGTCGCCGGGCGGCTCGTCGAGCCGGAGGGCAACCGCCGGCGCATCCGCCCGTCCCTGTGGCCGGACAAGGCCTTCGTCGACGTGGGCATCCGTGCGCCCCTGCCGGCTCACCCGCCCGGACGCCGCGGCGAGGAGGAGGCGCGGCGCCTGCCGATGGTGCAGCGCCGCTTCGTCGATGCCATCGCGGACGTGCTCCACCGCCGTTTCGCCACGGACCCTTCCCTCATCCTCATGGGCGAGGACGTGCACCGCCTCAAGGGCGGCACCAACGGGGCGACGCGCGGCCTCGCCGACGCCTTCCCCGGCCGCGTGCTTGGGACGCCGATCAGCGAGGGTGCCTTCACCGGCCTTGCCGGCGGGCTCGCCATCGACGGGCGCTACCGGCCGATCATCGAGTTCATGTACCCGGACTTCATGTGGGTCGCGGCTGACCAGGTGTTCAACCAGGTGGGCAAGGCGCGCCACATGTTCGGGGACGACACGGACGTGCCGCTCGTCCTGCGCACCAAGATCGCCATGGGCACCGGCTACGGCTCGCAGCATTCGCTCGACCCTGCCGGCATCTTCGCCACCGCGCCCGGCTGGCGCATCGTGGCGCCGGCGACAGCCTTCGACTACGTGGGGCTGATGAATGCGGCGCTCCTCTGCCGCGACCCCGTCCTCGTCATCGAGCATGTCGATCTCTACCCGATGATGGAGGAGGTGCCGGCGGACGACCTCGACTATCTCGTCCCGCTCGGGCGGGCGCGCATCGTCCGGCCCGGCACGGAGATGACCATCCTCACCTATTCCGCGATGGTCCATCGCACGCTGGAGACGGTGGTGGCGCTCGGCGTCGATGCAGAGGTCATCGACCTGCGCACGCTCGATCGCCTCGGCCTCGACTGGGAAACGGTCGGCGACAGCATCCGCCGTACGCACAACGTGCTCATCGTGGAGCAGGGCGCGCGCGGCACCTCCTACGGCGGCATGCTCGCCGACGAGATCCAGCGTCGCTATCTCGACTGGCTCGACCAGCCGGTGCAGCGGGTGCATGGCCGCGAGGCCTCGCCCACCATTTCCAAGGTGCTGGAACGCGCCGCTTTCGCCGGCCCTGCGGAGATCGCCGCGGGTATTGCGCGGACGATGGCTGAGAAGGGGCGGCCGCTCGACCCGGCGGTGCTGGAGGCACTGGCGTGATGAGGGGCGGAATGATCGCGCGAGCCGCCCGGTGAAGCGATGAGCATGGACGACATGGAGACTTTCGATTTCGTCATCGTCGGCGGCGGCAATGCCGGCTGCGTCCTGGCCGCCCGGCTGAGCGCCGGGGGGCGTCACAGCGTGCTTCTGCTGGAGGCCGGCGGGCCCGACAACGGCTTCTGGATCCCGATCCCCGCCGGGTTCAGCAAGCTGCTCGTCGACGATGTCTACAACTGGCGCTTCGCTACCGAGCCCGAGGACAACGTCAAGGGCCGCACCATCGCCATTCCTCGTGGCAAGGGCCTCGGCGGCTCCACGCTCATCAACGGCATGATCTACGTGCGCGGCCAGCCGCAGGACTACGACACATGGGCGCAGATGGGCTGCACGGGCTGGAGCTATGACGACGTCCTGCCCTATTTCCGCAGGCTGGAGGCCTTCGGCGGCGAGGGTGACGAGACCCGTGGCCGCGATGGTCCGCTTCCCATCACGACGGTGGCCGAGCGGCCGGTGCTGGCTGAGGCCTTTATCGCGGCGGCGCAGCAGGCCGGCTTCCGGCAGAACAGGGACTACAACGGCCGCGACCAGGAAGGCTTCGGCTACTACCAGGTCAACCAGCGCAACGGCCGGCGCGTCAGCGCGGCCGACGCCTATCTGCATCCTGCCCGCGGCCGGCCGAACCTTGCCGTGCGCACCCATGCGCATGTGCTGCGCATCGATTTCGAAGGCCGCAGGGCGGTGGGCGTCACCTATCGCAGCGGGGGGCGCGATGTCAGCGTCCGGGCCCGTGGCGAGGTCATCCTTGCCGCCGGCGCCATTCAGACGCCGCAGCTCCTCGAGCTGTCGGGCGTGGGCGATCCGGCGGTGCTCGCCGGGCTCGGCGTGCCCGTGCGGCATGCGCTGGCCGGCGTCGGGGCCAATTACATCGACCACTTCTGCACGCGCATGAACTGGCGCGTGAAGCAGAAGGTGACGCTCAACGAGGCGACGCGCGGCTACCGCCTCCTGCTCGCGGTCGCACAATATTTCCTGACGCGGAAGGGCATCCTGACGCTCGGCACCGGCCTCGCACACGGTTTCGTCAAGACGCGGCCGGATCTTGCCGGGCCGGACGTGCAGTACTTCTTCATGCACGCGAGCTATGCCAACGCTGCCGAGCGCAAGCTCGACCGCGAGCCGGGCATGACCATCGGCGTCACGCAGCTGCGGCCGGAATCCCGGGGCAGCATCCACGCGCGCTCGGCGAATCCTTTCGAACCGCCGGTAATCCGCCCGAACTTTCTGTCCACGCAGGTCGACCGGGACTGCATCGTGGAGGGCATGCGCATCGCGCGCCGCATCATCGAGCAGCCGGCCATGGATCCCTTCCGCGCCTACGAGATGAGCCCCGGCGCCGACTGCCGCAGCTACGACGACTGGCTCGACTTCGCGCGCAGTAACGGCCAGACAATCTACCACGCCTGCGGCACCTGCCGGATGGGAACGGACGAGCGGGCCGTCGTCGACCCGCAGCTCAGGGTGCGTGGGCTTGAGGGCCTGCGCGTCGTCGATGCGTCGATCATGCCCACCATCGTCTCAGCCAACACCCAGGCGGCAGTCTTCATGATCGCGGAGAAGGGGGCGGACCTCATCCTCGCCGATGCGGCGAGGCGGTGAGGTGCTCCGCCGTTTGAGCACGCCGGCCGTGGCGCTAGACTTCCGTCGGGATCCGGCAGGAGGAGGTGAGGGCCATGGCCGCGGAACGGGACACGTCGCAGGCACAACGCTTCCTCCGTGAGGCGATCGAGCTCGCCTTCGCCAACGTGGCGCGGGGCGGAAGGCCCTTCGGCGCGGTCGTTGTCAGGGATGGAGAGGTTGTCGCCACCGGCGTCAACGAGGTGGTCGCGACGCTCGATCCGACGGCACATGCGGAGCTGCTCGCCCTCAGGGAGGCAGGGCGCCGGCTCGGCACGCCCGATCTGCGCGGCTGCACGGTGTATGCCAGCGGCCATCCCTGCCCGATGTGTCTCGCGGCCATGCGCCTGTCGGGCGTCGGCGCCGTTTTCTACGCCTATTCGAACGAGGACGGTGCGCCGCACGGCCTGTCGACGGCGGCGATCTACGCCGATCTCGCCCGTCCGTTCGCCCAGCAGTCGATGACCATCGCCCACAGCCCCGTCCGGCTCGACGGGCGCCCGGATCTCTACGAGACCTGGCGACGGCAACAGGAGGAGCGCGAAGGCCGCGCGGGATGATAGGGCGCGGCTGTCTGTGCCGCGGCGCGCTTTTCACCGTTCCGTCATGCGAGAAGTAGACGAGATGTTCTCCCGCCGGTCAGACGCGGCTGATGTGGCGCTCGATGCACCGCCCCACCCGGTGAGGGCTCGACGTCCCTACGCCCACTCGCCCTTGCGGAAGACGGGCACGCGCGTGCCGTCCTGCCTGATGCCGTCGATGTCGATCTCGTCGGAGCCGATCATCCAGTCGATGTGGATGAGGCTCTTGTTGCCGCCGCGGGCCGCGATCTCGTCCGCCGTCAGCTCGCTGCCGCGCTCGAAGCACTTGGCGTAGCACTGGCCGAGCGCGATGTGGCAGGCGGCATTCTCGTCGAAGAGCGTGTTGTAGAAGAGGAGCCCGCTCTTCGAGATGGGCGAGGAATGCGGCACCAGTGCCACCTCGCCGAGGCGCCGCGCGCCCTCGTCCGTGTCGAGCACCTTGTTCAGCACCTCCTCGCCGCGGCTCGCCCGGGCCTCGACGATGCGCCCGCCCTCGAAACGCACCTGGATCCCGTCGATCAGCGTGCCCTGGTAGGACAGCGGCTTGGTGCTGACGACGTGGCCCTCGACGCGTGCGGCGTGCGGCGTCGTGAACACTTCTTCGGTGGGGATGTTGGGGTTGCAGGTGATGCCGTTCTTGGCCGTGGAGGCGCCGCCGTGCCACTCGTGGCCGTCCGCGAGGCCAACGGTGAGGTCCGTGCCCGGCCCGGTGAAGTGCAGCGCCGCGAACCGCTCGCCGTTGAGCCAGGACGTGCGCAGTTTGAGCGCCGCATTGTGCGCCTGCCACGCCCCTATCGGATCCTCGCCATCGACGCGGGAGGCGGCGAAGATGGCTTCGGCGAGTCGCGCCACCGCCACGTGCTCCTCCTCGCCGGGGAAGACCTGCCGGGCCCAGGACGCTGTGGGGTAGGCGACGATGTTCCAGTTGATGTCGAAGCCTGCGATCTTCTCCAGCGCCGGCTGGTAGGCGAGCGAATTCGCCCTGTTGGCGCGGGAGACCTTGGCCGGATCCTGCCCGGCAAGCAGCATGGGATTGTCGCCGACGATGGCGAGGCGAGCCGTGTTGGCGGAGAAGGCCTTGGCGACGCCCTCGTAGAGCCAGGCGGGGGCGCGGTCGAAGCTCGCGTCGTTGGCGAAGCGGTAGCGCGCGAGCGTCAGCTCCTCGTCGGACAGGATGGGCGTGACGAGGCCGGCGCCGGCCTTGTAGGCGTGCTCGGCGATGCGCCGCACGAGCGGCAGGGCGGCGACCGGCGCGGTGAGGAACAGGTCCTGCCCTTCGCGAAGCTGCAGGCCGACCTTGACGGCGACTTCCGCCAGCCTGTCGAGCTTCACGGGATCGATGGATGCGACGATGGAGCGCTGGTGCGTGGTCATGAGATGCCCTGCCTGGGTGAAACCTGTCGCATCCGATATACGCCTGCCGGCTGTGATCACAATGGCGAATGCCAACAGGGGCGTCAGGCGTGCGCGCCGCGCGTGGCCTTTTCGGCCGGATAGAGCCTGCGGAAGCGCGCGAGGCGCTCGGCATATCCGTCGGGCCCGCGCGGCAAGAAGCGCTCGCGTATCGGCGGCTTGCGGCAGACTTCTGCCTCGCTGCCGGCCCCAGCGGCAAGCATGCCGAGCCGCGCCGCGCCCAGCGCCGCGCCCGCCTCGGCGCCCGCCGGCAGGTCGAGCGGCAGGCCGAGGATGTCCGCGAGCATCTGGCCCCAGAAGCGGCTGCGCGAGCCGCCGCCGACGAGCATGCAGCTCTCGAGCCGGGCGCCGGCCTCGTTGAGCACGTCGAGATCGTCTGCGAGGCCGAAGGCGACGCCCTCGAGCACGGCATAGGTGAACGCCTCCGGCCCATGCTCGGCGCGCAGGCCGGCGAACAGCCCGGTGGCGTCGGCATCGTTGTGCGGCGTGCGCTCGCCCGTGATGTAGGGCAGGAAGATGGGCGCGTGGATGCGGTTGCGCTCGCTGGTGGCAAAGCGCTCCACATCGGCAAGGAGGCCGGCGATGTCGCCGCCGCGGCCGACGAGGTTGGCGACCCAGGTGAGCGCCGAGGCCGCTGCCAGCGTCACGGCCATGCCGTGCCAGCGACCGGGCAGGGCGTGGCAGAAGGCGTGCAGCGTGCGTTCCGGCAAGGCGGTGAGCCGGTCGGTGACGGCGAAGAGCACGCCCGAGGTTCCGAGGGAGAGGAAGCCCTCGCCCGCCCGGGTTGCACCAATGCCGACGGCCGAGGCGGCGTTGTCGCCGCCGCCGCCGGCCACCGGTACGCGCCGGCCGGAAAGGCCGAGGAGCGCCGCCGCCTCGGCGCAGAGATGGCCCGAGAGGTCCGACCCCTCGACAAGGTCGGGCATGTGGGCGCGCGTCAGGCCACACGCCTCGATCAGCACGTCGTCCCAGCGGCGGGCGGCGACGTCGAGCCACAGCGTGCCGGCAGCGTCCGACATCTCGGACACGTAGCCGCCCGTGAGGCGGAAGCGGATGTAGTCCTTCGGCAGCAGCACCTTGCGCGTCGCCGCGAAGACCTCCGGCTCGTGCTTTTGCACCCACAGCAGCTTCGGTGCCGTGAAGCCGGGCATGGCAATGTTGGAGGCGCGGCGCGTGAAGTCCGGCACCTTCTCGTGCAGCTCGCGGCATTCGGCGGCGCAGCGCCCGTCGTTCCAGATGATGGCGGGGCGCAGCACGCGCCCGTTGCCGTCGAGCAGCGTGGCACCGTGCATCTGGCCGGAGAGGCCGATGCCGGCAAGGTCCTGCCATTGCCTTGGCGCAGCGTCCCGCACCTTTGCCGCCGCGGTGAGCGTCGCCTGCCACCACTCCTCGGGATCCTGCTCGGACCACAGCGGATGGGGACGCGAGATGCCGACCGGGACGGTGGCCTCAACCACGGCCGTCTGGCGGTCGTCGAGCAGCAGGGCCTTGACCGAGGAGGTTCCGATATCGAGCCCGAGGAAGGTCGCCATGGTGGTCTCCGATCAGATGGCGCGACCGGTGCTGTCAAAGAGGTAGGCATGGGCGGGATCGAACCCGGCGCGGATCTCCTCACCCGCCGCGAGGGAGCGGCGGCCGGGAACCTGCAGGATCATCGTCTCGCCGCTACCGGTCTGCGCATAGAGCTGCGAGGTGGCGCCGAGGCTTTCGGCGAACTCGCCACGCAGGGTAAGGCGCGCAGCTCCGCCGTCGCCGACGGCGAGATGCTCCGGTCTCAGCCCGAGCACAACCTCGTCGCCCGGCTTCACCGCCGGCTCATGGCGCGTCGGCAGCGTCAGGTCAGCGTCGAGCGCCGGGTGGCGCACCGTGACGGTGCCGCCGTTCACCGCCGCGACAGAAGCCTTGAGGAAGTTCATCTTCGGCGATCCGATGAAGCCGGCGACGAACATGTTGTCAGGCCGCTCGTAGAGGTCGGCCGGGGAGCCGATCTGCTCCACCTTGCCGGCGCGCAGGACCACGATGCGGTCGGCGAGCGTCATCGCCTCCACCTGGTCGTGGGTGACGTAGACCATGGTGACGCCGAGGTTGCGGTGCAGGCGCGCGATCTCCACGCGCATCTGGCTGCGCAGCTCGGCATCGAGATTGGACAGCGGCTCGTCGAAGAGGAAGAGCTTGGGATTGCGCACGATGGCGCGGCCGATGGCGACGCGCTGCCGCTGGCCGCCGGAGAGCTGGCGCGGCTTGCGCTCCAGCAGGTTCTCGATCTGCAGGATGCGCGCGGCCTCGGCCACGCGCCGGTCGATTTCCTCGCGCGGCGTCTTGGCCATGCGCAGGCCAAAGGAGATGTTGTCGCGCACGCTCATGTGCGGGAACAGCGCGTAGGACTGGAAGACCATGGACACCTGCCTGTCGGCCGGCTCCGTGTAGGTCACGTTCACGCCGTCGAGGTAGATGTCCCCCGCCGTCACTTCCTCGAGCCCGGCCACCATGCGCAGCAGGGTGGACTTGCCGCAGCCGGAGGGGCCGACGAAAACGACGAACTCGCCGCGCTCGGCGTCGATGTCGACATTGTCAATGACCGTCGCGTCGCCGAAGCGTTTCACGATCTTCTCGAGCTTGAGAAAGCTCATGTCGGGCGGGCTCCTTTCGTCAGTCCTGGCCGGGGGCGGCGAGAGCCTTCGCCTCCCGCTCGATCTCGTTGCGGAAGGCGAACAGCTTCAGATAGAGGCGGTAGGCCGCCTCGTGCGCGGCGCGCCAGCGCGGGTCCGGAGTTAGTCTTTCCTGCGCCGGGGCCATGGCCTCGAGTGCGGCGAAGAGATCGGGCTGAAGGCCGGCGCCGACTGCGGCGACCATGGCCGTGCCGAGCAGCACCGGCTCGGTGCTGTCGCTGAGGACGAGCGAGGCATCTCCGAGCGCGTCGCGATAGAGCCGCACCATGAGCGGATTGCGCACGTGCCCGCCCGACAGGGCGACGCGGTCGAGCGCATAGCCGTGGGCGTTGAGATGCTCGATGATGTGCCGGGCCTGCAGGGCGAGCGCGCGGGCAGTGGCGTAGTAGGCCTCCAGGAAGGCGCGGCGGCTCGTGTCCTCGCCAACGCCGACGAGGAGGGCGCGCACGCTGCCGTCGCCGAGCGGCGAGCGGTTGCCGAGAAAGTCGGGCACAAGATGGCGGCGCGCGGCGAAGGCCGGCCCTTCCGCCTCCAGCAGGGCGAGGATGTCGCGGACAGCGGCGGCATGCTCCTCGGCCGAGGCGCGGTGCGGCCCCCCGGGATGGTGGGCGAGCACGGAATCGAGCGCAGCCCCGGCGAGCGACTGGCCGGCCTCGTGCAGCCAGTAGCCGGGGAATACGGCGTCCTTGAACGGCCCCCAGACGCCGGGGATGCGCCGCTCGTCCGGTGCGAAGGCCATGTAGCAGGTGGACGTGCCGCCGATGAGTGCCACCGTGCGGTTCATGCTGGCGGCGAAGCCGCGACCAAGGACGCCGAGCGTCCCCGCTTCGGCGTCGATGAGGCCGATGGCGACCGGCGTGCCGGCAGGCAGGCCGAGCCGTGCAGCGACGGCCTCCATCACCCGACCGTGCCGGCGGCCGACGGGCAGGGGGCCCTCGGGCAGCGCGCCGAGCCGCGGCAGGCGTGCGAGGCCGAGCCGCTCCAGCAGGGCGTGGCGCCACGGCTCGGCGTCGGCCGGCAGATAGGCCCACTTGCAGGCGAGGCCGCACAGCGAATGATGGTCCTCGCCGGTAGCGCGGCGGGCGAGCTCGTCGCACAGGTCGCGCACGCCGCTGACGCGGGCGAATGCCTGCGGGTCATGCCGCGCCAGCCAGGCGAGCTTGGGCGTGTGCATCTCCGGCGACATGGAGCCGCCGGTATAGTCGAGCAGCCAGTCGCCCGTTGCCCCGATTTCCTCGGCCTCCGCCTCGCCGCGATGGTCCATCCAGCAGAAGACGTCCGCGTCGCCGGCGAGCGGCGGCGACCCCTCGTAGGACAGGGCGAGGGAGGAGGTGGCGTCGAAGGCGAGGCCGGCGACACGCCGGGCCGCATCCGCGCCCGCTGACGTGAGGCAGCGCCGGATCGCTTCCTCCACCGCCTGCCAGATGTCGTCCATGCGGTAGACGGCCTGGTGCTCGGCCGGGCGCAGCAGGGGGAACTCGCAGGCGGCGGTGGCGAGCAGCCGGCCGGTGAGGTCGAACAGGCCGGCACGGGCCGAGAGTGTGCCGACATCGACGGCGAGCAGGAGCTGGGGGGCTTGCGTCATGGCGCCTTCTCCAGCGGCATGGCGAGGATGGCACGGGCGCAGTCCTCGTCGGTGACGAGGCGGTTGACATAGCCGCCTGTCAGGATGGCGTGCACGACGGGCGCCTTGTTGAGCCCGCCCGAGGCGAGGATGGAGTGTGCGACGGCCTTCAGCTCCTGCGGCGAGAGGGCCATGACGCACTGGTTGAGCCGGTGGGGAATGGGCTGGCCGCGCGCGTCGAGGAAGGTGCCGAGCAGATCGCCGACAGTGCCCAGGGCCTCCAGGTCGTGCTGATACTCACGCACCGTCTGCGTGGTGGCGAGCAGCGAATGGCTGGAGACGTCGCCGCAGGAGACGAGGGCGATGTCGACGGCGCGTGCCCGGCGCATCACGTCGGCGAGGCCGTAGTGGGTGAGCAGGTCGTTGCGGCTATGCTCGCTCGGGCAATAGATGGGTGCGGCGAGATAGTGGCATTCGCCGCCGATGGCCTCGGCGAGTCGTGTCGCTACTTCAAACGTGTTGGTGCCGGAGCCGCGGGTGAGCCCGCCCATGAGCGACACCACGCGGCTCGCAGGCAGACGCCGTCGGCCGAGGCTCGCGACGCTGGCGCTCAGCGTGCGCCCCCAGCCGATGCCGATGGACTGGCCGTCGGCCATGAGACGGCTCAGCATCGCGCCCGCCGCCTCACCGATGACGCGCTGCTGGTCCTCGTAGCCCGGTACCGCCGGCACCACCGCCACCTCCGCGAGGCCGTAGCGGGCGGCGAGCTCCTCCTCCAGCGCGACGCAGGAGGCGAGCGGCAGGCGCACCTCGATGCGCACGGAGCCGTCCATGCGCGCCTGGCCGATGATCTTGTTGACGCGCAGGCGCGTGAGCCCCAGCCGGTCGCCGATCTCCTGCTGGGTCAGGTTGCCGACGTAATAGTACCACACCACGCGGGCCGCGACCTCGTCGCCAAAGCTGCGCTTGGCAGCGCGCGGCGCCTCGGCCATGGCGGTGCCCGCGACCGGATCGTTCATTGCATCAGTCCCTGCCGAAGGCGCTCGTGAGCGCCGCGACCGAGCGGCGAACCCTGTCGAGCACCACGGCGTCCGTTTCCTCAAACGGGTAGAAGACTTCGAGGAAGACGGGCCGGTCGGCAAGCCCGAAACGCGCGAGCGTGGCCGCCACCGCCGCGGGGTCGACGATGCCCTGTTCGGTAAAGTCCCAGTGGCGGTCGAGGCGTCCGTCGCTCTGCTGGATGTGCACGGCACCGATGTCGCCTGCGACCGCCTCCAGCCATGGCTCGGCCCGCGCCTCCTCGGCCGTGTAGGGCGGCGTCAGGATGGCGTGGCCCCAGTCGAAACAGTAGCGCCACGGGACAGCCGTGCCGGCGAGATCCGCCATCAGGCGGCGCGCCTGCGCGGGCGTCCAGGGCCATTCGCGACGCAGCGGCGTCGGCTCGATGTAGAGTTCGGTGAGCCCATGCGCCTTTGCCCTGTCGGCCAGGCGCGTCAGGCGCGCGACGAGGTCGGCGTAGTCCGCCTCGGGGATCGCGTCCGCCTCCACGGCGTCCGGGCGCGCGGCGATGGCGCCCACCGGGCCGCCAGCGGCGCGGATGCCCGCCTTCTCGCAGAAGGCATAGGCGCGGGTGAGCCACCGCTCGGAGGCGTCGCGCACGGCAGGCTCGGGATGGAGCAGCAGGTTGAACGTGTAGGCGGCAAGGCCGGCAAAGCCGCTGTGCAAGGTGATGCCGTGATCGGCGCAGGCCTTGCGCGTGTCGGCCGCCACCTTGTCGAGCACGTCGTCCGGCCACATCGGGTCGACGAGGTCGAAGGAGAGCTGCACGAGCCCCAGGCCGAGCTCCTCGCGCACGAGCCGCGCCCAAAGCGCGGGCGTCACCCAGCGCTTGACGCAGAAGGAGAGATTGATGCCGAGTGCCATCGTGGTCTCCCTATTTGGTCGCGCCCATGGTGAGGCCGCGGATCATGTGCCGCGAGACGACGAGGGCGAAGATGGTGACCGGCAGCACGATGACCGTGCCGGTCGCCATGATCTTGCCCCAGGGCAGTTCGTAGCCGGACATGAAGCTCGTGGCCGCCACCGGAGCCGTCTGCACGTTGCGGCGGGTGAGGACGAGCGCGTAGAGCAGCTCGTTCCACGAAAAGATGAAGCTGAAGATGGCGGACACCGCGACGCCCGGCAGGCCGAGCGGCAGGTAGATGCGCCAGAAGATGTCGAACTGCCTTGCCCCCTCGAGCCGGGCCGCCTGCTCAAGCTCCGGCGGGATGGAGCGGAACTGGTCCGTGCAGATCCACACCACGATGGGCAGATTGAAGGTGAGGTAGATGAGGATGAGGACAAGGTGCGTGTCGAGCAGGCCGAGCGACTGGGCCAGCAGATAGACCGGCAGGGCGAGCACGATCGGGCTGATCATGCGGTTGGAGATGAACCAGAACCACAGGTCCGACTTGCCGCGGAACTCAAAGCGCGCAAGCGCATAGGCCGCCGGCGTGCCGAGCAGGACGGCGAGCGCCGTCGTGGAAACAGCGACGATGAGCGAGTTGACGATAGCACTCGTTACCTTCTGGTCGGCCAGGATCTCGGCGTAGTGCTTGATGGTTGGCTCGAACAGCCACATGGGCGGCGAGGCAAGCAGGTCCGCCTGGTCCTTGAAGCTCGACGAGACCATCCAGTAGAACGGGAACATCGCGAAGACGAAGACCAGCACCAGGCCGGCCAGATGCGCGAAGCGCGCTGCGGGGCGCGACACCATCACTGGATCTCCCGGTAGAAGATACGGATGTAGAGCCGGCTCAGGAGGATCGTGAGCAGGAGCAGCAGGATCGCCTGCGCGGACGCCGCCCCGAGATCGAAGACGCGAAAGCCGACACGCTGGATGTAGATGGAGATGAGCTCCGTCGCCGTGCCCGGCCCGCCGCGCGTCATGGTGAAGATCATGTCGAAGAGCTTCAGCACATCCGCCGAACGCAGGATCAGCATGGCGGTGAGGCCAGGCAGCAGGTAGGGCAGCTGCACGTGGCGCAGCAGGGCCCAGTGGCTCTTCGTCTCCAGCCGGGCCGCCTCCTCGATGTCGACGGGCACCATGGAAAGCCCCGACAGGAATATGAGGGCGCAGAACGGCGTCCACTGCCACACGTCCATGATGACGATGGCGGCGAAGGCGCCGCTCGGGTTGCCGAGCCAGTCGAAGGGAGCGAAGCCGAACCAGGACAGGAACTGGTTGGCGACGCCGAAGTTGCGGTTGAAGATGAGGTTGCCGAGGAGGCCGACGACCGCATAGGTCGTGGCGAGCGGCACGACGAGCGAGACGCGCGCCAGTGAGCGCATGAAGCCCCAGCCCGGCCGGTGCAGCATCAGCGCGATGACGAGGCCGAGCACCACCTGGATCGGCATGACGGTGATGAAGAACCGGCCCGTCAGCAGCAGCGTGTCCCAGAACGTCTGGTCGCTCAGCACGCGGCTGTAGTTCTCGAAACCGACGAAGGGAAAGCCCTCCCGCGCCCGCGTGATGTTGTAGCGGCGGAAGGAGGTGACGAGCGCGAACAGCATCGGATAGAGGCCGATCGCGAGCAGCGTCACCACTGCCGGCGCGAGGAAGAAGAACGGCGTCCAGCGGCCGTGGTCGAGCCGGTGCCTGCGTGCCGGCCCCGCCCGGGCCGCGTCCTGTGCCAAAGCCTGTCCCTCGACGCTCATCCCGTCCCTATTCCAGATTGGTGTGGTTGGCGCGCATGGCCTCGGGACTGATGCCAAGCCTGTCCCTGAGCTTGAGGATCATCACCTCGAAGAGGATGTATTGCGCGCCCTCGTAGAGCGAGCCCATGGGCAGCACGGAAGTCGTGGGGCCGCGGTCGTCGGCCATGGTCTGGGCCGGGATGGTCAGGACCATGTCGGCCTGCCTCGCGGCCTCGCCGCCCGGCTGTGCGGTGACGACGAGGCAGGAGGCGCCGGCCTTCTTCGCCTCCCCCATGAGGGCGAGAACGGTGGAGAATGCGCCGGGGCCGGCCGAGACGATCAGCAGGTCGCCCGGGCCGATGGGCGGCGTCGTCATGTCGCCCACCACGGCGGCCTGGCGGCCGAGGTGGAAGAGGCGCATCGCGAAGCCCTTGATCTGTAGGCCTTCGCGGCCGACCCCGTAAAGGGCAATGCGCCGCGCCGCGGCGATGCGCTCGACTGCGGCGTCGACGGCCTTCTCATCGATGCGGGAAAAGACGGCGCCGAGCTCGTCGAGCGCGCGCTGATAGAGCGTGGACATGGAAAGGCTCCACCGGTACTGCGACGGATGGGACCGATGCCGCCGGCCCGGGCGCGTCCGGGCCGGCGGGGCTTCTCGTTACTGCAGCAGCGCCTTCTTGCCGTCGTAGTACCCCTCCTTGCGGAGGATGTCCTCCATGCGGGTGCCGATCTCCTTGGCGCCTTCCTCGGTCGACACCTCGCCGAGCATCATCTTGGTGCCCCACTCGGCGATGATCTCGGAGATCGCGGGCCAGGCGGGGAAGCGCGGACGGAACTCCGGCACGCCCTTCTGCCAGGAGGCGACCATCGGCTCGACGAACTTGTACTTGGCCTTGATGTCGGGGTCCTCGTAGACGCTCTTGCGGCCGGAGACGCCGCCGGCCTCGACGTAGGCGCGGGCGATCTCCTCGGACGTCGCCCACTGGATAAAGAGCCAGGAGGCCTTCTGCTCCTTCTCCGGTGCCTGGGCGGCGACGGCGAGCGAGAAGCCGCCGAGAGCAGGCAGGCGGCCGGCGGGGCCGGAGGGCTCGGGCGCCACGGCGAGGCAGTCGACGATCTTCGAGGTCGCCGGGTCGATGAGCGTCGAGTAGAAGGCCGACCATTCGGTGATCATGGCGACCTGGCCCTGTGCGAGGGCGTTGACCGCCTCGGCATGGTCATAGGAGACGATGCCCGGCGGCATGTATTTCATCAGGTCCTGACGGAACTTGAGGCCCGCCTGGCTCTCCTTGCTCAGCAGGTTCGACTTGAACTCCTTGTCGAGCAGGGAGCCGCCGAAGGGCCACAGCACGCGCATGAAGCTGTCTGCGGACTGGGTCTCGCCGCGGCGCGACTGCAGCGCGAAGGCGTACTGGTTCTTGTCCTTGTTGGTGAGCTTGGGCCCGTAGACTTCGTAGAGCTCCTGCCAGGTCTCCGGCGGCCTGTCGAAGCCGGCCTCCTTCAGCATGCACTGGTTGTAGAAGAGCAGGCCCGAATAGTTGTCGAACGGCAGGCCATAGACCTTGCCGCCCCAAGAGCCGAAGGCATCGAGCAGCAGCGGGAAGAAGCCGTCGAGGTTGAGCTTGGGATCGGTGATCGCCGGGTCGCTGGTGAACTTCTCGATCGGCACGATCCAGCCGTTCTCGGCGAACTCGCCGATCCAGACGAGATCGACGAGGGCGATGGTCAGATCGCCGTTGGAGCTGAAGTTAAGGACCTGCTTTTCGCGCGAGCTTTCGTAGGGAACGATTTCATAGTTGACCTTGATGCCGGTCTTTTTCTCGAACTCGGGCAGCAGTTGGATGATGGCGCGATAGCCCGGACGGTCGAGGAAGACGACGTTGATCTCCGTGCCCTTGTAGGGCTCGGCCGCCTTCTCGAGCGACCACTCCTGCGCCCCGGCCGGTGTGCAGACGGCCGCGGCGGCGAGTGCGAGCGCACCGACCGCAGCATGCGTGAACAGTTTCATGAGCGCCTCCCCTGGCTTTTGTCGTTCGGAAAAATGATGCTCTTGACCATGCCGGGAGTGTCTTCCGCGTGCAGGCGGAAGGCCTCCGGCGCCTCGTCCAGCGTGAAACGGTGGCTGATCAGCGCGTTCACGTCGACCTTTCCGGTCGCGACGAGTTCGATGGCCCGCGGATAGACCTCGCCCATCCGCCGGGCGAACTTGATCTTCAGGCCGCGCCGGCGCGCCTCGGCAGCCGGCAGCGTATAGGTGTCCCCGTCCGGGATGCCGACAAGGACGATGCGCCCGCCGATGCGGGCAGCGAGAACGGCGTCGCGGAAGCCATCGGGCGAATTGGTGGCTTCCAGCACGAGCGGACAGCCCTCGCCATGGGTCCACTCGCGGATCTCGGCCACCGAGGCTCCCGTGCGGGCCGCGCCGAGTTTTGCTGCGAGGTCGCGGCGATGGGCTTGGGGATCGACGGCGAGGATTTCGCCGGCGCCGGCGGCCTTCAGCACCTGGAGGATGAGAAGGCCGATGGGGCCGCAGCCGACGAGCGCCACCCTTTCCAGAAGACGTGGCTTGGCGAGATCGACCGCATGGATGGCGACGCCGAGCGGCTCGAGCATCACCGCCTCTTCCGGCGTGAAGCGCGGCGTGAGCGGCACAATGAGCTCTTCCGGCACCCAGATGCGCTCGGTCATGGCGCCATCGTAGGGCGGGGCGCCGATGAAACGGACGTTGGGGCACAGGTTGGGGTGGCCCGAGCGGCAATGGTCGCAGTGGCCGCAGGCGTGGTTGGGGTCGACGGCGACGAGATCGCCGCGGGAGAGGCCGCGCGCCGGCAGATCCTCGGCGAGATAGCCGGCAAACTCGTGGCCTGGCACGAAGGGCTTGAGAATCTTGGCCGAGCCGATACCGCCGTCCTTGTAATAGTGCAGGTCGCTGCCGCACAGGCCGACGGCTGCCACCTCCAGAAGCACCTCGCCCGGCTGCCCTTCGCGTAGGTTGAAGGGGGCAACTCGTGCATCGTGAGCGCCGTGGAGAAACAGAGCCTTGCCCATGAGGTCACCCGCTCATCGACGGTTTCGGATGCGACTTGGTTATACATATGTAAATCGCTTCTTACAATCGTATCAAATTCACGCGGCGATCTTGTGGAAAAGGGGCTGGCGCACGCGGCGGCTGTGGTCCACATATGAGGCGAAGCCGCCGCCATGGGTTGCGCGCGTGCATCATGGAGCGCCTTCTTGTTACTTGAGCTTGCCCTCGTGGTGGCGCTGACGGTCCTGAACGGCCTCCTGGCCATGTCGGAACTGGCCGTCGTTTCCGCTCGTCCGGCGCGGTTGCGCGTCCTCCACAATCAGGGCTCGAAGGGTGCCGGTGTCGCGCTGTCGCTTGCCGAGACACCCGGCCGCTTCCTGTCCACGGTGCAGATCGGCATCACGCTCGTCGGCATCCTGTCGGGTGCGTTCTCAGGCGCGACGCTCGGCGTGCGGCTGGCGAACATCCTCGAGGGTCTCGGCTGGCCGCGCGGCGCGGCGGATGCCGTCGGCGTCGGTGTGGTCGTCGTCGCGATCACCTATCTGTCGCTCATTGTCGGCGAGCTCGTGCCCAAGCAGATTGCCCTGCGCCATCCTGAGCGGATCGCCATGCGCGTCGCCCCGGCCATGGCCCTCTTGTCGCGTCTTGCGGCGCCGCTGGTGTGGCTGCTCGACAAGTCCGGAGGCGCGGTCCTGCGTCTCCTTGGCCAGGGAGGTCGTTCGCACGAGACGGTGACGGAGGAGGAGCTGAAGAGCGTCATCGCCGAGGCCGAGCAGGCGGGTGTCCTCGAAAGCCAGGAGCGTGACATGATTGCCGGCGTGATGCGCTTCGCGGACCGGACGGCAAGGGCGCTGATGACGCCGCGGCGCGAGGTGGAGCTTCTCGACCTCTCGGACGACATCGAGACGATCCGGGAACAGGTGCGCACAACGCGTCGCTCGCGCCTGCCAGTGCGGGAGGAGGAGCCGGACGGCATCATCGGCATCGTCGCGGTGAAGGATCTCGTGCCGCTTCTCGCCTCCGACACGCCGGATATCCGCAGCATCATCCAGGAGGTGCCGATCGTCTCCGACCACGCCCGTGCCCTTGATGTCCTGCAGGCGATGCGGGCCTCGACCGTGCATATGGCGCTGGTCTTCGACGAATACGGCCACTTCGAGGGCATCATCACGTCGGCCGACATTCTGGAGGCCATCACCGGCGCCTTCCACGAGGAGGGGGAGGAAGAGGCGCCCTACGTCGTGCGCGAGGACGGCTCCTTCCTCGTCTCAGGCTGGATGCCGATTGACGAGTTTGCCGACAAGATCGGCGCGCCCGTCGAGCGGGACGGCGATTTCGAGACCGTGGCCGGCCTTGTCCTCAATACGCTCAACCATCTCCCGGAGGTGGGGGAGAGCTTCCAGCTCGGCCCGTGGAAGTTCGAGGTGGTGGACCTCGACGGCCGGCGCATCGACAAGGTGCTCGTCAGCCGCCTGTCATGACACGCGATGGTTGCGGGACTTGAAAGCGCCACATTGTCCTCCCATATGAACGTTGCGGGTAGGCCCTGACGCGGATGCGATAGGGCCGGGAGGAACTGCCAATCCAAGAGGATGGCTGATCTCGGGGCCGCAGAAACCGCACCCCGGTGCCCGCCTAACCAGAACAAAAAGGACAATGCCGCATTTATACCTGCGGCGGACATATCATGAGAACTATGGACAATTTGAAGAGCGCGGCCGTTCGGACGCGCCCGGTGCCGCATATTGTGGCGACGGGGCGAGTTCAGCGGCATGAGACATCCCATCGACCGAACGTGGCGCAGCTGCGCCGAGGGCAGGAACCGGCCTTGCGCGACGAAACCTGGCGTCCTGAACCGTGCGGCCTGTCGCGGCACGAGCTGCGCAGCATCGTCGCCGATATGCTCGGCTGAGCCGGGCACGGCGCAATGGAAGCCGGCAAGGCCGGTTTCCCGG
Organism: Chelatococcus composti; assembly: GCF_014201415.1. Taxonomy (GTDB): domain Bacteria; phylum Pseudomonadota; class Alphaproteobacteria; order Rhizobiales; family Beijerinckiaceae; genus Chelatococcus_A; species Chelatococcus_A composti. The sequence goes on from NZ_JACHEH010000010.1 coordinate 38,494, forward strand.
ATACGATCAATGAACCACCCATCCCCCCAGGCCGCCCGTCCGCGTCGCGCGGGCCGGCGGCCGAATGGCCCCGAGGCGCGACGCGCCTATGAGCGCTATCTGGAGCTCGCCCGCGGCGAGGAGCGCAGCGGACACCGCATCGAGGCCGAACGCTTCTACCAGTTTGCCGAGCATTACCTGCGCGTGAGCAAGGAAGCCGGCGAACACTAGCCTTGCCTTATGACACGGTTCTCAGCGCAGCCGTGCGGTCTGCTGCAGAGCGCCGGGATTTTCCCCTCTCAGGTGAGCACGCAGCATCTCGAACGGCCCGGCCTGGCTGAACCGGAAGCCCTGCGCCGCGTCGCAGCCGATGGCGCGCAGGAACTCCAGCTGCACGTCCGTCTCCACACCTTCTGCCGTGACCGTCAGGCCGAGATTGTGTGCGAGCTCGATGAGCGCGCGGATGATAGCCGGGCTCTCCGCCTCCCTGCCGATTCCGGCGACGAATGAACGGTCGATCTTGATGCAGTCGATGGGGAAGTCCCGGAGGTGTGTCAGCGATGAATAGCCGGTGCCGAAATCGTCAAGCGCGATCGGCACCCCCGCCCGACTCAGTTCCTCGACCGCGAGGCGCACGTTGCGCGCCTGCTCGCCGATCAGCACCGTCTCGGTGACCTCGAGCTTTATCCACGAGGGCGGAATGTCGCGCATGCGCAGCTGGCTGAGGAAACGCGCGGCATAGTCGCCGCCTGCGAATTCCGCCGCGCTCGCATTGATGCCGATGGAGATCGGCCCTTCAAAACCGTCGGCGCGCAGCTCTGCAAGGTGTGCCGTCACCAGGCTGAGGACACGCTCGCCGATGCGCCGCGCGCTGTCCTGGTCTCCGAAGGCGTGGGAGAAGGCCTGCGGCGTCAGGACCGTGCCGTCACGGTTGCGGATGCGCACGAGCGCCTCGTAGCCCACGAGCCGGTCGTCCCGCAATTTCACGATGGGCTGGTAGAACGGCAGCAGCCGGTTGGTCGCGAGAGCCTTGCGCACCGTTTCGACCGCGAGCCGTCGTTCGTCGAACAGCGACGCGACTTCCGGTGCATAGGTGCCGACCGCGCCACGCTCGCGCCGCTTGGCGGTGTAGAGGGCGACGTCTGCGCACTTCAGCAGGTCGTCGGCCGTCGAGGCATCGTCCGGATAGGAGGCGAGGCCGATCGTTGTCGTCACATAGTGACGGTCGTTGCCGATGCGGATGGGCTTGCGGATGGCGGTGGTGATGCGTGCGGCGACACGCTCGGCAGTGTCCGCGTCGTCACTCTCGTCAAAGATGATGGCGAATTCGTCACCGCCGAGACGGGCAAGGAACATGTCCCGGTTGCAGAGCTGCCGCAGCCGTTCCGCGACCGCGATCAGCACCCTGTCGCCCACGTGGTGGCCGCAGGTGTCGTTGATCTCCTTGAAGCCGTCGAGGTCGAGCAGCAGGAGGGAGGCGCGCCCGCCGCGGGAGGAGGCCCGGTCCACCACGGCCTCAAGGTGCGTCCTGAAGGCGGCGCGGTTGGCGATGCCGGTAAGCCCGTCGAGATGCGCAGCCCGCCAGAGGGCTTGCGTTGCCGCGATCTCGTGCGTCACGTCCTGGACAACGCCGATGACGCGGACATGGCCGTCTTCGCTGCTGACCACACGTTCCCCCACCGCGCGCATGGTGCGCCGCTCGCCCGAGGCGGTCACGAGATCCGCCTCGAAGGAATAGGGGGCGCCGGTCTTCACCGTCGCCTCCAGCTTACGGCGGATCTCGGCGGCGGCCTTCGGTTCGTATCGCGCGAGAACGGCGTCGAGCTTGAGCGGGCTGCCGACCTCGAGGCCGTGGAGGCGGTAGGATTCGTCCGACCACGTGAGCTCACCGGTTGCGGCGTCGTATTCCCATCCTCCCAGTGAGGCGAGCCGCTCGGTCTGCGCGAACAGCCTGTTGCGCCGGGCGAGCTCCTCGCTCTGCCGCCGGGCGTTCGCTTCAGACAGGGCGAGCTTGACCGCATTGGCATGAGCCCGGATCAGCCCTTCGACCACCCGGCCGAACTCCGTCAGGAGCCGGGCCTGGTCAGCATCGAAATCCCGCGGCTTCGTGTCGATCAGGCACAGCGTGCCGAGCCGCAGCCCGGCGTCGTCATGGAGCGGGCAGCCAGCGTAGAAACGTGCAAAAGGCGGCCCCTGGACGAAGGGGTTGTTTGCGAAGTTCGGGTCTGCCTGAAGATCTCTGACGAGGAAGATGCCGTTCTCGACCGGGGCGTAAATGCAGAAGGCGTAGCACCGCGGCGTCTCCTCGATGTCGAGCCCTTGCCGCGCCTTGAACCACTGCCTGTCCTTCTCGAGGAAGGAGATCACGCAGATCGGGCAATTGAAGAAAAAAGCAGCGAGCCGGACGACGGCATCGAAGTCCGGCCTGGCCGGTGTGCCGACGATGCCCAGCATCTCAAGGGAATGCAGGCGAGCCTCCTCATTCCCTGGGATCGGGTATGGCAGCATGTGCAGACCCGCATGCATTTCACGAATCGATAAAATCATAAAATTTTGCTGCCTGCCGACAATACGACAATACACTGTGTGAATGCGAGAGCCGGCAGGCTGTTCCGGGGAGGTCGGGTGTTCAATCGGACAGGGCCGAGTTTGATCAACTCTTGGGCGTTGATATGGCGGCTCATCGAGGTTTTGCGCTTTGGGACGTGAACTGGCACGCAAATTGATTGGTTCTCCTCGCAACGACAGCACAAGCGGGAGGGCACATGAAGCCGGGAGCCTTCGACGAGATGGTCGGCTTCGGGGAGGGTTGCAGCCCTGCTATGAGGCGCTGAAACAGTGGCTCGACGATGCGCCGGCGGACCTGCTTGATCAGCGGCGCAAGGAGGCGGAGCTTCTGTTCCGCCGCATCGGCATCACCTTCGCCGTCTACGGCGAGCAGGCGGCGCAGGAGCGGCTCATCCCCTTCGACATTATTCCCCGCATCCTCGCGGCCGACGAATGGCGCAGGCTCTCGCACGGGCTCGAGCAGCGGGTGAAGGCGCTCAACGCCTTTCTCAGGGACGTCTACGGCAATCGTGAGATCGTGCGCGCGGGCATCGTCCCGGAGGAGCTTGTCTTCCGCAATCCCTATTTCCGCCCGGAGATGGCGCACCTGCGCCTGGTCGGCGATGTCTATGTCGCCATTGCCGGCATCGACGTCGTACGTGTCGATGACGACACGTTCTACGTGCTCGAGGACAATGCCCGCACGCCCTCCGGCGTTTCCTACATGCTGGAGAACCGGGAGGCGATGATCCGCCTCTTTCCCGAGCTGTTCGCCCGGCAGATGGCTATCCCGACGAGTTGCTCGCCACCCTGCATTCCATTGCGCCGCGCCGCGGCGAGGAGCCGTGTGTAGTGCTGCTCACGCCGGGGCCATACAACAGCGCCTACTATGAGCACTCCTTCCTCGCCGACAAGCTCGGCGTCGAGCTGGTGGAGGGCCGCGACCTCTTCGTGCGCGACGAGACGGTGTTCATGCGCACGACCCAGGGGCCTAAGCGGGTCGACGTCATTTACAGCCGCATCGACGACGACTTTCTCGATCCGCTCGTCTTCCGGCCGGATTCTCTTCTCGGCGTGCCGGGGCTGATGCTGGCCTACCGGGCCGGCAACGTTAGCCTCGCCAACGCCGTGGGCACCGGCGTCGCCGACGACAAGGCGATCTACAGCTACATGCCGGAGATCGTGCGCTTCTATCTGGGTGAGGAGCCGATCCTGCAGAACGTGCCGACCTGGCGCTGCCGCGAGCCGGAGGCTCTCGCCTATGTGCTCGATCACCTCGAGGAGCTTGTCGTCAAGGAGGTCAACGGCTCCGGCGGCTACGGCATGCTCGTCGGGCCCGCGGCAGACGCGGAGACGCGACGGCTCTTCGCCGAGAAGCTCAGGCGCCGGCCCGACAATTTTATCGCCCAGCCGACCTTGGCGCTCTCCACCTGTCCGACCTTCGTGGGTTCCGGCATCGCGCCGCGCCATGTCGACCTGCGTCCCTTCGTCCTGACCGGCGCCGACAAGGTTCGCATCGTCCCGGGCGGGCTGACGCGCGTGGCGCTCACCGAGGGCTCGCTGGTCGTGAACTCCAGCCAGGGCGGCGGCACCAAGGACACCTGGATCCTCGGCGAATGATGGCGAGCAACCGATGACGCTTCTTTCCCGCACGGCCGACAATCTCTTCTGGATGGCCCGCTACATGGAGCGGGCGGACAGCGTCGCGCGCATTCTCGACGCCGCCTATCGTCTGTCCTCGCTGCCCACCGCCTATGGCGGGCTGACGAGCGAGTGGGAGTCCGCGCTCGCCACGGCGGGCTGCACCGAGGCTTTCGCCGCGGCCCACGGCAAGGCGACGCCGGAGGATGTCGTCCACTTCCTCGCCATCTCGCCGGACAATCCCTCCAGCATCCGGCGCTGCCTCGAGACAGCGCGCGCCAATGCCCGGGCCGAGCGCACGGCGCTGACCGTCGAGATGTGGGAGGCGATCAACGACAGCTACCTGACCATGCAGGGGTGGGCTGACCGCGGCGTCTCGCTGGCCGACCTGCCGCGCTTCCTCGCCTTCGCCAAGGAGGCGGCCCTGCGCTTCGACGGCTCGGCCCACCGTACCATGCTGCGCACCGACGCCTTCTGGTTCACCTGCCTCGGCCTTTGCATCGAGCGGGCGGACAACACGGCCCGCATCCTCGACGTGAAGTATCACGTGCTGCTGCCCGACCATGCGCGCGTCGGCGGCGGGCTCGACTATTACCAGTGGGCCTCCATCCTGCGCTCTGTCTCGGCGCTGACGAGCTATCGCTGGGTCTATCGCGACAGCGTGAAGCCGTGGCTCGTGGCGGACCTGCTCATCCTCAAGGAGGACATGCCGCGCTCGCTCGCCGCCTGCTACCGCAGCATCAACGGTTACCTCGACGAGCTGTCCGCTGCCTACGGCTGGCAGGGCAACAGCCAGCGCCTTGCGCGCAGCATCCACATGCGTCTCAGCAACACCTCGATCGAGACCATCTTCCAGTCGGGCCTGCACGAGTTCGTCGAGAGCTTCCTTGTCCAGAACAACGAGCTCGGCGCGGCCATTGCCGAGCAATATCTGAGCTGAGGTGGCTCATGCGTATCCGCGTCTCCCACACCACCCGCTACGACTACTCCCCGCCTGCCAAGTCGGCCATCCAGCTTCTGCGCCTGACGCCGCGCAGCCACGAGGGGCAGCACGTGTGCCAGTGGCGCATCGGCGTCGATGCCCAGTGCCGGCTGAAAGCGGGGGAGGATGCGCTCGGCAACATCACCCATTCCTTCACGCTGGAGGGGCCGATCCAGTCCTTCTCGGTGACGGTTGAGGGCGAGGTCGAGACGCAGGACACGGCTGGCATCGTGCGCGGCACGGTGGAGCGCTTTCCGCCCGGTCTCTTCCTCCGCACCACGCCGCTCACCGAGCCGGACGATGCCATCCTCGCCCTTGCCGGCGAGGTGCGCGAGACGTTGGGGCGGGACCCCATCGCCGGCCTGCACGACCTGTCGGGCAAGATCCACGCCCGCATGGCCTTCGACACGGGGGCAACGACCACGGCGACCAAGGCCGGCACGGCGCTCGCCCTCGGCCACGGGGTCTGCCAGGACTTCGCCCACATCTTCATCAGCGCTGCACGCTTTCTCGGCGTGCCCGCCCGCTATGTGTCGGGCTACCTGCTGCGCGAGGACGGCCTCGTGCTGCAGGAGGCGGGACATGCCTGGGCGGAGGCCCATGTGGAAGGGCTCGGCTGGGTCGGCTTCGACCCGGCGCACGCCATCTCGCCGACGGAAGCCTACGTGCGGCTCGCCGCGGCCCTCGACTATCACGGAGCGGCGCCGGTCCTCGGCAGCCGCTATGGCGGTGGGCAGGAGAGCCTGGACGTCAGCGTGCGTGTGGAGCACGCCCGACGCCAGATCCAAAGCTGAGTGCGTGGCGCGGGCTTGCCTCGGCGGACGGCTTCGGTCTATCGCCACGACGCCGTCGTGCCTGCGGCGGCGAGTGGCTCGAGGAAAGGGCGGGCGTAGCCATGACGTATTGTGTCGGCATCCTGGTGCGTGAGGGGCTCGTGATGCTGGGCGACACCCGCACCAATGCCGGGCTCGACAACATCGCCACCTTTCGCAAGCTCACTGTGCTGGAAAGGCCGGGCGAGCGCGTGATGATGCTCGCCACCGCCGGCAACCTGTCGATCTCCCAGTCCGTCATGAGCCTGCTCACCGAGGGCATCGAGAGCGAGGCCGGCACGCGCCGGACGCTGATGGACGTCGAGAGCATGTTCGAGGCGGCCGGGCTTGTGGGCGAGGCCATCCGCCAAGTCTACGCCACCTATGGACCGGCGCTGCAGCAGCAGAGCATGTCCTTTGACGTGACCTTCCTCATCGGCGGCCAGATCAAGGGCCGCAGGCTGCGCCTCTTCCAGGTCTACGCGGCAGGCAACTTCATCGAGGCGACGCAGGACACACCCTATTTCCAGATCGGCGAGCACAAATATGGCAAGCCCATCCTCGACCGCTCCATCTCCTACGATGTGGAGCTGCTCGATGCGCTGAAGCTGGCGCTCATCTCGATGGACTCGACCCTGCGTTCCAACCTGAGCGTCGGTCTGCCGGTCGATGTGGCTGCCTGCCGCACGGACGAGCTGAAGGCCGCCGTCTCCTATCGCATCGAACCGGACGAACCCTATTTCCGCGACCTGCGCGATCGCTGGTCGCAGGCGCTTCGGCAGGCGCATCTCGCCATTCCGCGCCCGCCGTGGATTGCGTGAGCCGCCCCGCGGCGCCATGCGCTCGTCGCAATTCCCTGACAGAGGGAAAGCGAGAGACCCGCGCATTGCGCATGCGCCCGCCGTCAGCTAGGCCGTGGACTTCCTTGCCCCTGCAGGACGATCACGGGTAGAAGGGGCCTACACAACGATTGCCGCACCTGCCTGCAGCAGGCATGCGACGGATTTGTCATGCGAGCCGACTTGTCAGCACAGCCCCAGACCGGTGGCGAACCCTTCGCGCCGGCATACCCGCCGTTCTTCGAGTTCGTGGCGCTTGTCGCGCTGCTGATGAGCATAGCGGCCTTTTCCATCGACAGCATCCTGCCGGCCTTCAGCCACATCCAGGCGGAGTTCGGCGTCGTCGACGGCAACGACCTGCAGCTTGTCGTCTATGCCTACATGGCGGGCTTCGGCATCATGCAGCTCGTCTTCGGCCCGGTGGCGGATGTCGTCGGCCGCCGGCCGACGCTGATGGCAGGCCTTGCCATCTATGTCGTCGGCACCGGGCTCGCGTTGCTGGCGGACGGCTTCCACATGCTGCTCGTCGCCCGCTTCGTGCAGGGCACGGGGGCGGCCGCGGCGCGTGTGCTGGTGGTGACGCTGGTGCGCGACCGCTATTCCGGCCGCGACATGGCGCGGGTCATGTCGCTCGTCATGATGCTGTTCATCACAGTGCCGATTGTCGCGCCGGCCATCGGCAGCGCCATTCTGGTGGCGAGCGAGTGGCACATGATCATCGTCGCCATGTTCGTCATGGCGGTGATCATGTTCACCTGGTTCGGGCTGCGCATGCCGGAGAGCCTCAATCCAGCCTACCGCAAGCCGCCCGCCGTCAGACCGCTGGTCGCCGATGTACGTCGCATCGTCGCCTCGCGCATGTCCTTCGGCTACTCGACCGCGATCATGCTGATGCAGGGCTGCATCATGATCTACATCGGCCTTGCGGCGCAGATCTTCGAGACGGACGGCTACCGCCTCGGTCCGGTCGGCTTCCCGATCGTCTTCGGCCTGCTCGGCATCACGCAGGGCGTGGCGTCTTATCTCAATTCGCGGCTCGTCGGCCGTTTCGGCATGCGCCGCATGTCCCATGCCGCTCTCTGCGGCTTCTGCCTGTCGACGGGCGTTCTGCTCGTCATCGCCGTGGCCGAGGGCGGGCTGCCGCCGCTCTCCGTCTTCGTCGGCCTGCTCGCCGTCAGCCACTTCCTGTTCAGCCTGACGATGCCCAACTTCAACACCATGGCCATGGACGAGCTGGGCGACATCGCGGGTACGGCCTCGTCCTTCATCGGCTTCTACGCCACGGTGGCGAGCGCGATCCTCGGGGCCCTCATCAGCCGCACCTTCGATGGCTCGGTGATCCCGCTGTGCGGCGGCTACCTCGGCCTCGGTGTCGCCTGCCTCGCCGTGGTGCTGTGGGCCGAGCGCGGCCGTCTGTTCCAGCCGCATCAGGGCAGCTAGGCAGGCAGCCAGGCGTCATCTTCAGGCGCGCCGGGGCGACAGGCTCAGGCGAGGGTGGCGGGGTAGAACAGGCGCTGATTGGCGAGCTGCGGGCTTCGCCGCGCCAGAACTTCCACCGAGAGACGCCGGATGAGTGACATCAAGCTGAGCATCTGCATCCCGACCTACAACCGCGCGCGGCATCTCGAGAAGGCGCTGGCAAATTTCGCGGACCATTACGAGATCCCCTTTCCCTACGAGATCGTGGTGTCCGACAATGCCTCGCAGGACGACACCCGCGCTGTCGTGGAGCACTTCACGGCCAAGGGATTGCCTATCCGCTACTTTCGCCAGCGCGAGAACTGCGGCGGCGTGCGCAACATCGACAGCGCGTTCCGGCACGCGCGGGGCGTGTACAGCATGTATCACGCCGACGACGACAGTCTCGTCATCGACGGCCTCGTGAACGCCGTCAACTACCTCGACGCCCATCCCGACGTGGGGGTCTGTTACGCGCCCTGGTACCTGCATAACGAGGTCGAGGGCATGGACACCGGCCTCTTCTACGAGAATCCAAGCGATCTGAAGTTCGCCAAGGATGCCTTCGAGCAGGTCTTCAGCTTCCTCATCGAGCGGCATGTGTTTCCTGAGGTCGCCGTCTTCCGGTCGTCGGTGCTGCGTTCGGCCTGGCAGGACCGGCATTTTGCCTTCGTGTTCTTCGCCACCCTGGCGCATCTTCTGGCAAAGAGTTCCGTGGCGTTTCTGCGGAAACCATTCTATCGTGCCGTCATGCAGTCGGCCGCCGGCCGCGACCGCACCCAGGCGGGGCACGAGGAGGCGATGACGGCCTGGGATCGCTACCGCGGCGGGCTGGAGTACTACCTCAACTTCGGCGCACGGCGCGGCGTGGTCCGCTTGACGCCGGAGCGCCGGGCCCTCTTCGACAAGCAGATCCAGCAGTTCACCGCCACGCGCATGTCGGTTGCGATGCGCATGTGGGTGAACCGGAAGGATTATCTCAGGGCCTACGAGATCTGCTCCCGCCTCGTCTATGCGGGCTTCGGCGAGCATCCTATGGTGCAGCAGTACCGCCAAACGTTGGCGGTGCCGGCTGCCGTCCAGTCGCTTGCACTGCTCGTGTCCGGCGCTGCGGAGGTGGAGAAGCTGCTTCTCAAGGGTTTCAGCAATCCCGATGCGCTCGAGAAGATGCTGCGGGAGCTCGGCCTGCGGGAAGACATCGCGGTACTGACCGACGAAGCGGGCCTGCAGCCGGCGGACACTGCCCGCACGGCCGTGTTCGTCGCGAAGGAAGCGGACCGCCAGCCTTTCCTCGACAGGGGCTTCTTTCCCGGGCTCGTGCTCTGCGAGGCCGACATAGCTGACACGATCGTTCTGTAAGGTTCGGCGGCTGCGCGGGGCTTGTTCCCGGGCTGCGGGCATGTTGAGCTGCCGTGACTGGCGACTGTCCGGCCAATTCCGGGAGGGAAGATACTGTGACCCAGACGATGCCCATGCGGCGGCTCGGCCGTTCGGGCCTGACTGTTTCGCGCCTCGTGCTCGGCACCATGATGTTCGGTGGGCGCACCGACGAGGCGGAGGCGGCCCGCATCATCGCCCATGCGCGCGAGGCGGGCGTCAACTTCATCGACACGGCGGATGTGTACAATGATGGCCGGTCGGAGGAGATTGTCGGCCGCGCCATCCGGGCGCACCGGTTCGACTGGGTGCTCGCCACGAAGGTCGCCAATCCGATGGGCGAGGGGCCCAACCGGCGCGGCCTCTCCCGCCGCTGGATCGTGCAGGCGACGGAGGATTCGCTGCGGCGGCTCGGCGTCGATGCCATCGACATCCAGTACCTGCACAAGGAAGACAACGAGACGCCGCTCGAGGAGACCGTGCGGGCGATGGCGGATCTGATCCGCGCCGGCAAGGTGCGCTATTTCGGCGTGTCGAACCACCGTGCCTGGCGCGTGGCGCGCATCGCCGCGCTTTGCGACGAGATCGGCATCGACCGGCCGGTGGTGTGCCAGCTCTACTACCACGCGCTTTATCGGCCGGCGGAGGTCGAGCTTCTCCCGGCCTGCGCGGCGCTGGGTATCGGCACCGTCGCCTACAGCCCGCTCGCGCGCGGCGTGCTCACCGGAAAGTACGCGCCCGGCGTTCCTGCCCCCGAGGGCAGCCGCGCTGCGAGCGGCGACAAGCGCATCAACGAGACGGAGTTTCACCCCGCCAACCTCGAGGCCGCGGCGCGGCTCAAGGCCCATTGCGACCGGCGGGGATACGACATGGGCGCCTTCGCCGCCGCCTGGGTGCTGGCCAATCCCCTGATGACGGGCGTCATCGCCGGGCCGCGCACCATGGAGCAGTGGCAGGCCTATCTCGCTGCGCTTGACCTGACGCTCGATGCGGAAGACGAGGCGGCCGTCGATGCCGTGGTTCGCCCCGGCACGACGGCCATTCCGCAGTACATTGATCCGGCCTACCCGGTGGAGGGGCGCCCGCGCGCCTGACGCGCTGCCGCCCGAGCGGGCATCTGCCTAGAGAACGAGCAGGCTGATGCCGGCGAGCGCCACGGCGCCGCCGGCGGCGCGGGCCGCCACGACCGGCAGGCGCGGCAGGGCGCGGGGCGAGAGCGCGATGCCGAGGCCGTGCAGCAGGCCCGTGGCGACCATGAAGCCGGCGGCATAGCCGGCAGCGTTGGCCCCGGCCGCCATCTCCGCCCCGTGCGCGTGGCCGTGGAAGACCGCAAAGGCGGCGACGAGCGCTGCCCCCAACGCGGCAGGCAGCTTAAGGCCGAAGGCGAGCGCCGCCCCCAGCACCACGACCGAGAGGGCGATGCCGGTCTCCACGGCGGGCAGGCCGATGTCGGCGATGCCGAGCAGGCCGCCGACGGCCATGAAGGCGATGAAGGCGAGCGGATAGGCCCATGTGGCGCGCCCGCCCGTAAAGCCGGCCCACAGGCCGACGCAGACCATGGCGAGGACATGGTCGAGCCCGCCGAGCGGATGGCCGAACCCGTCCATGAAGCTCACGGCCGCGCCCGCGCCGGTGTGGGCGAGGGCGGGGGAAGCGGAGAGGGCAAGGACGCCGAGGGTGGCAAGGCGGGCAATTCTGTTCGGCATGGATGGCCTCTTCGGTTACGCTGTCGCCGGATGCGGAGCAAATGTCGGGCCAGTCAGGCGGCCGATTTCAACCCGCCGGCCTCCACGATGAAGCGCACCACGGCATCGACGCCTTCACCGCTGCGGATGTTGGTGAAGACGTAGGGACGCGAGGGGCGCATGAGCTTCGTGTCCCGCTCCATCACCTCGAGGCTGGCGCCGACGTGGGGCGCAAGGTCGATCTTGTTGATGACGAGAAGGTCGGAGCGCGTGATGCCTGGCCCGCCCTTGCGCGGGATCTTCTCGCCGCCCGAGACGTCGATGACGTAGATGGTGAGGTCGGCGAGCTCGGGCGAGAAGGTCGCGGCGAGATTGTCGCCGCCCGATTCGATGAGCACGAGGTCGAGCTTCGGGAACCGGCGCATCATCTCTTCCACGGCGGCGAGATTGATGGAAGCATCCTCCCGGATGGCAGTGTGTGGGCAGCCGCCCGTTTCCACGCCCATGATGCGCTCGGCCGGCAGGGCGCCGGCGCGCGTCAGGATCTCGGCGTCCTCCTTCGTGTAGATGTCGTTGGTGATGGCGCAGAGGTCGTAGGTGCTGGCGAGGCGCTTGCACAGCGCCTCCATCAGCGCCGTCTTGCCGGAGCCGACGGGACCGCCGATGCCGACGCGCAGGGGACCGTTGGGGGAGGGCATGGGGCTTTCTCCTGGTGTCTGCCCGTTCACGAGCGGAACAGGCGCGTATACTGCGTTTCGTGCCTGAGCGACGCGAGATCGCTGCGAAAGGCGGCACCGCCGATATCGTCGAGCTCCGCCGTGGCGGCCTCTGCCGCGATCCGGCGGCAATGCGGCAGGAGCGCCGCGGTGACCGCCTGTCCGTCCGTCTGGCCGACGACGCCGAGGCGCACGGCGGCGGAGACGAGATTGGCGGCGAAGGCGGCGAGAAAGGCCTCGAGCGTCTGGACGAGCGGCAGGCCGTGGCCGGCCGCGGCGACGCCGAGCGCGACCGCGTAGGCCACGTCGCCCGCCCACGTTTCCCTCAGCAGGTCCAAGGCGGGCGTCGGCCATGTCTTGCGGACCGTCAGCACGAAGGCGTTGCCCTGCGTGACGGTCTCGAGCAGGCGCTCTCGGCTCGTGGCGAGGGCGAGCGCCAGTTCCGCCGCGCCGGCAAGGGCGGTGCCGTCTGCCGTCGTCACGGCGCGGTGGGTGACCGCGAGCAGGATGGCGTCGTTGCGGCCTGCGCCGTGGGCGAGAACGTCGGCGAGCCATTCCTCCAGGCTCGCCGCATCCCGGACGTCGCCCGCCTCGGCCGCCCATTCGAGCCCGTGGCTGTAGGCGAAGGCGCCGACTGGGAAGGCCGGCGACAGCCAAGTCATGAGGGTCAGCAGGGGCGAAGCGCCGGCCGGCGCCGCCTCACCGGTGGTCGTGCCCATGATCGTGGGGGCCGTGGTCGTGTCCGTGGTGGTCGTGATGCGGGTGGTCGTGATGCGGGTGGTCGTGATGCTCTTGGCCGCATCCGCAGTGCCCATGATCGTGGTGGTGATGGTCATGCGCATGGTCATGGGCATGGCCGTGCGCATGGCCGTGGTCGTGGGCGTGCCCGTGGCCATGATGATGGTGCCCGCCGTGATCGTAGGCGCCGCGTTCGGGGCGGAAGGGGCGTTCCACCGGCGTGGCAGAACAGCCGAGGCCGCGCACCATCTCCGCGAGCACATGGTCTTCGGCGATGTAGATGGCATCCGCGGTGATCTCGGCCGGGGTGTGGCGGTTGCCGATGTGCCAGGCAACCCTGAGCAGGCGGACCGGGCTCTCCGCACGGATCTCGAGGAGCTTTTCCGGCGCGGCGCGTACGACGACGAGCCGCCCGTCCTCGAGCTTCAGGGCGTCGCCGTCGTCGAGCACGGTCGCCTTCTCGAGGTCGAGCAGGAAGGAGAGGCCGCCGTCGGCGGTGAGGGTCACGCGCCGGCGGTGGCGGTCATCGTGGGCGAGGGTGACGGTGTCGACGACGCGCTCGGCCTTCACGGCCGGGCGGCGGACGACGGAAGCGGCACGGAGCATGACGTTCTCCAGTTCAGTCGGGCATGTGCCGCGTTAAGTAGCAGGAAACGCCCATGTCGGCATGCCTCGATCAGAACAGGAAGTACCGCTGCGCCATGGGCAGCACCTTCGCTGGCTCGCACACCAGCAGTTCCCCGTCGGCCGTCACGGCATAGGTCTCGGGGTCCACGCGGATGTCGGGCGTCGCGCCGTTGTGGATGAGCGAAGCCTTGGAGATGCCGGACCGGGTGTTTTCGACGGGCAGCAGCTTCTTTTCCACGCCAAGCCGATGGTCGATGCCGCGGTCGAGGGCGGCCTTCGAGACGAAGGTGACGCTCGTCTCCGTCAGCGCCTTGCCGTAGGCGCCGAACATGCGGCGGTAGTGCACCGGCTGCGGCGTGGGGATGGAGGCGTTGGGGTCACCCATGGCGGCGGCGACGATGGCGCCGCCCTTGATGACGAGGTCCGGTTTCACGCCGAAGAAGGCGGGAGACCACAGCACCAGGTCCGCCAGCTTGCCGACCTCGACCGAGCCGATGTGGGCCGAGACGCCGTGGGCGATGGCCGGGTTGATGGTGTACTTGGCGATGTAACGCTTGACGCGCAGGTTGTCGTTGCCGCTCTCGCCCGGCAGGTGGCCGCGCTGCACTTTCATCTTGTGCGCCGTCTGCCACGTGCGGGTGATGACCTCGCCGACGCGGCCCATGGCCTGGCTGTCGGACGACATCATCGAGAGCGCGCCGATGTCGTGCAGGATGTCCTCGGCGGCGATGGTCTCCTTGCGGATGCGGCTCTCGGCGAAGGCGAGATCCTCGGGGATTGACGGGTCGAGATGGTGGCACACCATGAGCATGTCGAGATGCTCGTCGAGCGTGTTCACCGTGAAGGGGCGCGTGGGATTGGTGGAGGAGGGCAGCACGTTCGGCAGCCCGGCCACCTTGATAATGTCAGGCGCATGGCCGCCGCCGGCCCCTTCCGTGTGGAAGGCATGGATGGTGCGACCCTTGAAGGCGGCGATGGTGTCCTCGACGAAGCCGGACTCGTTCAGCGTGTCCGTGTGGATCATCACCTGGACGTCGTAATCGTCGGCCACCGACAGGCAGCAGTCGATGGCCGCTGGCGTGGTGCCCCAGTCCTCGTGCAGCTTCAGGGCGCAGGCACCGGCCTCGATCTGCTCGACGAGCGCGCCCGGCTGGGCCGCATTGCCCTTGCCGGCGAAGGCGAGGTTCACCGGCAGCGCATCGGCGGCGCGGATCATCTGCTCGATATGCCAGGGGCCGGGCGTGCAGGTCGTCGCGTTGGTGCCCGTCGCCGGGCCGGTGCCGCCGCCGAGCATGGAGGTGATGCCGGACATCAGCGCATCCTCCACCTGCTGCGGGCAGATGAAGTGGATGTGGGTATCGAAGCCGCCGGCGGTGAGGATCTTGCCCTCGCCGGCAATGACCTCGGTGCCCGGGCCGATGACGATGGTCACGTTCGGCTGGATGTCCGGGTTGCCTGCCTTGCCGATGGCCGCGATCCTCCCGCTCTTCAGGCCCACGTCGGCCTTCACGATGCCCCAGTGGTCGACGATGAGCGCATTGGTGATGACGGTGTCGACCGCGCCCTGCGCCCGCGTGGCCTGGCTCTGGCCCATGCCGTCGCGGATCACCTTGCCGCCGCCGAACTTCACCTCCTCGCCATAGGTGGTGAAGTCGCGCTCCACCTCGATGAAGAGGTCCGTGTCGGCGAGCCGCACCTTGTCGCCCGTGGTCGGGCCGAACATGTCGGCATAGGCCGCGCGGGAGAACTTGTAGGCCATCGTTCGTGTCTCCCTCAGAGCTTGCCCATGACCTGCTGGCGGAAGCCGTAGACCTTGCGCTCGCCGGTGAGGGCGACGAGCGTCACCTCGCGCGTCTGGCCGGGCTCGAAGCGCACGGCCGTGCCGGCGGGAATGTCGAGGCGCATGCCGCGGGCCTTTTCCCGGTCGAAGGACAGGGCAGGGTTCGTTTCATAGAAGTGGTAGTGGGAGCCGACCTGAATCGGCCGGTCGCCAGTGTTGGAGACGGTGAGCGTCACGGTCTCGCGGCCCTCGTTGAGGGTGACCTCGCCGGGGGCGGGCAGCGTCTCGCCGGGCTGGAGCTTGCCGGTCGCGCCGCGGATGGGATTGTGCACGGTGACGAGCTTGGTGCCGTCCGGGAAGGTCGCCTCAACCTGCACCTCGGTGATCATTTCGGCGACGCCGTCCATCACCTGGTCTGGGGTGAGCACATGCGCGCCCGCCTCCATCAGCTCGGCGACGGAGCGGCCGTCGCGCGCGCCCTCCACGACGAAGTCGGTGATGAGGGTGACGGCCTCGGGGTAGTTCAGCTTGACGCCGCGTTCCAGACGCCGGCGGGCGACCATGGCCGCCATGGCGATCAGGAGCTTGTCCTTCTCGCGCGGGGTGAGGTTCATCGCGTTCCTCCAGCTACCAGTAGCGCGGCATCCGTTGGCCGCGGAAAGTTTCGATCGTGCGCACCAGGTCGGCGCGCAGGGCCGCCGGGTCGGAGCCGATCAGCCTGGCGACGACGAGGCCGTTCCAGGCGCTCGCGCCGCATTCGCTCGCGCCGCCGGCGAGGGCCGCCCGCATGTCCTCCAGCCGCGCCTCCGCATCTGGGGCGATATGGACGATCGTGGCGAGCGCCCGTGCCCCACCGCCAACGGCCCGGCGCGCAAGGCGGGCGGCGACGGCGCCCTCGAGCCGCACCGCCTCCACGAGAACGAGCCGGCCGCCCCGGCGGATGGACCAGCGGTCGTCGAGCTGCCCTTCGACGACCTCCTCGCCCATGGCAGTACGGCCAAAGACGATGCTTTCGGCAAGGGTGAGGGAGGCGTCCGGCGCCATGTCGACGGTGAGGCGGCGCACGAGGCGCGCCCTGTCGAAGAGGATCATCTCCTGCGGCAGCCAGGCGAGGGTGCTGCCCGCGCCAAGCCGCAGCGCGACCTCGATGCGCGTGGGGTCCGCCTCGGCCCTGTAGAGCTTCTCGGCCGCCTGGCTGGTGAGGAGGGCCTGCGCGCCGGGCGCCAGGGCGACATCGACCTGCATCAGGTCGCCGCCGGTCATGCCGCCGCCGGTGTTGATGATGGTGCCTTCGCACGTCTGCGCGTTGCGCGGGAAGCGGATGCGGTAGCCGCCGCTCTCCGCCACCGTCAGCGGATGCGTGCGCCCGCCTGCCGTGGCAAAGGCGACGCGCACGCCGCCCCTCGCGCGCACGAAAGCGGGCACGTTCGGCACGGGTGCGGCCGCAGCCGTGGCGGCCTGGTCGATGTCGGGCCGCATGTCAGACCGCAAGGCGTTGGCGGACATCGTCCTCCACCATGGTGTCGCGCGTGCCGGCGAGGACGATCTGGCCACGTTCCATTACGGCGAAGGTATCGCACAGGTCGCGGGCGAATTCGAAGAACTGCTCGACGAGCACGATCGCCATCTCGCCCTTGCTGCGAAGATAGTCGATGGCGCGGCCGATGTCCTTGATGATCGAGGGCTGGATGCCTTCCGTCGGCTCGTCGAGCACCAGCACCTTCGGGCGGGTGACGAGCGCGCGGGCGATGGCGAGCTGCTGCTGCTGGCCGCCGGAGAGGTCGCCGCCGCGCCGGCCGAGCATGTCCTTGAGCACCGGGAAGAGGTCGAAGATCTCGCCGGGCACGTAGCGCTCGGCGCGCTTCAGCGGCGCGAAGCCGGTCTCCAGGTTCTCGCGCACGGTGAGCAGCGGGAAGATCTCGCGCCCCTGGGGCACGAAGGCGATGCCGCGCCGGGCGCGCTCGTAGGGCTCGAGCCGCGAGATGTCCTCGCCATCGAGGGTGATGCGGCCGGCCGAGATCGGTTGCCGGCCTACGATGGCGCGCATCAGCGAGGTCTTGCCGACGCCATTGCGGCCGAGCACGCAGGTAACCTTGCCGGGCGCAGCCTCGAGCGAGACCCGGCGCAGCGCCTGGGCGGCGCCGTAGTGCAGATCAATGGAATCGACGCTCAGCATGTCACTTACCGCCCGAGATAGACTTCGATGACGCGCTCGTTGGCGGAGACGGCGTCGATGGAGCCTTCTGCCAGCACCGAGCCCTCGTGCAAGACGGTCACCTTGCATCCGAGCTCGCGGACGAAGGCCATGTCATGCTCGACGACGATGACAGAATGCTCGCGGGCGATGGCCTTGAGCAGATGCGCCGTCTCGGCCGTCTCGGCGTCTGTCATGCCGGCGACCGGCTCGTCGACGAGCAGCAGCTTCGGATCCTGCGCCAGCAGCATGCCGATCTCGAGCCATTGCTTCTGGCCGTGCGAGAGATCGGCGGCGAGGCGCTCGCGATGCTCGGTGAGGCGCACGGTCGACAGGACGGCGTCGATGCGCTCCTCCGGGATGCGGTTGCGGGCTCCGAACAGGGCGGAGAAGGGCGAGCGCTCGCCGGCGAGGGCCAGGCGGATGTTGTCGGCCACGGTGTGGCTCTCGAACACCGTGGGCTTCTGGAACTTCCGGCCGATGCCGAGGGTCGCGATCTCGGCCTCGTCGAGCATGGTCAGGTCGATCATGCCGCCGAAGAAGACCTCGCCCTCGTCGGGGCGCGTCTTGCCGGTGATGATGTCCATCATCGTTGTCTTGCCGGCGCCGTTGGGGCCGATGATGGCGCGCATCTCGCCCGGCGCGATGGCGAGCGAGAGCTTGTTGAGGGCGCGGAAGCCGTCGAAGGTGACGGAGACGCCGTCGAGATAGAGCACCGTGTTGGTGAGGGCGGCGTTGGTCATGGCCTCACTCCGCCGCCCCGGCCGCGACCTCGGCCGGCTTTGCCGAGACCGTCGCCCGGCGTTTGTCCCGCCACTCGGCGAGCGTGCCGACGATGCCCTTCGGCAAATAGAGAGTGACGATGATGAAGAGCGCGCCGAGCGCGAAGAGCCACAGCTCCGGCAGGGCGCCGGTGAGCCAGGACTTGGCCGTGTTGACGACGACGGCGCCGAGGGCCGCGCCGACGAGCGTGCCGCGGCCGCCGACGGCGACCCACACCACCGCCTCGATGGAGTTGGCGGGCGAGAACTCGCTCGGGTTGATGATGCCCACCTGGGGCACGTAGAGGGCGCCGGCGACGCCCGCCATCATGGCGGAGACGGTGAAGGCGACGAGCTTGTAGTGCTCCACCCGGTAGCCGAGGAAGCGCGCGCGCGATTCCGCGTCGCGGATGGCGACCAGCACCTTGCCGTAGGTGGACGTGACCATGTAGCGCGCCACGAGATAGCCGAGCGCCAGCGCGGTCACCGTGGCGACGAAGAGGGCGACGCGCGTGGCCTGCGCCTGGACGGGGAAGCCGAGGATGTCCTTGAAGTCGGTGAGGCCGTTGTTGCCGCCGAGCCCCATGTCGTTGCGGAAGAAGGCGAGCATCAGGGCAAACGTCATCGCCTGGGTGATGATGGAGAGATAGACGCCCGTGACGCGGGAGCGGAAGGCGAACCAGCCGAAGACGAAGGCGAGCAGCCCCGGCACGGCGAGCACCATGAGCGCCGCGAAGGGGAACATGTCGAAGCCGTGCCAGTACCAGGGCAGCTCCTGCCAGTTGAGGAAGACCATGAAGTCCGGCAGCACGGGGTGGCCGTAGACGCCCCGCGGGCCGATCTGGCGCATCAGGTACATGCCCATGGCATAGCCGCCGAGGGCGAAGAAAGCCCCGTGGCCGAGCGAGAGGATGCCGCAGTAGCCCCACACGAGGTCGAGCGCCAGGGCCAGCAGCGCATAGGACAGGTACTTGCCGAGGAGCGAGACCGCATAGGTCGGCACGTGAAGCGGCGAAGCCTCCGGAAGGAGGAGGTTCGACACCGGCACGAGCACGGCGAGCGATGCGAGGACGCCGAGGAAGACGGCGCCCTTGCCGTCGAGCAGCGCAAGGATGAGAGGGCGTCGCGTCATGCTTCCACTGCCCTTCCCTTGAGGGCGAAGAGCCCGCGCGGGCGCTTCTGGATGAAGAGGATGAGGAAGACGAGGAGCAGGATCTTGCCGAGCACGGCGCCGGCGAAGGGCTCCAGGAACTTGTTGGCGATGCCGAGCGTCAGGGCCGAGACGAGCGTGCCCCACAGGTTGCCGACGCCGCCGAAGACGACGACCATGAAGCTGTCGACGATGTAGCTCTGGCCGAGGTTGGGCGAGACGTTGTCGATCTGCGACAGCGCGACACCCGCCATGCCGGCGATGCCGGAGCCGAGCGCGAAGGCCATGGTGTCGACCCACGGCGTGCGGATGCCCATGGAGGCGGCCATGCGACGGTTCTGCGTCACGGCGCGGATCCTGAGGCCGAAGGAGGTCGCCTTGAGCGCCACCATGAGCGCGGCGAAGACCGCGAGGCTGAAGAGCACGATCCACAGGCGCCCATAGGTGATGGCGAGCCCGCCGAGGTCGAAGGAACCGGCCATGTAGGATGGGGCGCCCACCTCCCGGTTCGTCGGCCCGAAGATGGAGCGTACCGCCTGCTGGAGGATGAGGCTGACGCCCCAGGTGGCGAGCAGCGTCTCCAGCGGCCGGCCGTAGAGGTGTCGGATGATGCCGCGCTCGATGGCTGCGCCGACAAGCGCGGCGACGAGGAAGGCCATGGGAATGGCGACGGGCAGCGTCCAGTCGAACAGCCCCGGCGCATGGCTGCGCACAAACTCCTGGATGACGAAGGTGGTGTAGGCACCGATCATCACCATCTCGCCGTGGGCCATGTTGATGATGCCCATGACGCCGAAGGTGATGGCAAGGCCGATGGCGGCGAGCAGCAGGACGGAGCCGAGCGACAGGCCGTACCATACGTTCTGCAGCATCGAGAGAAGGGCGAGGCGCTGCTCCACGGAGGCGACGGCTGCCTCGGCGGCCGCGCTCACCACGGGCGATCCCTGCGTGGCGGCGCGCAGCAGCGCGAGCGCGTCCTGGTCGGCCCGCGCGGCGAGGATGTCGATGGCCTCGAGCTTCTGCAGGTCCGAGGCGCCGGCGTCGCCGAGCAGGATGGCGGCGCGGGCCTCGCCCATCAGCCGCTTGATGTAGGGCACCTCTTCACGTGCGATGGCCTCGTCGAGGGCCGAAAGGGCAGCAGCGTCGCGCGAGCGGAAGACTGCCTCGGCCGCCTGCCGGCGCGCCTCGGCGTCGGGGGCCATCAGCGTCAGGGCGCCGACCGCGGCCTCGACGGCGCGGCGGATGCGGTTGTTGATGCGCACGGTCTTGGGGGCCGCGGGCGCTTCGGCGAGGGCGTCTCCCGTTGCCGCGTCGGACCAGCGGCCCCCATCCTGCTGGATGAGCACGCGCCTGTCGGCTGCGACCGCCAGGCGGCCGTCGCGCAGCGCCTCGATGATGGCCTGCGCATGCGTGTTGCCGGAGCGGGCGAGAAGGTCCACCCCCTTTTCGATGTCGGGAAAGCGGCCGCTGGCGATGAGGGCGAGCGCCTCGCCCGCATCGGCCGGCGCCGAGCGGGCCGGCGCGGCGAGAAGGGCGCACACGAGCGCAAGGATGACGCAGAGCAGGCGGGGCATCGCTCTTCTTTCGGGGAGGGCCGGCGACAGGGCGCCGCCGGCCGGATGTCAAGAGAAAGGCGGCTTACTGGGCGACGGGGCCCTGGCCGCCGCACTTGCCGGTCTTGACGTTGAAGTTGCCGCAGGAGAGCGGGGCTCGCCAGTCGGCGATGAGGTCCTTCGAGCCCTCGAGATAGTCGGACCACTCGTCGCCGACCACGAGGCCCGGCGTCTGCGAGACGATGGAGAACTGGCCGTCCTCCTGGATCTCGCCGATGAGCACCGGCTTGGTGATGTGGTGGTTCGGCATCATCGTGGAGTAGCCGCCGGAGAGGTTGGGCACGGAGACACCGATGAGCGCGTCGATGACCTTGTCCGGGTCGGTCGTGCCGGCCTTTTCCACCGCCTTCACCCACATATTGAAGCCGATGACGTGCGCCTCCATCGGGTCATTGGTGACGCGCTTGTCGTTCTTGGTGAAGGCCTTCCACTTGGCGATGAAGTCCTTGTTCTCCGGCGTGTCGACGGACTGGAAGTAGTTCCACGCCGCCAGGTGGCCAACGAGCGGCTTGGTGTCGATGCCGGCGAGCTCCTCCTCACCCACGGAGAAGGCGATGACCGGAATGTCGGTGGCCTTGATGCCCTGGTTGGCGAGCTCCTTGTAGAAGGGCACGTTGGCGTCGCCATTGATGGTGGAGACGACGGCCGTCTTCTTGCCGGCCGAGCCGAACTTCTTGATCTCGGCGACGCGGGTCTGCCAGTCGGAATGGCCAAAGGGTGTGTAGTTGATGGAGATGTCCTCGTCCTTCACGCCCTTGGACTTGAGATAGGCCTCGAGGATCTTGTTGGTGGTGCGCGGGTAGACGTAGTCCGTGCCCTCCAGCACCCAGCGCTCGACGCCCTCGTTCTCCATCAGGTAGTCGACGGCGGGGATGGCCTGCTGGTTGGGCGCGGCGCCTGTGTAGAAGATGTTGCGGGAGGATTCCTCGCCCTCGTACTGGACGGGATAGAAGAGGATGCCGTTCAGCTCCTCGAAGACCGGCAGGACGGACTTGCGCGACACGGAGGTCCAGCAGCCGAAGGTGGCGGCCACCTTGTCCTTGGTGAGGAGTTCGCGCGCCTTCTCGGCAAACAGCGGCCAGTTGGAGGCAGGGTCGACGACGACAGCCTCGAGCTTCTTGCCGAGGAGGCCACCCTTCTTGTTCTGCTCCTCGATGAGCATCAGCATCACGTCCTTCAGCGTCGTCTCGCTGATGGCCATGGTGCCCGAGAGCGAATGCAGGATACCGACCTTGATGACGTCCTGAGCGCTCGCGCTCACCGCCGGCAGCGCGATTGCTGCCGTCGTCGCGAGCGTCGCGAGGATCTTCTGAAAACGATTTCGCATTGTCGTTGCTCCACCCCCGGATGATCGTTGCAGGGGAGCGGCAGCAAGCCTCGTGCCAGCCTCGCGGGCCGGGGCGAAAGCGCCGGGACAGGGGTGCCCGACAGATGGGCTGGCGTATTTTTGTGCATAGAACTGCCCGTTTGCTGCGCTTGCGAAGGCCGGGGCTCAGTGGAAATCGCGTGACTTGGGCAGGATGCGCACGTTGCGCGGGTGGCCGGCAGAGCGCGGATAATGCGGATGGACGAATTCGTCGGCGCGCGACAGCCGCGTGCGCGCCTCGTGCGCCTGCGACAGGGCGGCAAGATCCCGGGTGCGGTCGTCGACCGTCTCGGCCATCAGATGGACGACGCCTTCGCGGCTCTTCTGCACCCGCCCGGACACGAGGGCGAGCCGCGCACTCATCACCTGGCGGCGAAAGCGCTCGAACCGTCGTGCCCACAGGACGACGTTGGTGATGCCCGCCTCATCCTCGAGGGTCATGAAGATGGCGTTGCCCTTGCCGGGGCGCTGTCGCACCAGCACGACGCCGGCGACCCTGGCGAAGGCGCCGTCCGGCAGGGCTGCGATCTCGGCCGTGGTGCGGACACCCTCGCGCCGGAAGCGTTCACGCAGGAAGACCATGGGGTGGGCCTTCAGCGACAGGCGCAGCATCTGGTAGTCCGCCACCACATGTTCCGACAGCGGCATTGCCGGCAGGGCGGTGTCCGCCTCCTGCGCCAACTCGCGCGCCCCGGCTGCGGCGAAGAGCGGCAGGGGCGCATCGTCGGGCAGGCGGCGCACGGCCCACAGCGCCTCGCGCCGGTCGAGCCCGAGGGCGCGGAAGGCATCGGCATCGGCGAGGATCTTGAGGGCCCGCTGCGGCAGGCGGGCGCGCTTCCACAGGTCCTCGACGCTGTCGTAGCCGTTTCCGCGTGCAGCCAAGAGCGCCCGCGACCAGTCCTCGCTGAAGCCGTCCACCTGGCGAAAGCCGAGACGCAGCGCGAGCGTGCCGTCCGGCCGCGCCTCGAGCGTGTTGTCGTGGGCGCTCGCGTTGATGTCGACCGCGCGCACCTCGACGCCGTGCTCGCGCGCATCGCGCACGATCTGGGCCGGGGCATAGAAGCCCATGGGCTGGGAATTGAGCAGGGCGCAGGCGAAGACGGCCGGGTGGTGGCATTTGAGCCAGGCCGAGATGTAGACGAGCTTGGCGAAGGAGGCGGCGTGGCTCTCGGGAAAGCCGTATTCGCCGAAGCCCTTGATCTGGGTGAAGCAGCGCTCGGCGAAGGCGCGCTCGTAGCCGCGCGCCACCATGCCTTCCACCATCTTCTCCTCGAAGGTGTGGATGGTGCCGACGTGGCGGAAGGTGGCCATGGCGCGGCGCAGGCCGTTCGCCTCCTCCGGCGTGAAACCGGCCGCCACCATGGCGATCTTCATCGCCTGTTCCTGGAAAAGGGGTACGCCGAGGGTGCGGCCGAGCACCCGCCTCAGCTCGTCCGGCGGGCCGTGCTGGGGTGAGGGGGCGGGATAGGTGACCTCCTCCTCGCCGTTCCGCCGGCGCAGGTAGGGATGCACCATGTCGCCCTGGATGGGGCCGGGCCGCACGATGGCGACCTGGATGACGAGGTCGTAGAACTGCCGCGGCCTGAGGCGCGGCAGCATGTTGATCTGGGCCCGGCTCTCCACCTGGAAGACGCCGATGGAGTCGCCCCTGCACAGCATGTCGTAGACGGCCGGATCCTCCCTGGGCACGGCGGCGAGATCAAGGTCGAGGCCGCAGTGGCTGCGCAGCAGGTCGAAGGCCTTGCGGATGCAGGTGAGCATGCCGAGGCCGAGCACGTCGACCTTCATGAGGCCGAGCGCGTCGATGTCGTCCTTGTCCCACTCGATGAAGGTGCGCTCGTCCATGGCGGCGTTGCCGATGGGCACCGTCTCGTCGAGGCGGCTGCGCATCAGCACGAAGCCGCCGACATGCTGGGAGAGATGGCGGGGAAAGCCGAGGAGCCTCGTCGCGAGATCGACGGCGCGGCGGATCACCGGGTTATTCGGGTCGAGCCCTGCCTCGCGGATGTGCTTGTCGGCGATCGGCGAGCCCCAGCTGCCCCAGACCGTGCCGGCGAGGCGGGCGGTGACGTCCTCCGTCAGGCCGAGGGCCTTGCCCACTTCGCGGATGGCGCTGCGCGGACGGTAGCAGATGACGGTGGCGGCGATGCCGGCGTGGTCGCGGCCATAGCGCTCGTAGATGTGCTGGATCACCTCCTCGCGCCGCTCGTGCTCGAAGTCGACGTCGATGTCCGGCGGCTCGCGCCGCTCGCTGGAGATGAAGCGGGCAAAGAGGAGATCGTGCTCCTCGGGGTCGACCGCGGTGATGCCGAGCACGTAGCAGACGGCGGAATTGGCGGCCGAGCCGCGCCCCTGGCAGAGGATGCCGCGGTCCTCGGCGTAGCGCACGATGTCACGGATGGTGAGGAAGTAGCGCGCATAGTCGAGCTGGGCGATGAGGGCGAGCTCCTCCCGCAGGAGCTTCTCCACCTTCGGCGATATCCCCTGCGGGTAGCGCAGCGCGGCGCAGCGCCAGGTCAGTTCCTCGAGCCAGCCCTGGGGCGTCTTGCCGGGCGGCACCGGCTCGTCTGGATAGTCGTATTTCAGCTCGGAGAGCGAAAAGTCGATACGGTCGAGGACATGCAGAGTCTCGCCGATGGCCTCCGGCGCATCGCGGAACAGCCGGGCCATCTCCTGTGCGGGCTTCAGGTGCCGCTCGGCGTTGGCGGCCAGGAGCCGCCCGGCCGAGTGGATGGTCACGCCCTCGCGGATGCAGGTCAGCACGTCCTGCAGCGGGCGCTGGGCCGGTTCGTGGTAGAGCACGTCGTTGACGGCGAGGAGCGGCAGGCCCGCCCGCGCCGCAACCGCCTTCAGGCCTGCAAGGTCGCGCCGGTCGCTGCCGCCATAGGCCATGGCGGCGGCGAGCCAGGTGGCGCCGGGGGCGGCTTCCTTCAGCTCGCCGAGGATGTCGAGGCGGATGTCTCCCGGCCGGCCGGGCATGGCGATGAGGAGAAGGTCGCGGGCATCGGTCACGAGGTCGGCGCGGGTGAGGTGGCATTCGCCCTTGTCCGCCCTGCGCTTGCCCAGGGTGAGGAGGCGGCACAGGCGGCCCCAGCCGGCACGGTTCACGGGATAGGCGATGACGTCGGGCGTATCGTCGGCAAAGACGAGGCGGGCGCCGACCGCGAGCTTGAAGGGGGGCAGCGTCTCGCCCTCCTTCTCCGCACGCGACCTGATCTCTTCGAGCGTCGTGTGGGCCCGCACCACGCCGGCGACCGTGTTGCGGTCGGCAATGCCGATGCCGGCGAGGCCGAGGACGAGCGCCTGCCTGACGAGGTCGCCGGGGTGGGAGCCGCCGCGCAGGAAGGAGAAATTGGTCGTGACAGCAAGCTCGGCATAGGCCGCCGGCTGCGGGACGGGCCCCTTCATGCGAACACCCCGTGCAGGAACCAGCGCGGGGCGGGCGCCTCGCCGAAAAGGCCCCGGCGGAACACCCAGAAGCGGCGCCCCGCCGTGTCCTCGACCCGGTAGTAGTCGCGCGTCGGTTCCTCGCCCGCCTCGTCGCGCCACCATTCGGGCGCGATCCGCTCCGGCCCCTCGGCGCGGGTGATCTCGTGCAGCACGCGCCGCCAGCGGAAGCGCAGCGGCGGCCCGTCCGGCACTTCGGCGAGCGCCTCGATGGGCTGTGGCGGATCGAAGAGGTGGACTGGCCGCGCAGGAGGATCGTCCAGCCGCCCGGCCGACCAGCCGCAGGCCGGCGTCGTTGAGTCGTCGAGGCTGGCGGCCGGCACCATGCGCACGGCCCTTTCGGGAATGTGCGTGTCAACGAAGGCCGGCCGGAGGACGGCTGCCGGGCCGAAGCGGGCGCCGAGCCGGTCGACGAGGGCGGCGACCTCCTCGTCCTCGACCGTCCGCCCGTCAAGGCTCGTCTGGCTTTCGCCGAGCGGCTCGCAGACCGTGACGGCGAGGCGGAGCAGATCGAAGCCGAAGCCGGGGTCGAGGGGGTCGGCAAGCGCCGCAAGCCTCTCGCGGAACAGGCGCATGACGACGGCGGCGTCGCGCGTCGGCCGGCCGGTGGCGACCGCAAGGCGCGTGA
The DNA here is from genome assembly GCF_014201415.1 of Chelatococcus composti. Lineage (GTDB taxonomy): Bacteria > Pseudomonadota > Alphaproteobacteria > Rhizobiales > Beijerinckiaceae > Chelatococcus_A > Chelatococcus_A composti. The sequence continues at coordinate 64,834 of NZ_JACHEH010000010.1, forward strand.
CCCGCCCGTCGGCACGGAAGAAGGCAGCCTCGAAGCGCCGCCCGCCCTCGCCGCGCTCCGCGAGTATGCCGCCGGCGCGCCGGGCAAGGCCGGCGAGGGCGGCAACGATGTCTTCCTCGCGCGCCACGGGCTCGGCGAAGCGGCGCTCGACGAGGCAAGGCGGCAGTGGCCGGCGCGGGGAGATGCCGACGTCCTCCCGGCCCAGGATGCGTGCGAGACGGGCCGGCAGGTCCGCGCCGAAGCGGGCAGCGAGCGGCGCGCTCGGGCGATCCGCCAGGTCGCCCACGGTCTTCAGGCCCGCCCGGGTGAGGGCGAGCAGCACTTCCGGCGAGACGCCGAGGGCGGCCGCGGGCAGCGGCCTCACCGCCATCTCCTCCTCCCCCGGCGGCACGATATCGTGCCGGCCGAGCGTCTTGCGCCCGAAGCGGGCGAGCGCTCCTGCCGCCTGCGGCGTGCCGGCGACGCTGCCCCGCACGGTCAGGCCGCTGCGGGCGAGGCCCTCCATCACTGCCCGCCGCAGGTTTTCTTCGCCGGCAAAAAAGTGAGCGCAGCCGGTGATGTCGAGCACCAGCCCGTCGGGTTCCTCAACGGCGACGAGCGGCGTGTAACGGTCGCACCAGTCGGCGAGGCGGGCAAGCAGGGCCGCATCAGCCGCGCGGTCCATGTCCGCCGCGACGAGGTGGGGAATACGGGCGCGTGCGTCCGCCAGGGTGAGGCCGGGGGTGAGGCCGAGGGAAAGGCCCAGCCGGTCCACGGCGGCGATGCGCAGCGCGTTCGCCACCTTCTCGACGAGGATGAGCGGCGCCTCAGCCTGTGCGGGCGAGACGGGTGATGCCCGGCGATGCCGGTCGGCCGGCAGGAAGGGGAACCACAGGGCGAGGTAGCGGCGGGGGCTCGTGGAAGAGACGGTGCTCACGGTGCCACTCCAGGCGCCAGCGCCGGCTCTCGAGGCCGGAACGGTGACGCAGCAAGGTGATGTCGAAGGCAGGATGACCGGGGGTATTGGCCAGCAGCGGCCGTGACGGGGCGGCGGCGACGGACCAGCGCGTCGCCGCCGCGCTCGGCCGGGGCATGGCCGCGATGCGCAGCAGCAGGGCGGGGACGCCGGACTGCTCGGCGGCGAGCGCGAGGCGCCGGCTCGCCGTCAGATCGAGGGATCGCGGATCGCCCCACGGCTCGATGACGACGGCGCCGAGAGCCGGGCAGCGCAGGGCCTCCGCCCCGGCCTGCAGCACGCAGGCCGCATCGGGCCCCGTCACCACGACGAGCAGGCGCGGGTCGAGCCCCAGGGCGGCAAGGCCCGGCGCATGGAGAGCACCGGTTTCCGCCACGCAAAAGCCTTGCCGCACCCAGATCACGCGGCGGCCGTCCGCCGCGGCGCGCGCCGCGAGGCCGGCTGTGAAGCCGGCGGCTGCGCCGGCATCCGCGGCCTCGCGTGCAAAGATCTCGTGTACCGCAGCCCGGAGAAAGCCGCCGCCCAGCAGCTCGTCCACGGCCGGCGCGCCGCATGTGAAGCGCTGGCCCGCTTCGGTCGCGGCCGGCTCGATCGCGGCAATGCTCCGCCGCAGCGCCTGCAAAGTCTCTTGCACCGCGCTCATGACTATTGTTCCTGTTTTGTTCTATAACGACTCAGGAGGATGCGAGAGTCAATGCCGGTGTTGCGGGCTTTCGGGGGCTCTGTGTCGGCCGGGCAGGGACAACCGGCGCGGCGGCGATTTGCGACACCGCCTGCCGGCCGTCCGTCAGAGGGGCAATGGATGCCTGAAGGTTCAGCTCTTTCAGCTGAAGAGGGAGTCGATGTCGTCCTGCGACACGACGTTTGCATCGCCAGCGAGCGGTGGTCCGTTGAGCAGGGCTTCGTCGCCCTTCTCTTCCTCTTTTTCCTCCTCGATCTCGGCGAGGCTCGAGAGGCTGTCCGGCCCACCCCAGATCTCCATCATGTTGGCGACACGCTCCTCGATGAACTTGAGCGTGTTGACCACCTTGCTGATGCGCTGGCCGGTGAGGTCCTGGAAGTTGCAGGCTTCGAAGATGCGGATGACCTGTTCGTAGATCCGGTTGGCGATCTCCTGCTGCTCACCGGCGAGCTGCTCCATGAGAACGCCGGCGGCATCGTTGATGGCTTCCGCCGAGGACAGGATGGTCTCCGTGGCGCTCTCGGTGTCGGAGACGACGGCGTCGAGCTCGTCCGTCACCCGGCTCCGCGGCTTCCCGCGCAGGCCCTTGGCATGCAGGGTCGCGAGTTCCTGCTTTGTCCTCTGGATGCTGCGCTGGATGGCATCAACGTCCTGCCAAAGGGCACCGCCTTCCGACATTTGACCGATTCGCTCGTCGCGGCTGTTGATGGCTTCGACCAGCGTGCGAAGCTCGGCCAGCTGCTGCGAGATCTGTTCGAGCTGCACCGACACCGTCGGGCTTCCCATGAGTGTATTGCCGAAACCGGTGTCGACCATCGATTCGATGCGAAACGGCCGATGGCCCGCAGTCATCGGCACCTCCCTCTTTAAGGATTGGTCAATTCGGGCCGTTACTATAAGTGGTCGACTTCAACCAACGCAAACGGTCCGGCTTCCGCCATGCAAGCTTCATGCAAGTTTTCTGCAAGAGTCTCCGCACAGCGAAATGCGCCCCTGTCAACAAAGTGCAAAGCGGTGGAGTGAACTATGGCGCTTGATCTTTCGATGCCGATCCTCGTGGTCGACGATTATAAGACCATGGTTCGCATCATTCGCAACCTGTTGAAACAGCTCGGTTTTCAGGACGTTGACGAAGCGTCTGACGGCACGGAGGCACTCGCCAAGATGAGGCAGCGCGAGTATGGCCTCGTCATCAGCGATTGGAACATGGAGCCGATGACGGGCTACGAGCTCCTGAAGCAGGTCCGCGCGGACGAGAAGCTCGCCCATACGCCTTTCATCATGGTGACCGCGGAGGCGAAGTCGGAGAACGTCGTCGCCGCGAAGAAGGCGGGCGTCAACAACTACATCATCAAGCCGTTCAACGCGCAGACGCTGAAAGGCAAGATCGAGGCAGTTTTCGCCGAACAGTAGGCTTTCCCCATCCGCCTGCACGGGCTCCAAGGTGCACGTCTTGCGGGGCGTGCACCTTTTTTTATTTGCGTGTATTGTCGATCTTGCGTTTCCGGCTTATGTGAAACAAGTCGTCCGGGCAAGACGATCCGGGTTTGTCCTGTCGGCGGCTGCTTTCCAGATCGAAGACTTGAGGGCGGGTGCTGTTCAACGACGGTGCGCCTGCAACGATTGGGGGGCGGAAGTAAGTTGCGTCGTCCTGTTGCGGCGTCTGGTTTCTGCCAGGCCTCTCTCCGAGGGACGGAATGACTTCCGAAGATCAAATCGCACAGCGCCTCCGGGCGGCCCGACGCCATGCCGGCTTTACCAGCGCGTCCGCGGCGGCGCGGACGTTCGGCTGGAACGAGGTGACCTATCGCGCCCACGAGAACGGACTGCGCGGTCTCCGCACGGCTGTGGCCGAGCGCTACGCGGCGCATTTCAATATCAGCCTCGCCTGGCTCCTGACCGGGGAAGGCCGGCAGCTGAGACAGCACTATCTCGACATCGCCGGGGAGATCGGGGACGACGGTAGCCTCCTGCGCCGCTTCAGGGTGGTACCGCCGAGGCCCGTTTTCAGCGTAGCGGCGCCCGTCGCACTGCCGCCCCAGGCCATTGGCTTCCGCGTCGCCGGAACGGGACTGCAGCCGCGCTACGACCGGGGCGACATTGTCGTCTGCACCCGGGCAGGAGACGCCCCCCGCAACATCGTCGGTCGGGAAGCGGTGGTGATCACCGGCCAGGGCCGCGGCTACGTACGCATCGTGCGTCGGGTCATGCGTTCCGGCCTCGTCGATCTGCAGGCCATCGACGGGCGTGTGACGCGTGCCGTCGACGTCGTTTGGAGCGCTGCCGTCACGTCGGTCGTGCGCGCCCGCGACGTGTGAGACGGCAGGGCGGCAACAGCCTCCGACAGATCGCAGCCTGCACTCCTGCGACGGGAATCAAGTCGTACACAAAGAAGACACCTGACGGGTCGGCGTGTTCGCGGCGCGCATTCGGGCGCTGGCGGCAGTGCACTATCGTTAAAATTTTAGCGATAATTGTAACAAAGCGATGCAAAAATGACTCACCGCGGAATGTGTGCCCAAAAACGATACAAAGCGTATTGACCCTTAACGGGCGATTAATAATTCTTAAATCACTGATTCGCCGAGGCACGAACGCTTCAAGCGTTCGAGTCAAGGGCCTCAGGATCGTTGGCGCAGTTGGACTTTGCCACCGATGGACGGGCTGCCGTTTTGCGTGGCGGCATCTTCCGTGCCCAGGCTTGTCTGGGCATTGCCTGATGGTTTTCGGCGACGATGTGCGGGGCGGAACGTGTATCCCTTCAAAGAAGAGGGAGCGCGGAACCTGTAGCATGAGAATATTTAAAAGTATATTTTAGTTATGGGATAACCAGCGATATATATCGCCTTTTTTAAAGTAGTCAGTGTGCGTTCGCCGGTTTGTTGCGGCCGGATGTGCGTGATGACTGATTATTGGAATGGCTGGGGGGTCTGGCTGTGTATATCGTTGTTGACGAAAGGCAACTTGTCACGTCGGGCTATGTCGCGAGCTTCGGACGCGAGGGTGTCCCGTCCATGGGCTTCTACTCGGCGGAATTCCGCGAGTGGCTCCAGACGGCATCGACAGTAGATCTCAATGCGGTGCAGGGGTTCGTGCTCGGCGATTTTGCTGACCGTACGAGCTATCCGGAACTCATCCGCAACCACAGCCGCGCGCCGATCATCGCACTGAGCGAGACGCGCTCGCTGGAACAGACGCTTGAGCTCTTCACCGCCGGCATCGACGACGTGGTGCGCAAGCCGGTGCATGTCAAGGAAATCCTGGCGCGGGCCGAGGCCGTGTGGCGGCGCGTGAACAGCGCCGAGGAAAAGACCACGATTGGCCGGCTCAAGGTCTTCTATGACGGCCGCGACCCGGAGATCGACGGCGAGCCGCTGGCACTCCCGCGCCGCGAGCGTCACATCCTGCAGTATCTGGTGCGCGCGCGCGGGCGGCGCGTGAGCAAGATGCAGCTCTTCAACGCCATCTACGGCATCTACAACGAGAGTGTGGAAGAGAGCGTGGTGGAAGGCCACGTCAGCAAGCTGCGCAAGAAGCTGCGCGAGCGGCTTGGCTACGACCCGATCGAGGCCAAGCGCTACATGGGCTACATGTTCGTCGACCGCGGCTGAGGCCGCTGCAACACCCTATCCCCTCCCCTGCGCTCCCTGTGCCGTCCGGTACGGGGAGCTTTTCATTTTCTGTTTGGCATATCCAGCAACGAACGGGTAAGGTTTGACCGCTACGGTCGAGACCATAGCGGATTGAGGCCCTTCCCACCTGCGCCTCAAAGGCATGATGCCGCTCCGCTATGCCGGTGCAAACCCGGCATGTCCCTTTCCGAAAATCCACATCTCAATGTGAAGGGACAAAAGCATGTCCAGCCTGCTGACCAACGCCTCGGCGATGACTGCCCTGCAGACGCTGACGGCGACCAACAAGAACCTGACCGCCGCGCAGACCCGCATCTCGACGGGCATGCGCGTGTCGACGGCGTCGGACAACGCCGCCTACTGGTCGATCGCCACGACGATGAAGTCCGACAACGCCGCCCTCTCGGCCGTCAAGGACGCCATCGGTCTCGGCGCCGCCACCATCGACACGATGTACACGGCGCTCGACACGACCAAGGAAATCGTCACCGA
>NZ_JACHEH010000011.1 GCF_014201415.1 Chelatococcus composti
CCCTCTCAGGATACCCCCAGAAGACAGGCCGCAAAAATACCGCCGCCTACGCTTCTCTTCCTCTCTCAACAATGTCAAAGAGCAACGGCAACCGATGATGCCGCGGCAACCTCGGGAGCGCAGCCATCCATCCCGACCTTGGCCGGGTGGATGAACCCGTCTTTCAGAGGAAGCCGTGGGCGCCGCCCGCCGTCAGCGGCAGCGCCGTTGTGGCGCTTATATAGGTCGGGTCGATTTCGACTGTCAACACGGGCCATGAAATTTTTTTGGCGGCCGACGCCCCCTATCTGGGGATAACTCGCCGGGCGCAAGCCCGGATCATGCCACGCATGGCTGCCGCACTTCGACCATACTGTCTGCGCAAAGAAACGGCACAGCTGCTTCTTGCAGACCGCCGTGCGTGCAGGTTGCGGTTGATTTGCCGGGCCGCGACCGGCAAAAGATGAAGCCGCAATTGGAACACAAACGTTTGCCGGTCGGTGGCGAGAGCTTCTGGTGCCAGGGGACGTCACGAGCGCATGAAGATCGACCACATGCCCGAAGGCAACGGCGCCTTCCTGTCGCCTGCGGCCGCAGCCCAGCCGCGGACGGCCGCGCGCGTCGAGGGCATGCGCCGGGAGCGCCCGTCGGTGATGGTCGACCTCGGCCGCGAGCCGCCGATCGACCCCGAGGGTCAATCTTCACCCCACAGCGACCGCCGCAGCTTCAGCCTGCGCTGGCTGACCGCCAGCATCCTGACGGGCGTCAGCGGCGCCGCCCTTCTCGGCGCTGCCATCTATATAGCGCTGCAGGGCGACACCATCTTCGCGCAACTGCCCGAGCGTGCGCGGGAGATAGCCCGCCGGGCCGACGACGGCGCAGCGAGCGGCAACAGGATCGTCAAGGGCGACAAGCTGGTGCGCACCGAGCTGTTCGTCGCCGCCAAGCAGACCATCAAGGCGCCGATGACCATGCGCGTGGGTGACCGCGAGGTGATCAAGGTCAGGCCCTTCCTGCGCCTTGCCACCAACCTGTCGCAGACGGCCGGCGTCTACGCGACCGATATTCCGCCCTTCAATCCGCTCAAGCTCTATGCCGAGGGAGAGGACACCTCCGAACGCTTCGGCGAGGTGGAGCCTGCTCCCGCCGATGCCGACGCCGATGTCTCCTTCGTGCGCCGCGACCTCGACGATGTCGAAATCGAAGCCGATGCACCGGGCCTCACCGACGAGGAGGCCCTGGCCCAGCTCGCCGAGGAGCAGCGGCTCACCGTGAGCGTCCGCAACGAGCCGTCGCTGACGGCGCCGGCCCAGCTCATGCTTTCGCGCACCCTGCGCCACGTGGCCCTGGCGAGCCCCGCCCTCGCCTACGCCAATCCCATCGACGCCCCGTTCAAGGAACTCGACATCCGCGTGGTGCCGGAGAACGTGACGATTGTCGCGCGGCAGGTCGCCGGCGAGAACCCGGCCGCCCCCGAGGAGAAGGTCGTCGCCGTCAAGAAGGGCGCCAAACTCGCCGACATCCTGAAGGCGGAGGGCGCGAGCGACCGGGAGATCGCCGCCATCCTCGCCGCCCTCGGGTCCGATACGGTGAAGGCTGTGCGCGAGGGGCAGAATGTCCGGCTGCTGCTTGCGCCCAATATCGACGGCAGCGGGCCGCGCCGTATCTCGCGCGTCATGATTGTCGATTCCCAGTCGATCGCCGGCATCGCCGCGCTCGACGACAAGGGGCGCTTTGTGCCTGTCTCGCTGCCCCAGGAGGAGTTCGCCACCGCGTCAGCGGAGACGGGCGAGGATGTCGGCGAAGACGGCGAGAACGGCTCCGGCGGGCGCGGGGCCCGGCTCTACGAGAGCCTCTACGAGACGGCACTGAAGAACGGCATCTCGCGCGAGGTTGTCCAGGATCTCATCCGCATCTTCGCCTACGATGTCGATTTCCAGCGCCGCGTCGGCCCCAACGATTCGATCGAGCTGTTCATGGCCGACGACGACGGCACGGCGGCCGGCGATGTCCTCTTCGCCGCGCTCACCGTCGGCGGCGAGCGGCGGGCGGTCTACCGCTACCAGTCGCCCGAGGACAACACCGTCGACTATTTCGACGAGGACGGCCGCTCGCTGAAGAAGTTCCTGCTGCGCAAGCCGATCACCGACGGCGTCATGCGCTCGGGCTTCGGCACCCGCCGCCATCCGATCCTCGGCTATTCCAAGATGCATACGGGTGTCGACTGGGCGAACCGCTCCGGCACGCCCATCCTCGCCGCCGGCGACGGCGTCGTGATAAAGGCTGGCTGGAGCTCCGGCTACGGGCGGCGCATCGAGATCCAGCACGCTAACGGCTACGTCACCACCTATTCACACCAGTCCGCCTTCGCCCGGGGAATTCAGGAAGGCGTCAGGGTGCGCCAGGGACAGGTCATTGGCTATGTCGGCAACACCGGCCTGTCGACGGGCGCGCACCTGCACTACGAGGTGCTGGTCAACGGACACTTCGTCAATCCGATGAAGATCAAGGTGCCGCGTGGCCGCGAGCTGGAGGGCACGGCCCTGGCCGAGTTCCGCCGCCAGCGCGACCAGATCCGCGAGCTGCGCGCCAAGGCCGAGACAGGCATGCAGGTGGCCGAGGGCGGCTGAGGCGGCCCGGCCGCCGCATGGCTGCCCTGCGCCTGCGCGCCTAGCCCGCCCGCCGGTCCCGCTTCAAGGTCGCGCAACATCTGCGACCGGTGGGGCCATGCTCTCCGTCTTTCTGCTCGTCTTGCCGATCTTCGGGCTCATCGCCGTGGGCTTCCTCGCCCGCTGCGTTGGCCTGCTCAACGACCGCACGGGCGAAGGCCTGTCGGATTTCGTCTACGCCCTCGCAATTCCCTGCCTCATCTTCCGCACGCTGGCGAAGGCCACGTTGCCGGAGGTGCAGCCCTGGGGCTACTGGCTGGCCTATTTCGGCGGCGTTGCCGTGGTGTGGGTGCTCACCACCGTCATCGCGCGGCGCCTCTTCCACGTCACCGAGAACGAGGGTGTCGTCGCCGGCTTTTCGGCGGCGCAGTCCAACACCGTCCTCGTCGGCATTCCGCTTATCCTGGGGGCCTATGGCGACGAGGGCGCCGTCCCGCTCTTTCTGCTGATCGCCATCCATCTGCCGATCATGATGACGGTAGCCACCGTGCTCGTCGAAGGGCGCGGCACCTCGCCCCTCACCATCGTGCGGCGGCTCATCACCCACCCCATCGTCATCTCGGTCATCGTCGGCTCACTCGCGCGGCTCCTGCCCGGCGGGCTGCCCGATGTCGTCTGGTCGCTCGTCAACCCCATCGCCGAGGCTGCCATCCCCTGCGCACTTATCGCCATGGGCGTCGCGTTGCGGCGCTACGGCTTCGGCGAAGGCTTCGGGCTCGCGAGCACCATCACGGTGCTGAAGCTGCTGGTGCACCCGCTTCTCGTCTATCTGCTGGCGCTCCATGTCTTCGACATGCCGCCGACGTGGGCCGGTGTCGCCGTGCTCTTCGCCGCCTCGCCCTCCGGCATCAACGCCTATCTGCTCGCCGAGCGCTACCGCTGCGGCATCGCCATCGCCTCCGGATCGATCGCCCTGTCGACCGCCTGCTCGCTGGCGAGCACGATTCTGTGGCTCACGGTGCTCGGCGCCGGCTAGGCGCCTCCTCGCCGTCAGGCGGGAAAGCCGAGGCGGCGGCGAATCTCGTCTGCGCCGATGCCGGCGGCCCTCAGGTCTCGCAACGCGGGCGAACCGCGGCTCTTGGCGAGCTTGAGGCCGGTCTCGTCGGCAATGAGCGGGTGATGGTGATAGCGCGGCACCGGCAGGTCGAGCAGCGCCTGCAGCAGCCGGTGCACATCCGTGGCCGCCGCCAGGTCCTGACCGCGGACCACATGCGTCACACCCTGCAGCGCATCGTCGACGACCACGGACAGGTGGTAGCTCGTTGGCACCTCCTTGCGCGCTAGCACCACGTCGCCCCACCGTGCCGGATTCGCCACCACGCGCCGCTCGCTTCCGTCAGGGTCGAAGGCGACGAAGGAGAGCTCGCGGCCTGCGGCCCCGACGCGCTGCAGCGCCGCAGTCATGTCGAGCCGCAGCGCGTGCGGCTCGCCGGAGGCGAGACGGCGGGCGATCTCCTGGGCCGGCAGCTGCCGCGCAAGCCCCGGATAGAGCGGCGCCCCGTCGGGGTCGCGCGGCCACGGCCTGCCCTCGGCCCGCTCCCGCTCAGCGACGGCGGCCCTGATCTCCTGCCGGCTGGCGAAACACGGATAGAGAAGTCCCATTTCGCGCAGCTTCGCGAGGGCCGCCCCATAATCGTCCATGTGCTGGGACTGGCGGCGCACGGGCTCCTCCCACGTGAGGCCGAGCCAGGCGAGATCCTCGTAGATGGCCTCTTCGAACGCGGGCCGGCAGCGCGTCGGGTCGATGTCCTCGATGCGCAGCAGGAAGCGCCCGCCGAGGCGGCGGGCCAGGGAGGCGTTGAGCAGCGCCGAATAGGCATGCCCGAGATGGAGAAAGCCGTTGGGGCTTGGCGCGAAGCGCAAAACGGGTGTCGCCTTCGCCCCCATTGCCGCATCCCTCATGATGGAACGACCGCGATTCGAATCATGGCGAGGTTACCCGATGCCGAGCATCATCAACGGCGAGGCGGCGCTCGATGAAGCCCTTGGCGCCCTCGCCGCCGCCGACCCGCTGATCGGCGAATTGGTGCAGGCCGGCGCACGGCCGCCGCTGCGCCTGCGCGAGCCGGGCTTCCCCGGGCTTGCTGCCATCATCGTGGCACAGCAGCTGTCCGTCGCGAGCGCAGACGCCATCTGGGCGCGGGTGCGGGCACGATTCGACCCGCTCAAGCCTCGCACCTTCCTGGCCGCAAGCGACGAAGACCTGCGCGCCTGCGGCCTTTCGCTGCCCAAGATGCGCGGGCTGCGCGCCGTTGCGCTCGCCATTGCCGAGGGTCGCCTGATGCTCGATTCGCTCGGCGCCATGGCGCCCGAGGACGCCATCGCCGCCTTGACGGCCGTGAAGGGCATAGGCCCCTGGACGGCGGAGATCTACCTTCTCTTCTGCCTCGGCCACCCCGACATCTTTCCGGCTGGCGACCTCGCCCTGCAGGAGGCGGCCCGCCTCGCCCTCCGGCTCGACGAGCGCCCGCGCGAGAAGCAGCTGCGTGCCATCGCGGCCGAGCGTTGGCGGCCCTATCGCGGCGTCGCCGCGCGGGTGCTGTGGGCGTATTACCGCATCGCGCGCCGCGGCCGCGAAGGAGCGCCGCTGCTCGGAGCTGACAGCGCCTGAAGCCGAGGGAATCGCTCGACCGCGCGAACTCCATTCGCTAATCAGCAGGAAAGATCACCCTCGAGCCGCACGGGACGACCACATGGACCAGCGATTGATAGACGGGCCGCGTCTCGCCGCGCGATCGGGCGCCACGCGCCAGCTCGTCGTCTTCCTGCACGGCTACGGTGCCGACGGCAACGACCTCATCGACATCGGCCGCCAGTGGCAGCGCTGGCTGCCGGATGCGGCCTTCGTCTCTCCCCACGCGCCGGAGCCCTGCGGCATGTCGCCCATGGGCCGGCAATGGTTTGCCCTCACGTTCCGCGATCCGGACGAGCGCTGGCGCGGCGTCAACCATGCCGCCCCCGCGCTCGATGCCTTTCTGGATGCCGAACTCGCCCGCCATGGGCTGACGGAGGACAGGCTCGCCCTCGTCGGCTTCAGCCAGGGCACCATGATGGCGCTGCACGTCGGCCTGCGGCGCCGCACGGCGCCGGCCGCCATCGTCGGCTATTCCGGCATGCTGGTGGGGCCCAGCGGCGCACCGCCCGAGACGATGCGGGAAGAGATCCGCGCGCGGCCGCCGGTGCTTCTGGTGCATGGCGATGCGGACGAGGTGATCCCGGTGGAGGCGCTGTTCTTCTCGGCCCAGGCCCTGTCGAGCCTCGAGGTGCCGGCCCAGTGGCACCTGTCCCACGGCATCGGACACGGCATCGACGGCGAGGGCCTGCGCCACGGCGGGCTGTTTCTGGCGCGCGCCTTCGGCCTGCCCTACCCCGCCTGATCAGCGCCCGACGACGGCGAGCGCCGCCTGCGCCCCCTGGCGCAGGAAGGTCGTGTCGCTGCCGATGGCGGAGACGACGATGCCCTTGCGCGCCAGGGCCGCGGCCCGCTCCGGCGGGCCCGCGTAGACCCAGACGGCCTTGCCGGCAGCGCGGGCACGGGCGAGCACATGGTCAATCGCCGCGTCGACGGCCGCCGATTCCGGATCGAGATCCCGGCCACCGGACAGGGCGATGGACATGTCCGCCGGACCGATGAAGACTGCATCGATGCCCTCGACCGCAAGAATGTCGTCGACAGCATCGAGCGCCGCCCGCGTCTCGATCATCGCCACCGCCTGGGTGAGGCCGTTGGCGCGGGCAAGATAGTCCTTCGGCGCCAGGCCGGACAGGGCCAATGCCGCGTGCGGCCCCCAGCTGCGCTCACCGAGCGGTGGGAACTTGGCGAAGGCTGCGAAGGCCCGCGCGTCGGCTGCCGAGTTGATCATCGGGGCGATGACCGCGGCAGCGCCGGCGTCGAGCAGGCGCGAGGTGGTCTGGAACTCGCCGACGGGAATGCGCACGACGGTCGGCTTGCCCGCTCCGGCGACGAGCTGGATGCCGCGGATGGCGGCGTCGACATCGACGGCGCCGTGCTGCATGTCGAGGGTCACGAGGTCGAAGGCCTCGCGCGCCAGCAAGGCCGCAATGGCCGGCTCCCGGCTGCCGACCCAGGCAGAGAACAGCGGCTCGCCGGTCGCGAGCCGGCTGGCAAAATCCACATGGATCGACATGACGCCCCCCGGCGAATCTCGATGGTGACAGCCGGCCTTACTGGCCTTTGACTTCCTGGATGGCCTGCGCCATCAGCTCGTCCATGGTGCGACGGATCTGGTGGTCGGACTGGGCGACGCCTGCGGCATCGAAGTCGGCCCGCACCTTGCGGAACACGTCGTCGTCCCCCGCCTCCTCGAAATCGGCGAGAACGACACTCTTGGCATAGGCCTCAGCCTCGGCGCCGGTCTTGCCGAGCTGCTCCGCCGCCCAGAGCCCGAGCAGCTTGTTGCGCCGAGCCGTCGCCTTGAAGCGCAGCTCCTCGTCGTGCGCAAACTGCTTCTCGAAGGCCTCTTCGCGCTTGTCGAAGGTCGTCATCGGGCTCAACTCTCCCTCATGCGGTCGCTCAGGCCGCGATATAGATGGCAGAAGGCGGAAGCGCCAGCCCCCATCGGGCTCGAATCACGGCTGTCTGCCTCTGTGCCATCAGACACCCGACAACACCCGCTTGCAACGCCTGGCGGGCTCACCACATCATTTGGGCAATGTCCAATGCGTATCCGCCGCTCGGGGGCAGTCGTTGTGCTCCGGCTCGCAATCGGCTAGGTTGCGCCTTGCGGGCGAGGGCTTTGTCCGCAAGCACGATGAGCCTCGAACCGGCCCCCGCCCGCTTCGAGCCGCGGACCTTTTGTATGGAGCCACGGCACCTCCGATGGACTTTCTCAAAACACGGTATACGCCGATGAACCGTCGCCGTCGTATCTACGAGGGCAAGGCAAAGGTGCTCTACGAGGGCCCTGAGCCAGGCACGCTCATTCAACACTTCAAGGATGATGCGACCGCATTCAACGCCAAGAAGCACGAGGTTATCGACGGCAAAGGCGTTCTGAACAACCGCATCTCTGAATACATCTTCCAGAATCTCAACGACATCGGCGTGCCCACGCACTTCATCCGGCGGCTGAACATGCGCGAGCAGCTCATCCGCGAGGTGGAGATCATTCCGCTTGAGGTCGTGGTGCGAAATGTCGCAGCCGGCTCACTGTCGCAGCGCCTCGGCATCGAGGAGGGCACGCAGCTGCCGCGCTCGATCATCGAGTTCTACTACAAGAACGATGCGCTCAACGACCCGATGGTGTCCGAAGAGCACATCACAGCATTCGGCTGGGCGACGCCGCAGGAGATCGACGACATCATGGCGCTCGCCATCCGCGTCAACGACTTCCTGTCTGGTCTCTTCCTCGGCGTCGGCATCCGTCTCGTCGACTTCAAGATGGAGACAGGCCGCATGTGGGAAGGCGACATGATGCGCATCGTCGTGGCTGACGAGATCTCGCCCGACTCGTGCCGCCTGTGGGACATCAAGTCCTCCGACAAGATGGACAAGGACCGCTTCCGCCGCGACATGGGCGGGCTGATCGAAGCCTATTCGGAAGTGGCCCGCCGTCTCGGCATCCTCACCGAGAACGAGCGTCCCGGCCACGGCGGCCCGCGCCTGGTGCAGTGACGGCACGAGAAGTTGCCGCAGAGCGCGATTTTGATTAAGCGGGGGCCCGTTGGCCCCCGTTTCCATTGTTCCCTCCGGAGACCCCGATCATGAAAGCCCGCGTGACCGTGACCCTCAAGCAAGGCGTGCTCGACCCGCAGGGCAAGGCCATCGAGGGAGGGCTGAAGTCCCTCGGCATCGAGGGCATCGGCTCTGTCCGCCAGGGCAAGGTCTTCGACATCGAGCTGACGACGACGGACAGGACCAAGGCCGAGAGCGTGCTGCGCGAGGCCTGCGAGCGCCTGCTCGCCAACACCGTCATCGAGAACTACCGCATCGAGCTTGCGGAGTGAGGCGATGAAGGCGGCCGTCATCACCTTTCCCGGCTCCAACCGCGACGGGGACGTTGCGCGGGCCCTCAGGCAGGCGGGCGCCACCGTTGTCTCCGCCTGGCACGCCGACCACGAGCTGCCCCATGGCACGGATCTCGCCGTGCTTCCCGGCGGCTTCTCCTATGGCGACTACCTGCGCTGCGGCGCCATCGCCAGCCGGGCGCCCATCATGGACGCGGTGCGCGCCCATGCGGCGCGCGGCGGGCTCGTGCTCGGCATCTGCAACGGCTTCCAGATTCTCTGCGAATCCGGACTGCTGCCGGGCGTGCTGATGCGCAATGCCAACCTGCACTTCATCTGCCGGCGCCAGCACCTCAAGGTGGCGCGGGCCGACACGGCCTTCACCGGCCGATATCACGTCGGTCAGGTCATTGACGTGTGCATTGCCCACGGCGAGGGCAACTACTTCTGCGACGAGGAAACGCTGCACGAGCTGGAGTCGGAGGGGCGAGTCGCCTTCCGCTACTGCGATGCTGCCGGCAACACGTCCCGTGAGGCCAATCCCAACGGCTCGCTGAACAACATTGCCGGCGTGTTCTCCGAGGGTCTCAACGTGCTGGGCATGATGCCGCACCCCGAGAACCTCATCGACGAACTCGTTGGCGGCATTGACGGGCGCGGCCTCTTCGAGAGCCTCGCCGCCGCGTGACCCGCGCCGGCCGGGCGAGCACCGCCCGGCGCACCGCGCCTCACAGGCGAAAGGCGGGCAGCCCGGTCACCGGGCTGATCACATGGCCCACGACACGCGCGTCGCGGCCGTGACGGGCATTGTCTCGTAGCGGAAAAGGCCCAGCATCCCGGTCTCCACGCGGCCCGAGGCCGAGACGGTCAGGGTGCGATTCGCCGGGTCCTTCTCGACCGTGACCTCCTCCACCCAGGTCACCCCGAGGCCGTAGAAGTTGGCGCGGAAGAACTCGCGCGCCCGGCGCTCCAATGTCAGCTGGTCGAGCACCTCCGCTTCATGGATCAGTTGCCGCGCGGCAGCGTCGAGGGCGTTCTGCATGTCGAGACGCACATTGGCGGCGCGCGCATATTCGGCCGCGATCCCGCAGGGCACGAGCAGCAGCACCGGCCAAAGGATGCGGGCTGCGGCCATCGCCTTGTCCCATTGCCTGCGCAGTCCGTCCGAAAAGCTTCCGATCCGTCCCATGGCCGTTCAATTCGCTCCTCACGCGGCACCGTCGGTTACCGGATCGCGAATTCCGTGCCGGTCTCGCTGTATCAAAATGGTGCGCCCTGTGCGGTCTCGGCGCCTTTTCGCTGTCGCAGCGATTGCCTCGGCGAGGCTTAAGGGCTATGGCCGGGCGAGCGCTTTTCGACCGAGCCCAAGCGGAAACCGAGATGATCCCGAACGAGCCGAAGATCACGCCCGAACTCGTCGCCGAGCACGGCCTCAAGCCCGACGAATACGAGCGTTTCGTGGCCCTCATCGGCCGTGAGCCAACGATCACCGAGCTCGGCATCGTCTCGGCGATGTGGAACGAGCACTGCTCCTACAAGTCCTCGCGCCTGCACCTGAAGACGCTGCCGACGAAGGCCCCCTGGGTCATCCAGGGGCCCGGCGAGAACGCCGGCGTCATCGATATCGGCGACGGGCTCGCCTGTGTTTTCAAGATGGAGAGCCACAACCACCCGTCCTACATCGAGCCCTACCAGGGCGCGACGACGGGCGTGGGCGGCATCCTGCGCGATGTCTTCACCATGGGCGCGCGCCCGATCGCGGCGCTCAACGCCCTGCGCTTCGGCTCGCCCGACCATCCCAAGACGCGCCACCTGGTGGCCGGCGTCGTGGCGGGCATCGGCGGCTACGGCAATTCCTTCGGCGTGCCGACCGTCGGCGGCTCGGTGGGCTTCCACTCGCGCTACGACGGCAACATCCTCGTCAACGCCATGGCGGTCGGCATCGCCAGGGCGGACGAGATCTTCTACGCCAAGGCCACCGGTGTCGGTAACCCGATCGTCTACCTCGGCTCCAAGACCGGGCGCGACGGCATCCACGGCGCTACCATGGCCTCTGCCGAGTTCGACGAGAACTCCGAGGAGAAGCGGCCGACCGTGCAGGTTGGCGACCCCTTCGCCGAGAAGCTGCTGCTCGAGGCCTGCCTTGAGCTGATGGCCTCCGGCGCCGTCATCGCCATCCAGGACATGGGTGCGGCGGGCCTCACCTGCTCGGCCGTCGAGATGGGCGCCAAGGGCGACCTCGGCATCGAGCTCGACCTCGACGCCGTGCCCTGCCGCGAGGAGGGCATGACCGCCTACGAGATGATGCTGTCCGAGAGCCAGGAGCGCATGCTCATGGTGCTCGACCCGGACAAGCACGACATCGCCGAGGCCATCTTCCGCAAGTGGGGGCTCGACTTCGCCGTCATCGGCAAGACGACGGACACCCTGCGCTTCGTCGTCAAGCACAAGGGCGAGGTTGTGGCCGACCTGCCCATCAAGGAGCTTGGCGACGAGGCGCCTGTCTACGACCGGCCCTACATCCAGAACGCCTTCGAGCCCGTGCTGCCGCCCGAGAGCGTCGAGGCGCCCATGCCGAACGGCGAGGCGCTCGTGAAGCTGGTCGGCACGCCGGACCTGTGCTCGAAGCGCTGGGTGTGGGAGCAGTACGACCACCTCATTCTCGGCAACACCGTGCAGACGCCGGGCGGCGATGCTGCCATCGTGCGCGTCGGCGACGGGCCGAAGGGCCTCGCCATGACGACCGACGTGACGCCCCGCTATTGCGAGGCCGACCCGGTGGAGGGCGGCAAGCAGGCAGTGGCGGAAGCCTGGCGCAACATCACTGCCGTGGGCGGCCGGCCGCTCGCCGTCACCGACAACCTCAACTTCGGCAATCCCGAGAAGCCCGAGGTGATGGGCCAGTTCGTCGGCTGCATCCGCGGCATCGGCGAGGCCTGCCGGGCGCTCGACTTCCCGGTCGTCTCGGGCAACGTCTCGCTCTACAACGAGACGCAGGGCCGCTCGATCCTGCCCACGCCGACCATCGGCGGCGTCGGCCTGCTCGACGACGTGAAGGTCCACGCCACCATCGCCTTCCGCGCGGCCGGCGAGGCGCTCGTTCTCATCGGCGAGACGAAGGGCTGGCTTGGCCAGTCGGTCTACCTGCGCGACATCTGCGGCCGCGAGGCGGGTGCGCCGCCGCCGGTCGATCTCGCTGCCGAAAAGCGCAACGGCGATTTCGTGCGCGGCCTCATCCGCTCGGGCCGCGTACGCACGGTGCACGACTGCTCGGATGGCGGCCTGGCCGTGACGCTCGCCGAGATGGCGATGGCCGGCGGCATCGGCTGCACAGTGGACGCGGTTCCGGACGGTCTGTCTGCCCACGCCTTCCTCTTCGGCGAGGACCAGGCGCGCTACGTGCTCGCCGTGCCGGATGAGGAGGCGGAGGCAATCCTGCGCGAGGCCGCGGCGGCGGGCGTGCCGGCGGCGCGCATCGGCAGCACCGGCGGGGAGACATTGACCCTTCCGGACGAGGCGCCCATATCTCTTGAACGTCTCAGGACGGCGCATGAATCATGGCTGCCGGCCTACATGGCGGGTCAACACGCCTGAACCGGTACGGCGGGGACAAGGGAAGGGGCTGCAACAATGGCAATGGATGCACGCGAGATCGAGGAGCTGATCAAGGCGCATCTGCCCGACGCCACCGTCGAAATTCGCGATCTCGCCGGTGACGGAGACCACTACGCCGCAACCGTCATCTCGCCCTCGTTCAAGGGCAAGAGCCGCGTACAGCAGCACCAGATGGTCTATGCCGCGCTGCAGGGCCGCATGGGCGGGGCGCTGCACGCCCTTGCCTTGACGACGGCCGCACCCGACAATTGAGCCGAGCTGCGGGTGACGGACGCGCCCCGCGAACAGGGAAAGATTATGAGCAACGTCCACGCTTTCATCGACAATGAGGTCAAGACCAACGACGTCGTGCTCTTCATGAAGGGCACGCCGCAGTTTCCCATGTGCGGGTTCTCCGGCCAGGTCGTGCAGATCCTCGATTACCTCGGCGTGCCCTACAAGGGCATCAACGTGCTTGAGGACGAGAGCGTCCGCCAGGGTATCAAGGACTATTCCAACTGGCCGACGATTCCCCAGCTCTACGTGAAGGGCGAGTTCATCGGCGGCTGCGACATCGTGCGCGAGATGTTCCAGTCGGGCGAGCTGCAGAGCTTCCTGAGCGAGAAGGGCATCCCGGTGCGCGTGCCCGAGAAGGGCTGACAAACCATCGCCAGCAACGAGCGGGCACGTCGCGCAGCGGCGTGCCCTTTTTGCTGCGTCTGCGGGCGCGGCCGCGCCTCAGCGGCCGAGCGCCGCCCTGACGAAGGCCACGGCATCCTGCGAGTGCCATTCGGCCGGGCCGGCGAGCTCGGCGACGGCGCACCCCTCCGGCCCGATGACGAGCGTCGTCGGCATGCCGAAGGCCTTTCCGGCCGACTTGAGCTCCTGGAAGATCTTGGCCTGTGGATCGCGGTAGTGCGCGAGGCGCGTGATGCCCGCCTGCTTCAGCCATTCCTGCGGCTTTTCGGGATCGCGTGTGTCGATGTTGACGGCGACGACCTCGAAGTCGTCGCCGCCGAGATCGGCCTGCAGGGCATCGAGCGCCGGCATCTCCTGGCGGCACGGGGCGCACCAGGTGGCCCAGAGGTTGAGAAGGACGGTGCGACCCTTGAAATCGGCCAGCGTCAGGCGCCTGCCGTCCGGCCCCTCAAAGGAAAGCGGCGGCAGGGGCTGGGGCGTCGACGGCACTTTCACGGCGGCCAGCTCGCCCCTGGCGAGCGGACGCAGCCTGTCGAGCGTCTCCGCTGCCATCGCGCACTGGGCAACCTCCGCGCGGTCTTTGCCTGCGAGCCGGCCGGTCACCAGCGCGAGGCCCGCCCCGAGGATCGCCGCCCCGAAAACGGCGACGACGAACAGAGGCTGGCGGATGAGCGGCGTGGTCTCGGCCATGGATCTTCACCTCTCCTCAAAACGTCCACGGGCGCATTAGTCCGCGCCGGTGGCGAAATCCAGACCGTCGCGCCTCACGAAAGCGTGGCCGGCGGCCGCACGGCGGGACACCATGCCGGCGGCGCAACACGCCGCCCGCGTTAGGGGCTCGCGCTTCGCGACGCTTCGGCTATAGTGCGCGCCGTTTTTCGGAGAATGCCTTCGTGCCGTCACCGCTGCCCATTGCCCGTTCCATCGCCATCGTCCTCGCCGTCTCGCTCGCGCTCGCGGCCTGCGGCCGCCGTGGCGCGCTCGAGCCGCCGCCTGATCCGAACGCACCCGCGCAGGAGGAGAAGGCCGCGCCCGGCGGCGCGAGCCTGACGCCCTCGCCGGTCGGCACGCCGAAGAAACGGGCGGTCGAGCAGCCGCGCCCCAACGAGCCGTTCTTCCTCGACGCCATCCTCTAGCAGAGCGGCCGCTTCGGCGGCCCGTCCGGCCATGCACCACTTTTCCTATCGCGACGACGTCCTTCACGCCGAGGACGTCGCGCTCACCCGTCTCGCCGACGCGGTTGGGACGCCGTTCTACTGCTATTCCACCGCGACGCTGACCCGGCACTACCGCGTGTTCGCGGAGGCCTTCGCCGGCGAGAAGGCGCTCGTCTGCTACGCGGTGAAGGCCAACTCGAATCAGGCGGTGCTCAGGACACTGGCGGATCTCGGCGCGGGCATGGACATCGTCTCGGCGGGCGAGCTTGCCCGTGCACTCGCGGCCGGCGTGCCGGGGCACAAGATCGTCTTTTCAGGCGTGGGGAAGACGAGGGAGGAGATGGCGGCGGCGCTCGACGCCGGCATCCTGTGCTTCAACCTCGAATCGGAGCCGGAGCTGGAAGCCCTGTCCGAGGTGGCGCAGTCGCGCGGGCAGGTCGCGCCCGTCTCGGTGCGCGTCAATCCCGACGTCGATGCGCGGACCCACGCCAAGATCTCGACCGGCAAGTCCGAGAACAAGTTCGGCATCCCCATCTCCCGCGCGCGGGAGGTCTATGCCCATGCCGCGAAGCTGCCCGGCATCGTCGTGCGCGGCGTGGACATGCACATCGGCAGCCAGATCACGGACCTCGAGCCGTTCGACAACGCTGCCGCGCTGCTCGCCGAGCTGGCGCGCGACCTGATGGCCGCCGGGCACAAGCTGCACCACATCGATTTCGGCGGTGGCCTCGGCATCCCCTATCGCCACGACGACCCGCCGCCGCCGGACCCGAAGGCCTATGCCGAGGTCATCACGCGCCACACCCGTGGCCTTGGCCTCGAGCTCGTCTTCGAGATCGGCCGCATGATCGCCGGCAACGCGGGCATCCTGGTGACGCGCGTCGTCTACGTGAAGCACGGCGAGGGCAAGACCTTCGTCATCGTCGACGCAGGGATGAACGACCTCATCCGGCCGACGCTCTACGAGGCGCACCACGACATCATCCCCGTCGTGCGGGCGGCGGATGCGGGCACGATCACGGCCGACGTCGTGGGGCCTGTGTGCGAAAGCGGCGACTATCTCGCCCTCGGGCGCCGGCTGCCCGAGGTGAAGGCGGGCGACCTTCTCGCCGTCATGACGGCGGGCGCCTATGGCGCGGTGCAGGCTTGCACCTACAACACGCGCCCGCTGGTGCCGGAGGTACTGGTGCGGGGCGGCGACGCCGCCGTCGTGCGGCCGCGCCCCAGCATCAGCGAGATGATCGCGCTCGACCGCATCCCCGACTGGCTCGACCACAAATCGGCGTGAGACGGGGTTATCCTCGCGTCCGGGCATGTTAACCTTCGTTCCGGTGGGGGCGGAGTGCCGGAAACGGCGCGTGGAGAACCCGCATGAGCGAAAGCCCGGCACGCGTGCCCGCACGTGCACGGCCCATGATCGATGAACGGCTGCGCGCCCTCACGGCGCGTGCCCGACTCGTCTTGTGGTGGGAGGCTTTGTGGCCGGCCCTGTGGTGGCCGCTCGGCACCGTCATCGTCTTCCTCATCCTGTCGCTTCTCGGCATCTGGGACCTGCTGCCCGTTGCCGCGCGCCCCTACGGCGTTGGCCTCGCCGCCCTGGCGCTGCTCGCCTCGCTCATCCCGCTCGTCCGCATCTCCCCGCCGACGCGGCAGCAGGCACTCGCCCGCATCGACCGCGATTCCGCGGCGCCGCACCGGCCCGCGGCGGCGCTGGCCGACAGCCTCGCCGGCGCACCGAGCGACCCCGGCACCCTCGCCCTGTGGGAAGCGCACCGGCAGCGCGCAGCCGCGGCAATCGATTCACTGCGCGTTGCGCCGCCCCGGCCCGGCATGGCGGCGCGCGACCCCTTTGCAGTGCGCGGCGGCCTCATCGTCGTGCTGGCGGCGGCGGCCTTTGCCGCCGGTTCGGACGTCCTCCCGCGCCTGACGACCGCCTTCGATTGGCAGGCGCCGCAGGCAGGCGGCCCGGCCTTTCGCGTCGACGGCTGGATCGACCCGCCGCACTACACGCGCCTGCCGCCGATCCTGCTCGACCTGCGCGACGGCGAGGAGCGCCATGCCCGGGCCCCCGTCGGCAGCACGGTTGTGGTGCGGGCAGCCGGCAGCGCCGAGCTCTCCGTGTCCGTGGGCCGCGGCCTCGTGCGCGCCGAACAGCCGACCACGGCGCCTGCCGGCCTCGTCGAGCACCGCTTCACGCTCGAGGCGGATGACGAGCTGGTGGTCTCCTCGAAGGCCGGCACCAGCCGGGTGGTCATCGAGGCGACACCGGACACGCCGCCGACGGTCGTCTTCTCCGACGAGCCGCGCAACAACACCCGCGGCAGCATCACCCTCACCTACCGCATGCGCGACGACTACGGCATCGATACGGCCGAGGCGCTCGTCGTGCCCCTGGGGCGCGAGGGCCGGCGGACGCTGGTGCCGCCACCGCGCATCCCGCTTGCGCTGCCGCTCGACCCGGCGGCGGATGAGGACACGCGCACCACCAATGACCTTTCCGCGAGCCCTTGGGCGGGCGCCACTGTGGCCATGACCCTCGTGGCCCGCGACCATGCTGGCCACGAAGGGCGCAGCGAGACGAAGACCGTCGTGCTGCCGCAGCGCCCCTTCACCAAGCCGCTTGCCAGGGCACTCGTGGAGCAGCGTCGCAACCTCGTGCTGGCGCCGGACGAGCGGGACCGCGTGCAGACTGCGCTCGACGCGCTGCTCATCGCGCCGGAGGATTTCACGCCGGAGCTCGGCGTCTTCATCGGCCTCAGCCTCGCCTCCAAGCGCCTTGCCGCCGCCAGGACCGACGAGGAACTGCTCGACGTCGCCGAGCTGCTGTGGGCGATGGCTCTCGAGATCGAGGACGGCGGCATGTCCCAGGCCGAACGCGACCTTCGCGCCGCACAGGAAGCACTGCGCGAGGCGCTGGAGCGCGGCGCGGACGAGGACGAGATCCGCCGCCTCACGGAGGAGCTGCGCCAGGCGATGAACAACTTCCTGCGCGAGTTCGCCCAGCGCATGCAGCAGAACCCTGGCCAGCCCAACCAGGCGCCGCCCAACGCCGATGCGCGCACCGTCACGCCGCAGGACCTCGACAACCTCCTCAACCGCCTCGAGGAGCTCGCCCGCCAGGGCGCCACGGCGGACGCCCAGCGCCTGCTCGACGAGCTGCGCAACATCCTCGAGAACCTCCAGACCGCGCGGCCCGACCAGGGAGGCGACCAGTTCTCGCAGGAAATGAACCGCGCGCTCAACGAGCTCGACGAGATGATGCGCGACCAGCGTAACCTGCGCGACGACACCTACCGGCAGAGCGCGCCGTGGTCGCAGCAGAACCGGCAGCGCCAGCGTCGCCCGCGAGGCGAGAATCAGCAGGCCCAGCCGGGGCAAGACGGCGAGCAGGGCGAGGACGGCCAGAGCCTCACCGAGCGGCAGCAGGCGCTGCGCGAGCGCCTCGAGGAGCTGCGCCGTCGCATGCGCGACTTTGGCCTGCAGGACGAGCCCGGCTTCGGCGAGGCCGAGGAGGCGATGAGGGAGGCGGAAGGCCAGCTCGGCCAGGGCCAGGCCGGCGACGCCGTCGACGCCCAGGGACGGGCTTTGGAAGCCCTGCAGCGCGGCGCGCAGGGCCTGGCGCAGCAGATGCAGGGCAACGGCCAACCGCAACAGGCCGACGGCTCCGACGGGCCACCCCGGCCGGGCGCCGCGGGCCCCGGCGGGCCCCGCAACGAGGATCCCCTCGGCCGGCCGACACGCAACCGCGACTGGTCGGATGGGCGCGTGCGCATTCCCGGTGCCGACGAATCAGCGGCGGTGCGGGCGCGACGCATCCTTGAGGAGCTGCGCCGGCGCCTTGGCGACCCGACGCGGCCGAGCGAGGAAATTGAGTATCTGGAGCGCCTGCTGCGGCGCAATTGACCCCGGACGGTTGCCCTGAAACCGGCAGCGAGACGATCCGTCGCTGCGCCCGGCCGAAGGACAGGGTTGGAGGCGACGCAAGGGAGCTCTAAAGCACGCTCATGACTGCCAATCTTCTCGTCTCCGTCGCCGTCGGCGTTGTCGCCGTCGTTCTCGTCCTCGGGCTGTTCAACATGCTGCGCGGGGGCAGCGCCGAGCGTTCGCAACGCCTCATGCGCCTGCGCGTGCTGCTTCAGTTCCTCGCCATTGTCATCATCATGCTCGTCGTTTGGATACGCGGCTTCTGACGGCGAGCGCCGCAGATCTGCAACACTCGCCTTAATACGACATTAACCATGCTGATTCAGGGTTGCCGCTGGTTCAGGCCCGCTTTATGCCTCGTACGTTGATCGGCATGCCTCTGAGCGGGAGGGGTGCTGGTTTTCTCCTCGCTGGCAGTTCTCCGCCCGGGAAACGGCCTCGTTTCCGTACTTCTAGAGTTGATGCCGATGACGCCGTTCCGCTCCGTTTCAGCTGCGTTCTGCTTGCCGGCAACTCTCTTTCTGGGCCTTCCGGCCAAGGCCGCCGATCTCGCGCCGCCTGCTCCCGTGGTCGACCAGGCCCCCTATGCGTCAAACAGCCTGGCGAGCTTCGTCTCGCAGCTGCGCCTCGGCGTTCTCGCGCACGACCCCGGTGGTAACGAGGACGGCTCGGTCGACATCATGGGCGAGATCGTCTTCGCCAAGCCGTGGCGGCACGAAAACCCGCTCGTCGACATGCTGCTGCCGACCTTCAACGCCGGCGTCAGCGCCAACACCGGCGGCAAGACGAGCTATGTCTTCGCCGGCCTCAACTGGCATGCCGACATCACGGACGCACTGTTCATCGAGGTCGATTTCGGCGGCGCCGTGCACAACGGCAAGGTGGGTGATGTCGTGCCCAACGGGCGGGATGCGCTCGGCTGCCGCGTCCTCTTCCGCGAGGCGGCGTCGATCGGCTATCGCTTTGCCCCCAACTGGAGCGTGCTGGCGACCGTCGAGCACCTTTCCAATGCCGGACTGTGCGACGACAATCGGGGCCTCACCAATGTCGGCGCGAAGCTGAGCTACCATTTCTGAGGGGCCATGGTCCGCCTCAACCGCATCTATACCCGCACGGGCGACGACGGCACGACCGGCCTCGCAACGGGGGCGCGCCGTCCCAAGTACGATCTGCGGATCGAGGCCTTCGGCTCTGTGGACGAGACTAATGCGTGCATCGGGCTGGCACGCCTGCACACGGGCAATGATGCCGCGCTCGATGCCATGCTGGCCCGCATCCAGAACGACCTGTTCGACCTCGGCGCTGATCTGGCGACGCCGGACGATGGCAAGCCGCTGTCCTACGAGCCCCTGCGCATCGTCGACGCGCAGGTGGCGCGGCTCGAGAGCGAGATCGACAGCCTCAACGCGCATCTGTCCCCATTGCGCTCCTTCGTCCTGCCGGGCGGCAGCCCTGCCGCGGCGGCCCTTCACCTCGCCCGCACTGTCTGCCGGCGGGCGGAGCGCCAGGTGGCCGCGCTCGCCGCGCGCGAGGACGAACCGGTGACACCCGCCGTCATTAGGTATCTCAACCGGCTGTCAGACTTCCTATTCGTCGCTGCACGCTATGTGAACGACAAGGGTGCGGCGGACGTGCTATGGGTACCGGGGCAGAACCGCTGAGCGTGGCCGAGGCGGCGCTGCCGCCGACCAATCCCGGGCCGGAGCGCTACCCATGTTTGTGCCGCTGCACGACGGCGTGCCGATGCGCAATCTCAAGGCGCCCTACGCCACCTATGCGCTCATCGTCGTCTGCGTCCTCGGCTACCTGCTGATTCTCGCCGATCCGGACATCCTGCCGGCGGACTGGGCGATCGCGGGGCTCGGCGTCATCCCGGGCGTGCTCTTCGGCTCCTACACCCTGCCGGAGGGGTTGCCGCTCGTGCCGGAGCCGGCGACGCTGCTGACGAGCCTGTTCCTGCACGTCTCCTTCCTGCATCTGGCCGGCAACATGCTGTTCCTCTGGGTCTTCGGCGACAATGTCGAGGACGCGATGGGGCACGGCCGCTTCATCCTCTTCTTCCTGCTGTGCGGCACCGCCGCCGGCCTTGCGCACGCCTTCGCCGTGCCTGGCTCTGACCGGCCGCTCGTTGGCGCCTCGGGCGCCGTCTCGGGCGTCGTTGCCGCCTATCTCATCCTGCATCCGCGCGTGCGGCTGTGGGGCCTGTTTTTCGCGCGCATCCCGCTCAGGCTGCGAGCCTATTGGGCCATCGGCTTCTGGCTCGCCTTCCAGCTCTTCCAGGCCCTCACCGCCACGGACGATTCGGTGGGCTGGTATGCGCATATCGGCGGCTTTGCCGCAGGTGCCGTGCTGGTCGTCATGTTGCGCCGCCGCGACCAGCCGCTTCTCGGCATCGCAGACGAGCCCCGGGAGACCAGAGACGCGTAAACGCTTATCGGCGTTGACAAGTTCGAACAGCCGTCGTTACGGTCCCCGGCGCCATGCGATTGCCTGTTGAAGCGGCAGGCGGTAGAGCAGTTTTGCTGCACCGCCACATGACGACAGGGCGCGCCATGTCGGTCCTCGGTCGAAAGGACTTAAGTCGATGAAGATCCTGGTGCCCGTGAAACGGGTCGTAGACTACAACGTCAAGATCCGCGTCAAGGCGGACGGCTCCGGTGTTGAGCTCGCCAACGTGAAGATGTCGATGAACCCCTTCGACGAAATCGCCGTCGAAGAGGCCATCCGTCTCAAGGAGGCGGGCAAAGCGAGCGAGATCGTCGTCGTATCCATCGGCCCGCAGCAGGCGGCCGAAACGATCCGTACCGGCCTTGCCATGGGCGCCGACCGCGGCATCCTCGTGAAGACCGACATCGCCACCGATCCGCTGGGTGTCGCCAAGGTACTGAAGAAGATCGTCGAGCAGGAGGCGCCCGGCCTCATCATCATGGGCAAGCAGGCCATCGACGACGACGCCAACCAGACCGGTCAGATGCTCGCCGCGCTGCTCGGCTGGTCGCAGGGCACCTTCGCGTCCAAGGTCGTGATCGGCGACGGCACGGTGGACGTGACGCGCGAGATCGACGGCGGCCTGCAGACGGTGACGCTGAAGCTGCCGGCTGTCGTGACGACGGACCTGCGCCTCAACGAGCCGCGCTACGCCTCGCTGCCCAACATCATGAAGGCGAAGAAGAAGCCCATCGACGAGACGACTCCCGAGGCGCTCGGCGTCGACGTGACGCCGCGCCTCAAGGTGCTGAAGACGACGGAGCCGCCCGCGCGCAAGGCCGGCGTGAAGGTGGGCTCGGTCGCAGAGCTCGTGCAGAAACTCAAGGACGAGGCGGGAGTTCTCTAAGATGACGACGCTGCTTCTCGCCAAACACGATAACAAGACCCTCAACGACGCCACGGCCAAGGCGCTCACCGCGGCCCGGGCGCTCGGCGCGCCCGTGCACATCCTCGTCGCCGGCGCCGGCTGCGGCGCGGTGGCCGAGGCGGCCGCCAAGCTCGAGGGTGTCGAGAAGGTGCTCCTCGCCGATGCCCCGCTCTACGAGCATCGCCTGGCCGAGCCGCTCGCCGAGCTCATCGTGTCGCTGGCCAGCGGCTATGATGCCCTCGTCGCCCCCGCCACCACGACGGGCAAGAACGTCATGCCCCGCGTCGCGGCGCTGCTCGACGTCATGCAGGTGTCGGAGATCACCAAGGTTGTCGCGCCCGACACGTTCGAGCGGCCGATCTACGCCGGCAACGCCATCCAGACGGTTCAGACGAGCGAGGCCAAGAAGGTCATCACCGTGCGTACCGCCGCCTTCCAGGCGACCGGCCAGGGCGGCTCGGCGCCGATCGAGTCCGTGGCCGCCGCGCGGGATCCGGGCCTCTCCTCCTTCAAGGGCGAGGAGCTGTCGAAGTCCGACCGGCCCGAGCTCACCTCTGCCCGCATCATCATTTCCGGCGGGCGGGCCCTTGGCTCGGCCGAGAACTTCACCAAGGTGATCGAGCCCATTGCCGACAAGCTGGGCGCCGCCATGGGCGCGTCGCGCGCGGCGGTCGATGCCGGCTATGCGCCGAATGACTGGCAGGTGGGCCAGACCGGCAAGGTCGTGGCACCGGAGCTCTACATCGCCGTCGGCATCTCGGGTGCCATCCAGCACCTTGCCGGCATGAAGGACTCCAAGGTCATCGTCGCCATCAACAAGGACGAGGAGGCCCCCATTTTCCAGGTGGCCGACTACGGCCTCGTCGCCGATCTCTTCACTGCCCTGCCGGAATTCGGCGAGGAGCTCGCGAAGATCGGCCGCTGACGCGTCAGGCCACGGCGACCGCCGCAAGCGGTTTCCGTGGCTTTCGCTCTGGAGAGTGATAAAACAGGGCGCGGAACAGCCGCCGGCTGCCGCGCTCGCTGGCTTTTGTGAGCCGCCACGTGCGCCTGCCGGCGATGGTCGGCTGGCATCGACAGGGATGGATTGGACTTCATGTCTCAGCAGATCCGGACAGTAGGCATCATCGGCGCAGGGCAGATGGGCAACGGCATCGCCCATGTCTGCGCCCTCGCCGGTTACGACGTCGCGCTCAATGACATCAGCGAGGAGCGCATCAACGCCGGGCTTGCGACAATCAACGGCAATCTTTCCCGCCAGGAGGCGAAGGGCCAGATCACCGAGGCTGACAAGCAGAAGGCGCTTCAGCGCATCACGCCCGCCCTCTCCTACGAGGCGCTGTCGAACTGCGATCTCGTCATCGAGGCTGCAACCGAGAACGAAGAGACGAAGCGCAAGATTTTCGAGGCGCTCTGCCCCGCCCTGCCGCCGGAGACGATCATCGGCACCAATACCTCGTCGATCTCCATCACCCGGCTCGCCTCGACGACCGACCGGCCGGAACGCTTCATCGGCATCCACTTCATGAATCCTGTGCCGGTGATGCAGCTCGTGGAGATCATCCGCGGCATCGCCACCGAGGATTCGACCTTCGAGACCATCAAGGCGTTCGTTGCCAGCCTCGGCAAGACGGCGACGCTGGCCGAGGACTTCCCGGCCTTCATCGTCAACCGCATCCTCCTGCCGATGATCAACGAGGCGATCTACACCCTCTACGAGGGGGTCGGCTCGGTGGAATCGATCGACACGGCCATGCGCCTCGGCGCCAATCACCCGATGGGGCCGCTGCAGCTGGCCGACTTCATCGGCCTCGACACCTGCCTGTCGATCATGCAGGTGTTGCACGACGGACTCGCCGATTCGAAGTACCGCCCCTGCCCGCTCCTCGTGAAGTATGTCGAGGCCGGCTGGCTCGGCCGCAAGACGAAGCGTGGCTTCTACGACTATCGGGGGGACCATCCGGTTCCGACCCGCTGAGGCGTCCTCCCCGGGGGCCGGCTGCGGCAATGGCGCAGCCGCCACCCCCATCTTGGCGCTTCACAAGCCCGTCACACGGTTTATAGACTATCCGCGCTGATGGATTCGCACGTCGCGTGCGAGCCCCCAACCAGCGGAGGCGCCCGTGACGGTGCACGTGCCTCACTCGACGGTGTCGCCGGATGCCTGCCCGGCCCTGGTTCTCAACGCCGACTATAGGCCGTTGAGCTACTATCCTCTGTCGCTCTGGGGCTGGCAGGACGCGATCAAGGCCGTCTTCCTCGACCGGGTCAACATCCTCTCGCACTACGACCGGACAGTCCGAAGTCCCAGCTTCGAGATGCGCCTGCCTTCGGTCGTCTGCCTCAAGACCTACGTCAAACCGTCACGACAACCCGCGTTCACCCGGTTCAACGTTTTTCTCCGCGATCGTTTCACCTGCCAGTATTGCGGCTCCCGCGAAGACCTCACGTTCGACCATCTCATTCCGCGGTCGAAGGGCGGGCAGACCACCTGGGACAACGTCGTCACCGCCTGTTCCCCCTGCAACCTGCGCAAGAGCGACCGCCTGCCCGAGGATGTCGGGATGTGGCCGAGCCAGATGCCCTTTGCGCCCAGTGTGCAGGATCTGCACCGCAACGGCCGCCTGTTCCCGCCCAACTACCTGCACGAGAGCTGGCTCGACTATCTCTACTGGGATACCGAGCTCGAGCCTTGATCAGCCGCGCGTCAGCGCCGCCTTCGCGCCGAGCGCCGCCATGGCCGCGATGGCCACCGAGATCACCGCATTCCAGCCCGCCAGCGATAGACCGAGGAAGCGCCAGGCCGCCTCGGTGCAGCTGACGACGCGCACGCTCTTGAGGCTCTGCAGGAAGTCGCCGACCATTGCGGGATTGGGGCCGCCCGTGCCGGCGCAGTCACTCGGCCCGAGCCACCAGCCCCATTCGACGCCGGCGTGATAGACGCCAAGCCCCGCGCTGACGAGGAAGACGACGGCAAGGAGGAGGAGCCCGATGCCGCTCGCCCGCTCCAGCGCCGGCCGCGGCGGCAGGAGAGCGAGAACGAGGGCGACGGGCATCGCCACGTAGTAGGGATTGCGCTGCATGAGACAGAGCGGGCACGGCCGCAGGCCGAAGCCGTGCTCGAAGACGAGCGCCCCGCCGATCGTCACGGCCGCGGCGAGCAGGACGGCAAGTGCAACGCGCCGCGGGCTCGCCAGAAACTCGGCCAATGCGTTCATCCTCGTCCTCCGTCAGCGCCACCCGAGGGCGGCATGTTTCCTCGCGCGATGCAATTGGCCACAGGCCGTTTCAGCTTGCATCTCACGATCGGCTGAACCGGAGCGTCAGAAAAGCAGGGTAGCGGCCGCGAAACCACCGACGATGAGCACGATGGCAGAGGTGGCGACCAGCGTCAGGTGCTCATCGAGCAGCCGGCGGATGGGTTCGCCGAAGCGATGCATAACGCCCGCCACGAGATAGAAGCGGATGCCGCGCGTGATGACGGACAGGACCACAAACCAGAATAGGTCGTAGCCGGCGAAGCCCGAGGTGATGGTGACGAGCTTGTAGGGGATCGGCGTCAGCCCCTTCAGCAGGATCACCCAATGGCCGTATTCGGCATAGGCGCTGCGGAAGGCATCCACCTTGTCGCCATAGCCGTAGAGCGTGATGAGCCACTGCCCGAGCGAATCATACAGCAGGGCACCGATCGCATAGCCGAGGAGGCCGCCGGCGACCGAAGTGACCGTGCAGACCATGGCATAGAACCAGGCCCTGTCCGGGCGCGCCAGAGCCATGGGCACGAGGACAACATCCGGCGGCACGGGAAAGAACGAGCTCTCCGAAAAGGAGACCGCGCCGAGCGCCCAGGTGGCGCGGGGCCGGCTGGCGAGGGAGAGCGTCCAGTCGTAGATGCGTCGGAACATCAGCTTCGCTTACCGGGCAGACAGGCGATTGTCCATTGCCATCGCGAGGGAGCCACCTATAGGCATGCCGGGTTGGCGGAACCACCCCTTTCGGGTACGGGCGGCTCTCGCCGGTTCCGGCCAACCGGCCAAAACAGTGAATTGCGGCTGAGGGCCCATCCACCGGCGCGTGGACCTATGTTACTGGAATAGATTGACAAAGTTCTTTCGCGCTGCTGCTGGCATTTCGCCGGCGGCTGTCGTATACGAGCATCCGGCCGCGCGGGCGTGGCGGAATTGGTAGACGCAGCGGACTCAAAATCCGCCGGAGCAATCCTTGTCGGTTCGAGTCCGACCGCCCGCACCATCCTTTCCTTCCGATCCCATCCCCCGGAGCGTGTTGCGGCGCCCCGAAAAGTTGTCAGCGCAGCGGCAGCACGTGGGTGTGCTTGACCTGCTCCAGCGCGAAGCTCGACTCGATGGAGGCGACGCCGTCGAGGCGTGTCAGCTTCTCCTTCAGGAAACGCTCGTAGGCCGGCAGGTCGGCGCAGACGACGCGCATCAGGTAGTCGCGCTGGCCGGTCATGAGGTAGCACTCCATCACCTCGGGCCAGCGCGACACGGTGGCGGCGAAGCGGTCGAGCTCCTCCTCCCGCTGGCGCTCGAGCTTGATGGAGATGAAGACACTCACCGGCAGGTCAACGGCCGCCTGGTCGACCACCGCCACATAGCCGCGGATGACGCCGGCCGCCTCGAGCAGGCGCACGCGGCGCAGGCAGGGCGATGTGGTGAGGCCGACCTTCTCCGCCAGCGCCTGGATGGTGATGCGCCCATCCTCCTGAAGGGCGGCAAGAATGCGCCGGTCGATGGCGTCGAGCTCGATGTGGCGTTTTTTCATCGTGAAGGCCGTCTCACCTTTCCATAATTGCCACAATCAGATCCCGCACTGGCAAATTTGGCAAGTTCTGCCACGCCGCCCGCCTTAGGCTATCCTTGTTGCGGCGGTTGCCGCCCAGAAGACAGAGGGACTGCCATGAGGGACGAGCACCTCGCCTATCTCGCCGCCCTGGAGAAGAAGGTGCTGTGGCTGGCAACGTGGACCATCCACCACGCCAACCACATCAGGGGCAACGACGACGGGCTCAAGATCGGTGGGCACCAGGCCTCCTCCGCCTCGCTCGCCACCATCATGACGGCGCTCTACTTCTCGGCCCTGAGGCCGCAGGACCGCGTGGCGGTGAAGCCGCACGCGAGTCCCGTCTTCCACGCCATCCAGTACCTCCTCGGCAACCAGAGCAAGGAGAAGCTCGTCGATTTCCGTGCCTATCGGGGCGCCCAGTCCTACCCCTCGCGCACCAAGGACATCGACGATGTCGATTTCTCCACCGGCTCCGTCGGCCTCGGCGTGGCGCAGACGCTGTTCGCCTCGCTGGTTCAGGACTACGTGAAGGCCCGCGGCTGGGCGAAGGACTGGCCGGAGGGCCGCATGGTCGCCCTCGTCGGCGATGCCGAGATGGACGAGGGCAACATCTTCGAGGCGCTGCTGGAAGGCTGGAAGCAGGGCCTGCGCAACTGCTGGTGGATCATCGACTACAACCGCCAGAGCCTCGACGCTGTGATCCGCGAGGGCCTGTTCGCGCGTTTCGAGGCGCTGTTCTCCGCCTTCGGCTGGGAGGTGGTGACGCTGAAGTACGGCTCCCTGCTGGAGGCGGCGTTCCGCGAGGAGGGCGGCGAGGCCCTGCGCCGCTGGATCGACACCTGCCCTAACCAGCTCTATTCGGCGCTGACCTTCCAGGGCGGCGCCGCCTGGCGCCGGCGCCTCCTCGACGACATCGGAGACCAGGGGCCCGTCACCGCGCTCATCGAGCGGCGCAGCGACGAGGAGCTGGCGCGGCTGATGACCAACCTCGCCGGCCACGACCTGCCGTCGCTTCTCGCCGCCTTCGAGAAGGCGCAGACGCACGACAGGCCGGTGGTCTTTATCGCCTATACCATCAAGGGCTTCGGCCTGCCGCTCGCCGGCCACAAGGACAACCATGCCGGGCTGATGACGCCGGCCCAGATGGAGGGCTTCCGCAAGGCGATGAACATCCGCCCTGGGCACGAATGGGACAGGTTCGAGGGCCTCGACATCGATGAGCGCAAGCTGCAGGCCTTCCTCGATGCCGTGCCCTTCAATGCCCGCGGGCCGCGGCGGCTCCGCGCCGCGCGCGTGCCCGTGCCGAAGGAACTGCCGACGCCGCGGCAGGCAGAAATGTCGACCCAGCAGGGCTTCGGCCTCGTGCTCAACGAGATCGCCCGCTCCGACACGGCGCTCGCCGAGCGTATCGTCACCACCTCGCCGGACGTGACGGTGTCGACCAATCTCGGGCCATGGGTCAACCGGCGCGGGCTCTTCGCACGCGAGACGATGGTGGACACGTTCAGGCAGGAGCGCATCCCCTCGACCTACAACTGGGAGTTCTCGCCCAGGGGCCAGCACATGGAGCTCGGCATTGCCGAGATGAACCTCTTCATCATGCTCTCGGCCCTCGGCCTCTCGCACAGCCTCTTCGGCGAGCGGCTGCTGCCCGTCGGCACGCTCTACGATCCCTTCATCGCCCGCGGGCTCGATGCGCTGAACTATGCCTGCTACCAGGATGCCCGCTTCCTCCTCGCCGCCACGCCCTCGGGCATCACGCTGGCGCCCGAAGGGGGTGCTCACCAGTCCATCGCAACCCCGCTCATCGGCATGGCGCAGGACGGCCTCGCCGCCTTCGAGCCGGCTTTCGTCGACGAGCTTTCCGTCATCATGCGCTTTGCCTTCGACTACATGCAGCGCAATGGCGAGGACGGGGACGATGACGGCAGCGCCTCGCGCTCATGGCTGCGCGACGAGACGGGCGGCTCCGTCTACCTGCGCCTGTCGACGCGCCCCATTGCCCAGCCGCAGCGCACGATGAGCGCGGAGCTTGCCCGCGACATCATCGACGGGGCCTACTGGCTGCGCGAGCCGGGGCCGAATGCCGAGATCGTCGTGGCCTACACCGGCGCCATCGCGCCGGAGGCGATCGCCGCCGTCGGCCTGATGGCCGAGGACCGGCGCGACGTCGGCCTGCTCGCCGTCACCTCGGCGGATCGCCTCAATGCGGGCTGGACGGCGGCGAGCCGGGCCCGCGAGCGCGGCCTCGTCCACGCGCGCAGCCACATCGAGCGGCTTTTCGAGAAGCTGCCGCCCCACTGCGGCATCGTGACGGTGCTCGACGGCCACCCGGCGACGCTCGCCTGGCTCGGCGCTGTCGGCGGCCACCGCACGCGCTCTCTCGGGGTCGAGCATTTCGGGCAGACGGGCAGCCTCGCCGACCTCTACCGGCATTACGGCATCGACACTGAGGCCATCATAACCGCGGCGCAGACGCTGGCTCCCGGCCGGCCGATCCGGCACCTTCGGGCACTCGGCTGAACGAAAGAACCCGGAGGCACGCCGGCCTCCGGGTTCCGCATCTCGCAAGGCGTCAGGGCAAGCCGCGCTCAGTACCCGCGACCGCCGCCGAGCACATCGCCGCCAAAACGGTCGTCCCGCGGCAGGGGCGACTGGATCAGCTGGTCCTCGACATATTTCGGCGTGCCGGACGGAATGTCTCCACCCGGGCCCGAACGTGACGTATTGCAGGCGGCGAGCGTGAGGGCGAAGCCCGCAGCGGCGAGCGCCACAACGAAGCGCGGCATGGAACCTCCTTGAGTCTCAGGTGCCGCTCATTCGACATGAGCGTCTTCCCGCGTGCAAGCAAGAAGAGACGCGCGGAACAACTTCACCACAGCGATGGGCTTTGCTGCAACACTTCGGCCCGGGCGGACATGGCCGCCGAGGGCGGCCATGCCCGTCCGCTGCCCTCCGGTCGCCGCGCCATGCGGCCTCAGAAGGCCACCTGATCGCCCCCCTTGAGGTCGAGGATCTGCCGTGCTTCGTCCGGCGTCGCGATCTCGAGGCCGAGCCCCTCGATGATCTGGCGGGCGAGCCGCACCTGCTCGGCGTTCGACTCGGCGAGCTTGCCAGGCCCCGCCCACAGGGAATCCTCCAGCCCCACGCGCACATTGCCGCCCATGGCCGCGCCCATGGCCGCGATCGGCAGCTGGTTGCGGCCGGCGCCGAGCACGGACCACTGGTACTGGTCACCGAACAGCCTGTCGGCCGTGCGCTTCATGTGCATCACATCCTCCGGGTGGGCGCCGATGCCGCCGAGCAGGCCGAAGACCGTCTGCACGAACAGCGGCGGCCTGACGAGGCCCGCATCGAGGAAGTGCGCCAGATTGTAGAGGTGGGCCGTGTCGTAGCACTCGAATTCGAAGCGCGTGCCGGAATCCGACAACGTGCGCAGCACGT
Organism: Chelatococcus composti; assembly: GCF_014201415.1. Taxonomy (GTDB): domain Bacteria; phylum Pseudomonadota; class Alphaproteobacteria; order Rhizobiales; family Beijerinckiaceae; genus Chelatococcus_A; species Chelatococcus_A composti. The sequence continues at coordinate 29,592 of NZ_JACHEH010000011.1, forward strand.
ATTCGATGTCCTGGAAGGTATTGCGGAACACGATGTCCTTGTTGGCGAGGTGTTTTTCCTCCCAGTCGTGCTTGAATTCCTTGAAGCGCCTCAGCATGCCGAAGAGGCCAAAGTTCATGGAGCCCATGTTGAGCGAGGCGACCTCGGGCTTCCAGGTCGCGGCGGGCTTTACGCGCTCCTGGACCGTCATGTAGGGCGCGCCGCCCGTCGTCAGGTTCACCACGCAGTTCGAGCGCTGCTTGATGATCTTGAGGAAGGGCTCGAAGGCCTCGGCCGACTGGTCGGGCTGGCCGGTCTTGGGGTTGCGGGCGTGCAGGTGGACGATGGCCGCCCCGGCCTCGGCGGCGCCGATGGCGGCGTCCGCGATCTCCTCCGGCGTCACCGGCAGGGCGGGCGACATGGAGGGCGTGTGGATGGCTCCGGTGACGGCGCAGGTGATGATGACTTTGCGGGCCATGTGACACTCCAGATGTTCTGGGAGGAAGGACGTCAGGGTTCGCGGGGGGCGCTCGCCTTGTGCGCGGCGAGCGCGGCAAGGCGCCGGTTGCGCCACTCGCTGCGCGCGGCGATGCGCTCGGGGCTGCCGGAGCCGTGCCAGGCAGCGAGAATCTTCTCGACATTCTGCGGATCGTAGACCTCCGGCGGGGCCGGGTCGGCCGCAAGGCGCCTGTAAAAGCCGGTGTAGCGGGCACAGTAGTCGGCCATGCCGCCGGGCGCGTTGAGCTCGATGGTCTCGAACGGCCCCATGAAGGACCAGCGCAGGCCCAGCCCGTCCTTGACGGTGTGGTCGAGATCCTGCGGCGAGACGTAGCCTTCCTCGACGAGGCGGAAGGCTTCCGCGAGAAGCGCCCCCTGCAGGCGGTTGAGGATGAAGCCGTCGATCTCCTTGCGCACGGTGATGGGCACCTGGCCGACGGCCTGGTAGATGGCGCGGGCGCGTTCCATCGTCTGGGGCGACGTCCACGGCGCACCGCACAGCTCCACCACCGGCACGAGGTGCGGCGGGTTGACGGGATGAGCGACGAGGCAGCGCGCGCGGCCCGGCAGATCCTCGGTGAAGCGGGAGGCGACGATGGCCGACGTCGAGGAGGCGAGGATGGCGTCGGGCTTCGCCAGCCGGTCGAGATCGCTGTAGATGGCCCGCTTGGCCTCCAGCTTCTCCGGCCCGTTCTCCTGCACGATGTCCGCCTCGTCCACCGCCTCGGCGAGGGAGCCTGCGGCGCGCGCCCGGGCGGCCACGGCTGCCGCATCGTCGACGAGCCCGTGGCGGGCGAGTTCCTCGCATTCGCAGGCTATGAGCGTCGGCGCGTCAGCGAGGGTTGGCCGATGCGGATCCCAGAGGCGCACGTCCCAGCCGGCACGGGCGAAGACGATGGCCCAGGCCCGGCCGATGAGGCCCGATCCAACAATGGCGGCGGTTGGCATGTGTCAGGTTCTCCCAAACGACTGTTCCTCGAGGGAACGCCACGGCGGCGCTCCGCCTCGCCCGCTCCCCGGCGGGGAGAAGCGATCCTTCCTCACAGCCACAGCACCTTGCGGCGCAGGTCGAGATCCTCGCGCAGCGCCTTGGACGGGCCGGCGTGGATGACCTCGCCGCGCTCCAGCGCCACCGTCTGGTCGGACAGGGCGAGCGCCAGATCGAGGTGATGGTCGACGATGATGATGGCGACTTCCCTGCGCAGGCGGTCGAAACTCTCGAAAAGCTGCTCGACCACCGCCGGGGCGAGGCCCTCGAAGGGCTCGTCGAGCAGCAGCACGCGCACGTCGCCCGACAGCGCCCGCGCCACTGCCACCATCTGCTGCTCGCCGCCGGACAGGTAGTCGGCCGGTGTGTCGAGCCGCTCCCGGATGCGGGGGAAGTAGTCGAAGATACGCTCCAGATCCCAGTGGATGCCGTTGCCCGTGCGGCGCTTGAGGCGGCCGAGTTCCAGGTTCTCGGCCACCGTCATGCCGGCAAAGAGGCCCCGCCCCTGCGGCACGTAGCCGATGCCGAGGCGTGCGACCTCCGCCGGAGGACGACCAACGAGCTCCTCGCCCGCCAGGCGGACGGAGCCGCGCGCCGCCGGCGCGATGCCGACGAGCGACTTCAGCAGCGTGGACTTGCCCGCACCGTTGCGGCCGAGCAGCGCCACGATCTCGTTCTGGTGCACGGTGAAGCTGACGCCGTTCAGGATGTGGCTCTTGCCGTAGTAGGTGTGGACGTCGTCGAGCGTCAGGATGGGCTCCGGGCGCGCCGCCGTCTCGCGGGGCTTGGCCGCGACGTGGGCGGCGCCGGAGCCGATGTAGACCTCCTGCACCTTCGGGCTCGAGCGCGCGTCCTCCACGGTGCCGTCGAGCAGCACGCGCCCCTCGTTCATCACCGTCACATGGTCGGCAAGCTTGAAGACGCGGTCGATGTCGTGCTCGACGAGCAGCACCGGCACGTCGGCCGACAGGCGCTTGATGATGTTGCCGATGCGCTCGCGCTCGGCCGCGGCGAGGCCGGCGAGCGGCTCGTCGAGCAGCAGCATGCGCGGCCGCGTGGCGAGCGCCAGGCCCATGTCGAGCAAGCGCTGGCCGCCGTAGGAGAGCGAGCCGGCCTCCGCGCGCTCGATGCCGGCGACGCCGAGATAGCGCATGAGCTCGGTCGTCTCGCGGTTGATGTCCTCGATCGCGTGCGCCTGCCGGAACAGGTTGAACCGCGCCGGGTGGCGCGCCTGGACGGCAAGGCGGATGTTCTCCTCCACACTGAGCGCCGGGAAGAGGTTGGTGATCTGGAACGAGCGGCCGATGCCGGCGCGGCAGATCTTCTCCGGCGCCATGCCGGCGATGGAGCGCCCGGCGAGCGTGATGGTGCCCTCGTCCGGCACGTACATGCCCGACAGCAGGTTGAAGGCCGTTGTCTTGCCGGCGCCATTGGGGCCGATGAGCGCGTGCAGGGTGCGGTCCCTGACGGCGATGTCGAGGCCCTGGACGGCCTTGATCCCGCCGAAGTGCTTGACGACGCCGCGCGCCTCGAGCAGTGCGCCGTCCGACTGTTCGGCGGGCTTCAGGAAGTCTGGCAGCGGCAGGTCCTCCACCTTGCGCGATGCCATCGCGGCGGCCTCCTCCGCCTTCCTGCGGAAGGGCGCGAGAACACGCTCGCCGATGCCGATGAGGCCGGTGGGCGAAAAGACGATGAAGGCGACGAAGAGCAGGCCGAACCAGAACAGCCAGTTCTCTGTGTAGATCGACAGGAACTCGCGGAAGAGGATGAAGAACAGCGCCCCGAGCGCAGGCCCGAGGAAGCTGCGCATCCCTCCGATGACGACCATGGCAAGCAGCTCGCCGGAAAAGGCCACCGACAGCGGCTCGGCCGAGGTCATGCGGTTCTTGTAGAGCAGCAGCATGCCGGCAAGGCCGGTGATGACCGCCGAGACGACGAAGGCGATGAGCTTGTAGCGGTTCGTCGCGTAGCCGAGGAAACGCGCGCGCTGCTCGTTCTCGCGGATAGCGACGAGCACGGTGCCGACAGGCGAGTTGTGGAAGCGCCACAGCAGCACGACCACGAGGAAGCCGACCGCAGCCACGAACCAGTACCAGGCGGTGGAACTCTCGAAGTCGATGCCGAACCACTGCGGGCGCGTGATGCCCCCGAGCCCGTTCTCGCCGCCGGTCACCTCCGTCCAGCGGAAGGCGACGACATAGAGCATGGCGGCAAGCGCCAGCGTCATCAGCGAGAAATAGACGCCGCGGCGGCGCAGGATGAGATAGCCGAACACCGTCGAGACGACGAGCACGGCACCGAGGCCGAGGAGGACGGGCGCCACGAACGAGCCTGGAAAGAGCTCGCGCTGGGCGATGCCGGCGATGTAGGCCGCCATGCCGAACCAGGCCCCGTGGCCGAAGGAGATGAGCCCGGTGTGGCCGGCCAGGATGTTCAGCGCCATGCAGGCGATGGCGAAGATGACCACCTCCGCCGCCGAGGTCATGGTGAGGCCAAGCGCCAGCAGCACGGGCGGCAGGGCGAGGAGCCCGACGGCTGCGATGACGAGCGGGGAATATCGCTTCATCTGATGCGCCTCACTCGAAGCGGGTGATGCGCTCGCCGAACAGGCCACGCGGCCTGAACAGGAGGACGAGGAACATGAGGAGGTAGATGGCGGCGGTGGAGCCGGCGGAATAGCCGAACGCCACCATCAGGCCCTTGACGAGGCCGACGAGCACTGCCGCGACGACGACACCCCAGAAGGAGCCGAGCCCGCCGATCACGACGACGACGAAGGCCGGCGTGATGATCTCCGCCCCCATGGCGGGATGGACGGAATAGATCGGCGCCAGCAACACGCCGGCGAGCCCGGCAAGGCCGATGCCAAGGGCCGCAACGGCCGACATGTAGGGCTGCAGCGAGATGCCGAGCGCCCCCACCATGTCCGGATTCTGTACGCCCGCCCGTACGACGCGGCCGAAGGCCGTCTTCTGCAGCAGGAACCACAGCGCGGCAACGCAGGCCACGGCGACGAGCAGCAGGATCGAGCGGTAGAAGGAGTAGATGAAATCGCCGATGAACACCTGCCCCCGCAAGGCCTGCGGGATGGAATAGGACAGGGGCGGCGCGCCGAAGATCATGCGCAGCGCCTGCTCCGCGACCATCGCGAGCCCGAAGGTGAGCAGCAGCGAATAGATGGGATCGGTGCGGTAGAAGCGCGTGAACAGGACACGCTCGATGAGTACGCCGAGCAGCGCCACTGCGACCGGCGAGACGACGAAGGAACCGCCGAAGCCGATGTAGGGCGACAGGACGAGCGTCAGATAGGCGCCGATGGCATAGAAGGCGCCGTGCGCCAGGTTGACGATGCCGCCGAGCGAGAAGATCAGCGACAGGCCGAGCGCGATGAGCAGGTAGTACACACCGTCGAGCAGGCCGTTGAGCACCTGCTGGAGAAAGAGCGTGAAGGTCACGAGGTCATGCTCCGGCGGTCGTTACGGCAAGGGGCGTCTCCTCCCCTCTCCCTGCGCCACGGAATCCCAGGGCGTGCTCTTGAAAGAGGCGGGCATCCGCGGGCGGGCGGACGGACAGCTCCAGCCCGCGCGACATGGCGTGACCGGGGCCGGCCGCGCCGGCCCCGGTATGAGAGAGGAAAACTCAGGCCTGGAAGGTGCAGGCGTTCTCCTCGCGCGTCGCTGCGATCGCGTCGAGCGGCTCGTTCGGCCCCGGCACGGGGCCGGAGGAGGTGAAGATGTCCCACTCGTTGGTGATCTTGTCCGCCGGCAGCGCCGTGATGGCGTACATCTCGTGCATGAGCTGGTGGTCGAAGTCGCGGAAGTAGCCCTCGCGCGTCTTCAGCACGTCGAACTTCGCCCCCTTTTCCCAGTGCTCGACGAGCTTCTCGGAGTCTGTCGACTTCAGCTCGTTCATCGACTGGGCAATGATCTTGAGTGCGACGTACTCGCCCCAGGCCTGGTTTTCCGGCGGCTTGCCGTACTTCTTGACGAAGGCCTCGGTGAAGGCCTTCGAGCCGGGCGTCTCGAGGAGGTGGTGCCACACCACCGGCCAGGTGCCCACGAAGTTGCCCTTCCCGGCTGCCCAGGCGAGCGCCGTGTCGAAGCCGAAGCCGCCGATGGGGAAGGTGAGGCCGAACTCGGCATACTGCTTGAGGAAGTTGGTAATCTGCGCACCGGCGAGGTTGAGCACCACGAGGTCCGGGTTCGCCGAGCGGATCTTGATGAGATAGGCGGAGAAGTCTGTCGCGTCGGTCGGCACGAGTTCATCGCCCACGAACTCGCCGCCGTTGGCCTCCATGAATCGCTTGGCGACCGAGAGCAGGTCGTGCCCGAAGGCATAGTCGGCAGTGAGCGAATACCACTTCTTGCCCTTGACCAGCCCCTCCTCCAAGAAGGAACGGCCGACCGATTTCACGTACATGGAGTTCTGTGACTCCACATGGAACATGAAGCGCTTGCAGTCCTTGCCCCGCAGCGCGTCGGAATTGCCGCCGGTGTTGACGAAGAGCGTCTTCGTGCGCTGGGCGACCTGGGCGATGGTGAGGCAGGAGGCCGAGGAAATCTCGCCGATGATGCACGCCACCTTGTCACGCTCCACCATGCGCTCAGCCTTGGTGGACGCGGTTTGTGGATTGACCGAATCCTCCTTCAGGATCTCGACCTTGCGACCGAGGATGCCGCCGGAGGCGTTGATCTCTTCCACCGCCAGATCGGCGGCCATGACGGCATATTCGCCGAGCGGGCCGAGGAAACCCGTGCGGGGCGTGAGATGGCCGAAGCGGATGACGTCGGACTGTGCGCGCACGATGGCCGGCATGCCGAGCCCGGCGACGAGCGCCGTGCCGGCCGCCCCTTTGAGCAGACCGCGACGGGACAGATGATCCTTGGTTGTCATGACCTCCCCCTTGGGTTCTGGCCGCTGCATGCGGCGCCGTTTCCATCCCCCTCGACCGACGCTGCGGCGTCGGCCATCCCAGTCACCGGGGCCGAAGCCCCGCAAGCACCGCATCTCTGACCGGACGCGTTCGCAGCTTGCCGTGATCTGTGATCACAGTTAGGTTTTCCCATATCTCGGCCGATGTCGAGTCCTTTTTGAGGTTGCCCGTGCCGCTCGCCCCCGCCCTCAACGAGATCGCGCCGCTCACCCGCCAAACGCTGGGTGACCGCACCTATGCCCAGCTCAGCGAGCTTCTCGTGTCCGGCCGGCTGGCGCCGGGCGACAGGCTGTCCCTCCGGGGCGCGGCAGAGGCGCTCGGTGTCTCGATGATGCCGGTGCGCGAGGCGGTGAGCCGGCTCGTGGCTGACGGGGCGCTCGAGGTGACGCCCAACCGGGCCGTGCGCGTGCCGATCATGACGACGGAGCGGTTCCGTGACCTCGCGCGCGTGCGCATCGAGATCGAGGGCTATGCGGCAGAACAGGCGGCTCTCCTGCGCAACGACGAGGATCTTGCCGCCATCGCCCGCGCCGAGGAGGCGTTCCGGCGGGAGAGCTATGCTGAAAAGCCCGACGCGCCGCTGTCGGTCGAGCTCAACAAGAACCTGCATTTCGCCATCTACGAGGCGGCGCGCTCGCCGATCCTCGTCGAGATCATCCGCGGGCTGTGGCTGAAGGTCGGCCCTATCCTCAACCTCGACCTCAGGGCCAACCCGCACCGGCTGGCGAGCGGCGGCGCGCGGGAGCGGCACGCCGCAGCCCTCGCCGCCATCATCGCCAGGGATGGCGCTGCGGCGCGCGCCGCCATCGCCGAGGACATCAGCAATGCGGCCGAGTTCATCATCTCCCGCGGGCAGCTCGCCGACTGAAGAAGAACCACAGGGACGGAACGGAGAGGGCAATGGATCTCAACATCAGGGGCCTCAACGTGCTGGTCACGGCCGGCGCGAACGGCATTGGCCTCGAAATCGCCCGGGCCTTCGTGCGCGAGGGCGCCCGGGTGCATGTGTGCGACGTCGATAAGGAAGCGCTCGACGCGCTGGCGAAGACCGACCCGGCGCTGACCCGTTCGGTGTGCGACGTCGCGGACCGGGCCGCGGTGGCGCGCCTGTTCGACGAGGCTATTGCCGCGCTCGGCGGGCTCGACGTGCTCGTCAACAACGCCGGGATCGCCGGGCCGACGGGCAAGGTGGACGAGATCAACCCGGAGGACTGGGACCGCTGCGTCGCCGTGTGCCTCACCGGCCAGTTCAACTGCGCGCGCCTCGCGGTGCCTTACCTTCGGCGCAGCAGCAACGCTTCCATCATCAACATCGCCTCGGTGGCGGGGCGCCTCGGCTTCGCACTGCGCTCGCCCTATGCCGCCGCCAAATGGGGCGTCATCGGCTTCACGAAATCGCTCTCCATCGAGCTCGGGGAGGATCGCATCCGCGTCAATGCCATCCTGCCGGGGCTCGTCGCGGGCGACCGGCAGCGGCGCGTGCTCGAGGCAAAGGCGCAGCAGCGCGGCCTGAGCTTCAGGGAGATGGAGGAGCGCGCCTTCTCCTTCACCTCCATCAAGGAATACGTCACGCCCCAGCAGATCGCGGACCAGATCGTCTTCCTCGCGAGCCCCCGCGGGCGCACCATTTCCGGCCAGGCTATCTCCATCTGCGGCGACACCCAGATGCTGAGCTGACCCTGGCCTCCTGTTGCCCCGCCTGCCGCCGCATTGTGCAGCGGCAGCACACATTGGCGCCTTTTCGGGCGCCAGCCGGCGTCTTCCCGCCCGGTTGAAGCAAGGCCCCCCGGCATTTGCTGGCCCTTTGCATTTGGCACGGTTGATGCTTTGATTCGCCTGAAGACCCAGAGGGGGGGTCTGACAAGCGCCGAAAAGGCGCAGCCTTCAGCGACGCCGGCCGGATGCCCGCATCCGGCCGGTTTTTTTGGCCGCAAAGCCAGCCTCGCAAAGGCGGGCTTGCCGGAAAAATCTTTCTCCCAGGAGGCGAAGGACGGACACGACAAAGCAAACCCATTGCGCACAGGCGCTGCTAGCCTGCGGGCATGAGAACCCTTCCTGCCGACGAATTCCCGCAAGCCGCCGCGGCAAAGACCAGTGACCGCGCCTGGCTCAACGAGGCGATTGCCCGCATCGAGGCGGACTTCAACCGCTCGGCCGACACGCATCTGGTGCGGCTCGACCTGCCCAAGGCGCCGGGCATCACGCTTTACCTGAAGGACGAATCGAGCCATCCGACCGGCAGCCTCAAGCACCGGCTCGCCCGCTCGCTTATCCTCTACGGCCTCTGCAACGGGCAGATCGGTCCCACGACGACGCTGGTCGAGGCCTCCAGCGGCTCGACCGCCGTGTCGGAAGCCTATTTCGCCCGGCTCCTCGGCCTGCGCTTCATCGCGGTGATGCCGCGCTCCACCTCGCCGGAGAAGGTGGCCGCCATCGCCTTCCACGGCGGCGAGAGCCATTTCGTCGACGATCCGAAGGCGGTCTACGAGACGGCGCGCCGCCTCGCCATCGAGACCGGCGGCCACTATCTCGACCAGTTCACCTATGCCGAGCGGGCGACAGACTGGCGCGGCAACAACAACATCGCCGAATCCATCTTCACGCAGATGCGTCTCGAGCCCTCGCCCATTCCGGTCTGGCTCGTGTGCGGCGCCGGCACCGGCGGCACCTCGGCGACGCTCGGCCGCTACATCCGCTACCAGAAGTACGCGACGCGGCTGTGCGTGGCGGATCCCGAGGGCTCCGTCTTCCACCGGCACTATGCCGACCGGTCGATCACCGAGCTCGACCGCTGCGACAGCATCATCGAGGGCATCGGCCGGCCTCGCGTCGAGCCCTCCTTCGTCCCCGAGGTGGTGGACCGGATGATCGCCGTGCCCGATGCGGCGAGCATCGCCGCCATGCAGGTGACGAGCGAGCTTCTTGGCCGGCGGGTCGGCGGTTCCACGGGCACAAACATGTGGGCCGTCGCCACCATCGTCAGCGAAATGATGACGGCCGGCCTCAGGGGCTCCGTCGTCACGCTGCTGTGCGACGCAGGCGAGCGCTATAGCTCCACCTATTACGACCCCGCCTGGCTCGCCGGGCGCCGCATCGACACGACCCCCTGGCGCGAGAAGATGCTGCGCTTTCTGGATGGCTGCGGCCTTGCGCTGACCCAGCCTTGCTGACCGCCGCCCGCAAGGCCCGCGTCATGCATGGCGGAAGAAGGCCAGCAGCCGCAGCGCGTTAAGCGTGACGAGCACGGTCGCGCCGGTGTCCGCCAGGATGGCCATCCACAGTCCTGTCGCACCGACCACGGTGGTAACGAGAAAGAGCACCTTGAGCCCCAGGGCGACGGCGATGTTCTGGCGCACGTTGGCCATGGTCGCGCGCGCAAGGCGCAGCAGCACCGGCACGTCGCGCACGCGGTCGTGCAACAGGGCCGCGTCGGCCGTTTCGAGCGCCACGTCGCTCCCTCCCCCCATGGCGATGCCGACATGGGCCCGCGCCAGAGCCGGCGCATCGTTGATGCCGTCGCCGACCATGGCGATGCGCCGCCGGGCGGCGAGTTCGCCGATGGCCACGGCCTTGTCGGCCGGCAGCATGCCGCCCCGCGCCTCGACGCCCAGCGCATTGCCAATGGCCGCCGCCGTGCGCGGATTATCGCCGCTCAGCATGACGCTGCCGACGCCGAGCGCAGCGAGTTCCGCCACTGCCTCGCCGGCATCCGCCCGTGGCTCGTCGCGCAGGGCGACGAGGCCCGCGGCCTCGCCGCCGGCCACAACGACGACGACGGTCTTGCCCGCTCCCTCCAGCGCCTCGACCGACGCACGCACGCTCTCGTCGAGCTGCGCCCGCTCGGCGGCGAAGGACGGCGCGCCGACGAAGACGGACAGGCCGTCCACCGTCCCCTCCATGCCCTTGCCGGGCAGGGCACGCACGTCCGAGGCCGCTGGCGGCTCCACGCCCTGCTGCGCCGCGCGGGCGGCGATGGCCGCCGCGAGCGGGTGGCTGGAACCGCGCTCAACCGCCGCGGCGAGCGCGAGGAGACGGGCCGTGTCATGTGTGCCGAGCGGCAGCACGTCGGTGACTGCGGGGCGGCCGACGGTCAGCGTCCCCGTCTTGTCGAAGGCGACGGTATCGATGCCCGCCAGCCGCTCGATGACGGCGCCGCCCTTGACCAGCAGGCCGTTGCGCGCCGCCGAGGAGAGGGCCGAGGCCATGGCCGCCGGTACCGAGATGACGAGCGCGCAGGGGCAGCCGATGAGCAGCAGCGCCAGGCCGCGATAGATCCATGTGGTCCAGTCCCCGCCCGCGAGCAGCGGCGGCGCGACGGCCACCGCGACGGCGAGCGCCACCACGAGCGGCATATACCAACGGGCGAACGCGTCGATGAAGCGCGCGGTGGGCGCCCTTGCGTCCTGCGCCTCCTCCACAAGGTGGACGATGCGGGCGATGAGATTGTCCGCCGCCGCCGCCTCCACGCTCACGCGCAGGGCCGCCTCGGCGTTGACTGCACCGGCAAAGACCTTGTCCCCCGGCCCCTTGGCAACGGGCACGGATTCGCCGGTGATCGGCGATTCGTCGAGGCTCGAGTGCCCCTCGAGGATGACGCCATCGGCCGGCACCCTGTCGCCGGGCCTTACCAGCACGACATCGCCGACGGCGAGAGCCTCCGCCGGAACCTCCTCAAGCCGCCCGCCGACCTCCCGCCGGGCCGTCTGCGGGACGAGCGCGGCAAGGGCGCGGATGCCGGAGCGGGCCTTCTCGGCCGCCACGCCTTCCAGCACCTCGCCGATGCAAAACAGGAAGACGACGATGGCCGCCTCCTCCACCGCACCGATGACGAGCGCGCCGGCGACGGCCACCGTCATCAGCATCTCGATGGTCATCGGCGCACCGGCCGCGGCCTTGCGCAATGCGGTGAGGGCAACGGGCGCGGCTGCGACGAGGCTCGCCACGGCGAAGGCGGCGTCGGCAAGGCGCGCGTCGAGAAGCCCTATGCCATAGGCGACCACGAGGAGCAGCCCGGCTGCAGTGGCGATGCGGCCCTTGCTGGTCGTCCACCACGGCGGTGAACCGGCCGGCCGGGGCGCGACGGCCCCTGCCCCGCTTCCCGCAGGCGAGCCGAGCCGGGACGCGCGATAGCCGAGGCGCCCGAGCAGCGCCTCGATCTCGCCGGCCGTCGTGTCGCCGTTCAGGTCGAGGGAGACCGTTTCCCTCGCGAGCGAGACGCTGACGCCGGAGATGCCCGGCAGACGCGACAGGGCCTTGTCGATGGTGGCGACGCAGCTTGCGCAGTCCATCCCCTCGACGCGCCACGTGAAGGCCGCCGGCGAGGGCTCCGCGGCAGCCGTGGCATGATCGTGGTGCCCGTCGTAGGCGTGGTGGTGGCCGCAGCAGCCGCCCGCCTCCGCAGGCGGGTGCGCGGTGGAGTGGAAGCCGGTGTGCATGGGCCTGTCCGTTTCTGGTCAGGCTGACACCATAATCCCTGTAGCCGCTACAGGGTCAAACGGCTTCCGACGCCTTTCCTCTCGCAGGGAGTGTCGGCCCTGCGATGCGTTCACACCACCAGCCTGCGGTAGAGATGCCAGGTCGCGTGGCCCAGCACTGGCAGGACCACGGCAAGGCCGACGAAGGCCGGCAGCGCCCCGGCGAGCAGGCCGAGTGCCACCACGAGCCCCCAGACGAGGATGGGGACCGGATTGACGAGCGCGGCCTTGATCGACGTCGCCACGGCTACGGCCGCTCCCACGTCCCGGTCGACCAGCATGGGGAAGGAGATGGCGCTGAGCAGCAGCACGACGAGGGCGAAGCCGAGTCCCACGATGTTGCCGATGACGAAGAGGCGCAGGCCCTCGGGTGTGCCGAGGATCGTGGACAAGAACTCGCCTATGGGCTTGGGCGCGTCGATGCCGAAGATGGACTGGTAGATGGCATGCGCCGTGGCGACCCAGGCGAAGAAGATCACCATGAGCGCCACCGCCAGCGCGCCGATGGCCCAGATGGAGGGCGAGCGCAGCACGTCGAAGGCGTGCTTCCACGATGTGTCGAGGCCCTGCTCGCGCCGCTTGCTCATTTCATAGAGGCCAATGGCGGCGAAGGGGCCGACCAGAGCGAAGCCGCTGATGAGTGGATAGACCAGCGGCATCAGGTTGTTGTCGTAGGTCGCCCGGCCGAGCAGCAGCCCCATCACGGGGTAGATGACGATGAGGAAGGGCAGATGGCTGGGCATTTCCCGAAAGTCGTCGAGCCCGCGCGCGAGCGCCTGCCAGATGTCTGCGACCGTGATCTTGCGAACGGCCGGAACGTGTACGTCTTCGTGGGGCCCGGAAATGACATGGAACACCATGGCTCTGCCTCCGCAAAACGTGGCGGTCGCGAGCCCGAATGGCGCTGCCCCCGATGCGCTGGTCACGTCGAGCCGCGACCGGCTGTCGCAGCATAACCCCTTACGGGACCTCGTGTCATCCCGCGGTGGCACCGGCGGCGAAGGGATCGCGACCACAGGCGGCGGCAATGGCGCCGCGGACCAGCCCGCGCAGCGCCGCCACCGCCGCCTCGGCGCGGCGCGGCAGGGCCCGCCCGTCGATCGCCGCCACCTCCATGACGAGACGCAGGCTGTTGGTGGCGAGGACGGCATCGGCCGTGAAGAGATCATCCGGCCCCAGGGAGGCCTCGCGCGCCACGAGCCCCGCCTCCCCCGCCCGGGTGAGGAAAAGCGCCCGCAGCGTGCCCGGCAGGACGCCATCCGCAACGGGCGGGGTCATCAGGTCGCTGCCGCGCAGCACGAAGAGATTGGCCATGCTCGTTGCCGCCACACGCCCGGCTGTGTTGAGGACGAGGGCGTCGTCCGCACCGCCGGCCGCCGCCTCTTCCAGCGCCAGCACGTTGTCGAGATAGGCGAGGGTCTTCATCCGCGACAGAGGCGAGGTCTCGTTGCGGCGGATGCCGACGCGGGCGAGCGTGACAGAGGTGAAGGCCATCGAGGGCCGCCACGGCGCGATGGTGGCAAGGACGCTCGGCCTCGCATCGGCGGGAATGCGCAGTCCGCGGGCGCCGGGCCCGCGCGTCACCGAAAGGCGCAGCGCGTGGTCGCCGCCTCCCGCGGCGGCGGCGAGCCGTGCGACGGCGCCGGCCAGCGCCTCGCGCGCCACCGGCAGGCGCAACTCGGCCGCCGCAGCGGCGAGCCGGTCGAGATGCTGGTCCAGCATGAAGGGACGGCCGGCAACGACGAGGATGGTCTCGAACAGGCCGTCGCCGAGCGTCAGGCCGCGGTCGCTGGGGTCGAACACGGCCGTCGTGCCGTCATGGATCTCGCCGTTCAGGACGAACATGGCTTCTCCCTGCTGCAGGCGCACCGCTCCGCGCAGGCGAGGAAATTGGCGAGCAGCGCCTTGCCCTGTGGCGTGAGCACGGATTCGGGATGGAACTGGATGCCATAGGTGGGATGCGAGCGGTGGGCCAGCGCCATGATCTCGCCCTCCGGCGAGCGCGCCGTGACGCGCAGCGGCCCGGATTCGTCGTCGAGCTCGACGATGAGGGAGTGGTAGCGGCCGGCTGCGAGCGGTTGCGGCATGCCGGCGAAAAGCCCCTCCCCCGTGTGCAGCACCGGCCCCGCCCGCCCGTGCATCGGCACGCGGGCACGCACCACTCGCCCGCCGAAGACCTCGCCGATGCACTGGTGTCCGAGGCAGATGCCGAGCAGCGGCACCTGCCCGGAAAAGGCGCGCACGACATCGCGGGAGATGCCTGCCTCCGCCGGCGTGCACGGCCCCGGCGAGAGGACGATCGCGGCGGGCTGCATGGCGGCGAGCCCTGCGACGTCCACTGCATCGTTGCGCACCACCGTCACCGTGCAGCCCAGCTCGCGCAGGTAGCGCGCAATGTTGAAGACGAAGGAATCATAGTTGTCGACGACGATGATCATCACGCCGCCCCGCCCGTCGACGCGCCGGCGAAGGCCTCGAAGAGGCGGCCAGCCTTCACCATCGTTTCCTCGTATTCCGCCTCCGGCTCGGACAGCATGGTGATGCCGCCGCCGGCCTGCACCACCGCCTTGCCGCCGGCCAGCGTCACCGTGCGGATGGCAATGTTGAGGTCCATGTCGCCGGAGAAGCCGATGTAGCCGATGGCGCCGCAGAAGATGCCACGGGCATGCTGCTCCAGCTCGGCGATGATCTCCATGGCCCGGATCTTCGGCGCGCCGGAGATCGAGCCACCCGGGAAAGTCGCGGCGATGAGATCGACGGCGTCGCGCCCCGGCTCGAGCTCGCCCGTCACCGTCGAGACGAGGTGGTGCACGCTCGCATAGCTCTCCAGCACGCACAGCGCCGGCTCGCGCACGCTGCCCGGCCGGCAGACGCGCGAGAGGTCGTTGCGCAGGAGATCGACGATCATCAGGTTCTCGGCCCGGTCCTTCTCGGATGCGGCGAGCGCGGCTGCCAGCGCCGCATCCTCCTGCGGATCGGGGCTGCGCGGGGCCGTGCCCTTGATCGGCCGCGTCTCGACGATGCCGGTCTCGAGCCGCAGGAACCGCTCGGGTGAGGAGGAGGCGACCTTGACCTCGCCGTAGTCGAGCCAGGCGCCGAACGGCGCGGCATTGACCGTGCGCAGGCGCCGGTAGAAGGCCCAGCCGTCGAAGCCCGGCGGCAGGGGCGCCTCGAAGCGCTGTGCAAGGCACGCCTGGAAGATATCGCCTGCCAGGATGTAGTCGATGGTGCGACACACGACCGCAAGATAGTCGGCGCGCGAGAAGTCGGCCTTCCAGGCCCCGTGGGAGATGGCCGGGTTGTCGCGCGCCGGCGGCGGCGGCTTCCGCAGGTGCTCGAGGAAGGCCTCGGCGCGTCGCGTCGCCCGCCGCTCGCGCAAGGCAGGGTCGGCCTCCGGCCAGCCGGTGGAGACGAGGAAGGCGCGCGAGGCGGCGAGATCGAAGGCAAGCACCACGTCGTAGAAGGGCAGCATCGCCTCGGGAACCGCACCCGCCCCGGCAGCTGGCGGCGGAAGCCGCTCGAAAACGCGGGCAAGGTCATAGGCGAGGAAACCTGCCGCTCCGCCCTGGAACGGGGGCAGGCCCGCCCGCCGTTCCTGCCGGAAGGCAGCAAGGCGCGCCTTAAGCGCCGGCACGAAGGCTTCGTCGAGTTCTTGCCCGTCCCAGAAGCAGCGCGCGTCACGCACCGAAAAGACACCGAACGGATCGGCCGCCACATAGGCATGGCGACCGAGCGGGCCGTCGCGGGCACTGTCGAGGAAGGTCAGGTGTCCGAGCGGCGCGAGCCGGGCCGCGGCATCCACAGGATCGAGGCCGTCGAGTAAATGTATCTGCATGGCCCCTGCCCGCGCGCCCTCCCCCTTTCATCGCGCCGGCATTTATGGCCTGGCATAATGGCCCGGCAAGCCCTGACCATCTCGCAGCCGCTGTCGGCACCGACGGACAACGGGCAGTGCGCCGGGCTCGCACCCGGGTTCCCAAGGAGAATCGTGATCTCGCCCCGTCGGCGTGCTACCAGTCTGGAATCGCACCAAAAAGTGGCCCCCACGAGGGCCCCGACGACCGGAAGCGCCAGGCGAGCGAGAGGGTATGAGCGAGCAGGAAGCGGTAATGCGGCCCCGCAGCAAGGGCCGGGCAAGTGTCGGCAAGGGCCGGCCCATCGACGAGGCCGCGCTCGCCGAGGTGCGCGCCCTCGTTCCCGATGCCCCGCCGCGGCGCGACCGGCTGATCGAATACCTTCACCTGCTGCAGGACCGTTTCGGCGCGCTGCGTCCGCGCCACCTCCACGCGCTCGCCACTCACATGGGCCTCGCCCAGGCCGAGGTCTACGAGGTCGCGAGCTTCTATCACCACTTCGACGTCGTGGCCGATGACGCGCCGGACCTGCCGCCGGTCACCGTCCGTGTCTGCGACAGCATCTCCTGCATGATGGCCGGCGCCGAGACGCTGGCGGCGGCCCTCGCCGATATGGTCGATCCGCGCCAGGTGCGCATCGTGCGCGCGCCCTGCATCGGCCGCTGCGCTGCGGCGCCCGCGGCTCAGGTGGGACAGCGGCCGGTCGACCACGCGACGGCGGAGAAGGTCGCCGCGCTGGCGGCCGAAGGGGCCACCGATGTGCAGGTGCCGGACTACGAGACGCTCGGCGCCTGCCTCGCGGCCGGCGGATACGGCGCTTTTGTATCCTGCCAGAGCGGCGCGAGGAGCCGCGAGGAGGTGATCGCCGCGCTGTCGGATGCGGGCTTGCGCGGGCTCGGCGGCGCCGGCTTTCCTGCCGGGCGCAAGTGGGCAGCGGTGGCCGCGCAGCCGGCCCCGCGGCTGATGACGGTGAACGCCGACGAGGGCGAGCCCGGCACCTTCAAGGACCGCTGGTGGCTGGAGCGCACCCCGCACCGCATGCTCGAAGGCATGCTCATCGCCGCCTGGGCGGTCGGCGTCGAGCGCATCTACATCTACCTGCGCGACGAATATCCGGCTGTGCGGGAGATCCTGAAGCGCGAGATCGCGGCGCTTGAGGGCGCCGGGCTCGTCGCCCCCGGCTTCGTCGAGCTGAGACGCGGCGCCGGCGCCTACATCTGCGGCGAGGAGTCGGCGATGATCGAATCGATCGAGGGCAAGCGCGGCCTGCCGCGCCACCGGCCGCCCTACATCGCCGAGGTGGGCCTCTTCGGCCGCCCGACACTGAACCACAATGTCGAGACGCTGGTCTGGATCCCCGAGATCCTCTCACGCGGCGTCGACTGGTTCACGGCCCAGGGCCGGCGTGGGCACAGGGGACTGCGCTCCTTCTCCGTCTCCGGCCGCGTGCGCGAGCCCGGCGTCAAGGTTGCGCCAGCGGGCATCACCGCGCGCGAGCTGATCGACGAATTCTGCGGCGGCATGGCCGAGGGGCACGAATTCGTCGCCTACCTGCCGGGCGGAGCCTCCGGCGGGATCCTGCCCGCCGCGCTCGCCGACGTGCCGCTCGACTTCGGCGTGCTCGACACGCACGGAGCCTTCGTCGGCAGCCACGCTGTCATCGTGCTCTCCGACAAGGACGACCTCAGGGCCGTGGCGCTGAACCTCATGCGGTTCTTCCGGGCCGAGAGCTGTGGCCAGTGCACGCCCTGCCGCGCCGGCACGGACAAGATGGTGCGCCTGATGGAAGCCGGCGACTGGGACCGCAGCCTGATGGAGGATCTCTGCACCGCGATGCGCGACGCCTCCATCTGCGGCCTCGGCCAGGCGGCCCCCAACCCGGTGCGCTCGATCCTCAACTTCTTCGACGGCGCCGCAGGAGCAGCACGATGAGCGAGGCGAAGGAGCCGATCCGCTTCACGCTCGACGGGCGCGAGATCACGGCCCTGCCGGGCGAGACCATCTGGCAGGCCGCGAGGCGCGCGGGAACGGACATCCCCCACCTCTGCCACCTGCCGCAGCCCGGCTACCGGCCCGATGGCAACTGCCGTGCCTGCATGGTGGAGATCGATGGTGAGCGTGTGCTCGCCGCCTCCTGCATCCGCAAGCCGGCGCCGGGCATGGTGGTGCACTCGGCCTCCGAGCGCGCCGAGAAGGCGCGTCGCATGGTCTTTGAGCTGCTGCTGGCCGACCTGCCGGAGCGCGAGGCGGCGCCCGATCCGGAGGCCCCCCTGTGGCAATGGGCCGAGCGCGTTGGCGTCACGAGCAGCCGTTTTGCCAACGGGCGCACCGAGCATGGCGCGGGCGGGCACGCCTGCGCGCAGGCGCTCGCCGCCCCTGGCCTGCACGATGCGAGCCACCCCGCCATCGCCGTCAACCTCGATGCGTGCATCGCCTGCGGCCTGTGCGCGCGCGCCTGCCGCGAGGTGCAGGTCAACGACGTCATCGGCATGGCCTTCCGTGGGCTCGAGACGCGCCCCGTGTTTGACATTGCCGAGCCGATGGGCGCCTCGACCTGCGTCGCCTGCGGGGAATGCGTGCAGGCCTGTCCCACGGGGGCGCTCTTCGAAAAATCCCTGATGGACGCGCAGGCGCGCCGCCGCACCGTGGTGCCCGACCGGTATGTCGACAGCGTCTGTCCGTGGTGCGGCGTCGGCTGCCTGACGCGTGTGGCCGTGAAGGACGATGTCATCGTACAGGTGGATGGGCGCAACGGACCGGCCAACGAGAACCGCCTGTGCGTGAAGGGCCGCTTCGGCCACGACTACATCCGCCACCCGCACCGGCTCACGGTACCGCTGGTGCGGCGCGAGGATGCGCCCAAGCGCGGCGACATCGTGGTGGACCCTGCCAATCCCTGGGCCGTCTTCCGCGAGGCGTCGTGGGAGGAGGCGCTGGAGAAGGCGGCGGCTGGCCTCAGGCGCATCCGCGACAGTCACGGCCCCTCCACGCTCGCCGGCTTCGGCTCGGCCAAGGGCTCCAACGAGGAGGCCTATCTGTTCCAGAAGCTGGTGCGGCAGGGCTTCGGCACCAACAACGTCGACCACTGCACGCGGCTCTGCCATGCGTCCTCGGTGGCGGCCCTCATGGAAGGCGTCGGCTCTGCCGCCGTCTCCGCCCCCTTCACCGCGGCGCTGGAGGCGGACTGCATCTTCGTCATCGGCGCACGACCGGCGCAGAACCACCCGGTCGCCGCCACCTACTTCAAGCAGGCGGCCAAACGCGGCGCCACGCTGATCGTCGCCGACCCGCGCGGGCAGGACCTGATGCGCCATGCAACCCACGCCCTGCGCTTCAAGCCCGGCACGGACGTCGCCCTGCTCAATGCGATGCTCAACGTCATCGTGACAGAGAGGCTCTACGACGAGCAGTACATCCAGGGTCACGTGGACGGCTTCGCCGCCCTCAAGGAGAAGGTCGCCGCCTTCACCCCCGAGGCGATGGAGCCCGTCTGCGGCATTCCGGCCGAGACGATCCGCACCGTGGCGCGCACCTATGCGCGCTCCGAGCGCTCCATCATCTTCTGGGGCATGGGCGTGTCGCAGCACGTGCACGGCACGGACAATGCGCGCTGCCTCATCGCGCTTGCGCTCATCACCGGGCAGATCGGCCGGCCGGGCACCGGCCTCCACCCGCTGCGCGGCCAGAACAACGTGCAGGGCGCGTCCGACGCCGGGCTGATCCCCATGGTCTTCCCCGACTACCAGAGCGTGGCCGATCCGCACGTGCGGGCCCGCTTCGAGGACCTGTGGGGCCGTCCGCTCGACCCGGTGCGAGGCCTGACCGTGGTGGAGATCATCGACGCCATCCACGAGGGCACCATCCGGGGCATGTACATCATGGGCGAGAACCCGGCGATGTCCGACCCGGACCAGCTCCACGCCCGCGCCGCGCTGGCCAAACTCGAGCACCTCGTGGTGCAAGACATCTTCCTCACGGAGACCGCCTGGCACGCCGACGTGGTGCTGCCGGCCTCGGCCCATGCCGAGAAGCTCGGCACCTACACCAACACCAACCGGCAGGTGCAGCTCGGCCGGCCTGCCGTGCCACTGCCCGGCCAGGCGCGGCAGGATCTCGAGCTCATCATCGAGATTGCCAACCGCCTCGGCCTCGGCTGGACCTATGGCGGCGTCGGCGATGTCTACGAGGAGATGCGCTCTGTGATGCCCTCCCTCGCCCACATCTCGTGGGAGCGCGTGGTGCGGGAAGGCTCTGTGACCTATCCGGCGCCGGCGGACGACGCGCCGGGCACGGAAATCCTCTTCGCCCGCGGCTATCCAACGAAGGATGGGCGGGCACGGCTGGTGCCAGCGGACCTTTCCCCGCCCGACGAACTGCCGGATGCGGAATTCCCCCTCGTCCTGACGACAGGCCGGCTTCTGGAGCACTGGCACACTGGCTCCATGTCCCGCCGCTCGACCGTGCTCGACGCCATCGAGCCCGAGGCCATGGTGGCCATGCATCCCGGCGAGATCGACAGGCAGGGCCTCACGGCCGGGGAGATGGTGCGCGTCGAGACCCGGCGCGGCGCCATCACCCTGCGCCTGATGGCCGACCGGCAGGTGGCCGAGGGCATGATCTTCATTCCCTTCTGCTACGGCGAGGCACCGGCGAACGTGCTCACCAACCCGCAGCTCGATCCCTTCGGCAAGATTCCCGAATTCAAGTTCTGCGCTGCACGCATTGCTCCCGCCAGCTGACGTCATGCGCCAGCCGGCCTGCAACGATCTCGCTGTTATTTCAGTGACAAGGCGCAGATCTTGAATTTAGAATGATTAAAAACATTAATATCTGTGCCAGAATGCTGCTGTTCCGCGTTTGACTTGCCGAAACATGATCAGTAAGGAGCTCTCAGTGGCTGTTTCCGGCAAGTGTGTATTTGTATCGGAGGGAGTGTCATGGCGGACCAGCAGCGGACGATGGGTGATCGCGGCACAGCCGGCGACATCAACCTGCGCGCCATGCTCGACCGTGCCCCCCGCTCCCCCATGGCGGGTTGCGCCTTCCACGACATTCGCGAGCGCCTGCGCAAGGTCGGCCTGCGGCCCACACGCCAGCGCCTGATGCTGGGCTGGCTGCTCTTCGCCAAGGGCCACCGCCACGTCTCGGCCGAGATGCTCTACGAGGAGGCGACCCGCGCCAAGGCTGCCGTGTCGCTCGCCACGGTCTACAACACCCTGCACCAGTTCACGGAAGCGGGGCTGCTCAAGCAGCTCGCCCTCGATGGCACCAAGAGCTACTTTGACACCAATGTCAGCGACCATAACCACTACTTCATCGAGGACGAGCAGGAACTGGTCGACATCCCGCCAGGCGAGCTCGACGTGAAGGTGGTGCCGAACCTGCCCCCGCATTTCGAGCTGCGCGACGTCGAGGTGATCGTGCGCGTGCGCCGGCGTGACCGCCTGGCCATGGCGCGCACCAGCGGCGAGGCCTGAGAGCGGGCGCGGTTGACGCCTCTTGTGTGATGGATTGAACTGCAAGGCATCTTGCAAGGAGATGCCTTGGGTCGTCCGTCATGAACAGCAGCGATCTCGCCTTCTTTCTCGCCGCGGCCCGCCACGGCGGCATCGGGCGCGCTGCGGTGGCGCTCAACACGGTCCAGTCCAACGTCACGGCCCGCATCCAGGCGCTCGAGGCGGAGATCGGCCAGGCGCTCTTCACCCGGCACAGCCGTGGCGTACGCCTGACGCCAGCCGGCGAGCGCCTGATGCCCTATGCGCTGCGCATCGCGCAGCTGCTCGCGGAAGCGCGCGAGGCAGTGCGCGACGACCGCGCCAACCCTTCCGGCCTGCTGCGCATCGGCTCGCTGGAGACGACGGCGGCGCTGCGCCTTCCACCCGTCCTCGCCGCCTTCGCCCGCGCCTGCCCGCGGGTCGACCTGCATGTCGAGACCGGGACGAGCGAGGACCTGATCCGCAAGGTACTCGATGGAGACCTCGCCGCCGCCTTCGTCGTAGGCCCCGTGGCGCACGCGGCGCTCGTGGCCGAGCCCATGGTGGAGGAGGAGCTCGTTCTCGTCACGGCGCCCTGGCAGGGGCCGCCGCGCTGGCTGTCTTCCACCCCGGACGCTCCGGCCCTGGAAGGAAACAAGCTCATCGTGTTCCGGTCCGGCTGCAGCTACCGCCGACGCTTCGAGGCGCTCGTCGCGGCGGCCGGCGTTGCCGAGACCCGCTACCTCGAGTTCGGCACACTCGACGGCATCATCGGCTGCGTGGCGGCCGGCATCGGCATCAGCCTGCTGCCGCGCGCCGTGGTGGAGCCGGCCCGCGCCGCCGGACGGATCGCAATCCATGCCCTGCCCCCGGACAGCGCCCGCGCTGTAACCGTGCTGGTGCGGCGGCGCGACGCCCATGTGTCCGCCGCCCTCGCGCGCCTTGCCGACTGCGCGCGAGGTGCCATGTCCCCGGCCGGCCGCGATGCGGCGTGAGATGGCGATGGGCACCACGGCAATTGATGCCATTTTCGGCGCAGTTTCGGCACATCATGCCGCGCGCGTGCCATGCCTGCGGCGAGCGTGCGTGCGCGCCTGCCCCTAACCTTCTGCCGATCGTCAACCCGTGCCTGCACAGCGGCCAAGAGCGGAGTGCCCCATGAAACTGACCGACTTCAAGGTGCTGACCTTCGACTGCTATGGCACGCTCATCGACTGGGAGAGTGGCATCCACACGGCGCTGCAGCCGCTGGTGGCAAAAGGCGGCGTCCCCCACTCGCGCGACGAGGTGCTCGAGACCTTCGCGCGGCACGAAAGCAGCCAGGAGGCCGAGACGCCCGACATGATCTACTCGGACCTGCTGGCCCGCGTGCATCGGCGCATCGCGGAGGAATGGGGCATTCCCACGAGCGACGAGGAGGACAGGCGCTTCGGCCAGTCTGTCGGCGACTGGCCGGCCTTTCCCGACTCGGCCTCGGCGCTGCAATACCTGCAGAAGTTCTACAAGCTCGTCATCCTCTCCAACGTGGACCGCGCCAGCTTCGCCCGCAGCAACGAGAAACTCGGCGTCACCTTCGACGCCGTCTACACGGCGCAGGACATCGGCTCCTACAAGCCCGATCCGCGCAACTTCGCCTATATGCTGGAAAAGCTCGCCGGCCTCGGCTACGGCAAAGAGGATATCCTGCACACGGCCCAGAGCCTGTTCCACGACCATGTGCCGGCCAAGGCCGCCGGCCTCGCCTCGGCCTGGATCGACCGGCGGCGCAACGAGGGCGGCTGGGGCGCGACACCGCCACCCCGTGGAGATGCCCGCTACGACTTCCATTTCGCCAGCATGGCCGAAATGGCGAAGGCCCATCAGGACGCGCTGCGCGACTGAGCCGGGCGTCTATCCGGAGTCCCGAGCCGATGACCGGCGCCCCGAAGCTCGACCGCATCGACCTCAACATCCTCGTCCAGCTCCAGAGAAACGGCCGCATGACCAACGTCGCGCTGGCCGAGGCGGTCGGCCTGTCGCCGAGCCCCTGCCTGCAGCGGGTGAAGCGCCTCGAGGCAGCGCGCTACATCACCGCCTACGGCGCCACGATCAATCTTGCCAAGCTCGGCCAGACGGTGATGGTCTTCACGGAGGTGACGCTGAAAGATCACCGGCGGGAGGATTTCGTGCGCTTCGAATCCTTCATCCGCACGGTCGACGAGGTGATGGAATGCCACCTCGTCAGCGGCGGCTACGACTATCTCGTGAGGTTCATCACCCGCGGCGTGCTGCACTACCAGGAGGTGATGGACCGCATCCTCGAGCACAACGTCGGCATCGCCAACTACTTCAGCTACATCGTCCTCAAGTCTCCCTTCGTGCGCACGGAATATCCGCTCACGCTCCTCTTCCGCGAGGAGGACTGAGGGCGCACACGGCCGCCCCGGCCCGCGTGCTTACACGAGCTGGTAGACGTGCGCGGCATTGCCGCCGAAGACGCGCGTGCGGCCGTATTCGCCGAGCGGAGCCAGCAGCTCCTCGGCAGCGAGCACCACACGCTCATAGTCGGCTGCGAGCAGGCACACCGGCCAGTCGGAACCGAAGATCAGCCGCTCGGAGCCGAAGAGGGCGATGACGCGCGCGACATAGGGCGCAAGGTCGTGCACCCCCCAGCGCTTCCAGTCTGCCTCCGTCACGAGGCCGGATACCTTGCACCACACGTTGGGGCGCGCCGCCAGCTCCGCCATCAGGGAACTCCAGGGCTCCATCGCTCCCTCGGCGATGCGCGGCTTGGCCATGTGGTCGAGCACGAAGCGCACGTCCGGGTTCGCGTCGACGCAGCGGATCGCGGCCGGCAGCTCCCGCTCGCGCACCAGCAGATCGTAGGCGAGCCCCGCGCGGCCGACGGCGGCGATGCCCTCGATCACGTCCGGACGGGCGAGCCAGCCCGCATCCTCCTCGTCGTGCGCCTGGTGGCGGATGCCCTTGAGGAAGGCGCCGCCCGGCGCGCGCTGCAGCTCGGCCACCGCGCCTTCGACGTCCGGCCCCGTCAGGTCGACCCAGCCGACGACGCCGGCGATGAAGGCGGTCTCCTGCGCCATGGCGAGGAACTGGCACGTTTCCTCCATGTCCGAGCGCGTCTGGACGAGGACCGTCCGTGAGATGCCGGCGGCGGCGATGAGCGGCGCCATGTCCCTTGGGCCGAAGGGCCGGCGGATGGGCGCGAGCGCCTCCGGCGCCATCCAGGGATAGTCCGCCTCCTCAGGGTTCCAGAAATGGTGATGGGCGTCGATCCGTCCACTCATGGCCTTCTCGCTTATTGTGAGCCGGCGCGCGGACCCGTGCCCGGTATGCCCGCGCCTTTTGCATCGCCCATGATGTCACAGCTGCCGGCGCCGTCACCGGGGAAGTGGCACGCCGGCGCGCCACGGTCATGCCGCCAGGGCGAGCCGGCCGAGCCCCTCGATGCTCGCCTCGAGCGCCCAGGGGCGCTCGCAACGGAGGAGGCCGACGAGGCTGCCCGTCGTCACGATCTGCCCCGCGCGCAGCCCGCCGAGCGTGTCGCGCTGCGTATTGGCCCAGGCCAGGAGCGGCGCAAGCGGATCTCCCGCCGGGTGGCCGCCCGTGGCGTCATGAAGGACATGGCCGTCGCGCACGACCCGGCAATGCAGCCCCGAGAGCGCATCGAACGGCACGGCCCCCACCGGCTCGCCGGCCACGAAGCCACCATTGCCGAGATTGTCGGCGAGGAAGGCGGGAAACGGCGCCCCCGCCCCTTCGGCGAGGCGGCTTTCGATGAGCTCAATGCCGATGAGCACGCCGTCGAGTGCCGAGACGACCTCCTCGCGCGTGTAGCCGCCCGTCCGGGGCGGCAGGTCGCGGCCCAGCCGGAAGGCGATCTCCACCTCGACGGCATCCGCGCCCTGCCCGTCGGCCAGACGGTGGCCGGAGGGCAGAAGCGGCCCGAACATCGGCGCTGCCACGGGCGTGCCCTGCACGATGGCCACCTTCCAGCCGGCGATGGCCGCGTCCAGCCGGCGGGCGACGAGCCCCTGCACCGCATAGCCCTCGGCCATGTCGCGCGGCAGGTCGTGCCCCTCGCAGGCGACGGTTGCGCCGAGCCGGCGGGCCTCGACGAGCGCCTCAGCGATGGCGGCGAGGCGGAGCGGGATGTCGGGCAGCATGAAGGTCCTCAATAGGTGGCGCGGCCGCCGGAGATGTCGAAGATGCCGCCGGTGGAGAACGAGCAGTCGTCGGAGGACAGCCACAGCACCAGCCGGGCGATTTCCTCCACCTCGACGAAGCGGCGCATCGGAATGCGGGCGAGGATCTCCGCCCGGCGCTCGCTCGTGATCTCCTTCGCCATACTGGTCTCGGCTGCGGCGGGCGTGATGCAGGTGACGCTGATGGCCTCCTCGGCCGTCTCCTTGGCGACGGTCTTCGTCAGGGCGATGAGCCCCGCCTTGGAGGCGCTGTAGGCGCCGGCGCGCGGCATTCCCTCCTTGCCCTGGATAGAAGCGACGTTGACCACGTGGCCGCGCATCGGCCGAGCCTCCTGCCCGCGCATCAGGCCGACCACGGCCCTTGTGACGAGATAGGCCCCAAAGAGGTTGACCTCGAGGACACGGCGGAAGTTCTCCGGATCGGTCTCCCACACCGGCTTCACCTCGCCGAGGATGCCGGCGTTGTTGACGAGGATGTCGATGCGCCCCCACCGCGCATGACAATCGCGGGCAGCGGCCTCCACCGCCGCGGCGTCGGTGATATCGAGCACCCTCTGCTCTGCCGCGCTGCCCAGGTCCGAGACCGCCGCCGCAAGCGCCGTCTCGTTCCGGTCCCACAGGCAAACGTGCGCGCCCGAGGCGATGAAGGCCGACGCGATGGCCCGGCCAATGCCACCGGCTCCGCCCGTGACGATGGCGGTGCGGCCGGCGAGGTCGTAGCGGTTCATGCCCCCTCCCCCACGAGCGGACGCTGGCACACCGCCTGCAGCCTGTAGAGCCCCAGCTGCGGCGTCCCCGTGCTGCCGGGCGCGAGCAGCCGGCCGCGCGCCAGCAGCTCCCGGCAGAAGGCGCCGAAGGGCGCCTCGTCGCCCCAGCCCTCGATCACCACGATCCAGCGCGGAATTCGGTTGGGTTCGGAGCGCGCCTTGCGCTCTGCGTTTTCGACGGCACTCGCCTCGGCGTCGGCGACAAGCAGGTGCGCCCCGGCGACGCCGGGCCGGGCGGCGAGATCCGGCAGCAACGCGTCGCGCATGGCGGCGAGATGGGTTTCGGCCGCCCCGTCCTCCACGTCGTAGCGGACAGTGGCCACATGCCCGCCCCCGCCGGGACCGAAGGTGGCCTCGACGCGGCAGATGGAGCGGGCGACCGAGCGGAAGTGTTTCACCGTCTTCAGCGTCCACGGCGTCGGCGCGTTGAGCCGCGCCGCGTAGTCCGGCCCGGTCACGACCGCGTGGTCACGCGCCTCGTAGAGGTTGAAGAACTCGAGGTCAGCCTCGCTCGCCACATAGCGGCGCCCGCGCAGGAACCCCGGGATGGCGACCCGCTCCGGCATGTGCTCGACGCCGTGCCAGGCATAAAACTCCTCCCGTCCCTCGGGCTCGATATCGTGCCAGATGGCAACCGCCCCCCGTCCAGCAAGGCCCATCGTGCTTCCTCCCTCGGCTCCCGCGCGGCGCGGCCGGGTGCCCGGCATTCTGCCGCGACGCGGATTGACTTGACGCGCGAACTGTCGCTATAGCTAGCAGACAACAAAATTGGAACGCAATTCCAATTTGGGATATCGTTCCACAACGAGAGAGAAACCGGGCCCGCGCATGACCGTCGCCGCCGTCGATCGCTGTCTCAGCCTCATCGAGGCCCTTGCCGGGGAGCCGGAGCCGGTCGAGCTCGGCGTCCTCGCCGAACGCATCGGCATGCCCAAGAGCGCGACGCATCGCATGCTGACGACACTCGTGGAGCGCGGCTATGTCGCGCAGGATCCGGCGACGCAGGGTTATGGCCTGACGCTGCATCTCTCCATTCTCGCCTTCCGCAATCTCGATGCGCGCGGCCTGCCCGATGCCGGCCAGGTAGTGCTCGACCGGCTGGCGCGGCGCACGGGCGAGTATTGCCGCCTGTCCGTCGTCGAGGGCGAGCGTCTTGTCTGGGTGGCGCGCGCCCAGGGCGCAACCGCCGGGCTGCGCTACGAACCGGACATGGGCCAGGAGGTCGTGCTGCACACGACGGCGACGGGCAAGGCCTGGCTCGCCACCCTGCCCGAGAGCGAGGCGCTGCGCATCGTCTGCGCCCGCGGCTTCGAGACCGGCCCGGCGCTCGGCCCGCGGCGCCTCAGGACCGTCGACGAGCTGCGCCGCCACCTCGAGGAGACACGGGCGCGCGGCTATGCGCTCGCCGTCGAGGAGGGCGAGCCCGGCACCGTGGCGCTCGCCGTCGCCTTCCGTGCCGATGAGGATCCCGCGGCGCCGGTGGCCGGCACGCTCTCTGTTGCCGGCCCGCTCGTGCGCCTCGGCCCCGAGAGGCACGAGGCGATCGCCGCCGCCCTCCACGACGCGGCGCGCGAGATGGCGCAGCTGTGGCCGCTGCGCAAGCGCCAGCCCCGGCGGCTGGCAACCGTCGCGCCCGACGAGGCCGGCGATATCCCACCGCATCAGTTGAGGGCCGGATGATGGCCGCCGATACGCAACACGCCGTCCTTCCCGCCGCCCGGGCCCCGGGCCTTGCGACCCGCACGCGCGGCTGGCTCGCCGCCGCGGCCTGGCCGCTCGCGAGCTTCGCCGTCCTGTTGCTTGTCTGGGAATGGGCGGTGCCGGCGCTCGAGATCCCGGAATATATCCTGCCGGTGCCGTCAGCCTTCCTTGCCAAGCTCGTCGAGGCGCATGCCCTCATCTTCGACCATACGCTGGTGACGGCGAAGGAGATCCTGCTCGGCTTCCTGATGGCAACGGTGATCTCGATCCCGCTCGGTTTCCTCATCGTGTCGGTGCGGCTGCTGGAGAAGGCGGTCTATCCCATCATCGTCTTCTTCCAGCTGGTGCCGAAGATCGCGATAGCGCCGCTCTTCGTCGTCTGGTTCGGCTTCGGGCTGTTTCCGAAGGTGCTCCTCACCTTCCTGCTCTGCTTCTTCCCGACGCTGGTCGCCAGCATGACCGGCTTCCGCGCCCTCGATGAGCGGGTGCTTTATCTGACGCGCTCCATGGGCGCGAGCGGCTGGCAGACCTTCCGCTATGTGCGGGTGCCGGCGGCGCTGAGCTACATCTTCTCGGGCCTGAAGGTCTCGATCGTCTTCGCCGCAACGGGCGCGATCGTCGGCGAGTTCGTCGGCGCCAATGCCGGCCTCGGCTACCTGCTGCTGCGCGGCACGAGCTTCCTCGACATGCCGCTCATCTTCGCCTGCCTCGTTGCACTCAGCGTCGTCGGAATCCTCTTCAGCTACGCCGTCGAGATGCTGGAGGGGCTCCTGATGCCCTGGCAGCGCAAGGGCCGACACGAGGACTGACTCCGGATCCCCGCGCAAGACGGGCGCGCAACACAATCGAAAGGGAGGGATATGATGAGGAAGGCACTGCTGATCGCCGCAGCCGTCTCACTGGCACTGGGAACGGGCAACATGGGGGCGAGCGCGCAGGAGAAGCTCACCCCGATGAAACTGACGCTCAACTTCCTGGCAGCAGGGCCGAATGCCGGCTTCATGTATGCCAAGAAGCTGGGCCTCTACGAAAAGGCGGGCATCGACCTCACCATCGAGGAGGGCAAGGGCTCCGGCACCACCGCGCAGCAGGTCGCCACCGGGCAGACGGACGTCGGCTTCGCCGATGCGCCGGCGGCCATGCAGTTGCGCACCAAGGGCGCGCCGGTGAAGATCGTCGCCCCCGTCCTGCAGACAAACGGCTTCGCCATCATCTCGCTGAAGGAAACCGGCATCAACACGCCGCAAGATCTCGTCGGCAAGACCGTCGCCGTCCAGCCCGGCACGGCGCAGACGACGCTGCTCGACGCCATCCTCGCCGCGAACAACATCGACAAGTCGCAGGTCAACATCGTGAATATCGATCCCGGCGCCTTCGTCGGGGCCGTGCTGGAGAAGAAGGTCGACGCCATCCTCGGCGGTGCCGACTATCACTCCATCCAGATGCGTGACCGCGGCTTCGAGGTGACGGATCTCTTCTACCGCGATGTCGGTGTGCCCACCGTGGGCCTGTCGATCATCGCCCGCGACGACCGCATCGAGAAGGACGCCGACCTCTACAAGCGCTTCGTGGCCGCGAGCCTCGCCGGCTGGGAGGCAGCCCGCAAGAACCCGGACGAGGCCGCTGCCGCGGTGCTGGAGCAGTTCCCGTCGGTGACGAAGGAGCAGATCACCAAGCAGTTCGACGTGGTCTTCAAGCTGATGTGCGCCCCCGGTGCCAAGCGCCTTGGCGAGGTGCCGGAGAAGAACTGGGAGGCGACCTACACCCTGCTGACGACCTATCTCGACCTGCCGAAGGACAAGCCGATCAGCGACTACTACACCACTGCCCTGCTGCCGGCCGACGCCCCGGCCTGCGAATGACGGCAGGGACCATGCGGCAGGTGAGGACGATGAACGCCCCCATGTCCGATATCGCGAAGGCCGCCGACGCCGCCTCCATCGAGGGCAGGCAGATCGTCAAGACCTTCGGCGGCTTCACCGCCGTCGACAACGTCTCCTTCACCATCGGGAAAGGAGAATTCGTCAGCCTCATCGGCCCCTCCGGCTGCGGCAAGAGCACGCTGATGCTCATCGCAGCCGGACTGCAGCCGCTGTCGACGGGCGAGATCGTCGTCAACGGCGCGCCCCTCGACAGGCCGCTGACGGATATCGGCATCGTCTTTCAGGACCACCTGCTGCTCGATTTCCGCACGGCGCTCGACAACGTGCTGCTGCAGGCCGAGATCCGCGGCCTGCCCATGGAGCCGGCGCGGGCGCGGGCCATGGAGCTGTTCGAGAAGCTCGGCATTGCCCATGCCGCCGACCGCTACCCCCGGCAGCTTTCCGGCGGCATGCGCCAGCGCGTGTCAATCGCACGCGCGCTGATCCACAACCCGTCGGTGCTGATGATGGACGAGCCCTTCGGGGCGCTCGACGCCATCACCCGCACCCAGATCCGCCACGACCTCGAGCTGCTGTGGATGGAGACCGGCAAGACCGTGCTCTTCATCACCCACAGCCTGGAGGAAGCCATCGGCCTGTCCGACCGGGTGCTCGTCATGTCCCCGTCCCCGGGGCGCATCGTCGACGAGATCAGGATCGAGCTGCCACGGCCGCGCCCGGCGCATCTCGGCGACTATCCGAGCTTCAACATCTACGCCGACCGCATCCACGCCCTCTTCCGGCAGTTCGGCGTCATCAAATACTGACCGGCGCTGCAAGCCGCGGTGCGGCCGCTGCCGCTTCATGCTTTAGCGGCCGTTAACCTTGATCCGGATAGGAATCGGCCTGCCAGAGTCACGAGAAGAATCTGCAGGCGTCGATGCGTAAACGGGATCTTCCTTCACGAGCCGGCGAAACGGACGCCGCAGATGTCCTGCCCAATCCCCTGCGGACCACGAACCCGCTGAGGCGCTCACGCCAGCCGGAGGAGCAGGCGGTGGCCACGCCGCGGCTCCTGCCACATCCGGCAACCATCGTGCTGCCGACCCACGTGCGCTACGCGCGCACACCGGACAAGCTGCGGCAGATGGCAGCGACGCTGGCGACGGACGCGACGGTCTCCACTGCCCCGCGGCAGGGCGTGCCGAAAGCAGGCACGACGCGGGTGAAGTTCGGCCGCACGCCGGACCATCTCATCCAGCAGGTTTGGAAAGGCGTCCTGCCTGCGGTGCCGACGCAGAAGGACGAGCCGGCCGAGACGCCCCCCGCCCCCGAGGCCCCCGCGGCTCCAGATGAAGAGGCGCCCGCCGCAGCCGCGCCCACGGCAGAAGCACCCGAGCCTGCCCCTGGCGCCGACGTGCCGCTCGTCGCCATTTCCGATCACGCCTTCTTCGAGTTCGACTGCGCCTCCGCCCTGCTTCCGGCCGCGCCGCCCCGGGAGGCGGCGGCTGTAGGACAGGCGCCCGTTGCGCCGCTTGCGGCCGAGACGCCGCAGGCCGCAGGCCGTGAACCCGTGACGGAGGCCCCCGCGGCCGTGCCGCAGGCCGAGAGCCCCGCCCCTGCGCCCGCAACATCGGCCGATGCGGTTGCGGCCTGGTGGACCCATGCCTACAGCGTAAACCTGCGGCTCGTGGGCAGCACCGGTTTCGAGCAGTTTTTCACCGTGGCCCCTGTCGAGGAGCCGGCTACCGTGGCCGAGAGCCACCCGGAAGAGACGGCGACCGTGCCGCCTGCCGCCGTGCCGCGCCCTGCGGAACCGGGCGTTCCCGAGGCGCCGAAGGCAGTTGCTGTCGTCGCCCCGCCGGGCAACGACAACTGCGCCGTGCAGCAGGCGCCCGTGCCGCGGCGCGCCGCCGGGCCGAAGCCGCCCGCATCGCCCGGGCCGAAGCCGCCGGCCCCGCCCGCGCGCCAGCCGGCTCCCCCTGCGCCGGCCGCAGACACCTTCGAGCTGCCGCCGATCACGCTGCTCGCCGAACCGCCTGCTTCGACCGGAACGGGCGATGCGCCCGAGTTCATCGAGCAGAACGCGGCGCTTCTGGAGAGCACGCTGGAGGACTTCGGCGTCAAGGGCGAGATCATCAATGCGCATCCCGGCCCGGTGGTGACGCTCTATGAGTTCGAGCCGGCGCCGGGCACCAAGTCCTCGCGCGTCATCTCCCTTGCCGACGACATCGCCCGCTCCATGAG
>NZ_JACHEH010000012.1 GCF_014201415.1 Chelatococcus composti
CTCGCGCAGCAAATCGGCGTCAGCACTCTTCTCAACGAGCGAGCGCAGGTTCATCATATCGTCGGTCATCGGTGGACTTTCCATCAGGTTGAGCTGAACAACCCGACCCTACCGGAAAAACACTGGTGACCGCCGCTATCCTGCTACACCACGCCCCGGGACATCATCTTTCTGTCGCCGAATTCAACCGGGATATCTCACCATTATCACCTGCACAGGAGTGGGCTCGTGGCCAAGAAGACTGCCTTTGCCGCAGCGCTTGTCTGCGTTTCGCTTGGAGCCTGCAATACGGCTGGCACTTCCCGGATTTCGAGCGAGGACACCGCGGCCGGCGACCACGCCGTCGTCAAGGGCGAACCGTCCGGCAACGGGCGCATCGCCCGCGCGTCCTGGTACGGCCCCGGGTTCCACGGCAGGAAGACGGCCAGCGGCGAGCGCTTCAACGCCCACGCCCTGACGGCCGCCCACCGCACCCTGCCCTTCGGCACCCGTGTTCATGTGCGCAACACCAAGAACGGCAAGAGCGTCGTCGTCCGCATCAACGACCGCGGCCCCTTTCACCGCGGCCGCGAGATCGACCTCTCCCACGGTGCCGCGCGCGCCATCGGCATGGGCGGCATCGGGACCGTCACCATGGTCGTCCTCGGCGAGAAGAGGGGCTGACGCTCCGGGGAAACGCAGCGCGGCCCCGAGGGAGCCGCTCGGCCTTCAGCGGCCGAACACGGCGACGAACTGGGGATCGAGCGTCGCATGCACGCGCTCGCCCGGCTTCAGGGCACCCGCATCGCGCCCCCTGCATTCGGCGATCAGCGACTGGCCGCCCGGCAGGCGCATGATCACGTGCGCGGTGGCGCCCTGGTAGGAGACCACCTCGACGACGCCGGCAACGGCGTTCTCGGTCGGCGAAGCCGACAGGGCGACATTCTCGGGCCGGATCATGACCTCCACGTCGCGCAGCTCCGGCCGCACCTTCGCGGCCGGCAGGACCAGCCTTCCGTCCGACTCCAGATCGATAGCGACGCCCGACGCCGACCGCTCCGCCACGAACCCATTGAGGAAGTTCGCCTTGCCGATGAACTCGGCCACGAACCGCGTCGCCGGCGCCTCGTAGATCTCGGTCGCCGAGCCGAGCTGCTCGATGATGCCGCCGTTCATGACCGCGATCTTGTCGGCGATCGCCATCGCCTCGCTCTGGTCGTGCGTCACGAAGATCGAGGTGAGCCCGAGCTCGCGCTGGATGCGGCGCAGCTCGATGCCGGTGCTCTCGCGCAGCTTCGCGTCGAGGTTCGAGAACGGCTCGTCGAGAAGCAGGATGGCGGGGTTGATGACGAGGGCGCGCGCCACGGCCACGCGCTGCTGCTGGCCGCCGGAGAGCTGTTTGGGATAGCGCCCCTCAAGGCCTGTCAGCTTGAGCTTGTCGATCATCGCCGCGATGCGGACCTTCTGCTCGTCTCGCGGCACGCCGCGCCGCACGAGGCCGAAGGCGATGTTCTCCGCCACGGTCATGTGCGGGAACAGGGCATAGTTCTGGAAGACGAGCCCCGTGTCGCGCTTGTGCGGGGGCAGGCCCGTGACGTCCCGGCCGCGCAGCAGGATCTCGCCCGCCGGCGGTTTGATGAAGCCCGCCACCATGCGCAGCGTCGTCGTCTTGCCGCAGCCCGACGGGCCGAGCAGCGCGATCATCTCCCCCTTGTCGAGGGAGAACGAGAGGTCGTTGACGACCTGCACCGCGCCGTATGCCTTGGCGAGATTGCGCAGTTCGATTTCCATCGGAGTCTCATTCCTGTCGGGCAATGCCGAGTAACTGGTAGATGACCATGAACACGCACGTCAGGAGCACCAGCAGCCCGGAGACGGCTGCGACGGTTGGCTCGAAGCCGAGCTGCACGGCCGAATAGATCATCACCGGCAGCGTCGGCTCGCCGGGGCTCGCCAAAAAGAGCGCGAGGACCACCTCGTCGAAGGAGGTGATGAACGCCATCGCACAACCGGCGACAATGCCCGTCTTCACCACCGGCAGGAGGATGAGGAAGAACGACTGCAGCGGCGAGGCGCCGAGGTTCTGGGCCGCCTCCTCGAGCGTCCTGTCGAAGCGGCGAAGGACAGGCAGGGTCGCCCGGATCACATAGGGCGTGCAGATGATGACGTGGCCCATGATGAGCCGGCTGTCGCCGCTCAGTAGCCCGGTCCGCGTGAAGAACAGCGACAGGGCTACGGCGAACACCAGCGTGGGCAGGATCAACGGCGAGAGAAACAGGGCCTCCGCCAGCGCCTTGCCGGGAAAGGCATAGCGGCTGATCCCATAGGCCGCCATCACGCCAATGACGGTGGACAGCAGGGCGACGATGACGCCGATGCGCAGGCTCGTCAGGAACCCGCCAAGATAGCGCGTGTCCTCGAGCGCCGCCGCGTACCAGCGCAGGGTGAAGCCCTGCGGGGGAAAGGCGAGATAGCCCGTGTCGCCGAGTGGCGCGACGACAACCACGAGGATCGGCAGGATGAGATAGACGAAGGCAACGATGCAGACGGCCGTCAGCAGGAGCCCGAAGGGCGAGCGCGGGTCGATGGTCATGATGCGGCCTCCCCCGCGGAGCGCCGATCCAGTGCCTTCGCGTAGAGCAGCGAGATCAGGAGGACGAAGACGAGCAGGATCGCCGAGAGCGCCGAGGCGAAGGGCCAGTCCAGCAGCTCGATGGTCTGCTCGTAGATTGTGGTCGCCATGACATTGGCCCGCGCGCCCCCGACGAGCGCCGGCGTGGCGAAGGCGCTGATCGCCAGCGAGAACACGAGGAGCGAGCCCGCGATGATGCCGCCGGGGGCAAGGCGCAGCGTCACGAGCCACAACGCGAGCCAGGGCGGCGCACCGAGGCTCATGGCCGCGTGCTCGAGATCCGGATCGATCGACTTGAACACACCGTGCAGCGTCAGCACCATCAGGGGCAGCAGCACCTGCGCGAGGGCGATGATGACGCCGGTGAGCGTGTACATCAGCTGCATCGGCTGGTCGATGAGGCCGAGCGCAAGGAGAAGATTGCTGACGACGCCATCCCTGAAGAACAGCACCATCCAGCCGAAGGAGCGCACGACCGCGCTGACGAGCAGCGGGAAGGTGGTGAGAACGAGAAGAAGCGCAGCATAGCGCGACCGCATGCGCGCGATGACATAGGCCACGGGAACGCCCAGAATGAGGGTGATCAGCGTCACGCTGACACCGAGGAACAGGGTGCGCCCCAGGAGCTCCCAGTAATATTCGTCGCTGAAGAAGCGGATGTAGTGCGCCGCCGAAACCTGCCCTCTGTCGAAGGCGCTGACGGCCAGCAGCGAGAGCTGCGGCCACACGAAAAAGACGAGATAGACGAGCAGGCAGGGCGCGAAGATCAGGACGGGTACGAAGATCCGGGAAGGGGCTGCCCCCTTCCCGGCCGTCATGACGCCTGCAGCCGTCATCTTGCGATCTCGCGATTCCACCGCTCGATCCACTGCGCGCGCTGCTCGTTGATGAGCGCGCGGTTCAGCTTGGCGAGCTGCGACACGTCCGGCACCTCGGCCGCCAGATCGGCGGGCAGCTTCGTCTTGGGATTCGAGGCCGTCCAGCGCATCTGGCGGGCAATCTCGATCTGGGCCTCCGGCCGCAGCATGTAGTCGATGGCCGCATTCGCCACGTCGGCGTTTTTCGCGCCCTTGGCCACCACGGCCGTGATGTTCACGGCCGGGCTGCCTTCCTCGGGCGTCGCGAAGCCGACGGGCAGGCCGCTCGTCTGCAGCTTGAAGGCGTTGCCGGAGTCGTAGGGGATGATCCAGATGTCGCCCTGGCCGAAGAGTGAGGGCAGGTCGGACGCCGCCTTGAAGATCGTCTCACCCTTGATCTTCTTCATCGCCTCGAAGCCGGGCTCGATGTTATCCTCGCCGCCACCGAAGGCGCGCGCCAGCATCACGAGGAAGTCGACGCCGTAGCCGTTGGTGATGGCCGGAAAGGCGATGTGACCCTTGTATTCCGGCTTCAGGAAGTCCCTGTAGCTACGCGGCGGCTCCTTGATCTTGTCCTTGCGGTAGAGAATGCCCTCGGCGATCACCGCCCAGGCGACCCAGCTCCCGTCGGGATCGCGCAGGCCAACGGGAATGTCGTCGAGCTGCGACACCGCCGTCAGCGGCTGGATCAGCCCTTCCTTCTTGGCCACATCCTCCTGCCCGCCCGAGAACTGGTACATGTCGATCTGCGGGTTGCCGGCCTCGGACTTGAGGCGGGCGAGGGCGGCAGCTGACTGCATGGGCACCTGCGTGCTCCTGGCCCCCGTCGCCTTGTCGAAGGGGTCGAACACGGCCTTCTGGATGATGTCCATGGTCGAGCCGCCGAAGCCGGACGAGATGAGGCTGCGGCCGGCGAAATCCTGCGCTGCCGCTGCGCCAGTCGGCAGCAGCGGCAGCGATCCGAGGGCCGCCAGGCCGGAAACGAACTGGCGGCGCGAAACGCGATCAAGACCCATCTTAGTTCCCCTCTCACCTGTACGATGGCGACGCGCCGGGATCAGGCCGGTTCGTAGCCCTTGGTTTCAACCAGCTCGAAGACCTGATCACCGTTGTAGATCGGCATGTGCGGGCGCCGGATGGAGCCGACCCACGCGCGCTTCAGGGGGCAGCGGACCTCCTCCACCACATCGCCGAAGAGATCCACGAGATCGGCAAGATGCTGACCTTCGCTCACATCGTCGCCCGGCGCCACATGGGGAATGAAGAGGCCGCCGCGCCTGCTCTTGAGATGGACGGCATCCCCGCCGAGACGGATGCGGTCGAGCTTCGGCGTCTCGCCGGGAAGGATCCCCATGGCCCGGCAGACGCCGAAGATCGCACCCGTCAGACGCTCCAGGTCCTCGGGCGTCACCCGGGCGCCACCGCCGCTTTCCACGATGAGCGACGGTTTGCCGCGCTTGGTGTAGTTGGCGAAGTGGGCTCCGCTCAGGAACGGTTCCAGCGAGTTCCAGACGTTCGGAGCGCCCGTGGCGCGCGCGAGCCTCTCGGATTCGATGCCGGCCGGCGTACCGTCGTTGTGAAAGAGCGTGAAATGGCAGGTGATGGTGAGATCGCCTCCCGAATGGAGGTCGAGCATCGCATCGGACTTCTCCAGCGACAGCTCGAGGAGCCGGTGCGCCAACTGCTGGCTGTGGTGCCCGCCCGGATCGCCCGGGAACACCCGGTTCAGGTTGAAGCCGTCCTGCGGGGTCAGCCTGTTGTAGCCGCGAAAGCCCAGCGGGTTGGCCAGCATCAGGCAGATCACCGTGCCGGACATCTGCGACAGGTCGACCGTCTTCAGGAAGCGCTGAATGCTCAGCGGTCCGACCACTTCCGGCCCGTGGATGCATGCCTGCAGCCACAGGGTCGGCCCCTCCTTCGCACCGGCCGCGATCATCACGGGCGACGTCAGCGGTCCATCGGGATACGAGCCGAGCTCGACATGGCCGCGCGTGATCTTACCCGGCTCGCGCCGTGCCGTTCCAACCATCATAGGCGCCTCTCCGCTTTAGGCCGGCTAGGTCGCAGCCGGCCACCGTGCTATCAAATACGGCACGTTCCACCTGTGTCAACACTGGTGTTGTATATGGAACATTGATCATATGAGCTCGATTGATAACGGACTGCGCATTCTGGCCCTCCTGGGCGACGACCGGCCTTGCCTGCGTGTGGGCGAGGTTGCGCGCGACCTCGACATGCCGAAGGCATCCGTGTCGCGCCTGATGAAAACCCTGTCCGAGGCGGGACTCCTCGAGCGCGACGACCGGGATGGAAGCTATTTTGTGGGCGAGCGGGCGCTAGATCTCGGACGGCTGTATCTGGCCCGGCACACGCTGCTCGAGCTCGTCGGGCATGCGCTTGACGACCTGGTGAAGGAGTTCGGTTTCACCGGGCATGCGGGCATCGTCTCCGGCGGCGACCGCATCCTGCTGATGGCGAAGCAGGGCTCCTTCCCGCTGCAGCACACGGGCTCGGTAGCCGAGAGGAAGCCCGCCTATGATTCGATCATCGGCCGCGCCATCCTCGCGCGCCTGCCGGACGAGCAGGTCCTGAAGCAGCTGGGCTACCGGGACGAGAATGACACGGTCTCCGGCATCTCCGGCCGGGATGTGCTCGCGGAAATGGCGCGGATCCGCAAGGAGAAGATCGCCTATTCCTCAAGCCTCGTGACACCGGGCATCTCGTCCGTGGGCGGCGCGGTGGCCGATCCCGGCCGCAACGAGACAATCGCCCTGTGCCTGTCCTATCCGACGGCCGCCGCGGACGAGGCGCTGAGCCTCCGCATGAGGGACGCCATCCGCCATAAGCTCATGGAAATCGGCCGGCGCGTGCGCGATCCGTTCTGGCTGCCGTGAACCGCCGCGGCCATGGCATCGGCCGTCCTCTGGGCGATGCGGCCATCAGGAGGCTGAAGCCACGCTCGCCGGGTCACACCGGCACGAGATCGGTCGCGAAGACCTGGTGCTTGTCCACCAAACTCCGCACGATCTCGGCCACCTCCTGCAGCCCAGGGCTCGGATTGTCGCGGCGGTAGCACAGTGCCGCCCGGTGGCGGATGCGGGGCTCGACGTGCAGCACCCGCAGCTGGCGGGCCGGGCTGTGCCCCCGAAGGGCAGCCACGGGCAGGATGCCGATCGCGCTTCCCTGGGCGACGATGTCCGCGATGACAAACAGACTGTTACAGGTGCTGACCTGACGCGGCGAGAGGCCGAGCCCCGCGAACCAGTTGGTGACCGTCGCGTGCAGCCGCGATGGCGGCGCCGCCAGCACGATGTGCTGCTCTGCCAGCACCTCCGCCCTCACGGGGCCGGAAGGCAGATGCGATTTCGGCCCCGCGACCCAGTTCATCGTGTTGTAGCCGAGCTCGATGGAAACGATGTCCTCGCCGAGCTCGGGCTGACTCACGATCGCGATGTCGACCTGCCCGGCCACGAGCATGCGGCTGATGGTCGAACTGTTGTCGACGCAGACCGACAGACTGATCCCCGGGTATATGGCCTCGACCCGTTCGATCATCTCCGCGAGGCACACGTGCGCGAAGGTGTCGGTCGTCCCGAAGCGCAGGTTGCCGTTGAGCGGCGTGTTGCCCCCGAAGCGGCGGGTAATCCTCTGCGAGACGGCCAGCATCTCCCGCGCCGGCTGAAGCAGCTCCTCCCCCGCCGGTGTCAATTGCAGGCCCGTGCCGCGGCGCACGAAGACGGGGTTGCCGATCGCCTGCTCCAGCTCCCGGATCCGTTGCGACACCGTCGGCTGCGTCAGGTTCAAGTGTCGCGCAGCCGCGCTGAAGGACCCGAGCCGGGTGATGCAATCGAATGTCACGAGCTGGTCGAGCGTGAAGCGCATCATAGGCGATTCCTATAATGATGGAAGGAACATTCAATTTCTGGCCGGGTCCAAAACACGCCATACTGTCGGCCAATTAAGGGAGGCCGTCTTGAACAAAGTCAAACGTGCTATTGCCGAGAAACGTCGCATAAGGGGTGTTCACTTCACGTATCCGGCCCTTCCTGCAATGGAGATCGTGGCCGCCACGGGTATTGACTATATCTATATCGATGGCGAGCACGGCGTCTTTTCCGGCGCGGACATCGAGGCGGCCTGCATCGTCGCGGAGCGCTACGGGGCGACGCCCGTGGCACGGGTTCCCGACGGCTTGGTGCCGACGATCACTCATTTTCTCGACAGGGGCGTGCGCGGCATCGTCGTGCCGCATGTGGAGACGGAAGAGCAGGCCAGAGCTGCCGTGGCAGCGACGTACTTTGCGCCCCTCGGCCGGCGGTCCTTCGGCGGCGGCCGCCCCTATGCCCACCTGCGGACCGGCGACCTGACGGCCCTTCTCGCCGAGGCGAACGAGGAGGTCTCGCTCAGCGTGATGATTGAATCCGAGGAAGGCCTGCGGAACATCTCGGCCATCGCCTCGGTGCCGGGCGTCGACTATCTCAGCTTCGGCATGATGGATCTGTGCCAGTCGCTTGGCCATCCAGGCAACCCGAAGCATCCCGATGTCGTCAAGGCGGTTCAGGTGGCATCGGACCAGGCAAGGGCGAAAGGAAAGCCGATTCGCGAAGACTTTATTTCCGTTGCCTGGATCAACGACATCGTCCTAGCCGGATTGAAGAAAATCCTCGACGCGTGATCCGATATCTCGCGCCTTCATAATAAATCGAGATGGGAGGGAAACATTATGAAGTTGAACAGACGTCAGTTTTCTATGCTGGCGCTTGCTGCGGGTGCCTCTTCCGTTCCCGCCTTCGCCAAGGGCACCTATCCGGAGCGGCCGATCGAGCTCATCGTTCCCTTCGCCCCCGGCGGCGGAACGGACCTGAGCGCCCGGCTCATCGTTCCCTACATCGAGAAGTACCTGAACGGCACAATCGCCGTGATCAACAAGCCGGGCGCCGGCGGGCAGGTCGGCGCGGTGCAGATCGCGCGGGCTAAGCCCGACGGCTACACGATCGGCTTCATGAACGTGCCCAACACGATGATGAAGCCACATGAGCGGGATGCCGGCTTCACCGTCGACAGCTTCGACCCGATCGCCAACCTCGTCTTCGATCCGGCGGTCCTCGCGACGCGGGCCGACAGCAAGTACAAGACGCTCGCCGACGTCGTCGCCGAGTGCAAGGCACGGCCGGGCAAGGTCACGATCGGCTCGGCGGGCATCGGCTCCAACACGCATCTTGACCTGCTGCGGTTCGAGCATCTGGCCGGCATCAAGTTCCACCACATTCCCTACGACGGCGGAGCTGCACCGCGAACGGCGCTGCTGGGCGGACACCTCGAGCTGATCGCCTCTGCCCTCGGCGACTGCCAGCGCTTCCAGAAGGAAGGCACGATCCGCATGCTCGGTATCCTGACCAAGGAGCGCTTCCCGATGGCGCCCGACGTTCCGACCTATGCCGAGCAAGGCTATCCGCTCGAGGGCGGCGCCAGTCGTGGGCTCGTCGCGCCCGAGGGCATGGATCCAGGGCAGATCGCCGCCATCGAGAAGGCCGTCGAGCAGGCGCTTCAGGACCCCGAGCTGATCAAGAAGGCCGAGGAGATCGCCCTGCCCCTCGTCTTCATGAACAGCAAGGAATACGGCGCCTATCTGCAGAAGTCGAACCAGGAGCTGGCGGAAGCCTGGAAGGCAACGCCCTGGGTCGAATGAACCGCCCCTAGGGCAACGAAACAAGCGCTGCTGGCGCCACCGGCGGCGCTCCCTCCTTTCCTGACGGAGTTACTTGATGTCGGTTTCCGAAAGCGCGATCGCGCGCCTGAAATCCGTCGAGTCCGGCATCGTGTCCGATGCGATGATGCGGCTCGGCATTTGCGGCTGGATGGATGGTCTTTATCCCGTCGGCGGGGGGCAGCGCCGGGCCGTTGGGCGCGCGCGCACCCTGCTCTTCGGTCCCAAGCGCGGCGAGGGCACATGGGGCAAGACCTTGTATGCCACGATCGCGGGCCTCGAGCCGGGTGACGTTCTCGTTTTCGGCACAGGCGGCACGCCACAGAACCTGCTGGGGGACAACGTGGCCAACTTCGCCTGCCTGCACGGTCTGGCGGCGCTTGTGACCGACTCCACCGTACGGGACTCCGTCGGCATCGCGGCCGTTTCCATGCCGGTCTACGCCCGCGGGACCGCCGTGCGGATCCCGCTTGACATGGAACCGGTTGCCCTCGACGTGCCGATCGTCTGCGCCGGGGCGCAGGTGAGGGCTGGCGACGTCATCGTCGCCTGCGAGGACGGTGTGCTGGCGCTGCCGCAGTCGCGTATCGATGACATCATCTATCAGGTGGATGACATCGAACCCATCGAGGCGGCTGTCCAACAGGCCATTGCCGCCCGTGCGCCGCTGGCCGAGATTGAGGCCCTGATCAAACGCAAGAAGCAGCGGCGCGACTGACCGATCGCGTGATCCGATGTGGCCTGGAAGGAGAGCGCGATGAAGCTGACGCGCAACCCGACGGATGTTCTGGCAGGGATTCTGCTTATCGGCACGGCCCTGGCGTTTCTCTGGATCGGGCGCACGTTGCGCCCGGGCTCCATCACGCAGATGGGTCCGGGCTATGCGCCGAACCTCCTGTGCTTCATCCAGATCCTGCTCGGTTTGGGCGTTCTTGCCGCGGGCTTCCGCAAGGAAGGGGAGCCCGCCGAGACATGGAGCTTGCGCCCGGTCCTCATCGTGGCGCTGGCGATCGCGGTGTTCGCGGTCTCCGTCGAGGAGCTGGGCCTCCTCGCAGCCGTCTGCGCAACGGTGATCGTCTCGGGATTCGCATCGCCTGAATCGCGGCATGGTCAGAACCTGCTGCTGGCGCTCTTCCTCGCGCTCTTCTCCACGGTCGTCTTCGTCAAGGGCCTGAACCTCCAAATTCCCGTCTGGCCGGCCATCGGGAGGCAAGCGTGAGCACTGTCGACGGTTTTCTTCACGGACTCGCGCTCGCAGCGCAGCCCCTGAACCTCCTGTACTGCTTGATCGGTGCGCTCGTCGGGACGCTGATCGGCGTACTGCCCGGTGTTGGACCCGTCGCGACGATCGCGATGCTCTTGCCGCTTACCTTCTATCTCGAGCCGCTTCAGGCGCTCATCATGCTCGCCGGCATCTTTTACGGGGCGCAATACGGCGGCTCTACCACTGCCATTCTGGTCAACCTGCCGGGCGAGAACTCGTCGGTCGTCACCTGCCTCGACGGCTACCAGATGGCACGCAAGGGACGTGCAGGGCCGGCGCTCGCCATCGCGGCCCTGGCTTCATTGTTCGCCGGCATCTTTGCGACCTTCTTCATCGTGCTGATGGCTCCGCCGCTGGCCGGGTTTGCGCTCGCCTTCGGCGCCGCCGAATACTTTTCGCTGATGGTGCTGGGCCTGATCGCCGCCATTGTGCTCGCCAGCGGCTCCGTGCTGAAGGCCCTCGGCATGATGACCCTCGGACTGCTGCTCTCGATGGTGGGGACCGATGTCAATTCGGGCGCCCTGCGCTTCACCCTCGGCCTGCCGCAGCTCATGGACGGGATCGACTTCGTTCCGCTCGCGATGGGCATCTTCGCGGTGTCGGAAGTGATCCGGAACCTCGAGTCGCCCGAGCCACGTGAGACGCTGAAGACCCGGTTCCGAGACCTCTGGCCGACGAGGGAGGATTTCCGGCGCAGCTGGAAGCCGGCCCTGCGCGGGTCGGCGCTCGGGTCGATCCTCGGCCTGCTGCCGGGCGGCGGCGCGATGCTGAGCTCCTTTGCCGCTTACAGTGTCGAGAAACGCTTGTCGCCGAACGGGCATCTCTTCGGCCAAGGAGCGGTGGAAGGTGTGGCCGCGCCCGAGTCAGCCAA
The DNA here is from genome assembly GCF_014201415.1 of Chelatococcus composti. GTDB lineage: Bacteria > Pseudomonadota > Alphaproteobacteria > Rhizobiales > Beijerinckiaceae > Chelatococcus_A > Chelatococcus_A composti. Next base: position 11,311 of record NZ_JACHEH010000012.1, read on the forward strand.
CAACGCCGGCGCGCAGACCTCCTTCGTCCCGCTCCTGACGCTGGGCATTCCTGGCAATGCCGTCATCGCGCTCATGGCCGGAGCCATGATGATCCACGGCGTCCAGCCGGGCCCGCAGGTGATGACGAATAATCCGGAGCTGTTCTGGGGCGTCATCGCCTCCATGATCATCGGGAACTTCATGCTGGTCGTCATCAACCTCCCGATGCTTCCGCTCTGGGTGCGCCTGCTAAGCATCCCTTATCGGCTGTTCTATCCGGCCATTCTCGTCTTCTGCTGCATCGGCGTTTACACCATCAATTACGCCGTGTTCGACGTCGTGATGCTGCTGGTGTTCGGTCTGTTCGGTTACATCCTCTACAAGTTCAGGTTCGAGCCCGCCCCGCTTCTTCTCGCATTCGTCCTCGGACCGCTTATGGAGGAGAACTTCCGCAGGGCCATGATGTTGTCCTTCGGCGATCCGCTCATCTTCATTCAGCGCCCGATCAGTGCGACACTTCTCGGCCTCGCCGTCATCCTGATTGCCGTCATCGCCCTGCCGAGCCTGCGCAAGCGGCGTCAGGAGACGTTCGCCGAGGCCGGGTGAGAGTGATGGTGATGGCATCCTCACCCGGATACCCTGCGCGGTTCAGCGCCCCGCGGTTCAGCGCCCATGTCGGCTATCTCTTCACCGAACTGTCGCTGCCAGAGCGCATCGCCGCCGCCGGCAGGGCGGGGTTCGTCGCGGTGGAGCATCCCGCCCCGATGCAGATCCCCGCGACGAGGATGCGGGAGCTGCTGGCCGATGCCGGGGTCGCCTTCGCCCAGATGGGACTAGCCCCCGGTGATGCCAGTCGCGGGGAAAAGGGGCTCGCCGCCCTTCCCGACGCACGAGGCCGCTTCCGCGATGGGGCGCTCGCGGGCCTTGATTACGCGGCGGAGATCGGCTGCCACATGGTCCATCCCATGGCCGGTGTCCTGCCCCAAGGGACGACGCTCGAGGCCCTCTGGCCAGCCTATCTCGACAATCTCCATTTCGTCGCCGAAGAGGCGGAAAAGCGGGGCCTCACCGTCCTCATCGAGCCGATCGGCCCCGGCACACTGCCGGGATACGCCATCGCGCGAACCGGCGATGCCCTGAGGGCCATCACCGAGCTGGGGCGGCCCAATGTGCGGATGCTCTTTGACGTGTTCCACGGCTACCGTGAAGGGCTCGATCCGGCAGCGGTCATCGCTGCCGAAAGCCGTCGGATCGCCCACATACACCTGGCAGACGAACCCGGCCGCCATGAGCCCGGCACCGGATGGATCGATTTTCGGGCGATCCGGCAGGCCCTGGCGGCGGGATATGGCGGGTTGCTCGGATGCGAGTATGTCCCGCTAGCCGGCACCGTCGACGGGCTCACCTGGATGAGCCAATGGACGGGCGACGGGGAAAGCGGCGACAGTTTTGGAGACACCTGAATGCGGCCTCGGATAGCCTTGGTGCATGCGGTCAGGGAGGCGATCGAGCCCATCGAAGCCGCCCTCGGAAAGCTTTGGCCCGAGGCCGAGCCGATGCATTTGCTCGACGACCGGCTGAGCGTCGACCGTGCGATGGAGACAGGGCTCTCTCCCGACATGTACCGGCGCATCAGTGAACTCGGCACATACACGCTTGCCGCGAATGCCGCGGGGATCCTCTTCACTTGCTCCGCCTTCGGCCCGGCCATTGAGACGTTCGCCCGGCGCGCGCCGGTGCCGGTGCTCAAGCCCAACGAGGCCATGTTTGCAGAAGCATTGGAGGCCGGCGACCGTGTCGGCATGCTCGCCACCTTCACGCCCTCGGTCGCCTCCATGACGGAGGAATTCGAGCTGCTGGCGGCGGCGCTCGGGCGTTGCGATGCCCGCCTCGAAAGCCGCTGGGTGCCCGAAGCGATGGCGGCGCTGAAAGCTGGGAACGGTGAGCGCCATGACGCGCTTCTCGCGGAGGCAGCTACGCATCTGGCGGGTTGCGATGTCGTGATGCTGGCCCAGTTCTCGATGGCTAGGGCGCAATCTGCCGTTTCCGCAGCGCTCGGCAGGAAGGTGCTGACGAGCCCGGACAGCGCCGTGCGGAAGCTGAAGGCACTCGTGGCCGGCCCGCGGCAGAGGTGCGATCCGCTCCACTGATGCTCGTGCCTGCCGCCGGTCTCGGCGGCTACCGAACGTATTGCCGCTGGCCGCTGCCCTGCGCTCTAATCCGCCGCCCGGCAAATAGGATGGTCCAATGAAGAAGCTCATCAACGACCCCCGCAATGTCGTTCGCGAGATGCTCGAGGGGCTGGTCGATCTCAACCCGGGGCTGGCGCTCCTCGACGGCGAGGCGGTCGTCCTCAGGGCCGACCTGCCTTCCCCCGCGGAGCGCAAGGTTGCCGTGATCTCGGGAGGCGGCAGCGGCCATGAACCAGCCCACGGCGGCTTCGTCGGCCCCGGCCTTCTGACGGCCACCGTCGCCGGCGATGTGTTCACCTCGCCCAGCGTCGATGCGGTCCTTGCCGCGATCCGTGCCTCGGCCGGCCCCGCGGGCGCCGTCCTCGTCGTGAAGAACTACACGGGCGACCGCCTGAACTTCGGCCTTGCCGCCGAGCTCGCCCGGCAGGAGGGGATCCCTGTCGAGATCGTGGTGGTCGCCGATGACGTGTCGCTGCGCGATCTCGTTGCGGAGGACCGTCGCCGCGGCATCGCCGGCACCGTACTCGTGCACAAGGTGGCGGGCGCGGCGGCAGAGGCGGGCAAGCCGCTGGCCGAGGTGGCACGCCTTGCGCGTGAGGCTGCCGGTGCCCTCGGCACGATGGGGGTCGGGCTCGGCGCCTGCACGGTGCCAGCCGCCGGCGCACCGGGCTTCTCTCTCGGGGAGGACGAGATCGAGCTCGGGCTCGGCATCCATGGCGAAAAGGGCGTCGAGCGCTGCCCCATCAGGAGCGCGGACGAGATTGTCGAGACGATCCTCGGCGCCATCCTCGCTGACCGCAAGCTCGGGCAGAATGCACGGGTCGCGCTGCTCGTCAACGGCCTCGGCGCGACGCCGCCGATGGAGCTCTCCATTGTGGCGCGGCGGGCGCTCGCCTGCCTCAGGGAACACGGCATCGTCGTCGACCGGGCCTGGTGCGGCAACTTCCTGACAGCGCTCGACATGCCGGGGTGCTCCCTGTCGGTTCTCGCGCTCGACGACGAGCGGCTCGCGTTGCTGGACGCCCCGGCGCAGGCGCCGGCCTGGGTGCCGGGCCAGCCCGTGCGGGCGGAGCGCAAGGTGGTGTCGAAGGCAAGCGGCAGCGAGACGGGCGCGGGCGAAGCCGCGCCCGGACCGCTGAGCGACAGGCTGAGGAAGGCCGCCCATGCCGTCGCAGCGGCCCTCGAAGCGGCCGAGGCTAGGCTGACCGAGCTGGACGGCCAGGCGGGCGACGGCGATCTCGGGGCCAGCATGCGACGCGGGGCGGAAGCGATCCGGGCCCTGCCCGACAGCGCCTGGGCGACCCCGGAGTCCGCCTTCGCTGCGGTCGGCAATGCCTTTCGCCGGGCGATTGCGGGCAGCTCAGGGCCCTTTTACGCCACGGCACTCCTGCGGGCGAGCCGGCAGGTCGCCGGCAGGCCGGTGCCCGATGCCGCGGCGTGGGACGCGGCCTTCGCCGCCGCGGTGGAGGCCGTCATGGAAATCGGTGGCGCCAAGCCCGGCGACCGGACCATGGTCGACGCCCTGGTGCCGGCGCATCAAGCCTGGGTCGAGGCGCGCAGGAACGGATCGACCGTCGCCGATGCCTGGCAGGCCTGCGTCACGGCGGCGGAAAGGGGAGCGGAAGCCACCTCGTCGATGTCGCCGAGGCTCGGCCGCGCTGCCTATCTCGGGCAGAGGGCCGTCGGCGTCCCGGACGGCGGGGCCGTGGCGGTCGCCACCTGGCTGCGCGCCCTATCCCCGCACATCGGCTAGCAGGATGGACGCCGCACCGGTCCGGGAGCAGGCCCGTGGGTGGGGGGCACCGAGAGCGGACCACGCGCCCAGCTCCCGGATCGGCGCTGGAACGGCTAATCGGCGCCGGCCGGCCGCGATGTGCGCCAGCGCACATCATCGGCCGCCGACCCCACAGGCGCTGCTCAGAACGCGAGAACGTCGCGCACCCGAAGATCGTCGTCGAGGTGCACCATCTCCGCGATGGCATCGCGGTGCAGCCGGCCGCGGCGCCTGTCGCCGATCAGCTCCGCCGGATAGAGGGAGGCCATGCGCAGCGACTCCTCCGTCCCGAGGCCGAGATCGCGCGCCGCGTACCGCACCGCGCTTGCCATGTCGATGTCGGCACCCGCGAGGGTTCCGTCCGCGAGGGTGAGCCGGCCGCCGCGGCGGTAAACAGTGCGCCCGCCCAGGACGAAGCTGTCACCGCTCCAGCCGACCGACGCCATCGCATCGGTGACGAGGAAAAGCCGCCCCGGCCCGCGCTTGGCCGCCAGCGCCACGCGCAGGCTCTCCGGATGCACGTGATGGCCGTCGGCGATGACGCCGCAGAAGACGTTGCCCGCAGCAAGGGCGGCACCGACCATGCCAGGCTCCCGGCTGCCGAGCTGGCTCATGGCATTGAAAAGGTGGGTGACCGCGCGCGCGCCGGCATCCATGGCGGCCCGCGCCGCGTCATAGCCGGCGTCGGTATGGCCGAGGCTCACGATGACGCCGGCATCAGCGAGGCGACGGATGAGCGGCAGCGGCGCCTGCTCCACCGCCACGGTCACCATGAGCACGCCGATGCGCTCCCGCGCCTCGACCAGGCGGTCGACATCGGCCTCGGTCAGCGGGCGCATCAGCGCAGCCAGATGCGCGCCCTTGCGCGCCGGCGCCAGATGCGGCCCCTCGAGGTGAAGGCCGAGCACGCCCGGCATGCGCCCCGCCGCCTGCGCGGCCGCATCGATGGCCGCCTGCGTCACCTCGGGCGTGTCCGTGATGAGCGTCGGCAGCAGCCCCGTCGTGCCGAAGGGCCGGTGCGCCGCCGCGATCCGCCCCATCGCCTCCGCGCTCGGGCCGTCGTTGAGCATAACGCCGCCGCCGCCGTTGACCTGCAAGTCGATGAAACCCGGTGCCAGCAGGCCGCCGTCGAGCACCCGGCGCTCGGCATGCGCGGGCACGTCCCGCACCGGCACGACGTCGCGGACAGTGCCGTCCAAGACGAGCACGGCAGCCTCGTTGAGGATCCGGTCCCCGTCGAAGACGCGGGCGCCGACGATGGCGGTGAGGGACATCAGTGCGTTTCCGTGACCTTGCGCAGATGCGGCGGGTTGTCGGGCTCAAAGCCGCGCAGCCGGCTGACCTTCTCGATCAGCCGGTAGAACGATACCGCCATGGAAAGCGGATCGAGATGGGCGTGACCGGTCTTGGCCACGGGCAGGCACAGGCCGGGCGCATGGGCCGTGGCGGCGGCAAAGACCCGGCCGCCGGCAGCCGCAAGGCGCTCGAGGGCCGCGCGCCCGGCCTCCGCCGCCTTGTCTTCGGGCAGAAAGGCGAGGATCGGGAAATCCTCGCCCACAAGGCGCAACGGCCCGTGCATGATCTCGGCCGTCGAGAAGGCCTCGGCATGGATGGCTGCCGCCTCCTTGCTCTTCAGCGCCGCCTCCTGCGCGATGGCGAGCGCCGGCCCGCGGCCGACCATGTAGCAAGATGCGGCAGCCGACAGCGGCGCCTCCAGAAGGGACCAGTCGGCCACCAGCGCCCCGGCGAGGCTGCGCGGCAGGTCGTAGACGGCATCGAGAAGGCGCTCGTCGCCGGCCCAGGCCGCGACGACAGCGGCCGCGGCAGCGCCGGCCGCAACGAAGGATTTTGTCGCCGCGACGCTGCGCTCGACGCCGGCGCACAGCGGGATGACGACATCGGCCGCCTTGGACACGGGGCTGTCCGCGACATTGACGAGCGCCACCGTCAGCGCGCCGGCTGCCCTGGCGGCATCCTGCAGCGCGACGATGTCCGGGCTGCGGCCCGACTGGGAGATGGTGAAGAGCACGCTGCCGTGCAGACGCAGGGGTGCCCCGTAGACCGAGGCGAGCGACGGCCCGAGCGAGGCCACTGGCGTGCCGGTGGCAATCTCGAGGAGATATTTCAGATAGCCCGCCGCATGGTCCGAGGTGCCGCGCGCCGAGGTGACGACGACCGGCGGCGCCAGGGCAGACAGGCGACGGCCGAGGCCGATCAGATCACCGAGGCTGGCGTCGAGAAGCCGCGCCACCGCCTCCGGCGACTCCCGCGTCTCCCGCTCCATCTCGGTCATCGGTTGCAAAGACATCGTCCCGTCGCTCCTGCCGCCCGGAGGGACAGCCTCGCGCGCCCGCCGCGCCTCCGGCCCGGTGACAGACACCTACCACGAGGAAGTGAACCTCGCCTGAATTTTCGTCTTTTCGAGCGCGGCCGCGTTCCTCAACTTGCGCCTTGACTCTGACAGCACTGTCAGACTCTAAGCCCGTTGCTCATCGATGGACCAACGAGGAGCGACAGCATGGCTGCCGAAACTTACGGGGCGTGGATCAACGGCCGTCCGGCCGCCGCCAGCGAGCTTGTGCCGCTGGCCTTCGCAGGCTTTGCCCATTTTACGGCAATGCAGGTCCGCGGCGGCAAGGTCCGGGGGTTCGATCTGCATCTGGCGCGTCTGCGCGAGGCGTCGATGGCGCTGTTCAGGCGGGCGCTGCCCGACGCTGAGGTCGAGGCCCGCCTTGCAGCCGCGATCGCAGCGGGGCCGGAGGATCTTTCCCTCACCGCCACGGTCTTTTCACCGAAGGGCGAGTTCACGGCGGACAGCATGGAGGGCGAACTGGCGGTTCTGGTGCGAACCTTCGCGCCGTCGAACGGCCCCAAGGGACCACTCAGGCTTGCAGCTGTCGAATACGAACGGCCGCTCGCCGCGATCAAGCACGTCGGCGAAATCGGCAAGACCCTTTTCCTGCACGAGGCGAAACGCCAGGGCTTTGACGACGCGGCCTTCTACGACCGTCACGAACGGCTGAGCGAGGCCACCATCTGGAATCTCGCCTTTTGGGACGGAGAGGCCGTCATCTGGCCGAAGGCGCCGATGCTGCGCGGCACGACGATGGGCATCCTTCAGCGGCAGCTCCAGCGTTCCGGCATCCCGCAGCGCGAGGAGGCGGTCACGCTTGAGAAGGTCAGGTCGTTCGCAGGGGCGGCGGTAATGAACTCATGGACGCCGGGCATCGCGGTGACCGCTATAGGCCCCTACGCCCTGCCGGAAGCCGGGCCGTTCATCACCCTGCTGCATGAAGCTTTCGGGGCCGAGCCTCTGCGGGACGTCGGCTGACCAACCACCCTGTGAGGCCGACGTGCCGGCCAGCCGCTCAGTCCTGCAGGTATTTCCACTTCACCATCCGTTCCCGCAGGTCGATGACGCGGCCATCAATGGTGAAAGTGCCGTCACCCCGGTGGTGCAGCGTGCGCCGCTCCCTGCGGTCCGCATCGATCCAGATACGGACCGCCTCAAGGATGAGCAGGTTGTAACGGTCCACCAGGCTCGTGTCCGCCACCCGGCACTCGATGTTGGCGAGGCAGTCGGCAATGAGCGGCACCGCGACATCGCGGGCAGGAGCGCAGGTGAGGCCGAAGGTCTCAAACTTGTCGGTGGTCTCGCCGGAGCAATTGCCGATGTCGACGACCTTCTCGGCAAGATCGACCGTGGGGATGGCGATGACGCACTCGCCGCTGTCGCGCAGGGCGCGGAAGCTGTAGTCCCACGGGCCAATGATGCAGCCGATCAGCGGCGGCGCATGCTGCATCACCATGTGGAAGCCCATCGTCATCACGTTCGGCTTGCCGTCGCGGGCGGTGACGACGAGGACGACGGGCCCGGACTCGAGCAGACGGTAGGCCTTGGAGGCGGGCATCTCCTGCATGGCTGCAGCTCCCGGGCAGGACAGATGCTGATGCTACTCCCTGTCCGGGGCGGTGTCATGGCGCGGAAGCCGCTGAACGCGCCCTTGGTCCCTGCGCCTGGCGGATGCATCACCCCGCCAGGCACCGCCACCCGGGCGATCAGAGCAACTGGCCGCCAGAGACCTCGATGCGCTGGCCCGTCATCCAGCCCGTGCCGGGCAGGAGCAGCGCTGCCACCGCGGCACCGATGTCGTCCGGCAATCCGGCGCGGCCCATGGCTGTCATCTCCGCCACCATGCGGTTGAGTTCCGGCCGATCGCGCACTGCGCCGCCGGCGAAGTCCGTCTCGATCGCACCGGGGGCGATGGTGTTGACGGCGATACGACGCGGCCCGAGTTCCCGGGCGAGATAGCGCGTCAGGACCTCGACTGCGCCCTTCATGGCAGCATAGGCCGAATGGCCCGGCAGGCTGAACCGGGCAAGGCCGGAGGAGACGTTGAGAATGCGCCCCCCGTCCGCGAGCATGGGCAGGAGCGCCTGCGTGAGGAAGAACACGCCCTTGAAATGCACCGCCATGAGGCCGTCGAACTCTTCCTCCGTCGTCTCCGCAAAGCTCTTGTGCACGCCGTGCCCGGCGTTGTTGACGAGGATGTCGAAGGTCTCCCGTTCCCAATGCTGCCGCAGCGCCGCGGCGAGCTTCTCCACGAAGGCGGGAAAGGTGGCGACACGGCCGGTATCGAGCTGCAGCGCGACGGCCTTCCCGCCATCCGCCCCTATCGCGGCGACGACCTCCTCGGCCGCCGACGCGTTGTTCTGGTAGGTCAGCACGATGCCGACGCCGTTCCTCGCCAGATGCAGGGCCGCGCTGCGGCCGAGCCCGCGGCTCCCACCGGTGATGAGTGCAATCGTCATGTCGTCATCCCCTGTTATCGGAATGACGTCGATATGATGCGCCGTGCCCGCCGGTGCCTGCCACATCCTGCACATTCCTTGCCCGATCCTTCAGGCGGCGCAGACAGCACGGGAGACGGCCCCCGGTGGCGCCTGCCGGCGTCTTGTGAGAGGCTGGCAGGATCGGCCGGCCGGCGCCGCGGACGTGCCCGGACGCATGGCGGCGCCGACGCCGCCCACCCGGACACTACGGGGAGCGCCGCCATGCACGACTACGACGCCATCATCATTGGCACGGGCCAGGCCGGCCCTGCCCTCGCCGCCCGGCTGTCGCAGGCAGGCATGCGGCTCGCCGTCATCGAGCGCAAGTTCTTCGGCGGCACCTGTGTCAACACCGGCTGCATCCCGACGAAGGCGCTGGTGGCAAGCGCCTACGCCGCGCACATGGCGCGCCGCGCCGCCGATTTCGGCGTGACGATCCGCGGCGAGATCGCCGTCGACATGGCGGGCGTCAAAGCGCGCAAGGATGACATATCGGGCAAGTCGCGCGCCGGCGTCGAAAGCTGGGTTCGCGGGCTGCCCGGCTGCACCGTCATCCAGGGGCACGCGCGCTTCTCCGGCCCGCACAGCGTCGCGGTGGGCGGAACGATGCTGCGGGCCGGGCGCATCTTCATCAACGTCGGCGGACGTGCCGCAGCGCCGCCGATCCCCGGCCTCGAGCGCACGCCCTACCTCACCAACAGCGGCATGATGGAGCTCGGGGAGCTGCCAGACCATCTCGTCATCATCGGCGGCAGCTACATCGGCCTCGAGTTCGCGCAGATGTACCGGCGCTTCGGCAGCCGCGTCTCCGTCGTCGAGATGGCTCCACGGATCATCCCGCGCGAGGATGAGGACATCTCGGCCGCCGTCGCGGACATTCTTGAGAGCGAGGGCGTGGCGCTGCATCCCGGGGCGGAATGCATCCGCGTGTCCGGGCAGACGGGCAGCATCGCCGTCACCCTCCGCCACGCGGACACGGCGCGCGAGATCGCGGGCAGCCATCTGCTCATCGCCACCGGGCGCCGGCCCAACACCGACGATCTCGGCCTCGAGGCAGCCGGCATCGAGACGGACGAGCGGGGCTACATCAAGGTCGACGACCAGTTGCGGACGAATGTCGAGGGCGTCTGGGCGCTGGGGGACTGCAACGGCCGCGGCGCCTTCACCCACACCGCCTACAACGACTTCGAGATCGTCGCCGCCAACCTGCTCGACGGCAACCCGCGCCGTGTCGGCGACCGCATCCCGGCCTATTGCCTTTATACGGACCCTCCCCTCGGCCGCGTCGGCATGACGGAAGCCGAGGCGCGCAGGACCGGCAGGCCCTATCTCGTCGCCCGCCGCCCGATGACGCGTGTCGGCCGGGCCGTGGAAAAGGGCGAGGCGCTCGGCTTCATGAAGATCCTCGTCGATGCCGCGGATCGGCGCATACTCGGCGCGGCGCTCCTCGGTGTCGGCTGCGACGAGGTCGTCCACGCCATCCTCACCCTCATGTATGCCGGGGCTCCCTGCGACGTGATGCAGCGTGCCATGCACATCCACCCGACGGTCTCGGAGCTGCTGCCGACGATGCTCGGCGAGCTGGTGCCGGCCGACGTGGCCTGAGGCGGATCAGGAGCCGCTGCCGAAGTATTTCGTCCGCAGCCGGGCGATGTCGCCGCGCTCGTGGGCCGCGAGGAGCTGGACGGTCAACGGGCGGCGAAGGTCGCTGCCGTGCGGCGTTGCGAAGGCATACTTGTCCGGCTCGAAGAGGGGCCCGACGACGCGCACCCCGGCACCAGGCCGGGTGTGGGCGAAATATTCGAGGACCGGCGCGTCTTCGACGATCGCCGCAATGCTCCCCTCGCCGAGGGCCGCGACGGCCTCCTCGAGGCTGAGGAAGGCGCGGTGGTCAAGCCCCGTGCGGCGCACGTACTCGTGCGCGACGCTGTCCCTCAGCACGCCCACCGTCCGGCCGGCGAGATCCTGGATGCCGTGGATCTGGCTGGTGAGCGCCAGCGTGGTCATGACGCTCGTCACCGACGAGGTGACGAAGGCAAGGACCGCGACACCGGCCACCAGCCAGAGCCCCTGCCAGATGCGGCCCACCCAGCCAAAGAGGTTCTTGCGTGACGGCGGCCGGCCGGTAGTGGCAACCTGCATGACGGTGTAGAAGCTCTCGGCGAAACCGTCACGCCAGCGGCGGGGAAAATCCTTGTCGAAATGGCGGTCGAACACCGTCAGCAGTACCGACGCCACCAGGATGACCAGGGCAATCCAGGCATAGTAGCGCAGGTAGCCGGAGTCGCTCAGACCATCGAGGACATCCCAGAACCCGGCGCGCGGGCCGCTGCCGACCATGATACGCAGCCCGCCGTCGAACCAGGGCTGGGTGAAGTCGATCTGCTGCGCACGCTGCTCGGTCACCGTCAGGTTCGAGACGGCGACGTCCACCTCCCCCGCCGCGGTCGCCCGGACGAGATCGCCGAAGGTGTCGTATTCGCGATAGGCGTAGGGCCGCCCAAGGCGCACGGCCAGCTCTTCCCACAGGTCGATCGCCATGCCGTCGAAGTGCGCGCCGTCCTTCATCACGAACGGCGGGCTGACATGGACGCCGACCGTGACGGGCTCGCCGCCCGGCCGGCCGGGACCGTTCTGCGCACGCGCGCCAAGGGCCGCGGCGAGAACGACGAAGGCGAGCGCACACAGGATCGTGGCTGTCGCGCGCAGGCAGGCACACCGCATTGCCGCCACCCTTCAACCGGACATTCAACAGTTGCGCGGCGCCAGGCGCGCCGACAGCGCGACCGGCGAACGATCAGGGCCGCTTCCGAACCGGGGAAGCTGTCGCAAGCCCGCTTAGCCTTCACGGCAAGGCGGGGTCAACCGCGACCAGCGGGGAAGCCCCGGCCCACAGGCACAGGCCGAGTCTTCCCTCGCCGGCGCGTTCACATGCCGCCGAGGCAGACGTACTTCAGCTCGAGGAAGCCCTCGATGCCGTACTTCGAGCCCTCGCGGCCGAGGCCCGACTGCTTGACGCCGCCGAAGGGCGCCATCTCGTTGGCGAGGAGGCCGGTGTTGACGCCGACCATGCCGCTTTCCAGCGCCTCGGCCACGCGCCAGACCCGCGCCATGTCCTTCGCGTAGAAGTAGGCGGCCAGGCCGAACTCCGTGTCGTTGGCCATGGCGATCACCTCCTCGTCGTCGCGGAAGGTGATGATCGGCGCCAGCGGCGCGAAGGTCTCCTCCTTCGCGACCTTCATGTCCTGGGTGATGCCGGTCATCACCGTCGGCTCGAAGAAGGTGCCGCCGAGCTCGGAGCGCTTGCCGCCGAGGACGAGCTTGCCACCCTTGGCGAGGGCATCGGCCACGTGCTCCTCCATCTTGGCGACGGCACGCTCGTCAATCAACGGGCCCATGGTGACGCCTTCCTCGGTGCCGCGGCCGAGCTTGAGCGTGCGCGCCTTGGCCACGAACTTCTCGGTGAAGGCCTCGGCCACCGATGCCTGGACATAGATGCGGTTCGCGCACACGCAGGTCTGGCCAGCGTTGCGATACTTGGAGATGATCGCGCCCTCGACGGCGGCATCGAGATCGGCATCGTCGAAGACGATGAAGGGCGCGTTGCCGCCCAGCTCCAGCGACAGGCGCTTGATGCCGTTGCCGGCCTCGCGCATCAGCCAGCGGCCCACCGCCGTCGAGCCGGTGAAGGTGATCTTGGCGACCTTCGGGTTGTGGCAGAACTCCTCGCCAATGGGCCGTGCGTCGCCGGTAATGACCGAGAACGCGCCCTTCGGCACGCCCGCCCGCTCGGCGAGCACGGCAAGCGCAAAGGCCGACAGCGGCGTCTGCGCCGCCGGCTTCAGCACCATGGTGCAGCCGGCCGCCAGCGCCGGGCCGACCTTGCGGGTGATCATGCCGTTGGGGAAGTTCCACGGCGTGATGGCGGCGCAGACGCCGACCGGTTGCTTCAGCACGACGATGCGCTGGTCGGGTCGGGCGGCGGGAATGATGTCACCGTTGATGCGCTTCGCCTCTTCCGCGAACCACTCGAGATAGGCGGCGTTGGAGACGATCTCGGCCCGCGCCTCGGCCCGCGGCTTGCCCTGCTCCGAGGTCAGGATCAGCGCCAGGTCGTCCACATTGGCGAGGATGAGCTCATACCAGCGCCGCAGGATCTGGCTGCGCTCCTTCACCGGGCGCTTCGCCCACTCCTTCTGCGCCGCATGCGCCGCATCGATGGCGCGCCGGGCGACGTCGGGGCCGAGGTCTGGCACCGTCGCGAGGAGCGCGCCATCGAAGGGATCGGTGACGGCAATGGTCCGGCCGTCCGGCGCGTCGATCCATTCACCAGCCACATAGGCCTTGTCCGTCAGCAGCGACGGATCCTTGAGGTCGAGCACGCGGCGGCCTGCTGTCTTGTCGTGTACGGTCATCAATGCACTCCCAGAAGGCGCAGGACGGCGGGGGCGCCGAGCGACACCCCCGACAGGAAGAGGAGGACGAAGACGATGCGCCGCATCACCTGCGGCGCGATCGGCGGCGGCCAGCGTCGGGCGGTAAAGGTCGCCACCATCACGGCCGGAATGGCAAAGAGGCCTGTCAGCGTCGAGGGCCCCGGCAGATTGCCGGAGAGGACGACGAGGCTGATGCGGAACACGGCGTTGAGCGCGAAGACGCCGACGAGCGTCTCGCGGATCGTCGCCAGCGTCAGCGGCTGACGGTAGAAGTGGTAGACGAGTGGCGGGCCGGCCGTGGAGAACAGGCCGCCCATGAGGCCCGCAATGCCGCCGAAGAAGGCGAATGATGCGACGCCGGACTTGTGCGCAAGCGGCGCCGGCCGCATGGCGAGCTGCAGGCTCGACGCAATGATGACCACGCCGAGCGCGACGCGCAGCACGTCAGCCCGGGTCTCTGCGAGCCATTCCAGCAGCCAGTAGCCGACAAGGAGCGCCGGCATGCTCGCGGCCATGACGAAGGCGAACTCGCGCCAGGCAACGTCACGCCAGCCCTTGAGCAGCATCTGCGTTGCGTTGACGAGCGTGAGCACGCTCACAATCAGTGCCGCGTCCGGCAGGGAGAGCAAGCCGGTGAGGCCAACCCCGCCCATGGTGATGAGGCCAAAGGCGAAACCGGTGAGGGTCTGGGCATAGGCCGCGGCAAAGGTGAGCGCCAGAAAGCCCATGAGCTCGCCCGGCGACATTCAGCGCTTCCCCAGGCTGGCGAAGGGCGCCGCGGCACCCCGGACGGCCGCACCAAGGCGGGCCCCGCTGACACGGCCCGGCATGGCACGGGCACGTGCATCGCCCCCGAGGTGGAAGGGCGGGCGCTGCGCGGGCAGGCCGCGGATGGTCGCTTCGTTCACGAGAAACTTCAGGCGGGGCACACGGTGGACGCAGACTCAGCGTCTGCGTGCGGAATGTGCCAGCACTCCATCGCCCTGATCAATCTCCAGATTGTCGCGCAGGGATTGCATCCGGCACATCCTCCCGGTGCGATCAGGTGACGCTCCATCCGCACCCGCCCCGCAGTCACGGGAATGCGGCGCCGTCATTGAACTGTCATCGCCGCTTCACGGAAACGTCGCGAGCCTTCGCTACGCCGCTCGCAGAAAACCTGTGCCCAATTCTCGGCCTGTGGCATAACAGAAATAATCGAGCCGCCGATCATTGCCCGAGGACGGTTCATTGAAGTCAGAATGGGCAAAAAGCGATGCGGGGGACATGGCGGAAATCGTCGTCGACAATCTGACAAAGGTCTGGAACAGTGCGCCGGCGGTGGATGGCATCAGCTTTACCTGCGCCTCGGGTGAATTCACCGTCCTGCTCGGCCCTTCCGGCTGCGGTAAATCGACGACGCTGCGCCTCATCGCCGGGCTGGAGCAGCCGACCGCGGGCACCGTCGCCATCGGGGGGCGGGATGTCACGCGCCGCTCGCCCGCCGAGCGCGGCATCGCCATGGTGTTCCAGTCCTACGCGCTGTTCCCCCACCTCAGCGTGGCCGAGAACATCCTGTTTGGACTGAAGGTGCGGGGCGTGCCACGTGCCGAGCGCGACGAGCGGCTGAAGCGGGCGGCCCAGACGCTCGGCCTCACGCATCTTCTCGACCGCAAGCCCGCCGCCCTCTCGGGCGGCCAGCGCCAGCGCGTCGCCTTGGGCCGCGCCATCGTCGCCGATGCCGCCGTCTGCCTGATGGACGAGCCGCTGTCGAACCTCGACGCGCAGCTGCGGCAGGAGATGCGCGCCGAGATCCGCAGCCTGCAGCGCCGGCTCGGCATGACGATGATCTACGTCACGCACGACCAGGTGGAAGCCATGACCATGTCCGACCGGGTGGTGCTGATGCGCGATGGGCGCATCGAGCAGCAGGGAACGCCGGCGGAGCTCTATGACCGCCCGGCGAGCGGCTTCGCCGCCCGCTTCCTCGGCACGCCGCCCATGAACCTGCTGCCCTGGGCCGTGGGTGCCGGGCTCGTGCCGGGCGCCCTGGCCAACGGCACCGGCGGCAGCATCGGCGTGCGGCCGGAGCGGCTGCGGCTCGGCCCGCCTGGGCCCGGGCTCACGGCCACGGTCGCGGCCATCGAATATCTCGGCGCCGACACGCTGCTGACCCTCGACGCGGCGGGCGTGAAGCTCATCGCCCGCACCGACGGGCACGAGCGCCACCGCGTCGGCGAAACCGTCGGCGTGAGCTGCGCGGCAGGTGACCTTCACTTCTTCGACGCGGCCAGCGGCCGGCGCGTCGAGGCGAACGGCAACGGCTGCAACCGACCCGAACAGGGAGGAGAGGCATGAAGTTCTTCACGCAGGTTCGCTGCGCGGCAGCCGCGCTTGCGGCGTCGCTCACGCTCGCCGTCACGCCTGTCTCGGCCCAGACGACGGTCAACATGTACTATCCCGTCGCCGTCGGCGGCCCGATCACCAAGATCATCGACAAGATGGTGGCCGATTTCTCGGCCGCGCACCCGGACATCAAGGTCAATCCCATCTATTCCGGCAGCTACCAGGACACGATCACCAAGGTCATCACCGCGCTCAAGGGCGGCAATGCGCCGGAGTTCGCCGTCATCCTCTCGACGGACATGTTCACGCTGATCGACGAGGACGCCATCGTGCCCTTCGAGGAGCTCGTGTCGGACGCCGACAAGGCCTGGCTCGACAGCTTCTACGAGGGCTTCATGCTCAACAGCCGCACCGGCGGCAAGACCTGGGGCATCCCCTTCCAGCGCTCCACCATCGTGCAGTACTGGAACAAGGATGCCTTCAGGGAGGTGGGCCTCGATCCGGAGGTGCCGCCGACGACCTGGGACGAGATGGTCGCATTCGCCGAGAGGCTCACCAAGCGCGATGCATCCGGCAACGTCGTCCGCTGGGGCATTCAGATCCCGTCGTCTGGCTTCCCCTACTGGCTGTTCCAGGCGCTGACGACGCAGAACGACGTCATCCTCGCCAACGAGGCCGGCACCAAGGTGACCTATGACGACCCGCGCGTCGTCGAGGCGCTGCGGTTCTGGGTCGACCTGTCGAGGAAGCACAAGGTGCACCCGGAAGGCATCGTCGAGTGGGGCACCACGCCGAAGGATTTCTTCGAGGGCAAGGTCGCCATGATGTGGACGACGACCGGCAACCTCACCAATGTGCGCACCAACGCGCCCTTCCCCTTCGGCGTCGCCAAGCTGCCATCCAAGGTGCGCGGCGGCTCGCCCACCGGCGGCGGCAACTTCTACATCTTCAAGAACGCCTCGCCCGAGCAGCGCAATGCTGCTCTCGCCTTCATCAAGTGGGCGACGGCACCGGAGCAGGCCGCCGCCTGGTCCATCGCCACCGGCTATGTCGCCGTCACGCCCGCCGCATGGGAGACGGACGCGATGAAGAAGTATGTCGCCGAGTTTCCGGCCGCGGCCGTAGCGCGCGACCAGCTCGACGTTGCGGTGGCGGAACTGTCGACCCACGACAACCAGCGCGTCACCAAGGCGCTCAACGACGGCCTGCAGGCGGCGCTGACCGGCGCCAAGGATCCGGCCGCGGCCATGAAGGACGCCCAAGCCGAGGCCGACCGCGTGCTGCGCCCCTTCCAGTGACCCTGCCGGCCCGCGCGGTTCCGCCAGCGCGGGCCCTTTCCGCGGACCTTGCCCGTGAGCCGCCTGCGCACCTCGATCCACGCCTCGCTGCTGCTGCTGCCCGCCGTCGTGCTGCTGGCGGCCTTCACACACGTGCCGGCGGTGCGCACCTTCATTGGCGCGCTCTACACGACGCCGCGCGGCAAGCGGCCGGCCGTGTTCGTCGGCCTCGACAACTACCGCCAGCTCCTCGACGATCCCGTCTTCTGGCAGGCGATGGCGAACAACGTCTGGTACGCCGCCCTCACCATCCCGCTCTCGGTCGTGCTCGCGCTCGTCATGGCGCTCGCCGTCGATGCCCGCCTGCCCGGCCGTGCCGCGCTCAGGATGGCCTATTTCACGCCCACCGTGCTGCCGATGATCGCGGTGGCGAACATCTGGCTCTTCTTCTACACGCCGGGCTACGGACTGCTCGACCAGGTGCTCGGCCTGTTTGGCCTGCCCGAGACGAACTGGCTCGGCTCGCGCGACAGCGCGCTCTACGCCGTCATCGCCGTGGCGGTGTGGAAGGAGGCCGGCTTCTTCATGATCTTCTACCTCGCCGCCCTGCAGACGATCCCGCACGACCTGCGCGAGGCGGCGGCCATCGAGGGGGCGAGCCGCTTCACCTTCTTTCGGCGCGTGACCCTGCCGCTCCTGATGCCGACAACGCTCTTCGTGCTGGTGAACGCCGTCATCGGCGCCTTCCGTCTCGTCGACCACATCGTGGTCATGACGCGCGGCGGGCCGGACAACGCCACGGCGCTGCTGCTCTACTACATCTACGAGATCGGCTTCCGCTTCTGGGATTCGGCCTACGCGGCGACGCTGACGACGGTGCTCCTCGCCATCCTGGCCGTGCTGGCGGCGGTGCAGTTCCTCTTCCTCGAGCGACGGATCCACTATCGATGAGCATTGCCGACCGTCCCCCCGGCGCCATCGAGACGATCGGTGCCTGGCTCCTCGGCCTTCTCTGGATCCTGCCGCTCGCCTATGCGGTGTGGACCGCCTTCCACCCTTCAGCCTATGCCACGCGCTTCGACCTCCTGGCGCCGCTGACGCTGGAGAATTTCGTCGCCGCGTGGCAGGCGGCGCCCTTCGGCCGCTACCTTTTCAACACCACGGTGATCGTCACCATGGTCCTCGCCGGGCAGTTCCTCGTCTGCACGCTCGCGGCCTATGCCTTCGCGCGCTACCGCTTCCCCGGCCAGTCGCTGCTGTTTGCGCTCGTCCTGATGCAGCTCATGGTGATGCCGGACATCCTCATCGTCGAGAACTACCGTACGATGTTCGCCCTCGGCCTCGTCGACACGCTCGGGGCCGTGGCGCTCCCCTACATGGCCTCGGCCTTCGGCATCTTCCTCCTGCGCCAGACGTTCATGACAGTGCCGAAGGAGCTGGAGGAAGCCGCCATCGTCGAGGGCTGCTCGAGCCTCGGCGTCCTCTGGCGGGTCTACGTGCCGCTCGCACGGCCGGTCTTCGTCGCCTACGGCCTCGTCTCCGTGAGCTACCACTGGAACAACTTCCTGTGGCCGCTCATCGTCACCAACTCGGTCGAGACACGGCCGCTGACGGTGGGGCTCGCGGTCTTCTCCTCCACCGACCAGGGCATCGACTGGTCGATCATCTCGGCCGCCACGCTGATGACGGCCGCGCCCCTGCTCGTCGCCTTCCTCATCTTCCAGCGCGCCTTCGTCCAGTCCTTCATGCGCGCCGGCATCCGCTGAGGCTCAGCCGATGCCCTCGAGGCGATAGATCCTGATTGCGTTGCCGCTGAAGAGCTTTGCCTGCTCCTCGCGCGGCAGGTCCGCCACGGCAGCGCGGAACCCATCGATGATCGTATCGAAATCGCCGACGAGGCTGTCCACCGGGAAGTTGGAGGCGAACATGGCCCGGTCGGTGCCGAAGATATCGATGGCCTCGCGGATGATGGGGCGGTTGTCCTCGAGCCGCCACGGCCGGCCGCGAAGGCCGAGCCCCGAGATCTTGATGGCCGCGTGCGGCAGGCGTGCGAAGTGCCGCAGCGCCGCCCGCCAGCCGGCGATCCCCTCGGGCGAGCGGTCGGCCGGCAAGCCGGTGTGATTGAGGATGATGGGTATGTCCGGGTGACGTTCGGCGAGGGCAGCCGCCTCTTCCAGATGCCACCAGGGTGTCTGCAGGTCGAAGCTGAAGCCATGGCGCGCAAGCAGGGCATAGCCGCGGGCGAAGGCCGGATCGCCCATCGAGCCGGGCTCGCCGGGGCGGGCGGCATCCGGACGGGCGGCACTGCGCGGCTTGTGGCGCACGCCGCGCACGAAAGAGAAGGCGGCCTGCGCGGCGAGCACCTCCTCCACGTCGTCGGCGTCGAGCCAGGCCTGCGCCACATGCGCCGCCGGCGTGCCGTGGCGCTCGCGCAGGCGGGCGAGCCACGCCGTCTCACCCACCGGATCGCGCCGGTCCCACTCGCCTTCCATGGTCACGGAGGCGATGACGTTCTGTCGCGCGGCGACGGCCTGATAGTCCGCGACGAGGAAGGGACGGCGGATGGCGCTGTAGTCACCGTAGCGGAACGGGATCATCGGCTCCTCGACGAGCCACGGATGCGGGTTCGCCGGAGGATCCCAGAAATGATGGTGGGCGTCGACGAAGGGCAGTCGTTCCGTCACGCTCGTGCCTCCTTCTGTCCGCAACGACACGCCGCCGCAGCAGGACGTGCCGGGCGGCGCGAGACGGCCCGCCGGCGAGCCGCCCCGATACCGTCCGCGTCAGCCCGCCTGGCAGGCTGCGCGAAGGCTACTTGGCGAGGCCGAGATCCTTGAGCAGGGTCTCGGCGGTGCCGGCATAGGCGTTGGCGAATTCCGAGAACCGTTCCGGACCGTCCCAGACGGGGGTGATGCCGCGCTCCCTGAGGCTCTTCTGCACCTCGGCATCGGCATGGCCCTGCTCGCCCGCGGCGACGATCTTCGCCTTCACGTCCGCTGGAAGGCCGGGCGGCGCGCAGAGGGAGAACCAGTTCGACAGCGTCCAGTCGACGCCGATCGCCTCCTTGACTGTCGGCACATCCGGGAAGGCTGCCAGACGCTCCTTGGCCGTGACGGCGAGAACCTTGACCTTGCCAGCCTCAGCGAGCGACTTGGCCTCGACGGGCGAGCCGGTGAAGAGGTCGATACCGCCGGCCATGACATCCTGCAGGGCCGGCGCCCCGCCCTGGCTCGGCACGAACTTCACGGTGTCCGCCGGCAGGTCCTGCATCTTGGCGAGGCCAGCGATCGCGAGGTGCCACGGGCCGCCGATGCCCGAGCCGGAGGCCGTCAGCGTACCGGCCGGCTCGCTCTTCATCGCCTCCACCACCGCCTTGAGATCCGGGAAGCGACCGCCCGCCCTGGCGGTGACGCCGGCCGGCATCTCGGCGATGCGCGAGATGAGGTCGAAGGAGGCCGGCGTCAGCGGCGCCAAGCCCATCGTCTTGAAATAGCTGATCTCCGACGTGCAGGCACCCAGCGTATAGCCGTCCGGCGGGGCGTTCGCGATGGCCGAGTGGCCCACGACACCGTTGCCGCCGGCGCGGTTGACGACGGTCACGGGCACGCCGAGTGCCTTCTCGAAGCCCACCGCGAAGAAGCGCACGATGGTATCGGTGCCGCCACCGGCGCCCCAGGGCACGATGATTGTCACCGGCCGGTCGGGATAGTCGGCCCTCGCCGCATCACCGGCCGCACTGGCCAGCAGCGCGGCGCCGCCGAACAGCGACGCAGCGCAGGACCGCAGGAGCCTCGTCTTCAACGTGTCTTTCCTCATCGTTTCCTCCCAGATGTTTCTCTTATTGAAGTGTCGGCCCGGGACAGGCCTGGGTGTTCTCGCCTAGCCCTGCGCCTCCTTGAGGCGTTTGCGAGCGATTTTTGCGGCGAGTTCGAAGGCGGCGCGTGTGGCACCGATGTTTGCGATGCCTTTTCCAGCGATGTCGTA
>NZ_JACHEH010000013.1 GCF_014201415.1 Chelatococcus composti
CGGCTACAACCGCGCCGCATCCCTCATGGAGCGCATGGAGAACGAAGGCATCGTCGGACCCGCAAACCACGCAGGAAAACGCGAGATCCTGGTCGGCGGCGATCGTCGCGATGCCCATGGCGAAGGCGACGACGGGGACTATTGAGCCCGTCGCCACGGCGCATGAGGCCTCGCCGGCCTTTCGCGGGAGGGCCGCGGCGGCGCGGCCGCCTATCGCTGCTGCTTGATGGACTCGACCATCTGGTCGATGACCGTGTTCCAGCCGTCGTAGAAGCCCATCGCCTCGTGCTTCCGGCGCGCCTCGTCACTGCCGTGGAACGCGATGGCCGTGTAGCGTGTGCCGGAGCCGTTCGGCGCAAGCAGCAGCGCGGCC
Organism: Chelatococcus composti; assembly: GCF_014201415.1. Classification (GTDB taxonomy): domain Bacteria; phylum Pseudomonadota; class Alphaproteobacteria; order Rhizobiales; family Beijerinckiaceae; genus Chelatococcus_A; species Chelatococcus_A composti. The sequence continues at coordinate 374 of NZ_JACHEH010000013.1, forward strand.
GTGAAGAAGGGCTCCGGCGCCGGCCTGAAGCCAGGCAGCAGCGAGTCGGTGAAAACGAGGCGCTGCTCGGGCACCACCTCCAGATAGCAGCCGACGTTGGGAAACTCCTGCCCCTCGGGCGAGCGCATGACGGTGCGGCAGATGCCGCCGGGGCGCAGGTCCATCTCGCAATCGGTGACGCTCCAGGGTCTGGGGACGAACCAGTTGCGCAGATGGGCCGGCGTGGTCCAGGCCTTCCACACAAGCGAGACAGGCACGTCGATCTCGCGCTCGATGACGAGGTCCCGCTCGGGATCGGGCCTGGCCAGATGGCTCGGCAGAGATGCAGTCATTCCGGTTCCTCCTCCTTTATCGCCATGAGATAGCTGTCGAGCCGGTCGAGCCGGCGTTCCCACATGGTGCGCTGCCGGCCGAGCCAGTCCTCGGCGAGCTTCAGCCGTTCGGGAGCGAGCCGGTAGGTGCGCACGCGCCCCTGCTTGCGGGAGCTCACGAGCCCGCAGTCCTCCAGCACCCGAAGATGGGCGAGAAAGGATGGCAGCGCCATCTTGTAGGGCGCCGCCAGCTCGCTCACCGAGGCCGGACTCCTGCTTAGCCGCTCGAGCACGTGCCGCCGCGTCGGATCGGCCAGGGCCCGGAAGATCCCGTCCACTTGCGCTGCGGCAGGCATCGCGCCCGCTTCCTGAAGCGTCATGTCCCTCTCTGGAATGCTGCCGGCGGTCGTGAACGCCGCGGTTGAGAGCACGGTAGGGCGCCGCAATACTTAGGTCAACTCCTAAGTATTTCGGCGCGTGCTGCAACGGCGTGGGCACCGCCTCCGAAGCGCCGAAACGTCCAGTTCAGCATGGTCTTTTCACGAACGTGCCGGCACTGCTGATGCAAGGACAACACCATGTCGCGCCTGGTCAAAGCGCTCCTGGTTATCGCGTGCGCCATCATCATCACCGCCGCCCTCCTCTGCGCGGCGGTGATGGTGCTGTTTGCTCAATGGGTCCCCTGAGTGAGGCCGACAGTTCGCAAGGGGCACGCGCGCGCGGCAGGGGCACGGTCCCACGCACCCGCCCGATCCGAAGCCCGCACCGGCGCCGCCTCCCGCGGATCGGACATTATGCACAGGAACGGCTTGATCTTCGCCCGGTTGCGCGTATATGAACTGCCCGCCATCGCGGAGAGGTGGCAGAGTGGTTGAATGCACCGCACTCGAAATGCGGCATAGGCGCAAGTCTATCGGGGGTTCGAATCCCTCCCTCTCCGCCATTTTGCCCTGCCATCCCGGCGCAGTGGGCTGAAGTCTTTCCCTTCCTCGCAGCGCGCGCAAACGGCGGTTTGACGTTGTCCTGTCGGCGTTTTCGTTGACAGATGCGCCTTCGGCATGTATCGAAGCGCCGTGGCGCGGCATGTCCGCGCTTTTTCGAGTCGTGCGCCTCCTTTTCGGTGCCGTGCTTCGTCTGGAGCGTGGCTGTCGTGGCGGAACGCGCGTAACAAGCCGGATCAGGCTGACAAGAAGCCGGCCGGGCGGTTTTCCGCCGAGAGCCGGGAGACGAACACGAGGATAAATGATGTTCGCAGTCATCAAGACCGGCGGCAAGCAGTACAAGGTTGCCGCCAACGACGTGATCAAGATCGACAGGCTCCCTGGCGAGGCGGGCGATGTCGTGACCTTCGACAGCGTGCTGATGCTCGTCGACGGTGACAAGGTGGAAGTGGGCACGCCGTCGGTTCCCGGCGCCCTCGTCGCGGGCGAGCTCATCGAGCAGGCGCGCGGCCCCAAGGTCATCGCCTTCAAGAAGCGTCGCCGCCAGAATTCGAAGCGCAAGCGCGGCTACCGGCACGACCTGTCCGTCGTGCGTATCACCGAGATTCTGACCGGCGGCGCCAAGCCGTCCGGCAAGAAGGCCGCCGCCAAGCCGGCGAAGGCCGCCAAGGAAACCGCTGCCCCGGCTGCTGCCGAGGCGCGCGACTCGAGCAACCTCTCGCTCATCGCGGGCGTCGGCCCGACGATCGAGAAGAAGCTGCGCGCTGCCGGCATCACCTCCTGGGAGCAGATCGCCGCCTGGACCGAGGCGGACGTGGCGAAGTACGACGAGGAGCTCAACCTGCGCGGCCGCATCACGCGCGACGAGTGGATCGAGCAGGCGAAGGAGCTTCTCGCCGGCAAGCCCCCGCGCGCCAAGGTCGACCAGGCCGAGCTGAAGTCGGGCGAGGATCTCTGAGGCGCGGCGCGGCGACGCTGCCGCCCTCCGTCAGTTTTCGGGAGTAACGATCATGGCACACAAGAAGTCTGGCGGCTCTTCGCGTAACGGCCGCGATTCCGACGGCCGCCGCCTCGGCGTGAAGAAGTTCGGCGGCCAGTTCGTGGTTGCCGGCAACATCATCGTGCGTCAACGCGGCACGCGCGTCCGTCCGGGCGCGAATGTCGGCATGGGCAAGGACCATACCCTCTTTGCACTGACGGACGGTCGCGTGGCTTTCGGCACGAAACTCGGCCGAGCTTACGTGTCTGTTGTACCCGCCGTCGAGGCGGCTGAGTAAAGGCGGCAGCTGAGACGAAGGAGCTTCCGCCGGCATCCCACAAACCGGCGGATCGAAGCTCCAGGGACGCTTCCGATCCATGCGACAGGGGAGATGGGATGCCATCTCCCCTTCGTCGTTTCCGGCCCGGCCGCGGGAGGCGGCACGACCCGCAAGGATCGGAGCGAGACCATGTTTACCCGCGAGATCATCGACGATGCCTTCGTGATCGAGACCGCCAGGCTCGAGCTGCGCTGGCCGCGTCTCGCCGACGTGCGAGCTATCGAGTGTCTCGCGGGTGAGAAAGCCGTCGCCGAGATGACGGCACAAATCCCTCATCCCTATCCGCCCGGTGCGGCCGAAGGCTTCGTCTATGAGGCCCGTCACGGCAATGCCGAGGGCAAGGCGCTGACGCTCGTCATCACCCCGCGCGGCAAGTTGCACGAGGTGATGGGCGCCGTCAGCCTGCGCCCGTCGGCGGCGGGTGAGCCAGAAATCGGCTACTGGCTGGGCACGCCCTTCTGGGGCTGCGGCTTTGCCACGGAAGCCGTGCGGGCGGTCGTCGACACGGCCTTCACCCACAGCGACGCGCCAGCCGTCGTCGCCAGCGTGCGCGTCGTCAACCCGGCCTCGCGGCGCGTCCTCGAGAAGTGCGGCTTCCATGTCGCCGGAGCGGGGCTGCTGCCCTTCCCCGCGCGTGGCGGCGTATTCCCGGTCGACCACCTGCGGCTCGAGCGGCGCATCTGGGAAAGCCTCAAGGGCTGGACCAACCCGCATTTCGTCGGGCTTGCCGTGCGCGAGCGCACAGCTGAAGCAGGCTGCCTCGTGCCAGGAGTGGAACCTTGCACCATCCTGCCCGGAGGAGAGCCATGATGCCGGATACGCTCACCACCGAGCGCCTGTTGCTGCGCATCCCGCGCCGCGAGGACGCGCCGGCCCTGCACCGGCAGATGACCTGGCCCGTCGTGCGCTGGCTGTCGACGGTGCCATGGCCCCTGTCCGAGGACGATGTGGCAGCACACATCGCGAAGAGTGCCGAGGAGCGGGCCGCCGGCCGCGCCGCGCTCTATGCGGTCACGAAGGGTGGCGAGCCGATCGGGCTCGTGGGCATCGCCCCGCGTAACGGCGCCATGAACCTCGGCTACTGGCTCGGGGAGAAGCACTGGGGCCAGGGTCTGATGCCGGAGGCCGCGGCTGCCGTCATCGACGCCTATTTCGCCTGCAGCCGGGCGGTGCACATCGCTTCCGGCCTCTTCGCCGGCAACGAGGCGTCGCTGCGCGTGCAGCAGAAGCTCGGCTTCGTGGTCGTCGGCGAGGGGCTGGTGCCGGCGCGGCCCCATGGCCGGATGCTGCCACACTACGACACCATCCTCGGCCGGGCCCGCTGGACCGGGCAGCAGATGGCGGCTTGACGCCCCAGCCTGCGCCGGACCGCCTCTGCCTGCCCGCGACGACGCGCATGCGTTGCCGCGGGCGTTCGTCTCCTGTAGGAAAACCGCTCCCCGCCGTGGAAGCGGGAGCCATGTGGTGCCATGAAGTTCCTCGATCAGGCCAAGATCTACGTCCGCTCGGGCGACGGGGGTGCGGGATGCGTCTCCTTCCGCCGCGAGAAATTCATCGAGTTCGGCGGCCCGGACGGGGGTGACGGCGGACGCGGCGGTGACGTCATCGTCGAATGCGTCGAGGGGCTCAACACGCTCATCGACTACCGCTACCAGCAGCATTTCAAGGCGCGCCCCGGCATGCACGGCATGGGCCGCAACCGCACCGGCGCCAAGGGTGCCGACGTGGTGCTGAAGGTGCCGCAGGGCACGCAGATCTTCGCCGAGGACAATGAGACGCTGATCGCCGACCTCACCGAGGTGGGCCAGCGCGTGGTGCTGGCCCGCGGCGGCAACGGCGGCTTCGGCAACGCCTATTTCAAGACCTCGACGAACCAGGCGCCGCGCCGGGCCAATCCGGGCCAGGAGGGCACGGAGATGTGGGTCTGGCTGCGGCTCAAGCTCATCGCCGATGCCGGGCTCGTCGGCCTGCCGAACGCCGGCAAGTCAACCTTCCTCGCTGCCGTGACCGCGGCCAAGCCGAAGATTGCCGACTATCCCTTCACCACGCTGCACCCCGGTCTCGGCGTCGTGCGCGTCGACGGGCGCGAGTTCGTGCTCGCCGACATCCCCGGCCTCATCGAGGGGGCGCACGAGGGTCACGGCCTCGGCGACCGCTTCCTCGGCCATGTGGAGCGCTGCCGCGTGCTGCTGCACCTCGTCGAGGGCACCAGCGAACACGCCGGCAAGGCCTACAAGATTGTGCGCCGCGAGCTCGAGGCCTACGGACACGGCCTGGCCGAGAAGCCGGAGATCGTGGCGCTGTCGAAGGCCGACGCGCTCGACCCCGAGACACGCAAGGAGCAGCTCGCCCGCCTCAAGCGCGCGGCAGGCCGCACGCCCATCGTGCTGTCTGCCGCCTCGGGCGAGGGCGTGGAGGCGGCGCTGCGCGCCCTGCTGGCCGAGATAGACGCCGCCCGCGAGGAGGAGAAGGAGGCTGCCCTCCCGGCCGCGAACCGCGAAGGAGAGAGCACTTGGCATCCCTGAGCGCCACCGCCCAGGCCGCCGCCTCGGCCCCTGTCCCTACCATCGACCGCTTCCGCCGCGTCGTCATCAAGGTGGGCTCGTCCCTCCTCGTCGACAGGGAGCGCGGGCGGCTGAAACACGCCTGGCTTGCCGCCCTCGCCGAGGATATCGCCGAGCTGCACGGGCGCGGGGCCGACGTGCTCGTCGTCTCCTCGGGCGCCATCGCGCTCGGGCGCACCGTGCTCGGCCTGCCGGCGGGGCCGCTGAAGCTGGAGGAGAGCCAGGCCGCCGCAGCCGTGGGACAGATCGCCCTGTCGCGGACCTGGGCGGAGGTCCTTGCCCACCACGGCATCACGGCCGGGCAGATCCTCGTCACCCTCGCCGACACCGAGGAGCGGCGGCGTTATCTCAACGCCCGCGCCACGACGGCGCGCCTGCTCGAGATGCGGGCTGTGCCCGTCATCAACGAGAACGACACCGTGGCGACGACCGAGATCCGCTACGGCGACAACGACCGCCTCGCCGCGCGTGTCGCCACCATGGCCGGCGCCGACCTGCTCGTGCTCCTCTCCGACATCGACGGGCTCTACACCGCTCCACCGGCGACGGACCCGGATGCGAAGCTGATCCCGGTCGTCAAGCGCATCACGCGCGACATCGAGGCCATGGCGGGCGGCGCCGCCTCGGAGCTGTCGCGCGGCGGCATGCGCACGAAGATCGAGGCCGCCAAGATTGCCACCGCCGGCGGCACGCACATGGTGATCGCCGACGGGCGGGTGAAGAACCCGCTGCGCGCCATTGCAGAGGGGGCGCGCTGCACCTGGTTCCTGACCCCGTCGAACCCGGTCACGGCACGCAAGAAGTGGATTGCCGGCGCGCTCGAGGCCAAGGGCACGCTCATCGTCGACGAGGGCGCGGCACAGGCACTGCGCGCGGGCGCCAGCCTGCTGCCGGCCGGCGTGCGGCGCGTCGAGGGCCATTTCGCGCGCGGCGACGCCGTCATCATCCGCGACGAGGCCGGGGGCGAGATCGGCCGCGGGCTCGTGGCCTACGACATCGACGAGGCGCGGCAGATCGCCGGGCGCGCCTCGCGCGACATCGAGGCGATCCTCGGCCATCCCGGCCGGGCCGAGATGGTGCATCGGGACGACATGACGCTGGCGGGCGGCTGACCGGCAGGCGTGGCGTCGACCCGGTCCTGCTCCTCCGGGAAGGCCGCCACCGCAGGTTTCGGATGTCCAGACGGCGCCCTGCCGCTATGATCGCCGACGAACGGGGACAGGGACGATGAGCGAGAGCCTGAGAGTGATCAGCGGCAGCGACGACATCGCCGCACTCATGCACGACATCGGGCGCCGGGCGCGGGCCGCGGCGCGGGCCCTCGCCATTGCCCCCGCCGAGATCAAGAGTCGGGCTCTCACCGAGGCCGCGGCGGCCTTGCGTGCGGACCGGGCCGCGATCCTGGCCGCCAATGCCGAGGACGTGGCGGAGGCGCGGCGCAACGGGCAGACGGCATCCTATATCGATCGCCTCGCCCTCGACGAGGGCCGGATCGAGGCCATCGCCGCCGCCGTGGAAGCCGTGGCTGCGCTGCCCGACCCGGTCGGGCGCACGCTCGCCACCTTCACGCGGCCCAACGGCCTCGTCATCGAGCGCGTGGCGACGCCGCTCGGCGTCGTCGGCGTCATCTTCGAGAGCCGGCCTAACGTGACGGCCGATGCCGGCGCGCTGTGCCTGAAGGCCGGCAACGCCGCCATCCTGCGCACCGGCTCGGACAGCTTCCGCTCGGCCTCGGCCATCGCGGCCGCCATGGCCCGCGGCATCGCCGCGGCAGGCCTGCCGGCCGACTCCGTCCAGCTCGTGCCGACCCGCGACCGCGAGGCTGTCGGCCTCATGCTCGGCGGCCTCGGCGGCAACATCGACGTGCTCGTGCCCCGCGGCGGCAAGAGCCTCGTCGCCCGCGTGCAGGCCGAGGCGCGCGTGCCGGTCTTTGCCCATCTCGACGGCATCTGCCACGTCTATGTCCATGCTGCGGCCGACCTCGCCATGGCCAAGTCCGTCGTGCTCAATGCCAAGATGCGGCGCACCGGCATCTGCGGGGCGGCCGAGACGCTGCTCGTCGACCGCGCCTGCGCATCGACGCACCTTGCACCGCTCGTCACCATGCTCCTCGACGCGGGCTGCGCCGTGCGCGGTGACGAGGCCACGCAGGCCGTCGATCCGCGCGTCACGCCGGCAAGCGAGGAGGACTGGCGCACCGAATATCTCGACGCCATCATCTCCGTGCGCGTGGTGGGCGGGCTTGAGGCGGCCATGGCCCATATCGACACCTACGGCTCGCACCACACGGACTCGATCATCACCGAGGACGAGGCCGCCGCTGCACGTTTCCTCGCCGAGGTCGATTCCGCCATCGTCATCCACAACGCCTCGACGCAGTTCGCCGACGGCGGCGAGTTCGGCTTTGGCGCCGAGATCGGCATCGCCACTGGGCGCATGCATGCGCGCGGGCCGGTCGGCGTCGAGCAGCTGACCTCCTTCAACTACCGCGTGCACGGCAGCGGACAGACCCGGCCTTGATGTCCGACAAGCGCTTCGCAGGGCCGCCGCCGCTGCCCCGCTGCGGGCGCGGCATGCGCATCGGCCTCTTCGGCGGCACCTTCAACCCGCCCCATGCCGGGCACCGGCTGGCGAGCCTGACGGCACTGAAGCGGCTGGGCCTCGACCGCGTCTGGTGGATCGTCACGCCAGGCAATCCGCTGAAGGACAACGCCGCCCTGCCCCCGCTTGAGGAGCGCATCGCCGCGGCCCGCCGCGTCGCAGCCCACCCGCGCATCGACGTCACGGGCTTCGAGGCCGGCATCGGCACGCGCTACACCTACGACACCCTCGCCTATCTGGCGCGCCGCTGCCCCGGCACGCGGTTCGTCTGGCTGATGGGGGCCGACAATCTCGCCGGCTTCCACCGCTGGCAGCACTGGCGCGACATTGCAGCCCTTGTCCCCATCGCGGTGGTGGACCGGCCGGGCGCGACGCTGAAGGCCTGTCGCGCACGGGCGGCGGTGGCCCTCGCCCCCTACCGGGTTCCCGAACACCGGGCGGGTGCGCTCGTCCGCCGGCCGCCGCCTGCCTGGGTCTTCCTGCACGGGCCGCGCTCGTTCCTGTCGTCGACCCTGCTGCGCGCCCAAAAGGGCCGTGGCGTGACGGGTACCGAGCACCGGCGTTGAAGCGAGGGGCGATGACGATTATCTTGGAGGATGTGGTGCCGCTATCGCGCCACTTGTTTGAAGAGGATCAGGCACTGAATCTCATGCCCCATGGCGAGGCGGAACATATTTCCCCTCCCCCGGCGGTCGGCTCATCGGCCCCAACTGCCGCGGACAGGCACGGCGGCGACCCCGTGGTGGTCGCCCGTCATTGTCTCGAGGAAATGAAAGCCGAGGAGACGGTCGAGATCGACCTCACCGGCAAGACCTCGATTGCCGATACGATGATCATCACCTCCGGCCGTTCGCATCGCCATGTCGGCGCCATCGCGGACAGGTTGCAGCAGGCCCTGAAGGCAGCCGGCGTCGGCCCCCTGCGGGTTGAGGGTATGCCCGCCTGCGACTGGGTTCTCATCGACGCCGGCGATCTGATCGTCCACGTGTTCAGGCCCGAAGTGCGCGTTTTCTACAACCTCGAGAAGATGTGGGGCGCCGACCGGCCGCACGAGCGCATGGCCGGTTGAGCGCGCCATGCGTCTCGCCATTGCGGCCGTCGGCCGTCTCAAGGCCGGGCCGGAGCGGACGCTGATCGAGCGTTATCAGGAGCGCATCGGTGCAGGTGCGCGGGCGCTGGGCTTTTCCGCACTCGACATTGCCGAAGTGGCCGAAAGCCGAGCCCGTCGCGAGGAGGACCGCCGCCGGGAGGAAGGCGCCACCCTGCTGCAACGCATCGGCGACAGCATCGCCGTCGCCTTTGACGAACGGGGCAGGGCCCTCGACAGCCAGACCTTTGCCAATACCCTGGCGCGCTGGCGCGACGAAGGGGCAGCCTCCCTCACCTGCGTGATCGGCGGCGCGGACGGCCTCGCACCCGAGGTGCGGGAGCGGGCGCGCCTTGTCCTGTCCTTCGGCGCCATGACGCTGCCGCACCAGCTTGTGCGTGTGCTGGTTGCAGAACAGCTCTATCGCGCTATGACCATCCTTGCCGGTCACCCTTACCACCGCGAGTGACCGGCTGCCGGAGGAAGGATGCCGCTGCGCCCGTCGAGACTTCTGCACCGGACAACATCGGGCGCGGCCCGCGTGGCGGCCGCGCTGGCGCTGCTGCCGGGCCTCTCCGGGCCGTTGCCCGCACAGGAGGCGGCGCAGACCGCTCAGCAGGAACCCGCGGCACGGGAACCGCAGCTGCCGCCCGAAGCCCAGCGCGCGCTGGAACGGGCGGCCAAGACCGAGGAGGAGCGGGCGGCCCGGGAACAGGAGCTCGAAAGGCTGCAGGAAGAGCTGCGCCTGAGCGAGGAGGCGCGCAACCGCATCCGCGAGGAGGTGGAAGGCCTGCGCGCCGACCGCGCCAGGCTCAATGCCGCGCTGATCGAGACCACGGAACGCACGCAGGCGGCGGAAGCGCGCGCGAGCGCCATCGAGCAGCGGCTTGCCACGCTCAACGCCAGCGAATCGGCGATCCGCAAGTCGCTGGACAACCGCCGCGACGTCATCGTCGAGGTGCTGGCGGCATTGCAGCGGATGGGGCGCCGGCCGCCTCCGGCCGTGCTCGCGCGCCCCGACGACATGCTGGAGGCAGTGCGCTCCTCCATCCTGCTCGGCGCCGTCCTGCCCGAATTGCGGGGAGAAACGGAGGCACTCGCCACCGATCTCGGCGAGCTCGTGCGGCTGAAGGACGCAATCGCCCGCGACCGGGAGGCCCTGGCGCGCGACCTCGCCACCCTCGCCAGCGAGCGCGAGAGGCTCTCGGCCCTCATCGCCGCCCGGCAGGAAGACCTGGCGAAGGCGGAGCGGATTGAGGCGGACGAGAGCCGCAAGGCCCGGGACCTCGCCGCGCGGGCGCAAACGCTCGGTGAGCTCATTCAAAAGATGGAGAGCGAGATTGCCGCCGCCAGGCATGCCGCGGAGGAAGCGCGCAAGGCCGCCGAGGCCCAGGCGCGCGAAATGCGCGAGCGCCTCGCGGCCGCTCCCTTCGGCGATCCGGCGCGCCTTGCGCCCAAAATACCCTTCGCGGAGGCCAAGGGGCTGCTGCCGATGCCGGTCAACGGCACCACCTTGCGCCGTTTCGGTGCGCCGGACGGCTTCGGCGGCACGGCCAAGGGTGTGTCGATCGCGACGCGGCACGGGGCCGTGGTATCGGCCCCGGCGGATGGCTGGGTGGCATTTGCCGGCCCCTTCCGCTCTTTCGGCCAACTCTTGATCATCAATGCGGGCGGCGGATACTATATCTTGCTGGCGGGCATGGAGCGGATCACCGTGGCGCTCGGACAGTTTGTGCTCGCCGGAGAGCCGGTCGCCGTCATGGGCGAGACGGCAACACCCCTCTCGACGGCGTTTTCTGGTACAAACGGTCCCGTGCTCTACGTGGAGTTCCGGAAAGACGGCGGGTCGATCGACCCCAGTCCCTGGTGGGCGAAATCGCAGGGCGAAAAGGTTCGCGGATGATGCGTAAGATTTCTCTTCTGATGGTGGGCGCCCTGATGGGGGCGGGTGCGGCGGTCGTCGCGACCCAGTCGCCCCTGTTCACGACAAGCAGCGCGGTGGCGGCATCGGCCGAAACCTATCGCCAGCTCAACCTGTTCGGCGACGTCTTCGAGAAGATCCGCGGCGACTATGTCGATGTGCCCGACGAGGCGAAGCTCGTCGAATCGGCCATCAACGGCATGCTGGCGTCGCTCGATCCCCATTCAAGCTACATGGACGCCAAGAGCTACCGCGACATGCAGGTGCAGACGCGCGGCGAGTTCGGCGGTCTTGGCATCGAGGTGACGATGGAGGACGGCCTCGTCAAGGTCGTCAGCCCCATCGACGACACGCCCGCCGCGCGCGCGGGCATCCTCGCGAACGACCTCATCACCCACATCGATGGCGAGCAGGTGCAGGGGCTCACCCTCAACCAGGCCGTCGACAAGATGCGTGGCCCGGTCAACACCACGGTGAAGCTGACCATCCGCCGCAAGGGCCAGAACGAACCGGTCGAGGTCACGCTGACGCGCGATACCATCCGCATCCGCGCTGTGCGCTCGCGCGTTGAGGATGACGTCGGCTACATCCGCGTGACGCAGTTCAACGAGCAGACATTCGACAACCTCAAGTCCGCCATCGAGAAGATCGCGGCAGAGGTGCCGGCGGACAAGCTCAAGGGCTACGTGCTTGACCTGCGCAACAACCCGGGCGGCCTGCTCGACCAGGCAATCCTCGTGTCCGACGCTTTCCTCGACCGGGGCGAGATTGTCTCCACCCGCGGCCGCAACGCCGACGAGACGCAGCGCTTCAACGCCAAGCCTGGCGACCTGACCAAGGGCAAGCCTCTCGTCGTGCTCATCAACGGCGGTTCGGCCTCGGCGTCCGAGATCGTCGCCGGCGCGCTGCAGGACCACAAGCGCGCCACGGTGATCGGCACCCGCTCTTTCGGCAAGGGCTCGGTGCAGACCATCATCCCGCTCGGCAGCAACGGCGCCCTGCGCCTGACCACAGCCCGCTACTACACGCCCTCCGGTCGCTCGATCCAGGCTAAGGGCATCGAGCCGGACCGCGAGGTGCTGCCGGACGTGCCCGAGGAGCTCAAGGGCAAGGACGAGACCAAGGGTGAGGCGGGCCTGCGCGGCCACCTGAAGAACGGTGAGGAGGAAGCTTCCGGTTCCTCGGCCTACGTCCCGACCGATCCGGAGAAGGACACCCAGCTCAAGGCCGCGCTTGAGCTGCTGCGGGGCGGCGCGCGCAAGGACGCGGCAACGAGCGCAGAGAAACCCGCCGTTCCCAACTGACGAAGCGCGGCCTGCCGGCAGCGCGATCTCGACGGCCCACCCGTATTCTTGAAAGAATGCGGCGTGGGCCGCGTGATTCGTAGCCTCGACAGGAGGCCCGCGCGCATCGCCGGAGACGCCGAATTTGCCCCAGGCAACGCTGAAGGATCTCGACAAGCCCCTCGGACGTGACAGCCGCCGTCCACGGGGACGGGATCGCCTCTTGCGTTTCGGCCTCGTCTGGGGCGTCCTGATCGCGGCCGTGCTTCTCTTCGGCGGACGTCTGCTGACGGAGACGATGATCTCCCGCTCGCCCTTCCGGCCTGCCGAGGCACCTGTCGCAGCCGCCCCTGCCCCGCAGAAACAGGCGGAAACGCCTGTGACAAGCGCGTCGCAAACGTCGCCGGAGCCTGCCGCTGCCACCCCGGCGAGCAACCGCACCCCGGCCTCGGAGCTCGAGCAGAATGCGGGCGTCGCCGTCGTCCGGCCGGCTGGCAACGTGCCCGGCGCCATCATCATCACCGTGCCCGACGGCAGCGAACCCGGTCTGCCCCCGGCGCCGGATCCGCGCCTTGTCGAGGAGACGCCTGCCGGCATTCTGCCACGCATCGGCGACGACGGCAGCCGCCCGGCGGACGTCTATGCCCGGCCGGCCCCTCCGAATGCCGCCATGGCGCCTGCCCGCATCGCCGTCGTCGTCGACGGGCTCGGACTGTCCGAGGAGACGACCCGGCAGGCCATCGAGACCCTGCCCGCCGACGTGACGCTTGCCCTTGCCGCAACCGGCACTGACCTTCCGCAGGCTGCCGCCGCGGCACGGCAAAGCGGGCACGAGATCCTGCTGTCGCTCCCCGCCGAGACTCCGGACGGCGAGCTGCCCGGCGCGATGGCACGTTTTGCGGGCTATGCCGGCATCCTCTCGGCGGCCGGCGCCGAACGGCTCGGCCCGGTCGCGCGGCAGGCCAGTGAGCGCGGCCTCCTGCTCCTCGCCGCCGGCGCAGGAGAGACGGATGTCGTGCTGCCGCGGACGATGCAGGCCGAGGCCGTCGAGCAGGCCTTTGCCCGCGCTGAGCGGACGGCGCGGCAAAAGGGGCGCGCCGTCGTCCTTGCCGAGGGCACCTCTCCTTCCCTTCTGCGCCAGCTGGCCCGCTGGACGGGTAGCCTCGACCGCCGGGGCGTGCTCCTCGTGCCGGCGTCCTCCCTCATCGCCATTCCCAAAGGCTGAGCATGTCGGACCTCGAACACCTGCCCTATCGGCCCTGCGTCGGCATTGCACTGTTCAACCCGCAGGGGCTCGTCTTCATCGGCCGGCGGCCGCTCAACGACAACACCGAGAAGGTGAGCCCCGAACACGCCTGGCAGATGCCCCAGGGCGGCATCGACGATGGAGAGTCGCCACAGGACGCCGCCCTGCGCGAGCTCTACGAGGAGACCAACATCCGCTCGATCTCGCTGCTTGCCGAGGCGCCGGACTGGTTCACCTACGACCTGCCCCCGGCCTTTCTGGGCAAGGCCTGGAAGGGCCGCTACCGCGGCCAGAAGCAGCGGTGGTTCGCCTTCCGCTTCGACGGGGACGAGAGCGAGATCGACGTCGCCAACCCCGGCGGCGGCGGTCACAAGGCCGAGTTCGACACCTGGCGCTGGGAGCGTCTCGAGCGGCTGCCCGAGCTCGTCATTCCCTTCAAGCGAAGGGTCTACGAGCAGGTCGTGTCGGCCTTCGCCCCGGTTGCTGCCGGTCTGGCGCGCTAGATGACGGCGGGCCCCGCCATGGCTCCCCGGCATGAGGTGCGTGTCCTCTCCCGGTGGGCCCGCTGGCCGGCGATCGGCATTGCCGCCCTGCCCTTCTGCCTGCTCGCCGCGAGCCTCGGCACCGGCATGGTCGCGGCCCTCGACCGCGCGATCCTGCTCGCGCTGCGCGACGCGGGCGGCAATCCTCTCGGGCCGTGGTGGCTCGTCGTCGCAGCCCGCGACGTGACGTCCCTCGGCAGCGTCACGGTGCTGATCCTCCTCGCCCTCGCTGCCATCGCCTATTGCCTCACGAGCGGTGCGCGCCGCGAAGCCGGCGTGATCGCGGCCGCCTTCTTCGGCGGGGTCATCCTGAACACGGCGCTGAAGCACCTGGTGGCCCGTGCCCGGCCGGACCTCGTCAACCACGAGGTCACCGTCTACACGCCGAGCTTTCCGAGCGCCCATGCCATGCTGACGGCGACGCTCTTCCTCGTGCTCGGCGCCCTGGCGGCGGCTGGCCAGTCGAGCCCCCTGGCGCGCGGCTTCGTCCTCGCCACGGCCGTCTGCGCCGTCGTCGTCGTCGGGGTCAGCCGCGTCTTCCTCGGCGTGCACTGGCCCTCGGACGTGCTGGCGGGCTGGAGCGCCGGCACCGCCTGGGCTCTCGTCTGCCTCAGGCTCCTCGCGCACCGGCCCGCGACGGCCTGACCGGCAGCGGCCCATTGTGCCGGGCAGCGCCCCGTGCTAGCGCCTCAGCCCATGAGCAAGCGCCCGCCCCTTGTGACGAGAGACACCCTGCCGACCCTCATGCGCCTCTGGCGGGAGTGGGTGCGGCCGCACTGGGCGACGCTTGCGCTCGTCCTCATCCTCATCGCCGTCGTCTCGGCCGCGACCGGGGCCTATCCGCTGCTCATCAAGGAAGCCTTCAACGCCTTCGAGCAGAAGAACGAGGAGGCGCTCGTCCTCGGGCCGATCCTCGTCATCCTGCTCACGGCCATCCGCGGCGGCGCGCTGTGGGCCCGTGCCGTGCTCACCAACAAGGTGGTGACGCGCATCGAGGCCGACATGCAGAGCGCACTCTACGCCCATCTCATCGACGCCGACATCGCCCAGCTCGGGCGCGAGAGCCCGGCGGCACTGACCCAGCGCTTCACCACCGACTTCGCCTTCATCAAGGAGGCGCTGACGCGCGTCTTCACGGTCTTCCTCAGCGACCTCGGCATGGTGATCGCCCTCGTCGCCTCCATGCTCTGGATCGACCCGTGGCTGACGCTCGTGGCCGCGGTGGTTGCCCCCTTCGCCTCGCTGCCCATCTCGCGCATCGGCCGCAAACTGCGCCGCGTCGCCACCTCCACGCAGGAGGAAATCGGCGCCATGGCGAGCCACGTGTCCGAGAGCCTCGCCGGCGTGCGCGTCGCCAAGGTCTTCTCCCTCGAGAGCTATCTGAAACAGCGCGCCGCGGACGCCTTCGAGACCGTGCGGGCGCTGAAGATGAAGGCGGCCAACGCGCGCGCGAAGCTCGACCCCCTGCTCGAGATCGGCGGCGGCATTGCCGTCGCCGGGGTGCTGGTGCTGATCGGCTGGCGCATCATGCACGGCCAGAGCACGGTCGGCGATTTCACTGGCTTCGTCGCGGCCCTGCTGATGGCGGCCCAACCCATTCGGGCCATCGGCAATCTCAACGCCATCATCCAGGAGGCGATGGCGGCACTGAAGCGCTATTTCGCGCTGATGGACGAGCAGCCGACCATCTTCGACCGGCCCGGTGCCCGACCTCTCGTCGTCTCCGCCGGTCACGTGCGCTTCGAGAACGTGCACTTCCACTATCGCGCGGACGTGCCGGCGCTCGGCGGCATCGACCTCGACCTGCCGGCCGGTCGCACAACTGCCCTCGTTGGCCGGTCCGGCTCCGGCAAGTCCACCCTCATGTCGCTGGTACCGCGCCTCTACGATGTCACCCGGGGCCGCGTCACCATCGATGGGACGGACGTGCGCGACGTGACCCTCGCCAGCCTGCGCGCCAACATCGCCGTCGTCAGCCAGGAGGTCGTGCTCTTTGACGACACGGTGCGCGCCAACATCGCCTTCGGCCGGCCGGGCGCCGACGACGCGGCCATCGAGGCGGCGGCACGGGCCGCGGCTGCGCATGACTTCATCTGCCGGCTGCCAGACGGCTATGACACCCGCGTCGGCAGCGCCGGAACACGCCTGTCCGGCGGCGAGCGCCAGCGCATTGCGCTTGCCCGCGCCATCCTGAAGGACGCGCCGATCCTCCTGCTCGACGAGGCGACAAGCGCGCTCGACACCGAGTCGGAGAAGGCCGTGCAGGAGGCGCTCGCCCGCCTCATGCACGGGCGCACCACCATCGTCATCGCCCACCGGCTCTCGACGGTGCGGGATGCGGACCTCATCGTGGTCATGGACGGCGGGCGCGTCGCCGAGACCGGGCGTCACGACGAGCTCGTCGCCCGCAACGGCATCTATGCCAAGCTCTATCGCCTGCAGCTGGCGGACGACGTCACGCCCGCGGCGGCCAAGTAGGCCGCGGTCACTCGCGCCGCATGATGCGGTCGACGACGATGTCGGAGAAGAAGCCGGGCTTGAACTCGCGCTCCAGCCGCTCGGGATCGTAGCTCTCGGCGACCCAGGTCAGGAAATCCTGCCCCCTGGGCTCGCCCTCCCGCAGGTAGGTCTCGAAGAAGGCATCGAGGATGCCGGTCTTGGCGAAACGGAAATGGCCGAAGCGCAGCGAGAGCTGGCGCATCGCCTCCCTGACCGGCCGCTTCTCGTGGACGACGAGATAGAGTGCCGCCATGAAGCCGGCCCGATCGGCGCCCGATTTGCAGTGGACAAGGACGGGATAGTCCAGGCTCTCGAAAAAGTCCTTCGCCGCGAGGATTGTGGCGCGGTCGGGCGCGCCGCGCGAGCGCACGACGAAATCAACGAGCCGGATGCCGAGCCGTTCGCAGGCCTCGCGCTCCAACGGCCAGGAGCCGTATTCACGCCCGCCGCGCAGGTTGACGATGGTGCGCACGCCCGCCCGCGCCGCAGCGCGGATCTGGTGCGGCGCCGGCTGGGCCGCACGCCAGAAGCGCTCGGTGACGCGGTGGCGGTTGAGATAGATGAGGCGAAAGATCCCGTGGTCGACGAAGACCATGTTGACCCAGGCACGCCAACGGTCGAGCCCATCGGCCACAGGCCTGTCCCAGCGAGCGATCCGCGCCATGCGGCGACGATAGCGTTCCTCGGGCTTGCGGAAACGGTTGATCAAGCGTCCTCTCGGCACATGCAATCGGTATCGCAGCTCCCGGCGCGGCGTGCGGGCGCTGGTATTCCGTTGCGGGGATAGCAGCCCCGGCCGGGGCCTGCAATCTCGCCGATGCAAATGCACAAAGCCTGTTCAACAAGGCGTGTGGGCCTTGTAAGGCGGGTGGAAGGGTGCGTATTTTGGTTCTCATGAGTGAGCTCGTCATCAGCCTGCGGCCGGCGCGCCCCACCGACGCGGTGGAACTGGCGGCGGTGCATGATGCGGCGTGGAGGGAGGCCTACCGCGGCGTTCTGCCCGGTGTGACCCTGGAGCAGATGCTCGCCCGCCGCGGCCCGCGCTGGTGGCGCAGGGCGGTGACGCGCCCGCGGCGCATCAGCGTCGTCGATTTCGGCGGGCGGCTTGCAGGCTATGCCATCTACGGGCCGACGCGCAGCCCCAATCTGCCACAGGGCGGCGAGATAGACGAGCTTTACATCGACCCCGTCATGCAGGGCATAGGCCTCGGCACGCGGCTGTTCGCTGCGGCCCGGCATGAGCTGGCGGCGGAAGGGCACCGGGGCCTTGTCGTCTGGGCCCTTGCCGACAACGAGCGCGCCTGCCGCTTCTACGAGCGCCTTGGCGGCCGTGTCGCGGCCGAGGCCAACGCGGTCTTCGGCGGTCGGCGCTGCCCCAAGGTGGCCTATACTTTCGCCTGATCCGCCCCTCTTGCCGTCACTGCCGCTTGCGAAGCCGTGCCCGGGCGCTTAGTAGAGGGCCAGCCGCAAGGGTGCGGCGCACAATTCTGCCCTCAGGAGTGAAAAACCGATGCGCCTCGACGCGATTGCGATCGGCAAGAATCCGCCCCACGACGTGAATGTCGTCATCGAGGTGCCGATCGGCGGCGAGCCGATCAAGTACGAGCTCGACAAGGAAGCCGGCACGCTCTTCGTCGACCGCTTCCTCTACACCGCCATGCGTTACCCGGGGAACTACGGCTTCATTCCCCACACCCTCTCGGACGATGGCGACCCATGCGACGTGCTGATCGCCAACACGCGCGCCATCGTGCCCGGCGCCGTGATGTCCTGCCGTCCGGTCGGCGTGCTGGTCATGGAAGACGAGGCGGGCCAGGACGAGAAGATCGTCGCCGTGCCCTCGCGCAAGCTGACGAAGCGGTACGACCGGATCGAGAACTACACCGACCTGCCCGAGATCACGCTCAAGCAGATCGAGCACTTCTTCGAGCACTACAAGGATCTGGAACCCGGCAAGTGGGTGAAGGTGGTACGCTGGGGTGACGCCGAGGAGGCCCGCCGCCTGATTCAGGAAAGCATCGAGCGGGCCAAGGGCGCCAAGGGCTGACGGCACCGGAAGACGCGGGCGGCGCAGCCGCCCGCATCATGCCGCCCGATCGGACGTTCCGTCGAAAAACAGCCCTCGCAGCGCACTGCCAGAGCACTCAGGGCTTGCGCCGCTGCCACAGGTCCGGGCGGCGTATGCGGGTCAGTCGCTCCGCCTCCTCGCGCCGCCAGCGCGCGATGGCCGCGTGGTTGCCGGACAGCAGGACCTCGGGGATCGTGCGTCCCTCCCACTCGCGCGGGCGGGTGTAGTGGGGATATTCGAGAAGGCCGTCCTCGAAGCTCTCCTCCTCGCCCGAGGCCTCCTTGCCCATGACGCCGGGCAGAAGGCGCACGCAGGCGTCCATCACCACCATCGCCGCGATCTCGCCTCCGGAGAGGACGTAATCGCCGATCGAGACCTCCTCGAGCCCGCGCCCCTCGATGACGCGCTCGTCCACGCCCTCGAAGCGGCCGCAGACGATGATCACGCCGGGGCCGGCAGCAAGGGCGCGCACGCGCGCCTGGTCGAGAGGGCGGCCGCGCGGGCTCATGAGCAGGCGCGGCCGCGGGTCGTCCGCCGGCGCGGCAGCATCGATGGCGGCGGCGAGCACGTCGGCGCGCAACACCATGCCGGCGCCGCCGCCGGCGGGCGTGTCGTCCACCGCCCGGTGGCGGCCGAGTCCGTGCGCACGGATGTCGTGGGTATCGAGCCGCCACAGGCCGCGTGCCAGACCTTCGCCCGAGAGACTTTCGCTAAGAGGGCCTGGAAACATCTGCGGATAGAGGGTGAGGACGGTGGCGCGCCACATGGCTGTCAGCCCTCGCCCTCAGCGTCGCTGTCGGGTCCTGTGAGCGTCTGCGCGGCGACAACGACCCGGCCTCCCGGGATATCCACCTGCGGCACGAAGGCCTTGGTGAAAGGCCACATCACGCTGGCGCCCCCGTCCCGCGGGGCAACCTCCATGACGTCGCCGGCGCCGAAGTCGTACAGGGCGACAATGTGCCCGAGCACTTCCCCTGCCGGGTTGTGGACCTCAAGGCCGATCAGGTCGGCATGCAGGTATTCGTCCTCCTCGAGTGGCTCCTCGTCGAGACTCTCGCGGGGGACATAGATGCGCACGCGCGTCAGCGCCTCGGCCGCCGTGCGGTCGGTGACGCCCGCGACGCGTGCGATGAGCATGTCGGGATTGCCGGTGACGGGCCGCACCGCCTCGATACGGAAGCGGCGGCTGCCGTCCTCGGTCTGCAGGGTGGTGAAACGGGCGATGGCTGCCGGCTCGGCCGTGAAGGACTTGAGCCGCACCTCGCCCCTGAGCCCCTGCGCGCGGCCGAATTCACCGACGAGCACGAGCTGCCGGCCCGCACCCGACGCGGCGGGAGCGGGCAACGACGGCCCGGTCGTCCTGGACGATCGGCGGCTCACGCCTCGGCAGCGGCTTCAGCCGGCGCAGCAGCGGCCTCGGCCGCGGCAGCACGCTCGGCGGCGCGTTCCTGCGCCTTCTTGCCCGGCTGGCCCTTCTTCGGGTTGTTGCGCTGCGGACGCTTGGCGACGCCGGCGGCGTCGAGGAAGCGCAGCACGCGGTCGGTCGGCTGGGCGCCCTTGGCCAGCCAGGCCTTGGCCTTCTCGATGTCGATCGTGACGCGGGTCGGATCGTCCTTGGCCTTCATCGGATCGTAGGTGCCGATCTTCTCGATGAAGCGGCCGTCGCGCGGCGCGCGCGCGTCCGCGACGACGATGCGGTAGTAGGGGCGCTTCTTGGCGCCGCCGCGCGTCAGACGGATCTTGAGAGCCATGGATACTTCCTTTCCGTTTTCAGTTGGTCCAGCCCGGCGACGCTGGCAGGCCCGCCGGAACCGATATCAGCCGCTGCACGCAGCGGGTTGATCTTGCGAGGCTCACTTCTTCTTGCCGAAGGGAAAGCCCGGAAGGCCGGGCATGCCCGGCCCCTTGCCGCCGAGGCCCGGCAGCCCGGACAGTTTCGGCGCACCGAAACCGCCGGGCGGCAGTGGCGGCAGTCCACCGGGCATGTTCTCGGGCAGCCCGCCCGGCAGCTTGCCCTTGAGCTGTTCGAGCATCTCCGGCGTCGGCTGCGGCATGCCACCGCCGATGCCGAACATCTTGCCGAGCGCCCCGCCGATGCCGCCGCGCCCGCCCTTGCCCATCATCTTCATGACGTCGGCCATCTGGCGGTGCATCTTGAGGAGCCTGTTGACGTCCTCCACCTTGGTGCCGGAACCGGCGGCGATGCGCTTCTTGCGGCTGGCCTTGAGGATGTCGGGGTTGCGCCGCTCCTGCGGCGTCATGGAATCGATGATGGCGCGCTGGCGACGGATGATCTTGTCGTCGAGATTGGCGCTCTCGAGCTGCGCCTTCATCTTGCCGATACCGGGCAGCATGCCGAGCACGCCCTTCATGCCGCCGATCTTCTCCATCTGGTTGAGCTGCTCGCGCAGGTCCTCCAGGTCGAAGGTGCCCTTGCGCATCTTGTCGGCGATGCGCTTGGCCTTCTCGGCGTCGATGGTCTCGGCCGCCTTTTCGACGAGGGAGACGATGTCGCCCATGCCGAGAATGCGGTTGGCGACGCGCTCGGGATGGAACTCCTCAAGCGCATCGACCTTCTCGCCCGTGCCGACGAGCTTGATGGGCTTGCCGGTGACGGCGCGCATGGAGAGCGCGGCGCCGCCGCGGCCGTCGCCGTCCATGCGGGTGAGCACGATGCCGGTGACGCCGAGGCGCCCGTCGAAGGCCTTGGCCGTGTTGACCGCGTCCTGGCCGGTGAGGCTGTCGGCGACCAGCAGCACCTCGTGTGGCTGGGTTGCGGCGCGCACCTCGGCCGCTTCGGCCATCAGCGCCTCGTCCACCGTGACGCGGCCGGCAGTGTCGAGCATGACGACGTCGTAGCCGCCGAGCCGGGCCGCCTCCATGGCGCGGCGGGCGATCTGCACTGCCGTCTGGCCGGGCACGATGGGCAGCGTGTCGACGGCCACCTGTTTGCCGAGCACGGCGAGCTGCTCCATGGCGGCCGGACGGCGCGTGTCGAGCGAGGCCATGAGCACGCGGCGCTTCATCTTGTCGGTGAGGCGCCGGGCGATCTTGGCCGTCGTCGTCGTCTTGCCCGAGCCCTGCAGGCCGACCATGAGGATGCCGACCGGCGCAGGCGCATTGAGATCGATGCCCTCTGCCTCCTTGCCGAGCATCTCGACCAGGGCGTCGTGGACGATCTTGACGACCATCTGGCCGGGAGACACCGACTTGATGACCTCGGCCCCGACGGCGCGGCTGCGCACCGTGTCGGTGAAGGAGCGCACCACCTCCAGCGCGACGTCCGCCTCGAGCAGCGCCCGGCGCACCTCACGCAGGGCCTCGTTGACGTCGTTCTCGGTCAGCGCCCCGCGACGCGTCAGGGAGCCGAGAATGCCGGACAGCTTGTCGGACAGGCTTTCGAACATCGTCTAGCGGTCCTCCGATGGGGTCCTGCCGGCACGCGGGCAGGACGAGGCACTGCGCCCGTGATGGGCCGCCTCTGTCCGTTCCGCAATGTCCGCCTCAGCGCGTCGCATCATCTCTTCCCTGTCCCGATGACCCAAAACGAAACGCACCCGAGGGCGCAACGCGCTGTCGGGTGTTGACCTCCAGCCTCTGGGGGCTGGTCGGCGGCTCGCGAACGGACCGTTCGGGGCTTTGTCCGCGTCTTATGGTGCGGCAAGTCTTGCGAGTCAAGGAAAAGGGGCATCTGCGCCGCCGCGGCGGATGGCGGACGCCTATCTCTCCTGCCCCAGCAGGAAGGATCGCAGCAGCACGGCGCTGTTCTGCTCGCGGCTGCGGGCGGCGGACAGCAGGGTGATCTTGCCCCTGGCCGCCTCGGCACGCAGCAGCGCAAGGGCCGCCTTGGCATCGCCCTTGGCAGCCTCAAGCTCCGCACGGTAGCGGACCTGGAACTCCTCCCACCTGGCCGGATCGTGGGAGAACCACTTGCGCAGGTCCGGCGAGGGGGCAACCTCCTTCAGCCACAGATCCCACGGCGCCGTCTCCTTGGCGACGCCGCGCGGCCACAGCCTGTCGACCAGGATGCGCTTGCCGTCCCCCACCTCCGGCGGGTCGTACACGCGCTTGACGGCAATCTCGCTCATTGCCCGCCGTCCTTCTGCGTCGGCTCGGAAGCGCCATCATCCGCCTGCGCCGGCGCGGCTGCGGGCGGCACGGAGGCCGGAGAGCCGTCGTCCTGCGGCACGGCGGGAGACGGCGCCGCCGGCGGCTGCGCTTCCGACTGCTGCACATAGATGTAGACCTCGAGAGCCGCATCGTCGCCTCGTGTCAGGTCCGTCGCATATTCCTCAATGAACATGTCGCGAACCGTGATGGTCTTGGCGTCGAGATAGGCGGTGATGGCCTCGTAGGTGGAATCGATCTCATCGTAGGGCCCCTTGTGCACGAAGCGCAGGGCCTTGCCCGAGGGCGTCCTTGCGAAGCGGATGCCCTCCGGCAGCGTGGCCGCGCCCGCGGCCGGGGCGGCCTCCACGGGCAACATAACCTCGTAGCGGAAGCCGGTATCGTCCGTCTCGAGGAAGAGCGCCACGGGGCGCCCCGCGATCTTGAGCCCTGCCCCGTCGAGGAAGGTGCGCAGCCGGGCGATCCCGTCGGTGATCGTCTTGACGGTTTCGTCCCACGTCGCCCGCCCGGCCAGCGCGACGGCCGGCTTGTCCGGCAGCGTCACCTCGTCCACGTCGCCGGCGCTCGCCGGCGGCGGCGCGAGCGTCGGCTGCGCGGGCACCGACAGGCCCGGCGCCGGCGGCGTGTCGGCCGGCGGGGCGGTTTGCGACGGGGCAGCCGGCACCGTCGATGCCGGAGCGGCGACGGAAGGGCCGTCAGCGGGTGCCGGAGCGGCGGCGGACGGCCCCGCAAGGGCAAGGAGAAGCGCGCAGGCGGCGGCGCCGAGTATGCCGCGAGCTGAAGCGATCAAGGGCCACGA
Source organism: Chelatococcus composti (assembly GCF_014201415.1). Lineage (GTDB taxonomy): Bacteria > Pseudomonadota > Alphaproteobacteria > Rhizobiales > Beijerinckiaceae > Chelatococcus_A > Chelatococcus_A composti. The sequence continues at coordinate 23,683 of NZ_JACHEH010000013.1, forward strand.
AGCCGTCGTCATCTGCCGTACCCAACCGTTTGGCGCCGAGCCACGAATCGTCCTCCCCAGCCTTCTTGACCATAGGCGCCTTTGACCGGTGTCGCGAGCTGGCGTCGGCGAAGAGACTCGCGCTTTTTCGCAAACTGTCCCATATACCGATGGAATTTTCGCAGCACCCGGCCGCCGGACGACACCATGAGCGCGCTGATCGGACATTCCTTTCTCAAGATGAACGGTCTCGGCAACGAGATCGTGGTGCTCGACCTGCGCGGCAAGCGGCACGTCGTCACGCCGGCCGAGGCGCGCGCCATTGCGGCCGCGCCTGCCTCGCACTTCGACCAGCTGATGGTGCTGCACGATCCGCGCACACCCGGCACCGACGCTTTCATGCGCATCTACAACGTGGACGGCTCGCTCTCCGCCTCCTGCGGCAACGGCACGCGTTGCGTCGCCTGGGCGCTGACGCGCGGCGACGCGCGTGACGAGCTTCTGCTGGAGACCGACGCCGGCCTGCTCGCCTGCCGGCGCGAGGGCGAATGGTCCTTCACTGTCGACATGGGCACGCCGCGCCTGCGCTGGGACGAGATCCCCCTGGCCGAGGAGTTCCGCGACACGCGCGCCATCGAGCTGCAGATCGGCCCCATCGACGCGCCGGTGCTGCACTCGCCCTCGGTGGTCAGCATGGGCAATCCGCACGCCATCTTCTGGGTGGACGATGTTGAGGCCTACGACCTCGCCCGCCTCGGGCCGCTGCTGGAGAACCACCCGATCTTCCCGGAGCGGGCCAACATCTCGCTCGCCGCGGTACAGAGCCCGGAGCATGTGATCGTCAAGGTGTGGGAGCGCGGCGCCGGCCTGACGCGCGCCTGCGGCTCGGCTGCCTGCGCCGTCGCCGTCGCGGCCCCGCGCAAGGGGCTCACCGGGCGCAAGGTGCGCATCACCCTGCCGGGCGGAGACCTGCTGATCGAATGGCGCGAGAGCGACGGCCACGTGATGATGACGGGCCCGGTCGAGCTGGAGCACGAGGGCCGGTTCGCTGCGGAGCTGTTTGCGGAAACGGCCTGATGGGCGTCGAGGTCGTCACCTTCGGCTGCCGGCTCAACATCGTCGAGTCGCAGGTCATCAAGTGTCACGCGGAAGCGGCGGGACACGGGGAGCTCGTCGTCGTCAACACCTGCGCCGTCACCGGCGAGGCGGTGCGCCAGGCGCGGCAGGCCATCCGGCGCCTCAAGCGGGAGCGGCCGCAGGCGTCGATCGTCGTCACCGGCTGCGCCGCGCAGGTCGATCCCGCCGGCTTTGCGCAGATGCCCGAGGTGGCGAAGGTTCTCGGCAATGCCGAAAAGCTCGAGGCGGAGCGCTGGCGCGGGCTCGCCGCGGGCGAGAAGGTCGCGGTCGGCGACATCATGGCCGTGCGGGAGACGGCGGCGCATCTCGTCGACGGCTTCGACGGCCACGCGCGCGCCTTCCTGCAGGTGCAGAACGGCTGCGACCACCGCTGCACCTTCTGCATCATTCCCTATGGGCGCGGCAATTCCCGCTCGGTGCCGATGGGCGCGGTGGTGGAGGCGGTCAAGCGTCTCGTCGACAACGGCTATCGCGAGATTGTGCTGACCGGCGTCGACCTCACGGCCTATGGCCGCGACCTGCCCGGCAGCCCCTCCCTCGGCCGGCTCGTCGCCCAGATTCTCAGGCATGTGCCTGACCTGCCGCGCCTGCGCCTGTCATCCATCGATTCGGTGGAGGCGGACGAGGAACTGCTCGCTGTCATCGCCGGCGAGCGGCGGCTGATGCCGCACCTGCACCTGTCGCTGCAGTCCGGCGACGACATGATCCTCAAGCGCATGAAGCGCCGGCATCTGCGTGATGATGCCATCCGCTTCTGCGAAACGGTGCGGCGGGCCCGCCCCGACATCGTCTTCGGCGCCGACATCATCGCTGGCTTCCCGACCGAGACGGAGGAGATGTTCGCCCGCTCGCTCGCCATCGTCGAGGAATGCGGGCTGACGCATCTGCACGTGTTCCCCTTCTCACCACGGCCGGGCACCCCGGCGGCACGCATGCCGCAGCTGCCACGCGAGGTGGTGAAGGAGCGCGCCGCGCGTCTGCGGGCGGCCGGCATGGAAGCCTGCCGGCGCTTCCTCGCCGCACAGGTGGGCACCCGCCAGAGCGTCCTCGTCGAGCGGGGCGACGTCGGCCACACGGAGGGCTTTGCGCTGGTGCGCCTGCCGTCCGCGCTGCCGGTCGGCAGCATTGTCGACGTCACCATTGCGCGGCACGACGGCGAGGCGCTGATCGCGGCCTGATCTCTCCCCTCACGGGAGGGTGTTTTTGACGCGTTCCCAGCTGTTGTGCATGTGTCGGGCGAGGACTTCGGCGAGGCGGTCTGGCTGGCGCTGTGAGAGTGCGGCGATCATTTCCTCGTGCTCGGCGACGGCCTCGTTCCACTTTGTGGGCTCCTGGTTGCCGAGGAAGCGGATGCGCTTGAGGCGCGACTGCAGCGTCTCGTGGATGTCGGCGAGCACGGCATTGCCCGA
>NZ_JACHEH010000014.1 GCF_014201415.1 Chelatococcus composti
ACTTTCCATCAGGTTGAGCTTGAACAACCCGACCCTACCGGAAAAACACTGGTGACCGCCGCTATCCTGCTACACCACGCCCCGGGACATCATCCTTGCGAGCTTGTGATCATTCGCCGAGGAGCGCTCGCAGATCTTTCATCAGCAGGAAGAGATGATAGGGGTCGGTCGGACTCGGCTCGAAGTCGAACTGCTCATACCAGGCGCGCGCTTCATCGTCCTTGGCATGAACGAGAAGCGCTCGGATACCTGCAATTTCGGCAGCTTGAGCCGTGCGCAGCAGTGCATCCTTGAGCAACGCTTTGCCCAGCTCCTTTCCCTGCTCGGCTCGGTCGATGGCAAGCCGCGCGAGGAGCATTACCGGGATCGGATAACGGGCAAGCCCTTTGCCAACACGACTGGGAGCGTCGGCATGTTCAACGGCGCCGACCACGAGGCTGTAATAGCCCGCGACACGCTGCTCCCCGCGGCACACGACATAGGTCTGAGCGCTGCCCGCTTTCTGGTTGACCAGAGCGTAGCGTTGCAGGAAACGATTCAGAGGTTCCTTGCCGCAATCAAACGCGTCGACCTCGTGGGAGGCATCGAGCTTTTGGACGGCAGAGAACGATTGGTTCTCCGCCGTCACTCAAGCGCGCTCCTCTTAGCGAGCAGTCTGGCGAGGCGCGGCTTGCTCTGGACGGGGCGGTCGAGAACATCCTGGAAGGTTTGCCACTGGGCGTCATCCAGCCGGAACATGCGCCGATCGACGAGCGCTTCCTCGGCGGCACGAATGCCCGCCTCGAGCAGGAACTCCGTCACGTTCTTGTGCGAGAACGTGGCTGCACGCTGCAGCAGCGCCTTCATGGTCGGCGTGGTGCGCACCTCGATACGTTCGGACTTTGCTTCGGCTACGGGCATGGCTGATCTCCTGTCCCAATTCCTGTATCATACGGACAACGTACGGACAAGAAGTTCATTGGGGTGACTGGCCGGCCGTCGTAGCTGCCGGAGCGGAAGCTGGCGGTTCCGCTGTGCACGACCCCGCCCGTCAGGCTCGCCCAGCCCGTGGTGGTGCCGAGATCCAGGGCGAGAATGGCGCTGCCCGCGGATGTCGAGATGACCGGGGCCGGATGGGGCGCGCTCTTGGCGAGGGGTGACGGGCACTGGCTCATGGTGGTGGGAGTGGGAGAACCCGCCGCAGGCGCGTGGCAGAGCGCCGGCTTGGCGGCGCCCGCACGGGTCGTGACGGCACAAGGTGCGGCAGCGGCAGCAATGGCGAGGAGGCTGCTGCGCATGGCGCCTCCCGTCACTGCAGCACGAGCTCGACCCGCCGGTTCTTGGCGCGACCTGCCTCGTCGCTGTTCGGAGCCGCCGGCACGAGGGGCCCGACGCCGCGGGCCAGCATCTGCCCGGCCGGGACGCCACGAGCCACGAGCGCCGCAGCCACCGCCTTGGCGCGCCGGTCGGACAGGTCGAGGTTGTAGTCGAGCTTGCCCTGGCTGTCGGTATGGCCGACGACATAGACCTTGGCCTTGCTCGTCTTGAGGTAGCGGACCATCTCGGCGAGCTGGGGCTCCGACTCGGGCTTGAGCTCGGCCTTGTCGGTGTCGAAGAAGAGACCGTAGAGCGCAACTGCCCCCTTGTTCTGCAGCCCGGCCGCGATGGCCTCACTCTTCACCGTCTCGATGCGCTGCTCCATCACCCCGGGCTGGACCACCTCCACGAGTGCCAGGACATAGCCTGTCAGCGCTTTGGAGATGTCGCCATGAGAGCCGCCCTCGCTGCGTGCGACGAACAGCGCGACATAGGCGGCACCCGGCCCGTCGCCCTTGCTGAGCAGGGCATAGCGAATGTCGCGGCCTCCGTCGAATACGGTAGGCGACAGGCGCCCGCGGGCGCTCGAGGCGGCGCCTCCGCTGACGTGCGAGGCCTTGTTGTTCCAGTGATACTTCAGCTCCTTGAAGGGCTGGCCGCATTCATCGGTGCCGGAGCAGCTGAAGACGACGCCGAAGCCCTGTCCGCGCAGATGCTCCTCGAAGTTGCGGATGACCTCGAGCGTCGAGCGGCCGGGCGGCACTGCATACACCGTGCGCGTCACCTGGCCCTCGGCCCTGACGGTCTTCGTGAAGCGTTTATCGCCCTTGAACTCGGCCGGCCCTGCCGGCAGCGTCAGCTCATCGAAAGCGGCGGTGCTCTGCAGGAGCAGGGTCGAGCCACCATAGCGCCCCGTCCATGGATGGTCTTTGGTGCCGGCCATGTCCTTGGAAAGCGCTTCTTCGTAATAGCCGTCCCTGGCGGACACGGATCCCGCGCCGAGGCTCACGGCGAGGGCAAGAACGGCGGCAGTCAATGCAAAGGCTCTCGTCACGGTTGGGGTCTTCTCCGACGCGCTGTGGCTTCATCTGGACATTGCCGTCTGGGACGGCGAAGTCTTGAACAAATCGGACATGCCCCACCAAGGCGTTCAGCTCCACAGCGCCAGCGGGCGCGCGGCACCGGCGCGGTATCGGCCCGTCCGTGTGCGCGCTGCGGGCCCGCCTGGTCCCGCAGGAAAGCGACGGGCGGCAAAGCGATGAAGCGGAAGTTCCGGCAAAGGTGGGACTGGTCGGCATAGCCCCGCACACGCCCTGGCATCGATGCCGTGACGCTCGACGGCCATCATGGCCGCGGCGCGCAGCGCGCGGTACTTCACGGCGAGCGTCTTGGGCATCGCGCCGTAGCCATCGAGGATGATCCGTTGCAGATAGCGCCGCCCGATGCCGAAGGTCCGGCTCAGGGCGTCGAGCGACAGATCCGGCGAGCGCTCGAGCCAGTCGTTGGTCACCATGACGAGGCGCATCTGCATTTGGATAATGCGGCCGCAGCCGCCAGGCGAGAGTCATAGCAAGGCCGCAACGCCGCCAACAAGGCGCAGGCACATTTGCGTGCGGCAAGCCTGCCGTCCGTGCGCAAGAACACAAGGCAAGAAGCAGCGGCCTGTTCCATGTGGCCGCCGAAAGCCGCTTGCGACCTCCTTCCGCGTCGTGGCAATGGCGGCCCTGTTCTCCGCCTCCGTTCTGGCTCCGGCCGTCGGCATCGTCCTGGTGGTGGAGCTCACGGGCGCTTATGCCCTCACGCTGCCGCAGCGGCCTCGCGGCGACGGCTAGGCCACCTCGCGCGCGTCTGGCGCGCGTGTGACGAGTGCCCGTCGGCGCATTCGCAGCGCGTCCCGCTTGGGCGGGGCCTGGAAGAGGCGGCCGTATTCGCGTGTGAACTGCGACACGCTCTCGTAACCGACCTCGAAGGCGGCACTCGTGGCCGTGCATCCTTCCTCCAGCATGAGACGGCGCGCCTCGATGAGCCGCAGCCGCTTCTGGTACTGGCCCGGAGACAGCGACGTCAGGCGCTTGAAATGCTGGTGGAAGGCGGTGAGGCTCATGTTCGCCGCCGCTGCGAGCTGCTCGACGCGGATGCGTGAGCGATAGTCCCGCCGCAGGATGGCGATGGCGGCGCCGAGGCGGCTGGCGTAGCTGGTCGGGTCGGCGAGGGTGCGCAGTACCTCACCATGCGGGCCGGACAGAAGCCAGTAGTGCAGCTCCCGCAGGATTCCTTCGTACAGGATGGGCACCGCATCGGGGCGATCCAGCAGCCGCATCAGGCGCAAGGCGCAGTCGAGAACGAGCGCGCTCGCATCTTCGGTAAAGAGGGTGCGTGTTCCGGGCAGAGAAGGAGGGCCGCCGCCCGTCTGCGCGGCGAGCTCGGCCAGGAGACCCATGCGCAGCTCAACGGCCACGGCGAGATAGGGCTTCTCCCGGCTCGCCTGCACGATGCGGCCGACGACCGGCATGTCGGCGCTCACGATGACCGATTGCCCCGCCGAGACGATGCGTTGCTCCTGACCCACTGTCATGAGCTTCGCCCCCTGCAGGACAAGGCAAACCAGCGGTCGGTAAACGGAGTGCAGATCGCCGCGCGGCGTCGCCACGCACATCATCCTCAGCCCCGGAATGGGCGTTGCTGCAAGCCCGTCGAGATTGGCGTGAAGGGCAGCATAATCCCTTACTGCCGCCTTGAGAGCATCCATCACGTCCCTCCGGGGTCCGGCCAGCGTTGCGCACCATATGGGGACGCCGCCTGCGGAAAAAACCCTCCCTGCAGTATGGCATGTCAGGGGCGTCAGTTCCGCAACAGCTATGCTCATGAAGGGCTCGACGGGCACAAAGCACTGCAGGACACTTTCCGTTTTGCCTCAGACCTTCTTAACTATATTGATCGCGTGCAAATGTCGATTTGATTGAAATCGGTAATCTTATTTGTATTCTTATTATAGAATATGCCATGGCCGTCGAAGGGGCGCATTGTTTCGGGTGCGAGCGACAAGCGTAAGGGGCTATCTCTAAAGAAGGTAAAGGCACAACACGTGGCGCTATTTACTCTTCGTCGGATTGGAGGAACCGGGGAGGGGGGCATGCGATCCATCTGGTGCTCTGTGTTCATCGCTGCCTTGCTGGCGATCATCCCGGCGTATGCGTTCAACGCCGGTGCGCCCGTGCCGTCGGGCAACGGCATGCTGGAGCCGGTTCAAGACGGGAAGCTGCCGCCTGGCTACCGCTGGATCGTGCTGGCAAGTGATCTGGACCCGGATCAGCTTCCCATGCAGCGCTACTTACGGCTCCTGCCATGGGCCACGTTCAATGTCGTGAAGACGCGGACGGGCTACTGGGCGCTGATCATTGGCCCGTACGAGAGAAGGCAGGCGGAATCGATTGCCGCCGATCTCAAGGCCCGAGGCTTCATCCCGTACGACGCCTATCTCAGTTCGGGAAACGGGTTCCTGCCCTTCTAGGCTCAGTGGCTCTCTCCGCGACATACCTCCCAGAACGTCGCATATGCCTTGCGGCACACCAGCCTGCTGAAAGCCCGGCCACCAAGGAGGCGGCCGTCGTTTTTTGCGTGCCTGGATGGGGGCGGGGCGCCGCGAAGGAGCCGGAATTCTCATGACCGCGGCAACGCGCATAAGGATCATTATGGAACCAAAAAATGCTGGTCTGACGGCCGCCTTGGGCACCACCGTCAGTCATGGCGGTGATCCAATGGGTTCACGTCGGCACGCAAGCCATTCAGATGCCTGTCGAATGCCTGCTCGAAAGCGAGCCGCGCCAGGTCCTTCGGCTTGCCGTCCCGAAACCGCTGGCCGCTGTCGGCCAGCACCGGCGAGTCCGGGTGGTGACGCCGGAACATCTCCAGCTGCGCCTCAAGGCCCGCCACCGTCGATTGCTCAATCGCGATGGCGTGACCTGCCCCCACCGAGCCGTACCACTCGAAGCCAGGTAGAGTCCGTCATCCAGAGAGGACGGACATGCGCAAGAGTCGATTCACCACGGAACAGATCATCGGGTTCATCAAGCAGGCCGAGGCCGGGATGGCGGTGTCGGAGCTGGGCCGGCAGCATGGCTTCAGCCCGGCCAGCTTCTATGCCTGGCGCGCGAAGTACGGCGGCATGGAGGCCGATGATGCTAAGCGCCTGAAGGAGCTGGAGTCGGAGAACAGCCGCCTGAAGCGGCTGCTGGCGGAGACGCACCTGGACATCGAGGCGCTGAAGATCGGCTTCGGGGTAAAACGCTAGCCCCGCAACGCAAGCGCGAGGCGGTCCGCCGCATGCTCGAGGCTTTGGCCGTGAGCGAGCGACGAGCCTGCCGCCTTGCGGGGCTGTCCCGCGATGCCTTTCGCCACCCGCCTGTGCCGGCACCTGCGACGCAGGCGCTGACGACCAGGATCATCGAACCGGCGCAGGTGCGCCGCAGGTTCGGCTATCGCCGCCTGCACGACCTGCTGCGCCCGGAGTATCAGACCGTGAACCACAAGAAGGTCTATCGCCTGTATCGCAAGGCGAACCTGACCGTGCGCCGCCGCAAGAAGGCCCGCAGGCCGTCCGTCGAGCGCCAGGCACTGTCTGCGGCTGCCTCGCCCAATGCCGTCTGGAGCATGGACTTCGTCAGCGACGCGCTGGCCAATGGTCGCCGGCTGAAGTGCCTGACCGTCGCCGATGACTTCACCCACGAGTGCGTCGACATCACCGTCGACCATGGCATCAGCGGTGCCTATGTCGTGCGCGTTCTGGACCAGGCCGCCCGGTTCCGCGGCTATCCGCGCGCCGTGCGTACCGACAACGGCCCCGAGTTCACCAGTCGCGCCTTCATCGCGTGGGCCCAGCAGCACGGCATCGCGCATCTGCTGATCGAGCCTGGCCGCCCCATGCAGAACGGCTACATCGAGAGCTTCAACGGCAAGTTCCGCGACGAGTGCCTGAACGAGCACTGGTTCACCTCGCTCGCCCAGGCCCGCGAGGTGATCAGCGAATGGCGGAGGGACTACAACGAAGTCAGACCGCACAGCAGTTGCGGCCGCATCCCGCCCGCCCAGTTCGCCGCCAACCACCGCACCCAAATCCATCACCCCAAGGTACCCTTCAACCCTGGACTCTCCCAGTAATGGCTGGTACGGCTACTGGGGGCAGGTCAGGCGAGCAGCAGATACTCGATGGTTTCCGCCAGGTCCTGATCCAGACTCGTCAGTCGATCACCGAGGCCACATCGCTCGTCGCTGGTCACGATGCCCATCCACGCCAATCACTCTCGCGACGGGCTAGAACGAGCGAATTGTGGCATTTTGGCGGGCTCGGTCACCACCGATATGCATAGCTGAGAGCCGTCCTGAAGCCGTCGTTGTTGTAATCGTTTCGCTGCCAGGCCACGGCCGCGCGGAGCACCGAGTTTGCCGCCAGATTCACGTTCACGCCGAGCCCTGCATATGGGTTCATGTCATCGCCGGGGCCCCGGTCATAGGCGAAGGCGCCGATGTACGGGATGGCACCGGTGAACTCTTTCCGGTTGTTCATCAGCTTGATCGAGGCACCAGCCGTCACGTCGAACTCGAACAGGTCGCTCAGCTTGTGGCGGACATTCAGGCCTACGTCGAGATCAGTTCGTTCGTTGCCCAGTTTGCCGTAGGTGGCCAGGAACTCGGCTCCACTCGTTTCCGTGTAGGCGTCACGGGTGACCTTGTGGTGGGACAGGCTAACCTGGGATGTGATGGAAGTTTTCTCACCCAACCCGAATCCATAGGCGGCCGTCACGGCCACACGGTGTCCTTCAATCGTGGATCGGCCCTTGCCCGGCTCCGTCATGGGCAGCGTGTCGCGCCAGATGGACACCCCCTGGCTTAGGTAGGAGCCCGACAGCGTCAGGCTCAGACCGCTGCCATCCCGCTCCTGTTCGAAGCGGATGAAGGCCCCTACTCCCGGCCGCAGGTCGCCCCTGGCCTCATAGTTCTCGACGAGATCGGTGTGGTACGGGACGTTGACTGCGCCACCGATGACGACGTTGCCGCTCAACTGGAAGGCACCAAACGCGCCGGTCGTCGCCCGGCCATTGCCATTAGTCGCGTCGTAGCTGGTGAAGACGCCGACACAGGCGCCACGCGTACCGACATCGCAGCGTGCCTCGCTCAGGCTGCTCAACGCCGTCTGATAGAGGTCGAGAACGCCATAGCCACGGCTCGCAGTGCGCCCCATGGCGTAGACGGAATTGGTCGCATCGACGGCAACTATGGTACCGGAGTACTTGAGCTTCCAGATGGCAGCGTGGGTCAGACCAAGATCGGTGTCGGATACACCGACAACGACCGTGCCGTCATCGGTGACGCCTCTGGCTTCCGAAATGCCACTATTGTCGCTCTTGAGCGTGCCCAGGCCGAGCATCCCGAATTCTTCGCCCCAAATGAATGCTTGGGGGCCACCCAACGGCGTCGCAATGGTGGCCGAGCCGACAACGAACCTTCCGTTGGACGAAACGCCCCACGCCCAGGAGTCGCCTCCCGGCATCAGGGCTCCGAGGTCCTGCATGCCGACGCCGTCAATCCAACGGAAGGCATGCATGTTCCATGTATCCGTCGTCGCGTAGCCGACGACAACGTTACCGTTGGAAGAAACGCCAGCAGCATAGGATGAACCTGCATTGTCGGAACGCAATGTTCCGAGACCGGTCATCCCGACGCCCTCGACCCACCGAAAGGCCATGGAAGAGAGGCCTATCTCGGAAAATCCAACAACGACTTTCCCGTCGTGGGAAACACCCTTGGCGCTGGTATTGCCGACCCCCAGTGATCCAATGTCCTGGAATCCGACGCCTTCAACCCAGCGAAATGCTCGCAAGACACCAAGATTGTCGTAGTCCCCAACGGCGACGTTTCCATCCCCCGAAACAGCATAGGCCACTGCTTCAACACCAACGGGGGAGATTACATCTATCGTATTGTTCTTGTGGCGAAATGCACGCCAGCTGACACCTCCACCAAAGCTGCCGTATCCGACGACCGTCGAGCCGTCCGCAGAGATGCCAAAAACAGCCGAACCCGCGCCGAAGGCCGTCACACTGGCGCCGTTCCAAAATGCTCCAGACGTAATACCTCCAGAGGAGAGCAGACCGGCGTACTTTAACCCGTCAGCGGACAGGCCATAGATGAACGAACTGACCGTCCCAGACGGCAAGTAGGGGGAAAACCGTTCGATGATCTCGGGAGTCTGAGCGAAACCGATCTGAGCGCCCGCAAGAAAAAACGCAGCACACGCTGCGCCTGACACTCCACTCCGCATCCCCTCCCCCGAGGCCCGCTTTCGTTATTATGACACTGAGTCGGACCCTAATGGGTCAACGCAGGATTGAAAAGAGGGGCAGATTACCACCGATATGCGTAGCTGAGTGCCGTCCTGAAGCCGTCGTTGTTGCAGTTGTTTCGCTGCCAGGCCACGGTCGCGCGGAGCACCGAGTTTGCCGCAAGGTGCCTAGCGACTTGATCCCATCTGCTTCGTCCAGCGAATGGCCTTAAAGAGGCTATTGCTGTCGATGAAATAACCGGAAAGGACGTTTCCGTCGTCGGAAACACCGGTTGCAGTAGAGAAACCAGATGGCACCAAAATGCCCGTCAGAATTCCTCCATTATAGGAGAACGCTTGGCAGTCGCTCCTTCCTGCAGCATCCCGACAGCGGTTGCGGCATCGCGCGAAATGCCTGTCGCGTCAGCGTAGGAGACCGTATCGGCCATTGGGATGACGACCGGGATTTCGATTGCCCGATGATGGGCGTAGGGGCGCGGTGAGCCGGCTCACGGCCACGGAACAGGCTGCGGCAACGAGCCACCAGGTCCGCAGGTCGCCGTTCCTCATGACGTATTCGAGGACGAGCTCGGCACCGAGGCCCCTGCCCTGATGCTCTGGAGCGATGACGAGGGCACGGCCGATGGAGCCGCCGCAGGGACAGCCGTCGGGCGCGAGCAGCAGGAGACCAGCTCGACCTCGACGAACGATCAGCCTTCAGCGCGGAGAGACGGTGTCTGAAGGGCCGTCGGCCCGACCGCAAAGACCCGGGGCAGGTGAGCTCCTGTTCTCGCCAGACGCGATCGAAGTCCTTCGCGTAGATGTCGTCGACATCGAGGAGCTCTTCCTCGCTCTCGGGCTCTTCATACAGATCAGGACCAACGAGAATCTCGATCTTGCTGGAAGTCGGATCAAACACGCCTTTATCCATGAACCGGAGAGCTCGGCCTGGACCGATGTCGTCGACCGGACGGCCAATGCGCGCCCTGGATGGTCCGTCGGCGGCTAGGCTCTGAACCAAACCAAAGCCCTGAAATCCAAGGCCCGGCCACCGCGCCGGGGCTTTGTTTTGCGCGCCTGCCCTCTCCCAACGAAGGCTGGATGAAGCGCCTCCTTTTCGGCGCTGGATGCCAGCGAGAGGATTGGCCGCGGGATGGAGACCAGCTGGCAGCTAGACGGCGCAACCTACGACCGAGTGAGAAACATATAAATTTCACTCACTTATGGATTGAAAACCCAACAGTGCCTGAAACCCAGACGCCAGACACAACAAAACGTCACGACAAACACCCAATGGCGATGGCCATCATGGTTCGCGGTTCAGTGATGGTGGTGGGGGTATACCCGGCAGACAGCGTCAGGCGTCTTCCGGCGAAGGGTCGAAGAGCGCCCTGATCGCCCGCGTCTGGGCTTTCCAGTCGGCCTCAAGGAGGCGCTGCGTGGTCTCGAGGGAACGATGCCCCGCAAGCGCCTGCACGTCGCGCGCCGTGCCGCCCACCTGCTTCATCGTCCGCCCTGCCCTCACGATGAACGTCCGACGCGCGTCGCGGCCGCCATCCATGGACACCCTCGCCTTGTCGGCGAGCTTCCAGAGGACGTAGCCGATCGAGGTCGGCCGCATTTCCTGATAGACGGAGATGCCCGGCAGATCTCCTTCCCGGTCCCCGAAGAGCGCGCGCTCGCTCACAATCAGTGGATCGTTCGGCGAGCCGGGAAAGCTCTCGAGCACCTCGATGAGGGCCCGCTTGAGCCGGCCGTTCGGTGCCAGCGGGATCCGGCGCGGCTTCAGGTACTTTCCCTTCTTGCCGGCGAGAGAGATGTGGTCGCCGACGAGGCCATCGTCCGTCTGTACCGCGAAGCGTCGCAGCCCAGAGATCTCCTTCGGCGTGAGGCCGGCATCGCAGGCCAGGAGCACGATAGCGCGGTTGCGCGCCGGGTAGCGCGTCTGTGCGCAGGCCGCGAGGAGCTTTCCGATCTCCCGCTCGCTGAGTGTTCCCTTTACGGCCCAATACTCCGGCATCGCGGCTCACCGTCACAAACGCGCAGCTGGAACACTAGCATTTGTTCCCGTTTTGTCCATCTTCCGCCAGGTCCGAGCCTCGGGCAGGGCAGCACGAGGTCTCGCATGCTGAAGGACACTGAGCCGGCGAGAGCAGGAGTTCGAGCCGACCGTGCCCTTCACCGTCATCATGGACGGTGAACGCACTGCCTCCCCCCTGAAATCCATATTTTATTTGGTTCCGAAATACCGGACGGGCCCTAATGTACCGGCCTGGCCGCCGCAAACCTCCTCCCCTCAGGAGTGCTCGGGCGGGTCCGGCTCGTCCGCCAGGCCGGGCGGCTGCTCGGCCTCGTTCATCGGCTGGCGGGTGAAGCCGCGCACGGTCGGGCTGGTCTCCTCGGCATCGCGGCGGATCTCGACGGAGCTGAGCGTATAGGCGGTCAGCAGCTCCGCGATAGAGCGCAGCGCATGCATGTGGATGCGCTCATAGCCGTGTGACGCATCGACGCCGAAGGTGACGAGCGCCGCCCGCACATCGTGGCCGGCGACGACTGCCGAGGCGGAATCGGAGCGATAGCAGCGGAACGTGTCCTTCTGATAACGGATGTCGTTGTCGCGGCACAGGCGCACGAGCTTCTGCGTCAGGTGGAAGTCGAACGGGCCGGTCTGGTCGGCCATGGCAATGGTGACGCCGAACTCGTCCGAATTCTGCCCCGGCCCTGTCGTGCCGTTGTCGACGGCCACGATCGAGGCGACGTCGTTGGTCAGGGCCGCTGAGGCTCCGACGCCCGTCTCCTCCGCGATGGTGAAGATGAACTGGGTGTCCACCTCCGGCCGGGCCCCCTCCTCCTTGAGCGCCTTGAGCGCCGCAAGAAGGATCGCGACCCCGGCCTTGTCATCGAGGTGGCGCGAGACGATGAAGCCGTTTTGCAGAAACTCCGGCTGCGGATCGATGGCGACGGTGTCGCCGACATCGATACCGAGGTGCACGAGATCGCGCTGGCTGCGCGCCAGCGCGTCAACGCGCAGCTCCACGAAGGGCCAGCCGGCGGGCTGGTTGTCGACCTCCTCGTTGAAGATGTGCCCGGAGGCCTTGAGCGGCAGGATCGTGCCGCGGTAGCTGCCCTTCTCGCCAAAGACGGTGGCACGCGCGCCCTCGGCGAAACGGGCCGACCAGGTGCCGATGGGCACGAGCGCGAGCCTGCCATTCTCCTTCAGCCGCTGCACCTGGGCGCCGAGCGTGTCGACATGGGCGATGAGCGCCCGCGCCGGCCGGCTCTCGCGCCCCTCGAGGACGGCGCGGATGGCGCCGCGGCGCGTCAGCTCATAGGGCACGCCGAGCCGCTCGATCTCCAGGCAGACCTCGCGCACGATGGTGTCAGTATAGCCGGTGGGGCTCGGGATGCCGAGGAGGCGCGCCAGCACGGCCGCGAGATAGGCCGTGTCGATGGTCAGGCGTTGCATCGGTCCCGCCCGTCGAAAAGCGCGGCCTGCCGCACCGTCGCCGGCATCGAGAGCGGAAAGAGCAGGTCAACGAAGCGCTCCGCCGTCGGCTGCGGTTCGTGGTTGGCCAGGCCGGGGCGCTCATTCGCCTCGATGAAAGCATAATCGGGCTCGCGCGGCGAGCGCACCATGAGATCGATGCCGACGACCGGGATGTCGATGGCGCGCGCCGCCGCCACCGCCGCCGCGACGAGACGCGGATGCACCTCGGACGTCACGTCGTGAATGGTGCCGCCGGTGTGCAGGTTCGCCGTGCGCCGCACGGTGATTTCCGCCCCCGCGGGCGCGACATCGTCAAGCCCGAAGCCTGCCGCCGCCACGCAGCGCTCGGTCTCGGCATCGAGGGGGATGGCGGATTCCCCGCCGGTGGCCGCCGCCCGCCGGCGGCTCTGGCGCTCGATGAGCTCGCGGATGGTCGCGCGCCCGTCGCCGACAATGCGTGCCGGCCGGCGCACGGCCGCGGCGACGAGCCGGTAGTCGATGACGACGAGGCGCAGGTCCTCGCCGGCGACGCGCTGCTCGACGAGCACGCGGTCGCAATAGAGCCTGGCGTTGGCGATGGCCTGCTCCAGCTGCTCCATCGTCTCCACGCCGACGGCGATGCCGCGGCCCTGCTCGCCACGCGCCGGCTTGACCACCAGCAAACGGTGCTCCGCGAGAAAAGCTTCGAGCGCCTCGCGGCCGTCTGCCTCGATCTGGGCCGGCACGGTGAGCCCTGCCCGTTCGACCACCCGTCGCGTGACGGCCTTGTCGTCGCAGATGGACATGGCGACGCCCGTCGTCAGCTCCGACAGGCTCTCGCGACAATGCACGGTGCGCCCGCCGTAGGAAAGCCGGAAGAAGCCGCCTGCCGCATCCGTTACCTGGACGTCGATGCCCCGCCGGCGCGCCTCGTCGACGATGATGCGCGCATAGGGGTTGAGTTCCGCCTCGGGACCGGGGCCTACGAACAGGCGCTCGTTGATGGGATTCTTGCGCTTCAGGGTGAAGAAGGGCACGCGGTAGAAGCCGAGCTTCTCGTAAAGCGCGATGGCCTGCTCATTGTCGTGCAGCACCGACAAGTCGGTGAAGGCAGCCCCGCGGGCCTTGAAGTACTCGACGATGTGGCGCACCAGCGCCTCGCCGATGCCGGGCCGGGTGGCCTGGGGGTCGACGGCAAGACACCACAGGGAGGAGCCGCGGGCGGGATCCCCGAACGCCCGGCCGTGATCGACGCCCATGACCGTGCCGATGACGTTGCCGGTGAGCTCGTCCTCGACCACGAAACACGTCACGGCGCGGCTGTCGCGCTGCGACCAGAAAAAGTCGGGCCGCACCGGCACCATGCCGCGCGTCGCATAGATGCGGTTGACGGCATCCGCATCGGCCGCCGAGGCGAGGCGCCGGATGAAGAAGCCCGCCGGGCGCCGGCGCGCCGTCTTGTAGGTCGCAAGATCGAGCCGGTAGGTGTGCGAAGGATCCAGAAACATCTCCTGCGGCGCCAGCGACAGCACGACGTGCGGGTCGCGCACGTAGACGGCGATGTCGCGCCGCTCCGGCGCCTCGGCCCGCATGGTCTCGACGAGCGCCTCCGGGCTCTCGAACGTCTGGCCGAACAGCAGGCGCCCCCAGCCGCAATCGACCGCCGCCCCCGTCTCCAGCCGCTCGGCATCGGCGTTGCGCCCCTCGCCGAAGGGCGGCACCATCGCCTGGTTGCGCATGCGTTCAAGCCGGTGGGCATAGGCGCCGCGCCCACGCCGTGAGGTCGAACCTGTCATCTATCTCTCCCGGTCAAAGGCCGTGCGTCTGCAGCCACATCTCGAGCAGGGCGACCTGCCACAGCTCGGAGCCCCTCAGGGGCGTGATGGCACTCTTGGGATCGGCGAACAGGCGCGCGAGATAGCGCTCGTCGAACAGTCCGCGCTCGCGCGCCTTCTGCGATGTGAGGGCGGCCGTCACCATCTCAAGCGCCGGGCCCTCGATGTATTTCAGGGCCGGCACCGGAAAATAGCCCTTCTTGCGGTCGATGACCTCGTGCGGGATCACCCGGCGCGCCGCCTCCTTCAGGACACCCTTGCCCCCCTGGCTCAGCTTCTGGACCGGGGGAATGCGGGCGGCGAGCTCCGCCAGCTCGTAGTCGAGGAAGGGCACCCGCGCCTCAAGGCCCCAGGCCATCGTCATGTTGTCGACGCGCTTTACCGGATCGTCCACCAACATCACGGTGGAATCGAGCCTGAGCGCCTTGTCGACGGGCTCCGGAGCGCCGGGCCGGGCGAAGTGCTCTTCCACGAAGGCGCGTGCCTCGTCCCGTGTCAGGTGCCATTCGGGGCCGAGGTGTGTGCCGAGCCGCGCGTTGTCGCGGTCGAAGAAGTGCCGGGCATAATCGTCGACGGGCGTGTTGGAGTTCAGCAGCGGCGGATACCAGTGATAGCCGCCGAAGATCTCGTCCGCTCCCTGCCCGGACTGCACTACCTTGATGTGCTTCGCCACCTCCTGCGACAGCAGGAAGAAGCCGACGTTGTCATAGGACACCATGGGCTCCGACATGGCGCCGATGGTGGCCGGCAGCGCCTCCAGCATGCGCGTGGAAGGGATGAAGATCTTGTGGTGGTCCGTGCCGTAGTGCCGGGCGATGAGATCTGAATAGGCGAACTCGTCGCCCTTCTCGCCGTTCGCTTCCTCGAAGCCGATGGAAAAGGTCATCAGGCCCGCCTGCCCCTCCTCGGCGAGGAGGCCAACGATGAGGCTGGAATCGACGCCGCCCGAGAGCAGCACACCCACCGGCACGTCCGCCACCATGCGCCGCTTCACCGCCTGGCGCAGGCCGGCCAGCACCATGTCGCGCCACTCCTCGGCCGGGCGCGCGACATCGGCGGGCGCGCGCGTGAAGTCGAGATGCCAGAATGTGCTGTCCTTCCGCGTGCCGTCCGGCTCGATCACCCGGACGGTCGCGGGCGGCAGCTTGCGCACGCCCTTCAGGATTGTGCGCGGCGCCGGCACAACGGCATGGAACGTCATGTAGTGCTGCAGGGCGACCCGGTCGATCGCGGTGTCCACCTTGCCGGTGGCGAGGAGGGCCGGCAGCGACGAGGCGAACATGAGCGCCCCCTCCGCTTCGGCAAGATAGAGCGGTTTGATGCCGAACCGGTCGCGCGCCAGGACAACGCGGCCGCTGTCGCGCTCGTGGATGGCGAAGGCGAACATGCCGTTGAAGCGCCGGACGCAGTCGCTGCCCCAGGCGTGGTAGGCCTTGAGGATGACCTCGGTGTCGCCGTGAGAGAAGAAGCGGTAGCCGAGGGCCTCGAGCTCCTCGCGCAATTCCGGATAGTTGTAGATGCAGCCATTGAAGGCGATGGTCAGGCCAAGCTCGGCATCGACCATGGGCTGCTCGGCCTTGTCGGTGAGGTCAATGATCTTGAGCCGGCGGTGACCGAGGCCCACGCGCCCGCGCACGACGACACCGCCGGAATCCGGCCCGCGCGGGGCCATTGTCGCGGTCATCCGCTCCAGCATGGCAATGTCCGCCGGACGCCCGTCGAACCTCAAATCACCGCAAATACCGCACATCGGCCCGTCATTCTCCCCGATCGCCGCCTCTCCGGCGCCCCCACCCAAGGGGTCAACGCCCGATCGGCCGTTGGGTTCCGGGATTGTTTGAAACGACGCGCGGGCCGATGTCAGGCACGGAAGTCGACGCGAACGGGAGGGGTTCGGAAACAGCACTCAAATCGGGACGGACTCCGGCAAGGCGGGAGTCATGCGCCCGTCGCAGTCCTGTCCCGGCAAAGTTTCAGTGCTTCATTCACCCAATGGTCAGCCAAGTCATGGCAGGATGCTGTGCATGCGGGGCGGAAGGCCCCGGAAGACGGGTTTCCTGGCGACGATGTCCCCTCCTCCCTCAGCCTCCGGCGCGGGCCATCTCCCTGTGGCCGATCAGGGCACGGCGCCGCGCGCAACGAGCCAGCTGCCGGACAACGCGCTGCTCGCCATCCTCACGGTCGTGCTCTCAACAGCGTTCTTCGCCATGGGCGATGTCGCCGCCAAGCTGTTGACGGACACCGTGCCGGCCATCGAGGTGACGTGGCTGCGATACATCGTGTTCTGCGCCATGGTCCTGCCGGCGGTGTTCGTGCTGCGGGGGCCGGCAGCCATGCGGACGCAGCGCATGCGCCTCCAGATCATCCGCGGCCTTGGCATGGCAGGCTCCTCCGTCCTCTTCATCCTCGGCCTGCGCTATCTGCCAGTCGTCTCGGCGAGTGCGATCAACTTTGTCTCGCCGATCTTCATCACCGCGCTGTCGATCCCCCTGCTCGGCGAAAAGGTGGGGGTCAGGCGATGGATGGCCGCCCTCGTCGGCTTCGCCGGCGTCATGGTGGTGGTCCAGCCGGGCGGCGAGACCTTCAGCCCCGCGGCCTTTCTGCCAATGGCGGCGGCGGCGTCCTGGGCCGTTGCCGCCATCACGACGCGCATGATGAGCTCCGAGCGGCCCGAGACGATGCTCGCCTGGTCAGCGGTGGTCGGCCTCGTCACGCTGTCGGCCTTCGTCCCCTTCGAGTGGCACACGCCAACGCTGCGCGAGATCGGCATCGCCTTCCTGATGGGCGCGTTCTCCACCACGGGGCACTGGCTCGTCATCCTCGCCTATCGCAAGGCGCCCGTGTCGATCGTCGCGCCCTTCTCCTACGTCCAGCTCATCTTCGCCGGCGTCCTCGGCTTTGCAGTGTTCGGGACAATCCCTGACATGTGGACGCTCATCGGCAGCGCGATCATCGCCGCAAGCGGCCTCTACACTGCCCACCGCGAGCGCGTCCGCACGATGGGGGCGAAATCCGCCTCCTGAAGCCGGAAGGGGAAGACCTGCCGCCCGTGGCCTCGTGCCCTACACGTTCGGGCAGCTCCGCCGCCCGGTGATTTCGATGTATGAAAGAGCGGGCGGCGGGGGCGCTCGGGACGTGCCTGCCGGCCTTTCGGCGGTCGAACGAGGGGGGCACGACCATGCGCGGGATCGCCACTTTTTTCATCGCTATTGTCGCCGCCGCGCTGGCGGGCGCGGCAGGAGCGGCAGCCCAGACCATCGAGGGCCTCAAGGGCCCGGCCGCCGCCGCGATCCGCGCCGAAGTGCGCAGGAACGGCTTCGACGGCCCCATAACAGCACACGTCTTCTACGGCGACCTCACCGGCACGGGCACGCGGGACGCCATCTCCTTCGTCTACTATCCGACCGGCGGCAACAGCGATGCGCTGGCAACGTGGATCTGGCGTGACACCGGCGCGGGATATGTGCTGGCGCGTGAGCCCTCTATTCAGGAGGTGCACGGCCTCGATCCCAGGGCCGTCCGCTTCTCGCCGGGGCGGATCAGCGTCACCATGACGGTGCCGAGGCCGGGCGACCCGCGATGCTGCCCGACGGGCAAGCGCACCTTCTCCCTGCGGCTCGATCCCGCCGCGGCTCCGCCTGGCAGCAAGTCGTCACGGGCGGGCGGGCGCGTTCCCGACGTGCCGGTGATCGAGAGCGGCAGCGACGGGCAGATGGCCACCTGCGTCATCGGCGTGGTCCGGGGGTTGAACCCCAGAGGCGACGGATTTCTCTCGGTGCGTTCCGGTCCAGGGACGCAGTACCGCAAGCTCGGCGAGCTCTACAACGACGAGATCGTCGAAGTGTTCGAGGTGCGTGGCGATTGGGCGGCGATCGTCTATCGCACGCCCGGGGTCACGTGTGTGTCGAGGATCACCCGCGAGGTTCCCTACGAGAACCGGGGCTGGGTGCACACCGGGTGGCTGGAGATCATCGCCGACTAACCGGTGCGTCCCGGTGGCCGCCCTGTTCGCAAACCGACTGACATGAGGCGCAGCCGTTGCCCCTGAACGGGCGACAGCTGCGTCCGGCGCGCGTGCTAGGCGGATTTCGCCAGCGTCGCGCGGGCGACAGAGAGCCAGTGCAGCAAAAGGCCCTTGTCGTGGGCGTTGAAGGCAGCGCGGCGCTTGAGATCGTCGAACGTGTCGTCCCTGACGATCCGCTCGTAGGTTTCCCGTGCCAGGGCCTCGACGGCCTCCTCGACCGACCCGTCGCCGGACGGGGAAGCGGCCGCAGCCTCCGCGGACGGCGACGCCTCGGCACCGGAAGCCCCCGGCGGCGCCCTTCCCGTCCTCGGCCTTGGCGCCTTCGTCGGGCCCGGCGCGGCCGCATCGTCGTTGGCGGGAACACCCAAGTCGGCACCCGCCGTCACGGCTTCCGCGGCCGACTGTCGCTTGCGGCGCGCGGGCGGCTTCCGCGTCTGCGCCGACGCGCGCGCGCCTTCCGTCTCCTTGTCCTCCATCGCACCCCCTTCCTGCTTTTCCGCGATCCTCGCCAATCCGGCGTCGCGGCTCAAGCTCCAGGGCCGGAGCAGGATCAGGTGCCGGTCGACGCCTCCGCGAGGGCGGGCTCTGCGCCCTGCCATGCATCGCTCGTCAGCAAGAGATAGAGCGCCTCGGCGTCCTTCGCGGTCCTGAGGCGCGACACCAGCGCACTGTCGCGCATGCTGCGGGCCACGCATGACATGGCGACGAGCAGCGGCCGCTCATCCCCTTCCGGCGCGAGAACCAGCATGACGATGTCCGCGGGGATACCGTCCACCGCCTCGAAGTCGACGGCCGGATCGAGCCGGGCGAAAACGCCGACGGGCCTGTCGATACCCCTCACCGTCGCATGCGGAATGGCGGTGCCGCGCCCGAGTCCGATTGTCATGCTGCCCCGGCGGGAGACTACCGCCTCGAAGATGTCGTCCCTGTTGAGGCCGACGCTCTCGGCAGCGATGCGCGAGAGTTCCTTGATCACCTGTCGCCTGTTCGGCGCCGCGATGCGGGCGACAACCCTGTCAGGCGTGATGAGCTCGGAAATCTTCATGGATCGCAGTCCCTTCCCCAGCCCCCCTGTCCCGAAGGACCGACGGCCAATGTTCTTCTTGTTGTCACGAGGATGCCCACACCGCTCACTCGCGGCGGTCACGGGCACGGGCCCATAACGGGATGAGATCCGTTCGGGACTGGCTTTGTTGCCACTGCATCTTCGTCATTGTTGCCCCCGTGTCCCCCCGATATGGACATGATTGAACCGGCTTTCAACCGATGGCAAGGCGCCCGAAAGGAGGGGTGGCAGCCCGGCGAGAAGGGCGGCCCCACCGTTGGCGCAGCGCCCTTCGGGCCCTGCAGGGTGGCTGATGGTGCAGGAAAACAGGGTCGGGTGTTTCGATGATGTCCCGAGAGGTGGCGTAGCTTATGCGATCGCCGTGCCTTCCGAACTGTGCCGGATCAGCTTGCCGCAGCGGGCAGGCTGATGAGCGGATCATCGCTCATTGCGGCGATT
>NZ_JACHEH010000015.1 GCF_014201415.1 Chelatococcus composti
CGAAACCCAGCCAAGGCGCGATTGATCAACAAAGCCCCGCCGAAACCCGATAACTGATCACGCCGCCATAACCGCGGTCCTCACCAGACGGTTACGCAGCTTCACGCGGCCTACGACCAGCTCGTCGGGGAGGGCCGCTGGCTGGCCCCCCAGGGCCTCGGAACCTTTCCGATCCGCTTTCCCTCGCCGGAACCGCCCGGTGACGATGGCTGGCATGTGGATGTGAGCTTCGGAACCGACCATCCGGATTTCATGGAATGGCGGGTCAATGTGAAGAGCAGCGGCCGCGCCTTGTTGATGCTGTTCCTGTTCTCGGATGTCGGCCCAGACGACGCGCCGACGAGAATCCGGAAAGGCTCCCATGCCCAGATCGCACGGGAACTGCTCCCCTACGGCGAGGCGGGCGCAACGCTCAGGCAGCTCTCGGCCGATGGCTATGCCTCCACCGCAAACTGTGAGGTGGAACTGGCGACGGGCCCGGCGGGCACGGTCTATCTGTGCCACCCGTTTCTGGTCCATGCCGCACAGCCTCACCGGGGGCAGCAGCCACGCTTCATGGCGCAACCGCCGCTCCTGCCGAAAGGCGAGTTCGATCCGACCCTGCCGCCTTCGCCGGTTCAGGTCGCCATCCGCCAGGCATGTGGTCTGACGTTCTGAACGCATGTGGCTTCGGGGTCACCACTCGTGGCCCCCGGAGCCTCGAGAGTGCAATGCGTGGCGCCTTCCCTTCTCCAGCTCTGCGCCCCGTGCGAGCCGGGGCGCGGTAATACGTGGAGTTGAAGCCGGCAAAGCTTTTGTTTCTCCACTACTGGCTGTCAGCCTGCGGTAAAGCCCCCTGCCTCAGCGCCCAGGAGCGAAGCCGCCACAGCCCGCTCGACACCAGCAGGGCCATCGCCGTTGCGTAACAGACCAATGGCCAGGCGGTGTCACCGTCCAACAGCGTCACCGCCAGCGTACCGACGGAGCTGACGATCAGGCTCTGGATGCAGAAATAGAGGGCGACTGCAGATCCCGCGATCTCGTCGAAACCTGCAAGCGCCCCGTTGGCCGTGACAGACACAGTAAAAACGATGCCAACAGCCATCACCCACATAGGTATGATGAAGGTGAAGAACGACGCGGATCCGTAGACTTCTCCGATCCCGAGGAGCGCTGCTCCGCAGATGAGCAGACCCATCCCGCGCGCAACGCAGCCCGCAACGCCCCACCGGCCTACAAAAGCCTGGGCGAACCTGGTGGTCGCGATCATGACCAGCGCGACTGTCGCGAAGGCCAGGCTGAACCCGAACTCCGAGTAGCCCGCTCGTCCGATAAGCACGCGCGGAGCCGTCGAGAAGAAGACGAAGAACGCCCCCATGCCCGTTCCGAAGCCCGCCGTGTAGACCCAGAACGAGACGCTCATGAGAATCGGCAGAACCGAAGGCCTTCTCTCGGCCTCGATGACCGGGCGCGTTTCATGCCACCGGAACAAAGCGTGCCCGACGACGAGAACCGCCAGTGCGGCGAGCGTCAGGAAGATTGCCTGCCACCCTAACGCCTCTGCGATGATGGCTCCCGCCACTGGTCCGATGGCCGGAACGAACGCCAGCATTGAACTGAACCATGCGTAGATGACGGCGTTCTCCGGGCGGCTGGCATAAACGTCCCGTACCGTCGCGAAGGTTGCAACCAGCGCTGCCGACGCTCCCGTCCCCTGGACGAGGCGGAAGTAGAGAAACACTTCAGCTGTCGAGGACCAGGCCGCGCCAAGGGACCCAACGGCAAACAGTGCGCCGCCTGCAAGCAGGACAGGTCGTCGCCCGATACGGTCCGAGATCGGGCCGAACACCACTTGCCCCACGCCAAGCGCCACCATGTAGAGACTGAGCGCGAGCTGAATCATGGATGGGGTTGTGTTCAGGATGCTGGGCATCGCCGGAACGACAGGAAGGAAGATGTCCATCGCCAGAGAGGCGAGGATGTCGAAGGGTGCCATTAGCAACAAGGCTACCGGCAGCGTGTAAGGCCACGCAGGTCGTGGGGTCATGACGAAACATCCGCTTGAATGGAAGCAAAGCGGCGTTCGTTCGTCGGCAATCGGAACGGATTCGCGCTACAGAACGCCGCAACAACGAAAAAGCGTTGCTGCGGCTTACCTGTCTGCGGACTTTCCGTCTCCCATGTTGTTCCCCGATCTGGAAAGGATGCGGGTTCGGACTATCGTATCTTGCTTTCGAAGTCGAGAAGGCGGAGGCAAGGATTATGAACGTCGTTGTTCAGGGGGCAGAAGATGAGTGGCCTGCTGCCGGTTCTTCGGTAGCGCCCGTCAACGTCGTGTAGTTTCGGGTGTGGTTCCGGGCCGTCATGATCAGACGGCCTTTGTGTCATCTGAAGCGTCTTTTCCTCCTTGATTGCTGGTATGTTCAGGCCGGTCCTGGCCTCGACCTGCTTTGACCTGCCACTGAGCTTTTCCTCCACCTGGAGTTAGAGTCCGGCCTCGATTGAAGGGCGGACAAATGAATTGGAGGAGGGATCCGAACCCCCAAAGCCCGCTAAGTCATTGCTGAAATTCCAAAAAAACGGGGCTTTCTCACGCATGGACCTGTGTATGCGCGTACCCAGGTCTGGGCTGCGCGTCAAGGTGTTCACATCGCTGCTTCTGGGCCTGGGCAATCCGACGTCCAGCATGAAGTCCGCCAGCAGCTCCTTCAGCCTGCGACCCTTGCCCTCGAGGCTCTTCAGTCGCCGGGCGTCCGAGACCTCCGGTTCGCAGCGCCGGAATACCCTCCCGTGATCACGCACGTCGCATCAAACACGATCACCGCACGGATGGTGCCCGACGCGCTGCATTCTTGCGCCTCCGCCGTGCATCATTGCCGTACGCGCCTTTGGGGAGAGACATGGTACGAGAAAGCGCAGAGGTCCGGCGTGAGAAGCAACGGCTGCGGCAGCGCGCGTACCGCGCACGCAAGCGCAATGAACGGATGCCCTCCTATGAGGATCTGGCGCGGGCGGCCCTCGACGTGGCTCTCACCTACAATCTCAAGCACGGACGACACCAGCAGCTGCTCGATCTGCTCGAGGCCGTCAGGAGGAGACTGAGGGAGATCGGCTTCCACGAGCGCGACACGACCGCCATCTGGTTCGAGCTTGAGGACCGCTATCAGCGCGGCTGGACGATGTTGCGGCCACGCCGTTCGATCGCCGAGATGGAAGCGGAAGGACGGCACGACGCAGGCGATACCGGGTAGCCTATAGCGAACTAGCGTCCTTCATCTTTGCGCTGGCCGGCCAAGATCGCGTGGCCACCTACCAGTGCCGGCTCGACCGCCTCCGCCACGCGGCTCATCCCCCGCACACGCGGGATTGATGATAGGTTCGTCGCCAACGCCCTATGCCCAAGCAAATCAAGCACTTACGCGCGTAAGATGGGAAACAGGAAAGCAAAATGCATCTGTCGCTTAGCGAAGCTTGGCGAAAAAAGGGGGAAGAACTAGGCGCTGTACCGCTGTCGCACCTCGTCCCTAATCCCGCCAGCCGTTCAGGTTGCTGCCCCGTGACGCGACAACGTCCAGGCTGCTCGCGCCACAGCGCCACCAGCCACGTCATCTTTTCCGCGAATGATTCGCCGTCGTCTTCCTGCTTCGCCGCCCCCGGGTGTGAGCACGGGTCGTGCTTGCGGATCGCGCCCAGCGCGGCTGAGCCCGCTCGAACATCAATGGGAACTTCTATCGCTTATAGATCAATGCGTTACCAATACGCAAAGCGTCAAGCACCATGAAAAATACCATGCCCGCTCTCGCCCTCCAGCCTCTAAACTTCACCCAACTATAGGATCGGAGCTGCACACCACTAACTTCATCGAGCCTCGTGTCATAGCGACGTAAAGGTTTTGCACATTCATGTTCTTCGTGTTCAGCACCACGGCCACCTCCGCTTCCAGTCCCTTCAGCAGCAGGGTACTGCCGACGGCTCGTTTGGGCAGCGGACGCCCCAGCAGTCGGTTCTCCTCTCTCACGCGCCTAGCTGCATCGGCGATGATGTCCCGAGAGGTGGTGTAGCTTATGCGATCGCCGTGCCTTCCGAACTGTGCCGGATCAGCTTGCCGCAGCGGGCAGGCTGATGAGCGGATCATCGCTCATTGCGGCGATTGTCTCAAGGGACAGGTATCTGGATCGCTGGACCGCCCACTCATCATTTTGCTCGAGCAGCAACGCACCGACGAGGCAGCTCTCCACTGGGCGCTTGCGGCCTCCGGCGTGTCCTGAGCAAAGGCCGTGGCAATGAAGGCGGAGACAACGCGTCGTCCAGTCTCTGTCGCGGTAGCCGTTGCGCTGGGCCAGCCGGAGCGCATTCTTCTCGCCATAGGCAGCACCCGTCTTCGCGCCGACCTCCAATTCCATCAGCTTCTCGGCGGCAAA
Source organism: Chelatococcus composti (assembly GCF_014201415.1). Classification (GTDB taxonomy): domain Bacteria; phylum Pseudomonadota; class Alphaproteobacteria; order Rhizobiales; family Beijerinckiaceae; genus Chelatococcus_A; species Chelatococcus_A composti. The sequence goes on from NZ_JACHEH010000015.1 coordinate 4,401, forward strand.
GCCGATCATCTCGCGCAGCAAATCGGCGTCAGCACTCTTCTCAACGAGCGAGCGCAGGTTCATCATATCGTCGGTCATCGGTGGACTTTCCATCAGGTTGAGCTTGAACAACCCGACCCTACCGGAAAAACACTGGTGACCGACGCTATCCTGCTACACCACGCCCCGGGACATCATCGAGTGGGAGGCGCTATTCGCCACTCCGGCGCCGAACAACAGCCGCGGCTATCTCGAGATACGGCTGGCCTGGCGCATCCAGGAACTGAGCCTTGGCGGACTTTCGCGCGAGACCCGCAAGATGCTGGACCTGCTGGCCGACGAGATCGACGGCAAGTCGGACCGCAGGGCGATCATCACCGATCCACGCAATCCTCTTATCGGCACCCGACTGGTCCGCGAATGGGACGGCGTCGAACACACGGTCACCGTGATGAAGGACGGCTTCGATTGGCAGGGGCGCAAGTTCAAATCGCTGTCGGCAGCAGCCAAGGCAATCACCGGCACACAATGGAACGGTTATCGCTTCTTCGGGCTGCGAGAACGCAAACAGGAGCAGGTATGATGGATATCGATACTCGTCCCATCCGCCGCCTGCGCTGCGCCATCTATACCCGCAAGTCAAGCGAGGAAGGGCTCGATATGGAGTTCAACAGCCTCGACGCCCAGCGCGAGGCTTGCGAGGCCTTCGTGACGAGCCAGAAGGCGGAAGGCTGGGCCACCATTCGCGAACGCTACGATGACGGCGGCTTCTCCGGTGGCACGCTGGAGCGCCCCGGCCTGAAGCGCCTCATTCAGGACGTCGAGGCCGGTCTGATCGATGTGATCGTGGTCTACAAGATCGACCGGCTGTCGCGCTCGCTGATGGATTTCGCCAAGCTGGTCGAGATCTTCGACCGCAATCAGGTGACCTTCGTTTCGGTCACGCAGTCGTTCAACACCACGACCTCGATGGGTCGCCTGACCCTGAACATCCTTCTCAGCTTCGCACAGTTCGAGCGGGAGGTGATCGGCGAGCGCATCCGCGACAAGGTCGCGGCATCCCGCAAGCGCGGCATGTGGATGGGCGGTCACGTCCCGCTGGGCTACGACGTGCGCGACCGCAAGCTCGTGGTCAACGAAGCGGAAGCCGCGACGGTCCGGATGATCTTCGAGCGCTTCGTCGCCATCGGCTCCGCCACGACGCTGGCGAAAGCGCTCGCGGCCGAGGGCGTTCTGAACAAGCGCGGCAAGCCGATCGACAAGGGCTTCCTCTACAAACTGATCAACAACCGGGTCTACCGCGGGGAAGCCGTGCACAAGGGCACGGCCTATCCCGGCGAGCACGAGGCCATCATCGATCAGGCCCTCTGGGACAAGGTTCACAGCATCCTGCAGGAGAGCCCGCGCCTGCGGGCGAAGAACACCCGCCGCCAGACGCCGGCCCTGCTGAAAGGGATCATCTTCACCGAGACGGGCACAGCGATGACGCCGACGGCGACGAAGAAGGGCACGCGCCTCTACCGCTACTACGCGTCGATGGACCTGATCCGAAATCGCCCCACCGGCGAGACTTGCGGCCCGCTGCGCTTGCCCGCCGGCATGGTCGAGGAGGCCGTCGTCGGCGAAATCCGCCGTATGATCCGCGCGCCCGAAATCGCAGCGCGGACCATAATGGCCCTTCGCGAAGAGAGCCCGACGGTCGATGAGAAGGCGGTCGTCCAGGCGCTCGGCGAATTCGACCAGCTCTGGGCGGCGCTCTATCCGGCGGAGCAGACCCGCATCGTCCAGCTTCTGGTCGAGCGGGTGACCGTCGGCGAAGACGGCATCGCCGTCGATTTGCGCCATGAGGGGCTGGGCTCGGTCCTGCGGGACATGATGGCCCCCCGCCAGACGGAGACCCACGCATGACAGACTCGACGAACACCATTCGGGTCGTCATCCCGCTGACCATCCGGAAACGCAATGGGCGGTCGAAGATACTTCCGCCCGACGAGGTGATTTTGCGGGATGGGCGGACGCAGGATCCGCATGTGCTGCGCGCCCTCGCCCGCGCCTGGAACTGGCGGCGGCAACTGGAATCCGGCGCCGCTTCCACGATCCAGGACATCGCCGCGGCCGAGAAGGTCTCCGACCGGTTCGTGAGCCGCATGATGCGGCTCGCCTATCTGTCGCCCGAGGTGCTCGAACACCTCGTCATCAGGCGCGCGCCACCGGCGCTTTCGCTGAACGACCTCGTTGCCGTTGCCGACCAGCCTTGGGCCGAACAAATGGAGATAGTATTCGAAGCCCGCTGAATAGACGCCATCACATCTTGCCAGCTACGGAGCAATGCGGGCGTTTGCCCCCATACTGGCCATGGAACGCCTGCCGCCCGCCCTCTTGCTGGACCTTCAATCAAGGCTCTTAAAATATCTGGCGACAGGCCATTGCACATATCCCGATGCCTCGTACTTCCTGCGCGCCGGCTGATGCCCCGAATCTGCGATGGTCTCGACCATGACCATTTTCATTCCCGAAGCGCGAATGAGGTTTTCGGCATGAACCATGAGGCGGCGCCCGATACCCTGCCGCTGCAACGGCGGTGATACTGCAAGGATATATATCTCCCCCATCATGTCCTCGGGATGGAGCCTGATGCCGACGAACCCTGCCGGCTTGTCCGCAGCCAGAGCCAGCCAGATGTTGTCCGGCTCGCTTTGGAGCAGCGATCGAACCTCTTGCTCCTGCCTGGCTTTCCAGCCCGAGGGGTAGAAGCAGTCATAGACAAAGCGGGGAACTTCAGATGCCGTTTTCTCAAACACCGGCGTCCATGCCGCGATGGTGATGGCGAGGACATCGTCACGATAGGTCTCATCGTAGGGTATGATCCGGACCTCACTCATGCAGAACCACTTTCATATCCTTTGTTGAAGACCTTAGGCCCTGTCGGTTCGGCAACGCGGGGCGCCCACCCCGGCAAGGGGGTATCATGGCTATAGGAGCGGCTGCTTCAATCCGATGATATTGCCCTCGGGGTCGGCTGCATACTGGACATGGCCTTCTCCGGGAATTTCGTTGCGCTCGCCGGCCACGGCCCCGCCGGCCGCCACGATCGCGTCCAAGCTGGCGTCGAGATCGGCGACTTCAAACCAAAGGATCACCGTCTGATCCTTGTTGGTTCGTGGCATGACCGCACCCGACACGCCACCGTCATCGGCTTTCAGGAGGTGGTAGTCGGGAACGAACGGGGACGGGTCGTCCGAGTAGCCGAACTGCCGGGCATAGAAGCTGGCAAGCGCGGCGCTGTCGCGACCGGTGATCTCGAAGTGAACTAGCTTTGACATAGTGGCACCTCTCGTTAGCGATAACCCAGCGTTAGCGCATCCCGACAGCGGGATATTCTCGGAAGTCTTAGGCAATCGCCGCCGCATCGCGCTCAATCCTCCGGCTGCCCGAGCCTTCCGACATGGCGTAATGCCACTGCCGCGAGGATCGCAAGAACGGCCACGCTGACGGCACTAAGAGCGGATGCGCCGTTCAAGCCCGTCGTGAATGCGGCCCGCGCTTCCTCGATCAGTCCCGCCGGCAATTCCGCCTGCGCAGCCAGCGCCGCCCACAAGCTGTCGCTGACGGCCTCGCGGGTCGGCTGGCTCAGGCTTTCCGGGGTGCTGAGAGCAATCATGTGGCGATAGACGGCGGCGCTGACGCTGCCGAGCACGGCGATGCCGAGCGAGATGCCGAGGTCCTGCACGGTTTCGGTCATGGCCGAGGCCGAACCCGCCTTCTCTGGCGGTGCCGAGCCGACAACGAGGTCGGTGCCGAGTGCGGCGATTGTGCCGTTACCGAGATAGGCGAGCGCGAGTCCCGAGACCGCCAGCGCCACCCCGGATGGCGCATCGTTCCCGATGATCGCCAGAAGGACATAGCCGATAGCGGACAGAACGAGCGAGGCGGCGACGACATAACCGGGCCTGATATGGCGGGCGATCAGCGGCGCGGTGACGCCGCCAATGATCATCGCCAGCGCCGCAAGCCCCATCAAGAGGCCTGCACCGAAGGGCGAGTAACCAACCACGAGCTGGAGATACTGCGCCACGAGCAACATGCCCCCGCCCACGGCGACAAGCCCCACGAGCAGGACGGTCAGAGCCACCGAAAAGGCCCTGTTAAAGAACAGCGTCAAATCGAGCAGCGGATCGGCCAACCGCCGCTGCCGCCTGACGAAGAGAACGGCGAAGGCTATTCCGAGGACGATGGCGATGAGTGCATCCGCCACGATGCCGTATTTTGCGATCTGCTTGATGCCGTAGATGACCGGCAGCATCGCCGCGAGCGACAGCGCGACGCTCAAAAGGTCCAGCCGCTCACTGTTCGGGGCTCGATATTCGGGGAGAAGAAAGGGCGCAAGGATCAGCAGGAGCAAGACGACCGGCACCGCGATAAGGAATGCCGCCCCCCACCAGAACAGCTCCACCAGGACGCCGCCGACGACAGGCCCCAGCGCATAGCCGACGCCGAACATGGTGGCCCAAATGCCGAAGCCGAGGGCACGTTGCTGAGGGTCCTTGAAGATGTTGCTGATGAGGGCGAGCGTCGAAGGCATCAGCGTCGCTGCCGATACGCCGAGCATGGCGCGGGCCGCGATCAGCATGACGGCGCTGGCCGAGAAAGCGGCGAACACCGAAGCGATGGCGAAGGCGGTCGCGCCGATCATCAGCAGCTTGCGCCGGCCGATGCGGTCGCCCAGCGTGCCCATGGTGATGAGGAAGCCGGCGATCATGAAGCCATAGGCGTCCATGATCCATAGCGCCTGCGTGCTGGTGGGCTGCAAGTCCGCCGCCAGTGCCGGAAGTGTCAGGTGCAGAAGGGTCAGGTCGAGCCCGAGCAGGATGGTCGGCAGCGAGAGCAGCGCCAGCCCCAGCCATTCACGAAGGCCGGCCCTCGCCGGAGGCGACGATGCGTCGTTCGTCAGTATCCGGGCTTGGGGTGTGTCAGTCTCGTGCGGGGAACTCATCATCGCCTCCTTGTCGGAGGTGAATAATCGAGGCAGAATGATAACTGTTACAATGTTAGAAATTATCCTGTTACCAAGAGTAACCCCTTGGCCGCCCGAACCCTCGCACGCACGCGAACCGATCTTTCCGATTTCCTGATCCGGCACAGGGCGAAGCTCACGCCGGCCGATGTTGGCTTGCCGACGACCGGCGGCCGACGCACGCCGGGCTTGCGCCGCGAGGAAGTGGCCCAACTCGCTGGGGTCGGCCTCACTTGGTATACGTGGTTCGAGCAGGGCCGCGACGTTCAGGTCTCGGAGAGCTTTCTGCTCAAGGTGGCGAAGGCGCTCCGGTTGGACGACGCGGAATGCAGCCGCCTTTTTCTGCTGGCGCACCGCCGTCCGCCTCCGCCGGAAGCCTATCAGTGGCCATCCGTGAGCCCCCTGATCCAACAGATGCTGGACGATCTCGCGGCTCGTCCCGCCTATGTGCTCAACCTGCGCTGGGATGTCATCGCGTGGAATGCAGCGGCCGACGATCTGTTCGCCTTCTCCGGTCGCGAGCAGGCGGATCGCAATGTCATGCGGATGGTCTTCGCCGATCCTGATATGCGCTATCGCCTGCCGGCATGGCAGGACGATGCGCTCAGACTTCTCGCGCAGTTCCGCGCGGACCTTGCCACGGCACCTGACGATCCCGCGATGCTCGCGCTGATTGACGAATTGAAGAAGCTGTCGCCCGTTTTTCGACGCGGGTTCGAGGAACCTGACATGGACAGCTACGCCAGAGGCATCGGAGCGGTCCTGAGCCCGGACGGTTCCCGCCGGGATTTTGCCCACGAGACGCTGATCGTGGACGAGCATCGCCATCTGCGCATGATCGTCTATTTCGAATCGCCGCTGGATGGGCCGGTCAAAACTTCTGCACAAGACGGATGAGGACGGCGCGAGTATGCTGTGCGCATTTGGTCTTGTCGATTTAGACGAGGCAAAGTGGGACACTCTGTTTACGGAGTTGCTTTCGAAGATCGGAAACGCAATTCCGAACAAAAATCTCAACGCGCCGCCGAGAAATTCTCTGAAGTTTATCGACCCAATCCCCTTTGCTTTCCCAACTGCCACGATACCGAACCGCCCTGCACGACGCCCATAACCTCGCGCTCGCGCAGGGTGGCGAGAAGATTGCGCCGGTAGAAGATACGGCCGTCCCTGCTGCGGGTAGCGTTGGCCTGTTCGATATGGTGCTCGCGCCGTTGGTCCATGGCTTCGCGCACCTGCTGGCCGAAGCCGGTCGGCGCAAGGTCGGCGGTTTTGCCATGGATCAATCGCCGGTCCAGCCTGGAACGTCTGAATCAAGGATGCGAGGGGAATGCGCGACCCGAGTGAGGTCGGCACTCCCCTTTGACGGTCGATCATTGGCGCTGAACGTTGCTGCCGTCGCATCCGCTAAACCTGCTCGGCACTTATTCGTCGGGCGTGCAAACGCGCAGACGATGCCCATCTGGATCAAGAGGATGATGTCCCGAGAGGTGGTGTAGCTTATGCGATCGCCGTGCCTTCCGAACTGTGCCGGATCAGCTTGCCGCAGCGGGCAGGCTGATGAGCGG
>NZ_JACHEH010000016.1 GCF_014201415.1 Chelatococcus composti
TGAGCGATGATCCGCTCATCAGCCTGCCCGCTGCGGCAAGCTGATCCGGCACAGTTCGGAAGGCACGGCGATCGCATAAGCTACACCACCTCTCGCGACATCATCCCTCGCCAAGTCTTCCGCGCCAAGTCTTGCTGAACGGCCGTCTCGTCGCGCTGCTGCCAAGTCTGCCCACTTGATGACGCATCGTTGAGAACGAGCGCATCAAAGGGTTGAAGATGATTTCAAGGAGAGTGTTGGCGCACCCGACACGATTCGAACGTGTGACCTCTGCCTTCGGAGGGCAGCGCTCTATCCAGCTGAGCTACGGGTGCTGGGCCGAAGCGGGCGCAAACTAGCCCAGCTTCGGCCTTCCTGCAATCGGGGATTGACGCTCTTCCCCGACGATCTGGGGCACGCCGCCCGTCAACCTTCGGCGCCGGGCCGTGACCGGCCTCGTGCGACGAGGGGCCGACACCCGGCGCAATGGCCCTGCCGCGTCAGGCCGCGGGCCCGCCCAGCGTGCGCTCGATCCAAAGGCCCGCGCCCAGGACGGCGTCGTCCTCGCCGGAGGGGCGCGAGAACAGGGCCGAGGTCGACAGGCCCGAGGCATCCATGCCGGAGGGGATGGCGAGGCCGGGCATGTCGAGGAAGCTGGCGGCCATGGTCAGCGTGAGCGTGGCGAGGTTGACCTTCGCGAACAGCTCGGGATCGGCCTCGAGCGGCGCGAGCTCGGGCGCGACGTGCCTGACCGTCGGCAGTGCGAAGAGCGCGCCGCCCAGCTCGTCCGCGATAGCGCGCGTGAGCGTGGCCCTGAGGCTGCGCAGGCGCTCTGCCGCCTCGGCGGTGATCGCTGCCGCGCCATCGAGCCGCTTCAGGACACGGGCGTCGACGAGAGCGCGCCGCGGCCCCGTGATGGTCTCCAGATGCCAGGCGCGTGCCTCCACCGCACCGAGCCAGCCGATCTCGGCAATCGCGCGCCGGGCCTCGCGCCAGGCGGTTACCGGCACGCGGCGCACGCGGGCGCCCTTCGCCTCGAGGCGAGCGAGAACAGCCTCGAAATTGACGCGCACGGCCTCCTCGAGCCCTTCCTCCTCGAGAACGGCAGGATCGACGACGATGTCGGGCGCGGCAGACGCGGCCGCGACGGGCTGCTGCGCGCCGCGCATCACCGCGTCGATGGTCGCGCAATCGGCGACGGTGCGGGCGATCGGCCCGAGGCTGTCGATGCTCTTCGCAAGCGGGTAGACGCCAGCCATGTCATAGCGCGCGCTCGAGGCCTTGAAGCCGACAAGGCCGTTGAAGGCGGCCGGCACGCGGACAGACCCAGCCGTGTCCGTGCCGATGCCGACCGGCACGATGCCGCGCTGGACGGCGACCGCCGAGCCGGAGGACGACCCGCCGGGCACGCGGGGGGCAACACCCGGAAAGTCCGGCGTCGGCGTGCCGAAGTGCGGGTTCGGGCCGAGGCCGGAGAAGGCGAATTCGCTGAGGTTTGTCTTGCCGAGCGGGATGAGCCCCGCCCGGCGCGTCGCGGCAACGACCGGCGCATCTTCCTGCGCCAGGGGCGCGTCCTCGCGCGTGCGCGAGCCGGCGGTGGTCCGCGTCCCGGCAATGTCGAAGAGATCCTTCCACGCGATCGGGATGCCGTCGAGCGGGCCGCGCGCCTCGCCGCGGCGCCGGCGCTCGGCGGCGGCACGCGCCTCGGCCAGCGCCTCCTCGGCCATGAGGGTGATGAAGACGGCAGGCGCCTCCCGCGCCCTGTCGAGAGCCTCCTCGACGAGGCGTACCGGATCCGTCCGGCCGGAAGCGAGGTCGGCCGCGATGTCGCTCAAGGTCTGATGGGCCATGCCGTTCTTCTGTCCCTCAAAGAGTGCGGTGGAAACGGGGCGTCAGCCGGTCACAATGGCGACGCTGGCGCTCGCGCCGATGCGCGAGGCGCCGGCAGCGAGCATGCGCAGGGCATCCTCGCGCGTGCGGATGCCGCCCGAAGCCTTGACGCCGATGTCCGGCCCAACGACGCGCCGCATGAGCGCGACATCCTCGACGGTCGCACCGGCCTTGCCGAAGCCCGTCGAGGTCTTGACGAACTGCGCGCCGGCAGCGACGGCGAGGCGGCAGGCGGCCTCCTTCTCGGCGTCGGAGAGCAGGCAAGTCTCGATGATGACCTTGAGCAGCGCCGGGCCGCACGCCTCGCGCACGGCGGCGATGTCCGCCTCGACCTCGTCCCGCCGGCCCTCCTTCAGGGCGCCGACGTTGATGACCATGTCGACCTCGCGCGCGCCTGCGGCGACCACCCAACGGGCCTCGGCGGCCTTGACCGCGGAGGGCGTCGCCCCGAGCGGGAAGTCCACCACGGCGCAGGTCGCCACGTCACTGCCAGCGAGCGCCGCAGCCACGTCCGGCACATGCACGGGATTGACACAGACGGAGTAGAAGCCGTGCTCGCGCGCCTCGCGACAGACTTTCGCCACGTCGGCGCGCGTCGCATCCGCGCGGAGAATCGTATGGTCGATGGTGCGCGCCAGCTCCGCACGCGTCAGGGTCGTCATGGCCCGCCTCCGCCTCGCGTCCTTATAGGGTGCGCCGCGCGACGCCCGCAAGCTCAGAGGCCGAGGGCGCAGCCGTCCTTGCGCTGGTCGGACCCGGCGTGCAGCACGCCGCGGGCGTGGTCGATCCAGATGGCCTGGCCGCCACCGAGGGGCGTGCCCCGCAGCCGGACGTCATGCCCCCTGGCCGCGAGCGCCGCGATGACGCCTTCGCCCAGCGTCGGCTCCACCTCCAGAACGCCGTTGAAGGCGAAGCTGCGCGGCGCATCGAGCGCCGCCTGGACATCGAGGCCCCGGTCGAGCAGGCCGGAGAGGAAGGCAGCATGGCCGGCCGCCTGATAGTGCCCGCCCATCACACCGAAGGGCGCGACGGTGCGCCCGCCCCGGCGCAGCAGGCCCGGAATGATGGTGTGCATCGGGCGCTTGCGCGGGCCGATGGCGTTGGGATGGCCTTCGACAAGGTTGAAGGAGGCGCCACGGTTGTGCAGCACGATGCCGGTCTCCGGGTCGAGCCGCGTCGAGCCGAAGGCGTGGAAGATGGAATTGATGAACGAGATGGCGTTGCCATCCCGGTCCACGGCGCAGAGATAGACCGTGTCGCGGTGCTCCGGCTCGTGCCAGAGCACCGGCGCGCCGGCCCGTTCCATGTCGATGCGGCCGCGCAGGGCCTGGGCCACCTCGTCGGACAGCAGTTGCTCGACCGGATAGGGCAGATGCGCCGGATCGGCAATGAGCGCGTCGCGATGATGATAGGCGAGCTTGGTGGCCTCGGCGTGCAGGTGCACGCGCTCCACGAGCGGCAGCTTCTCCGACAGGTCGAAGCCGGCGAGTACGTTGAGCATCATGAGCGCGGCGAGGCCCTGGCCATTCGGCGGGCACTCGTACACCTCGTAGCCGCGATAGCTGGTGACGATGGGCGTCACATAGTCGGCGCCGTCCACCGCCGCGGCGAAGTCGTCGAGCGTGTGCAGGCCACCGAGACCGTTGAGGAAGCGCACCAGGCTCTCGGCCGTGCGGCCGAGATAGAAGGCTGACGCACCCTCGCGGGCGATTTCGCTGAGCCGCTGGCCGAGCAGAGGCTGGGCGTGACGCTCGCCCTCCGTCGGCGCCCTTCCCCCGGGCAGGTAGACCGCCTTGGCCCCGGCGTCGCGGGCAAGAAGCGGCGCCTCCGCCGCCCAGTCGAGCGCGACGCGCGCCGTGACCGGATAGCCTTCCTCGGCATAGGCGATGGCACGGGCGAAGAGCCGCTCGAGCGGCAGGCTGCCATGGTCGCGATGCAGCTTTGTCCAGGCGGCAACGGCGCCAGGCACAGTGACGGCGTGGGGGCTGGTGCGCTCGATGGTGGAGACACCGAGCTCCCGGAGGCGGGCGACGCTCGCCGCCGCGGGGGCGCGGCCGCTGCCGTTGAGGGCGAGAACCTCCCCGCTGGCCGGCGCATAGAGCACGAAGCAGTCGCCGCCGATGCCCGTCATGTGCGGCTCGACCACGCATTGCACGGCGACCGCCGCCAGGGCGGCGTCGACCGCGTTGCCGCCGGAGGCGAGAATCTCGAGCCCCGCCGCAGTGGCGAGCGGATGGGAGGTGGCGATGGCCGCCTGCCCTGCGAGCGTCGGTCCGCGTCCCGGCCTGAAGAAATCGCGCATGTCTGCCCCGCCTTGTTCCTGTCGCCCGTGCGTCGGGACCGCACCGGCTGCCCCGCACGGCGGTATCAGCGGCACGCGCGAGGTGCAAGCGCCACCCGAATTTACCTGGCCGGCCCCGCCGACTATCCTCGAGGCCCGAGGCACAGCGGGCGGGACGATGTACCATTATGCCATCTTCCGGACGGACGCCGGCTTCTGCGGCATCGCGTGGAGCGACCGCGGCATCGTGCGCTTCCAGCTGCCCACTGAGGAGGCCGCCGTCACCGAGCGCCTGCTGAAGAAGCAGCTGCCGGACGCGTGCTCCGGAGAGCCGCCGCCTGCTGTCGTCGAGGCGATGGCCGCGGCGCACGCCTATTTCGCCGGCCAGGCAACGGACTTTTCCGGCTGTGTGATCGACCTCTCCGGATGCGACACTTTCGCCAGGCGGGTCTATGCCTTCGCCCGGCGCGTCGGCTGGGGGCGCACGACGACCTATGGTGCCCTCGCGCGGGAGGCGGGCGCGGGCCCGGAGGCAGCCCGCGACGTCGGCAGGGCCATGGCGACGAACCCGGTGCCTCTGATCATCCCGTGCCACCGGGTTCTGGCGGCGGGCGGAAAGCCTGGCGGCTTCTCGGGGCCGGGGGGCGTCGCAACCAAGATGCGCATGCTGGCGCTGGAGGGTATCGAGCTTGCGCCGCAGCAATCCTTCGCCTTCGAGTATCCTCGCAGCAGCCTTTGACGAGCGTCAAGGCGCGGGCTCCGCGGCGATCCCACGATGCCGCTGCGACAGTCGATAGGAGCCTCACTATGATCCGCGATATTCTCGTGCACCTCGACGGCAGCTCGGCCGACGAGACGAGCATCCTCCATGCAGAAGCCATCGCCGGCCCCTTCGACGCCCGCGTGATCGGCCTTCTCACGAATATCGTTCCGACGCCCATGATGCCGGCTGTCGACGGGCTCGCCGCCGTCAGCATTCTTGAGGAGAACCAGAGGGAGGCCGAAGAGGCGGGCAACGCGCATGCGATGCGGCTGGAACAGCGGCTGTCCACGCTCGCCGTACCCGCCGAGCTGCGCCGGCTCGACCTTTTCGCAGACGCCACCTGGAGCGCCGTCGCGCGCCAGGCGCGGGCCTGCGATCTCTTCGTCGCGCAACGCCCCTATGGGGACGACGGCACCTCGCGCTGGCCGGAGGTGGTGGAGGCTGCCCTCTTCGGCTCCGGCCGCGGCGTCTATGTCGTGCCCCCCGAGGCGCGCGTGCGCGAGATCGAGATCGCGCTCGTTGCATGGAACGATACCCGCGAGGCAGCCCGTGCCGTGGCGGAGGCGATGCCCCTGTTGCGCCGGGCAAAGCAGGTCATCGTGGCCACGGTCGATACCGCAGGGCCGCCCGAGGCCGACGGGAAAGAGCCGGGTGCCGACATCGCCCGCCATCTCGACCGGCACGGCGCCAAGGTCGAGCTGCGGCACGTGCCGGAGTGGCGCGAGGTGTCGCGCGCTCTGCTGAACGAGATCGAGAAGAGCGGCGCCGATCTCGCGGTCCTCGGCGCCTACGGGCATTCGCGTCTGCGTGAGTGGGTGCTCGGCGGTGCGACGCGCGATTTCCTGACGTTTTGCCCCGTGCCGATGATCATGGCTCATTAGGCAAGGTCGAAAACGCGGAAAGGCCGCCCCGACGGATGCCGGGGCGGCCTTCCGTCATGCCCGGCTCACCGATACACGAGAACCGGGATCTTCGAGTGGGTGAGCACCTTCAGCGTGACGCTGCCCAGCACGACGGCCGCCACGCCCCCGCGCCCGTGCGATGCCATGGCGATGAGATCGCACGCGCGTTTCGTCGCCGTGTCGATGATGGCGCGGTAGGGCTCCTCGTCCATCACCTGCAGCGTCTCGAAGGGCACACCGGCGGTGCGCGCCACGTCGCTCGCAGCGGCCAGGAAGCGGTTGGCACGCCGGCGCGCGTGTTCCTCATATTCCGGCCGCGTGGCCGACAGCTGCTCCGCCTCTGTCGTCAGCAGGTGGAAAGGCTCCACCACGGTCAGCAAGGTCACCCGGGCCCCGATAGCGCGCGCGAAGGCCACCGCCTGCTCCACAGCCAGACCGGACAGGGGCGAGCCATCCGTCGGAATGAGAATGTGCTTGTACATGGTCGTTACCCCTCTGTTGGGACGCACGAAGCGTAGAGGGACGGCTCGGTCCTGCCTTGCGCCGGATCAAGCTGCCCATACGACCTTTGACGCAGGTCAAGGTGCCCATGGGCCGCGATGCTTTGATGGGGTTGTGGCGGCGCCATCGGCCCGAGCCGCTGTTGGCCCGAGCTTCCGGACCCGACGACCGAGCCTTTCGTTCATCACCGTTCGCCGCCCGAGTGAAAGGAGCTTGACCATGTCCGAAGCTGCTAAACTCCCCACCGAAACCGAAAAGCAGGCTGCGCCCGCTCCCAGGACGCTCTGGGCACCGCTCGAGAACCTGCGACGGGAGATCGACCGGCTCTTCGATGACCTGCATTTCGGTTCGTGGCGCATGCCCTTCACGCGCGACGATTTCAAGCCCGAACTGCCGTGGCTGCGCGAGAACGGCTTCGCCCTTACGCCCGCGGTCGACCTGGTTGAGAAGGAGACGGAGTACGAGATCAGCGCCGAACTGCCCGGCCTCGAGCAGAAGGATGTCGAGGTGCGCCTCTCGAACGGCACGCTCATCATCAAGGGCGAGAAGCGAGAGGAGAAGGACGAGCGCCAGAAGGACTACTACATGTCCGAGCGGCGCTACGGCACCTTCATGCGCTCCTTCCGCCTGCCCGACACGGTCGACACGGACAAGATCGAGGCCCGGTTTGCCAACGGCGTGCTGACGGTCCGCCTGCCGAAATCGGCCGAGGCGCGCCAGAACGAGAAGAAGATCGAAATCAAGGCCGCCTAGCCTCGCGGCCGCCTGCCGGCGCGGAGCACCCACCTGGGCTGTTCCGCGCGGCAGCGATGGGCAATCCGTCGCCCACGATGAACGCGCAAGCCAATTTTCGCTTTCCGGCAGCCCCTGCTGCGGTGGGGTGTGGCGTGCGGTTGGGCGGCCGCTTCGAGACTAGACTAGCTAGAAGCATTCCGTATAGGAGTTATCTTAACCCGCCGACGCGCTTCGGGCTGTGTCGGCTGCGAGGCAGGGTTGAAGGATGATTAGCGATCTGGTCGGCATCGGCATCTATACGCCGGCGGAAGCGGCCCGTTTGACGGGCGTTGGCGCGGGTCGCATTGCACGATGGCTCCGGGGACATCGGGTGAAGGGTAGCCGCTACGAACCACTCTGGCGGCCACAGATCGATATTGATGACGGGCGCGTCTACCTTGGGTTCCGTGACCTCATGGAGGTTCGGGTTGCGGCTGCTTTCATCAAACAGGGAGTAAGCCCGCAGAAGGTACGCCGTGCGATCCAGATCGCCCGCACCCTCTTCGGCAAAGACCATCCGCTGTCGACAATGAGCTTCCGAACGGATGGCCACTCGGTCTTCCTTCAGCTTTCGGAGGAAGAGGGCGACGACAAGCTGATTGATCTTTTCAGACAGCAATACGCCTTCCACGAGATCATCGAGCCGAGCCTAAAGCACATCGAGTTCGACGAAAGTGGCGTGCCGAGCCGGTGGTTTCCATGCGGCCGATCGGCTTGTATCGTCATCGATCCTACACGATCATTCGGCCATCCGATTGAGGCGGAAAGCGGTGTTCCCACGGCGGCGCTTGCCGCCGCCGCCCGAGCCGAAGGCGGCGTGGAAGCAGCGGCCAAGGCATGGCACGTTCCCGTAAGGTCTGTGCGGCGCGCCGTCGAATTCGAGGAAGCCCTTCAAGGGCGACTGGCTGCTTGAACGTCTTTTTCGACAATTGCTGTTCGCCCGCTCTTGCCTCCACCCTCAACGGGTACATCTCTCACTCGGGCCATCGCGCCTGCCATATTGCGGACCTTCCCTGCGGCCGCCACGCGGCGGACGAAGAATGGATTGCCATGCTTGCCGAAGATGATGGGCACTGGATCGTTATCACCGGGGACTATCGGATTTACCGGAATAAAGCCCAGCGCGCCGCCTTCCGCGCGAGCGGCTTAAGCGGCTTCGTGCTCGCGCCGGCCTACCAGAAGACGCCCATATATCAGCAAGCGTCGATATTGCTTTGGCGGTGGCCCGACATGGAAAAGCTCATGGGCTGGCGCGCGGGCTGTACGAATTGCGGATCAGCCGCTCCGGCAGGATCAAGCCACTTCCGCTGTAAGCTTTGACCATGGACTGCGCGCGGCCTTATCGCCGCGCCGCCGATGTAGCTATCCCCAAGGCTGGCTTCCTTGGTCACGGTGGCGCACAGGTGGCGCACGACGCCCGAATACGACGAAGCCCGGCATGGGGCGGGCTTTCTAATTTGCTGATTTTCTTAGAGAATTTTGGTTGCGGGGGCAGGATTTGAACCTGCGACCTTCAGGTTATGAGCCTGACGAGCTACCGGGCTGCTCCACCCCGCGTCGAGGTGTTTTTGCGC
>NZ_JACHEH010000017.1 GCF_014201415.1 Chelatococcus composti
CCGCTCATCAGCCTGCCCGCTGCGGCAAGCTGATCCGGCACAGTTCGGAAGGCACGGCGATCGCATAAGCTACACCACCTCTCGGGACATCATCGATACCGAGCCATCGGTCGGGATCATCGCATGCAGAGAAGGCTGCCCGCCATCCCTGAACGAAGGCCGCTAGCCGAGCAAGTGCCTCCACCGCTAGAGGGAAGGCATCCTTCTTCGGCAGTTCAAGAGGATAGACGAGCTCCTAGACGCGCTCATCAAGTTCGGCCAGCCTCTTCGAGCGCGCCGGATCGCCTCGTTATGTGTCACATGCTTCTGCGCCCGCGCAGGAGCGATATAGGGAAGCTTCAGGTTCGGCGTTTCGAACATGCCCGCGGTCTCCTGACGAATTCTGACGGGGCGAGCATGATGCAGCTCCGGAATGCGGGGATAACTTTGCTCCCCGGGCATGACCAGCCGCTACTCCGGCTCCTCCCAGTCGCCGCGAGGTGGCTCAGCGTGACGTGCCCTGTGCGGGCTTGCAGAACGCCGCGTGCAACGCCTCCACGACCGAAAGCACTTCCGGGCGCGTGATGCGGTAGTAGACTGTCGTCCCCTCCCGGCGTGCTTCCACGAGGCCGTCCGCGCGCAGGCGCATTAGCTGCTGGGACATGGGCACCTGATCGATCCCAAGTTGCTGGCGCAGTTCGGCGACAGACTTCTCCTCGCGACCGAGCGCACACAGAACGAGCAGCCGTTGCGGGTGGGACAGGCTCCGCATGAGCTCTGCAGCACGGCTGGCTGCTGGTATCATCTCGGAAACATTCATGATCTTGAAATTAGGACTTTTGAATGTTAGCTACAAGAGGCTGGTTCGAGGTCGGTGATCTTTGCGCCGCAGCAAAGTCCGCCGGCAACAGGAGATATATCCCTGCCGAAGAGGAATGGTGAAATGTCTATCGATCGTGCCGTCATGCTGTTCGCCGGGTTCATGGTGCTGATCTCGCTGGCGCTTGGCTTCTATGTTTCGCCGTACTGGTACCTACTCGCGGCCTTCGTCGGCTTGAACTTAATTCAAGCCTCGCTGACCGGCTTTTGTCCCGCCGCCATGCTGTTCAAGAGGCTTGGCTTGAAGCCGGGTCCCGCATTCAACTGAAACAAGCTGCCATGCGACACATCAATGTGTTGCTCGCCGGGCTCTATCTGATCGGTGCGGCCCAGCCTACCGCGAGCGGAGCGGCCGAGGTCCGCGCCAGGGCAGTTATCATCCCGGAAACCAAGGCGGTATTCGGACAAGTGCAAAGCCGCACGGTCGTGCCGGCGCGCGCACGCATTGGTGGGACAGTTCGCGAAATCCGGATCAGTGAAGGCAGCGAAGTGAAAGAGGGTCAAGTCGTCGCCGTCATCGTCGATGACAAGATCGCGCTCGAGCTCGCTGCCGCTCAGGCGAAGATCGACGCGCTGAAGTCGCAACTCAAGAATGCTCGAATTGAGCTCGAGCGCGCCCAACAGCTTCTTCAGCGGGGCGTAACCGCCCAGAGCCGATTCGACCAGGCTAAGACCCAGTTCGATGTCATCGTGAACCAAATGGCGGCCGCCGAGGCGGACAAATCCGTCATTGAGCAACGCGCGCGCGAGGGCGAGGTGTTAGCCCCGGCCACTGGCCGCGTGCTGACCGTTCCAGTAACGGAGGGCACGGTGCTATTGCCCGGCGAAGAGATCGCACGCATCGCAACCGGACGCTATTACCTGCGGCTGTCTCTGCCGGAACGCCATGCCGCCGAGATCGTCGAGGGCGCGACCGTCACCATCGGCCAGCGCGGATTGTCGCCCACCAAGAGCGGGAGCGTCGAGACAGCTCGCGAAGGGCGCATCGCCAAAGTCTATCCGGAAATTGCGAGCGGACGTGTCATCGCCGACGTCGAGGTGAGCGGGATTGGCGACTACTTTGTCAATGAGCGCACGCTCGTCTGGATACCCGTCGGCAAGCGCAAGGTGATCGCAGTCCCGACAGCCGCGGTGCGCACACGCCAAGGCATCGACTACATCCGCATTGCGATTGCACAAGGGGAACAGGACGTGCCGGTCATCTTGGGGGAGACGTTCTCCGACAGCGAAGAAGAGCCTCTGGTCGAGGTGATGACAGGCCTCCGCGACGGTGACCGAGTGATCCTGCCATGAGACTCGGGCTTGCCGGCCTCCTCACGCGGGCCTTCATCAGCTCGCCGCTGACGCCGCTTTTGCTGCTCGCCTCGTTCGCGCTCGGCCTCATCGCGCTTGTGGCGCTTCCGCGCGAAGAGGAGCCGCAGATATCCGTACCGATGGTCGACGTGCGCGTCGAGACCAACGGCCTCAAGGCGGAGGAGGCCGTCAAACTCGTCACGGAGCCGCTCGAGACCATCATCAAAAGCATCGACGGCGTGGAGCACGTCTACTCGCAGACCCACGACGACTCGGTCATGGTGACGGCGCGCTTCCTCGTCGGCACCAGCTCGGATGCCGCGATCCTGCGGGTGCACGAGAAGATCCGCGCCAACATGGACCGCATCCCCGTCGGCATTCCCGAGCCTCTGATCGTCGGGCGCGGCATCGACGATGTGGCCATTGTCGTCGTCACGCTCAGCTCGACCACGGAAGCTGCTTCCCGCTGGACCGCGAATGGGCTGACCCGTCTTGCGCGCGAGCTGCAGGTCGAAGTGGCAAAGCTTCCTGACATCGGTCTCACCTACATCGTCGGCCAGCAGCCAGAGGAGATCCGGATCGAGCCCGATCCGGAAAAGCTTTCCCTTTACGGCATCACGCTCCAGCAGCTGGCGGGCAAGATCGAGGGCGCCAATCGCTCCTTCCAAGTCGGACGCGTGCGCCAGGCCAACGAGCAGCGAACGCTGGTCGCAGGGCAGACGCTCCAGCACCTGACCGAGATCGGCAATCTCTTGCTCACAGCCCGCGATGGGCGGCCCGTGTACGTGCGCGACGTGGCAGATGTCGTCCTCGCGACCGACCCCAACGAAACGCGCGTGAGCGAATACCGAAAGACCAAAGATGGTCTCGAACGCGTGCCGGCGGTTTCACTCGCCATCGCAAAGCGTCCCGGCACCAACGCGGTCGTCATAGCAGATAAGATCATTGAACGGCTCGAGCAGGTCCGCGGAAGCATCTTCCCTGCCGACGTGGAGATGTCGATTACGCGCAATTACGGGGAAACTGCGAACGAGAAGGCAAACGAGCTGCTGTTCCACCTCGGACTGGCGACCGTCTCAATTGTTCTCCTGATCTGGTTCGCAATTGGCTGGCGCGAAGCGCTCGTGACGCTCGTCGTCATTCCGACCACGATCCTGCTCACACTCTTCGCCTCGCACATCATGGGCTACACCATCAATCGGGTGAGCCTGTTCGCGCTAATCTTTTCCATCGGCATTCTCGTCGACGACGCCATCGTGGTCATCGAGAACGTGGCACGGCATTGGGCGATGCAGGACGGACGCCCGCGCAGCCAAGCAGCCGTCGAGGCCGTGGCGGAAGTCGGCAACCCGACGATCGTTGCGACACTGACGGTCATCGCCGCGCTACTGCCGATGCTTTTCGTCTCCGGAATGATGGGGCCCTACATGGCGCCCATCCCCACCAACGCCTCGGCAGCGATGCTGTTCTCGTTTTTCGTCGCCGTGATGCTGACCCCGTGGCTCATGATGAAGTTCAGCGGACCAGGGAACGGCGGCCCGTCTCACGCGCATCGCGATAGCCATGTCAGCGGCTTGGGTCGCGCGTACATGGCAGTTGCCCGACCACTACTCGTGAAGCGGTGGCGGTCATGGGTCTTTCTTGCCATCGTCGCCCTTGCAACATTCGGATCAATGGCGCTGCTCTACACGAAGCACGTCACGGTCAAGCTCCTGCCCTTCGATAACAAGACCGAGTTGCAGATCGTCGTCGATCTGCCGGAAGGAGCCTCGGTCGAAGAGACGGACCGCGCGCTCGGAGCCATCGTCCAGCGTTTGTCGGAAGTGCCCGAGGTCGCCTCGTTTCAGACCTACGCAGGTACGGCGGCACCATTCAATTTCAACGGCCTTGTGCGCCATTACTACATCCGATCGTCGCCGGAGCTTGGCGATGTGCAGGTCAATCTGGTCTCGAAGCACGACCGCGCCCGCACGAGCCATGAGATCGCGCTCGATGTGCGCGAGCGCCTCAAAGGCCTCGATCTGCCCACAGGCACCGCCGTGAAAGTGGTCGAACCACCGCCGGGGCCCCCGGTGCTCGCGACGCTGCTGGCGGAGATTTACGGACCTGATCCGGAAACCCGGCGTGCGGTCGCCACCAAGGTGCGCGAAGCTTTCGAAAGCGTTCCTTTCATAGTTGATGTAGACGACTCCTTCGGCGTCCAGGCTCAGCGCGTGCGGCTCGCTATTAATCAAGACAACCTCGAGTATCATCGCGTCGAGCAGTCGGACGTCTACGATACGGTGCGCGCGCTCTACGCCGGCCCCGTTGTCGGTTACTCTCACCGGGGCGGCGGTCGCCATCCCATCCCGATTCGTCTTGCACCCGCAACGAACGAAAAAGTGGTGAGCGAACGGACACTGGCAACACCTGTGCCCGCCAATGCTCTGCCTGGTGAGCGTAGCGTCGTTGAGCTTGGTGATGTCGTAAGCGTTCAGAACGAGCGCGCGTCCTTTCCGATCTTCCGCCACAACGGCCGAGCCGCGGAGATGGTCACAGGCGAACTGGCCGGTGCGTTCGAGGCGCCGATCTACGGTATGCTGGCCGTGGCCGAGGCAATCGAGAAGGCGGACTGGGGCGACGTGCCAAAACCGGCAATCGCGCTCCATGGCCAACCCGATGACGAAAGTACCCCAACGCTGCTCTGGGACGGTGAATGGGAGGTCACTTGGGTGACGTTTCGCGACATGGGCGGCGCCTTCATCGTTGCGATCCTCGGCATCTACATTCTGGTCGTCGCCCAGTTCCGCTCGTTCAAGCTCCCGCTGGCGATCCTGACGCCGATCCCGCTCACGCTAATCGGTATCATGCTAGGTCACTGGCTGTTCGCGGCGCCGTTCACGGCGACCTCGATGATAGGCTTCATTGCACTTGCCGGCATCATCGTGCGCAACTCGATCTTGCTCGTCGACTTCATCCGGCATGCGCGCAAACCGGGCCGCCCGCTAATCGACGTACTGCTCGAAGCGGGCGCAATCCGCTTCAAACCGATCCTGCTCACTGCCCTGGCCGCCATGATTGGCGCTGCGGTGATCCTTGCCGACCCGATATTCCAGGGACTCGCCATCTCGCTACTCTTCGGCCTCGCTTCATCGACGGCGCTGACGGTCCTTGTCATCCCCGCGATCTACGTGGTCTTACGAGGCGGGGAGAAGCCTGCAACAGCGGACGTTCCGAATGCCGATCAGTGACGCGCAAAGATCTGCGGAGGCGCCAGCTCAGCTGCATTCCCGAAAACGATCAAAAGAGCCTCCTGTTCTTCGTATCGAGCGGTTTGGTAAGACGCCGATAGGTCAGGCGCTTGCCGTTCGCGCCGATAACCGCCTTGGTGGTGCGCTCCTTGTCTGCAATTCCCAGCGCCGACCTGTTGTTGTAGCAGAAGTGGAATTCCGCGATATATCTGCGCATTGCGAGAACACTCGGCGCCTTACGGGGCCGAGTGAACCGAGGAGAGGCTCAAGCATTTCTAGCTTCTGCAACCGCTTCCTTGAGCGCTTTCTCGTTCATGTAGCCAGGATATATTTTCAGGCCGATGACAAAAGCTGGAGTTCCTTGAAGATTGAAGGCATTCGCCTGGGCTATATTGCGAACGATGATTGCATCGATCTGGCGACTTTTCTTCTTATAGGCCGCATGCAACTCAGTCGGATCAAGTCCAACCTTTTTCAGAGTCGCATCGACATCTTGCCGGCTTAACCTCGCGGGCGTGTTCATGAGCGCTTCGAGCGCCGCGGCGTATTTGCCGGCGGCGGCGGATGCGAGAACGAGGTTGGCAGCGTAGATCGATGGGTCTCCGAATATTGGAAAAACTTTCATGACGAGCCTGATTCTGCCGTCACTCTCGATGACTTTCATCAGCTCCAGGTGATTTCTCTTACAATACGGACATTGATAGTCGAAGAACTCAGCAATGGTGACATCACCCTTCGGATTGCCCAGGGCAGGGATGTCAGGATCGAAATAGACATCCTTCTCGGTCGGATAGCCTTGGGCGCGCGACGGCGTTGCCCTGAGAATGGATGCTGATGCGCCAGTTCCCGCAAAAATTAACGTCGCAAAGAATTGCCTGCGGTTGAGCATTTCAGCTTTCTCCCTTCTGGTTTGCCCCGAGCACGACCACACGCGCCCCTTTGGGAACGCGGTTGTAGAGATCGATGATGTCGTGGTGTAACCGTCTGGTGAGGACCGCGGTTATGGCGGCGTGATCAGTTATCGGGTTTCGGCGGGGCTTTGTTGATCAATCGCGCCTTGGCTGGGTTTCG
>NZ_JACHEH010000018.1 GCF_014201415.1 Chelatococcus composti
CAAGCACGTCCAGCCCCAGTGCCGTGTGCCATAGACGTACTGCATGCGGCACACCCTCATCAGCCGGCACCGGTTCAACTTCCAGGGCACCCATCAGGTCATGGCCGGCGGCCGCCAGCAGCTCGAACTCGTCGTCCGGCGAACACCCTCGCTCACGAGCCAGCCGATCACGGTTGTGGCCCTCGGGCAAGAGATTCTGGAAGAAGCTCGGCCACTTGCCATCGGCCCTCGTCAAACGGGCATCACGCGCCGCGGAAAGAATGGCGCGCGTCGCCGCGTCGTCAGTCCCCTGGTAACTGAGGGAGAGCGTAGGCCGCTGCGGGTCGTCGATATAGTCACGGTCGAACAAGACTCGAAGGATGTCGCCGTATTGCGACAGATACCCGATAGGGCGCCTCTGCCCCTCTACGGTATGCAGATACACCCGCAGATAGCGGATGAAGGTGCTCATGACTTGCGCCCGCGCCGTTGTACCGCCCGCGAACCTTGAACGATTTCTTCCACCACCGAAGGCGGGGCCTCGATGCCCGCCCGCTGCCCCAGCAGCCGACCACCCGATTGGACGAACTGCTGCAGCTCGGCGCGCAAGGCAGCGGGCACGAGCATGAGCTCCATGCCCAGAGCCCTGGCCATGACTTCGAGGGTAGACAGTCGGGGGTCGCTGTTGCCAGATTCGGCTTTCTGCACGGCCATGCGGCTGAGGCCCGAACGCTCCGCGAGCTGAGCTTGCGTGATGCCTGCCGCCTGCCGAGCCTGCACCAGTTGCTCGAGCAATCTGATCATGATCATTATCTTTTAATATATAAAGATGATCAAGGATATCATCATCAGCTGGTCAAGCCAATAAGATAACGATCATTATCATACACTTGTTAATAGATAACTATTATTATCTTTAGGGGCAGGCACGCGAAATTCTCTGGCCGCAAACGTCACGGATGCGCTGTCGCCGACCGGTAGAACGACTCCAGGTGCTGTGCCATCTGTGCCAGGGCCTCGTTGTCAACATACATGGTGTGCCCCGCCTCGTAGTACTCGGCGCGCACATTCTTGCGCAGTTCCGGATCGAAGGTCATGTGGGCGAGATCGTAATCCCCCCAGGCAAATGGCGTCGCCAGATCGAAATACCCGTGAATCTGCAACACTTTCATGGCAGGATTGGCCCGCATCGCCGCGCCCAGGTCTCCGCCCACCCAGGTATTCTGCGGGAAGATGTTGACGTCCTCCTCGATCTCGCGCTTGGAAATACCCGCAATCACGGGTAGCTGGTGCTTCCAGTTCCAGGTCTTGCCGGCCTCCCAGTTGCCCATCATGTATTCCGCGTCCTCCCTGTAACCGAGCCGGCCAAGGTTTTCCTTGAGGATCGAGACCACGGGAATGAACACGTTCCGGAAGAACACATAATCGCCCTCGGGCTCCTCCCCGGCACTGTCAAAGTCCGTCGCCGTCTCACGCCCGTCCATACGCCCGATGACCAGACCCTGGTCGCGCAGCAACTCCTTGCGGAAACGGACCGCCGACACCCGCAGGTGGGCCCGCTCGATGTAGGCCGGATCCAGGCCGATGTAGCCCGCGAGCCTGCATGCGATCTCGCTGCGCTTCGCGGGACTGAGCGCATTGCCCTCGTACAGGGCTTCAGCGTAGGGGCCGCGGGCAAAGGCCATGACCTCGTCAAGGAACTCTCGCAGGTGCCTGGACTGGTGCGCCGTCCGTCCGTGATGCCATGCAATCGCGGCATACGTCGGCACCGAGACCACGTAGACGTGGTCCATGCCATAGGAGAACGCCCCGAAGTTCAGTGCCGAAGCCACCAGGATCACCCCATTGAGCGAAATGCCGCGCGCCTGAGCCATGTTGGCCACGACCGATGCCCGGGTGGTGCCATAGGAGTTTCCGAGGATGAACTTTGGTGACTGCCAGCGCTCATTCAGGGTCAGATAGCGCTCGATGGCACGCGTCGTCACATCCGCGTCGGGGTCGACTCCCCAGAAGTCACTGTTCTTCGCCCTGCCGACAGCGCGGGAATAGCCCGTTCCGATCATGTCGATGAAGACCAGGTCGCTTTGCTTGAGCAGTGTGTGCGGGTTGGGCTTCGCAATGAACGGCGCGCGGGTCTCGGGGTTGGCCGCCACGTCGTAGCGCATCGGGCCAAAACCCAGCACATCCATCGGCATGGTCGCACCACAGGGGCCGCCGTTCCAGATGAACGTCACGGGACGCGTCAGCGGATCGGCGTCTTTGAGGGTATAGGCCATGTAAAACAGCTCGGCGTCCGGCTCGCCGTCTTGCTTCCTGACGAGCAAGGTGCCGGCCGTAGTCGTGTAGTCGAGGGTGCTGCCATCGATGGTGATGCTGCCGTCGGCGGTCACGATTCGTTCTTCCGGCACGCCGGCAGGGTGGGAAGTGGCCGGCTGTGCCGTTTCGGCCATCGCCGGCACCGCCCATGCCGACATCAACAGGGCGCACACCACACACGCCTTCAGAGAAGAATCTGCGTAACGCAAGACAAGCCCTCCTTTTCTCGTTCGACAGCAAATCGGCGCATGCTGCAATCAAGACCGCCCGTGCCGGACAGCGGCTCAGCGCGTCCCGGCGTCGCTGGTATCGACACGCCGGAACGGCGGCTGCCCGGCTTGATCGGTGCCACCCAGCCAGTGAATCTGCGCCATGCGGCCGGTCTCGTCGCTCTGGAAGTGCAGCCTGACCCGGTCGGTATACGGGTCCCCGTCGCGCACGACGGCGGGAATCGTGGCGATGAACACGTCGTTCGGCCGGGGCTCGAGCCTGACGGCCAG
This sequence comes from Chelatococcus composti, assembly GCF_014201415.1. Classification (GTDB taxonomy): domain Bacteria; phylum Pseudomonadota; class Alphaproteobacteria; order Rhizobiales; family Beijerinckiaceae; genus Chelatococcus_A; species Chelatococcus_A composti. Next base: position 2,796 of record NZ_JACHEH010000018.1, read on the forward strand.
GCGCTGCGGCCCCAGCTCGAACCCCAGCGTTCCGTCCGCATCGCGCACGATCTCGATCTGCCCGAGCACGGGGCTTTCGTACCGGCCCGTATAAGCTTCCAGCGCTTCGGGCGGCAGGCTGTAGCGGGCGTCCAGCGCCTCCTGCTCGCGTTCTTCGGCCAACGCCTTGCGCGTGGCCGCCAGAATCTGCGCCGCATAATCACTCTCGGGCCGACCCTGCAAGGCATCCATGATGTAACGGCCCAGCGGCGCAGCAATCCCGTTGCCGAACGTGACGGACTGGTTGACCAGCACGACCACACCGAAACGCCGGTCGGGGTCGAACCCTACGTAGGAGACAAAACCGGTCGTGCCGCCCCCATGCTCGATGACGCGGCCCTCGGGCGTGCTATGCACGATCCAGCCGGTTGCGTACGAGATCAGATCGCTATCGCCCAGCCGCAACAGCTCATGCATGGGACCGGTAATGAGCACCAGCGGCGCATAGGTTTCTTGCAACTCCGCCTGGCTGATCACGCGGGTGCCGTCGAGCACACCGCCATTGAGGTGGAGACGGAGCCAGCGGGCCAGATCGCGCACGCTGGAATTCAGCCCCCCGGCGCCTTCGGCGTTGTAGGGAAACATGCCGAGGGGGTCGACCACATTCTCCTCGGTATCGGACCGATGTCCGCTCGCATGCTCGAACGCCTGTCGCAGCCCGTCTGCCGTCGCGCTGGTCGAGGTCATGCCGATCGGCTCGAGCAGACGCGTTCTGAGCACGTCTGCCCACGCCTGCGCCCCGCTGCGCTGCGCAACAATTTGCCCGGCGACCAGGTGAAACGCGTTCTGGTAGGCGAAGCTCGAACGAAAGCTCGACACGGGACGGAAATGCTCCAGAGCCCGGATGATGTCATCGGCGTCGTACCCATAGGTCATCATGTTCGTGGCCACATAGGCGGGAAGGCCGCTGCGTTGCGCCAGCAGATCGCGGATGCGGAACTCCCGGGTCACCCAGGGATCCATCAGCCGGAAGCCGGGAGCATGGTCGATGACACGGTCGTCCCAATCGAGCGCACCATCGTCGACCAGCATGGCCAGGGTCACGCCAAGAAAAGCCTTCGTGGTCGAACCGATCTGGAACACGGTCTCGGGCGTCACGGGCGCCGTACCGCCCACCTCGCGCACGCCGAACCCCTGTGCATAGACGAGCTCATCCTCGGCCACAATGCCCACGGCAAGCCCCGGCGTGTTCCATTCCTGCATGGTCTTGCGGACATGTGCTTCGATCCTGGGTACGACCGCCTGCACATCGGCGCGCCGGATCATGTTCGACGCCTCGGTGGGAATGCTTGCCAGCAGGCCCAGTGCGAGCCCCACGGCCCACCCGTAAGCGTTTCGGGTTGATGATGCATGTCGGGCAAGAATAGGCATGGCCGCAGGTCTCCACGCAGAACAATCCTGCGCAGATTATTGCAATGCGGCTTCGAAAGCCGGTAATCCCCGCGTCTCACGCGGTCATCATTCCGTGTCACCCAGGTAGCCGCCTCCCGGAAGGTCCCGGTCATTCGGCTTTCGTTTCACCCTGGCTGGGTTTCAGGTGAGTCTGTGCCGCATTGCGCAAGGCGCCGCCCGCACGAAACTCCGAAGGCGACATTCCAAAGCGGGCACGGAACAGCCGGCTGAGATTGGGCGCATCGTAAAGGCCGCAACGGGCCGCCAGATCAGCAATGGGGATTGCCGGATGCGCCCGCTGCAACAGCGCCCGGAAACGCTGCAGGCGCTGCTCGCGGATGTAGCCGCTGATCCCCAGCCCCCGGTCGGCGAAGGCACGATAAAGAGTGGAACGCGAGCAGCCCAGGGCCTGCGTAATGGTGGCCGCATCCAGCGACGGATGGGCAAGATGGCGATCGATGTAGCGCTGGGCCGCCGTGAAAAGCGCCAGGCGCCGGGGGTCGGGGCTCTCACCCCCGTCCCACACTCCGGCAGGGTCGCTGGCGCTGCTGAGCACGGCTTCGAGTATGGTCAACGCCAGGGCTTCCGTGGCCCCCAGGGCAGCCATCTGCTCCCTCGGCGACAGTTCGGCGAGAATCCGTGACAGCGCGTCCAGCTGGGCACGCAGCATCAGCCCCATGGGTGAAGCCCTGAGGGCCCTCGCGACGTTCGCGGCATCCGGAATCGTACCGAAGCGTTCCAGCAACGCGCGCCGCGGCAGATCGATCTGGACGACGGCCGATTGCGAGAATGCCACCGTGGTCGCACGCAACGGGTTGAACAGCATGAAGTCGCCGTCAGCCAGGCGCAACGGGGCATCGCCTTCCTGTTCCATCATCGCCGCGCCCGAGCGGAACCAGATCAGGCATGGATCCTCGCCGTCTTCACGCCTTGCCGCAGCCCGCGAGCGCCGAGCGCTGAACCCGTCGAAACTCGCAAGGTGAAGTTCGCTCAGCGCATCGGCAAGCGACAGAATCGTGGCCCGGAAATCGTGGCGCTGGGAAGGCGATGGCGCATCTGCGATTGCGGCCCGGATAACGGTGCTGCGCCAGTAGTCGTAACGCTGTTCGGGCGGAAAACGCTCGGTACAGATCTGCTGGAAAACCAGCCTGTCGGGCCGCCCGGCAGCGAATGGGTGGACGCCGGGCTCGGCAGAAAGTTCGGCAAGATCTGAGTCGTGCGCGGGTGTGTGCTGAAGTCGACCCATGGGGCCGTCACGCTCAAGTACGTTTGCACGCCTGCCCCCGGATCATTGCCCTCCTCCTGGCAAAATTCTGGAGGCACCCACCTGGATGAGATTAATTGTGTCGAAACGATTTGTATTAGATGTTTATCGTTATTCAGGCCGGGGGTCAACCGGGGTTGGTCGCTGTCCGTTCGGCACACATCGAACCGCCGCGCGGTACTGCACTCGATTCAGGGCCCGAGTGTCGTCGCTTACGTCAGGTAAACTGTGGTAGAGAATTGCTGTGATGGAACGTGGCCACATCTACCTGGTTTCACTGGATCAAACGGCAGGCCACGAACAACAGGGCGCCCGACAGGTCCCTGATCGTTTCACCAAGCAAGTTCAACCGGCTGACCGGCGTCCCCATCGTGCTCCCGATCACGCGCGGAGGGGATTTTGCCCATACGAAAGGATTCGCAGTTTCCGTGCCAGAGCACATCATGGAAGAGGTCCTGGCCAGGCTGTCTCCCCTCTTGGCCTAGAGGCAATTGTTGCTCGTTAGCGTCCGGTAAACACACCTTGACGCCTGCAGCGCTTGCGGTTCCCGATCGATTGTGGGCAGTTTGTAAGCGTCCGGGAAATACACCTTGACCGGCACGGCGTTTGTCGGACGAATGTTCAGCCCTGCGGCTTCCCGTTGTGCGGCAGCAGCTCGGCCATTTTGATGGTTCTTTTGTAGTGGCAGCCGCGTGAGCACGTCCCTCAGGTAGACC
>NZ_JACHEH010000020.1 GCF_014201415.1 Chelatococcus composti
TTCGAGGCTGTCGTTGTCACGACCGGGCGCGTTCCGCTTGCCGGGGAGAGGCCGTTCGTACCGGATCACAAGGTTTATTTCGCGGATTTCGACGACGAAAATACTTCCTATTTTGTCTGCGCTATGCTCAATTCAGCAATGGTGAAGGAATATATAGAAAGTCACACCATCCAGATTCAGGTCAGCAACATATTCAAACACATGAGCATCCCTCGCTTTAAAGCGGCCGATGCACGACATACGAAGATCGTGGACTTGTGTAAGAAGGCTCATCTCGCAAAGAACGATGCTTCGCGCGCGGAAATTCTTGATGAAATGAACAAACTATCGGAAGAAGTGCTCACAGGGAAGAAAGCCACGAAGGGCTAAAGGGAAGGTCGGGGGCGTATGCCGGCACTTCAGAAGATCATCGATATCCAAAAGGTCGGGCGCTTTGAGAAACTGAACGTACCCGGCAGCCTCCGCTTCTCCCCGGTTGCGCTCGTCTTCGGTGAAAATGGCTGGGGCAAATCCACGCTCGCCGACATACTGCGGTCGCTCACCCGCAATCAGCCTGACATCATCCGTGGCCGGGAGACGCTGGCGACCGGCGGCCGGCAGAAAGTCATCCTGTTGGTGGATGGGCAGCAATCCGCCTTCGACGGTTCTGCCTGGACCGGACCGCGCCCACGGATCGCCGTGTTCGATCAGGTCTTCATCAACGAAAACGTCTACTCTGGCGACTCCGTCTCTCACGACCATTTGAAACGCCAATACGGTCTTGTCGTTGGCGCTGAAGGCGTGGCGCTGATCGGGCAGATTCAAACAGTCGATAAAGAACTGAAGGAAGTCGGGCAGTTGCTGAAAGAGAAGGAGGGCGTCCTTCAGGCGACGGCCGCCACTTTGGGCCTGCCGCGCATGAGCGCCAGCGACTTCGCCGGCCTCGCTCGCCTTGAGGACGCCGACAACGTCATCGCCGAAAAGGAAAGAGAGGTTCGGCGGGCGACCGAGAAGGAACAAATCCGCACCGCCAACCTGCCGCAGCCCTTGCCGGTGCCGACATCCGCCGCCGATTTGACGGCCGCGCTGGTGCAGTCGGTCGATGGCGTTGCCGCCGACCTGCACCGCCGGCTTCAGGACCACATCGCTCGGCACGCGGCGGGGCGCGATGCGCCGCCGCATGAAGCGTGGCTCGAAGCCGGGCTCGCCTTCGACGACACGCAGGGCTGCCCGTATTGCGGCCAGGAACTGCGAGACCGCAGCCTGATCGACCTATACCGCGATTATTTCAGCGCAGCCTATAAAGCCCTTGCCGCCGAGGTAAAGCAACGGCGGCAAACGTTGGAGCGTTACAGGCGCGGGGAGTTCCGTCTGGCCATCGGCACCAGGACGGACGCCAATCGCGCTGCCATCGGGAATCTGAAGACGCTGACGGGCGAGGGTTGCGAAGCCACGCTCGACATCGAAGCCCTATCGGATGCGATGGATACCACCGCCGCCGCCCTTGATCGCGTCTTTCAGCAGAAGCAGCAGGATTTGATTACACCCGTGGCGGCGGACGAATATGAAAACCTCTCGCACCAATGGGACGGCGGACGCGCCGCGATTGTCGCCTACAATCACGAGATTGCTTCCTATGGCGAGCGCATTGAGGGCCTCCGCTGCGCGCAGGCCGGCGTGAACCTTGACTCCGTCAAGAACGAGTTGGCCGTGCTACAGGCGCGAAGAAAGCGTTACGAGGCCAACACAGCCGCCATCGTCGCCGACCGGCAAACTCTTATGGACCGCCAGAAGGCGCTGAAAGACAGCAAGGACGGGTTGCGCGACCAACTGACCGCCCACACCAAGCGCGTGACCGAAGGGCTGGGAGCGACGATCAACGCCTATCTCGACCGGCTCGGCGCGGGTTTTCAGATCGACTATCAGCCGCCGAATTACCGGGGGAAAGAACCGGCCGCCGAGTATGCGATCCTCATCAATAGGACCCCCGTGCCGCCGCGCGCGGACGACATTGCCGGGCCGAGTTTCAAGAATACGCTCTCGAGCGGCGACAAGTCCGTGCTGGCCCTGGCCCTTTTTCTCGCCACCGTGAACACGGACCCGCATCTCACGGAAACGATCGTCGTTCTCGACGATCCGTTCACCAGCATGGACGAGTTTCGGCGTACCTTCACCGTGAACGAAATCAACAAGCTCACGAACCGGGCGGCGCAGGTGTTCGTGTTCTCGCACGAGTTGGGCTTTCTGCGCCTGCTGTGGGATCGCATCGATCAGGGCAAGATCACATCATGCGCCATCCAGACCGGCGCACCCGGCATGGCGAGCCTAGCAACCTTTGATCTTGAACAAGCAACCCGTCCCCGCAACGAAACCGAACGCATGAAGATGATTCAGTTCATCGACGCGACCGAGGGCGATCCGGCCGAGATACGCGCGCTGCTGCGCAAGGTGTTAGAGCATTTTTATCGTAATGGTGATCCGGAGCTTTTCCATGCCGACGAAATGCTCGACGGAATTATCCGGAAGATCGAGGGTGCTCCGACTGAATACCGATACAAAAGAGCACTTGATCAATTAAAGGACATCAACTTTTACACCCGCAACTTTCACCACGCACCAGTGCCGGGCGGCGTGACTGAGAACACACAGGTCGAAGAATTGAAGACTTACTGCCGCCGCGTCCGCGATCTGACGCGAGGCACCCCATGAACGCCTTCCGACAAACGCAAACCTAACTGGGGTCGTCACCTGGACGATTCCCATTGAACGGTGGGTGATCTGCTTCCACCTTGGCGGCAGCGACGGACGTCCGGGCCAGCGTTAGCGATTACACGTGCCGATCACGACTTTGGATTGTACAATCCAAACACCGGCATTTGCAGGATTATACAAAAATTTGTATAGTTTGCTGGATATGATTTGGTTCGGTTTAAATTCCTAGCCTGATCAAGCATAGGAACAAGCTCAATGAGCAAAGAGACTTTTGCCAGCGTGTCGGACGCCATCGAGGACACGGCCGCCGAAGCGGAGAACATGAAACTCCGCTCGGCGCTGATGATGGCGCTTGAACAGCATATCCGCGGTAAGGGCTGGACCCAAACCCAAGCGGCCCGCCGGCTCGGTGTGACACAACCCCGTGTGTCCGATCTGCTGCGCGGGAAAATCGACCTGTTCGCGCTCGACACGCTCGTCAACATGATGGCCACTGCTGGTCTGCACGTCGAAATGCGCGTGCTGGAATCCACTTGAGAGGTTGCACATGGCCGAGACGCGTAACCGCACCACGCGCAACGCAATGGCCGAACTGGAAGCCGGTAAGGGTGAGCCGTTCGACGTGGCGGAGCTAGGCAGGGAAGTGAAATTCCGGCGCTATGACGTAGTGAACTACCTCCAGACCGAGGATGACATTGCGGCCTATCTCGATGCCGTGATGGAGGACGGCGACCCGGCGCTGATCGCGGCGGCGCTTGGAGACGTTGCCCGCGCGCGTGCTCAAATTGCGACAAAAGCTGATTCCGATCACCAGTCTCAGTAGCTATTTCAGTGCAGCACGCATAATGGCCGATAGCTCTGTCTGCATGGTGCGGAAATCGGCCATCATCTTCTCAACGTCGATGGGCCGCGCGCCCTGCCCGCGCTTCTCTGCCAGCCAGAGTTTTAGCAGCCCGGCCACTCGGCCGAGGTCGCCGTTCACCCGCCCAAGGTCCGCCACAGCCTTTAAGTCGTAGACCGATCTGATGCGATGATTGAGGGCGGCGGATCGCAGATAGTCGGAATACGTTAATCCAACGCTTTTGGCGCGTGTCTCGATCTCGCACGCTTCTTCTGCCGTAACGCGAAAGCGCATGGTGCGGTCGCGCCGCCCAGACTCCCATTTGGTGCCATCATCCATCGGGCGTTTGCCCTCCTTTCGTGTTCTGTCGCGGCAGCGACCGTGCGCCTCGCAGAGCAAGATGCCGTCGAGCCAAAGGCGAGTAAGGGCCGGTGTTTGTGGCTGCGCGGCTCCGCCGTGTAGCTACAAACACATATCTTGCCGTCCTCTTCTCTGCAATCTTACGCAACTATACGCGAAAGCGTCTTTCTCCGTACAGTCTCTCGCGCTCATTTGCGCTAATTCGCATATATTTGCGCTAAGTTGCGCATCTTCGCATATGGCGGTAGCATTGCTTATGCAATTTAATGCGCATTTGCGCGATTTAGCGCGAACTCAGATAAGGAGCCGTCCCTATGGCTGAAGCACCAAAAAAATCCTCACGGGGCGCTGGTCGTGTGGCGTTCTTGGCTCGCCTCGATAGCATCCGGAAAATGGTCGAGGAGGGCTATCCGGTGGTTCTGATCTACGAACAGCACGGCGAAGGAATGGGGATCAGCTATAGTCAGTTTGCCCGTTATGTAGCCCGGTACGTTCAACCGCCTTCGCCGCGAGCGTAGGTGGCTAAACCACACATCGGACCTTTGCCGATAGGTCGAAATGCGGCAAAATTGTCTATGAAGCTAAATCCTGACTGAGGATTCCTGATGGCACGAAAAAACCTCGTTGACCGCCGGATTG
>NZ_JACHEH010000021.1 GCF_014201415.1 Chelatococcus composti
GTAACCGTCTGGTGAGGACCGCGGTTATGGCGGCGTGATCAGTTATCGGGTTTCGGCGGGGCTTTGTTGATCAATCGCGCCTTGGCTGGGTTTCGTCGGTTCGCGATGCGCAAGAGCGCGTATTTGATCGGGAGTTCGTCGATGGTGTCGGGATCGTAGTCGTCGGTCCATTCGGTTGCGTCGGCATGGTTGGGGTGGTCGGGGTCGGCCAGCGCGTCGAGCATGTCGTAGAAGCCTGGAATGCCGCCGCAATCCTCGGGTGGGGCGTTCCTCTCGCCGCCGAGATAGCGCGGATAGGAGGTCTCGGGATGGCCGGCCCTGACGCCGGTCACGGTGAGCCGAAGCTCCCAGCTGTCGCCGAAGTCGTAGAGGTAGTCGATCGTCGTCCTGCGCGGCTTGAGCACATCGCGCAGGCGCACTTTGGCGGCGTCCTTGCGCGGCGCCGTTCCCCAGTCCTCGTCCATCGGCAGGCCGTATCTCTGCTTGCCGATGGTGAACTCCCACAGATGGTAGTCGAACCAGCCCATCACGGCCTGGATGATGTCGTGCAGCACCTTCAGCGTGATCGAGGTCGGCACCTCGACCTCGCGCCAGATCAGGGGATCGGTGTCGCGCAGTTCGACGCGGACCGTGGCGATCTCGTTGAGGCTGTCGGATGCGGCGATCTTCGGGGACGGGCTCATGCGGCCAGTCTTGCAGATTGCGCCTTCCAGTTCCACGGCAGGAGATCGGCCAGGCGGCCCTGCGGCGTGTCGGCGATGCGGGCGAGCACGTCGGCCAGCCAGGCCTGCGGGTCGACGTCGTTGAGCTTGGCGGTTGCGATCAGCGTGTACATGATCGCCGCGCGATCGGCGCCGCGGTCCGACCCGGCGAAGAGCCAGGACTTCCTGCCCAGTGCCAGACCGCGCAGCGCCCGTTCGGCCGCATTGTTCGTGAGGCAGACGCGCCCGTCCTGGAGGAAGCGTGTGAAGCCATTCCAGCGCTTGAGCATGTAGTCGATCGCCTGGGCGGCGGGCGCATGGCGCGAGAGCCTGGCCCGCTCGCCACGCATCCACTCTTCCAGTTCGGCGACGAGCGGCGCACTCCGTTCCTGACGCGCGGCAAGACGTTGCTGGGCAGGCAGCCCGTTGATGTCGCGCTCGATGTCGAACAGGATATCGATGCGCCTCACGGCCTCGAAGGCGATCGGTGAGATCGGCGGCGCGGTCTTGCCGCGACGCGCGTTGGCGGCGATGTCGGCGAGCACGAAGAACTTGCGCCGCGCATGGCTCCAGCAGAGCGCTTCCATCACCGGTCCGGGCTTGCGGTCGACGAGGTAGAGCCGGTTGTAACCGGCATAGGCATCGGCCTGCAGAATGCCGGTAAACTGCTTCAGGTGCCGCTCGGGGTGATCGCCAGACCGGTCGCGCGATGCGTGGAACAGGGCTGCAGGTGGCGATGTCCCGCCGAAGGGCCGATCGTCGCGGACATAGACCCAGGCCCGGCCGGTGTCGGTCTTGCCCTTCGCCAGGATCGGCACCGTCGTGTCGTCGCCGTGAAGCCGTTCCGCCGAGAGCACATGCTCCTCGATGAGCGCATGCAGCGGACGCAGCACCGCCGCGCATGCGCCGACCTGATCGGCCAGCGTCGACAGGCTCAGCTCGACACCTTCGCGGGCATAGCGCTCGCTCTGCCGGCTCAGCGGCTGATGCTGGCCGAACTTCTCGAACAGCACCATCGCCAGCAGGTTCGGCCCGGCGAAGCCGCGCGGCGTGACGTGGAACGGCGCCGGCGGCTGGGTGATCGTCTCGCACTGGCGGCACGAGAACTTCTCGCGCACCGTCTGGATGACCTTCCACCGACGCGGGATCACCTCCAGCGTCTCGGTCACGTTCTCGCCCAGCTTCGACAGCCTGGTCGAGCCGCAGCAGGGGCAGCTCTCGGGTGCGGCGATCACGACGCGCTCGCGCGGCAGGTGCTCCGGGAACGGCTTGCGCGACGGGCGCCGGCGCTCGAACGAGCGGACCGTCTGTGACCGGGAAGCCGCCCTTTCGGCAGAGAGTTCGTCCTCAACAGCATCAGCTTCCAGATCCTCGAGCTGAAGCTCCATCTGCTCGAGCAGCCGGGCCTTGCGCTCCGAGCGGCTGCCGTAGAGTTCGCGCCTGAGCTTCTCGATCTCCAGCTTCAGTCGTGCAATCAACGCCTCCGTTCCGGAGCTGACCGCCGCCGCGTGGGCGGCAAGAGCTTCGGCCTCGATGCGTGCGGCGCGCTCCGCCAGGATCATCGCGTGGGCGGCGGCGAGGTCGGAAGGGAGCGATTCAGCGTCGGGCATATGGAAATGGAATCATATCCACCGCCATGTGCAAGACCAAATCGTCAGCCGGTCGCCGTCGGCCGCCAGGTCTTCTGCGGCATGCGCCAGTCGATGCCTTCGAGTAGATAGCCGAGTTGGGCCGGCGTGATCGTCACGACGCCGTCGGCCGGCGATGGCCAGATGAAGCGCCCCCGTTCCAGCCGCTTGCAGAACAGGCAGGCGCCCTGGCCGTCGTGCCAAAGCACCTTGATCAGATCGCCGCGACGACCACGGAAGACGAACAGGTGACCATTGTGCGGATCACGCTTCAGCGTCTCCTGCACTACCAATGCCAGGCCCGGAAAGCCCTTCCTCATGTCGGTGTGACCCGTCGCCAGCCACACCCGCACGCCGCTCGGAACCGGGATCATCGCAACCCGAGCGCGTCCAGCACGCGCCGCAGCGCCTCGCCATCCACGTCGCGATCAACACGGACACGGCGCCCGCCGCCAAGCTCGATCTCGATGATGCCGCTCTTGCGGCGACGTCGGTTGGGAGACGCCGATGATGCCGGCGTCTCAACGACGGGCGGCTGGGCGGCAGGGACGATCTCGACCGGGACCAATTGCGTGGCGCCAACATCGACCCGATCACACAGCTCCTTGCGCCATCGGAAGAGCTGGCTGACGTGAATGCCCGCCGATCGCGCGACCTCCGAGGCCGTCACGCCAGGCTCGAAAGATGCCACCACCAGGCGCTCCTTCTCCTCACGCGACCAGCGGCGCCGTCTCTCGACCGACGTGATCACCTCCACTCGCGGCATCGTCATAGGGCTACTCCTAGGATTGTCCCTAGGACTTCCGACGTTCGCCCTCAGACCGCAAGGCGGCCGTCACCGGAGGGATACG
>NZ_JACHEH010000022.1 GCF_014201415.1 Chelatococcus composti
GTCGACGCCAACATGGAAGAGGAGTCCACCAAGCTGCAGGCGCTGCAGGTCCAGCAGCAGCTCGGCATCCAGGCCCTCTCCATCGCCAACTCCTCGACGCAGAACATCCTGTCGCTGTTCCGCTAAGGCGACCGGAACGCTGCACCCGGGATCGGCCGCGCTCCGCCGGAGCGCGGCCTTTCTCTTTGGCGCGGGTGAGGGTGCGCTCAGACAAAGGCGCCGGTGCGGGCGGGCAGGGCCGGTACGTCGATGTGATCGGGCTCCAGCCCCTGCCGGGCGCGATCCGCCATCATCTCGTAGGCCCGCTCGAGGTGCCGGCAGAAGCGTTCGGCGTCGAACAGCGGCATGCGGAAGCGGTTCTCCTCCAGCCGCTGCCGGTACTGTGCCAGCCGCTCCCGGTCCTGATAGAGCGCGACCGCCGTCTCGACATAGTGATCCGGGTCGCGCGTGACGAGTTCCGGCAGGCCGATGGCGTTGAGCAGGCTCTTGCTGACGCGCGAGGCGAAGTTGGTGCCGTCCATGGCAAGGACCGGCAGGCCCGCCCACAGCTGTTCCGACGTCGTGGTGTGCCCGTTGTACGGGAAGGTGTCGAGCCCGAGGTCCGCGAGCGGAAGGCGGTTGATATGTTCCTCGTAGGCGACCTTTTCGCAGAACGCGACCCTGCTGGCCTCGATCCCCGCGCTCTCGAGTTTGCGACGGACGTTGGTCTGCGCCTCCTCGTCGAGGCACAACACCCACAGCAGGCTGTCAGGCGTCAGCCGCAGAATGCTTGCCCAAAGATCGATCGTCTTGAGCGATATCTTCCTGTTGGCGTTGAAGGAGGCGAAGACGAACCGGTCTTCCGGCAGCCCGACCTCATTGCGCGTAATGCCCGAAGGACGTGGCCTGTGCCACGGGTCGTTCGGCTGGTAGGTTTCAGGCAGCCGGCAGAACTTCTCGAAGTAGTGCGGCTCGCTGCCGTCGGGCAGCACGTGTGGGTCGCCAATGATGTAGTCGAGATCGATGCCTGCCGTCGTGCCGGGGAAGCCGAGCCACGCGACCTGCACAGGCGCGGCGCCGTGGTTGAGGATGCCGCTGCGGCTGCCTTCCGTGTGCCCCTTCAGGTCGACGAGAATGTCGATGTTCTCGGAGCGGATCGTCGCGGCCGCCCCCCGATCGTCGAGGCCGTTCAGCCGCAGGATGCGGCCCCAGCGGTAGCGCCCGCCCTTGTCCTTCGCCATGAGGTGCTCCGGTGTGCAGCAGAAGAGGGTGATGTCGAAGCGGCTGGCGTCGTGGCGCTCGATCACGCCCTGCAGGAGCTTCATCGTGGCGTGGTGGTCCGAAAAATCGGCCGAGAGATAGCCGATGCGGAGCTTGTCTCCCCAAACGTGAGGAGCCTTGCGGCGGGCCTGTGCGCGCTCGGGACCGACAGGTCCGACGCCGACGGCTGGATCGAAGCCCCAGGCCAGGCGGTTCAGCGCCTCGTCGCTGCACCACAGCAGGTTGTAGTATGGAGGCTCATACTTGAGGAAGGAGAGATCGCCCGCCTCGATCTCGCGCCGCATCTGGCGCTGCAGGCGCGCCATCTCCGGGTAGTTGTTCACCTGGCAGGTGAAGAGGTGATAGGTGGAGCGGAAATCCTTCCTGTGCGGGTCCTTGCGGTAGAGAGTTTTTGCGATCCGGCTGTCCCACTTGAACTCGGCGCGCGTCAGCAGGCGCGCGGCGAGGATCCTGTGGATCAGCCTGTCGCTCTCGGCGAGCACGGGCATCAGCGTCTTGAGGAGGTCGCGCTGGCCCCGCTTGACGAGAATGGAGGCGACTACGAAGGCGATGTCCGGGTCCCGATGCATCTTCTGGAACAGCGGCATGCCGAGGCTGAGTGCCTCGTCCTCGTTGCCGCATGCGAAATGCAGCTTCATCGCCTCGGCGAGGTATTCGTCGGAACGCGGCCCCTCTTCCTGCCCGGCGAGATGATAGGCCCAGGCGGCGTCCGACTTGAGGCCGAGCTGCACCAGGACCTTGCCGAGCAGGGCATAGATCTTGGCGCCCTTCTCCACCTCCATCAGCTTGTTCAGCAGATCCAGGGCAGCGGCATAGTTGCCCTTCTTGTACTGTTTGAAGGCGGTTGAGTAGATGGTCTGAGCGTTCAAGGGAGACTCCGCGCAATGGCCGGCTCGCCCCGCCATTGTCGCCCGCCAACCTTGCGCGAGGCATGACATGTCACCTCATCCCGCAGGCCCGGACTGACTCGTGCGGTGCAAGCTTCGCGCAAGCTCGCCGGCTTAATTCTGCCCTACACGTATAGCGGATTGAGGCTGCGCTGTGCCGCGGCGCCCCTCAAAGGCATGATGCCGCTCCGCTATGCCGGTGCAAACCCGGCATGTCCCTTTCCGAAAATCCACATCTCAATGTGAAGGGACAAAAGCATGT
>NZ_JACHEH010000023.1 GCF_014201415.1 Chelatococcus composti
GCCTCCTTGAGGCGTTTGCGAGCGATTTTTGCGGCGAGTTCGAAGGCGGCGCGTGTGGCACCGATGTTTGCGATGCCTTTTCCAGCGATGTCGTATGCGGTGCCGTGGGCGGGGGTGAGGACCGGGATGGCGAACCCGCCGAGCATTGTGACGCCGCGGTCGAAGCCCATGAGCTTCATCGCGATCTGTCCCTGGTCGTGGTACATGGTCAGGACGGCGTCGAAGGCGCCGGCCCTGGCGCGCAGGAAGACGGTATCGGATGGGAAGGGTCCGTCGGCGGCGATGCCGCGGGCCTTGGCCTCCTCGACGGCCGGGGCGATGACGTCGATCTCCTCGCGGCCGAAGTTGCCGCCATCGCCGGCGTGCGGGTTGAGGCCGGCGACGGCGATGCGCGGCCTGGCGAAGCCGGCCTCGCGCATGGCGCCGTCGGCGAGGACGAGGCCGTTGACGACGGCCTCGCGGGTGATGAGGCGGGCGACGTCCCTGAGTGGCACGTGCGAGGTGACGCGGGCGTTCCAGAGGCCCTCGAGGATGTTGAACTCGCTGGCCGGGCCGTTGGCGCCGAGCTCCTCGGTGAGGAAGGTGATCTCGTCCTCATAGGAGGGGTGGGCCAGGCGCATGGCGGCCTTGTTGAAGGGAGTGAAGGCGACGGCCTGGGCATGGCCGGCGGCGGCATAGCGCAGGGCGGCGCGGAAGTTGGCGACGGCGAAGGCGCCGCCCTCGCGGCTGACCTCGCCGAGGCGGATGGTGGCCGGGTCGAGGTGGCCGAGATCGACGAAGACGGGCCTGCTCTCGTCGGCCGGGGCCTCGGCCGGATCGGCGACGACGGCGATCTCCGGGGAGACGCCGGCGACGGCGGCGCCGGCGGCAAGGACGCGGCGGTCACCGAAGACGACGAGGCGCGCGGCCTGGCGCAGGTCGTCGAGGCAGAGGGCCTTGGCCATGAGTTCCGGGCTGATGCCGGCCGGATCGCCCATGGCGAGGGCGACGGTGGGACGAGCGGCAGGCGCGAGGGATTGATTATCGGCGGGAAGCGGCCTGTGAGCCACGCGGACCTCCTTGGCTTGGTGGAGGGAAGCTAGAGGGGCGTGTTTCTGTCGTCAAGTATGCTGCATACAGCATTCCATCATACGATGCTTGATTGACCGGCCGCGGCCCCGCGGGCATCATGGCCCTTGACGCGCACGGGATTCGCCGCGGCAATTTGCTCGGGGAACGGCGAGGGGAATCGCCGGCCGCTGCGCCAGGGACGGCAGGGGGAGGCGGCAGCTGCGCCGCCGGTGGGGCCCGTCTCGGAACGTCCGGCGCCAGAGCCGATCCCGAAAGATCCCTGACCGGAGGCCGAGGCCACAGGTGAGCATGACAGACCAGACCATTGCCCCGTCGGCGGGCGGCCCCGAGGAGGCCCGCCCCATTGCCCGGCGCACGCTGCACGACGAGGTTGTCACCCGCATCCGCGACATGATCACCGAGGGGCAGCTTGCCCCGGGCTCGCGCGTGCACGAGGGTCAGCTCGGGGCGGCGCTCGGCATCTCGCGCACGCCGCTGCGCGAGGCGCTGAAGTTCCTGGCGCGCGAGGGGCTGATCGAGCTGGTGCCGAGCCGCGGCGCCATCGTGCGCCGCTTCTCGCCCAAGGACGTGCAGGACATGCTGACGGTGCTGGCGACGCTCGAGGCCGAGGCCGGGCGCCTGGCCTGTGCCCATGCCAGCGACGCCGACATCGCCGCCGTCGCCGACCTGCATGCGCGCATGATGGCCTTCTATGCCAGCGGCAACCGCCTCGAATACTTCAAGCTCAACCAGGCCATCCACACCGCCATCGTGCGCCTGTCGGGCAATGCCGTGCTCGCCGACATCCACGAGACGCTGCAGTCGCGCCTCAAGCGCATCCGCTTCCTCGGCAACCAGGAGCCCACAAAGTGGAA
>NZ_JACHEH010000024.1 GCF_014201415.1 Chelatococcus composti
GGCCCGGTGGTGACGCTCTATGAGTTCGAGCCGGCGCCGGGCACCAAGTCCTCGCGCGTCATCTCCCTTGCCGACGACATCGCCCGCTCCATGAGCGCCGTCTCCGCGCGCGTCGCCGTCGTGCCAGGCCGCAACGCCATCGGCATCGAGCTGCCCAACGCAAGGCGCGAGACCGTCTACCTGCGCGAGCTCCTCGCCTCCAGGGACTTCGAGGAGACCCGCTACAAGCTCGCCCTGTGCCTCGGCAAGACCATCGGCGGCGAGCCCGTCATCGCCGAACTCGCCCGCATGCCCCACCTGCTCGTCGCCGGCACTACCGGATCGGGCAAGTCCGTCGCCATCAACACCATGATCCTGTCCCTCCTCTACCGCCTCCGGCCGGAGGAGTGCCGCCTGATCATGGTCGACCCGAAGATGCTCGAGCTGTCCATCTACGACGGCATCCCGCACCTGCTCACCCCCGTCGTCACCGACCCCAAGAAGGCCGTCGTCGCCCTCAAGTGGGCCGTGCGCGAGATGGAGGAGCGCTACAAGAAGATGTCGAAGCTCGGCGTGCGCAACATCGACGGCTTCAACGCCCGCGTCGCCGAGGCCAGGGCCCGCGGCGAGGTCATCACGCGCACGGTGCAGACCGGCTTCGACCGCCAGACCGGCGAGGCGGTGTACGAGGAGGAGGTGATGGACCTCGAGCCTCTGCCGTACATCGTGGTCATCGTCGACGAGATGGCCGACCTGATGATGGTGGCGGGCAAGGAGATCGAGGGCACCATCCAGCGTCTGGCGCAGATGGCGCGCGCGGCGGGCATCCACGTGGTGCTGGCCACGCAGCGCCCGTCGGTGGACGTGATCACCGGCACGATCAAGGCGAACTTCCCGACGCGCATTTCCTTCCAGGTGACGTCGAAGATCGACAGCCGCACCATCCTGGGCGAGCAGGGGGCGGAGCAGCTGCTGGGCCAGGGCGACATGCTGTACATGGCCGGCGGCGGGCGCATCATGCGCGTGCACGGGCCGTTCGTGTCGGACGAGGAGGTGGAGAAGGTCGTGGCGCACCTGAAGGCACAGGGGCGGCCGCAGTATCTCGACGCGGTGGTCGCCGACGAGGAGGGCGCCGCAGGCGAGGACGGCGGGGCGGTGTTCGACAACACCTCCTTCGGCGCGCCGGGCGGCGATCTCTACGACCAGGCGGTGGCCATCGTCCTGCGCGACCGCAAGGCCTCCACCTCCTACATCCAGCGCCGCCTGCAGATCGGCTACAACCGCGCCGCATCCCTCATGGAGCGCATGGAGAACGAAGGCATCGTCGGACCCGCAAACCACGCAGGAAAACGCGAGATCCTGGTCG
>NZ_JACHEH010000025.1 GCF_014201415.1 Chelatococcus composti
CTGGTCTGCCCCCTGAAAAGTGGTCCTCCCTGAAGTAGGCTATTGAGCCGTAGGAGGACGTTGGAATGCCGCAGAAGAAGCACAAACCCGAAGAGATCGTGGCGAAGCTGCGCCAAGTCGATGTTCTGTTGTCGCAAGGTCGTTCTGTCGGAGAAGCGGTCCGTTTGATCGGCGTGACGCAGTTTACGTATTACCGGTGGCGCAAGGAGTTTGGTGGCCTGAAGGGTGACCAGGTGAAGCGGCTGAAGGAGCTCGAGAAAGAGAATGACCGGCTGCGCAAGGCGGTCTCGGACCTGACACTCGAGAAGCTGATCCTGAAAGAGGCTGCTTCGGGACCCGAAGGGCAGCGAATGCAAAACTTCTGAGCCCCGCTCGCCGTCGCCGTTGCGTCGATCGTGTCATGGCGAAGTTCTCCGTCTCGGAGCGGTTTGCCTGCAAGGTTCTCGGCCAGCATCGTTCGACCCAGCGCAAAAAGCCGCAAGGCCGGCCCGATGAAGAGGCGTTGACCTCCGACATCATCCGGCTCGCTTCCCGCTATGGCCGTTATGGCTATCGCAGGATCACGGCGATGCTGCGGTCTGAAGGCTGGACGGTGAACGCCAAGCGTGTCGAACGGATCTGGCGGCGGGAGGGGCTGAAGGTTCCCCAGAAGCAACCGAAGAAGGGGCGGCTCTGGTTGAATGACGGATCGTGCATCCGGCTTCGACCCGAGCATCCAAACCATGTCTGGTCCTATGACTTCGTCGAGGGTCGGACCCACGATGGCAGGAGATTCCGCATGCTCAACATCATCGACGAGTTCACCAGGGAATGCCTTGCAATCCGCATCGATCGCAAGCTCAACTCGACCGACGTCATCGACGCCCTGTCGGACCTGTTCATCCTGCGTGGTGTGCCCGGCCATGTCCGTTCCGACAACGGCCCGGAGTTCATCGCCAAGGCTGTACGGGAGTGGATCGTAGCCGTCGGCGCAAAGACAGCGTTCATCGAACCTGGAAGCCCTTGGGAGAACGGCTACTGCGAGAGCTTCAACTCGAAGCTCCGCGACGAACTGCTCGACGGTGAGATCTTCTACAGCCTCGCCGAGGCCAAGATCATCATCGAAGCCTGGCGGCGGTACTACAACACCGAGAGGCCACACTCGTCGCTTGGATACAAGCCACCGGCACCCGAGGCCATCATCTGGCCTGCGCCAGCAAGCGGAGCAGCACCGTCATCTGCCCAGGCAATAGCCCCAAGGCCGATCATGAACTAAGATTGAAACCGGACCACCCTATGGGGTCAGGCCAC